>NZ_JBNAIM010000002.1:0-1084247 GCF_052048135.1 Candidatus Pelagibacter sp. HIMB1483 | reverse complement strand
AATTTATTTACTTTCATTTTTAATTATTTTTAATATTAAGTTAATACACATGTTTTTATCAAAAAAAAAAATTATAGTTATTTTTGTTATTCTATTATTACTTTTTATTTTTTACTCATACAGAATAATTAGTGGCTTTGTAAAAGATGGATATGATAGACAAAGTAAAACTGTTGAAATTATAAAAACAATTATACCTCCCCATTATGTAAAAAAAATTAAAGATAATTTTTTTGTGGTATCAAAATTAAAATCAAGAAATGAGTTTTTGGAATTGCAAATTAAAAAATATGAGCAAGGTTTGGATGGGCAAATTTTCAAAAGTGAAAAAATTAAGATTAATAATGAAGAATACAAATTAGATTATTTTTTTACTCCATTCAAAAGATTAGATGTAAATTTAGGATGGAATGCGATGAAAAATTCTTTAAGAGCACATTATTTGGAAATTTACCATAATAAAGTTTTGTTAATCTCAGGTGAAGGACAAACAATCTATTTTGATAAAAAAAATTTTTTATCAAAAAAATTAAATTATACAAATTTAGAGAATAATATTAATGAAATTATAAAAGATAAAAATTCAGAATTAATTGGAATAAGAGATTTATACTTTCATAAAGATGAAGTTTTAATTTCAATGTTAGAAAAAAATGATAAAGGCGTTACAATTAATATCTATGCAGCTGATATGAATTTTAAAAAATTAAATTTTAAACTTTATTTTCAAACAAATGATTTTTGGGAATATTACAATGTTTTTTCAGGTGGAAGAATTGAAAAATTTTCAAATAGTGAAATTTTGTTTTCTGTTGGATATGCTGGTGTGAAAGGGGCAGCACAAAATTTGAATACAGCTTTGGGAAAAATTATTAAGATCAATACTATTAATAAGAGTTTTGAAATTGTCTCTATAGGTCACCGAAATCCCCAGGGTTTAAGATATATAAAAGATAAAAATATAGTTATTAATTCTGAACATGGACCTAAAGGTGGAGATGAGATTAATTTTAATTTATTAAATAAAAATAATGGTGAATTGATTAATTATGGTTGGGATATAGCTTCTTACGGAACAAAATATGATGGAACAGATCCATTTAAGAAATCTCATTCAAAATATGGTTTTAAAGAACCGGCTAAATTTTACACACCCTCGATTGGAATAAGTGAAATTTTATATTTTCAAGACAGCTCACATTGTCCCAAAAAAAATTGTATATGGGTATCTTCCTTAAGAGCTAATTCAGTTTATATTTTGAGTTTAGAAAATAATTTTGAAAATTTGAAATCCTCTGATCGATTACATTTAAAGAAGAATAGACTAAGAGATATAGATTACGATGATGAACTTGATTTGATATTGTTATTAAGTGAAAATATTCCAGCTATATTAGTTTTAACAAAAATTTAAAAATATTTTAATTTAAAAAAATTGTGAAATTTTTGAGAAGTTTTTAAATAATAATAATTTATATGGATTAAGTTTATTTTTCTTTAAAATTTGAAAATCTTCTTTCATCTTAATTATTAAGTTTTTAATGTTTTTATTACTCTCACCTCCAAATCTCATCTTAATTGTAAATTTATTTAAATAAAAAATTCTTGCATTAGCATTACTAAATAATCTGATTATAAAATCATAATCAGAAGAAATTTTAAAATTTTCATCATAGAAAAATTCATTTTTTTCTATGAAACTTTTTCTTATAAACAAAGTTGGATGAGGTGGCATCCAACCATTGTGTATTTTTTGTAAAATTAAATCATTAGACTGGTAACCTTCATTTAGTTTTGTGGTCCATTTTCTAATTATTTTATTAGTATCATGTTTACTTGTGTATAAAAGATTAGAAAAAAGAATATCAATTTTTTCTTTGACAAATATTTTCGAAATAGTTTTGATTATATCTTTATCTAACAGCTCATCATCAGAGTGCAAAATGCCAATAATGTCTCCTGTGGCAGCCCTCATCCCTTCATTTAGAGCACCATATAATCCAGAACTTTTTTGTTGGATAATTTTCTGATTCCCAAGTTTTGATTGATTTACAATATCTATAGTCCTATCTTGTGAATTTTTATCTAAGATTATATGTTCTACATTCTCATATGTTTGATTTAAAATTGATAAACAACAATCTTTTATTGTTTTTTCACTATTGTTTGTACACGTTATAAGACTTGCTTGCATTGTATGAATAAAATGAATACAGAATATATAATTTAAAAAAAAATCCAAATGAAAAAAAAAATAGCATTAATTTTTGGTGTAACTGGACAAGATGGAGCATACTTATCAAAATTTCTTTTAAAAAAAAAATACAAAGTTTATGGAGTTAAAAGAAGATCATCAATAATTAATACACAGAGAGTAGATGATATTTATAAAGATATTAATACTAAGTCAGATTTCGTTTTATGCTATGGAGATTTAACTGACTCATCTTCTATTTTACAATTAGTTAAAAAAACTAACCCTGATGAAATTTATAATCTTGCTGCCCAATCTCATGTTCAAGTATCATTTGAAGTACCTGAATACTCTGCTGATGTTAATGGTCTTGGTACTTTAAGAATATTAGAAGCAATCAAAAATCTTAATTTGAAAAAAAAAATAAAATTTTATCAAGCTGGAACTTCAGAGATGTTTGGTAGGACTAAAGAAAAGTTTCAAAATGAAAAAACATCTTTTTATCCTGCTAGCCCATATGGTGTTTCTAAAAATTTTGCTCATTGGATAACAGTTAATTATAGAGAGGCATATAATATTTATGCGTGTAATGGAATTTTGTTTAATCATGAGAGTCCAATTAGGGGAGAAACTTTTGTTACAAAAAAAATTATTCAAGGACTAATTAAAATTAAAAATGGCACTCAAAAAAAACTTTTTTTAGGAAATTTATATTCTAAAAGAGATTGGGGACATGCCAGGGATTATGTTGAGGCTATGTGGAAAATGTTGCAACAAAAAAAACCAGATGATTACGTTATTGCTACAGGAAAAAATATGACAATAAAAGAATTTGTTAATAAAGTTTTAAAAAAATTAAATTTAAAAATAAGATGGATTGGTAGAGGTATAAATGAAAAAGCAATTAATATAGAAAATAAAAATGTAATTATAGAATGTAAAAAAAGATATTTTAGACCAGTAGAGGTTGATTATTTGAGAGGAAATGCCAATAAAGCGAAAAGAAAACTAAAATGGTTTCCTAAAACTTCTATAGATAAGATGATAGAAGAAATGATTGATTATGAATTAGATAATTCATTATGATAAATCTCAATAGTAAAATATTTATTGCCGGACATAAGGGAATGTTAGGCTCTTCTATATTGAGAGTATTTAAAAAAAAGGGATATAAAAAAATCATTACTGTTGATAAGAAGTCTTTAGACTTAAGAAACCAGCTATCAGTTGAAAAATTTTTTAAAACTAAAAAACCCGATGCAGTTATTATTGCAGCTGCAAAAGTCGGTGGGATTAAAGCCAACATGGAGTCTCCAGCAAATTTTATAAAAGATAATCTTGAAATTCAAACTAACTTAATTTCTTCAAGTTATAATAATAAAGTTAAAAAATTAGTTATCTTTGGATCAAGTTGTATATATCCTGAAAATTTAAATAAACCTATTAAAGAAAATCAATTTATGACTGGTTCATTGGAAAAGACAAATGAAAGTTATTCAATTGCAAAAATAGCAGGTATTCAAATGATTAAATCATTCAATAAACAATATAAAACAAAATACATTTGTTTAATGCCCTGCAATTTATTTGGGCCAAATGATAATTACGATTTAAATAACTCTCATTTTTTACCAGCGTTAATTAGAAAAATTTATACTGCTAGTAAAAAAAAAAATAAAATTGTAAATTTATGGGGAACGGGCAAACCTTTAAGAGAAGTTTTGTATGTTGATGAAGTAGCTTATGCAAGTGAGTATTTTTTAAAAAAGAATACAAGTCATGAAGTTATTAATATTGGTTCATCTATAGAAATGTCCATAAAAGAATATGCAAAAAAAATTAAAAACTTAATAGACCCAAACGTTATTATAAAATTTAATAATAATAAAAATTTGGATGGAGTTAAAAGAAAAAAGTTAGATACCTTATTAGCTAGAAAGTATGGTTGGTCAGAAAAAATGAGTTTTTATACAGCTGTAAACCAAACTATTGACGATTTTAAAAAGAGATTTGAATTTTAAAAAATTTTGTGGAAAGGTTTATTTTATTCTAAAATTTAATAAATCTAATACAATTATAAAGAAAAAAAATGATCATAGTAAATTTTATATTTTTTTTAACTGCATTTTTTTTCATCTCAGCTTCAATTGCCGGTCAGGGTAAAATTATAGGTTTTAAGGAAAATTTTAATTTATTTGAAAATATTTTTTTAGGTTTCATTTTCTTAGCAATATTTAATACTTTTTTACATTTTTTTTCAAAAATTTCTATCTATTCAAGTTTGATCATTTTTTTATTTGGATTAATTTTTTTTTTTAAAAAGATATTTGTAAAAAAAAGTTTTTTTTCAAAAAGAAATATAATTTTTTTTCTTATTTTACTAGTCTTGGTTCCAATATTTATTTCACAAAAATATCATGAAGATTTTGGTTATTATCATTTGCCTTATGCTCTCTTATTAATAAAAGAAAAAATAATATTTGGAATTGCAAATACAAATGCAGCTTATGTTTATAATTCTTTATGGTTAAATATATATCCCTCATTTTTTTTGTGGGATAATAATTTTGATTATTTAACGTTACCATCTTTTATTCTTTATGTAATTTTTATATTTTTTTTAATTAATGAAATTTTAATTGAAAATGATTGGAAATTATCAAAATTGTTTGCAATCATTTCTGTTTTTTATTTTATTCTAAAATTTACAAGAATTTCAGAGTATGGTGTAGATATTCCATCTGCAATATATTCAAATATCGTAATTTTATATTTTATAAAATTTTTTGAGTCTCAAAATAAAAATGAAAAAGAAAAATTATTTTTCCTAATTTTAAATTTTTCAATTTTTTCTTTACTAATAAAGCTAAGCTCTATTCCAATCATAATTCTCTGTATAATTTTATACTTTAAAAATTTTAAATTTTTAAAAAGAAATGTTTTAGAAATTAAGTTTTTATGGATTTATCTCCTTGTAACGCTATTTTTAATACAACAATTTATATATACAGGGTGTATTGGATTCCCTAATAGTTTTTCATGTTTTAATGTGAGCTGGTTTAATGATTATTTTTTGACTTTAAAAAATATCTTAGAAACAATAAATAAAAGTTATTCTGAGGCTAAAGGTGTTATGTCAAGACAAGAATATTTACAAAATTTTAGATGGTTTCCATTTTGGCTAAATAGAAACTATTTTGAAATATTGAATCATATTTTAACCATGTCATCACCAATTGCTATTATTTTCTTTATATTAAAGAGTCAAAATAAAAATTATTATAGATCTTATAACTTAAGATTGTATTTAACAATTTTTTTTATCACTAGTCTAATTTTTTGGCTATCTTTTTCTCCAGTTTATCGTTTTGCGATACCTTATTTCATTACATTTGTTTTTTTAATTTTTTCATTTTTTTTTGTGAAAAAAAGGATTACTCATAAAACATTTATTTCAATTTTAATTATTTGTTTGCTATTTAATTTTTCAAAAAATATCAATAGAATTTCTAACAAAAATAAAATTTATTTTGGAATTGATAAAATAGATAATAAATATGTTAAGGATTTTGAAAATAGTAAACCTTATATGAGTATTTTTTTTGTTGATATAGAAAATAATAAAGCCAATGGTTGGCAGGGTAGACTTTGTTGGGATGTACCTATAATATGTACAAATTTAAAAGTTCAAATTAATAAAAATAGTAACTATTTATTTATAAGTAAATTTTAAAATAATAAATTTTTTAAGTTATGATGGATAGAAATTTATCAAAGTTATCAATTTTAATACCTTGTTTTAATGAAAAAAAAACAATAAATAAAATTTTTGAAGAAGTAGAAAAAAGTTTAATTAAAAATAAATTTTTGAATTATGAAATAATTATTATCGATGATTGTTCTACAGATGGAACAGTTGAGTTATTACAAAATATTGAAAAAAAGGTTAATGTAAGTGTTTTTTATCATAAGATAAATTTAGGCAAAGGTTCAGCAATTCAAACAGGGTTAAAAAATATCACTGGAGATATAGTTATTATACAAGATGCAGATCTAGAATATGATCCAAATGATTATCCAAATTTATTATTACCTTTTTTTGAAACAGATGCGGATGTTGTTTATGGTTCCAGATTTCTAGGAGGTGGAAAATACGTGCGTATCCATTTTTTTTGGCACTATTTAGCAAATAAAATTTTAACTTTTTTATGCAATCTAGTTACTAATTTAAATTTAACAGATATGGAGACTGGTTATAAATTATTCAAAAGTTCTATGATTAAAAATATCACTCTAGTTGAAAATTCTTTTTCTTTTGAGCCGGAGGTAACTATTAAGTTAGCAAAAAAAAAAAATAAATTTTACGAAGTTCCTATCACTTATAAGGGGAGATCTTATGAAGAAGGAAAAAAAATTGGATTAAAAGATGCATTTATTGCAGTAAAAACAATATTTTTATATTCATTTAAATCTTAATAAAATTTTAATTTCTCTTTGACTATAATTTTTCTTTAGGTATAAATACTCCGCCTGGTGATTATAGCGAAGAGGTAATACCCGATCCCATTCCGAACTCGGAAGTCAAGCTCTTCTGCGCCGATGGTACTTTGTCTTAAGACATGGAAGAGTAGGACTTTGCCAGGCTAAACTCAAATTTTATGAAAATAAAAAGCTCATTAAAATCAATTAAAAAAAGAGATTTGAACTCAAAACTTGTAAGAAGAAGAGGAAGAGTTTACATAATAAATAAAACTAACCCAAAATTTAAAGCAAGACAAAAGTAATTTTTATGGACAATGAAAACCATAAAAAAACTTGGGATAATTTCACAAAATTTGTGTTGTGGGGAACTGTCGCGGTAATATTAGTTTTAGTTTTAATGGCTATATTCTTACTGTAAAAATTTACAATGAAAATTGGATCAGTATCAGAGAACATAAAAATTGAAAAAAGGATTGCCATTACTCCTGAAATAGCAAAAAAATATAAAACAATTGGTTTTGAGGTTCTTTTACCTAAAAATTATGGAGCTCATTTAAACATCGCTGATGAAGAATATCAAAATATAGGTGTTAAAATTCTTGATGATGAAAAAGAAATTTTGAGCGATGTAAATGTTATTGTCCAGCTAGGGTTATTATCAGAAGAAAAAAATTCTATTTTAAAAGAAGATCAAACTTTAATTGGAGTTTTAAACCCTTATCAAAATAAAAATGAACTAGATAATTTAATTAAAAAGAAAATTAATATTTTTTCTTTAGAGTTACTTCCAAGAATAACCAGAGCTCAATCAATGGACATTCTGTCCTCCCAAGCAAACCTAGCAGGATATAAAGCTGTAATTGAGTCATTTGCAAATTTTGAAAAAGCAATTCCAATGATGATGACAGCAGCAGGCACGATTCCAGCCGCTAAGGTTTTAGTTGTTGGAGCAGGTGTTGCTGGACTTCAAGCAATAGCTACAGCTAAAAGAATGGGCGCTATTGTCTTCGCCACAGATGTAAGAATGGCATCTAAAGAGCAAGTAGAAAGTTTGGGTGGAAAATTTTTGAGTGTTGAGGGGACTGAGAATTTAGAAACTGAAGGAGGATATGCAAAAGAAGCTTCTGAAGATTTTAAAAAGAAACAAGAAGATTTGCTTTCGGAAACTTTAAAAAAAATTGATATAGTAATTTGCACAGCATTAATTCCTGGAAAGAAAGCACCATTAATAATAAAAGAAAATATGATCAATAATTTACAACCTGGTTCTGTAATATATGATCTGGCAGCAGTTCAAGGTGGTAATTCAGCATTTACCGAAGTAGATAAAATTATAGAAAAAAATGGAATAAAAATTATGGGTGAAAGTAATATTTTAAATAAATTACCAATATCTGCTTCAAATTTGTTTGCGAAAAATATGTTTAATTTTATTGAAAATTTATTCGATAAAGAGACTAAAAAAATTAACATTAACTTAGAGGATGAAATAATAAAAAAAACATTAATTAATTAAAATGGAAATAGACCCTTTAATATTTAGATTAAGTATATTTATTCTCTCAATTTTTGTTGGGTATTATGTCGTTTGGAGTGTTACACCTTCTTTACATACTCCACTAATGTCTGTTACAAATGCAATTTCATCTGTAATTATTGTTGGAGCAATAATTGCAGGATTATCTGGAAATTCAGATAATATTTTTAATTCATCAAGTGTTTTTGGTTTTTTAGCCATAGCATTAGCAGCAATCAATATTTTTGGAGGCTTTCTTGTGACGCAAAGAATGTTAGCAATGTATAAAAAAAAGAAAAAGGATAAGCGATGATATCTGCAAATTTATCAGCAACATTTTATTTAGTTTCTGGTGTATTATTTATTCTAGCTTTAAGAGGCTTGTCATCTCCAGAAACATCTAGACAAGGTAATTTGTTTGGAATTTTAGGAATGATTATTGCTGTAACAGTAACATTTTTATCTGTAGGTAATTTTTCGAGTGGATTTTTATATGTTTTAATATTTATTTTAGTAGGGGGGTCTGTAGGTGCTTTTATAGCTTATCGAATACCAATGACTGCTATGCCAGAGTTAGTAGCTGGCTTTCATAGTTTGGTAGGTCTTGCTGCAGTTTTTGTTGCTATTTCTGCTTTTTTAAATCCGGAGGCATTTAACTTAGGCACAAAAGGAAATATAAAACTTGGTAGTTTAATTGAGATGTCTATCGGGGCTGCAGTTGGAGCTATAACTTTTTCAGGTTCTATAATTGCTTTTTTAAAACTCCAGGGAATTATGTCTGGTTCACCAATCATTTTTAAAGGACAACATCCATTAAATGCGCTGATTTTATTTATGATAATCATTTTAATTTATTTATTATGCTCAACACAATCGTCGCATTTATTTTGGATATTACTTGCCATTTCATTTTTGATTGGTTTTCTTCTAATAATTCCTATCGGTGGGGCGGATATGCCAGTTGTAATTTCTATGCTTAACTCTTATTCGGGTTGGGCAGCAGCGGGTATAGGTTTTACTTTAGAAAATACAGCCTTAATAATTACAGGTGCCTTAGTTGGTTCTTCTGGTGCTATACTTTCATACATTATGTGCAAAGGTATGAATCGTTCTTTCTTTAATGTTATTTTAGGAGGATTTGGTGCAACAGATGAAACTTTACAAAATTCTTCTATAGAGCAAAGACCGGTCAAAAGTGGAAATGCTGATGACGCTGCTTTTTTAATGAAAAATGCTTCTTCGGTTATAATTGTTCCTGGATATGGAATGGCAGTAGCGCAAGCTCAACATGCTCTAAGAGAAATGGTTGATACTTTAAAGAAAAATGACATAAAAGTATCTTATGCTATTCACCCAGTAGCAGGTAGAATGCCAGGACATATGAACGTATTATTGGCAGAAGCTAATGTGCCCTATGATGAAGTGTTTGAATTAGAGGAAATCAATAATGATTTTGCTAATGCAGATGTAGCTTTTGTAATTGGCGCTAACGACGTAACCAATCCAGTGGCCAAAACTGATCCACAAAGTCCAATATATGGAATGCCAGTATTAGATGTAGAAAAATGTAAATCTGTGTTATTTGTAAAAAGAAGTCTTTCCCCAGGATATGCAGGTATAGATAACGATCTATTTTATAAAGAAAATACACTTATGTTATTTGCTGATGCAAAAAAAATGACAGAGGACATCACAAAAAATTTATAATATATGAGTATTAAAATTTTTTGTGATATTGCTGATCTTAATCTTATAAAAAAATTTAACAAAAAAAAAATAGTTAAAGGTTTTACTACAAACCCCAGTTTAATGAGAAAAGCAGGTGCAAAAGATTATAAATCTTACTCAAAAAAAATACTAAATGTATGTAAAAACAAACCTATTTCACTAGAGGTATTTGCAGACAACCATGCTTCTATGGTAGAGCAAGGAGTGAAAATAAATGATTGGGGAAAAAATATTTATGTAAAAGTACCAGTTGTTAATTCAAAGAAT
Organism: Candidatus Pelagibacter sp. HIMB1483; assembly: GCF_052048135.1. NCBI lineage: Bacteria > Pseudomonadati > Pseudomonadota > Alphaproteobacteria > Candidatus Pelagibacterales > Candidatus Pelagibacteraceae > Candidatus Pelagibacter > Candidatus Pelagibacter sp. HIMB1483. Next base: position 1,074,060 of record NZ_JBNAIM010000002.1, on the reverse strand, counting down.
AAATTTACTGGTAAAGTCATAAGAGACTTAAACAATAGAAATATAAAATTAAATATCACAGCAGTTTATACTGCTAAACAAACAGCAAAAATCTTAAAAGTCATCAATAAAAAAACAAAAGTTATAATTTCTATTTTTGCAGGAAGAGCAGGCGATACTGGTAAAGATCCAATACCAGAAATTATGAAAAGTATCAGAATGGCTAAAAATTTTAAAAACGTTGAAATTTTATGGGCCAGTGTAAGAGAGCCGTATAATTATACTCAAGCAAAAAAATTGGGTTGTCATATAATTACTATACCTCCATCAATAATTGAAAAAATACAACAGTTCGGAAAATCTTTTGATCAATTGACAAAAGAAACTGTTAAAGCTTTTTTGGTCGATAGCAATAAATCGAAATTTAAAATATAGATAAGTTGGTTGCGGGGGACGGATTTGAACCGCCGACCTTCAGGTTATGAGCCTGACGAGCTACCAGACTGCTCCACCCCGCGGTATTTTTAAATTCTATTTTTTAGTTTATTTAGTTTTTTAACTCTTTTAATATTTTCTTGAAGAATTCTTTTTTTCTTTTCAGAAGGTTTTTCATAAGTATTTTTTAATTTTATAACCTTAAAAAAACCATCTCTTTGAAGTTTTCTCTTTAAAACTCTCAAAGCTTGTTCAACATTATTATCTTTTACTTCTATTTTAATAACTACCTCCAAAAAAATGAGTAGTTATCATCTTTATATTTTTATGTCTATTAATTTTATTCATTATTCCTAAATAATTATTGTGTTTGTTTATGTTTTTCTTTCTCTTTTTTTTCTCTTTTTATTCTTCTTTCTGCTTTTTCAGTAGCATTAATTAAATCTTTTTGAGTAATTAGATTTAAAGCTACAGGATCTTTTGGATTCAAATTATTGTAGTTCCAGTAACTTTTGTTTCTTATTGATGTGACCGAATTTTTTGTTATGCCAATAAGCTTGGCTATTTGAGAATCTTTTAAAATATTATGATGTTTAATAAGCCACAATGCAGAATCAGGCTTATCTTGTCTTTTTGATAATGGTACATATTTTTTAATTTTTTTTTCTGAATAAGATATTTCGATATCAGTATTATTGATCTCAAGAGGCCTTGTTTCGTCTTTTGAGGATAGTTCGATCTCCTCCCTAGAAAGTTGTCCAGCAATAATTGGGTTATATGCTTTTATACCCTTTGCAACTTCACCATCTGCAATTCCCTGTACTTCTACTTCATGAAGTTTGCAAAAATCTGCAATTTGCTTAAAAGTTAGTGTTGTATTTTCGACAAGCCATACAGCAGTTGCCATTGGCATTAAAGGAGCGTTTGACATTAATTTTTATTATCTGATCTGAAGTTTTTAAATTTTTTGTTGAATTTACTTATTCGACCTTTGTCCATTAATTTTTGTTTTCCACCTGTCCAAGCTGAGTGTGATTTTGGATCAATTTCTAATTTTAAAACGTCACCTTCTGCCCCCCATGTAGATTTTGTTTCAAACTGTGAACCATCTGTCATTTCAACTTTAATTGTGTGGTAATTAGGGTGTATTTTTTCTTTCATGACGAGACTTATAGCAAAAGAATTTTTTAAAACAATTAAAAGTTATCTATTTTTTCAATAAATTTTGCATTAATTTCAGCACTTGAGGCTAAAACTTTTATATTTTTAAAGGTAGATAGATCAATTTCATTAACTATTCCTCCTGCTTCTTTTATTAATATAATTCCAGCAGCTATATCCCATAAATTTAAATTTTTTTGATAATACCCATCATACCTCCCAGAAGCCACATACGCCATATCAAGCGCAGCACATCCAGATCTTCTACAAATTAAATCTAATTCATTTTTTATTTTTCCTACCGCAAATAAGCATTCTTGTATGTTATTTTTTTTAGAGACTCTAATTCTTTGATTGTTAAAGAAAGCACCATTATTTTTTTCTGCATAAAACATTTCATCTTTAATAGGATCAAAAATTAGTCCGCTAACTATTTCATTTTTTGTTTTAAGCGCAATAGAAATAGCAAAGTGTGGTACACCATGTAAAAAATTAATCGTTCCATCAATTGGATCAATGATCCAAAAATTGGTTTCATCTTTATTTTTTTCTATTCCACTTTCTTCACTTATTATTGAGTAGTTTGGTCTAGCTTTTTTAAGTTCTTCAATTAAGATTTTTTCTGCTTTTATATCTGAATTTGTCACAAAATCTTTTGGACCTTTTTTGGATACTTGTAGTTTTTCTAATTCACCAAAATCTCTTATTAAAATTTTGGAAGCTTTTTCACAAGCTTTTATCATAATATTAAGATTTGCGGATATAGAATTCATGATTTAAATTTTTTTAACGTATTCTAAATTTCTAGTATCTACGATAATGTTATCACCTGCTTCTATAAAAGGTGGTACTTGAACACTTAAACCATTTTCTAAAACAGCTGGTTTGTAAGAAGAAGAAACAGTTTGACCTTTTAATGCTGCATCAGTATTTTTAATTTTGCATGTAACTTGATTTGGCAACTCTACAGAAATAGGTTTTTCGTTATAAAAACTCACGGTTACTTCAAGATTTTCAGTTAGTAATTTACCTTTTTCACCTATAATTTCTTTTTTTATCTCAGTTTGTTCAAAAGTTTTAGGATCCATGAAAAAGTAATTTTGTTCATCATCGTATAAATAATTGAAATTAGTTTCATCTAGGGAAGCTTTTTCTACATTTTCACTAGATCTAAATCTCTCATTTAGTTTTGTATTCTTGTTAACACTTTTCATTTCAACTTGTGCGAATGCACCACCCTTACCAGGTTTTACATGTTGTGTTTTTAATACTTGCCATAAATCATTTTTATATTCTATCAGCATACCTACTCTGATTTCTCCTGCATTAATCTTCATATTAGTTTTTTTATAGCATCTTTAGGTTTTAGTTTTTTATTTTTCCAAATGTAGCTTGAGATAGCTAAAAAGTTTGCTTTATTCAACAAAAGATTTTTATAGTTATTTTCATTAATCCCACCAATAGCAACTATAGGAGCTTTTGTTATCTTTCTAGCTTTTTTAATTAAATTTAGTGATGCTCTATATTTAACTTTTTTAGTTTTTGAGTAATTGAAAGCTCCAAAAGCTAAGTAATTAGCTTTATTTTTATAAGCAACTTTTGCCAATTTTATAGAGTTATGACATGTAATTCCAATTATTTTATTTCCAATTATTTTTCTAGCCTCAGAGATATTCATATCTTTTTGACCCAAATGGCATCCATCTGCATTAAGTTTTTTTGCAAGATAAACATCATCGTTGATTAAAAATTTTACATTAAATTTTTTACAAATTTTTTTGATTTTTTTTCCAATAATTAACTTTTTTTTCAAATTTTCTTTTTTGAGTCTTAATTGAAAAAAACTAACTTTTTTTTGTTTTAGGATATCAATTAGATCAAAATAGAATGATTTGTAAATCTTTACAGGTGAAATTAAGTAGATAAATTTTTTTTTATTTATTCTCAAGCTCTTTTGACCATTTTCCTTGAGCAGCCAACGTATTCATTTTCGCTCGGTGGTTAAAAACTTTTTGGGTGCCTTCAATATTATTTATATCTTTTGACCAAAATTTTAAGGCGCTTTGTTGAAGAGCTCGACCATAAGAATAGCTCATTATAAAGCTTGTATCATTATATTTATTAATCAAGTTTAAATTTTCGGTTGCCTCTATTTCTGATTGTCCTCCAGATAAAAAAGCTATTCCAGGCACTTCTGATGGAACTGAATTCTTCAAACATTGTAAAGTTAATTTTGCAACTTCCTCGTTTGAAATTTTATCTTTAGATTTATTTCCAGCCAAGATCATATTAGGTTTTAATATAATTCCTCTTAAATCTACTTTATGTAAAATCAATTCTTCAAAGCATTTTTTAATTACTTCTGAAGTTTTTTCATAGCAATCTTTTGCCGAATGCTCTCCATCCATAAGGACTTCAGGTTCTACAATTGGAACCATATTACATTCTTGAACCAAAGCAGAATATCTAGCTAATGCATGAGCATTAGATTGTATTGAGAGTTTGCTTGGGAAATTTTTAGATATACTGTAGACGCCTCGCCATTTTGTAAATTTTGCACCAAGCTTATAATACTCTTTTAATCTTTCTCTTAAACCATCTAAACCCTCTGTGATTTTTTCGTTTGGTGAGCCAGCTAAAATTTTAGCACCAGTATCAACTTTTATACCTGGATTTGAACCAATTTTTGAAATTAATTCTGGGATTTTATTTTTTTTTGAGGATGTTTGTTTTATTGTTTCATCATATAAAATTACACCTCCAATACATTCTTTCATACTTGAGGCAGTAAAAAGTGTTTCTCTAAATAACAGTCTATTTTCTGGAGTTGATGGAATTTTTACACTTTCCAATCTTTTAGTCATTGTTGCAGTGCTTTCATCAGCTGCCAAAACTCCTTTTCCATTTTCAAGAATTTTAAGTGCTATGTTATTTAATTCTGACATGTCAATTTAGAGCTTTTATACCAGGAAGTTCTTTTCCTTCAAGGTATTCTAAGAATGCACCACCAGCAGTTGAAACAAAGTTAAAATCTCTTATTGCATTGATTTGGTTTATTACAGATATTGTATCTCCACCACCCACAACAGAGTAAATTGATTTATCTTTATTTTTTTTAATAATTGATTTTGCAATTTCATAACTACCTTTTGCAAAGTTTGAATTTTCAAAATAACCCGCAGGTCCATTCCACAGAACTGTTTTGCTTTTTTCAATGATATCTTTGATTTTATTAACAGTTTTCGGACCAATATCTAATATGAAATCATCATCTGTTATTTCATCAAGTTTTTTAATTCTTGATTTATCATTCATATTTTTTCCTACTAATACATCCTCTGGATAATAGATTTTACAGGAGTAATTATTTGAAGTTTCAAAAATTTCTTCAATTATTGTCTCACAATTATCTTCACTTATTGATTTACCTATTGGATTACCTTTGTATTTGATTATATTGTTTGCCATTCCACCTACGATTAAAATATTATCAAATTTAGGTATTAAGTTTTTTATTATTCCAATTTTAGTTGAAATTTTTGACCCTCCAATAATACAAGTCACAGGTCTTTTAATTTCTGTGGTAACTTTTTTTAAAGCATTTATTTCTGTTTCCAATTGCAATCCAGCAAAAGATGGCAAAAATTCTGTTATTTTACACACTGAAGCATGAGCTCTATGAGAACAAGAAAAAGCATCGTTTACGTACAAGTCTGCCAACTCGGCCAAATGTTTTGAAAAATTTTGGTCATTTTTTTCTTCTTCTTCATAAAATCTTATATTTTCTAAAAAAACAATTTGTTCTTTAGAATTTTTAAATAAATCATCTTTCTTTAATTCAAAAATATTTTCATTTAAAATTTTAATTTTTTTATTTATTTTTTTTTCTAAACTTTCACAAATTGGCTTTAATGAAAGTTCTTTATTTACTTTTCCTTTTGGTCGTCCAACATGAGAAATTATTATAATTTTTGAATTTTTGTTTAATAAAAATTCAATTATTGGAAGAATTTTATCTATTCTAGTGTGGTCTGTAATAATTCCATTTTTTAATGGAACATTTAAATCTAATCTTAATAAAACTTTTTTGTGATTAAGATTTTCATGATCTTTAATACGGTTCATTAAGAAATCTTATGAAGGTATTCAGCGATATCACACATTCTATTTGAAAAACCCCATTCATTATCATACCACGCTGAAATTTTACCCATATTTTTGCCTACTACATTTGTTAAACTAGAGTCTACAATTGAAGAAGAGGGATTGTGATTAAAGTCTATAGATACAAGTTTTTCTTTTGTGATTTCAAGAACTTTATTTTTTTTACTAAAATTTTGAAATGCTGAATTAATTTTTTCAATACTTAAATCTTTTTTTGTGCAAAATACCAGCTCAACTAATGAAACATTTGGTGTAGGCACTCTCATCGCAACTCCCTCTAATTTACCTTTAAGAGAGGGTATAATTTCACCAATAGCTTTAGAGGCACCAGTTGAGGTTGGCACAATAGATTGGCTTGCAGATCTAGCTCTTCTAGGATCTTTATGTGAGTTATCTAAAATTCTTTGATCACTTGTGAAAGCATGGATTGTTGTCATAAAACCTTTTTCAATTTCAAAGTTTTCATTAAGAACGTGAGCAACAGGCGCTAGGCAATTTGTTGTACAGGATGCAGCAGAAATAATCTTATCATCTTTTTTTAACTCTGTCTCATTTACTCCAAATACTATAGTTTTATCTGCATCTTTACATGGAGCTGATACTAAAACTTTTTTTGCTCCATTATTAAGATGTGGTAATAATTTATCCTTAGAATTAAATTTACCAGTGCACTCAAAAACATAATCGACGCCATACATACTCCAATTAATGTTTTCTAAATTTGTTTCTTGACTAAAAGTAATTTTTTTCTTGTTGATAATTAAGTGTCTTTCATCAAAATCAATTTCAGCATTAAATTTTCCATGAATTGAATCATATTTTAATAGAGATGCGCAAGCTTCAGAGCTGGTTCTGTTGTTAATATGCTTTATTTCAATATTCTTATTATCGTTTTCAATAATAGATCGGATGATCATTCTACCGATTCTACCCATCCCATTAATACCAACTTTTATACTCATAATTGCTGTTTGATTTTTTTTATAATACTCTCTGGATTTAATTCAAAGTGATCATAAATATCTTTATAAGGAGCACTTTTTCCAAAATCATTTATTCCGAAATTTAATCCACTTCTACCAGTATACTTTTTCCAATAACTTGTTTCAGAAGCTTCAATTGAAACAACAAGTTCAGTCTCATTTAAAATCTTATTTTTATAGCCTTCACTTTGTTGGTCAAATAATCTTTGGCAAGGCATTGATATAACTTTGGAATAAATACCTTCTGTGGCTAATTTATGACTAACTTCACTTGCCAAACTAGTTTCAGATCCAGTTCCTATAATTGTAACATTTATACTATCTCCAGTTCTTGAAATTTCGTATGCTCCGGCTGATGACTCATTTTTAGATGATCTATTTACTCTCACTGGTTTAATCCCTTGTCTGGTTAAAGCTATAACGCTTGGTGTGTTTTTACTTTCAATTGCTAATTGCCAACATTCAAAAGTTTCAATTAGGTCAGATGGTCTAAATACGTTTAAGTTTGGAATTGATCTAAGACTTGTTAATTGCTCTATTGGTTGATGAGTAGGACCATCTTCACCTAACCCGATAGAGTCATGTGTAAATATATAGATAACTCTTTGTTTCATCATTGCAGCTAATCTAATTGATGGCTTACAATAATCACTGAATATTAAAAAAGTTCCACCATAAGGAATTAGATCACTATGTAAGGCTATTCCATTCATTATCCCACACATGGCATGTTCTCTTACTCCAAAATGAATATAATTTCCTGAGAAATTACCTGGTTTAATTATTTTATGATTTTTTGTTTTGGTATTATTTGAACCAGCTAAGTCAGCTGAGCCACCAATTAAATTTGGCAATTTAGTTGCAATATCTAAAAACATCTCAGAAGTTTTTCTTGTAGCAATTGATTTTAAATTTTTTAAATATTCATTTTTTGAATTTTCAATTAAATTTTTTAATGAAGTTATTTTGTAACTATTTAAATTTTTTTTAAATTTTATATCTTGTTTTTTTGCTTTTTGTTCTGCTTTTTTTCCTATATTTCTCCATTCATCTAATAAATAATCTGGTATTATAAAAGGCTCATAATTCCACTTCAGTTTTTTTCTGACTAATTTAATTTCTTCCTCACCCAAAGGACTTCCATGAGAAGATGCTTTTCCACCTTTATTAGGTGATCCGTAACCAATTGTTGTTTTACAAGAAATTGCGATAGGTTTTTTAGATTTTTGAGCTTTATTTAGAGCTTTTGAAATCTCTTTATAGTTATGACCATTTATTTTTATATAGTTCCAGCCATAACTTTTAAATCTTTTTTCATGATCGTCTGAAACAGCTAGATTAGTTGGACCATCAATTGAAATAGAATTATTATCAAATAATAATATGAGATTTTTTAGTTTTAAATGTCCAGCGAGACTTAAAGCTTCGTGACTTATCCCCTCCATTAAACAACCATCACCTGCAAGCACATAGGTTTTGTGATTGATTTTCTTTTTACCAAATCTATTTTTTTGGATTTCTTCAGAAATTGCAAATCCAACAGCATTAGAAATTCCCTGTCCTAATGGTCCTGTTGTAGTTTCAATACCTGTATTAGGGTGATATTCAGGATGACCTGCACATATTGAGTCTAGTTGTCTAAATTTTTTTATATCTTGTAAAGAAATTCTTTTATAACCGGTTAGGTAAAGTAATGAGTAAAGTAGCATTGATCCATGACCTGCTGAAAGCACAAATCTATCTCTATTAATCCAACTTGGATTTTTAGGGTTAAAATTTAAAAAATCTCTAAAAAGAACTGTTGCTACATCCGCCATTCCCATTGGCATCCCAGGATGTCCAGAATTTGCTTTTTGAACAGCATCAATAGATAAAAATCTAATACAATTTGCTAATTCTTTATAAAGTTTGTTCAAGCAATTATCCTGTCTAGACTAAGAAGATTCTATTTAATAATATAATTATATATATATGAATTCTGTGATCGAAAAAGAAAAAAAACTTAATTTAGCGTTAACAAAATTAAAAAACTTAAATCTAAAAAATCGGGATATAAAAAAAGATATTACAGATTTAAGTACTCAAAAAAATCAATTAGAAATTGAAAAGCAAGAATTAGAGGAAAAATATAAAAGTTTGGTAACTGATTACAATGATTTAAGTAAAAAATTAGAGGAATTTCAAAATCAAGAAAAAGTAGAGCTAAAAAAACACATAGAGTTCTCAGAGAAAATTGATGAATTAAATCAAGAAACAGATACTTTAATAGATGAAATAGATAAATGGCAAACGTAAGTATTAAATTTAATGGTAAAGAATTTTTGCTATCCTGTGAAGATGGGCAAGAAGAACATTTAGAGGAACTATTAATTCAAATTAATCAAAAATTTAATAATCTTAAAAATGATTTAGGGAATCTTGGTGAAAATAAACTTTTACTTATTACTGCTGTAAAAGTGATGGATGAATATTATGAGACTAAAAAAAAAGTAGAACAAAAAAAAGATGAATTAAAAAACCTTTCCGACAAATTCAAAGAACTTAAATCTTTAATTTATGAATATAGAGATAGAAAAGAACAAGAAATAAAAGAATTAAATGAAAATCATATTAAATTAAAAAATGAAATTGAAATAAATCAAAAAAACTACGAAAAACTAATTGATGAAGCTGCTGATGAAATATCAAGCTTTGTTGAAAAAGCAAATTTAGAGAACTTATCTTAATTAATTTTTGTGAATAAATCTGAAATTAGAAAAAAAATACTTAAAACTAGAAAACAAAATATTTCTAATAACTTAGTTATTAATTTTAAAAATATAATAGAAATTTTGATAAAGAATAAGGGATACAAGAAAATTGTAGGTGGCTATTATCCCTATAATTATGAAGTTAATCCAATTGAAATTTTAAAGAAATTTGAAAAACAAAATTACCAAATTTCTTTACCAAAGATAAAAAAGAATTTTCAAATGGATTTTTTTCGTTGGTCAATTGACGACCCTCTTTCAATAAATAGATATGGAATACCAGAGCCTATTTCAAGTAAAATAGTTTTTCCAAATATTTTATTGGTACCATTAGTTGCTTTTGATAAGGACTTAAATAGGATTGGTTATGGTGGTGGATTTTATGATAGATACATTAATAAAATTAAAAAAAATAAAAAAGTTATAACAATTGGATTAGCTTACTCTTTTCAAGAATTAAAAAAAATTCCAACAAATAAATATGATTTTAAATTGGATCACATAGTAACAAATAAAGGAATTGTATGAGAATTTTATTTTTAGGAGATGTTATTGGAGTTTCAGGTTGTTCTAAAATTATGAACAATCTTCTTAACCAAATTAAAAAAAATAATATCGATTTCGTAATAGTAAATGGAGAAAATGCAGCTGAGGCAGGTGTGGGACTGACAAAAGAAATATGTCAAGATTTTTTTAATTGTGGAGTAAATGTAATTACAACTGGGAATCATGTATGGGATCAAAAAGATATAATGGATTTCATTGACAAAGAAAATCGATTACTTCGCCCAAAAAATTTATTTGAACCTTCTCCAGGAAAAGGATTTGAAATTTATACAACTGAACAAAATGTAAAAATTGGTGTTTTAAATTTAATGGGGAATGTTTTCATGAAAAAATGTGATGATGTTTTTGAAATTTCAGAAAAATTTTTAAAAAAATATAAATTGAAAGAAGATTATGACATTTTAATTGTAGATTTCCATGGAGAAATCACAAGTGAAAAAAATGCTATAGGACATTTTTTTGATGGAAAGGCAACTCTTGTAATTGGTACTCATACTCATATTCCAACTAATGATGCAAGAGTTTTAAAAAATGGAACAGCCTATCAAACGGATGCAGGAATGTGTGGAGATTATGATTCAGTTATAGGAATGAACAAAGATAATTCTTTAAATAGGTTTATGAAAAAAGATTCAGTTAAGCATTATCCTGCAAAAGGTGATGCCACTTTATGTGGTGTTATTGTAGATTGTAATATAGAAACTGGTTTAGCGAAAAAAATAGAAAGTTATATTTTTGGAGGTCAGCTTAATAGGAATTAAATAATTATGGCAGGGCATTCACATTGGGCGGGTATAAAGCATAAAAAAGGTAAGGCTGATAAACAGAGATCCAAAATTTTTTCTAAGTTATCTAAAGAGATTACTGTAGCAGCAAAACTTGGTGATAAAGACCCCACCATGAATCCAAGATTAAGATCTGCAATTCAAGCTGCGAGAACAGCAAATATGCCTAAAGATAATATTGAAAGAGCTATTGATAAATCATCTGTCAATACAGAGTTAAGCTTCGAGAATCTTAGGTATGAGGGATTTGGACCTGATAAAGTGGCTGTAATAGTAGAAACTTTAACAGAAAATAGAAATAGAACTGCATCAAATATAAGAACAATTTTTCAAAAAGCTGGGGGAAGTCTCGGAACTCAAGGTTCAGCATCACATAATTTTAATCAACTAGGAATAATCAAAATTGATAAAAATGAGATTTCTGATGAACGTATTTTTGAATTAGCTATCGAAGCAGGTGCAGATGAATGTAAAACTAATGATGATTTTCATGAAATTCAATGCTCTGTTAATGAAATTTATAATGTTAAAAAAGAATTAGAGAAAGAGATAACTAATTTTATATCAACAGAAATTGAGTGGGTTCCGCTCAATGGTGTTGAGATTTCAAAAGAAAAAAAAGAGAGTTTGATTAATTTTTTTAACTCACTAGAAGACGATGATGATGTACAAAATTTTTATTCAAATGCTAAATTTGTATAATAAATTATGTTAATAATTGGAATAGACCCTGGAATATCTGGATCAATTTGTTTTTTTGAGGATGGTAAAATCCTTGATGTAATTGAAATGCCAACAATGGCTGAGGGGAAAAAAAATAAGAGACAAGTAAATGGCTCTCAAATATTTAATGAAATTTCAAAAAGAGTCCATAAAAATTCAAATCAAGATATAAGGGTTGTAATTGAACAAGTATCAGCTATGCCAGGACAAGGAGTGACTAGTATGTTTAATTTTGGACAGTCGTTTGGTACTTTGAAAGGCATCTGTTCTGCAATGCAATTACCTATGTATTTTGTTAGACCAGCTAAATGGAAAAAATATTTTGGTCTAATTAACTCAGAAAAAGACGCTAGTAGGACAAAAGCCATAGAAACGTTTCCATATTTTTCATCTAAACTATCAAAAAAAAAAGATTCTAACAAAGCAGATGCAATATTAATTGCTAGTTTTTATCATGAAACGCATAAAATTGAGGAATAATATAATAATTTGAAGACAAATTCATGACACAATTAAGTGTGAGAAGGCATTATGGAAGCAGATATTTCATCTCAAGCTGTAGGATTAGCATCTAACACTGATTTTTCTCTATTAAGTTTATTTATACGTGCAGATATTATTGTTAAATCTGTAATTATAATATTGATAGTTTGTTCTATTTACTCATGGGCTGTTATTATAGAAAAAATCAGATTGTTTAAAAAGATAAATCAATCTACAGAAGAATTCGAGACAAAGTTTTGGAACTCTAAATCTGCGGAGTCATTTTACAATAATCTTCCCTCAAATATAGAAGATCCTATGGCATTAGTCTTTAAAGATGCAATGCAAAATTTGTTAAAAAGGAGATCGAAAACTGATTTACACGAAAGAATGACAACAATGTTAGAAACTGGCATTGAAAAACAAATGTCTAAAATAAGTAAAGGGTATACTTTTTTAGCTACCGTAGGTTCTACAGCGCCATTTATTGGTTTGTTTGGTACTGTTTGGGGAATTATGAATTCATTTCAATCTATTGCAATTTCACGAAACACAAGTTTAGCTATTGTTGCACCTGGTATTGCAGAAGCACTTTTTGCTACTGCATTAGGATTGTTAGCAGCTATACCAGCTGTAATCGCTTATAATAAATTCAACAACGATTCAGGTTTATACTCTAAAAGATTAGAAAATTTTTCAAAAAGATTTCTAACAATTATTTAAAATGGCATTTAAATTAAATCGTTCATCAAAAGAACCAATGAGCGAAATAAATGTTACACCATTTGTAGACGTCATGTTAGTGTTATTAATAATTTTTATGGTTACAGCACCATTATTAACAGTAGGAGTGCAAGTAGATTTACCAGAAAGCTCAGCAGACTCTCTACCTGAAGAGGCTGAACCTTTAACACTTTCTATAAATTCAAAAGGTGAAATTTTTATTCAGGAGTCAAAAGTAGAGTATGAAAAAATTATTGCAAAAGTACTTGCTGTTTCAAAAAACAGAACAGACACGAGAATTTACGTTAGAGGTGATAAAACAATAAATTATGGAAGGGTGCTTGAAATTATGGGTTTACTATCTGGCTCTGGTTTTACAAAAGTAGCACTTATATCTGAGCCTTACAAAGAGAGGTAACAAAAGTGAATAGAAGTATTGTAATTTCTTCTGTTTTGCATCTCATTATAATTATGATTACAGCATTTAGTTTGCCATTTTTAGCAAAAAAACCCATCGATCTCCCACCAATAGTTTCTGTGGAGCTAATTCAAATTACAGACAAAACAAATATTCCTTTTGCACCAAAAGCAAAAAAAACAATTGAAAAAATTAAAGAAAAGGAAAAAAAGTTGGTATCCGAGCAAGCACCACCAAAAAAAGTAAAAAAGATAAAACCTGATTCTGTACCAATGCCAGACGACAAAGTGGAAAAAATTGAAAAAATAAAAGAAGATAAGCAAAATCCTGAAAAAATTGACAATGAGGTGAAACAGGTATCTGAATTTGAAAAAAAGGAATTATTTGATCCTAATAATATAGCAGCATTAATTGATAAATCTAAAGTTGAAAGTGCTGATACAACAAAAAAAACAAACAAAGTGACTCAAGATCAACAGAAAAATGTAGATAACGTAGGATTATCTTTAAGTGAGGAGGATGCACTAAAGGCACAAATATTTGGATGTTGGAGTATTCCGTTAGGTTTACCTTACAATGAGAATTTATTAGTAAGAATAAAACTTTTATTGAATCCAGATGGAACAATTTTACAATCTGAAATTTTGGATCATGCGAGAATGAATAAGCCAGGACAGGGATTCTACAAAGTTTTAGCTGAAAGTGCTTTAAGGGCGATTAAATTGTGTCAACCACTGAGAGTTCCAACCACAGGATACGAAAGATGGAAAGAATTACAGTTAAATTTTGATGCAAGAGAGATGCTGGAGGGTTAATATACTACTATGAAAAAAATTTTTTTTATATTTTTTATCTTTATCTTTCATACAAATTCTTTAGCTCTGATTGAGGTTGATATTACAAGAGGAAACTTAAATCCACTACCTATTGCAGTTTCTCCTTTATCAATTGACGAAAACTCAAAGAAAAACTTCGAAAAAATTTTAAATAAAAAAGATATAGGTTCAGAAATTTCTAAAGTTATTGAAAATAATTTAAAAATTTCTGGATTGTTTAACCCTCTTAACAAAGATGCATTTCTTCAAGCGCCTGATATAGCAAATTTAAAACCAAGATTTGAAGATTGGAATTTAATTAAAGCACAAGCTTTAATAACTGGAAAAGTAAAAAATATTGATGATAAGTTGAGAGTTGAATTTAGATTATGGGATGTATTAGCGGGAAAAGAAATGATGGCTCTTGCTTTCACAACAGTCCCAAGTAATTGGAGACGAGTTGGACATATAATTACTGATAAAGTTTATGAAAGGTTAACTGGTGAAAAAGGATATTTTGACACAAGAATAATTTATGTAGCTGAGGAAGGACCAAAAACAAAAAGAATAAAAAAATTAGCTATAATGGATCAAGATGGTGCGAATAATAAATTTCTAACTTTAGGTAATGAACTTGTATTGACCCCTAGATTCAATCCAACAAATCAAATGGTAACTTACTTGTCCTATTTTAGAAATTTACCAAGAGTTTATCTCCTTGATATTGAAACAGGAATTCAAGAGGTTGTTGGTGACTTTCCAGGAATGACATTTGCTCCTAGATTTTCTCCAGATGGAAAAAAAATAATTATGAGCTTTGCAAAAGATGGTAATTCAGATATTTATACAATGGATTTAGAAAATAGAATTGTTGAAAAAATTACTAATCATCCTTCAATTGATACATCGCCTTCTTATTCACCAGATGGAAAATATATTTGTTTTAATTCTGACAGAAGTGGATACCAACAAATTTATGTAATGAAGAGTGACGGCAGCAATGTTAAAAGAATTTCATTTGGAAAAGGTTTATATGGAACTCCAGTTTGGTCCCCAAGAGGAGATCTAATTGCATTTACAAAATTACATAAAGGAAAATTTTACATAGGCGTGATGAGAACTGATGGTAGTGGTGAAAGATTACTTACTGAAAATTACTATCAAGAGGCTCCATCATGGTCACCTAATGGAAGAGTTTTAATTTTTTATAGAGAAACCAAAACAGACGACAAAGGAGAGGGTTTTTCTGCTAAATTATGGTCGATAGATTTGACAGGTTACAATGAGAGGCTTGTTGACACCCCGACAGATGCCTCAGACCCATCATGGTCATCTTTATTAAGCAATTAACCTAAAATATCTTGATTTTTTAACTTGAAACATCTAAGTAGTTGTGAAAAAGTTAAGAATAAGAAATATTGACCAAGGAGCAATAATGAAATTAAACAAAATTCTAAAAAACGCTTTTTTAATAACAGTTGCGTGTTTAGTGTTATCTGCATGTGCCACATCAAAGAAATCAACTGGCCAAATGCAAGGTGATGTTTACACTGGAACTGACACAGTTGAATATTTAGCATCAGGAGTTCCTGACAGAGTTTTCTTCGCAACAAATGAGTCAGTTTTAACAACTGCTTCAAGAGAAACTTTGAGAAAACAAGCAGCATGGTTAAGAAAAAATTCTGATGTTACCATTGTTCTTGAAGGACATGCAGATGAAAGAGGAACAAGAGAGTATAACTTAGCACTTGGAGAAAGAAGAGCTAATGCTGCAAAAGATTATCTTATGACTTACGGAATTTCTTCTGATAGAATTTCAGTTTTGAGTTATGGAAAAGAAAGACCAGTTGATTCAGGTTCTAATCCACTAGCTTGGTCAAAAAATAGAAGATCTGTAACAGTAAAAGCAAATTAATTTTTTAAATTTAAAGACCCTTAATCACAACTTTGATTAAGGGTCTTTTTTTTGCCATTATTTTAATCATAACCTTATAATGTATGAAATTCGTTTTAAAAGTATTCACAATAAATTTATTTTTTTTAATTTATTTTTCTCCATTTTCAAAATCATTAGCTGACAATCACAATATTTATGAAATAATTGATCAATTACAAAATGATATAAAAACTTTAGAAAAAGCAGTTTATTCAGGATCATTAGAGACAAACAACAACAGCAGTGAAATTAATTTAAATAATAACTTAGATGTTAATTCAGAGGACGTTTTAACAAGACATTTATTAAAGCTCTCAGAAATTGAAAATCAATTCCAACAACTTACAAATAAATTTGAAGAAATAAATTTTAAATTAGATAAATTATCAAACAGATTGTCTAAAGTTCAGGCTGACAATCAATTAAGATTTCAAGATTTAGAAAATGCCTTATCATCTGATGAAACAATAAAAAAAATAACAAAAAATACTAAAAAAAATCAAAACGAAGATTTACCTGGAAGCTCACAACCACAAGATTTAGGATCTATTTCCTATAAAGATACAAATACGAATGAAACCTCACAACAAACTCAATCAATTGATACAACAGCTTCAATAGTTACAGAAAGTTTTCAAGCTGAAGAAAAAATTCTTCCTAACGAGACTCCGGAAAAACAATATCAGTTTGCTACAAGTTTTTTAAAAGTTGGAGATTATTCAACTGCTGAAAGAGCTTTTAGAGAGTTTGTAAATACTAACCCAGAACATGATTTAGCTGGAAATGCTCAGTATTGGTATGCTGAAACTTTTAGAATAAGACAACTTTATACTGATGCTGCATCAGCATATTTAGAAGGATATCAAAAATATCCTAAAGGTGAAAAAGCTCCTATAAATTTATTAAAGCTTGGTGTATCCATGGTTCAGATTGGAGAAAAGGATCAAGGTTGTAAAATGATCAACGGTGTTGAAAAACAGTATCCAGATGCTAATCAATCAGTGATCCAAAAAGCTAAATATGAGTCGCAAAAATTTGAATGTAATAATCAAAATTCCTAAACTTTTAAAAGATAAGTTAAAAATTAAAAAAATAAATAACATTTATAAAAGATTTGAAAAATCATTAAATATTGAAGATAATTTTGCTGTTGCAGTTTCGGGAGGGCCTGACAGTTTAGCTTTGGCCTTTTTAGCTAAAATTTATTCAATAAAAAAAAGACTATCTGTTAAGTTTTTTATCGTAGATCATAAACTTAGACCCGAATCTACGAAAGAAGCTAAGTTTGTGCTAAACTTATTGAAGAAAAAATTTATAAAATCAGAAATTTTAACTTGGAAGGGAAAAAAACCTCTCAAAAATATTCAGTCTCAAGCAAGAATTAAAAGATATGAATTAATATTTAGAAGATGTGAAAAATTAGATATTAAAAATATTTTATTAGGACATCATAAAGACGATTTAATTGAAAATTTTTTTATAAGATTTTTAAGAGGAAGTGGATTAAAAGGCTTAGTTTCATTGGGTCCAAAAAGCACTATTGATAGTATGAATATATTTAGACCTTTAATATATGAAAAAAAAGAGGATTTAGTTTATTTGTCAAATAAAGTTTTTAATTTTTATGTCAAAGACCCAACAAATTCAGATGAAAAATTCCAAAGGATTAGAGTAAGAAAATTAATTTATGAACTTCAAAAAGATGGCTTGGATAAAAAAAAATTTTTAAAAACAATTCAAAATTTAAAATACTCAAATGATGTAGTTGATTTTTATGTTAGGGAAAATTTGAAAAAAAATAGTTTTTTTTCATATAAAAAAAATAATTTAATTATAAATTTAAATTTTTTTAAACAACCTTACGAGGTAGTTTTTAGAACTTTCTCAGAAGTTTTAAAATTAGTTGGAAAAAAATATTATTCAGTTAGAGGAAGTAAATTAGATAAAATCATCAAAGATGTTGAAAATAATCGACTTAAAAAGTCGACCTTAGGTGGATGTATAGTTGAAAAGGTGAATCAATCAATAATTGTGACAAAAGAACATTAAAATATTGATACTTTTTACAATTTGTCACTTGTTTAATTAGTAATAATTCTTATTTTATACTTTATGAATATAAAAAATATAGCAATGTGGGCAATTATAGTTTTTTTAACTATTGGCCTATATAATATGTTTAAAAATCCCCAATCAAATAATAGGGGAAGTGATCAAATTATTTTTTCAGAATTTTTGACTTCTGTGGATAACGGCGAAGTTTTAAAAGTAGAAATACAAGGTAATAACATTAAGGGCGTTTATTCTAATGGAAAAAGTTTTACAACATATTCTCCAAATGATCCAAATTTAATTGAAAAACTTTCAGAAAAAGGAGTAAGTATTTCTGCAGCTCCTATTGATGAAAAAATGCCATCATTATTTGGCGTATTGTTATCATGGTTCCCGATGTTGTTATTAATCGCAGTTTGGATTTTTTTTATGAGACAAATGCAAGGTGGAAAAGGTGGAGCAATGGGTTTTGGAAGATCCAAAGCAAAAATGATGAATGAACTTAAAGGCAAAATTACGTTTAATGATGTTGCTGGTGTTGAGGAAGCAAAAGAAGAAGTTGAAGAAATTGTAGAATTTTTAAAAGATCCAAAAAAATTTAGTCGACTTGGAGGTAAAATACCAAGAGGAGCTCTTTTAGTTGGACCTCCTGGCACAGGAAAAACTTTATTAGCGAGAGCAATTGCTGGTGAAGCAGGAGTACCTTTTTTTACAATTTCAGGATCAGATTTCGTTGAGATGTTTGTTGGTGTTGGAGCATCTAGAGTTAGAGACATGTTTGAACAAGGTAAAAAAAACTCTCCATGTATAATTTTTATAGATGAAATTGATGCTGTTGGTAGAAGCAGAGGTGCTGGGTTAGGTGGTGGAAATGATGAAAGAGAACAAACACTTAACCAACTTTTAGTTGAGATGGATGGTTTTGATACAAACGAAGGTGTAATAATAATTGCAGCAACTAATAGACCGGATGTTTTAGATCCTGCTTTATTAAGACCAGGAAGATTTGATAGACAGGTTGTAGTCTCAAATCCGGATATAATTGGTAGAGAAAAAATATTAAAAGTTCATGTAAAAAAAATTAAGATGGCTCCTGATGTAAACTTAAGAACTATCGCTAGAGGAACTCCAGGTTTTTCAGGTGCGGATTTAGCTAATCTAGTTAATGAGGCAGCTTTATTAGCAGCTAGAAAGAATAAAAGAATTGTAACCTTGACTGAGTTTGAGGAAGCTAAAGATAAAGTAATGATGGGTGCTGAAAGAAGATCAATGGTTATGACTGAAGATGAAAAAAAATTAACAGCCTATCACGAGGGTGGTCATGCACTAGTTTCTTTTAACATGCCCAGTTATGATCCAATCCATAAAGCAACAATTATTCCAAGAGGTAGAGCTTTAGGTATGGTTATGAATCTTCCAGAGAGAGACAAACACGGTTATTCAATTAAGTATCTTAAAGCAAGGTTAGCAGTATGTTTCGGAGGCAGAGTTGCAGAGGAACTAATATTTGGAAAAGATGACATCACTACTGGTGCAGGTGGGGGAACTGGATCAGACATTAATCAAGCAACACAACTTGCTAGAGCAATGGTAACAAAATATGGGATGAGTGAAGAAATGGGACCAGTAGAATATGGCGAAAATCAAGAGGAAGTTTTTTTAGGAAGATCAGTAACACAAACGCAATCTGTATCTGAAGCAGTTGCTCAAAAAATTGATAAAGAAATTAGAAAATTAGTTGATGAAGGCTACAATCAAGCAAAAAAAATATTAACTGAAAAAATAGACGATTTACACAAAATTGCGAAGGCTTTAATGACCTATGAGACTTTAACAGGAGAAGAAATTGAAAATATAATCAATAAAAACGTATATCCTAAAGATAAAGTTTTAGAGAAACCAGAGGATAAGGATGATCAAAGTTCTGCTTTGGGTGCAATGGGCTTAAAACCAAAAATAGTTCACTAAAATTCATGAACAGATATTACACTAGAGCGTGTAATTTCTATTATGGATCAAATTCAAAAACTTTAGTTAAGAAAAAAAAAGCTTTACCACTTAATGGTAACAGTGATATTTCATTTGATAAGCTTGAAATAATTTCAAGAAAATCAAAAAAGATAATAAATTTAAATGACATTTATAAATTATCAACTAATTTAAAAAAAAAAGTTAAAAAAGATATAAAACTAATTACCAATAGTAAAAAAAATATTAAAAATTTAAATTTCAAATCAATACCAAAAATCATGGGTGTTTTGAACATTACACCTGATAGTTTTTCTGATGGAGGAAAGTATATTAAAATTGATTATGCAAAAAAACATTTAGACTTCCTATTTAAATGTGGTGCAGATCTTGTTGATATTGGTGGTGAGTCTACAAGACCAGGCTCACAACCAGTAAGCCTTAAAGTTGAATGGGATAGAATTAAAGATATCTTAAAAAAAATTGATAAAAAAAAATTGATATCTCTCGATACAAGAAAGTCGGATATTATGGAGAAAGGAATAAAATTAGGAGTATATTTAATAAATGATATTTCTGGTCTTGAGTATGACAAAAAATCTGTAGATATTTTAAAAAAATATAAAATCCCTTTTGTGCTACAACATTCTCTTGGAAACCCTGACGTAATGCAAAAAAGCCCAAAATATCACAATGTATTATTGGACATTTATGATTTTTTTGAAAAAAAAATTAAATTTTTGAGAAAAATTGGAATTAAACATAATAATATTATTCTAGATCCTGGCATAGGTTTTGGAAAAAATTTGAAACATAATATGAAAATAATTAAGAATATTTCAATTTACCATTCTTTAGGATTACCTATATTGCTTGGGATTTCCAGAAAAAAATATATTAAAGAGTTGTCTGGAAAAAATGATAGTTTGTCAAGAATTGGAGGAACAGTTAGCACAAGTGTTTTTGCAATGATGCAGGGTGTACAAATGATTAGAGTACATGATGTCAATGAAATAAATCAAAGCATAAAAGTATTTAAAGAACTTATTAAGTAAATATGAAATATTTTGGTACAGATGGTATTAGAGGCCAGGTTAACAGTAAAAATATTAATGGAGACATGTTTTTTAAATTTGGATTAGCGACAGGGAAATATTTTACAAATTTAAAAAAAAAAAAACAAACAGCTATAATCGCAAAAGACACTAGACTTTCTGGTTATGCACTTGAACCAGCATTAGTGTCAGGTTTGGCCTCTGCTGGTATGCACGTTTATACTTTGGGCCCTTTACCAACAAATGGCTTGGCAATGCTAACTAAATCTATGAATGCAAATCTTGGTATAATGATAACAGCTTCCCATAATTTATTTTATGATAATGGTTTAAAATTATTTGGACCTGATGGATTAAAATTATCTGATAAAATACAAAAAAAAATTGAACATCTAATAGATAGCAATGTTCAACATCATTTATCAAAACCAAAACTTTTAGGAAGGGTAAAAAGGTTAGAAACAGGTACTGATGAGTATATTAAAATTTTGAAGAAAAAAATTCCTAAAAATTTAAGGTTAAAGAATATTAAGATAGTTTTAGATTGTGCAAATGGTGCTGGATATAAATCTGCACCCAATTTATTAAGACAATTAGGAGCAAAATTAACAATTATTGGAAATAAACCTAATGGGTTTAATATAAATAAAAATTGTGGCTCAACTTATCCAAATAAATTACAAAAATTTGTTAGGAAATATAAAGCCGATTTGGGTATTTCATTAGATGGAGATGCCGACAGAATTATAATGTGTGATGAGAATGGATCCATAATTGATGGAGATCAAATTATTGCAGCATTAGCTCTTCTTTGGAAAAAGAAAAGAATTCTTAAAGGGGGTGTTGTTGGAACATTAATGTCTAACTATGGATTAGAAAAATTTTTTAAATCAAAAAAAATAAAATTTATACGAGCAAATGTTGGTGATAGATATGTTAAAGAAATAATGCAAAAAAAAAAGTTTAATTTAGGTGGTGAGCAATCAGGACATATAATTCTTGGAAAATTTGCTACAACTGGTGATGGATTACTTGTAGCTTTAGAGGTTATTCAGGCTTTAAGTAAGAAATTAAAGGCCAGTAAATTTTTCAACGTATTTGAGAAAATTCCTCAAATTTTGGAAAATATTAGGATCAAAGATAATAGAATATTGATGAAATCGTCAGTAAAAAAATCTATTAAAATTGCCAATAGATTAATAAAAGGGGAAGGCCGTATTCTTGTGAGAAAATCTGGAACTGAACCAAAAATAAGAATAATGGGAGAAAGCAAAAATAAAGTTTTACTAAAAAAATGCATTAATATAATTTCAAAAACTATCAAATAAATTGAAACCAAAATCAAAAATTTTAATTATTGCAGGATCAGACTCATCAGGTGGTGCAGGCATTCAAGCTGATATTAAAACAGTAACTAGTCTTGGATCATATGCAATGACAGCAATCACAGCTGTGACTGTTCAAAATACAAAAGGGGTGAAGTCAGTTATACCCATTAATGCTGATGAGATAAAAAATCAAATAATCTTTACATCAAGTGATATAAAGCCTGATGCTATCAAAATTGGTATGCTTCATTCATCTGCTGTTATTGAAAGTGTTATTAAGTCTTTAAATAAGATTAAAGTAAAAAAAATTATTTTAGATCCTGTTATGGTTGCAAAAGGAGGGACTAAATTAATTGATAATAATGCAATACAGGTTTTAAAAAAAAAACTTATAAAAAAAGTTTATTTAATTACTCCTAATATTCCTGAGGCAGAAATTTTAACTGGAGTTAAAATAAGAAATAAAGAAGATATGATACTTGCAGCAAATAAGTTAATTAATTTAGGGGCTAAAAATGTATTAATTAAAGGTGGTCATCTAAAATCAACAAAAGTAGAGGATGTATTTTTTAACAAAAAAGATCTTAAAGTTTTTTATAGTTTAAGGCATAAAACAAAAAATACCCATGGAACAGGATGTACTTTATCAAGTGCAATTACAACTTTATTTTCATGTGGAAAAAGTCTTAAGAAAGCTTGTGAGCTTGGTATTAAATATGTAAATTCTGCAATATTAACTAATCCAAAATATGGAAAGGGTCATGGTCCAATAAATCATCTTAGTTCAATAAATTTAAAAAGAAAATTTAAATAATGAAAAATATAGTTGTTGTAGGTTCACAATGGGGGGATGAAGGAAAAGGCAAAATAGTAGATTGGCTTTCAGAACAAGCTGATGTAGTGGTTAGATTTCAGGGTGGTCATAATGCAGGACATACTTTAGTAATTGATGGTATTACTTATAAACTTAGATTGCTCCCATCTGGAATAGTAAGAAAAAATAAAATTTCTGTCATTGGAAATGGAGTTGTTGTTGATCCATGGGCTTTATTAGATGAAATAAAAGAGATCAGATCAAAAGGTGTAGAAGTTGATGTGGGAAACTTTATAATTTCAGAATCTGCAAATTTGATATTGCCATTTCATAAAGAAATGGATGAAATTAGAGAAGATACTGCTGGTAAAAAAAAAATTGGAACAACGAGAAGAGGGATTGGACCTGCTTACGAAGATAAAGTTGGCAGAAGATCAATTAGAGTTATGGACTTAAGATCTGAAATAAATTTGGATCAAAGATTAGACTCAGTTTTGCAACACCATAATGCAATTAGAAAAGGTTTGGGAAAAAAAATATTTGAAAAAAATCAATTGAAAAAAGATCTATTAAAAATTGCTCCTGAAATTTTAAAATTTTCTCAGCCAGTTTGGTTAAAAATTGATGAGTTTAAAAGACAAAAAAAAAAGATATTATTTGAAGGTGCACAAGGGATCCTTTTAGATGTTGATCATGGGACTTATCCATTTGTTACTTCTTCAAACACTGTTGCATCAACTGCAGCTACTGGTTCAGGGTGTGGACCTAATTCTATTAATTATGTTTTAGGTATAACCAAAGCATATACAACAAGAGTAGGTGAAGGACCATTTCCAACAGAATTAGATGATAATATTGGTGAACTATTGGGAACAAGAGGAAAAGAATTTGGAACAGTAACAAGCCGTAAAAGAAGATGTGGTTGGTTTGATGGAGTATTAGTAAGACAAACGATTAAAATTTCGGGTATTGATGGAATTGCTCTAACAAAATTAGATGTGTTAGATGAGCTAGATGAAATAAAAATGTGCATACAGTATGATTTGGATGGAGAAAAAATTGATTATTTACCAGCTGCCGTTGAAGATCAATTAAAAATTAAGCCAATTTACAAAACTTTTCCTGGCTGGAAAACTTCTACTAATGGAATTAAAAACATTGATGAACTTCCCGAAAATGCAAAAAATTATATCTATGCTGTAGAAGATTTTATTGGGACTAAAATCTCAAGTATATCTACAAGTCCAGAAAGGGATGATACTATTTTAATAGAAAACCCGTTCGAAATTTAATTTACAGGAAGAAGATTTTTAGATTTTGCCAGAAGTAACATATGTTTTTGTAATTTTTCAAAAGCTTTATTTTCAATTTGTCTAACTCGTTCTCTACTAATTTTATATTTTTTACTTAGATCTTCTAAAGTCATAGGATCATCATTTAATCTTCTTGAATACAAAATTTCTCTTTCTCTATCGTTTAAAACCTTAATTGAGTTTTTTAATAAGTCTTTTCTTTGTTCCATTTCCTCCTGATGAGCAAATTTTAGATCATGGTCTAATTCTTTATCAACCAACCAATCTTGCCATTCATCTCCATCTTCTCCAACTTGTGCATTAAGTGAAAATTCTTTTCCTGATAATCTTCGATTCATTGAAACAACTTCCTCTTTACTTACGTCAAGTTTATTTGCAATTTCATCAACATGTTCATTTCTCAAATCACCTTCCGTCTGAGGCGCTATCTGGTTTTTTAATTTTTTAAGATTAAAAAATAATTTTTTTTGAGCAGTAGTAGTGCCAATTTTTACTAAACTCCAAGATCTTAATATATATTCTTGAATTGAAGCTTTAATCCACCACATTGCATATGTTGCAAGTCTAAAACCTTTCTCAGGTTCAAATTTTTTTACAGCCTGCATTAAACCTATGTTACCTTCAGATATCATTTCATTAACCGGTAATCCGTAACCTTTATATCCCATAGCAATCTTAGCAACCAATCTTAAATGACTAGTTACTAATTTTTCTGCAGCTTTAATATTTCCAGTAGTTTTCCAATTTTTTGCAAGCATATATTCTTCCTCAGCATCCAACATTGGAAATTTTTTTATTTGCTCTAAGTAAGCAGATAAGCCACCCTCACTACTTAGGATAGGTAAGTTATTGTTTATAACATTATTCATAGGTATTTTATCTAATTAATAATTTTTTTTTTTCAATAATTTATTTATAAGTGTTTCTTAGCATTTTTAAAATTTTTGCAAGTTCTTGTGGCAAAATTGAGTTAAATGTCATTTCTTTATTATTTTTGGGATGAATAAATCCGATAGTTTTAGCATGGAGAAATTGTCTATTAAGATTGATAAGATTTTTTTCTAATAATGGATTAATATTTTTAATTTTTTTAAATTTCTTTTTATATTTATCGTCACCAACTATGCTATTACCTAAATAGTTCATATGAACTCTTATTTGATGTGTTCGTCCAGTCTCTAACTTACATTCTAACAAACTAAGAGTTGGAGTATTTTTGTTATCAAAAATTTCTATAGTTTCATAATTAGTGATAGCTTTTTTCCCTTTAGACCTACTTACTTCCATCATTTGTCTATTCTTAGAACTTCTAGTTATGAATGTTTCAATCCTTCCATTTGGAGGTCTAATTTTACCCCAAATTAATAATTGGTATACTCTTGTTATTGAATGATTATTAAATTGAATAGAAAGATTTTCATGGGTTTGATTATTTTTTGCAATCACAACTAAGCCTGATGTATTTTTATCAATTCTATGAACTATTCCTGGTCTGAGTTCATCACCAATATTTGATAAAGATTTTTTATCATAATTAATCAATGCATTTACAATTGTATTATCAAAATTTCCTGCCCCAGGGTGCATAACAATACCGGCAGGTTTATTTAAAACAATCAAATCATCATCTTCAAAAATAATATCCAATTTAAATTTGTAGGGTTTTAGAGAAGCTTTCTTTGGTTCAGGTATTGTTAAGACTATATGATCGCCCTCTGAAATTTTTTTAGCTGGATCAATGATAGTTTTATTATTTATTTTTAATTTTTTACTCAAAATTAAATTTTTAATCCTATTTCTGCTAATATCATTTTCAGTTTTACTAATAAAAATATCAACACGGACATTTTTAACACTATCTTTAACAATCAAATTTATTTTTTTTTCCATAAAATAATATATTAATATTATATGCGCTTGTAGCTCAACTGGATAGAGCGCCTGACTTCGGATCAGGAGGTTCTGGGTTCGACTCCTAGCAGGCGCACCATTATTCACCCATGTTAATTAATGTTCCTTTAACTCTTGCTCTTAAAAAAGAAAAATAAAATAGCGCTATTCCACTAAGAAGATAAATTAGATTTAATATATAAGCTTGTTTAATATTTTCATAATTTACAAAACCATTCAAAAGAATATTTCTTGTTTCATCAAAAATGTAAACTAATGGTAGACCTTTTGCAATAATTTGAAAAAAATTTGGAAGAATTTCTATTGGATAATATATGCATCCCAATGGAGCTAACAAAAATAAAGATGACCAAGCTATATTTTCAAAAGAAGGTCCAAATCTCATAAGTCCAGAGCTAACAAATAAACCTAACGTTATTCCAAATATATATAAGCTTAAAAACAATATAAGTAAGGGAAAACCTAATTTTAAAATTGAAACTCCAAATAAAGGAGAAGTTAAAATAATAGCAGGCACCAATCCAATTAAAGTTCTTATTAAAGCTGTAAAAATTAATGATACAATAATTTCTTTCAATTTTAGAGGAGCTATAAATAAGTTTGTAAAATTTCGACTCCAAATTTCTTCTAAAAAAAGCATATTAAAACTAATACTGGACCTAAAAAGAATATCATAAAGGATTGCACATGTAAGAATTATTCCCAGTGTATTGCTGTAGTAATTACTGTAAATTGAAAAAAATTTAGAAATAAATCCCCAAAGAATTATTTGTATTGTTGGCCAATAAATTAGATCTAAAATTCTGGGCAAAGAACTTTTGATAAGGTAAAAATGCCTGAGGAAAAGACCATACATTTTATTTAAATTCATATTTTTTCTCTTGTGAGTTTTAAAAAAACTTCCTCCATATTTTTTCTTCCATGTTTACTAATTAGATCATTAGGAGTTCCTTTATCAATAATAGACCCTTTATTCATCATAAGCACTGAAGAACACAATCTTTCAACTTCAGCCATATTATGTGAAGCTAATAAAATAGATGTTTCCTTTTCTCTCTGATACTCTTCTAAAAAACTTCTAACAAAATCTCCTGTCTCAGGATCAAGAGATGCAGTTGGCTCATCAAGAAGTAAAACTGTGGGATCATTAATTATTGATTTAGCAAGACTAACTCTATTTTTTTGACCAGAAGAAAGCTCTCCAGTTATTTTATTGATAAATTCATCAAGTCTTAATTTTTCACATAGATATTCAATTTTTGTTTTTAGTTTTTTAACATCATAAAGTCTCCCATAAACTTCCAAATTTTGTTTCACAGTTAATTTTTTTGGTAATTCTATATAGGGAGAAATAAAATTTAATTCATTTAATAAATTGACTCTATGATTTTCAATTTCTTTACCATTTATTAATACTTTACCTTTTGTAGGTTTAAGTAAACCTAAAACCATTCCTATAGTTGTGGTTTTGCCACATCCATTGGGGCCAAGAATTCCAACAATTTCATTTCGTTTTAGTTTAAAAGAAATATTCTTAACAGCTTCTTTTGTATTATAAGTTTTTGATAAATTAATTATTTCAAGAGGATTAGCCATTAAATTTTGATGCCCTTAACAACCTGTCATTAATAGTTTTACCCAGCCCTTCATTAGGAATTTTACTTACTGCTATAGACTTGTATTTGCTTTTTTTAATTTTTCTTAAAGTACTGTATAAATTTTTAGCAGCTTCAGTTAAATTACCTTTTTTAGATAAAAAATAATAGTTTGCTTTACTTATTTTTTTTTTTCTAATAAGCAAACAGGCCTCATCTTTTCTAAATTTCTTTACATTAAGTCTTATTGGAATCCCAGGTGAGTAATGAATTTTTAGTTGACCAGGTGAAGAAATTTTAGAGGGATTGATATTGAATGATATTTTTTTTCCCAATATTTTTTTAATTTTTTTTACATCCAAAGCTCCTAATCTTAAAATTTTTGGTTTTTTTCTCAAATCAATAATTGTGGACTCAACACCGATTGAAGATTTTCCTCCTTCAAGAATATATTTTATTTTTTTTCCAAAATCATCTTTAACATCATTAGAAGTTACAGCGCTTATTCTTGAGGAGATATTTGCACTTGGTGCTGCTATAGGAAATTTTAACTCTTTCAATAAATTTCTTGTAATCGGATGTTTTGGAAATCTTATAGCAAGTGAGTTTTTTTTATTAGTTGCAATTTTTGAAATTTTTGAATTTTTTTTCAAGTTGAGAATAAACGTTATAGGTCCAGGACAAAATTTTTTATATAATTTAAAAAAACTATGATTTAAATAACAATCCTCTTTGACTTTTTTAAAATCATGGTAATGGACTATTAGAGGATTATTTTTTGGTCTTTTTTTTAATTTAAATATGTTTCTACACGCGCGGTCTGAATAAGCATTTCCTGCTAATCCATAAACAGTTTCGGTAGGTATAGCCACACACTCACTTTTATTTAAGAGATTCTTTGCTTTTTTAATATTTGCAAGTTTAATTTTCATGTATTATTTGAGAGTATTATATGAAAGATAAAAATTTACCAAATAATTATAGCTTACTCTCTCTTGAAGAATTAACTTATGAAGCAAATAAAATGATTGAGGAGTTGGAAAATCAAAAGGATTTAGAAAACTCTTTAGAAAAATATCAAGATTTAGTCAAACTTAATAATATAATTGAAAAAAAATTTCAAAAAAATATTAAAAACATTAATGAAAAGACAAAAGAAAAAATATCCAAAATAACTTTAAAAAAAGATGCAGAAAAATCTTAACAAAATTGCTAAAGATACAAATTATTTTTTAAGGAGATTTATCTCTAAACAAAAAAAATCAGAATTAATTGTTGCCATGAAATACGGCTTATTTTCTGGTGGTAAAAAAATAAGATCAAAAATTTTATTAGATATTGGATCTCTTTTTAAATTAAATTACAAACAACTGATTATTATTGGTGCTGCAGTTGAGTGCATTCACGCATATTCTTTAATTCATGATGATTTACCTTGCATGGATGACGATTCTTTAAGAAGAGGCAAAGCATCAACTCATATAAAATTTGGAGAATCTACAGCTGTTTTAGCAGGTAATTCACTTTTAACTATGGCTTTTGAAATATTAAGTCATAAAGATTTAGATTTTAACGAAAAAATTAAAATTAATTTAATTAATAAGATTTCTGAGAGTTCGGGACATTTAGGGATCGCTGGTGGTCAATATTTAGATTTAAGTTATGAAAAAAAAAGAGTTTCAAAAAAAAAGATTATAGAAATGGAAATAAAAAAAACTGGAAGACTTTTTAGTTTTTGTTGTGTAGCACCTTTAATCATCAGAAAAAAAGATAATAAAGAAATTAAGAAATTTGAAAATATAGGTGCTGATATTGGATTATTATTTCAAGTTGCTGATGATTTAATTGATTATAAGGGAAATTCATTAGTTGCTGGAAAAAAAACAGGTAAAGATAAAAAAAAGGGAAAAGCAACTCTAATTAGTTTACTAGGATATAAAAATACTATTAAATATGCTAATGGTTTAATTTTAAAAATAAACAATAAATTAAAAAAATATGGCCCTAAAAGAAACAATCTATCAGAGACACTAAATTATATTTTAAATAGAAAAAAATGAAAAAAAAATTTGAATTTTTAAATAATATAAATTTTCCATCAGACTTAAAAAAAATACCTGAGTCTAAACTACAAAAAGTTGCAGATGAATTAAGAGAGGAATTGATAGATGCAGTATCTGTTACTGGTGGTCATTTAGGAGCAAGTCTAGGAGTTGTTGAGTTGAGTGTTGCTTTACATTATATATTTAATACACCTAATGATAAGTTAATATGGGATGTTGGTCATCAATGTTATCCACACAAAATTTTAACTGGCAGAAAGGATAAAATTAGAACATTAAGACAAGGTGGTGGTCTTTCCGGTTTTACAAAAAGATCAGAGAGCGAATATGATCCTTTTGGCGCTGCGCATAGCTCAACTTCAATTTCTTCAGCATTAGGGATTGCTGAAGCCAATAAACTTTCCAATAAATCAGATAACGTTGTTGCAGTCATAGGTGATGGAGCCATTAGCGCTGGTATGGCTTATGAAGCTATGAACAATGCTGGTGCCTCAAAAACTAAAATGATTGTTATTTTAAATGATAACGATATGTCAATTGCTCGACCCGTAGGAGCTATGAGCACTTATTTAGCAAAAATTTTTTCTGGTAAGATTTATTTTAGTTTAAGGGAGACTATTAAGTTAATTACTTCAGCTTTTTCAAAAAGATTTAGTGCTAAAGCTGGTAAAGCTGAGGATTTACTTAGATCTGCTGTAACTGGTGGAACTTTGTTTAGCTCACTTGGTTTTTATTATATTGGTCCTATAGATGGGCACGATTTAAGTTCTTTAATTCCTATTTTAAAGAATGCGAGAGACTCAAAACACGAAGGACCAATTTTGATTCATATCAAAACAAAAAAAGGTAAAGGCTATTCTTTCGCTGAGGAAGCGAAGGATAATTATCACGGAGTATCTAAGTTCAATATTAAGACTGGTGAGCAATTTAATAGTACTACTAAATTACCATCATATACTAAGGTTTTTGCAAGCACATTGGTTCAACATGCAAAAAAAGATAGCAAAATAGTTGCTATTACAGCTGCTATGCCCGATGGGACTGGCCTAGATATTTTTCGAAAAGAATTTCCCGATAGGACTTTTGATGTTGGAATCGCAGAACAACATGCAGTTACATTTGCAGCTGGATTAGCAACTGAAAATTTTAAACCATATGCAGCTATTTATTCTACATTTCTTCAAAGAGCTTATGATCAAGTAGTTCATGATGTGGCAATTCAAAGCTTGCCCGTTAGGTTTGCGATTGATAGAGCCGGATTAGTTGGTGCAGATGGGCCTACTCACGCTGGAAGCTTTGATACGACATATCTTTCTACTTTACCAAATTTTGTTGTAATGGCTGCGAGTGATGAAGCTGAACTTGTGAGAATGATAAATACTTCAACAGATATCAATGATAGACCTAGTGCGTTTAGATATCCAAGGGGCACAGGATTAGGTTCAATTTTGCCCTCTATAAGTGAAAAAATTGAGATAGGAAAATCTAAAATTATAAAAGAAGGAAAAAAGTTAGCTATTTTAAATTTTGGAGCACGATTAAACGAAACTTTAAAGGCTTCAGAAAATTTAGTTAAAAAAGGTGTTAACATTACTGTTGTAGATGCTAGATTCGCAAAACCTTTAGATGAAAATTTAATTTGGCAATTAGCTACAACTCATGAAGCAATCATGACGATTGAAGAGGGCTCTATTGGAGGCTTTGGTTCTCACGTAGTAGATTTCTTAACAAAAAAGGGTTTAATGGACTCTAATTTAAAGTTTAGATCTTTGACATTACCTGACTTATTCATTGATCAAGATACTCCTGACAACATGTATAAAGTTGCAAATCTAGATCATAGTTCAATTGAAGAAAAAATTTTAGATTTACTTAATTCAAATATAGTTTTACAAAAACAAAATTAATTAAGCTAACTACATTGAGCTTTATTCATAAGAAAATGATCTAATAAAACACATGAAAGCATTGCCTCTCCCACTGGTACAGCTCTGATACCTACACAAGGGTCATGTCTGCCTTTTACTGAAATACTTGTATTTTTTCCAAATTTATTAATTGTTTTTCTACTTTTTAAAATTGATGACGTAGGTTTTACAGCAAATGAAACAATTATTTCTTGACCTGAAGATATACCTCCAAGAATTCCACCTGCATTATTAGATCTAAATTTTGTAATTTTTTTATTTTGTAAAATTTCATCTGAATTTTCTTCTCCTGATAATTGTGCAGAATTCATACCTGATCCAATATTCACTCCTTTAACAGCGTTAATACTCATCATTGCAGAAGCGATGTCAGAATCTAATTTTGAGTATATGGGTGCACCTAAGCCTGCCGGAACACCATTTGCTCTTAATTCAATTATTGCCCCACATGATGAACCTGCTTTTCTTACACTTAATAAATATTTTTCCCAAATTTTTAACATTAATTTATCTGGACAAAAAAATGGATTTTTATTAATTATTTTTTCATCCCACTTAGTTGTGTCACATCCAAGTATACCTAGTTGAGTTACAGCTCCAGAGATTTTAAATTTTTTTCCTAATTTATTTTCTAAAACTTTTTTAGCTACAGCTCCTGCTGCAACCCTTGCAGCAGTTTCTCTTGCAGACGATCTGCCACCACCTCTATAATCTCTAATTCCATACTTTTTAAAATATGTGAAATCGGCATGACCTGGTCTAAATTTATTTTTAATATCATTGTAATCTTTTGAACGCATATCCTCGTTGTAAATAATTAGTGATATTGGGGTTCCAGTTGTCATACCTTCAAAAACACCTGAAAGAATTTGAACTTTATCACTTTCTTTTCTTTGAGTAGTGAATTTAGATTGCCCAGGTTTTCTTTTATTCAATTCTTTTTGAATATCTGCCTCTTTTAATTGAATTAAAGGAGGGCATCCATCAATTATACAACCAATAGCAGGACCATGGGACTCTCCCCAAGTTGTAAAGCGAAAAAACTTTCCAAAAGTATTAAATGACATTATTTTATATTGTATAGATTATTTTGTTTAAATTATGAATCAAAAAAACTCACTAGGGCTCAATAAATGCTTTTTGGAACTGGATAATCCTTTTCAATTATTTGAGAAATGGTTTGAAGAGGCTAAAAAGAATGAAATAAATGATCCAAATGCTTTAGCATTAGGCACAGTTAGCAAAGAAGGTATTCCTTCAGTAAGAATGGTGCTTCTAAAGGGTTACAATGAAAAGGGATTTATTTTTTATACAAATCTAAACAGTCAAAAAGGAAATGAAATTAAAGAAAATCCAAATGCTAGCATGTGTTTTCATTGGAAGAGTTTATTACGACAAATAAGAATAGTTGGAGTTTTAAAACAAGTAGATGATAAAACTGCAGATGAATATTATAAGTCGAGAGCTTATGAAAGTAGAATAGGTGCTTGGGCATCTAAACAAAGTAGTGTTTTAAATAATAGGGAAGAGCTTTTAAATGCTATCGAGAATTTTAAAAAAAAATATCAAGACAAAGATAATGTTCCTAGACCAAAAAATTGGTCTGGGTGGAATCTTAAACCTCAAAGTATTGAATTTTGGCTTGATGGAGATAATAGAATTCATGAAAGATTAAAATATACTTTGGATAAAAAAGGTAATTGGATCAAAAGTCTTTTAAGTCCTTAAAAATCTCTTGATAGGCTAAATGAAGTTAAATTTTCAAGAATATTTTTTTCTTTACTATCTTTAAAAACAGATAATGAGCTAGATGCTAAATTAATATAATGATGAGCTTTTTGATAACATCCCTTAATAATTTCATATTTTTTTATTAAAGAAATTATGTATTTAAATTCATTTTCATCTCTAATATTTTTTGAAAAAATTTTTTTGAGATTTTCTTTTTCCTCAGAGTTTCCTTTTTGAAATAATAGAATTATTGGGAGTGTAATTTTTCCTTCATAGAAATCTTTTCCAATTTTTTTTCCAAATAATTTTAATTCAGAATTGTAATCTAATGTGTCATCTGCTATTTGAAATGTTAATCCTAGATTTCTCCCATAAAACTCTAGAGCTTCTTTTTCTTTTGTTTTCATTTCAGACAAGATAGCTCCAACTTTAGTTGCCGCTGCAAATAATTCAGCTGTTTTTGCAGAAATTATCTTTAAATAAGTTTCCTCTAACATATCCACTTCACCTTTATGTTGAAGTTGTAGAACTTCACCTTGAGCAATTTTTGAAGAAGTTGAAGATAATAATTTTAGAACCTCAATATTTCCATCCTCTACCATCATTTCAAAACATCTGCTCAACAAGTAATCTCCAACTAAAACAGAAGAATGATTATCCCATATTTGGTTTAATGTTTCTTTACCTCTTCTTACAGATCCATTATCTATAACATCATCATGCATTAAAGTTGCTGAATGTATTAATTCTACGCATGCTGCCAAATTTATATCTCTAGTGCCTTTTGTATAGCCACATAATTTTGCTGAACCTAATGTAAGCAGAGCTCTTAATCTTTTGCCACCTGTTTCTAGGTGATAGTCAGTCATTTTTTTAACCAAATCAACATCACTCTCTAATTTTGATTTTATCTTTTCTTCAACTAACATTAATTTATCCTCAACAGAATTTTTTAGTTGGAAATAAGAATTATTAATCTGCTTTTTTAACTGTATTACACTTCCCATTTATTGAGCAAATTATTATAATAAGTGCCCATTGATACTTATCAATTGACGCACCTAAATCTTCAATTATAAGGTGTTTTTATTATCATAAAAAAATTCTATAAAGGTTAAAAATGCTCTCTTTTTTTAAAAAGAAAAAAATAATTCCACATATAAAATTAAGTGGTGTGATTGGTAATGTTGGTAAATTTAAACAAGGTATAGATTTTTCTGGTCAAGAGGACATTATTTTGAAAGCTTTTTCTGTTAAAAAAGCACCATGTGTAGCAATTACAATTAACTCTCCAGGAGGATCTCCGGTTCAGTCACATTTAATTTATAATTTTATAAGAGAGCAGGCTAAAAAAAATAAAAAAAAAGTAATAGTTTTTGCAGAGGATGTGGCTGCTTCAGGTGGATACTTGATTGCATGTGCAGGTGATGAAATTTATGCAAATTCAAGTTCGATAATAGGCTCTATAGGTGTGATTTACTCTTCTTTTGGATTTACAGAACTAATAAAAAAAATTGGTGTAGAAAGAAGAGTCCACACTGCTGGAAAAAATAAGAGTACCTTAGATCCATTTTTGGAGGAAAAAAAAGAAGACATTGAAAGATTAAAGAATATCCAATTAGATTTGCACAAAGATTTTATTAATGTAGTTGAAAAAAGTAGAGGGTTTAAATTAAAAAAATCAGAAGTAGAATTATTTTCTGGTGAATTTTGGTCTGGTAGCAAAGCTAAAGATCTTGGTTTGGTTGATGAAATTGGTGATGCAAATCAAATATTAAGAGAAAAGTTTGGTGAAGATGTGGTTATTAAGAAATTTGAAAAAACAAAAAGTTGGTTAAGTAAAAAGTTATCATCATCAAATGATCAACTAGAAAAGATGACAAATATATTAGAAGAAAAATCAGTTTGGCAAAAATATGGCCTCTAAAAAAATCAAAAAAAAAATAAAGTTTCAAACTTTTCAGGATACAATTTTAAATTTACAAAAGTTTTGGAGTAAACATGGTTGTGTTATTTTACAACCATATGACATGGAGGTTGGAGCAGGAACATTTCATCCAGCAACAACATTAAGATCATTAGGGCCTAAACCATGGAAAGCAGCATATGTTCAGCCCTCGAGAAGACCAACAGACGGCAGGTATGGAGAAAATCCAAATAGACTTCAGCATTATTATCAATTTCAAGTAATAATAAAACCTTCTCCATCTAATATAAAAAAACTTTATTTAAATAGTTTGTCAGTGATTGGTATTAATCATAAAGAACATGATATTAGATTTGTTGAAGATGACTGGGAGAGCCCAACGCTTGGTGCAGCAGGATTGGGATGGGAAGTTTGGTGTGATGGCATGGAGATTACCCAGTTTACTTACTTTCAACAAATGGCAGGGTTTGAATGTAAACCTGTATCAGTTGAGATAACGTACGGTCTAGAAAGAATTTGTATGTTCACACAACAACAAAAAAATGTGTATGATTTAATTTGGAATGATGATGGTGTTAAATATCGAGAAGTTTTTCACCAAGCTGAAAAAGAATTTTCATCTTACAATTTTGAACATGCAAATATTGAAAATCTTTTTAAAATTTTTGATATGTTTGAGAGTGAAGCAAAATTATTAGTTGAAAAAAAAATATCTTTACCAGCATATGATCAATGTTTAAAAGCAAGTCATATATTTAATATTCTAGATGCTCGAGGAGCAATTAGTGTTGCGCAAAGAGCTGAATATATAGGAAGAATAAGAGAAATTACAAAATCTGCAGCAGCGATTTGGGTTGAGACACAAATATAGAATGTCAGAATTTTTTTTAGAGCTTTTTAGTGAAGAAATTCCTGCTAGTCTTCAAAAGAATTTGAGAGAAAAAATCTTTGATGATTTTAATAATTTATTTGAAAGAAAATTTATTAAATCAAAAAAAAGTTTCTCAATATCTTCACCAAATAGATTAGTTATTGTATTTGAGGGTTTAGATAAAGAAATCAAAATTAAATCTGAAGAAATTAAAGGTCCTAAGATTAATGCACCAGATCAAGCATTAGAGGGCTTTTTAAGATCTAACAATGTAGAAAAAAAAGATTTATCTAAAAAAAAAACTGAAAAAGGCGAATTTTATTTTTATAAAACAAAAACAAAAACGATAAGGACTCATGATTTATTAGTTGAGTTTATTCCAAGAATCTTAGGAAATTACCAGTGGAAAAAATCAATGAAATGGGGAGAATTTGATTTAAATTGGGGAAGACCGTTAAAATCAATCTTGTCAGTCTTTGATAAAAAAATATTGAATTTTGAATTTCATCATCTTGTCTCATCGAATTCAACTTTTATAGATAAAGACCTTGAAGAAAAGAAAAAATCTTTTGAAAACTTTAAAAAATATGAGAAATTTTTTGAAAAACAAAAGATTTATATAAATCAGAATAAAAGACTAAAGATAATAGAACAATCTTTTTCAAAACTATTAAAAAAAAAGAAATTAAAAATTAATGAAAATCCCAAACTTATTGATGAAGTAGTAAATTTAGTTGATAACCCTAATATTTTATTATGCGAATTTGATAAGAAATTTCTATCAGTCCCCAAAGAGATTTTGATATTAACCATGGAGACTCATCAAAAATATTTTCCTACTTTTAATGATAAAAATGAAATTACAAATGAATTTTTGATTGTTACAAATAAAAAAGATCTTAATGGACTTATTAAAATTGGTAATGAAAGAGTAGTAGAGGCAAGACTCAGTGACGCGGAATTTTTTTGGAATAAAGATAAAACTCAAAATTTAGTTAAGAAAGTTTCAGAGTTAAAATCAATGAATTTTTTTAAAGGTCTTGGCACTTATTTTGATAAAGTCCAACGTATGAGAAAACTTGGTGGTATGATTTCTGACGAGTTAATGATTAGTAAAGAAAAAGTAGAATTATCAGCATCAATTTGTAAAACAGATTTAACCTCTGATCTAGTTAATGAATTCCCTGAACTCCAGGGTCTAATGGGTGGATATTTTTCTACATATCAAGGATTTGATAAAGATATCTCATTAGCGATAACTGAACAGTATCTTCCAATTGGACTTTATTCAAAGGTCCCAAAAAAAGCATTTAGTGTTGCATTATCTATTACAGATAAAATTGATACCATGGTTGGCTTTTTCGGTATTAATGAAAAACCTACAAGTTCAAAAGATCCATTCGCATTGAGAAGAACTGCACTTGGAGTAATTAGAACTGTGATCGAAAATAAGAAAGATTTAAAATTGAATGATATAATAAAATATTCATCTAGTTTATATAATGATCAAGGTAATAAACTTACTAATATAAATTTACAATTAGAATTACATAATTTTTTAAAAGATAGATTTAGATATTATTTGAAAGAAAAAGAAATACGTTATGATATTATAGAGGCCTCAATCTCATCATTATCATTGAACAAAATATTTTCATCTTATGAAAAAGCAAGACAACTTAATAAAATAATAAATAGTCAGCAAGGTGTGGATATAATCTCAAGTTATAAAAGAGCATCAAATATACTGGAAAGTGAGATGAGAAATAATGAAATTGAAATAAACAATACAACTGATCCTGGTATTTTTAAAAGTGATTTTGAGAAAAATTTATATAAAAAGATAAGAGATATAAAGAAGTACTATTCAACAATAAATAATGATGAAAATTTTGAAAAATCATTGTTAATTTTAGCTGATACCAGAAAAGTAGTTTTTGAATTTTTTGATAATGTAAAAGTGAATGAAGAAAATGAAACTTTAAGAAAAAACAGATTGGAACTTATCAATATGTTATGTAAAACATTTCAAAATTTTATTAATTTTCAATTATTAAAAGCAAGTAATGAATAAGCTGGTTTTAAATTTTAAGTCAAAAGAAAGTAAAAAAATAAAAAATTCCAAAAATTATTTAGGTGGAAAAGGTGCAAATTTGTCAGAGATGGGCAGAATGGGCTTACCAGTACCCCCTGGGTTTACTATTTCTACAAAGGTTTGTGAAATATTTTATCAAAATAAAAAAAAGTTAAATTCGAAATTATTAGGAGAGATTAAAAAAGAACTA
This sequence comes from Candidatus Pelagibacter sp. HIMB1483, assembly GCF_052048135.1. Classification (NCBI taxonomy): domain Bacteria; kingdom Pseudomonadati; phylum Pseudomonadota; class Alphaproteobacteria; order Candidatus Pelagibacterales; family Candidatus Pelagibacteraceae; genus Candidatus Pelagibacter; species Candidatus Pelagibacter sp. HIMB1483. The sequence goes on along the minus strand of NZ_JBNAIM010000002.1, from coordinate 1,035,297 downwards.
AAAATAATTGAGAAAGATGTTTCTAAAAAATTTGGTGATTTAAAAAATCCGTTGTTATTATCTGTTAGATCTGGTGCTAGAGTTTCAATGCCAGGAATGATGGATACAATCTTAAATCTTGGACTTAATGATAAGACAGTAGTTTCTTTGGCAAAAAAAACTTCAAATGGAAGATTTGCTAAAGATAGTTATAGAAGATTTATTCAAATGTATGGGAATGTAGTTATGGGAGTTGAAAACTATCATTTTGAGGAATTAATTGAAAATTATAAATTAACAAAAGGAGTTTTGTTAGATACAGATCTAGATGAAGATGATTGGGATGGATTAATTAAAGACTTTAAAAAAGTTGTAAAAGAGAAAACAAAAAAAGATTTTCCACAAAATGTTTATCAACAATTATTTGGAGCAATCAATGCCGTATTTTTATCTTGGGAAAGTAACAGAGCAAAAGTTTACAGAAAGTTAAATCAAATTCCTTCAGAATGGGGAACAGCTGTAAACGTTCAATCTATGGTTTTTGGTAATATGGGAAGTGATTGTGCTACAGGTGTTGTTTTTACAAGAAACCCCTCAGATGGTTCCAATGATATTTATGGTGAATATTTGATTAATGCTCAGGGTGAAGATGTAGTGGCTGGCACGAGAACACCACAATATATTACAAAAAAAGCAAGACTAGATGCAAAAGTAAATGAATTATCAATGCAAGAGACTATGCCTGAGGTTTATAAGGAGTTGTTTAAAATTTTAAAAAAATTAGAAAAACATTACAAAGACATGCAAGATGTAGAATTCACAGTTGAAAATAATAAACTTTGGATTTTACAAACGCGATCAGGCAAACGAACTGCAAAATCAGCTGTGAAGATAGCAGTTGATATGGTTAAAGAAAAACTAATTTCAAAAAAAGAGGCTGTCCTTAGAATTGATCCAAATTCATTGGACACCTTATTACACCCAACTTTAGATGAAAAAAGTTCAATTGAAGTAATTGCTAATGGTTTGCCAGCCTCACCTGGTGCTGCAAGTGGCAAAGTAGTTTTCACTTCTGAGGAAGCAGAAAGATTAAATGATATGATGCAAGATGTTATATTGGTTAGATTAGAAACATCACCGGAGGATATTCAGGGTATGCATGCAGCTAAAGGAATATTGACTGCTAGAGGAGGAATGACAAGTCATGCTGCAGTAGTTGCTAGAGGTATGGGAAGGCCTTGTGTTTCCGGATCAAGTGAAATTGATATTAATTATGAGCAAAAAATTTTTAAAACTTCTTCTAAAGAAATAAAAGAAGGTGATATAATTACAATTGATGGTTCTACTGGAAGAATTATTTTAGGAAATGTACCAACAGTAAAACCTGAAATTTCTGGTGATTTTTCAAAATTAATGAGCTGGGCTGATAATATTCGCAAGTTAAAAGTAAGAACAAATTCAGAGACACCTTTAGACACAAAAACTGCAAGAGATTTTGGTGCTGAGGGAATAGGTCTTTGTAGAACAGAACATATGTTTTTTGATGAAGAAAGAATTTTATCTGTTCGAGAAATGATACTTTCAAAAACTCAAGAAGATAGAGAAAAAGCACTAAAAAAACTGTTACCTCATCAAAAAAAAGATTTTAAGGAAATTTTTAAAATTATGCATGGCTTACCAGTAACTGTTCGTTTGCTTGATCCACCTTTGCACGAGTTCCTTCCAAAATCTCAAAAAGAAATTTCTGAGGTCGCAAGCGTTGTAGGGGCAAATATTAAAGAGGTAGAGTCAAGAATTGAAGAATTGCATGAACAGAACCCAATGTTAGGGCACAGAGGATGTAGACTAGGTATTTCTTTTCCTGAAATTTACGAGATGCAATGTAGAGCAATTTTTGAAGCTCTATGTGATTTGAAAAATGATAAACAAAAGTTTGCATATCCTGAGATCATGATACCACTTGTCTCTACAGAGGCTGAAATAAAAATAATGAAAAATCTTGTCATAAATACAGCAAGAAAAGTTCAGGATGAAAATAAAATTAAGATTGAGTTTTTAGTCGGAACAATGATTGAATTACCAAGAGCTGCAATTAAAGCAAAAGATATAGCAAAACACGCTGAATTTTTTAGTTTTGGAACTAACGATCTTACACAAACTACTTTTGGAATTAGTAGAGATGATAGTGGAAAATTTTTAAATGATTATATTGAAAATAAAATTTTTAAAGTGGATCCTTTTGTTTCCATTGATGAGGGTGTTAAAGATTTAGTCAAAATTGCAGTAGAAAAAGGGAAAAAACAAAATAAAAATATTAAGCTAGGGATATGTGGAGAACATGGTGGTGATCCAAAAAGTATTAATTTCTGTTCAAAAGTAGGTTTAAACTATGTTTCTTGTTCACCTTATAGAGTACCTATAGCAAGATTAGCAGCAGCTCAAGCTGAGATAAAAAAATAAATTTTAGAGCAATTAATATGATACCAAGTTATTTAAAACCATATCATACAGATCTATCAAATTTAGTTCGACTTGGAAGAAAATATGATGGTGGTTATGTTATTGATAAGCGTGTAATTGCTAAAACCAAAGTAATAATTTCTTGTGGTCTTGAAGCTGAATGGAGTTTCGAAAGAGAATTTCAAAAATATAACAGAAATTGTAAAATAATAGCTTTTGATCATACTGTAGATAAAAATTTTTGGATTAATAGATTTGTAAAAGATTTTATATCTCTATTATTATTAAAAAAAATTAAATTTTATCAAATTTTTGATGTTTTTAAATATTTAGAATACTCAAGTTTTTTTGGTGGAAAAAATAAACATTATCTTAAAAAAATTGTTTCAAAAAAAAAAGATAAAAATAAACAAATCACCATTACTGAAGCCATAGGAGAGAATAAAGATATAGTTTTAAAAATTGATATAGAAGGTGATGAATACAAAGTTTTAAAAGAAGTTAATAGAAATTTTGATAAATTAAATTTAGTAATTATAGAATTTCATGATCTTCAAAAAAATTTAAAAAAGATAAAAAGCTTTATTAAGAAAACAAAATTAAAGAATATCCATATTAATGTAAATAATTATGGAATGTTTAAAATGAATGATGCTCCCCAAACAATTGAAATGACTTTAATAAATCCAAATAAATTTAAAATAAAAAATACTAAAACAAAGAGGAGTTATCCTATTAATGGTCTAGATTTTAAAAATTGGAAAAGAGGACCAAAAATTCAGGTCGTTTTCAATAAATAAAATACTATTTATTAGTAATTATTTTAAAATTTAATTTTATTAATAATTGCTATTGAACTTGTAGTTTCTAAAAATAAAATAATTACGTCTTTATTTTTTGATATAACAATATCTCTTACTCTCTCATTTAATGGAATATATTTATGTTTAATGACTTTTTTTCTTTGATCATCAAGTTTTATAAAATGTAATCCTAAATCTTGCTCTACAATTTCATTTCCCATAGCGCCAAACAAGAATTCATTATCATCATTATTTAAAGCTATAATTTCACTAATTCCTATTGAGGGAACAAAATATTTTAATGGTTCTTCAAATTTATATTTTTTGTGAGATTTATTTAAAGGAGCTTTATTTAAAATTTCTGTTGAATAATTTTTATAATAATGCTCTCCGTAGGATGAAATGGGCCATCCAAAATTTTTTACTTTTACACTGGGTTCATGATTTATATTTACTTCATCCCCACCTTTTGGTCCGTGCTCTGTAGAAATTATAAAGTTATTTTTTTTACTATAATATAAACCTTGAGGGTTTCTATGGCCTATAGAAATAATCTTGGACTCTTTTGATTTTAAATTTATATTTAAAATTTTTCCGTAATCATTGTCTTTTTTTTGAGCCAAAGGTCTGTTTCTAAATTCACCAGTTGTAAAATAGATTGAGTCATCACCAACAAACATTCTTCCACCACCCCCCTGATGAGCTAGATAACCATGTTTATTTTTTTTATCTACACATTCTGAAGTTTCAAAAAATTCTTTAAAATTCAATTTTTCTTTATTAATTTTTGAAACTAATATTTTTAAGTTATAACAATCTTTCCTCTTTTCATTTATGTATGATACATAAAGTTTTTCTTCATTTACCAAAATATCCTTAATACCATATTGTGTGTTTACATAAAAATCCTCATATGTAATTAAATCAAAAATGTTGGATTTAATTTTTTTAAAATTTTGAATGTTATCTAAATCTGATATAGCAAATATACCATCTACAGTTGCTAATATTAGTTCTTTATCGTCATTATAAAAATCAATATATGCAGATGCTAATGCTCTATAGTTGCCACTAGATAGAATTTCATTTGTTTTATATTTACTAATTTTAAAGTCCTCAAAATTTTCAATTTCTTTGTTTGAAATAATCTTTTTAAAATTTATTGTGTTAGGATTTATTAAATCATTAATATTTTCTTTATTTTTAAGAAAATGTTTTTGAATGTTAAATAGCTGCTGATTTTTTGTTAAAATTTGTTGATTAAGATTTTTGATTTCATTTTTTTTTGAGGATGAATTTTTTTTGTTTATAAGATAACCAGTTATCAAAAGAATAGTTAACATAACAATTACTATGTAATAAAAAAAATTTCTTTTTGTCATAAAGCAAATAAATAACTTATTTTTTATGATAATTAATTAAATTATTAATTATAAGGGGCGTTCTGTTGCCAGGTGCCCCAAAACCCCGTTTACTTAATTAATAAAATTAATTAAGCAGCAATTGCGTAACTTTCGTTAGCATTTATAAATTAGCCCTTTACGGAGGAACAATTCCGAACGAAAGAATAGCTTTTAGTCACTCGTCGAATCTAGTTCACCCCCATAAGTTGTAAATGGTGGAGGTGGTGGGTACTGCCCCCACGTCCGCAATGGTTATTACGAAATTCGTTTATCGTCATAGTTGGAAAACCAACTTTATTAATATAAAAGGAATTACAAGAGATTCAATAACAATCATGAAATTAACTAAAGAACAATCACAAGAGATTAAGAGTCAACAATCACAAAATAACTCAACTAAAAGAGTTGTATCACCTGAATTGGAAAAAATTCTCTATGAAGCTATGCCCGCTTTAGATCATGGTTTTGTAAGAGTTGTAGATTATATGGGTGATGATACCTCAATAGTTCAATCTGCCAGAGTTTCTTATGGAAAAGGCACAAAACAAGTCTCTACAGATTCAGGATTAATAAAATATTTAATGCGTCACTGGCACAGTACACCATTTGAAATGTGTGAAATTAAATATCATATAAAATTACCAATATTTATTGCTCGACAATGGATTAGACATAGAACAGCAAACGTAAATGAATATTCTGCAAGATATTCAATTTTGGATAAAGAGTTTTATTTACCAACTAAAGAAAACTTAGCAGCACAATCAAAGAGTAATCGACAAGGTAGAGGAGATGTATTGGAGGGTGATCAAGCCGAAGAAGTTTTGAATCTTTTAAAGAATGATGCAGAAAGAACTTACTCAAATTATGAGACCATGTTAAATGAAAGATATGATGGTTCAACAATCGATGAAAATAAAAAAGGTTTAGCTAGAGAACTAGCAAGAATGAATTTGACCTTAAATACTTATACCCAGTGGTATTGGAAAACTGATTTATTGAACCTTATGAATTTTTTAAGATTAAGAGCAGATCATCATGCACAATATGAAATAAGAGTTTATGCAGATATTATGCTAGATACTTTAAAAAAATGGGTGCCTATAACCTATGAAGCATTTATGGATTATAGAGTAGGAGGAACGGAAGTTTCTGCTAAGGGTAAGGTGGTTATTCAAAAATTAATTAAAGGAGAAGAAGTTTCTATGGAAAGTTCAGGTCTGTCGAAAAGAGAGTGGAATGAATTAATGGAAGCTTTTAATTTGAAAGATAAGTTGATTTAATTTTAGTAGCTAATTTTAAATATATTTTTGAAATCTCATTTTCTGGATTAGACTCTACTATAGGTTTTCCTTCATCACCACATTTTCCAATTTCAGGATTAATTGGAATTTCTCCCAAAAATTCTTTTTGAAATTCTTCTGCAGTTTTTTTTACTCCTCCTTCACCAAAAATTTTATACTTTTTACCATCATCTCCAGTAAAAAAACTCATATTATCAATTAAACCCAAAATCTTTACACCTAATTTATCAAACATTTTAATTCCTCTTTTTACATCAAGCAAAGCTACCTCTTGTGGTGTTGAAACAATTATTGCACCATCCATCTTTATTTCTTGTGAGAAAGTTAATTGTGTATCTCCAGTTCCTGGAGGCATATCAACTATTATAAAATCTAAATCTTTCCAATTAACTTTTTGAGTAAAAGTTTTAATAGCACTTGTAACCATTGGTCCACGCCAAATCATGGGTGTTTGTTGATCAGTTAAGAAACCAATGGACATGCATTGAATATCATATTTAATAATTGGTTCTAATTTTTGACCATCACTTTTTGGCTTTTCATTTATATCAAACATTTTTGGGATTGATGGACCATAAATGTCTGCATCTAATAAACCCACTTTACATCCTATTTGCTTTAATGCTAAAGCAAGGTTGGTAGCAAATGTTGATTTTCCAACTCCACCCTTAGCACTTGAAATTGCTATTGTGAATTTAGTGCCAATAATTGGATTTTTTTTAAAAACCTTTGGTTCTACCTTGCTTTTTATTGCGGCACTTAGTTCAGGCTTTTTATCTGACATAACTTGATCTTAACTTGTTTTTGTTAAATTAAACACTATATAGATAGTGTATGTCTGATGATTTTCAACAAAGAGGTGGTAGCCCATGGGGATCTCCCCCAGGAGGTGGTGGAAACGATAATGGATCAGGAAGAGGTCCAACTCCACCTGATGTTGATAAAATTATAAGAGAATTTCAAGAGAAGATTAAAAAATTTTTACCAGGTGGAGGTTCATCTGGAGGCAAACAAGCAATATTAGTTTTAATTATTTTAGGTTTTGTATGGTTGGCAAGTGGTCTCTACCGGGTATTACCTGACGAACAAGGTGTCGTACTACGGTTTGGAAAATTTGTAAAAACAACTCAACCAGGTTTAAATTATCATATTCCGTTTCCAGTGGAGTCTGTTTTAACTCCAAAAGTAACAAAAGTTAATCGAATTGATATCGGTTTTAGATCTGAAAGAGATAGCGGTTTCTCATCTTCAGGTGGTGTTGCTGATGTACCTCAAGAAAGTTTGATGTTAACTGGTGATGAAAATATTGTGAATATAGATTTTTCTGTATTCTGGGTCATAAAAGATGCAGGAAATTTTTTATTCAAAATTCAAGATCCTGAGGGAACTGTAAAAGCTGCAGCGGAAACTGCAATGAGAGAAGTAATAGCAAGATCTGATATTCAACCTATATTGACTGAAGGAAGATCGGTTATTGAAACTGATACACAAACGATTATTCAAAAAATTTTAGATGAGTACACTAGCGGTATTCAAATTACTCAAGTTCAAACTCAAAAAGCAGATCCACCGGATCAAGTAATTGATGCATTCAGAGATGTACAAGCAGCAAGAGCAGATATGGAAAGATCTAAAAATGAAGCAGAAGCTTATGCTAACGATGTAATTCCAAGAGCTCGTGGGGAAGCTGCAAAAATACTACAAGCTGCAGAAGCTTACAAAAAAGAAGTAGTTGCTAAAGCAGAAGGTGAAGCTAGTAGATTTTTAGCAATCTATAATGAGTACAAAAAAGCTAAATCTGTTACTCAAGAAAGAATGTATTTAGAAACAATGGAAAAAGTTTTAGCTGATATTGATAAAGTGATTATTGAAAAAAATGCAGGTTCAGGTGTAGTTCCATATTTACCACTACCTGAATTGCAAAAAAAGAAAGCAACAAATTAATATGAATTTAGGAAAAATTATAGCTGGTATAATAATTGCATTAGCTGCGACAGCTTTCTTTTCAATATTTATTGTAAAAGAAGTTAATCAAGCGATCGTGTTACAATTTGGTGACCCAAAAAGAATAATTTTAAAACCAGGATTAAACTTTAAAATTCCATTTATTCAAAACGTTGTTTATTTAGATAAAAGAATTTTAAATCTTGATACTCCACCAGAAGAAGTAATCGCCTCAGATCAAAAAAGATTAATTGTTGATGCGTTTGCAAGATTTCAAATTATTGATCCACTTAAATTTTATATTTCTGTTGGTAACGAGAGAGTTGCAAGGTCAAGATTGGCAACAATTATAAATTCAAGAATTAGAAATGTATTAGGTCAACAAGAACTACAAACTCTTTTATCAGAAGATAGAACCAAACAAATGGCTCTGATACAAGAAGGTGTAAATAATGAAGCTGAAAATTTTGGTATTAAAATAGTAGATGTTAGAATTAAAAGAGCTGATCTACCCCAAGCAAACAGTGATGCAATTTTCAGAAGAATGCAGACTGAGAGGGAAAGAGAAGCAAAAGAATTTAGAGCTAAAGGTGCTGAAATGGCTGTGACGATTACTTCAACTGCAGATAAAGAAGTTACAGTAATATTGGCTGATGCTCAGAAAAAATCTGAAATCATGAAAGGTGAGGGCGATGGTGAAAGAAACAAAATTTTTGCTAATGCCTTTGGACAAGACCCAGAGTTTTTTGCCTTTTACAGAGCTATGCAAGCTTATGAAAAAGCTTTAATTGGTGGAGAAACATCTTTAATTTTATCTCCTGATAGTGAGTTCTTTAAATTTTTTGGAAATATAAAACCCAAATCAGAGTAAACATTTTATGAAAGAATTGATCATAGCATTTGGTCTGTTCATGTTCATCGAGGGTATTTTGTATGCCATATTTCCATCAAAAATGAAAAGTATGCTTAAAAAGTTAGAGTTAATTAAAGATAACCAGTTAAGAACAGGTGGATTAATGTTCGCTGTTATTGGTTTTATACTTGTTTATTATATGAAGAGTTAAAATGAATAAAATTAAAACAATTTTTTTAATACTAGTATTTGCTTTAAGTTTTCAATCAAAATCATTATCACAGAATATTCCGAATTCTTTTGCTGACTTGGCAGAAAAACTAATGCCATCAGTAGTTAATATTTCAACTACAACAGTTGTTACAACTCAATCAAACCCTTTTCCTTTTCAATTCCCACCAGGTTCTCCATTTGAAGATATGTTTAAAGAATTTGGAACACCTCAAGAAAGACAATCATCTGCATTAGGATCTGGGTTTATTATAGATGAAAAAGGTATTGTAGTAACAAATAATCATGTAATCCAAGATGCTAAAGATATTGTTGTTCAAGTTAATGGAGAAAAAAAATTTGAAGCAAAAGTTATTGGTGCTGACCCCTTGTCAGATATTGCGGTTTTACAAATTGAAACAAAAGAAAAGTTTATTCCTGTAAAATTTGGAGATTCAGACAAAGCAAGAATTGGTGATTGGGTAATTGCTATTGGAAATCCATTTGGTTTGGGAGGAACTGTTACTTCTGGAATAATTTCAGCTAGAAATCGATCAATTGGATTGTCAAGATATGAAGATTATATTCAAACTGATGCGTCTATAAACCAAGGTAATTCAGGCGGACCATTGTTTGATATGAATGGAGACGTTATTGGAATTAATACTGCTATTCTTGGAAGAAGTGGAAATGTAGGAATAGGTTTTTCGATACCATCTAATAGTGCAAAAATAGTTATTAATCAATTAATTGAATTTGGAGAAACCAAACGAGGATGGTTAGGAGTTAGAATTCAAGATGTAACAAAAGAAATTGCTGAAGTAGAAAAACTAGACGAACCTAGGGGAGCATTAGTTGCTAGTGTTGCGGAAAACAGCCCATCAGAAAAAGCAGGGGTAAAAGCAGGAGACATTATTCTAGAATTTGATGGAGAAAAAATTAATGAAATGAAAGAACTTCCAATGATTGTTGCAAGAACAGAAGTTGGAAAAAAAGTAAAAGTAAAAATTTGGAGAGATAAAAAAGAAATTATTAAAACAGTTACTCTTGGAAGACTTGAAACCTCAGAAGATTTTAAAGTTTCTGAAAAAAAAGAAGATCCAAAAGAATTAGAAATTAAAGATTTAAAAATAACAGTAAGAGAGATTTCAAAAGAAGATATCAAGCAAAGAAACTTACCAAACCAAACTTCTGGTTTAGTTGTAACAAAAATTGAAACCAATAGTCCACTAGCAGGTTCTGTTGAAGTAAATAGTATAATTTTAGAAGCTCAGAAGAAAAAAATAAAAAATGCTAATGATTTAAACCAAATTGTAAATCAAGTTTTAAGAAGTAATCAAAAAACTATTTTATTAGTAATTTATAATAGTCAAAATCAAAGAAGATATATTGGCATTAAATTAGATTAATCCATGGATTTAAGATCCAAAATTGTTCTTATATATGGACCGACTGCATCTGGAAAATCTAATTTTGCAATCAAACTTGCAAAAAAAATTAATGGTGAAATCGTAAATGCTGACAGCATGCAGGTATATAAAGAATTAAAAATCTTATCAGCTAGACCTTTAAAAAAAGAATATAGTAACATTAAACATCATTTATATGGATTTCAAAGTGTAAAAAAAAATTTTTCTACAGGAGATTGGTTAAAATTAGTTAATGAAAAAATTTTAGATATAAAAAAAAGAAAAAAAACACCAATTTTAGTTGGAGGAACTGGATTATATTTTAAAGCATTGACAGAAGGTCTGGTAAATATTCCAAATATTCCAATTAAATTTAGAACTTCAGTAAGATCATTGCACAAAAAACTTGGATCAAAAAAGTTTTTTTTAAAGTTAATAAAATTAGATCCATTATCAAAAAAATATTTGAATTTTACAGATACACAAAGAGTTATTCGTTCTTATGAGGTTAAATCATTTACAAAAAAATCTATCTTTGATTGGTTTAAAAGTACAAAATCAGAATATGAAAATAATGACTTTTATAAAATTTATATAGATTACCCAAGAGCTGATCTGATAAAGCAAATAAATTATCGAACTCAAAATATGATTAAAAATGGTGCCATTTTAGAAGTTAAAAAATTTATTAAATTGAAAGTTCCAAAGCTTAGAACACCCTCGAAGGCTATAGGGATCAAAGAAATTCGAGAGTATCTTGATAAAAAGTCTGAGATGTTGGAGCTTATTGAAAAAATATCAATAAAGACAAGGCAATACGCTAAAAGACAATCTACATGGGGTAGAGGCAATATGCTGGATTGGAAGAAAATAAAGTCAGACAGTCTAAATAAATTTTTAAAAAAAATTTAGATATCTTGTAGTAATTCTTGACCAATAAGCACAACTTCAGCTAGATTGCATGAATGTCAAAATTATTAACAGGTGCTGAAATAGTATTCAAATGTCTTGAGGATCAGGATGTTGAGTTTATTTTTGGATATCCTGGCGGAGCAGTTTTACCAATTTATGATGAATTAAAAAATCATAATTCAATTAAACATATTTTAGTAAGACATGAACAAGGTGCGGGACATGCAGCCGAAGGTTATGCTCGTTCATCTGGTAAACCAGGTGTAGTTTTAGTAACATCAGGACCTGGTGCTACTAATGTAGTAACAGCATTAACAGATGCTTACATGGATTCCGTTCCATTAGTTTGTATTTCAGGTCAGGTGCCAACACATTTAATTGGTACGGACGCTTTTCAGGAATGTGATACGACAGGTATTACAAGACCATGTACAAAACATAATTGGCTTGTAAAAGATATTAAAGATTTGTCAAAAACCATTCATGAAGCTTTTAGAGTTGCAACTACAGGAAGACCTGGACCTGTTTTAGTTGATATACCTAAAGATATTCAATTTGCAAAAATAAGTTATTCAAAACCTAAAGCAGAAAAAAAATTAAACGGAAAGTCATTAAATCATTTTTCACAAAAAGATATTGATGAGTTAATTAATTTGATGAATAAATCTAAAAAACCAATAATTTATTCTGGCGGTGGAGTGATTAATTCAGGCCCAGAGGCAAGTGAGGTCTTAAGAGAGTTGGTTGAGATGACTGGTTTTCCAATAACTTCAACTTTACAAGGACTTGGAGCTTACCCAGGTGATGATAGTCAATTTTTAGGAATGCTAGGTATGCACGGAACTTATGAAGCAAATAATGCGATGCATGATTGTGATTTATTAATAAATATTGGTGCTAGATTTGATGATAGAATAACAGGAAAAATTGATGAGTTTTCTCCAAACTCAAAAAAAATTCATATTGATATTGACCCTTCATCTATAAACAAAATTATTAAAGTAGATTTAGCATTAGTTGGAGATGTTAAGGAAGTACTTAAGGTGATAAATAAAACTTTGAAAAAGAAAAATATTGATTTGAAAAGATCAAACAAACAAAAAATTTCTAAGTGGTGGGAACAAATCCAAAAATGGAGAACAAAAAATTCATTACACTTTAAAAACAGTGATGAAACGATAAAACCACAACATGCAGTTCAAAGACTTTACGAAATTACAAAAGATAAAGACACATTTATTACGACAGAAGTAGGTCAGCATCAAATGTGGGCGGCGCAACACTATAAATTTAATAAACCCAATCGATGGATGACTTCAGGAGGATTGGGAACAATGGGTTATGGTTTGCCAGCAGCAGTGGGAGTACAAATAGCTCATCCAAAAAAATTAGTTATAGATATTGCTGGAGAAGCTTCAGTTTTGATGACTATGCAAGAGATGTCAACTGCAGTTCAATATAACTTACCAATTAAAATTTTTATTTTGAACAATCAATACATGGGAATGGTTAGACAATGGCAAGAATTATTACATGAAAAGAACTACTCAGAAAGTTATTCAGAAGCCTTACCTGATTTTATTAAAATGGCTGAGGCCTATGGATGTAAAGGAATTAAAGCTGATAAACCAAATGAATTAGATGCAAAAATAAAAGAAATGATTGATTTTGATGGACCAGTAATTTTTGATTGTAGAGTGGATCCAAATGAGAATTGTTTTCCAATGATTCCATCAGGCAAACCTCATAACCAAATGATACTTGGACCCAATGAAAAAGAAGAAAATAAAATTACGGGCAAAGGTAAAGCGCTAGTTTAGTTATGGCAAATCCGAAATCAGCATACAGTGTTTCGTCAAAAAAAGAAAAATCAGATACACATATAATTGTTGTTTGGGTAGATAACGAAGCTGGTGTTTTAGCAAGAGTTGTGGGGTTATTTTCAGGAAGAGGTTATAATATCGAGTCTTTAGCAGTTGCTGAAGTTGATGCAAAAAGAAATATATCAAGGATAACAATTGTTACTACTGGAACACCTCAGGTAATAGATCAGATAAAGTTACAATTAAAGAAACTTGTTCCTGTACATAAAGTAGCTGATTTTAAAAGAAATGATAAAAGTGTAATTTTTAAAGAAATGGCTTTATTTAAAGTTGTAGGAAACTCAAGTAAAATTAAAAAAGCTATTAATGCTTGTAAAAAGTACAATGCTGTAATATTGGATAAAACAAAAAAATCAAATGTTATTCAAATTACTGCATTAAGAAGAGAAATAGATAAAATGGCAAAAAATTTAAAAAAATTTGGTTTAGTAAGCATATCTAGGACTGGAGCAGTCGCAATGACGAGGGGAGATAAAATTTTTAATTAATAGTAAGGAGAAAATTATGAAAATGTTTTACGAAAAAGATACAGATGTTAATCTTATTAAAGATAAAAAAATCGCTATTTTTGGTTATGGAAGTCAAGGACATGCTCACGCATTAAATCTAAGGGATAGCGGTGTAAAAGAAGTTGTAGTTGCATTAAGAGAAGGATCCTCAAGTATACCAAAAGCAGAGTCTAAAGGTTTAAAAGTTATGAATTTATCTGATGCAGCTGAATGGGCAGATGTTGTTATGATTCTAACACCTGATGAACTACAGGCATCTATTTATAAGAATCATATTGAACAAAGAGTAAGAGAAGGTACATCGATTGCTTTTGCTCATGGGTTAAATGTTCATTATGATTTAATCAAAGCTAGAAAAGATCTTGACGTTTTTATGGTCGCTCCGAAAGGACCAGGACATTTAGTAAGAAGTGAGTATGAAAAAGGTGGTGGAGTACCATGTTTATTTGCAGTTCATCAAAATGGTTCTGGTAAAGCAAGAGATCTTGCAATGTCTTATGCTTCTGCAGTCGGAGGTGGAAGATCTGGAATTATAGAAACTACTTTTAAAGATGAGGTTGAAACAGATTTATTTGGCGAACAAACTGTTCTTTGTGGTGGGCTTGTTGAACTAATTAAAAATGGTTATGAAACTTTAGTAGAAGCAGGATATGAGCCGGAGATGGCTTACTTTGAAACTGTCCACGAAGTTAAATTGATTGTTGATCTAATATATGAAGGTGGAATAGCAAATATGAATTATTCTATTTCAAACACAGCTGAATATGGAGAATACGAGTCTGGACCAAGGGTAGTAAATAAAGAGGAAACTAAGAAAAGGATGAAAGAAGTTTTAGAAGATATTCAATCAGGAAAATTCACAAAGCAATGGATGGAAGAATGTAAAAATGGACAAAAAAACTTTCTTGCAACTCGAGCAAAATTAGCTGAGCATCCAGTTGAAAAAGTTGGTGCAAATTTGAGAGCTATGATGCCTTGGATTGGTAAAAAAAAGTTAGTTGATAGTGATAAGGGCTAATTTAATCTATAAATTCTCACAAACATTTTGCAATTTCTAATAGAGATTGTAATATAGATTTTCCAAAAATTTATAATTATGGCAAAAAAAGATAAGGTTTTTATATTTGATACAACAATGCGTGATGGTGAGCAATCTCCAGGTGCATCGATGAGTCTTGAAGAAAAAATTCAAATTTCAAGAGTATTTGATGAATTGGGTATTGATATCATCGAAGCAGGTTTTCCAATTGCATCCCCAGGAGATTTTGAAGCGGTATCAGCAATTAGTAAAGTTTTAAAAAAATCGATTCCATGTGGATTAGCTAGACACTCAAAAAAAGATATAGACAGATGTTATGAAGCATTAAAACATGCTCCAAGATTTAGAATACATACATTTATATCTACCAGCCCACTTCATATGAAGCACAAGCTAAATAAAACTCCAGAACAAGTTTATGATTCCATTAAAGAACATGTGACATACGCTAGAAATTTAACTGATGATGTTGAATGGTCATGTGAAGATGGAACAAGAACTGATATGGATTATATGTGTAAAACTGTTGAACTTGCCATTAAATCTGGAGCTAAAACAATTAATATACCAGACACAGTTGGATACACAGTTCCATCTGAATTTACAAAAATTATTGAAACATTATTAAACAAAGTCCCTAATATAGATAAAGCTATTTTATCTACACATTGTCATAATGATTTAGGTTTAGCTGTAGCAAATTCATTAGCAGGAGTACAAGCAGGAGCTAGACAAATTGAGTGTACAATAAACGGTATTGGTGAAAGAGCTGGTAATGCAGCTTTAGAGGAAGTTGTAATGGCAATTAGAACAAGAAATGATTTAATGCCTTATGAAACAGGAATTAATACAACATTATTAAGTAAAGCTTCTAAACTGGTATCCAATGTAACAGGGTTCCCAGTGCAATATAATAAAGCAATTGTTGGTAAAAATGCTTTTGCTCATGAGTCAGGAATTCATCAAGATGGAATGCTTAAAAATAGAAATACATACGAGATTATGACACCTGAAAGTGTTGGAGTAAAACAAACATCTTTAGTAATGGGAAAACATTCTGGCAGACATGCTTTTAAAGATAAATTAGTTAGTCTAGGTTATGCTGACTTGACAGATGATGTAATAGAAAATGCATTTGGAAAATTTAAAATTTTGGCAGATAAAAAAAAACATATATATGATGAAGATATTATTGCATTAGTTGATGATAGTTTAGTAATTGATAATAAAGCTAATAAAATTGTACTAAAATCTTTAAAAGTCTTTGCTGGAACTGGAGAGCCTCAAAAAGCTGAGATGAAATTAGATATAGATGGTCAAATTAAATCAGCATCTGAAACAGGAGATGGACCTGTTGATGCTATTTTCAAATGTATTAAAAATTTATATCCGCACGATGTTAACTTGCAGCTATACCAAGTGCATGCAGTAACGGAAGGAACCGACGCCCAAGCGACAGTAAGTGTTCGTATTGAGGAAAATGGCAAAACAACAGTTGGCCAAGCAGCAGATACGGATACATTAGTCGCCTCAGCAAATGCATACATTGCTGCTTTGAATAAGATGATTATTAAAAGAGACAAAACAGCTCCAATGATGGAGCAAGAAAAAGAGAGAGTTAGAGGAATTTAAATGGGATTATTTGATAAAATTAAAAAAGTTTGGAGCCAAGACATGGCTATTGATTTGGGAACTGCTAACACATTAGTTGTTGTAAAAGGACAAGGGGTAGTTTTAAATGAACCGTCTGTTGTTGCAATTGTAGATCAAGGTGGAAAAAAACAAGTATTAGCAGTAGGTGATGAAGCAAAAACGATGTTAGGAAGAACTCCCGGTAATATTCAAGCTATAAGACCCTTAAGAGATGGTGTGATTGCTGACTTTATTGTTACTGAAGAAATGATTAAACATTTTATTAAAAAAGTTCATAAAGGAAGCACTTTTGCAAATCCTAGAATTTTAATTTGTGTTCCAACTGGCTCAACACCAGTTGAAAGAAAAGCTATTCAAGATAGTGCTTTAGCTGCGGGAGCAAGAAGAGTTCAATTGATTGAAGAACCGATTGCGGCTGCTATTGGTGCTAATCTTCCAATCTCTGAAGCAACTGGTTCAATGGTAGTTGATATTGGTGGTGGTACAAGTGAGATTGCAGTAATGTCTTTAGGAGGCTTAGTTTATTCAAAATCATTAAGAGTAGCAGGCGATGCTATGGACGCTGCAATGGTAAATTATATGAGGAAAGAATATAATTTAATGATAGGTGATAGTACTGCTGAAAAGATTAAAAAAGAAATTGGAACAGCAATTCCAACTAACAATAATACTTATGCAGTAAAAGGAAGAGATTTAAGATCAGGAACTCCTAAGGAAGTTAACATTACAGAGGAAGATACAGCAGAAGCTTTAAATGATATTTTAAAAGAAATGGTAAATGGAATTAAAGATGCATTAGAAAGCACACCTCCAGAGTTATCAGCAGATTTAGTTGATATGGGTTTAACATTAACTGGTGGTGGAGCATTATTGAAAAATATAGACAGAAGGTTTTCTAAAGAAACAGGTTTACCAGTTCATATAGCAGATGATCCTTTATCTTGTGTTGCTGTTGGAACAGGAAAAGCTTTAGATCAAGAACAAACATTCTCGACTATGTTGACTGAATATTAAGAGTAATGGCCTCAAGCAGAGATGACTTTATAATAGCTATTCGATCTGCTTTTTTAAAAAAAAGTACTCAACAAAAGTTTTCATTACTAACTTTAGTTTTTATATCAATATTTATTATTTTATTATCTAGTTTAGATTTCAGGATAGTAAGATATTTAAAAATTGCAATTAGTGAAGTTGTTTATAGATCTTCCTTTGTTGTATCCATCCCTGAAAATTTAATCAAAAACACTTTTTTAGATGTAACAGAATATACAACTTTTTATAACAAATATAAAAAAATTGAAGATGAATTTGAAAATCTTAAATCAAATTATGTATCTAGTGAAATAACACAATACGAAAATAAAGAATTAAAAGAACTAATAAATGATTATGTGTCAAGTTCAGACAAGGTGCTGGCAAAAATTATTGTTGATCACAATAGTCCCTTTTTAAAAAGTATAATAATTAACAAAGGGAGCAAAGATAATATTAAAATAGGAACAAATATATATGATCAAGCTTATTTGGTAGGAAGAGTAATTGAAGTTAATTTTAAAACTTCAAGAGTTCTTTTGTTATCTGATTTAAATTCAAATGTTCCAGTAACCATAGCACCACAAAATATTCAGGCAATTGTTACAGGTGCAGGGGATGATTATGGACAAATTCAATACATTAAGGCAGGTCTCAAAGAAGAATTAATTGGAGATAGTATAGTTTATACATCTGGCACTGGTGCAATATTTAAGAGTGGCATTCCAATTGGTAAATTAAGATCTTTAGAAGACGGTTCGTCCACTAAATACACTGTAGAGTTTTACAGTGATTTTTCCCAACTTAAATATGTCTTTGCTGAAGTCGTCACCAAAACAGATATAATTCAAAATGGGAATAATGTAGATGAAAATGATAATAACACTAACAATACATTAGAAGCTAAATTAAAGATTTTAGAAGATGAATTAAAAATTATTGAGGAATCTAATCTTAAATTTAAAGAAGAAAACGAAGGTCTAAGAAATGAAATTAATAACCTTAGTAATAGGATTTTGAATTTAAATGATGAGATTTCCACTCAAGAAAAAACTATAAGCCAATTTGATATAGATAAAAATGAATTGGAATTTTTAAGATTGAATTTAGACTACGGACACAAATGTAGAAAATCATTTTTTAATAACAAAGGTTATATTGTTGGAAGTGAAGAATACAAAAGTTGTGTTTTAAATAAAGGGAGATTAAATTGATGGCTAGTTTAACTTCTAAAGGAACATTTTCAAAAATTTACTCTTGGCTTCCTATATTAATTTTATTTGTATCTGTACTTAACGAATTTGATTTTAATTATCTAAATCTTGAATATTTTTCTTTTAATTTTCCTTTCATTTTGATTTTTTTCTTTAGCTTAAAAGATTTTAAACATTTTGATTATTTCTTAGTATTTATGGCTGGATTAATAAATGACACAGTGGTTGGTTTACCGTTAGGAATTAGTAGTTTGTCTTATATGATTATTTGTATTTCAACATCTTATTTAAGGAATATAACAATTAGACCACATCCAATTAAAGATTGGTTTTTTTTCTTATTTATAATTAGTCTTATAAACTCAATTAATTATTCAATATTAACTTTATTTTTTTCTTACACTTTAATTTTAGAAAATTACTTAATTAATAATTTTTTTACTTTTTTATTTTATATAGTTTTTTTCAATATCTTTAAATATTACTTAAAAGGTGTAAATGATTAATTCTTCGAGTGATAATGTAAAAAAAATTGGCTCAATCAATAGAAGAATGTTTATTACTGGTTCTTTAAAATTTTTGATAATGATTGGTCTAGTCAGTAGATTATTTTTTCTACAAGTTAAAGAAAATAAAAAATATTTAACTCTTTCAGACAAAAACAGAATTAGGGAGTGGAAGTTAGCACCTGTAAGAGGAGAGTTTCATGATTATTTTGGAAATGTAATTGCAGGTAATTTTGAGGCTTATCAGCTTCATGTCATTCCTGAACAGGTAGAGGATTTTAGGTATGTAATTTATAGGTTGAAAGATTTGTTAGAATTATCAGAAAAAGAATTTCAGAAAGTATTAAAGAAGAAAAATGAAATAAAACCATGGGAAACATTAATTGTTGCAGACAACTTAAGTTGGAATAAGTTTTCAAAAATTAACAATCATCTTTATGATTTAAATGGTGTTAAGCCAGTTATATCTATTTCTCGAAATTATCCTTATGGAGATAATTTTACTCATGTACTTGGATATGTAAGTCAGGCAAATGAAAAAGATATTGAAACTAATGAATCAATAAAGAAAAATTTTGTTCCAGGATTAAAAATTGGAAAAGTAGGATTAGAAAAATCTTATGAAAAAGACTTAATAGGAACAAATGATATTGAGAGATACGAAGTAAACGCTTATGGAAGAAGGATTAGTCAACTAGAGTTTCAAAAGGGTGAAAAAGGAAAAACGCTTAAATTAACTTTAGATGTAGAGGTTCAAAAATTAGCAAATGAATTACTTAAAGATCAAGCTGGCTCAATTTGTGTAATGGATATTTTTACTGGAGAAGTAATTGCTATGCATTCCTCACCTTCTTTTGATCCAAATTTATTTGTTTTTGGAATTAGTAAAGATGATTGGCAGATTATACGAAATGATTCAATGAAACCTTTAGTAAACAAAACTTTGCAAGGAAATTATTCTCCAGGCTCAACAATCAAACCAATTGTAGCTTTATCAGCATTAGAAAATGGAATTATAAATACAAATTTTACCGTCAAGTGCACTGGTAAGACTGAGATGTACGGACAAACTTATCATTGTTGGAAAAAAGAGGGACATGGATTCGTAAGTCTTAGAAACGCAATGAAACAATCTTGTGATACTTATTTTTATGAAATAGCAAGAAAACTTGGTGTAGACAAACTAAGTCAAACAGCAAAAAAATTTGGTTTAGGAGAGAAGGTATTTGGGGATTTATTTGACATTGAAAAAAAAGGTTTAATTCCAAACACAGAATGGAAAAAAAATGCTTTAGGAAAAGGCTGGTTGTTAGGAGAAACAATGATTACAGGTATAGGTCAAGGTTACATCCAAACTACTCCAATACAATTATGTTTAATGACCGCACAAATTGCTAATGGAGGATATAAGATTTATCCAAAAATAATTGCTAATGAAGAAAATAAAAATCAACCAGATGATAAATTCACTCCCTTGTATGAAAATTCTAAAAACATAAAGATTGTTCAGGATGCAATGTTTGGATCCACAAATGAAGTGATGGGAACGTCATACAGATCAAGAATTGATGATTTGAAATATCAATTTGCAGGCAAAACTGGAACAGCGCAGGTAAAAAAAATTACAGAAAGAGATAGGGAACTTGATTTAAAAACTTTTGAAATACCATATGAGGAAAGGGATCATGCGCTTTATATAGCATATGGTCCATATATTAATCCAAGATACGCACTAAGCGTTTTGGTTGAGCATGGAGGAAATGGAAGTACGACAGCTGCTCCGATGGCAAAGAAATTATTCAAATTAATAATCGATCGACATACATTAAGACAAACGATTAATAAAAAGAAATATTTGGAGATTTAAATGTATCAACACACAAGATTAAGTAATAATAATTTTGGTTTTTTTCAAAAATTCAAAAATTTTGATTACATATTGTTATCTTGTATTTTGTTATTAGGTTTTATTAGTTTAGCAACGATGTATTCTACAGACGGTGGAAAAATACTTTTTCATACCAAAAGTCATTTTACTAAATTAATTACATTTACCATTATGATGATAATAATTTCATTTATTAATATTAAGTTTTGGTTTTCGATTGGTTATCTTTCTTATCTTGCAGTTGTGGGTTTATTGATTTGGACATTTTTATTTGGGATTACATCATCTGGCTCTCAAAGATGGATTGATTTATATTTTATTAATTTACAACCTTCTGAGTTGATGAAGATTTTTATAATTTTGTGTCTTGCTAAATATTTTCATCGAATGAAATTAGAAAATGTAAATTCAATTTATACAATTTTAACATCGTTGATAATTATCTTATTGCCAATGGGTTTAGTAATTGTTCAACCTGACTTAGGAACTTCATTACTTATTGCTATCAGTGGTATTGCAGTATTATGGTTTGCTGGAATAAACAATAGATATTTTATTTACACAATGTTGGGATTTGTTATTTCTCTTCCTTTTATAATTGCTTTTTTAAAACCATATCAAAAATTAAGAGTCCTAACTTTTTTAAATCCAGACCGCGATCCATTGGGTGCGGGTTATCAAATTATTCAGTCTAAAATAGCTGTAGGTTCGGGAGGAATTTTTGGCAAAGGTTTTTTAAAAGGAACACAAAGTTATTTAGAATTTTTACCAGAAAAACACACAGATTTTATTTTCACCCTTTTTTCTGAAGAGTTTGGTTTTGTCGGTTCAGTAATACTTCTATTGATTTATGCAATCATTATTTATCGAATTATTGCAATAGGAGCATCGTCAAGAAGTTTTTTTGGAAAAATTTTCTGCTACAGTTTCGGAGCTGCAATTTTTGTCTATATAACAATTAATATGAGTATGGTTCTCGGTTTGCTGCCTATAGTTGGCTCACCATTACCAATTATGTCTTATGGCGGTTCTTCCATGTTAGCAACAATGATCGGATTTGGTATAGTAATGAGTGCAAGAGTTCACAATCAACAAGCAATTGCTTAAGTATAATTTGTCACCTAAATTATTTTAAAAAAAAATTATATACAAAGTTATGAAGAATAATTTAAAAATAGGTATAGTTGGGGCTGGTATTCAAGGAATTTCAAATGCTTTGTTTCTTCAAAAAAAAGGTTTTGATGTAACAGTTTTTGATAGGGAAGAGCCAGGAAGTCCAGCGGCATCCTATGGAAATGCTGGTCATTTTTCTCCTTATGCATCTTTATCATTAAATAGAACTGATGTGCTTGCAGATGTTCCTGCAATGTTAATGAGTTCAACAGGTCCTCTGGCTCTCAAGTGGAACTATGTGCCAAAAATGATACCTTGGTTTATTAAGTTTATTTTGAATACTTCAAAAAATAAAATGATGCATACCGCTAAAAATATGCATCAAATTTTAGATTTAGCATTACCAGCATACGATGAGTTATTTGATGAAATTAATCTTGATGGACTAGTTGAAAATAAAGGCATACTTTATATTTGGAATGATAAAGATTTAAAAAGTCGTGAATTAGAAATTAGAGTACGTGATGAACTGGGTGTTAAACAACAATTAGTAAATAAAGATGAAATTCATGATTTAGAACCACACATAAAACAATTTTACCATGGTGGTGTTTATTATCCATATGCAAGACATGCACGAAATCCAAGAAAGATTCTTTTAAAGTTTTTCGAATTATTTTTAAAAAAAGGCGGAACATTCTATAAATTAGATATTCAAAATATAAAATTTGATGGAGATAAGCCTATTTTGATCTCTGAAAATGAAAGTTATAATTTTGATAAAATTGTAATTGCATGTGGTGCTTTTTCAAAAAAACTTACCGATAAACTAGATGAAAAGATACCTCTTGATACTGAGAGAGGATATCATGTGCACTTCAAAAATTGTGATCACCTATTAAGTAGGCCAGTAATATTTTCCAACAGAGGTTTTGGGATTACTCCAATGGAGCAAGGTTTAAGAGTCGTTGGCACTGTTGAATTTGGAGGTTTAAAAAATCCTTTATCAAAATCGAGAATAAATAATTTAATTAATAATGCAAAATATATGTTGGGAGATTTACCAGATCACGAAGATGAATGGTTAGGTTTTAGACCAACACTCCCAGACTTTTTGCCAGTCATGGGACCATCAAAAAATCATAAAAATGTATTTTATTGCTTTGGTCATCATCATTTAGGATGGACTTTGGGACCAATATCTGGAAAGATTGTTTCTGGAATGATAGCTAAAGAAAACACTAATTTAAATTTAGATCCTTATAGCTCAATAAGATTTAATTAATTCATGCAAAATATCAAAGCATATGTGATGCTGGTATGTGCATCCTTATTTTGGGCTGGTAATTTTATGGTAGGTAAGTACGCATTTCTTACAGAAATTCCTCCTTTATCTTTAGTATTTTATCGTTGGTCACTTGTTTGGATTATATTGTTACCTTTTACTATTAAGGAAATCATTAAATACAAAGACACGATATTAAAAAATTTACCTTTATTATTTTTTTTGGGATTAACAAGTGTTGGTTTATTTAATTCTTTTACATATCTATCTTTAATCCATACTCAGGTCATTAATGCTTCTCTTTTTAATGCAGCTATCCCAGCTATAATAATTTTACTTTGTTTTTTATTTAAAATTGAAAAAACAAACAAATTTCAGATTTTAGGTCTTATTATTTCAGTAGGTGGTATTCTTGCAATAGTCACTAAACTCAAACTAGACATTTTACTCTCACTAAGTTTTAACAAAGGGGATTTAATAATGATAGGAGGTGTCATAACTTGGGGTGTCTATTCAACTCTTTTAAAGAAAAAGAAATTTACTTTACCGCTATTAACTTTAGTCCATATTATTTGTACTTTTGGTTTAATTAGTGTTTTTCCACAATATTTGTATGAGCTATCAAATGGACAAGTGATAAGGTTTGATACTAATTTAGTTTATACTTTATTTTTTTTAGCTCTTTTTCCAAGTATAGGGTCATATTATTGTTGGGCAGGAGCAGTTTCTGTTATTGGTGCTAATAGGGCTGGAATTTCATTATCTTTAATACCTTTGTTTAGCTCTATTATGGCTATATTAATTTATAATGAAACATTTCAATTTTTTCATTTGATTGGAGCGATTTTAATTATATTAGGTTTATTTTTATCAAATAAAGAAATTAAAAATGCTTAAAGTTGCAATTTTAGACGATTATCAAAATGTTTCTCAGCAGTTTGTTGATTTAGAAAAATTATCTGGAAAGTATGAATTTAAAATTTTTAGTGAACCATTTATTGATGAAGCAGACGCAATTGAACAACTGTCAGATTTTGAAGCTTTATTGATAATGAGAGAAAGAACAGCAATGACCGAAAATTTAATTAATAATTTGAATAAATTAAAATTTATAATTACTAGTGGTTCAAGAAATAAAGCAATTAATTTAGAAGCTGCAAAAAAAAGAAAAATTATTGTATGTGGTACTGAAATTAATATTCATCCTACACCAGAATTGACCTGGGCTTTAATCTTAGGTTTAGCAAGAAATTTAAAAGAAGAGATTGATAACATGTATCAAGGATACTGGCAAACAACCGTTGGTGTTGAACTTAAAGGAAAAATTTTAGGATTAATTGGTCTTGGTCGGGTGGGTTCACAAGTGGCTAAAATTGGAAAAGCATTTGGCATGCAGGTAATGGCTTGGAGTGAAAATCTAGATTTAAATAAATGTAAAGAATTAGATGTCTTGCCTTGCAGTAAAGATGATCTTTTAACAAATTCAGATTTTTTATCTATTCATGTTCAAGGAGGAGAAAGATACAAAGATTGTATTACATTAAAAGAATTGGATAAAATGAAAAAGTCAGCTTTTTTAATAAATACTTCCAGAGGTCCAATTGTAAATGAGGATGACTTGATCATAGCTTTATCCACAAATGAAATAGCAGGGGCAGGATTAGATGTTTTTGAAAAAGAGCCTTTACCAGAAAATAATAAATTAAGATTTTTACCTAATGCTCTTCTTACTCCTCATATTGGTTATGTGACGACAGAAAATTATAGTATTTTTTATAATCAGATGGTTGAAGCTTTAGAGGCTTGTGTAAAAGGTAAACCTATTCGTGTTATTGAATAAAAATGGATCTACCTGTAGTAAACCATAAAGATTATTTTGCAAAAATAGGTGATGATCATAAATTTCCAATTAATAAATTTGGAGAACTTGCAAATTATTTAATAGAAAAAAAGATAGTTAAAAAGTTTCACAATCCATATCCCTGTTCTGATGAGACGTTAAAAAGAGCTCATTCTGAAAAGTATATAAAAAATATTAAAGATAAAACTTTAGATCAAAATACTATTAAAAAAATTGGTTTTCCTTTAGTTGATAGTGTTGTTCAAAGATCTTTAGTGGCAACAGGTGGAACAGTTTTAGCATCTAAACTTGCAATAAAATATGGAGTTGCATGTAATACAGCAGGAGGAAGCCATCATGCAAATTTTGATGGAGGAGCAGGATATTGTGTTTTCAACGATGTAGCAGTCGCAGCTCAATATTTACTTGATAGAGGTTTGGCAGGAAGAATTTTAATTGTCGATCTTGATGTTCATCAGGGAAATGGTAATGCGGATATATTCAAAGATAATAGAAATGTTTTTACTTTTAGTATGCATTCAAAATCGAATTATCCGGCAAAAAAATCTATAAGCGATCTTGATGTTGAACTAGAGGATAATTTGGAAGACGTACAATATATAAAGATACTAAAGTTTTATTTAAATCAATTAAATCAAGAAAACTTTGATTATGTTTTTTATATTGCTGGTGTTGATATTCATTTTAATGATCGTTTAGGTAAATTAAAAATTTCTGATGAAGGAATTAGAAAAAGAGATGAAATTGTTACAGAAAATTTTTTTTCTAAAGGTATTCCTATTTGTGGTGTTTTAGGTGGTGGTTACAATAAAGATTTTGAAAAACTTGTCGAATTACACTCTTTTTTGCATCAATCATGTGCTAAATTACTTTAATTAATGAGTAAAAAAAATCCAAACCTTTCAGCTGAACAAAAGTTAGTAATGTTTGAAGATGGAACTGAGCCACCAGGAACAAGTGAACTTAATAATGAAAAACGTGAGGGAAGTTATCACTGTGCTAACTGTGGAACAAAATTATTTGATTCTAAAACAAAATATGAAAGTGGATCAGGTTGGCCATCTTTTTTTCAATCATTACCAGATGTTTTTGAAACTAAAACTGATCATTTATTAGGTTATGCACGAACAGAATATCATTGTAAGAATTGTGATGCACATCATGGTCATATTTTTGATGATGGACCACAACCAACAGGCAAAAGATATTGTAATAATGGTGTTTGTTTAGTTTTTAAACCAAAAAACTAATGTTAATTAAGTTTATAAGTTTTTTAATTGGAGTTATATGGTCATATTCAATTATAAAAACACAATCAGTTTTTAGTAAAAAAGCTGGCATTATTTTTAAAATTTTTATTACAAAAGTTTCTTGGCTAACTTTAATTGCGGCTTGTTACTTTGGTTACAAAAATTTTTCTATTAAACTTACTGTAATTAGTATTATTATAGCTATTCTAATAGTAAATATTGGATTTTATTTTTTAAAAAAATTTATTAATCAAAAATTTAATGAAAAACAAATCTTAATATTTAAAAAATTTTTTGAATATACTTTAATTTTTTGGGTTATTTATTACGTTCTATTTTAAAAGGTCTTGTAATTTATTTTCTTTTTCTAAAGCTCTAACTTCATCGTAACCACCAATATGTTGATCATCAAAAAATATTTGTGGAATTGTTCTTTTTCCGTTGGCTTTCTTAATCATTTCATCCATTGCACCATCAACAGTTGCAATATTAATTTCATTATAAGGAGCATTGTTTCTAGCTAATAATCTTTTAGCTGCATCACAATAATTACAAAGTGGACCAGTATAAATTGTAATTTTTTTCATAAATTATAGATAATCACTTTTTTTAATTTTACTAGACATTTGTTTTCTAGAGTATTCAAATTTTTTCCTATGTTTAATACTTTTTTCATGAACTCTTTTTCTCCATAATCTAAATGAGGATGGTTTAAGATTTTTTCTCATAATTTTGATGACGTCAGTTTCTGACTTGCCAGTTCTTTTTTTGATTTCTTCAAAAGTGATCCTATCAGCCCAGGCTGCCCAGATGACCCAATCTGGATCTTCAATTTTTGGCTCAGGATTTTTGACCCGGGTGACTGGTCTGTGACCTTTTTTTTTCATAAATCCTTTATATTTGAAAAAAATCTATAATGCATTTTTTTTTAGAAGTGCTATATTGTATTGGATAGTCCTTCTTAGCCATCTTTAGCTCCCGGTTTTTAAGGACTATCTTTTTTTTTATGCTCCCATTAGATTTTATACTTTATTTACAGATCATAATTTTTCTATTTATCACACCTGGAACTCCTAGAGTTGTAATTATTTCATATTCAATGAATTATGGAGTGGGAAAATGTGTTTGGTCAGCTCTTGGCGATATAACTGCAAATTTTATTCAAGCAACCTTAGTTATTTTTGTAATCGGATCTTTTTTTGCTGAGAACTCAACGATATTAAATATATTTAAATGGATAGGAGTAGTTTATATTTTATATCTTGCCTACGATATTTATAAATCGCGTCCAAAAACTATTTTAAATGAAGGAGAAATTAAAAAAAGTAATTTATCTTTTTTTAGAGATGGTTTCTTAGTTGCTGGAACAAGTCCTAAAGCTTGGATGTTTTTTCCTTTTATTTTTCCACAATTTATAGATTTTAATTCAAATTTAGTGTTTCAATTTGCAATTTTAATTTCAACCTACATTGTTTTAGATTTTTTATCTTTGATAGGTTATGCAATGCTTGCACAGAAATTAATAAAATGGATTACAGCAAATCCAAAAACGATTAATACAATCTCAGCGAGTGTTTTAGTTTTTATTGCTCTTATAATTACTGTTTCGCAACAATATTAATTATAGTTTATTTTATTTTAATTAAGCTTGTGTGTATTATTTGTCACTTGAAAAGTGTTGAATTTCTTTATTTAATGTCTTCATTAATTAATTAATTAACCAAAGGAATAAAATGAAAATAAATAGAATAATTTTAAGTTTTATTTCTGCAGTAGCAATTTTACTTTCAACTTCTGTTGTTTCTTTTGCAAAAGTAGTTGGTGATAAAATTGTTCTTGGTGCTGCAATTTCATTAACTGGAAAATATTCATCTAACGGTGTTCATACTCAAAACGGTTACAATATGGCCGTTGATAGAATTAACAGCATGGGTGGAATAAAAGTTGGTGGAAAAACTTATAAGTTTGAAATCATTTATTATGATGATGAATCAAACCCAAAAAGAGCAGCTCAACTAGCAGAAAGATTAATATCTCAAGATGGTGTTGAGTTTATGCTTGGACCATACAGTTCAGGTTTAACAAAAGCAATTGCACCTGTAACTGAAAAATATGGTGTACCAATGGTTGAGGCTAATGGTGCTTCTAGATCTTTGTTTACTAAAGGTTACAAATATCTATTTGCAGTTCTAGCTCCAGCAAACTTATATCTTGATGTAGCTATTGAAACAGCTGTGGAATTGAATGGTGGAAAGCCAGTAAAAATCGCACAAGCATTTGAACAAGATGCATTTTCACAAGATGTTAGATTGGGCATTCTAGATGCAGCAGAGAGAACTGGATCTAAAATTATAATCGACGATAAGCTTCCAAAAGAGCTTAATGATATGGCTGCTACATTAGTTAAAGTAAAACAAATGAAGCCAGATGTTCTTGTTGTATCAGGTCATACAAAAGGTGCATTAACAGCAATCAGACAAATAGCTGAAATGAAAGTAGATGTTCCTATGCTAGCAATGACACACTGTGATGCTGCGAAATTATCAAAACAACATGGTAAAAATTCTCAGTATGCTTTATGTGCTTCTCAATGGCATAAAACACTAACTTATAAAGATAACTTCTTTAAAGATGGTATGACATATGCAGCAGACTTTGAAAAGGAGTTCGGATATGATCCGCCTTATCAATCAGCAGAGTCTTCAGCAGCATTATTAGTTTTCAAAGATGCTTTTGAAAGAGCAAATTCTTTCGATAAAAAGAAAGTAAGAGATGCTCTTGCAGCAACTAATATGCAAACATTCTATGGAAATATTAAGTTCGCAGAAGGTGGTCAAAATGTTGACAAGCCTATGGTTCTTTTCCAAGTAATGTGTGATGACGCTGGGAAATGTGAAAACAAAGTTGTAGCTCCACTTAAATGGGCTTCGGCTAAGTTAATTCACCCAATTCCTAAGTGGTCTGAAAGATAATAACTAATCTACAAATACCCCCTAGACTCTAGGGGGTATTTTTTTTAAAAGGCAAATTATGGATTTCATGGTTTTTCAATATCCAATGATAACAGTTCAAGCTTGTTTGGACGGAATACTACTTGGTATTTTGTTTGCATTGATTGCCTACGGTATGGCTCTTCAATGGGGAGTAATGAATATCATAAATATTGCTCAAGGTGATTTAGTTATACTTGGTGGATACATTGCTTACTTTATGTATCTATACGGAATTCATCCTGCCTGGGGTGTGATCGTATCACCTATCATAATGTATTTTGTAGGGGTTGGAATTTATAAACTAGTCATTAACAAAGTTGTTGATAGAGATTTATTTATCTCAATTCTTGCTACTTTTGGAATAAGTATTTTATTTATGCAGCTAATGAATTTTGCATTTGGTGCAGATGTTGTCTTAGCTAACTCAGGTTATGGAACCACTTTTTTATTTGATAGTGCAGTAGTTTTACCTAATTCGAAAATATTTTCTGCATTCATAAGTATTATATTTGCTATTTGTTTAGTGATTTATATGAAAAAATCTAAACTTGGTCGTGCGATTAGAGCAACTGCACAAAACGCAAGAGCTGCAAAGATTTTGGGCGTAGATACAGAAAAAGTTTACGCAGCGACGTTTGGAATAAATGCTGCTTTATGTGGTGTAGCTGGAGCATTAATTTCAATAACTTTTACAATTCATCCATATATGGGATTACCTTATACAATTAGATCTTTTATGATTGTAATTGTTGCAGGTTTAGGAAATTTACCTGGTGTTGCAATGTCAGGAATGGGTCTTGGTGTATTTGAGGAGTTTGCTGATTATTTATTAGGAACTGAATTTAGAATTGGTTCAGTATTCTTATTATTAGTTTTAATTCTTGTATATAGAAGATTTAAACTTTCTAGGAAAAGAGAGTATTTAAAATAATGAATAAAAATATAGCATTATACGCGGCAATTTTAATTTTTGGATTGGCTGCTCCTTTTGTTTTTCCAGCATTTAAAGTTCAACTATCAATTCTTTGTATATTAATAGTTTTAGCAACTACTTGGAATATCCAAGGTGGAGAGATGGGATACAATACATTTGGAAACATTCTTTTTTATGGTTTAGGAATGTATTTATGTGCATCTGTTCAAGTCGGAATGTTTTTTCCATTAGCAGAGTGGACAGAAAGTGGTGGAGAAAAAACTTTTGTACATACACCTGCACAATTTTTTCAAGGAATGGCAGTAGGATTAGTTGTTGCTGCAGTAGTTCCTACTATTGTTGCTGGATTAATTGGTTACGCAATTTTAGGATTAAGAGGACATTATTTTGCAATTTGCACTTTGGGATTAGGAGTTGCTGCAGGTGAAATTTCTGGAGGTATAGAAATTATTGGAGCAGGTCAAGGTTTTACAACACCACCTTTTCCAAATATAGGTAGTTTGGAAGCTAGAGGTGAATTCTTTTACTTTTTAAGTTTTGGTGTACTTATATTAACTTTCTTAGCTGTTAGAGCAATTTATTCAACTCGATTTAAATTAATTCTTAATGCGATTAGAGATAATGAGGACAAAGCTGAAGCCATGGGAATTGAGACAATGAAATATAAAATTATTGGTTGGATGGTATCAGCTTTCTTTTGTGGTTTAGCTGGAGGAATAATGGGTGGACTTGTTGGATATATTGACTCCACTGATGTTGCATTTGATGGAAGAGAGATGGGAGTATTTATGGTTCTAATGGCAATCTTAGGAGGTAAAGGAACTTTATGGGGCCCAGTTATCGGAGCAACTCTATTTCATATTTTTAAAGAAGGATTTTGGACATTCTTTTTAGGATGGCAATATGTTGCTTTAGGAGTTTTAATTGTTGTTATCGTAATTTATTTCCCTGAAGGATTAATGGGATGGTTAAGAGAAAAATATCCAGAAAGATTTGGTGAAGTAGTTGATGAAGCCGATCGAAAAGCACAGGTAGAATTAAAATGAGTATTTTAGAAGTCAATAATGTAAGTAAATCTTTTGGCGGGGTTAAAGCCAATGTAGATATTTCAATGACTGTAGAAAAAGGTAAAATTTTTGGATTAATTGGTCCAAATGGATCTGGCAAAACAACATTATTTAATTCTATAGTGGGTACTTATCCGATAGATAGTGGTTCAATTAAATTTAATGATAAAGAAGTATCTGAACTACCTGTTCCAGTTATTGCAAAACTTGGTTTACTAAGAACATTTCAGCAAACAAGAATTTATGGGAAATTAAATTGTGTAGATAATATGCTTATTAGCCACAAAGGAAGTGATGAAAGTATATTAAAAATATTTTCAAAGATACCAAAAGATTTAACTGAAAAAGCAGAGAACTTATTAAACTTTGTAGGGCTTTACCAAAAAAGAAAATTGAGAGCTGGCGATCTATCATTTGGCCAACAAAAACTGTTAGAACTAGCAATGGCTTTAATGAACGAGCCTGAAATGCTTTTATTGGATGAGCCAACAGCTGGGATCAACCCAACATTAATTAATGGGATTATTGATAGATTGATTAAAGTTAATCAAGATTTTGGAATAACTCTTTTAGTAATTGAACATAACATGAGAGTAATTATGCAATTAGCAGAAAATATTTATTGTTTAGCACATGGTAAGATGCTTGCAAATGGAACACCAGATGAAATTAAAAATGATAAACGTGTTATCGATGCATACTTGGGGGCACAATAATGTCTAATCAATATGAAGTTTTAGGTAAAGCGCCACAAGCAGATGACTTAAAAAAACTATCACCTAACAATGTTCATCTTACAATTAAGAATATGAATGCTGGTTATGGAAAAATGGAAATTCTTCATAACTTTGATCTTTTTGTCAGCAAGGCACAATCACTTTGTCTAATTGGTCCTAATGGTGCTGGTAAATCTACGATACTTCATTCAATTTATGGTTTTACAAATATATTTTCTGGTCAAATAGAAATTGAAGGAAAAGAAATTACAAATTTAACACCAGCAGAAAAGTTAAAGTCAGTTGGGATAGCATATATTCTTCAAGATAATTCTGTTTTTCCGGATATGACAGTAGAAGAAAATCTATTAATGGGTGGTTTTATCAAAGAAAAAACAGAAGAGTCTTACCAGGAAGCTGAAAGAATTTTTGAAAAATATGAAAGGTTAAGAAATAGAAGAAATCAACCTGCAAAAGTATTATCAGGTGGTGAAAGAAGATTATTAGAAATTTCTAGAGCATTAGTTATGAAACCTTCAGTCTTATTAGTAGATGAGCCATCAATTGGATTGGAACCAAGATATATTGATATGGTATTTGAAATTTTAAGAGATCTTCAACAAAATGAAAAAAAAACAATCATCTTAGTTGAACAAAATGCAAAAAAAGGTTTAGAGTTTGCAGACATAGGTTACGTTCTTGTTTCAGGTCAAACAGCTATTGCTGGCAAAGGAGATGAGTTGTTAAATAATCCAGATGTTGGTCGCCTATTCTTAGGTGGTTAATGATAAATTCAAAATATTTTCTTAAAGGCTTTAAATCTATAAAAGGGGTTGGAAGCCCCGCGATTGCATTAGGTGCAAGCTTTGTTGCAATTGGTGCATTGCTTAAAAATTTAGGTTTTTCAATTCAAGAAAGTATGTTTTCGACTTTTTTAACTTATGCACTACCAGGTTCTTTAGTGATGGCAGAGTCGATGTTAATTGGAGCATCTCTAATTAATATTTTTATCGCTGTATGGTTAGTTAATGCAAGATTGTATCCAATGACTGTAGCATTGATGCCGTTATTGATGCATGAAAATCAACCAAGATGGAAATATTATTTATCCTGTCATTTTATAGCAGTCTCATCTTGGCTAATAATGAAAGATAATTACGAGAATATAGAAAAAGAAAACAGGATAGATTTTTGGATAGGAATAGGTACAGCCACTTGGTCTGTTGCAATTTTAGCAACAGTCATAGGTTTCGTAGCTTCTGATTTTCTAAATAAAGATATGCTCATTGGATTAGCAATAGTTAATCCAATTTATTTTATATGCATGATGATAAGTGCAATGAAAACAATTCAAATAAGTGTTTCTGTTATTTTAGGGGCAATTCTTGGACCAGCTTTTTATTTTGTTTCTCCTGAATGGTGCATTTTATTTGGTGGATTTACTGCAGGGACCATCGCTTATTTAGTGGGAGAAAAAAATGGCAGCTAATATAATTATTGTAATCATTGTTACTTCTCTTGCCACATACCTGTCTAGATTTTTAGGTGTTGTAAGTGCTGAGAAGATTAAAGAAACTTCAAAAATGTTTAGATGGTTTAATTGTCTAGCTTATTCCACTCTTGCAGCGCTAATTGCAAGAATAGTTATTTTTCCTTCAGGAAGTTTGTCCGAAGTAGATTATTTAATTAGATTTATTGTAGTTATTTTATCTATTGCTATTTTTTATTTAACTAAAAAAAATTTAGTTTACCCAACACTTTTCTCTGCTATCATACTATCGCTTCTTAGTAGTTATTTATGATTGAAAAAATTGATGGATTTGAAATTTACTCAAATGAAAAATCTAAAAGAATTATTAATATCGATATTAACGATGAAGTACTGAATAAACTTATTTTTCCATTTAATAAATTTGATATTACTGCACTTGAATATAAACCATTTACAAGATTTACTATTGCTAAAAGTTTAGATGATCTAAGTGATAATAATTTGTCAAAATTTCTTAATAAAATAATTAGAGATAGAAATACTGGCTGCTTCATAATAAAACCAAAAAGATTAACTCCTAAAATTGATGAAATTTTTTTAGTAAAATTATCAACTGCAATTGCACATTTACTAGGTATCCCAAATCATGATGCTATGGCAGGAAAATATTATGCAAGATTTCATGTTAAGCATGAAGATAAAAGTGACTCTTATTTAAGAAAAGCTTACACAAATATGGATCTTCATACAGATGGAACATACGTTAAAGAAAAAACAGATTGGTTGTTGATGTCAAAGTTAGAAGAAAAAAATGTTGAGGGTGGTGAAACAGCAATGCTTCATTTAGATGATTGGGAACATTGTGATGAATTATATAACGATCCTGTTGCCAAAGAAGATTTTGTTTGGGGTTCACCAAAAAGCAAAAATATTGATTATAAAGTTGAGCATCCAGTTTTTTCTTCTGATAAAAATGGTAAAGTACAGATCTCATATATAGATCAATTCCCTGAACCAAAAAATATGAAGCAGGGTGTATTTTTACAAAAATTATCTGATAGTTTAGAAGAAAGTCAGAATAAAGTTATCACCAAACTTCCAGTTGGATCATCAGTCGTTGCTAATAATTATTTTTGGCTCCATGGAAGAAAACCATTTAAGGAAAATAAAGATTTAAGTAGAGAGTTATTAAGAATTAGAGGTTCTTTTTTTATTAATTAATATAAATTATCCTTTATAAAGTATTAGTTATGAAATTAGGTTTTATAGGAACAGGAAAAATATCATCTTCAGTTATAACTGGAATATGTGGCTCATCTATTAAGTATAGCAAAATATATATTTCCTCTCGAAATAGTAAAATAGCAAAAGGTTTAAAAAAAAAATTTAAAAGAATTTTAATTGAAAAAGATAATCAAAAAATAGTCGATAATTGTAATTGGGTCTTTCTTGCAGTGACACCAACAGTAGGTGAAAGAATAATTAAAAATTTAAAATTTAGATCAAGTCAAATAATAGTGAGTTTTATTTCAACAATTACAATTCCTGAATTAAAAAAGATGATTAAAGTAAAAGCTAATATTGTAAGAGCAATACCATTGCCACCAATATCTTTAAAAAAAGGACCAGTTCCAATTTGTCCTCCAAACAAAAAAGTAAAAAATTTTTTTAATAAAATTGGCTCAACTGTAGAGATCAAAAACGAAAAACTATCAATTAATTTTTGGTCAACATCAGGAATGATGGCTTCCTATTATGAAATATTAAAAATTATGAGTGATTGGTTAGTTAACAAAGGCATCAAAAGAATAGATGCTCAAAAATATATCACCAATTTATTTTTGGCTTTGTCTGAAGATGCAGTTGTAAATTCAAAAAAAGAATTAAAATATTTAGTAAAAGAATCTCAAACACCTAAAGGATTGAATGAACAAGGTTTAAAAGAAATGAATAAAAGAGGAGTTTATAAATCTGTTATTAATACTTTAAATATTATCCACAAAAGATTAAACAAGTAATTAATGTCTGAACATATTCTAGAAATTAATAATCTTTCAAAATATTTTGGTGGACTTGCAGCAGTTTCTGATTGTTCTTTAAAAGTAAAAAAGGGAACAATCACAGGCATCATAGGTCCTAATGGATCAGGAAAGACAACTTTATTTAATTTAATTGCTGGAAATTTAAAATCATCAGCTGGAAGTGTTATGTTTAATAACGAAAATATTACTGATGTGCCATCCTATGAATTATTTTCAAAAGGATTGCTTAGAACTTTTCAAATAGCACATGAGTTTACAAATTTATCCGTTTTAGAGAATTTAATGATGGTTCCAGGCAACCAGTCTGGAGAAAAATTAATGAATGCTTTATTAAAGCCCTCACTAGTTGCAAAAGAAGAAAGTCAAATTAAAGAAAAGGCTATGGGAGTAGTAGATTTTCTTAATTTAAGTCATTTAAAAAATGAACTTGCAGGAAATTTATCTGGAGGCCAAAAAAAATTATTGGAATTAGGTAGAACAATGATGGTTGATGCAAAGTTAGTTTTATTAGATGAGGTAGGTGCAGGTGTTAATAGAACTTTATTAAAAGATCTTGGAACTGCTATTGAAAAACTTAATAAAGAAAAAGGATATACTTTTTGTATGATTGAACACGATATGGATTTTATAGGAAGATTATGTGATCCAGTAATCGTAATGGCTGAGGGATCAGTTCTTTTTGAAGGATCAGTTGAGGATGCAAAGAAAGATGAAAAAGTAATTGAAAGTTATTTAGGCAGAGGTTCAAAACTAAAGGATAATTAACAATGGCATTTTTCGAAGGAAACAACATGACAGGCGGATATGGAAGTGGCCCAGATATTATCAATTCATGCTCTGTTAATGTTGAAAAAGGAGAAATAGTTTCAATTCTTGGACCTAACGGTGCTGGGAAATCTACAGCAATGAAAGCAATGTTAGGTTTATTAAATTTAAAATCAGGATCTGTAATTATCAATGGAAAAGATATTTCAAATCTTTCCCCACAAGATCGAGTAAAAGAAGGAATTTCTTTTGTACCTCAAACAAAAAATGTTTTTGCAGGCATGACTGTTGAAGAAAATTTAGAAATGGGAGCTTTTTTAATAAACAGTGATTATAAATTAGTTATTAATGAAATTTATGATTTATTTCCAATCCTTAAAGAAAAAAGAAATCAATTAGTTGGAGAATTATCTGGAGGACAAAGACAGCAAGTTGCACTTGGTAGAGCTTTAATGATTAAACCTTCAGTTTTAATGCTGGATGAACCAACAGCAGGTGTTTCTCCAATAGTAATGGATGAATTATTTGACCATATAGTTAAAGTTAAAAGAACTAATGTTGCAATCTTGATGGTTGAACAAAATGCAAAACAGGCATTGAATATTTCTGACAGGGGTTACGTTTTAGTTACAGGTGAAAATCGTTACTCTGGAACTGGACAAGAATTATTAAATGATCCAAGAGTAAGAAGCTCTTTTTTAGGTGGTTAATATGGATTTCTTAAATGCAATTATTTTATTATTAAATTATATCTTTGTACCAGCTCTTACTTATGGATCTCAATTAGCTCTAGGTGCTATTTTTGTAACTTTGATTTATGGAATTCTAAGATTTGCAAACTTTGCTACTGGAGACATGATGTCTTTTGGTACAATGTTTACAATTTTATTCACTTGGTATTTTCAATCAGTTGGTATTAGCCTTGGAGTATTACCTACTGCACTGTTGGCAATTCCGTTTGCAATAATTTTTATGATTGGATATATGCTTCTAATAGATAAATTTGTATTTCAATATTATAGAATAAAAAAAAGTCCCCCAGTCCAATTAGCTATGGTTAGCATTGGTGTGATGTTTGTAACTCAAGCAGTAGTAAGAATAATAATAGGTCCGTCTGATAGAAGATTTTTTGATGGTGAAAAGTTCTTGATTAGAGCAGGTGAGTTTAAAGATATGACTGGCTTAAATGAAGGGTTAGCTATCAAATCTACTCAAGTTATCACAATTTTGGTTACTGTTATTCTTGTTTCAACTCTTTTTTGGTTTTTAAATAAAACTAAAACCGGGAAAAGTATGAGAGCTTATTCTGACAATGAGGATTTAGCATTACTCTCAGGTATTGATCCAAAAAAAATAGTAATGATAACTTGGATCATAGCTGGAATTTTAGCAACAATTGGAGGAGCACTTTATGGTTTAGATAAGAGTTTTAAGCCTTTTACCTATTTTAATAATATGCTTCCAATATTTGCTGCTGCAATCGTTGGAGGAATAGGAAATCCTTTTGGAGCTTTTTTGGGAGGCTATGTAATTGCTTTTTCAGAAATTCTTTTGACATATGCCTATAAGAAATTTTTTATGTATGTTTTACCAGAGAGTATGGAACCAGACGGTTTAGTTCAATTACTCTCAACTGATTACAAATTTGCAGTATCGTTCTCTATATTAGTAATTGTATTATTATATCGACCATCTGGAATATTTAAAGGGAAGGTGCTGTGAGAAAAAATTTAAACGTAATCGCTGCATATAGTATTATGATGGGATTAATTATACTTGTAGGAATATTTCAATCTTGGAATATTGCTCTATCAATATTTAATCTTTGTTTAATTTCAGCAGTAATGACAATGGGTGCCAATATTCAATGGGGTTACGCAGGTCTTATTAACTTTGGAATAATGGGTTTTACCGCTTTAGGGGGTTTAGCAGCAGTTTTAATTTCAGTAGATCCGGTTCAAGAAGCTTGGAGGGCAGGTGGTTTTGATATTCTAATGTGTTTATGGCTAATTATTGTAATGGTATTAGTTATAAGATTTATACTTAAGAATTTTGAGAAATCTAAAATAAGAACTTAT
The DNA here is from genome assembly GCF_052048135.1 of Candidatus Pelagibacter sp. HIMB1483. Taxonomy (NCBI): domain Bacteria; kingdom Pseudomonadati; phylum Pseudomonadota; class Alphaproteobacteria; order Candidatus Pelagibacterales; family Candidatus Pelagibacteraceae; genus Candidatus Pelagibacter; species Candidatus Pelagibacter sp. HIMB1483. The sequence continues at coordinate 996,700 of NZ_JBNAIM010000002.1, read as the reverse complement.
TCAATAGCAGCAATAATCATAGCTGGAATTATTATTATTAGAGTAACATCTGAGCCAGGTATTGAAGCTATTGAAGCTGTTGATCCTGCTAAAACTGGTTTCTTGGGAGGTTTTGGTTTACCAATTATTTTTTCTTGGATAGTAGGAGCTTTTTTTGCAGGCGGATTAGCATTTGTAATTGGAAAAGTTGCTCTAGGTTTAAGAGCTGACTATTTGGCGATAGCTACACTGCTTATTTCAGAAATTGTCATTGCAATTATTAAACATGAAGATTGGTTAACTAGAGGTGTTAAAAATGTGATTGGGTTGAAGCGTCCTGCACCATATGAAGTAAATTTACAACAAACAGATTGGTTTATAAATTTAGTTGAGAAATTTAATTCAAGTAAACTAAATTTAATTTCTGATTTAGCTGAAAGACAAGCTGCTCTAAACCAATTTGTAATTGAAGGATCATCAATTTTTGTAAAACTTTGTTATTCAGGATTATTTTTGGTTGTTGTAATCATTCTTTTAATTTTGACTCAAAAAGCTTTGTACTCACCTTGGGGAAGAATGATGAGAGCTATAAGAGATAATGAAGAAGCAGCAAATGCTATGGGTAAAAATGTAGTTAAACAACATTTATTAATCTTTGTTTTAGGTTCAGCAATCGTTGGAATTGCTGGTGCAATGTTAGTTACACAAGATGGATTATTTACACCAGGGAGTTATAGACCTTTAAGATATACTTTTTTGATTTGGGTGATGGTTATTATAGGTGGAAGTGGAAATAATTTTGGAGCGATCCTTGGTGGTTTTGTAGTTTGGTTTTTATGGATTGAGGCAGCTCCAATTGGATTATATTTAGTTAATTTAACAACAGCAGGATTAGATGACACACATTTCTTAAAGGTTCATTTGATTGAAAGTGTTCCATATTTTAGATTTTTAATGATGGGAATAGGCTTGTTACTCATTATGAGATACAGACCAAAAGGTATACTTCCTGAAAAAATAGAAATAAAATAAAATTATGAAATATATTATTACAGGTGCTGCAATAGCTTGGGCACTATATATGGCTGATAAATATTTATTTTTTTAAAAAAAAACCCCCAACATAAAATGCTGGGGGTTTAAATTTTAAGCTAAAAAATTATCTTTGTTTTTTAGTTTTGAATTTTCCGCCTTTAACTTCTTGTTCTAAGAAAGAACCTTCAGCTTCGCCGACACTAGTAAAAGTAACTCCAGTTGCACCTTCATAGTCAACTTTCTTACCTTTAGCTAATAAATCTAAACCTTTTTTAAGCTCACCTGGATAAATTTTTGTTCCAGGACCGTTAGCAACATCCATTACATTTTTTGCAATTGATGCTCTATCAGCAGAGTTACCTGCTTGCATTGCTAAAACAATTAAAGCAGCCGCATCATAAGACTCACCTGTGTAAGGACCAGAACTATCAATACCAGCAGCTTTTGCTACATCAGCAAATACACCAGCACCTTTTCCAGTTGAACCAGGCATAGAACCAAAAGATTTTCTTAAATCTTTTCCAAATGCATCAACTAATGATTGACCTATCATACCATCAGATAGAATAAATCTATCAAATGCACCAGAGTCTAAAGAAGCTTGGATAATTCCTTTACCACCTTGGTCTAGGTAACCGATAACAGCTACAGCGTCACCACCTGCAGAAGCTAAAGTAGCAACTTCAGATGAATAGTCTGCCTTACCATCTTCGTGAGCATTTACAGTAGTTACTTTAATACCATGAGCTTCAACTGCTGCTTTGTAAACATCAGCTAAACCTTTACCATAGTCATTATTTGTATATGTAATTGCTACACTTTTAACTTTTCTATCTTTTGTAATATCTGCAAGAATTTGTCCTCCTCTAGCATCTGATGGAGCAGTTCTAAAGAAATATCCATTATCGTCTAGAGTTGTTAATCCTGGAGATGTTGCAGAAGGTGAGATCATTACCACACCATTTGGCACAGCAACGTTTGATGCAATTGCACCCGTTACACCCGAACAATCAGCTCCCATGATTGCAGCTACACCTTGTGCAATAACACCTTCAGCTGCTGCTGTTGCTGCTGCTGAGTCAACACAAGTTGAGTCTGCTCTAATTACAGAAATAGTTTCTCCACCTAGTAGTGAACCTGAGTCTGAAGCTTCTTTAAATGCAAGCTCAGCTGAGGCTGCCATAGCAGGAGTAAGAGATTCAATAGGACCTGTAAATCCTAAGATAATTCCCATTTTAACTTCTGCAAAAACATTTGTTGTAAAAGTCGAAACAAATATAAATGCAGCAATAATTAATCTTTTCATTATTTTCCTCTATTTGTTAACAATTTATAAAGTCCAAATTTAATCGAATTTTACAAAATTTTTCAACAAGCAAATTATATTATTTTACAATGTCTTTATTTAATCTAGAGTTAATAAATGAAGATATTTGAGGTTTTTACTAATGAAGTCCAATAAAATTCAGCCAAAATTTAATAACCAATATAATCCACGTATAGGATTGATTGCTTTGGCAACTGATTTTATGATCGAAAAAGATTTTATAGAGATAATAAAAGATAAAGACATAGATTTTTTTGTAAACAGAATTGAATGTTATAATCCTTTAACTAAAGAAAATTTAATTAAAATGTCAGATAATGTTACAGAGGTAACGAAAAACATTCTACCAGACGAGAGCATTGATTGCGTTGTTTATGGTTGCACATCGGGCACAATCGCAGCTGGATATGAAACAATAGAAAAAAAAGTTAAAGCCGCAAAACCAGACGCGAAATTAACAACACCAAGCTCTGCAGCTATAAAAGCTTTAAATAAGTTGAATGTTAAAAATTTAGCAATTTTTACTCCCTACAGCAAAAAATTGAATGATGAAGTAATTGATTATTTTTCTAAGGAAGGTTTTAATATTACTTCTAATGCCTATTTTGATATTGCAGCAGATTATGATATTGGCAAGGTTGATAAAGATTTTTTATATGAAACTTTATCAAACATGAAAGTTGACAATGCTGATGCTTTATTTGTTTCTTGCACAGCGCTTCCAGTTTTAAATATTATCGATAAATTAGAAAAAAAATTAAACATACCTGTTCTCTCTAGTAACCAAGCATTAATTTGGGACTCTTTAGAGACTATAGGTAAAAATAATGATGTATTGGGATTTGGAAAATTATTTAACGTTAACTAGATATGCTTTTTTCTAAAGAGGAATATAAACAAAGACTAAACAAAGTTCAAAAAATGATGCAGGAAAAGGGCATCGAACTTCTAATTTCACACGATACAAATAATATGAATTATCTAACAGGATATGATGCGTGGTCTTTCTATTATGCTCAGTGTGTAATAGTTCATGTAAATGCAGATGAGCCAATATGTTTTGTTAGAGATCAAGATGCAGGTGGAGCCTTTATTAAAACATACCTTAAAAAAGAAAATATAATTGTTTATGATGAGCATTATATCCATACATGGCCCAAGCATCCTTACGATTATCTAGTAAAAATAATTAAAGATAAAAAGTGGGATAAACTTTCAGTAGGATTAGAGATGGATGCCCACTATTTCACAGCTTTTTGTTATGAAAAAATTAAACAAGGTTTGCCAAATGCAAAAATTAAAGACTCCGAAAGATTGGTAAATTGGGCAAGATTAGTAAAGTCAAATACAGAAATTGGTTATATGAAGTCTGCTGCAAAAATTTCAGAAATAGGAATGAAAACAGCTTTCGATGTAATTAAACCAGGGGTTAGACAATGTGATGCTGTTGGAGAAATACAAAAAGCACTATTTTATGGAACACCTGAGTTTGGTGGAGAGTATTCAAGTATTGCTACTTTATTACCAACTGGAAAAGGAACTTCAGCCTCACATTTAACCGCAACTCAAGATAAATTTATTGAAGGTGAGGCTACAATTATAGAACTTTCAGGAGTTTATAAAAGATATCATGCTCCAATGGCTCGAACAGTTTTGTTAGGAAAACCTGATCAATTAAAAATTGATACGATGAAAAAAACCATCGAGGCACTTCAAGCAGGAATTGATGCTACAAAACCTGGTAATAAAGTTGACGATGTTGCCCAAGCTTTCTGGAAAGTATTAGATAAATATGGGATAGAAAAAAAATCTAGAACTGGCTATTCGATTGGTATTGGTTATCCACCAGATTGGGGAGAACATACACTTAATATTTATAAAGGAGACATGACACCCTTGGAACCTAATGTTTGTTTTCATATGATCGCTGTAATGCAGTTTGGAGATTGGGGTGTAGAAGCTTCTGAGGCAATAAGAGTAACAGAAAATGGAGCCGAATTATTCTGCAATATGTCTAAAGAACTTCACGTTAAAAGCTAATTATTAAAGGTTGAAATTTATACTCACAAATGTTTTAAAGTTATTTATTTTATGTCAAAACAAAAAGATTTCGTAAAGTTTGAAAATGTAGACAAAAGCTACGATGGTAAAGTCTTAGTTGTAAAAAATCTACAATTAGATATTGCAGAAGGTGAATTCATTACAATGCTAGGACCCTCTGGCTCTGGTAAGACAACTTGTTTAATGATGCTAGCAGGATTTGAAACTCCAACTAATGGAGAAATTTATTTAGGTGGAAAAGCTATTTCAAGTATACCACCACACAAACGAGGAATTGGAATGGTATTCCAAAACTATGCACTGTTTCCACATATGACAGTTTATGAAAATTTAGCATTCCCATTAAGAGTAAGAAAAATTCCAAAAGATGAAGCAGATAAAAAAATAGATAAAGCTTTATCAATGGTATCACTTCAAGGCTTTGCCTCAAGGATGCCAGGTCAACTGTCAGGTGGACAACAACAAAGGGTAGCGGTTGCAAGATCACTTGTGTTCGATCCTCAATTGGTTTTAATGGATGAACCTTTAGGAGCTTTAGATAAAAATTTAAGAGAAAGTATGCAATATGAGATCAAACATATTCATGAAAGTATTGGAGTAACTGTTGTTTATGTTACTCACGATCAAAGTGAGGCTTTAACAATGTCAAATCGAATTGCAGTATTTAATGATGGTAAAGTTCAACAGCTTTCAAGTCCTGATGAACTATATGAAAAGCCAGTTAATTCTTTTGTTGCAGAGTTTATTGGAGAGAACAACACATTTACAGGTGAAGTTTCAGACATATCAAGTGGAAAATGTAAAGTTAAACTTGCAAATGCAGAAATAATGGCCAACCCAATCTCTGTAAAATCTAAAGGTGAGAGAACTAAAGTTTCATTAAGACCCGAGAGAGCTTTGATTAATCCAAAAGACAAGATGGATAACATTCATAATGGAAAAATTGAAGAAGTCATCTACCATGGAGATCATACTAGAGTAAGGATAAATCTTTTAGGTAATCCAGAATTCATACTTAAAGTGCCAAATAGTTCTGCAAATCTTGATATCAAATTAGGAAATGAAATTAAGATTGGTTGGAATAGTGAAGATGCTCGTGCACTTGACCCAAAATAAACATCATAGAATTATTATATAATAAGTGAAAAAGGGCTGTTGACTCTCTTCTCTGAAGTTGTTTTAATTAGTTTTTTAAACGTTTAAACGGAGGAAAAATGAAAAAACTAAGTAAAATATTACTAGCTATTTCTTTTGTACTTTCACTAACTACTTCAGCATTTGCTAACACAGTAACAGCAGTGTCATGGGGTGGGGCTTATACTGAGTCTCAAAAGTTAGGTTATGGTGATCCGACTGCTAAGGCACTAGGCATTAATATTGCTTGGGTTGACTATTCAGGCGGTTTATCAGAAATCAAAGCACAAAAAGAGGCTGGAAAGATCACGTGGGATATAATCGACGTGTTTGCAATGGATACTATCACTGGATGTGATGAAGGATTATTTGTTGAATTTGATTTTGACAAAGACTTCCCACCAGCTCCAGATGGAACTCCAGCTAGTGAAGATTTCTTTACTGCAATGCCAAGTAAATGTGCTGTAGGAAATATTTTATATTCTTGGAACTACGCTTATAACAAAAACAATGTTAAAGGTACTCCAAAGACTATCAAAGATTTCTTTAACACAAAGAAATTCCCTGGAAAAAGAGCTATCTACAAAAGCGCTTTAACTAATTTAGAGATCGCTTTAGCTGCAGATGGTATCAAGCCAGGAAAAGGTGGAGCAAAAATCTATGAAGCTTTAAACACAGAAAAAGGTGTTGAAAGAGCAATGAACAAGATCAAAGAACTTTGCACAGATCCAAAAGGTGGATGTGTATTTTGGTCTGCAGGTGCTCAACCACCAGAATTGTTAGTATCAGGTGAAGTAGTAATGGCTACTGGTTGGAATGGTAGATTCTTCAATGCTGAAATTGGAGAAGGTGCACCAATCGTACAAGTTTGGGATGGCCAAGGTCTTGACTACGAATATTTCGTACAAGTTAAAGGTGGACCAAACGATGCTAATGGTTTAGCTAAAAAAGCTTTAGCTATGATGACTAGCTCAGAGATGTTAGCAGGAAGTGCGAAATATATCGCATATGCTCCTTGGAGAAAATCTTCAATTGGCATCATGGAAAAAGGTGAGCCATGGTACAAAGATGGTAAAACTAACATGGTACCACAAATGCCAACTGCACCACAAAACACTAAAAACTATTTCTTAGTTGACCCAATTTTCTGGGCTGACAACGGAACAGAGCTTGGTGAAAAGTGGGAAGCTATGAAAGCTGGTCTATAATTTAAGTTTTATTAAACTTAATTATATATTATAATTTAAGGGCGGTTATTTATAACCGCCCTTTTTATTTATGAGCTCAGAAACGAAACAAATTTTAACAACAGACGGTATACCTTTAGAGGTAAGTCTTAAGAAAGCTGAGAAAAAAAATAAAATCAAAGCCTTCTTACTTGTTGCTCCTTTATTATTCTTCTTAATAATTACTTACGTTTTTCCAATTGGAGACATGCTGTTCAGAAGTATAGATGACAAAATGGTTACACAAATGCTTCCAAAAACTTTTAAAGCAATGGAAAGTTGGGATGGTCAAGAATTACCTGGGGAAGAAGTATTCGCAGCTTTTCATGAAGACTTTATAAAATTAGTAGAGGAAAAACGTGAGGGTAAGCTATCTACTCAACTTAACTATACCAAAAATGGATTTAAAAGTATTATTAAAAAATTAAGAAGAGCATCAAAAAAATTTGAAGAGGGAAATTATAAAGAACAAATAATGTCAGTTCACAAAAGATGGGCTGATGTAGAATATTGGAGAGCAATTAAAAGAAGAGCCCCTGAGTTTACAGCTCAAAAATATCTAAAAGGAATGGATATGTATGTAAATGAAGAGGGAAAAATAGCAAGCGTTGAAGAAGATAGAAGAATTCATAGAGTGTTATGGTTGAGAACTCTTGAGATTGCATTCTTTGTAACAGTTTTTTGTTTTTTAATGGCTTATCCAATAGCTCATTTGTTGGCTACTTTACCTATGAAGTATAGTAACTTACTAATGATCTGCGTACTACTTCCATTTTGGACTTCATTACTTGTAAGAACTGCTAGCTGGATGATCTTGTTACAGCAACAAGGGATTGTGAATGATTTTTTTGTTGGAATAGGATTGGTAGCCGATGATAATAGACCTGAAATGATGTACAATAAAACCGGAAGTTATGTGGCAATGACACAAATCTTGCTGCCATTTATGGTTTTACCACTTTATAGTGTCATGAAAACTATCTCACCAAGTCTAATGAGAGCAGGAAAATCACTGGGTGGAACGCCATTTATAGCATTTTGGAAAGTTTATTTTCCTTTAACAATACCCGGAATAGGTGCAGGCTGCTTGTTAGTGTTTATCTTAGCGATTGGCTATTATATAACTCCGGCATTGGTTGGTGGAGCGTCTGGAACTTTAATAAGTAATCAAATTGCCTTTCATATGAAGAGTACTCTCGACTGGAGTTTTGCATCAGCAATGGGATTAATGTTATTGAGTGGAGTACTGGTGATTTATTGGCTTTATAACAAAATAGTAGGAATTGATAATATTAAATTAGGATAATTAAAATGGCTTTACCAAAATATACCGAACCACATTATAGAATTTGGCATTATGTATATTTAACAATTTGTGGTGCTGTTTTCTTTTTTCTAATTGCACCTTTATTTGTAATCTTTCCATTATCATTTAACGCTGAAGAATTTTTAAGCTTCTCTGAGGGTATGAAGCGTTTAGATCCAGATGCCTTTTCATTAAGATGGTATAAAGATATGATTTATGGAACAAAAAATCCTTGGGGATTAGCAGCAAAAAATAGTTTTATCATTGCAATTTTTGCAACAATAGGTTCAGTGATACTTGGAACTGTTGCAGCTTTAGGATTAAGCAGCAGACATATGCCTTATAAGGGGTTGATCATGGCTGTATTAATTTCTCCGATGATTGTTCCTTTAATTATTTCTGGTGTTGCAATATTTTTCTTTATGGCAAAAGCTGGTTTGGCAGCAACACATACAGGAATTGTTCTAGCTCATATTATCTTAGGAACACCATTTGTTGTGATTACAGTAACAGCAACACTCTCAGGTTTTGATCACAGCGTTACTAGAGCAGCTGCAAGCTTAGGAAGTGATCCGGTGAATACATTTATGAAAATAACATTACCTTTAATTCTTCCTGGAGTTATATCAGGAGGATTATTTGCATTTGTTACATCTTTTGATGAAGTAGTTGTTGTTTTATTTTTAGCAGGACTAGAAAATACAACTATACCAATTCAAATGTGGACGGGTTTAAGAGAACAATTAAGTCCAACTATTTTAGCTGTTGCAACTTGTTTGATTATATTATCAACATTGATATTAGTTACTGCTGAGCTTTTAAGAAGAAGATCTGAAAGACTCAGAGGTATAAATCGATAGTAAAATTATTTCATGAAGATTAAGAATGTAGTTGTGATCGGCTCAGGAACAATGGGCAGTGGAATAGCTGCACACCTTTGTAATGCAAATGTTCCTGTTACTTTATTGGATTTAAAAACTGAAATAAGCGAAAATGCAAGAGAACGAATTCATAAATCAAGACCACCATTATTAATTGATAAATCTAAGATAAATAATATTAAAGTTGGAAATATTTCAGATGATTTTTCTGTAGTAGAGAAAGCTGATTGGATTGTTGAAGCAGTAGTAGAAAGAATAGATATAAAACATCAAATTTATGAAAAGATTTTTAAAAGCAGGAAAGAAGGTGCAATAGTTTCATCAAACACTTCTTCAATACCAATTAAAGTTTTGTCACAAAATTTAAATAAAGATCAAAAAAAAGATTTTTGTATTACACATTTTTTTAATCCCGTCAGATATATGGGACTTCTAGAAATTGTTAAGAATGAAGACAATGATCTAAATAAAATTAATCAATTAAAAGAATTTTGTGAAGTTGAATTAGGAAAAGGAGCTATCGTTTGCAATGATACACCTGGTTTTTTAGGAAACAGAGTAGGTGTTTATGCTATGCAAATTGCAATGACTGAGGCTTTTAAGATGAAACTTTCTGTTGAAGAGGCGGATGCAATATTTGGAAGACCAATGGGTATTCCAAAAACAGGAGTTTTTGGTTTGTATGATTTAATCGGAATTGATTTAATGGCTGACGTTTTAAAAAGTTTTATCAAAGAACTTCCAAAGTCTGATGAATTCCATGAAGTTGCAAAAGAAATACCTTTAGTAAAAAAATTAATTGAAACTGGATATACAGGAAGAAAAGGCAAAGGTGGCTTTTATAGAATGAAAAAGACTGAGAGTGGAAAAGTCATGGAAGCTATAAATCTTCAAACAGGAGATTATTCTCCGAGTAAAAAAATTGATATTAAATCAGATAAGGTTGATCTAAAAAATCTTATTAATAGAAATGATAAATATGGTGAGTATGCGTGGTCTGTTTTAGAAAAAATTATTAAGTATGCTTCATCATTAGTTCCATCAATTACAAAAGAATTTAATGATATAGATGAAGCTATGAGGCTTGGTTTCAACTGGGCTAAGGGACCTTTTGAAATGCTTGAGGAAATTGGAGTAAAAAACTTTTTTGAAAAAGTTGATAATTTTGAGGGAAATAAATTTTTAGAAAATTTGTCTAAAACAAAAAATGAAAATTTTTATGGTGAAAGACAAAAATACACATCAATAGAAACTTTAGGTAAAGCTAAAAAAACTGCCTTAACTGTTGACGGTAACAGTTCAGCAACAATTTATAGATTTAATGATTACAATATAGTTGAGTTTACAACTAAAGCTAATGCACTGGATTATGACTCCATGGATGCCCTTAAGAAAGCAACTGATAAGCCTTTAATTATTATTAATGAGAGTATGCAATTCTCAGCTGGTGTAAATTTAACCTATACAATGGAATTTGCTGATAAGAATGATTTTAAATCAATTGAAAAATTCATCAGGTACTTTCAAGAAACTTGTAAACATTTAAAGTATTCTAAATATCCAGTTATATCTGCACCCTCTGGACTTACTTTGGGAGGTGGATTTGAAGTTTTAGTTCAAAGTAATTTTGTAGCTTCTCACACAAATATTGTGATTGGGTTAGTAGAAACTATTGTTGGTTTAATCCCTGCAGGTGGAGGATGCAAAGAAATGTTAGGCAGGTGGTTAAATACAGATGAAGCAAAAAAAGATCCTAATTTTGCGCCATTAAAAGTCTTTGATATTATTGGTTATGGCAGAACAGCTACTTCTCCAATTGAAGCAGAACCATTAAAATATCTGTTACCTGAAAATGAAAAGATAATGAATAGAAATAGTTTATTAGAAGTTTCAAAGAAAATTTTAAATGAAAACAAAAATTTTAAAACTCCAAATGAGCTTAAGTTTAATTTACCTGGAAAAGCAGTTATAGGAGAAATGAATAAGATTTTAGAAAAACTTTATAACGATAAAGTTATTTTAGATCATGGCTTAACTGTTGCGAATGAATTAGCTCACGTATTAAGTGGTGGAGATACAACAATGGATAAAACTTTATCAGAGGATGATTTATTTAAATTAGAGCTAGATGCTTTTATGAAACTAATTGAAATGAAACAAACACAAGATAGAATTAAACATACTCTTGCAACAGGTAAACCATTAGTTAATTAAATAATCTTAAAGAATTAATGAAGTCAGGTCTTAAAACATATTCAGACTTATCTAAATATTTAATTTTTTTTAAAACTTCTATTCCATAAATTACTTTACCAATAGGAGTATATTCTCCTTCATATAATGGTTCATCCTGTAGAATTATAAAAAATTGACTATCTTCAGTATCAAATTTTAAAGATCTAGCTAATCCAACACTTCCTTTGGTGTAATCAAATTCATTATCTACTTCAGATTTAATTGTTCCTAAACCAGATTTACCAGTACCAATTTTTCCATAATCAATGTTTCCTTTTTTTCCAAATTCTAAATCGCCAGCCTGAACTAGTTTATCTTTTATTACTCTATGAAAAGCAACATCATCATATGATTTTGATTTTATTAGAGTCTTAAATCTTTCAACTCCATTTGGAGAAACATCAGGATATAATTCTATAATTACATTACCACAACCAACATTTAGAATTGCAATATTAGTTGGATCTTTAAAATTAATTTTTTCAGGGTCATAATTTTTAACAAATAGACATTTGTCTTTTAGTAAAAGAAAAGAACCAAGTGAAAATAAACCCAAAATTAAAATAAAAATGAATATTATTTTTTCAGACGTTGAGGCCTTTATTTTTTCAATCATAGAATAAAATTTTTATCAATTTTTGAAATTCCTTTTTTGATAAATTCTATCTTATTTTCAAGAATAGGATCGATCTTATCTGGTAAAATTCCATACATTATATGAGAGAATACTTCAGCCATGTCTTCAGACGCTGTCGCCTGAGAATATTCTGTAATAAAACCATTAGGATTTGGGTTAGTGTCTAAACCTACTTTTTTTGTACATGTTGAACATTCTGCATAATTAAATTCTTTGGGATTGAGACTTGACCAAATTTTTTCATCAAAAATATCTTTATAACTATCATTAATTATATGAAAGACCTCATGATGTAATACCCTTTCAAAATATTTTTCATTGAATTTAATGTCTACAATTAAAGTTTTCATAATATTATCTGGTATGCCTGCAGTTTTGATGCCTGAGATAGATAAATCTTCGCAAAGAACTATATATTTTAAATTTATTTTTTTTAAGAAATCCTTTGTGTATCTATTTAAATTTTTTTCAATTAGTTTAAATTTTTGATCTAAATCTTCTTTTGATGATTCATAACAATTTATGTTGTTATCAATTCCAATTGTAAAAGGTTGTTTAGCATAAAGATATCTTAATTTATTTTTAGTTTCGATATTATAAATTTCAAGGTTTGGTATTTTTATTAGCTGGTAAATCGTATCCGCTTGTGCAGGAGAAATTAAAAATAAATACAATAAAATGAACTTAAATAATTTCATAATTACTATTATTGAAGATATTCCAAATTGTAAGAATGTGATAGAGTTTTTATAATGAAAAAAAAAACTAGCAAGGAACCAATCCAGCCAGTAAGTGGGACTAAAGTACCTAGGTTTGCTGGCCCTTCTACTTTTGCAAGATTGCCTGAATTGAGAGATGTTGAATATTGTGATGTTGCAATTGTCGGTATTCCATTTGATGCAGGTACGAGTTATAGACCAGGTGCTAGATTTGGACCTCAAAGTATTAGGCAAGCATCAAGACATTTAAGAACAAACTATCATCCAAGTTATGATGTTGAGCCATTTAAAGTACAACAAGTTGCTGATGCTGGAGACATTACTTGTAATCCTTTCAATATTGATGAGGCAATCAAACAGATAGAAGAGGGTGCAACTGACTTATTAAATAAGACAGGAGGCATAATAAGTTTAGGTGGTGATCATACAATTGCATTTCCGTTATTAAAAGCTGTAAACAAAATTAACAATGGTCCAGTTGCTCTAGTTCATTTTGATGCACATTTAGATACTTGGGATACTTATTTTGGTGCACCTTATACACATGGGACTCCATTTAGAAGAGCAAGAGAAGAAAATTTATTTTTAGACGATGCTTCGATGCATGTTGGAATTAGGGGGCCTTTGTATAGTAGAAATGATATTAAAAATGATGAAAGTTTTGGTTTTAAAATAATTCATTGTGATGAATTTCAAACAGAAGGTACTGATAAAATTGCTGAAAGAATAAGAAAAAGAGTTGGAGATAATCCATTGTATCTTTCTATTGATATAGATGTTTTAGATCCAGCTTTTGCACCAGGTACAGGTACCCCAGAAATTGCTGGGATGACAACTAGAGAAATGGTTAATGTTATAAGAGGTTTATCTGGAATGAATTTAATTTCAGCAGATGTTGTGGAAGTTTCACCAGCATATGATCATGCAGAGGTAACATCTTTGGCTGCAGCAACGATTGTTTATGAATTAACTAATTTGTTTGCAAAAAAATAAGGAAAGGTTAGGAGTCTCTTATGGAAAACAAAAAAAATTTTTATATAGATGGAAAATGGGTAACACCAAAAAGTAAAGAAGAGATTAAAGTAATTGATCCTGCAACCGAGGAAAACTGTGCGGTAATATCTTTAGGAAACAAAGATGATGTTAATGATGCAGTGAGTGCTGCCAAAAAAGCATATAGCTCATGGGCATTTTCTAGTAAAGAAGAAAGAATTAATTTATTAGAAAAACTTTACGAAAATTATAAAAAAAGATGGGCTGACATTGCTGAAGCAATTACTTTGGAAATGGGTGCCCCAAAAGATTTTGCTACAAAACTTCAGGCTGGTACGGGTGCTGCTCATTTAAAGTCATTTATAAGATATTTAAAAAACTTTGAATTTGAAAAACCTTTGGGTGATCATGCGCCAAATCAAAGACTTATTTATGAACCAAAGGGAGTTTGTGCATTAATAACACCTTGGAACTGGCCCATGAACCAGGTTTGCTTAAAAGTAATGCCAGCTATTGCGTCTGGATGTACAATGGTTTTAAAACCATCAGAACTTGCCCCATTATCATCGGTGATACTTGCCGAATTAATTGATGAAACAAAATTTCCTCCAGGGGTATTCAATTTAGTAAATGGAGATGGTGCTACTACTGGTGATGCATTAACTAGTCATCCTGATATAAATATGATTTCGTTTACAGGATCAACAAGAGCAGGTGCTCTGATTTCCCAAAATGCTGCGAAAGATTTTAAAAGAGTAAGTCTTGAATTGGGTGGAAAAGGTGCAAATATTATTTTTAAAGATGCAGATCCTGAAGCTATAGAAAGAGGTGCTTTAAGATGTTTTCGAAACTCTGGTCAATCATGCAATGCTCCAACTAGAATGCTTGTTGAAAAATCAATGTATAAAGAAGCTGTAGAAAGGTTGAAGAAATATACAGAAAGTTTTGAGGTTGGTGATCCTAAGAAAGAAGGTGAGCATATAGGCCCTGTAATTTCTGAGACACAGTACAATAAGATTCAAACATTGATCAAAAAAGGTATAGATGAAGGTGCTAAATTAATTGCAGGAGGTCCTGGTAAACCTGAGGGTTTAGAAAAAGGATATTTTGTTAAACCTACTGTATTTGCTGACGTAAACAACAATATGGAAATAGCTAGAACTGAAATTTTTGGCCCAGTTTTGTCAGTAATGCCTTTTGAAACTGAAGAAGAGGCAATTCAAATTGCAAATGATACTCCTTATGGTTTAACAAATTACATTCAAACCCAAGATAAAGAAAAGGTTAAAAGGGTTGCAAGAAAACTTAGATCTGGAATGGTAGACGTTAATGGAGCTGGAATAGCAGTGGATGCACCATTTGGAGGATTCAAACACTCTGGTATAGGTAGAGAAGCTGGAGAACATGGCCTTGAAGAGTTTTTAGAGGTCAAAGCAGTTGGTGGCTGGAACAATTAAATTAATTTCGAAAGATATGTTCATTTTAGGTCAATGTTAAATTGATATTGTTAATCTTTACTTTTAGATCAGTGTAAAAAAAACATTTGTTTGTAATTTTCCTTTAAAAAGATACGGTTTGATTGGAGATACACAGTTGCGAATTTTTTTAGTTATAACTCGCAACAATTAAAGGAGGAAAAATGAGTAGATCAAAATCGCTCTACAATTCAGATTTAGCACCAACTCCATCAAATAAGAAAAATTGGGGATGGTTTGAAATCTTTAACGTATGGGCAAATGATGTTCAAAGTTTATTTGGATATACTTTGGCAGCATCACTATTTCTAGCCTCAGGATTAAATGGTTGGGCAGTATTTTTAGCATTAATACTCGCTGGCTTTTTTATTATGTGGTTAGTTAACTTATCAGGAAAACCTAGTGTTAAACATGGAATTCCTTATCCAGTATTCGCTCGAGTAAGTATGGGTGTTTTTGGTGCAAACTTTCCAGCAATGGCAAGAGGGCTTGTTGCTATGTTCTGGTATGGAGCGCAAACTTACGCTGCATCTACTGCAGTAGCACTTTTAATTACAGGTATTACTGGCAATCCAGGAACTGAAATGTTCTTAGGAATGACTGGAGTAATGTGGGTGTCATTTATATTTGTATCAGCTTTCCAAGTTTATTTATTCTGGCAAGGTGTTGATCTTGTTAAAAGATTCTTAAACTTTGCAGGACCAGCAGTTTATGTTGTTATGGTTCTATTGATGATAGTAATTTGGTTTAAAGCTGGTGGAAGTCTTTTATCGGAAGTTGGAGAAATCTTTTCTGGTGGAGCACGTTCTGGTGGATTTGAAGGCTTAGGTTCTTTTGGAGCTTTCTTGGCCGTGTTTTCAATAATGGTAGGATATTTTGCTGCTGTTGTTATTAACTTTGGTGATTTCGCTAGATTTGTAAAAAATGAAGATGAAATGAAAAAAGGTAACCTATGGGGACTAGTAGGAAATGTTGTTTTCTTCTCATTTATTACATTGATGATCACTGGTGGAACAATTGCAATTTTTGGAGAATATGTAGCAAATCCAACTGACATGGTAGCAAAAGTGGATAATATTGTATTAACAATTGTTGCAGCATTTGCATTCTTTGCAGCAACAGTTGGTATCAATATGGTTGCTAACTTTATACCTCCTGCATATGACCTGGCAAACTTAATGCCTAGCAAAATTAATTTCAGAATTGGTGGTTTAATAACTGCTGCTTTTGGTTTTGTTATTGGTGGTATGTGGGTTGCAGTAATTACTCAAATGGGTCTATTTCCATTTGTAAACACTTTGGGTGCAATTTTAGCTCCAGTGTTTGGTATAATGATTGTTGACTATTATGTTATCAAGAAACAAAGATTAGATGTTGATGATTTGTTTACAGACTCACCAAGTGGTAAATATCATTACAATGGTGGTTTCAATGGCAAGGGAATGTTAGCATGGGTGCTATCAGGTTATATTGCCGTTGGTACTGTATGGCCAAACATCTTATTTTTAGGATTAGATGATTTCTTCGCTAATCTTGGCGGCGGCGGCGGATATGCTTGGATAATTGGGGCATCTTTAGGTGCTGTAATTCACTTAGCAATATCTTCTAAAAGATAATTAAAAAATTAAATTAAAGCCCATCAATTTATTGGTGGGCTTTTTTTTATACCTAAAATTCTAGTGTTATATTTTCTTTATTTAAATCGTGTATTACTAAATTATCTCCTTCACCCATTCTATCAACTACTAAAAAATTCATATCCTCTGTTGAAATTAAAGGGAAGTGCCAAATTCCAGGATTGTAGTTAATTCCAATTCCTTTTGGAATAATGAAAGATTCTATTTTATTCAGATCAGGTTTTTCACCTTCAGGTGCAACAAAAGCTAAAAAAGTTGTTTCTTTCATTGGTATAAATGCTTGACTTCCTAATGGATGTTTTTCCATCATATCAACTTTCATGGGGAAAGTTCTTTTTAATGCTGAAAATATACTTATTGTCGACTCACCGTTATCTTTTTTAGTATTTAAATTTGCAATTCCATCATATCTTTTTGCATAACCATTATTTATTTCTAAAGGTTTAATATTTTCGGTTGTAATTACATCTCCAAATTTTTTAAAATTTTCTTTTGAAATTGGTTTTGGTTTGATAGTTAAATTTGTCATATCTTTTTTCCAAAAATTCTAAATCTAGATATTCCTCCATCAGGGAATATATTAATCTTAATGTAATTGATTTTTTCTTTTTTCATTAAGGAATTTTTAAATATATGTGTTTTATTTGCTGATAGTTTTGAATTTTGCAATAAAGTTTTCCATTTTTTTGATGAACTAACAATTTTTTTTGAATTTTTTGAAGAGGATAAATAGGCAGCTTGCAAAGAGCAATGACTTGGAAAATTTCCTTTAAAATGGTGTGTAGATATTTCAATTTTATTAATTTCTTTTCCAGATAAAGAATTTAAAATTAACCAGTCATTTCCTTTGTCTCTTCGTCTACGAGTTTCCCAACCATCACCCATATTTTTTGCCTTACCTGGTGCTAATATGTTTTCTGCTTTCCCAAAGTGTTGATTGTTACATGCAATAATTGAAGCTCCATCCAATAGAGATGCTAAATTAATAATTTTATTTTTATTCTTGTTAGACTTTGCAATTGTTCCATATAACCTCAATCTAGCAACACCCCCATCAGGAAATATATTTAGCTTAATATGAGTAAAGACTCTTTTATTCTTTATTGAAAAATAATGATGACTATCTGCTTTAGTTCTTTTTTTTGATAGTAGTGTTTGCCATTTAAAATTACTGATTTTGTTAAAATTTGAGTAGGTTCCTTCAATTGAAATTGCAGCTGGCTGGTTTCCATTAAAGTGAGAGGTATCAACATCAACTTTTGAAATGCTTCCAGGTTTTCCAAGTTTTAAAATTATAAAATCATGACCCGAGCTTCTTTTTCTTCTAGACTCCCATCCATCCATCCATTTACCATGTTTATCAAAAACTCCTTCTTTAAAGACAGGATTAGTAGGGCTAATGATTCTATTTGCAGATGCAAAAAAATCATCTGTTTTAAAAATTATTTTAGATCCTAATCTTGGCTGTGCCAAATCAATCAATCCATTAGTGAATATAATTTTTTCTTTCATTTTATGAGTAATTTTTAATCCAATGTTTAGCTATATCAATTCTTTTGCAAATCCAAACATCTTCAAATTTTAAAACATAGTCTAAAAATTTTTTTAGTGATTGAATTCTTCCAGGTCTTCCAATTAATCTGCAATGTAATCCCACAGACATCATTTTTGGATTGGTTTTTCCTTCCTCATACAAAGCATCAAAACTATCTTTAAGATATGTATAAAAATGATCTCCAGTATTAAACCCTTGATTGGTAGCAAATCTCATATCATTGTTGTCTAAAGTGTATGGAATAATAAGTTGTTTTTTTTTTCCTTTACGCTCCCAGTAAGGAAGGTCATCACTATAACTATCACTATCATACAAAAAACCCCCATCCTCAAAGACTAAATCCCTGGTGTTTGGACTGCATCTTCCAGTATACCAACCTAAAGGTCTTGAACCAAAGATTTTCTCGATTGTTTTAATTGCTTTTTGCATATGTTTTTTTTCTAAAGGTTTTTTTATATCTTGATAATCAATCCATCTATAACCATGTGCAGCGACTTCATAATTTCCTTCTTTGATAGCCTTACAAACCTCAGGGTTTTGCTCTAATGCTAATCCAACACCAAATATTGTTACAGGAATTTTTTTTTCATTAAATAATTTATGTAAACGCCAAAATCCTGATCTTGAACCATATTCATAAATACTTTCCATACTTATATGCCTTCCTTTGATAGCTTTAGCACCAATAATTTCTGACAAAAAAGTTTCAGAGTATTTATCACCATTTAAAACACAATTCTCACCACCTTCTTCATAATTAAGAACTATTTGAAGAGCCAGTTTTGCATTATTTGGCCAAGAAATTTTTTTTCCTTTATTACCGTAACCTATAAAATCTCTAGAATTTTTTTTTACCATAAATAATTATAAATTAATTTAGATTTCTTAACAATTTATTAATTTGAAAGAGACTTAGACTTTATACCATTTAAAAAATTAATACATTTTTTTAATTCATTAAGTTCTATAAATTCATCCACTTTATGTGCTTGTTCAATAGATCCAGGACCACAAACAACTGTGCTAATCCCAATTTCTTGAAATAATCCTGCTTCTGTTCCAAAAGAAACAACTTCTCTTGTATTATCACCAGTTAAACTTGAAACCAATTCACATGCCTCAGAGTCTTTTACACGATCAAAACCCACAACTTCACCAATAATTTTTTTTGTTATTTTAGAATTTGGAAACACTTTTTTCATTTCAGGTAAAAGAATTTCGTTAGCATATTTATCTATTTCTTGATTTAAAAATATACCATCCTCTTTAATTACTGGTCTTGTCTCCCACTCAATATAACATTTATCTGCAATAACATTATGAGCAATACCTCCAAATATTCCACCAACCTGTAACGTGGAAAAAGGAGGATCGAATATAGAGTCTTTCGGAGATCTTTTTTTCAACTCTTCTCGCAACTCAATTAATCTATTTGCATATCTTGTTGCAAATTCGACTGCACTAACACCTTTATGTGGCATTGAACTATGACCAGCTAATCCTTCAAAATAAGTTGTATATTCATAACAACCTTTATGTGCATCTATTATTTTCATCTTAGTTGGTTCACCAATAATACAAATACCATCTTGAATTTTTCTTTTTTTTAATTCTTCAATCAATATGGGTGCACCTAAACAAGCGGTTTCCTCATCGAAAGTGAATGAAAAGTGGATGTCTCTATTTAATTCTAATTTAGAATAAATTGGAGCAAAGGCCAAAGTGCAAGCGATGAAACCTTTCATATCACAAGCTCCTCGTCCATAAAGTTTATCTCCTTTAATTGTTGCCTTAAATGGATCTGTACTCCAACTTTTTGAAACTGGAACAGTATCGGTATGCCCTGATAAAATTATAGGTTTAATACCATTGGATTTTTTTGCTTTAAATGTAGCAAAAAGATTTACTCTTTTTTTTTCATCATCGTAAGTTTTAAAAGAAGTTGCACCTAATTTATGAAGGTAATCCTCACAATAATTAATTAAATTGCTATTATCTTCCCCTGAAATTGTTTTGAAACCTATTAAATCAGAAAGAATTTTAATCGAATTTTCGTACAATTTTTCTAGATTAATTTCTGTACTCATGACTAATAACTAATATAAATACTGGTTTTATGAAAGAACAAATAACATACGATATATTTAATAAAGTTGATATTAGAGTAGGAACTGTAATTTCTGTGAAAAAAAATGAAAAGGCTAGAAAACCATCATTAGTTGTGGAAGTTGATTTTGGAAGTGAGATTGGTATCAAACAATCATCAGCTCAAATCACTCATTATTACAATGAAGAAAATTTAAAAGGAAAACAAGTTATTGGTGTTTGTAATTTTCCTGAAAAAAATATTGCAGGGGTGGTTTCACAAGTTTTAATTTTAGGATCAATTGACAAAGAAGGTAAGGTAATTTTAGTTCACCCTTCTCAAAAATCGGAAAACGGACTTCCAATAGCCTAAATATGCATCCTGAAATATTATCAATTTCATTATTTTGGTTTGTAACGGCATATACACCTGGTCCAAATAATGTTGTTGCATCATACTCTGGTTTTAATTTTGGAATAAAAAAAACAATTCCTCATATCCTTGGTGTCACATTAGGTTTTACTTCATTAGTTATATTTCTATCTATTGGTTTAATTAATGTATTTAAGTTGTTTCCAATTATTCAAACGGTGATTAGATATTTGGGAACTTTATTCTTAATTTATTTAGCTTATAAAATTGCCTTCTCCACAATATCTAATGAAACACAAAAAGAAAATCCTGTGAAGTTTATTGAAACTTTTTTATTTCAATATTTAAACCCCAAAGGTGTAACAGTTGCAATAATTGTTGTATCTACATATGTCGAATTGGGAGTGAATTATTTTAGTTATGCGACTCAAATAGTTGTTCTCGCTTTTCTATTTTCTATAACAAGTATCACTTTGTGGACATTTGTTGGTAAATTTTTGAGGAAATTTGCGACAAATGATAAATTTATAAAATTCTTTAATTATGTTATGTCAGTGCTTCTTTTGTTAAGCATTATTACTTTTTATATTTAATTATGAAACCAGGATTAAAAAACTCATACAAATCTTTATCTGAAATAGAAATTAAGAATAATAAATTTAAATATTATTCATTAAAAAAAGCAGAAGAAAATGGATTAGAGGGTATTTCAAAATTACCAAAATCTCTTAAAGTGCTATTGGAAAATTTACTTAGATATGAAGATGAGTTATCGGTCACAAAAAATCAAATTGAAGCAATAAAAAATTGGCTTAAAAATAAAAAATCGAAAACAGAAATTGCTTATAGGCCAGCTAGAGTACTATTGCAAGATTACACTGGAATTCCTGCTGTTGCTGATTTAGCAGCAATGCGTGAGGCTGTAAAAGAAAAAAACAAAGACCCCAAAACAATCAACCCATTATCTGCGGTAGATCTTGTGATTGATCACTCAGTTCAAGTAGATCAATCAGCCAAAAAAGATTCATTCGAAAAAAATGTTGAAATTGAATTTAATAGAAATGGCGAAAGATATTCTTTTTTAAAGTGGGGTCAGCAAGCATTTAATAATTTCAGAATTGTTCCTCCTGGAACTGGGATTTGTCATCAAGTAAATTTAGAATATTTATCTAAAGTGGTTTGGCGTGAAAAATTTCAAGGAGATGATTATCTTTTTCCTGATACATTAGTTGGAACTGATAGTCACACAACAATGGTAAATGGACTTTCTGTTTTGGGATGGGGTGTTGGAGGAATAGAGGCTGAAGCAGGAATGTTAGGTCAGCCAATTTCAATGTTGATACCAGAAGTAATTGGCTTCGAGGTAAAAAATAAAATGCCTGAGGGTACTACCGCAACTGATTTAGTTTTAACTGTAGTTAAAATGTTAAGAGACAAAGGTGTTGTTGGTAAATTTGTAGAATTTTATGGAGATGGTCTTAAAAATTTAACTTTGGCTGATCGTGCAACAATAGCAAATATGGCACCTGAGTATGGAGCAACTTGTGGATTTTTTCCCATAGACGAAGAAACTTTAAAGTATTTAAAATTTTCAGGAAGAGATGAACTTACAGTTAAAATAGTTGAAGAATATGCAAAGAAACAAGGTTTGTGGGCAAGTAAAGATATTGAATTCACCGATACTTTATCTTTAGATATGTCAACAATTGTTCCAACAATATCTGGTCCTAAAAGACCACAAGATAAAGTTTTGTTAACTGATGCTTCTAATAACTTTAAAAAGAGCTTTACTGAAATAACAAATAAAAAAGATTTTTCAGCATCTAAAGTTAAGAGCACTGACTATGAAATTCAAGATGGTTCAATTTTAATTGCTGCAATCACATCATGTACAAATACCTCTAATCCTAATGTTTTGATTGGTGCAGGTCTATTGGCGAAAAAAGCTGTAGAATTGGGACTTGAAGTAAAACCATGGGTCAAAACTTCATTGGCACCTGGCTCTCAGGTTGTTACAGATTATTTAGAAAAAGCAGGCTTAGATGTTTATCTTGATAAGCTTGGATTTAATCTTGTTGGTTATGGTTGTACTACATGTATTGGAAATTCTGGTCCTTTAGCAGACAATATTGTTGAGGCTATCCAAAATGAAAATATTTATGCAGTTTCAGTGTTATCAGGAAACAGAAATTTTGAGGGAAGAATATCACCACATATTAAAGCTAATTACTTAGCATCACCACCTTTGGTAGTTGCGTATGCTCTAGCTGGTCATATGGGTTTTGACTTATATAAAGATAGTTTTGGTAAAGATAAAAATGGACAAGATATTTTTATGAAAGATATTTGGCCATCTAATAAAGAAATTGAGGAAACATTAAAGTCTTCTCTTAATCCTGAGATGTTTATTAAAAGATACTCAAATGTTTCAGAAGGTCCAAAACAATGGCAAAAAATTAAAACAGAAAATAGCAGCATTTATAATTGGGAAGAAAACTCTACGTATGTAAAAAAACCACCTTTTTTTGAAAACTTATCTGATACACCTGAGGGCTTTAAAAAAATTCAAGATGCTCGTCCACTTTTAATTTTAGGCGATATGGTGACTACAGACCATATATCCCCTGCAGGCAATATTCAAAAAGAAAGTCCAACAGGTGAATACTTTATGAAACATCAAATTTTACCAAAAGATTACAATTCTTATGGAGCTAGAAGAGGAAATCATGAAGTTATGATGAGAGGAACCTTTGCTAACATTAGAATTAGAAATGAGATGGCACCTGGTACAGAAGGCGGTTTCACGACATTACATCCTGAGAAAAAAGTAATGCCAATTTATGACGCGGTTGTTGAATATAAAAAAAGAGGCACAGACTTAGTGGTTATTGGAGGCAAGGAATATGGAACAGGTTCATCTAGAGATTGGGCAGCAAAAGGTACTAAATTATTAGGCATTAAAACTGTTATAGCTGAAAGTTTTGAGAGAATTCATAGATCAAATTTAATCGGAATGGGAATTTTACCTCTACAATTTATTGATAATGTTAATAGAAAAAATTTAAACTTGATTGGTTCTGAATTAATTAGCGTGATTGATATTGAAAAGGGTATTAATCCATCTGAAAAAGTAAAAGTAGAAATTAAATATTCTTCTGGTGAAATTAAAAAGATTGAAACATTATGTAGGATAGATACTAAAAATGAATTAGAGTACTATAAAAATGGTGGAATATTGCAGTATGTTCTTAGAAACATGATTTAATTATGGATGAAGATATAACAATAATTAACAACAGTACTAGAAATCAAAAAATAAAAGATTTTTTAAATAAAAATAAAAGATTATTAATTTTTATTTTTAGTGGCTTGTTATTGATAGTAATAAGTTTTTATTCTTACCAAATTTATAAAGATGGGCATAGAGAATGGCTTTCAGAAAAATATAATGATGCAATTATTAAACATAAAAATGGAGAAAACGATAATATCATTTTAGAAATGACAGAAGTAGTTGAGGATAAGGATAGCACCTATTCACCCTTAGCACTATATTATCTAATTGATAATAATTTGATTGAAAATAGGGAAAAAGTTAATGATTTGTTTGATAT
Organism: Candidatus Pelagibacter sp. HIMB1483; assembly: GCF_052048135.1. Classification (NCBI taxonomy): domain Bacteria; kingdom Pseudomonadati; phylum Pseudomonadota; class Alphaproteobacteria; order Candidatus Pelagibacterales; family Candidatus Pelagibacteraceae; genus Candidatus Pelagibacter; species Candidatus Pelagibacter sp. HIMB1483. The sequence goes on along the minus strand of NZ_JBNAIM010000002.1, from coordinate 972,428 downwards.
TTTAATTGAGAAAACATCTTTAGAAACTGAGATAAAAAATTTGATTATTTATAAAAAAGGTCTCTTTAATGCTGATACTATCAACGAAAATGAATTATTGGAAATTTTGAACCCTTTAATTAATTCTAAAAGTGTTTGGAAGTCTCATGCATTATATTTATTAGCAGAATATTTTTACTCTAAAAATGAAAAACAAAAATCAAAAGAATTTTTTGATCAAATTTTAAATGTAGAGAATGCTAATTCTGATATTGTAAAAGAAGCACAAAAAAGACTTAATAGAGATCTTAGTGAATAAAATTATATTAACTTTTATTTTTATTTTTCTGGCCAGCTGTTCTTTAAATAAGAATTCAAAATTATGGAATGAAAAAGATAAAGAAGTTATAAAAGAAAAAAAACAAACAAAAATTTTAGTTGAAGAAAAAAAAGAATTAAATGAATTAAATGCTTTTATTTCATTAAATTTATCTGTCATTAACTATAATAATAAGATTACTGATAATCTAAATAATTTTGGATCATTGAAGTATAATGGGTCGCTAAACAAAATTGGTAAATACAATTTTTCCAAACTAGTTAATTTTAATCAGTTTAATTCAGAGCCATTAATATTAAATGATGGCCTGATAATCTTTGATAAAAAAGGAACTATTTTAAGATATAATGATAATCAAAAAATTACTTGGAAAAATAATTTTTATTCAAAGTCTGAAAAAAAATTGAACCCATTACTTACATTTGCAACTAATGGAAATAATTTATTAGTTGCTGATAATATTTCAAATATTTTTTCCATTGATATTTTTACTGGAAGTTTAATTTGGTCTCAAAAGAGCAATTATCCATTTAATTCACAAATTAAAATTTATAAAGATAAATTTTTTCTTATAGATTATAAAAATACATTAAAATGTTTTTATCTTAAAGATGGCAAAGATTGTTGGGAAGTTCAAACAGATGAGTCTTTTACTGTCTCAAGTTCGAAATATTCTCTAATCATAAAAGATAATATGCTAGTTTTTAATAATTCAATAGGTGATATAACTGCTGTAGACATACTTACGGGTTTAATTGAATGGCAGCTTCCAACTCAAAAAAGTAGTATTATAAATGATGCTTATAATTTTAATTTTTCAAAATTAGTAAGTGATGGTGAATCAATCTATTTTTCAAATAATAAAAATGAATTCTATTCTATTGATATAAAATCAGGAGCAATTAATTGGATTAATCAAGTTAGTTCAAATTTAACGCCTATAATTATAAAAGATTATATCTTTACAATTTCGGATACTGGATATTTAGTTAATATTCAAAAAAAAGAAGGTAATATTATTAGGATAAAAGATATCTATAAAAATTATGATATTAAAAAAAGAAAAAAAATAAAACCATCAGGTTTTTCTATAGGACAAAATAAACTTTATTTAAGTAACTCTGATGGAAATTTAATGGTAATAGATTTAAATTCTGGAAATTTATTAAAAGTGGAAAAAGTTTCTCGAAATTTGATTTCCAAGCCTTATATTTACAATGGGAATTTATTTATTGTTAAAAATGGATCTGTAATCCAGTATGATTAATAATGATTTTAAGATTTCTAGAAAAAATTGGAAGAAAGAAAATAGTTTTAGATAGAGGACCCTCGCACCCTAAATATAGTGAGGCAAAACCTTGGATGAACAGATATTATGTGCTTTTTAGACATCGTCCCAAATGGTTTCCATTCAACATATTAATTCATGAAATGTTAGCAGACGATCATGGTGAAGGAGTTCATAACCATTTATGTCCCTATATAACTATCATTGTAAGAGGAGGATATTGGGAAACTACAGTTAAGGGAAAGTTTTGGAGAAAGCCAGGATATATTGGTTTTAGATCAGCAAATTCATATCACAGAGTTGATTTAAAAGAGGGAACAAAACCAATGACTATTTTTATACCAGGACCTTTTGGATTAAGAAAAGGACCAAGATCAGAATATGGTGTTGATTTTAAAACTAAAAAAAATTGATGCTTAAAAATTTTCAAGAGAACTTTATTAAATATTGCAACTCTGAAAATTTTGAAATTAATCAAAGTCAAATTGCAGTAATAAAAAAACTTGAGAACTTTTATAAAAATAATTTTAAATCAATCATTTCTAATTTTTTTTCAAAAGAATATACCCAAAAAAGTTTTTATTTATATGGAGATGTTGGTGTTGGAAAAACTATGATTTTGAATTTTTTTTATAATCAAATTAAAGAAAAAAAGTTAAGACTTCACTTTAATGAATTTATGTTAAATTTTCATGATTTTGTTCATGAACAAAAAAGTAAACAAGAAGAAAATATAATTAATTTATTTGTAAAAAATTTAAAATCAAAAGCTTCTTTAATATATTTTGATGAATTTCAAGTAACAAATATTGTTGATGCAATGATATTAGGAAGGTTATTTGAAAATATTTTTAAAGAAAATATTAAATTAGTTCTGACTTCAAATATCAAAATATCAGATTTATACAAAGATGGTCTTCAAAGAGACCAGTTTAAACCGTTCATTAAAATTATGGAAAATAGATCTATTGAACATAAATTAATGATTGATGATGATTATAGAAAAGCACAAGAAAGTGACAAACAAAGATATTTCTTTCCATTAAATCAGGAGAGCAATTTTAAGATAAATAAATTTTTTAGAACAATTACGAAAAACAAAAAAGGGGATTCAAAGATCTTGAATATTAAAGGTAGAGTTTTAGAAATAAAAGATTTTTATGAAGGTATTTCTAGATTTGATTTTCAAGAATTATGTGATCAAAATTTAGGATCTGAGGATTATTTAGAAATTGCCAAAAATTCTAACTTTATTGTAATTGAGAATATACCTATATTTAATGATATAAATTCAAACCAACAATCAAGGTTTATCACTTTACTCGATGTTATATATGATAAAGATATTCCGATAGCAGTAACTGCTAATCAAAGTTTGAAACAACTTTCTTCTTCGAGATCTTTGGAAAGTCAATTTAAACGAACTATTAGTAGACTACATGAATTAACTTCAAAGGATTACCAGTAATGAAACAAGAATTTTACAATCTTCAAATTAATACAGATGGTCAAAAATTATATGAATTTACAAATCAAACAATTGAATGGATACAAAAAAATAGATTTAAAAATGGTATGGTTAATTTGAGTATTCAACATACAAGTGCATCTTTAATCATCCAAGAAAATGCCGATCCAGATGTTCAAACTGATTTATTAAAGTATTTCGATAATTTAGCTCCAATGAATAATAAATTGTATACTCATACTACAGAAGGAAAAGATGATATGCCTGCTCATATAAAATCAGCATTAACAAACAATCAAATTTCTTTAAGTATTAAGAGTGGTAAATTATTACTAGGAACATGGCAGGGGATATATTTGTTTGAACATAGATTAAATCCACAATCGAGAACTATTATTCATCATTTTATGGGAGAGGTTTAATTTTTTTTCAAACTTTGAAAAGCACTTAATGCTGAGGCTCTTGCCTCTTCATGTATTACAATTGGTTTTGGATAATCTTTTCCAATAAAAGTATTAATTGCTTGTTGGTATTTTAATTCCATTTCCCAAGGTTTGTGAATAAATTTTGAAGGTACTTTATTTAATTCTGGCACCCACTTTTTAACATACAAACCTTCCTTATCAAATTTTTCACCCTGAAGAATTGGATTGAATATTCTAAAATAAGGAGCAGCATCTGCACCACAACCAGCGACCCATTGCCATTGAGCTATATTATTTGCTTTGTTAAAATCTAATAAACAATTTCTGAAGTGTTTTTCACCTTCAGTCCAATTAATTCTTAAATGTTTGACCAAAAATGACCCTACAACCATTCTTATTCTGTTGTGCATCCAACCAGTTTCATAAAGTTCTCTCATACCAGCATCAACAATTGGATATCCAGTCATTCCATTTTTCCAAGCCTTGAGAAATTTTTCATTTTTAACCCATGGGAATTTATTAAATTCTTTTCGAAAATTACCTTTTAAAAATTCTGGGAAATAGTTAATTAAACTATGAGAAAATTCTCTCCATCCTAATTCATTAATATATTTTCTGTAGCCAATACCTTTTGATTTAACTTCATTACATTTTTTCCATATAGTTCCAACATGTATTTGACCAAATTTTATATAAGGAGACAATTTTGAAGTACCTTCTATAGATGGTATATCTCTAGCAGTACCATAATCCTTAATTTTATTTTCTATCAGTTCTTTTAATATTTTTTTTGAATTATTTTCTGAAACATTCCAATATTTTTCAAATTTTTTATGCCAATTTTTTTTTGGCAATATTTCATTTGAGGTAATTGAATTTTTGAAAAATGATTTTATTTTAGATTTTTTCTTAATCATATAATTTTTACTAGGGGGTAGACTTAAATAAATTTTTTCAGCAGTTCTCCAAAAAGGTGTAAATACTTTAAATGGAGTTTTGTCATTCTTAGTTACTTCTTGAAATTCATTTAAAATATTACCTTTAAAATATTTAAAATTGATGTCATTTTTAATCAAAATATCTCTTATCTTTTTACCTTTTGCAATAACATCAGGTTCATAAATCTTATTCCAATAAATTGAAACATTGTCTTTTTTTTTTATTTTTGAAAAAATATCTAATTCATCCCCTTTTATAATTTGAAGATTGATTTGATAATTTAATAAGTCTTCTTTAAAACTTTTAAGAGATTTTGATAACCACCATTTTTGAGCTTCTCTTTGATTGTCATAATCGTTGTTATTATAAATAAAAAAAGCTATTACATTTTGATGATTTTGTGTTGCGTATGAGAGGGCAGCGTTGTTCTCTAATCTAAAATCCTCTCTTATCCAAACTAAACCAGTGTCTGACATAATCTAATTTTCATTAACTAATTTTTTATACATTTCTTGATCAGTGTCTCCCTCACATCCAATAATCAAAACATTTGAATTTGAGTTAAGATCAAGATCTTTTTTGATTTTTTGATCTTCACAACTAGCAATTAAACTAATTACTCCAGGAGCTGAGTTTTCTCCTGCAATAATTTTTTCCTCACTAAAGCTTGCGTTTCCTAGTAGTTTCATAGTTTTTGCAATATCATCATCAGGCAAAGAAATACAATACCTAACTGAGTTTTTGAGAATTTCCCATGGGACTAATGATACTTCTCCACAAGACATACCACCCATCAAACTTTCCCTTTTTATGTCTATTTTTTCAATCTTTTCTGATTTGATACTTTCTAAAACACAAGCAGCACTATCTGGTTCCACAATAATGGTTATTGGTATATTTGTTAAGTATCTTGCAATACCTGCAATCATTGCTCCAGCCATTCCTCCAACTCCTGCTTGTAAAATTATATGAGTGATTTCATTATTATCTAGCTGATCAACTATTTCTTTCATCATTACCGAATATCCAGCCATAGTATATTTTGGTACTAATAAATAATTATCCCAAGCAACATCTTGAACTATTTGCCAGCCATTTTCTGTTGATTGTTTGATACATTCAATCAATGAGTTTTCATAATTTCCTTTGACTTTAATTACCTCAGCACCTAGGTTTGCCATTGCTTGTCCTCTAGCATCACTTACAAATTCACTAATAAAAATTTTACATTTAAGACCAAGTCTCTTTGCACCCCAAGCAACTGATCTTCCATGATTACCAGCTGTTGCTGTTGAAACAACTATATTCTTATTGCCTTTTGAGATCTTTTCTACAGCATATGCACCACCTAGAGCTTTAAAAGATTTTAAATCAAATCTTTTACTCTCATCTTTGTAAAAAATTTTGTTAAGATTTAATTCTTGAGATAATTTGTTCAAATTAATTAATGGAGTAGGTGAGTAATCATCCCATTCTTTTATACTTAAATATGCATCATCAATTTCTTTTTTTGAGAGTGATTTAAAAATTTGATCTTTTTCAAATGAATAGTTTTTATTAGCAATAAATTCAGAATATTTCCAAAGATGACCATTAGATAGAATTGTCATATTCTAACAGTCTAAAGTATTATCTCTTTCCCACTTAGTAATAGCTTTTGTTTTATCGAAGTTTTCTTTTTGATTAAATTCTTTTATTTCAGAATTTCTTAATTTTAAATAGCTATTAACAACATTTTGTCCAAAAGCTTCATTCATATCATTATTATTTTTTAATTTTTCAAGAGATTGTGAAAGTTCATCAGGTAATTTTGGAAGATCAGGATATTTTTCATAATCTTCATACATATTACAATTTAATGGTTTTCCAGGATTAATTTTATTATTTAAACCGTCTAAGCCCGCAGCCAAAACACTTGCTTGTAATAAATATGGATTTGCAGATCCATCCATTAATCTTAACTCAAATCTTCCTGGATCAGGAATTCTAATCATATGAGTTCTATTATTACCAGTGTATGAAATACTACTTGGTGACCAAGAAGCCCCAGATTTAGTTGGAGGTGCATTAATTCTTCTATAACTATTTATTGTTGGATTAAAAAAAGCTGATAGTGAAGATGCGTTTTTAATTACACCTCCTAAAAAATTATATGCCATTTTACTTAAACCTAAATTATCAGATTTATCTAAAAATTTATTTTTTTTTCCATCCCACACAGAGATGTGTGCATGACATCCATTTCCTGTTAAATTCTCAAAAGGCTTTGGCATAAATGTAGCCCTTAATCCATGCTTCTCTGCAATAGTCTTAACCATAAATTTAAAAAAAGCATGTCTATCTGCAGTCACTAAACAGTCTGCGTAATCCCAATTCATTTCAAATTGACCATTTGCATCTTCATGATCATTTTGATAGGGACCCCATCCCATTTCAATCATACAATCACAAATTTCTTTTATTAAGTCATATCTTCTCATTAAAGCTGATTGATCATAACAAGGTTTTGATTGAGTATCTCTAGGGTCAGCTATTGAATTTCCATCTGGTGAAATTAGAAAATACTCACACTCAACACCTGATTTCATCGTTAAACCTTTTTTTCCTAATTTTTTAATTTGTTTTTTAAGCATAATTCTTGGCGAAGCTTCGACTGGTTTTCCATTCATCCAAAGATCAGAGGCTAACCAACCAACCTCTTTATTCCACGGCAATTGAATTAAACTATCTGGATCTGGAACTCCAAACATATCTGCATCTGCAGGTGTCATATCTAACCATGCTGCAAATCCAGCAAATCCTGCTCCTGTTTCTTGCATTTCTTTAATTGCATGAGCTGGAACTAATTTTGATCTAAGCACTCCAAATAAATCAACAAAACTTATTAAAAAGTATTTTATTTTTTTTTCTTTAGCAATTTTGAATAAATTTTTAGGCATAAATTAAATTAACATAGTTATTTAAAAAAAGAAAAAATTGTTTCTTTATAATAAATTAAGTTAACCACTATAATTACTATTATAGCAAGTATTACTCCGTATTTTGCTTTTGGAAAAGCTACACCTCGCATTTTGCTTGGTCTTAATTCTTCATTATTATTTTCTTCAGACATTTTATGATCTAATTAAAAAAGGGCACCACAATTAAGTGGCGCCCAAATTTTTATTTTTTAATTACCACTCAGCAATATTGCTTCTATGGTCATTAGCTCCATGTCTCTTTCTCGATAATCTTTCAAGCTCTTCACTTTCAGATCTCGCAGTTAAAACATGCCAGCCTATCCATAAAACAAAACCAAGGATAACTAGTAGTGTTTCACTTGAACCAGCACCAGGATAAATAGCACCTGCAACTTCTTCTGCAGGTTTATTTAGGTGATCGATCCAGTTTGTAACTGTAGCCATATTTTATCTCCTTTACCTGGTTGCGGATGAAACTGCTCTTTCATCTTTTTTAGCAGATTCCATCATTTCATAGTCAAGTCCAGCTATCTCAACTTCACGTGGGATTCTTAGTTTACCCATTCCATGAAGTATTTTAGCTATGACATAACCTGGTATTAGTCCAAGAACTACGAACATTATTAATGCTCCTAAGAACTGTCCTAATGGGTTAATTGTAGCATAAGTTGTTCCGTCCCACATAGCGCCAACACTGTAACCAGATGATGGATAGCCATTTAGAACAAAACCACAAATTACTAGACCAATAAATCCAGCATAACCATGTACTGCAACTGCACCAACTGCATCATCAATTTTGAACTTACGCTCAACCCAGTAATGTAGTTTGTATGAAATCACAACACCGATCATACCTATGATCATTGCTTGAATTGGATGATATAAATCATTTCCAGCTGAAGCACATATGATACCTGCTAGTCCACTAGAGTATGTCCAGAAAGGATCACCTTTAGCAATCCAATATCCAGCTAATAATCCTCCTGATAATGACATCAAGAAGTTAAAAGTAATACCACTAAGCGTAGTAGGGGTTACGTATATGTTCGTAGCTGTCCAATAACTTATGCCTTCCATACCGTATTCGGGTCCAAGATCAAAGATTGGTATATTACACGCTGCGTAGAAGCCCCAGAAACCAGTATAAATTAAAAATAATCCAACTGTAACTAACCAAGGATTTCTTGGTCCAATGTTTCTTGGTTCACCGCTAGATGAAAATTTTCCAATTCTTGGTCCTAAAACCATAAGAACACCTAAAGCAAATCCACCCGCAATCGCGTGAATTACTCCTGATGCATAAGCATCATGATATCCTAATAGTTTAAGCATCCAGCCGTCAAAGTGCCATCCCCAAGCAGCATCGATTGTCCAGAACACTGAACCGATTGCAATTGCTAAAATTCCAAATGCAAAAGTTGTAATTCTTTCAATGATTGCTCCTGAAACGATGGAAGCAGCTGTCCAAGAGAATAAAAGGAATGCAGCCCAGAAAACCCCTGAAATGTGGTCTCCTAAGTTTACAGCCATTAAATCACTTGTTGCTTTATACCAAGTAGCACTAAATGCAGAATCATCTGTAATTAGAGCCGTACTTTCATTCATTATTGATGGTGCTAATCCCGGTCCTGTTGGGAAAGCCCAATAAATCCACCAACCAAATAAAAACCACGTTACTGTTACCAATGGTATCAACATTGTATTTTTCATAAGAGTATGTTGGTGATGTTTGTATCGAGAAGCTCCAACTTCATACATACAGAAACCGACGTGAATTAAAAACATCAATACTACCGTTACCCAGTAGTAAAATTCTGTAAATATGGTTGTAAGAGCACCTAACTGATCAGTCATATTCTCTCTCCATATTAGTTTAAGAAACCCTATAAAATTTCAGAGGGTGTGACAAATGAAACAATCTAATAAAACCTAGTAACTACAATATTTTTGAAAAAAAAATCAACTTTTGATTGAGTAATTAAAATTTTAGGTATGCTTTTTTTAAATCAACAAGAGGATGCTTTGGAGACATCTGAAATTTTACCAGAAGTTCTCTTGCTATCATGTCTCTATCTTGTTGGTTATTTGGTAGCTTAATTGATTTAGGAATTGTAACCCAGCCATTTGCATTTCTACAAAATACAGCTGGTCTACCTTCTTCATATCCCATATGAACATCTTCTAACCAATTTAAATCATCCCATCCCATTGCTTCAATATATTTTTTTAGAAAAGGAGTTAACTTACTGTAGTCTGGAAGAAGATTAACATCATATCTATAACCAATAGACTGACCAATCATTTTTTCTCTAGCTGTTTCTTTTTTCTTTCCTAGCTGCTGGTCTTTTACAACAACTGATTTTGAAATTTTCTTTTTATTTTTTTTCTTAGCCATATTTACCTCTAAATTTTATGAAAGTTGTCTACTCCCACGGTATAATTAGTTCCCGCTAAAGGCACTTTAGCCAATGCTGAAGCTTCAGAAGTTAATGCTGCTAAATCTTCAGGCTCTAGAGAATGAATATTTGTTTTACCACATGCTCTAGCTAATAATTGAGCTTCAAGCGTCATTGAATGAAGATAGTTATAAACTCTTAAGGCAGCATCATCAGGATTTAATCTAGCTCTTAGTTTAGGATCTTGTGTTGCAACACCAACTGGACATCTACCAGTATGACAATGGTAACATTCACCTGCTTTTACACCCATTTCTTTTTCAAAATTTGCTTCTGGAATGTCTTTATTACAGTTAAGTGCAATCATAGAACCTGTTCCGATTGCAATCGCATCAGCACCTAAAGCTAAAGCTTTTGCCATATCAGCACCATCTCTAACACCACCAGCATAAATTAAAGTAACTTTTCCAGTTTTACCTACATCATCTAAAGCTCTTCGAGCTTCTCTAATTGCTGCTATTCCAGGAATACCTGTGTTTGCAGCAGCTATGTGTGGGCCAGCTCCTGTTGATCCTTCCATACCATCAAGGTAAATTGAATCTGGATCACATTTTGCAGCCATACGAACATCATCATAAACTTTTGATGCACCTAATTTTAATTGAATTGGAACTTTATTTTTTGTTAATTGTCTTAGCTCTTCAACTTTTAAAGCTAAATCATCAGGACCTAGCCAGTCAGGATGTCGAGCTGGAGATCTTTGGTCAATTCCAGAAGGTAACGATCTCATTTCAGCAACTTGGTCAGTAACTTTCTGACCCATTAAGTGACCACCCATTCCTACTTTTTGCCCTTGTCCAATAAAAACTTCTATTCCATCAGCAAGTTGTGCATGATGTGGGTTAAAACCATATCTTGATTGAATACATTGATAGAACCATTTTTCTGAATATCTTCTTTCATCAGGTATCATTCCACCTTCACCTGAGCATGTTGCACTTCCTGCCATTGTTGCACCTCTTGCAAGAGCAGTTTTAGCTTCATATGATAAAGCTCCAAAACTCATACCGGTAATATAAACAGGAATATCTAATTCAATTGGATTTTCACATCTCGGACCGATTACAGTTTTAGTTTCACATTTTTCTCTGTAACCTTCAATTACAAATCTAGTAAGTGTTCCAGGTAAGAAAACTAAATCATCAAATGTTGGAATTTTTTTCATTAATGCCATTCCACGCATTCTGTATCTGCCTAATTGAGATTTTATGTGAATGTCATCAATTACTTCTGGTGTAAAAATTGCATTATACCCTAAAAGACTCTTATTTCTTCCACCCTTATTACTTAAGTGGACATCAGCTTTACCACCAACATTACCGTTGCTTTTTAGTTTACCATTTTTTTTATTTTTTTTCTTTGGCATTAAATTGCTCCTTTTTTCTCAGTAGGTTCTAAGTTATCGTAGTTCCATAATTTTTTACCAGCTACAATTTTTTTCATTTTACTGACGTCAAAATTTTCACCAATTTCAGCAACTTTTAATTTTCTTTTTAACCAATCTTGGTCACTTTTTGTTAATTCAGCGTCTACAGCATCACTACCATAAGAGCCAATTTCTCCACCTACGAAAATTGTCCCATCATACATTGAGTCACCTAGGTTTATTCCAACATCACCTAAAATAATTATTCTTCCTCTTTGCATCATAAAACCAGTAAATGCTCCAGCGTCCCCACCAATAATAATGGTTCCACCTTTCATATCAATCCCAGTTCTAGCACCGACACTTCCTTTACAAATTAAATCTCCACCTCTAATGGCCGCTCCAAAACATGATCCTGCATTTTTTTCAATAACTACTTTACCAGCCATTAAATTTTCAGCACAAGACCAGCCAACTCGACCATTTATTCTTACTATCGGTCCATCACATGATCCCATTCCAAAGTATCCTAAACTTCCCTCAAAAATTAAATTTAGTTTATTTAAAATACCAACTCCCAAACTATGTTTACCTTGAGGATTTTTGATTACTATAGTCCCAAAACCTTGACTCATTAAATTGTCTATTTCTTTATTTGCTTCCGCTGCAGTCATATCTTTAACATCAAGATCAGTTCTCTTATTAAAGTCTACATCATAAGTTCCAAAGTAATAAAAATTTTCAGCTTCATCAGGGTTAAAAAACTTTTGTTGAGTTCTTCCTGTTAAAACCTCTGTATGCATACCCATCGCTTGGGCTTTAGTTTTTTTTGTAACGTTTTTTATATTTGCCATACTTTTACCTCTCCATCGAATGGATCATAAGTATCAATTTCTTGTGGTAAAATTGATCTTATAGCTATTTCTTCTGAGCCCATTGCAACTAAATCATCTGACTCATAAAGAACTAAAGGCTTTGCAGCCATTGTATCTTTTGCCATACCTAATGAGTCTTTAGTAGCAACAAAATAAGTAAAAACACCATCTAAACCTGTAAGAGACTCTTTCATACCTTCTTCTAAAGAAGCTCCATCTCTCATTTTTTCAGCTAAATAAACTGCAATTAGCTCTGAATCGCATTCAGACATAAAACGCATTCCTTTATTTTCTAATGCCCTTCTATTATTCCAATAATTTGTTAACTGACCATTGTGAACAACTGAAACATCGCTAAAAGGGTAACCCCAAAAAGGGTGAGCTGATTTAATATCTACACCAGATTCTGTCGCCATTCTAGCATGACCAATTGCATGTGTGCCAACAACTTTATCTAAATTGTATCTATCACAAACCATCTTAGCATTTCCAAGATCTTTTATTACCTCTAATGATTTACCCATAGAAAGAATTTCAACGCCAGGAATACTTTCAATTTTTTGTGAAAATTCCAATAAATCTTTTTTATTGTATTCAATTTCATATCTTAGAGAATATGGAAGAATTCTCTCTTCTTTGATAATTTTTGCTCCCATTTCACTAAGGTAACTATCTACTGTTTTTTTTCTTTCATCATAAACAGAAATATCCTCAGCAACCGAAGTGCTTCCCTCACCAACGTTTTCACCAACTTTGAATCTCATAATGAAATTTTTTCCATCGGTATCTCCATATAAAGCGTAACCTGTAGAATCCTCACCTCTATGCTTTAAAGCTTGTAACATTCCTTGAAGCTCATGACCAACTTTTGAAGATTTTCCTCTATGAATTAATCCTGCTATTCCGCACATATACTTTCCTCTCTATGTAATTATTATGGTAAGCAATCTAAATATGTATCTAGATCCCATTGAGTTGTTGCTCCTAAAAATCTTTCCCACTCATCATTTTTATACCAGTGAAAAACTTTATACATCTCGTCAGGCATTGCAGATTTGATCACTTCATCCTCTGATAGTCTTTCTAAAGCTTCACCTAAACTTAAAGGAAGTTTTTTAACATCTTTACCTGCTTTTTGAGCTTCATAAATATTTCTAGATTCTGGATCTGCTGGTTTCATTTTATTACTTATTCCATGGTCACAAGCTTTTAATAAAGCTGCACCTAATAAATAAGGATTATGCATAGAGTCTACTGATCTGTATTCAAATCTTCCTGGAGCGGAAACCCTTAATCCACAAGTTCTATTTTGATAACCCCAGTCAGCGTAAACAGGCGCCCAAAACCCTTGATCCCATAATCTTCTATAAGAGTTAACAGTCGAAGAACCTAAAGCTGTAAGTGCTGGTAAGTGTTCCATTATACCAGCAATTGATTGTAATCCTATTTTACCTGGTAATTGCATATCTTTTGTGTCAGGCATAAAAGTATTTGTTCCACCTTCAACATAACCAAATACCTCTTCAACAGCAGGTAATGTTTTATGTCCAAGTTTGTTAGTTTTGACTTTTCCACCTTTCCATAAAGACATATTAGTATGACAGCCACTCGCTGACACACCCATAAAAGGTTTAGTCATAAAACATGCAATTAAGTTATGTTCTCTTGCAACTTGTGCACAAATTTGTCTATAAGTTGATAATCTATCAGCGTTTCTTAAAACATTATCGTAAGTCCAGTTTAACTCTAATTGACCTGGAGCATCTTCATGGTCACCTTGAATCATATCTAAACCCATAGCTTTTGAATACTCAATAACTTTCATAAAAACGGGTCTTAAAGATTCAAATTGATCAATGTGATAACAGAAAGGTTTAGAAAAACCTTTTCCAGTAGGAGTTCCATCTTCATTTTTTGTAAGCCACATCATTTCAGGCTCTGTTCCAACTCTTAATTCAAGTCCATGTTTTTTTTCAAATTCTTCCATGAAAATTCTTAAATTACCTCTACAGTCAGAAGTTAAATGTCCACCTGGATTTTGTCTTTCTTCTCTATTTCTAAAACATGTTACAAATACTCTTCCAACTCTTTTATCCCAAGGTAATTGGCAAAAAGTTTCTGGATCAGGGATACCAACTAGTTCCATGGCTTCTGGCCCGTATCCAATGTAATTATTATGACGATCTAAAAATAAGTTTGCTGTTGCTCCATAAACTAATTGAAAACCCTTTTCTGCAGTTCTTTCCCAGTGATCTGCTGGAATTCCTTTTCCAACAACTCTACCTGTTACAGAAATAAATTGGTAATAAATATAAGTTATTCCTAACTCATTAATTTTTTCTCTAACTTTTTTTACTAATTTGTCTCTTCCCGGACGGTTAACGTGTTTTTCTAGATCAGTCATTTTCCCCTCAATGAATTATATTTATTCAAACGTAGCTGAAAATTTTATTTGTGTCTAGGCTTGAAGTTTAACTCCAAGGGAACGGACTGTTCGAAGTAGGGTGAAGTTCTCCCTTCTCGTAACGGTTGAATCTAAACGGTTTCAATAAATCACTTTCAGTACCAAGAATTTCTTTTGCCACAAGTTCTCCAACTCCAATCATTTTATATCCGTGATTTGCATCTGCAATCATATAAACGTTTTCAAAAAATCTATCGAAAATTGGAAATGAGTCTGGAGTCATACATCCAAGACCACCTGAAGGACCTTTTCTATATAAATCTGATTTTCCCTCAAATCTTTTTTGGCAGTGTGCTAAAGCTGAACACCACATTTCGCTAAAAGCATCTGTTGTTTGATACTCAGGTGACTCAATTCCATAAGGGTCAACATTTACTTCATCAAAATGTTTTTTAACAATGTAAGGAGATGTTCCACCCTGAACACCTAAACCTTCAATATCTGGCTTGTAATAAATTCCCCAAATTTTATCTGTAATTAATTTTTTTGTTTTATCTGAATATAATGGAGCTGTAGAGTCAACGTGAACTACAGGTGGTTGTTTACCATCATTTGTTTTTAAAAAATCTGGCTCTACTCCTATAACTCCTTCTTGTAACATCCAGTAAGTCCACATATCAGTAACATGCATCTTCCCATCTTTACCTTTAATGTTTGCAGTTTTAGGTAATTCCAACATGTTCCAGAAATCTCTTGCCCATGGTCCTGCTCCAATAACTACTTGTTCGCAGTCAATTGTACCTTTATCAGTTTCTACACCTGTTACTGCTTTACTATTACTTCCTCTTTTAAAACCTGTAACTTTTACGCCCTTCATAACCTGAACACCATTCGAAGTAGATTTATTTTCAAGAGCTTTTATTGAGTCTTTGTTAAATGCATATCCACCTTTTTTCTCGTGAAGAATAGATGTAATACCCTGTGCTTGCCAATCATCGAAAATACCTTTCATATAATTAGCACAATCTTTTTCACCTTCTATAAATGTAGACTCGTATCCAATTGCTTTTTGTTGTTTATAAATGCTAGCAACATCTTCATGCATTACTTCAGGTGAAATTTGTAAATAACCAACTGGGTTGTATTTAAATGCTTTTGGATCACTTTCCCAAACAGAAACTGAATGAGCCATTAATTCTCTCATTGCTGGTTGGAAGTAATTATTTCTAACTACACCACAAGCTATTCCGCTTGCTCCAGCAGCAGTGTCTTTTTTTTCTAAAACTACTATGTCACCAGGATTTTTATAAGTTTCTGATAATTTCCAAGCAGTGCTTAATCCGTGGATCCCTCCACCAATTATAACTACTTTTGCTTTTGTCGGTAATGACATATTTACATCTTTATTTTTCGTGCGACGTAAATATATAATTTTTTATATATATAAAATTTATAAGTAATTAATTGCTTTTTCTTTAGAAGCTAAGATTTTTTAATGTTTCTAGATATCTATTAAACTCTTCAATAAAAGACTCACTTGGTTTGATATGTTTTTTTCTTTGATCACCTGAAGTTTTTTCTAAGAAAAAAAAACCCTTTTCACAGGCCTCATTAATCATCAAAGCAGACTTCGGTCGAGATGTTTTAAACAATTTTGTCTTTAGTTCCTCAACTGTTAAATTCTCTTTATATTTATATGCATGCATAACTAGAAGCATCATGTGATAATGTGAAGGAGACTTTCTAAAAAAATAATTTGAAGATGTATGAGAAAGTTTCATTTGATCTTCCCAGAATTCTAATAAATCTTTAGCTGTTTTAGTCATTACGATCTAACTCTTGTCTTCTTCGGATCAAAATGTGGAAATGGCACGACTTTAGCGGTAATTCTTTTTTGATGACCATCAATTTTTCCAACTTCAACTTCTGTTCCAGGTTCAGAATATTGAGTATCTATTCTGCACAGAGCTATATTTTTATTAAGAGTTGTTGATAAACAACCACTAGTCACTATTCCAACTTGTGATCTTCCAACATGCACACAATCACCATGACCAGCATGTTCTTTTCCAATAAGCTCTAAACCAACAAGTTTTTTTTGTGGATTTGCTTTTCTTTCTTTAAGAATTTCTTTTCCTATAAAATCTTCCTCCTTAGTTTTAAGTGGAACTGCAAAACCAATCCCCGCTTCAAATGGATCTTGTTGACCATCAAATTCATTACCAAATAAAATTAAACCTGCCTCGATCCTTAATTTATCTAAAGCGGCAAATCCTGCAGGAATTAAACCGTGATCTTTTCCAGCTTCCATAAGTTTATCCCATACCTCGGGGGCATGTTTAGGATGACACCAGACTTCGTAACCAAGTTCACCAGTATAACCTGTTCTTGAAACAATTAGTGGAATACCTTGAAGTTCCTCAACTCTGCAAATTGTAAACCTAAACCATTCTAATTCATCTATCGATGGTTGAGTGGGAGGAGTAAAAATTAATTTTTTTAAAATTTCTCTACTTTTGGGTCCTTGAATAGAAACGTTACTAATTTGATCTGTTGAGTTTTTTACATTTACCTTAAAGTTTTTTTTCTTAGCTACTTCTTTTAACCATTCTCCAGCATATTCGTCTCCACAAATCCATCTAAAACCAGTTTCACTTAATCTTAATAATGTACCATCATCAAACATCATTCCATTTTCATAACACATTGCAGAATATACAACTTGACCAACAGAAAGTTTTTTAATGTTTCTTGTTAATGTATAATTCATTAACTCTTCAGCATCTGGTCCAATAATTTCAAATTTTCTTAAAGAAGATAAATCAATTAAGACAGCATTTTCTCTACACGCATTATATTCTTCAACTACACCATGTTTAGTGTAATCATTTGGTAACCAAAAACCTCGAGCGTCAATAAAATTTCTAGTTAATTTTGAGGTTCTTTCATAAAAACCAGAATTTCTAGTAAGTTTTTTTTCTGAGTCTGTTTTCATTCTAAAAGCAAATGATTTTGAAAATTCTTTTTTTTTGTCATAAGTTCTAACAAAAATATCAGTTGGATTCCATGAATTACATGCATCAATATCACTTGGACATGCGGTAGTCCCAATGGTTAAATCTTTTAAAGCTCTAAACATTACATAATCTCCAGGTCTTGCAAATGATTCATCTGAGATAACAGAGTTTAAGCCTGTAGACGAAGTATTAAAAAATAAGTTAATTGCTTGCCATCCTTTTTGTTTTTGGACGCCATATTTTTCCATTGAGTTGTTAAGATTGTCAGAACAATTTGGATGACCAAAATAACCTGCATCTTCGTAATATTTTGAAGTACAAGCTAAGTTAAAAGTATCATGTTTGCCAACTGTATCTCTAATAACTTCTACTAATGGCTCATGATCAGTGTCATAAAATTTTGAAAACAATCCTGGTCCTGGGAATGTATTACCCATGAAAGTTCTTGTTGTTTGCCAATCAAGACCTTTTTCAATTTTTTTATCGAGCTTTTTTGTGTCAAATGCCACAAAATCCGAACATTGTCTTCCTGCTGGACTTATAACTTGAATATAATCACCTTCTTTTACTTGAAAAGAGATTGCAGTTTCTCTGTCAATATTCTTTTCGTAATTGGGTTCATAAACAGGATCAGGTATAATCGATAACTCTTTATCATTAACAATTTTTGCTCTTTTTATAAATATTGTTAAATCGCTTGAAGGATTTTGTTCACTCACTAACATATCATTTTGTGGAGCTGAAAAAATTACGTAGCATTTATCTTTTGATTTAATTTTTATTTTTTCTCCACTTGGCGTTTTGTCATCAAAAAGAATAGATGATTTAGATTTATCTATATCCAAATTTCTTTTTTTTAATTGAAGATTTGTGACTAAAGAACTTTCGTCTTTTCTATTAAGTATTTCCTTTATAAAACTTTTTTTACTATTTTCTTTTTGATTTAAAATTCCAAGTTCAGATTTTCCATCTTTATCAAAACAAACTATCTCACAAATTTGATTTCCTTCATCATTAATAATTTCTATTTCATCATCTGGAAAAATTTGCAAACCAGTTAGTCCACCCGCATTTACAACGTGTCTTTCAACTCCAGGTGGTAGCGCATTTAATCCTGGCTCTTTAATATCTAATGTAGTTTGCGACATTTTTTATAATCTATTGTTATATTATATAAATATCTAGTAGTTGACTATCATTTTACTTAAGCACATACTATTCACACTTAATATTAAGAAAGGGGAATAAATGCGAAAAATAATATCATTAGTATCTGCAATGATAATTTCAGTAGTAAGTTTTGCTGGAATATCAAACGCAGCAGATAGTAAAAAGCCCATCGTTATCCCAACTCATAACTGGTCAAGCCAAATTGTGATGGCTTACGTTATTGGTGGAATAATGGAAGATATGGGAAATAATGTTAAATATGTTAACGCTGACTCTCAAGCAGTTTACGAGTCAATTAGAATTGGTGACGTAACTATATCTCATGAAGTGTGGGAATCTGCTTTTGGTAAATCATTCACAACTGCTTTGGATAAAGGTGGATTGTTAGACTGGGGTGACCATGAAGCAAGAACACTTGAAGATATGGGATATCCAAACTGGGTTGCTGAAAAAGGATTATGCCCAGGACTACCAGACTGGACTGCTTTAAAAAATCCTGACTGTGCTAAAAACTTTACAACACCAGACTCTCCAGATGGAAAAGGAAGAATGTTGGAAGGTCCACAAACTTGGCACGGTGACTTAATTCCACAAAGGGTTGACGCTTTAGGTTTAGGAGATCTTTGGTGGGTTAAATTTGCTGGAAGTGCTGATGCACTTTGGGCAGAGTTAGCGGCAGCTGAAAAAGAAGGAAGAGGAACAATCATCTTTAACTGGACACCTAACTTTACTGATGGTGCTGGTTTTACATTTATAGACTTTCCTCCATACACTGCAGGTTGCAGACCGGAAGATGGTGGAGATGGAAAATGTGGTTCGCCAGATGGTTATTTGAAAAAAGCAGTTAATGCTGATTTTCCAAAAACTCATCCAAAAGCAGCGGCAATGTTCAAAAAACTTTCTTTCACAACAAGTCAAATTGGTGCAATGGCAGCTTTAGTTGACGTTGACAAAATGACTCATGAAGATGCAGCTAAAAAATGGCTGAAAGATAATAAGAAAGTTTGGAAAGCTTTTACTAAATAAGGTTAAGAGCTATTAAATCTTTAAATCTCTCCCAACAATGTTGGGGGAGATTTTTTTTTAAAAAAATATGAGCAAATACTTTTTAAGCATATTCATTAGTTTATTTTTTTTTGGTCAAACTTTTGCAAAAGATGTAAACATTAGTCAGAATATTGATCTTAAATTTGTTTGTGATTTAGATAAGAAAATAATTAAAAATTCAGAATATAATTATCAAACTTTTTTAGCTAAAGATTTGAATGAAAAAGGTTTAGATAAATTTGAAATTCAATCAAAACAACCAGAGACACTTCTAATTAAAGGATTATCACCGTTTCTTTCAGAGTCAGCAAAACTAAATGTAAAAGTTGTGAATAAAGATGTAGTTTTATTTAAATCAATTGATAAAGAAAACAATTATTCAGAGTCAGGTATCATCACTAGAAAAACAGGAGAATTAATTCATGAAATTACAAGAAATATTAAAAGTGAAAACGCAGAAAAATATATCTTTATATATTCATGCATCAAACATGATCAAAAAGTCTGATTTTTTTTTGTTAAATTTTGTGTAAAGTGTTGTTATGAAAAAATATCTCCTCAGCATAATTTTAAGTTTATTAATTACTTCAGTTGCATTAGCACGAAGTACTGGCTGTAAAGAAGGAAATTGTGAAAATGGTTTCGGTAAATGGGTTTATACAGATAAAACTACATACGAAGGAGAGTGGGTAGGAACAAAAAAAAATGGTCAAGGAGTAGAAACTTGGCCTAACGGATACATTTATAAAGGTGAATTTAAAAATAGTGAATGGAGTGGAGTAGGTGTTTTAACTTTTCCTGATGGATCAACTTATGAAGGTGAGTGGGCCAAGGGCTTTATGAATGGAAAAGGAACTTTCACTTCTTCGGATGGAACACAAAAATCAGGTACATGGAAAAATGGAAAGTTGCAGGATTAGATGTCAAAAGAAGATTATTTAAATAGAATTAAAGATTTACCTGAAGCTATAAAACAATTTGGAGGTTTAGTACTTATAGTTATTATTATTTTCTTTTCATTTTCAGTTCTAAATATCATGTTCGGTGGGGGTGATGAACTGGTGAGAAAAATGAAATTAGAGGAGGAAAGAATTGCACAAGAAAAAAAATTAAGTGAATTAATTTCTAAGCTACCATCAGGAATTTTAGTTACTTTTGATGGCACTGAACACTTTAAATTAACAGATGAAGTATATAAACAGGTTTGTAAAGCAACGAAATTAATACCTCAAAGAGCAATTATGGGTGCAAATTTTTTAAATTTTAGAGCACATGAAATTTACACAATTAACGGAAACAAAATTGATGAAACATTTGTTAAGTGGGATGATGAAAAAAACAAATGCTACGCTGGTTTTACAGTAAGTGGAGATAATGTTGGAGTTAATGAGTCAATAACTGTTAGTGGTGAAGCATTAAGTTTTTTAAGCACAGGAATTGATACTAGGGTTTATTATATCAAAAATTTTTAAGGAGGAAAAACATTAATATTATGGATTTAATTTTACCTTAATTTCATATAACTTAAATAAATATTTATGTCTGAACCAGTTATCAAGTGTGAAAATGTTTATAAAATTTTTGGAGCTAACGCTCAAAAAATGCTTCAAGAATCTAATGGCAATGTTGATGCTAAAACTTTTCAAGATAATGGATGTATAGTTGGTGTAAATAATGCATCATTTGAAGTTTCAAAAGGAGAAATGTTGGTTGTTATGGGTTTATCTGGTTCAGGTAAATCAACATTATTAAGATGTATTTCTCGATTAACTGATGCAACTGGTGGAAAAATTTTTATAGAAGGCCAAGATTTATTACAACTTAATAATAAAGAACTCATTGAACTTAGAAGAAATAAAATGGGAATGGTTTTTCAAAGTTTTGCTTTGCTTCCACATAAAACTGTTGTTGAAAATATAGCTTTTCCACTTCAAATTAAAGGTGTCAAAACTGAAGATAGTATTAGTAAAGCAATGGACATGGTTAAGTTGGTTGGACTTGATGGGAGAGAAAATTATTTTCCAAGAGAATTATCAGGAGGACAACAGCAAAGAGTAGGTATCGCAAGATCTCTAGCGGTAGAGCCTGATATATGGTTTTTAGATGAACCCTTTTCTGCCTTAGATCCATTAATTAGAAAAGAAATGCAAGATGAGTTTTTGAGGCTTCAGGAAAAATTACAAAAAACAATCATGTTTATTACTCATGATTTTGATGAGGCGTTAAAACTTGCTGACCGTATCGCAATTATGAAAGATGGTATTATTGAGCAGTTAGATACACCAGCCAATATTGTTTTAAATCCAGCTACCGAATACGTAAGAAAGTTTACAGAAGAAGTGCCAAGAGAAAAAGTTTTATTAATAGAAGATGTAATGGAAGCATCTAAGGATAATCTTGGAGATTTAAAGGTTATGAATGATGAGATTATTGAAAATGTTGCTGAAAAAATTCTTACACAAGAAAAAGCAGTAGCAGTGGTAGATAAAAATAATAAGATTATTGGTTCTATTAATCCTGCTAAAATAATCAATACAGTTTTTGGGGGAAGAAAAAAAAATAATTAAATAATGGAACTTTTAAAAAAATATCCTAAGACATTTCAATGGTTATTTCTGTTAATTGTTTTTTTTGCTTTATGTTTTGCAATAGAAGTTCCAGAAACATATAAATTTATCCGGGGTCAAGCAGAATTCGTTAAGGATCCAAATCAAAGTAGTTATGTATTTTTAGGCAAAGAAGTAAGATACTATGCTTTTGATGTTTTCTGGAGATTGCCTCCGCTTCTTGGATGGTTACCTATTTGGATAAATGACTCATTATTTTTCTTAATGAACGAATGGATGCCAATTGAAATTTGGAATGAAGATACTCAAGAATTTAAAAGTAGACCGATAGTTTTAGAAATAAGTAGAAATTTAACAGCATTCATGACTTTTTTAATAAATTTAATTAGAGAGATTTTATTAGGAGGCCTTGAAACTATAGTAGCATTTACTAGTTGGGACTGGATAGATAAAAATCCTTGGGCTGAAATACCTGGATTGCCATGGACTATTGTTGCAGTAGGCGCAGCATTACTTTCATACAAACTTAGTGGAAAAGGTTTAGCTTTGTTTGCAGGTTTAACTATGGTTTATATTTCTATATTTGGTCAATGGAAACCATCCATGCAAACTCTTTCATTTATATTAGTTGCAGCTCCATTATCATTTGTTTTTGGTTTGGGTTTAGGAATAGCAGCATTTAAAAGTAAACGAGTTGAGAAAGCTTTATATCCAATATTATTAGTGATGCAGACGATGCCACAATACGCTGTATTAGTGCCAGCGCTTGTGCTTTTTGGAGTAGGCGATCATGCTGCAGTTATTATAACTATGGTTGTGGCTGTACCACCAATGATATTATTAACTATATTAGGATTAAGAGCTGTACCCCCAGAAGTAATTGAAGCTGGTAGAATGAGTGGATGTAATAATTGGCAATTAATGTTTAAGGTATTAATTCCAACTGCAAGGAGAGATATTCTAATTGGAGTGAACCAAGTTATCATGGTTTGTTTTTCAATGGCAGTTATTTCAGCTTTTATTGGTGCCAAAGGTTTGGGATTTAATTTATTACTAGCATTAAACCAATTGAATATTGGATTAGCACTAGAGGCAGGTTTATGTATTAGTTTGATTGCAATTTTATTAGATAAGATGTCATTAGCATGGGCAAATAAACAAGAAGATTATTTTGGCAATCTTACATTTTATCAGAGAAATAAAAATTTGATATTTTTTGCAGGGACAGTAGTGATTGGAATAATTCTTGCTTATGTTGGTACCTTTTTATTCAAAGGTACATTTAATTACTTATTTGAAATTCCGCACAATAAAGGAATATCAACCGCTGATTTTTGGAATAGAGGTGTTGACTGGATTTTTGAAACCTTTTTTGTATATATCAAAGCATTTAACACGTGGTTGATTCAAGAAGTGCTTCAACCAATGAGAGCGCTATATTTAAGAATGCCTGTAATTGCTACAATAGTTTTAGTGGTTGGTGCAGGGTACTTGATTGGTGGAATTCGTTCAGCTTTAGTAGTTTGTGCTTTAACTCTATTCATTGCATTTAGCCCATGGTGGGATAGAGCGCTAGTCACGGCTTATATGGCAACTTTTGGAGTAATAGTATCTTGTATTATTGGATTTACTGTTGGAACTTTATGCTTTCAAAATAAACATTCGGCAAATTTTATGTTGGGCGTATGTGATATTTTTCAAACATTTCCGTCTTTTGTATATTTAATACCTGTAATGATGTTATTTGGTATCACTGATACATCAGTATTAATTGCAGTTATAGTTTACGCAACGATACCAGCGACTAGATATACAATCGAAGGACTTAGAAGTGTTCCAGCTGGTTTACACGATGCAGCAACCATGTCTGGCGTGAATAAATTTCAGAGATTAACAAAAATAGAGTTTCCTTTAGCATTCCCTCATATGATGCTTGGTATAAATCAAACAATTGTGTTTGCTTTATTTATGGTAATTATCGGAGCATTCATTGGTACAGAAGATTTGGGCCAATATATTCTCAAAGCGCTATCTGATAAAAATGGTGCAGGCATAGGATTAACACTTGGTATTTGTGTGGCCTTTATAGCTTTGATATTTGATAACCTAATTAGATCTTGGGTTGAGAAAAGAAAAAAACACCTAGGTATTGATTAATATAAAATTATTTATTCAAAAAAGTTTTTAATGAATCATCCATTGCTTCTGCCCATGGTGTGTGATGAATCGGAGCAACAGATCCTGTTACAGGAGAAGAAAAAGATTTGTTTCTATAAGTTAATATGTCCTCAACTTTATGATGTTCCCATTCCTTAAAGTGCTTTCTAATTAATTCAAAATCAATTTTAGGATAATCTGACATCTCATGAAGTTCTTTTGTGTACTCTGTTTGAAAATCTATCATTTGATCTGGGTTTTCTAATTTTTCCTCAAGTGCAACCCATTTGTTAATATCACTTTCAATTTCCTTATCATTTGGGATTTTAATTTTATTCATTATCACGTCTCTTGCATACCAAGCCTGACAGTCAAACATATTAAATGTATGAAACTGATCTTGCATACCAAGATATAAAAGTTTGTGATTGTTTTGCCAAACCACACCCTTATATAACTTTGGTGGATAAAGTCTGTTTTTAGTTTTTAACTGTAAATTTTCCTCTAAAAAAGGAAAATGATGAAGATACCCAGTACATAAAATTACCACATCAGCTTCTTGCTCAGTGCCATCTTTAAAAATCGCTTTTTTCCCTTCTAGTCTATCTAAGTAATGAACTTCTTTCATTCCTTTCGGCCACTTAAATCCCATAGGATTATGTCTGTATCCAATGGTTACGCTTTTAGCACCGTACTTGTTGCATTGAAGCGCCACA
Source organism: Candidatus Pelagibacter sp. HIMB1483 (assembly GCF_052048135.1). NCBI lineage: Bacteria > Pseudomonadati > Pseudomonadota > Alphaproteobacteria > Candidatus Pelagibacterales > Candidatus Pelagibacteraceae > Candidatus Pelagibacter > Candidatus Pelagibacter sp. HIMB1483. Next base: position 947,251 of record NZ_JBNAIM010000002.1, on the reverse strand, counting down.
TCTTCAGCAGAATAACTACTGCCTAGAACAATTACATTCTTATTTCTAAATTCCTCTGCATCTCTAAAATCATGGGAATGCATAATTCTTCCAGGAAAAGAATTCATTCCTTCATATTCTGGAATGTAAGGAACAGAAAAATGTCCAGTGGAAACTACTACAAAATCGAAATTATCTTTTAATACTTTATCGTTAACTTTATCTTGATAACTAACTTCAAATTTATCATTTTTATAAATTGTATTTACTACTCTAGTGTTGAATTTGATTTTACTTTTTAATTTTCCTTTGCTTACTCTTCCAATAATGTAGTCATACAAAACTGCTCTAGGAGGAAAAGAAGGAATAGCTTTTCCAAAATGTTCATCAAATGAATAATCTGCAAATTCTAAACACTCTTTTGGTCCATTTGACCATAAATATCTGTACATGCTGTTATGCACAGGATCTCCATACTGATCAGAACCAGTTCTCCAATTATAGTTCCACAATCCTCCCCAGTCCTCTTGTTTTTCAAAACAAACTATTTCAGGGATTTTTTCACCATTTTTTTCTGCTAATTCAAATGCTCTGAGCATAGACAATCCACATGGTCCAGCTCCTATTATTGCTACTTTTGTCATTAAGTTACCAAATTTTAATTTGTAAAATTATTTTACTAACAAAATTGGGAATTTAAAATAAAATATTACAATAAAACTAGGATTATTTGAGATTACTTTCTCTCGTATGTGTTGTATTAAACACATAATTTTTGAGCTAATAACATATGAAAAAAATTTTGGTAATTGGTGGTGGTGCAATGGGTTCTGCTTTTACGATCCCATGTCTTGAAAATAAAAATGTTGTCACAATTACCGAACCTTACTCAAAAAGATTTATAAAAGATTTATCCTCAAAAAAAAAGTTTCATTCTGCATTAAAAATTAAACTTCCAAGTAAGTTAAAATTTAGGAAATTTTCAAGTGATCTTTTAGAGGAAAAATTTGATCTTTTAGTAATTGCTTTAAGTTTACCTGGAATTGATTTTATTGCTAAAAAATTAAGACATAAAAAGATAAAAACTCCAGTTTTAGTGCTTACTAAAGGATTAAAATATATATCTAAAGATAAGAAAATTTTAACAATTTCAGAAAATTTAATAAGAAACTCTGGAATAAAAAATGTGTCAGTTTTAAAGGGTCCTTGTCTAGCAAAAGAATTAGCTAGAAAAAATCAAACAAGTGTTGTCATAGCAAATAAAAGTATCAATTTTGCGAAAAAAATTGGAAAAAGAATTTCAACAAAATATTATCTTGCTGAATTTTCTAAAGATGTCATTGGGGTTGAGGTATGTTCTGCAATTAAAAACATATATTCAATGATAATTGGAGCCGGTCAAAGCTTAAATGCTTCATCTAATTTATTTCAGAAATCAATTTTAGAAATGATTTTTTTAACTAAATTTTTTAAAGGCAAAGAAGAAACTACCCTAGGACTTGCTGGAGCTGGAGACTTATATGTTAGTGCAGCGGGTGGTCGAAATAGTAAAATGGGAAGTTACTTAGGTAAAGGTTATACATTTAAAATTGCAAAGAAAAAATTTATGCCAAATGATACTGTCGAGGGAGAGCAACTTGTCAGAGAAATTGCACCATTTATATTAAAAAAAATTGACAAAAAGAAAATTCCTTTAATGGTCAATTTGTTTAGAGCAATATTGAATAATAAAAAACTCAAATTCAGTTAAGATTATATATGAAATTTAATTGGAATTATCCGACAACAGTTTGGGTTGGTGAAGATAGAGTAAATGATTTGGGGGAAGCATGTATAAATTTAAAAATTACCAAACCTTTATTTGTTACTGATAAAGATTTAATTAATTTACCTTTCATACAAAAAATTATAAATGAAATTAAAAGTAAATTTCAAGAATTAAAAATTTTTTCAAATTTTTCTGGAAATCCAATTGGAGAAAATGTTGATGAGGGTGTAAATGAATTTAAAAAAAATAATTGTGATGGAGTTATTGCGATTGGAGGGGGAAGTGCAATTGATGTTGGAAAAGCTATTGCGTTTATGTCGGGGCAAAATAGGCCTATTTGGGATTTTGAAGATATAGGAGATTATTGGAAAAGAGCTGATGAAAAAAATATCTCACCAATAATTGCAATTCCAACAACAGCTGGAACAGGATCTGAGACAGGTCGAGCATCAGCTATCATAAATAAAAAAACAGGTATTAAAAAAATTATTTTTCATCCAAAAATATTACCTTCAATTGTTATTTTAGATCCAAAATTAACCTTAGAACTTTCTCCAAGATTAACAGCAGCTACAGGTATGGATGCATTAGCTCATAACCTTGAGGCTTTTTGTGCACCAAACTATCATCCAATGGCAGAAGGTATTGCATTAGAAGGAATGAAGTTGATTAAGAAATCACTGGTAGTTGCATTCAAAGATGGAGGAAATGTTGAGGCAAGACAAAATTTATTAACAGCTTCATCAATGGGTTCAACAGCTTTTCAAAAAGGATTAGGTGCTATTCATTCATTGAGCCATCCTGTAAATGCCCAATATAATATTCATCACGGATTATCAAATGCAATTTTTATGCCGTATGTTTTAACATTTAACAAAAATTCTATAGAAAAAAAAATAATTTCAATATGTGATTACTTAGGTTTAGATAAAAAATTTGATAGCTTTTTAGAATGGATATTAGATTTAAGAAAAGAACTGTTAATTCCTCATAAGCTCTCTGATGTTATGGATTGTTCAAAAATCAATTTAGATGAATTATCTTTAATGGCATACGAAGATCCATCAACAACTGGAAATCCAAGAGAAATTGATAAAGATGATCTGAAGATGATGTATGAGTACAGTATTACAGGAAATTTATTCAAATGAAGAATATCTTAATTGTTGAAGGAAATTTAAGAGAGGAAAATCAAAGTTTTTCAAAAGTTGGGATACAAACTCATACAGAAAGTTTAAAAGATAGTCTTGCTTATTTCACTAATGAATTAAAATTTGATGTTGTTAATCCATCATCAGATCAAAATATTCAATTAATATCTGACAAACTTGAAAATTATGATGGGCTAATATGGGGAGGTAGTAGCTTAAATATTTATGATGATACCCCAGAAATCAAAAAGCAAATTGAATTTATGAAAGATTGTCAAAAAAAAGTAAAAAAAATTTTAGCTATTTGCTGGGGTATGCAAGTAGCAGTTACTGCTGCTGGAGGTCAGGTTAAAAAAGCAAATAACTCGCATATTGGAATAGCAAATGAAATTGAAGTAAATGAAAATGGAATAAACCATCCTCTTTATGTTAATAAAGATATAAAATTTAATTCCCCTGCTTTTAATTTTGATGAAGTTGTAAAATTGCCAAGAAATGGGATTTGTCTAGCTTCTAATAAGATAAACAAAATACAAAGTTTATATTTTGAAATAAATGATACTAAAGTTTGGGGTTTGCAATATCACCCAGAAATAACATATGAAAAAATGATAAGCTTAATTGAATTTAGAAAAGATAAATTAATTGAAAATAGAAAAGTTTTTAAAGACACTGGGGAAGTTGAAAAACATATTTCATTTATAAAAAAAGAAATTTTAGTAACTAACAAAGAAAAAAGAATGTTAGAATTAAAAAATTGGCTTAATCAATTAAGTTAAAATAAACCTTCTATCTCACCTTTATCATTTAATTTGATTGAGTCTGCTGCCGGTACTCTTGGCAGACCTGGCATTGTCATTATTTCTCCACAAACAACAACAATAAACTCTGCACCTGATGATAATCTTACTTCTCTAACTGGTAATACATGTCCAGTAGGAGCTCCTTTAAGATTAGGATCTGTTGAAAAACTGTACTGAGTTTTAGCAATACATACTGGAAGATTTCCATAACCTTTTTCTTCAAAATCTTTTAATTGTTGTCTCGTTTTTGTATCTGCAACAACCTCACTAGCATGATAAATTTCTTGTGCAATTTTTTCAATTTTTTTAAATAATGGCAATCTATCTTCGTATAAGTATTTGAAAGTATTTTTATTTTCCTCACAAATTTCAACTACATTTTTTGCTAATTCTTTGGTGCCTTCTCCGCCGTTTGACCAATGTGTACATTTAGAGGCTTTTACACCTTGAGTTTTGCAAAAATCAAGTAAGGCATTCATTTCTTTATCGGAGTCGGTTATAAAATGATTTACAGCAATTGTGACTGGTAAACCAAATTTTCTTGTATTATTTATGTGCCTTTCTAAGTTGATTAAACCTTTCTTTAATGCATCAACATTTTCTTTTTTTAAATCATCTTTTGCTACTCCCCCATGCATCTTAAGAGCTCTTATCGTTGCAACAATTACAACACAATCTGGTTTAATTCCTGATTTTCTACATTTGATATCTAAAAATTTTTCAGCTCCAAGATCAGCACCAAATCCTGCTTCGGTAACGACATACTCTGATAGTTTAAGACCTGCTTTAGTTGCTATAACAGAATTACATCCGTGAGCTATATTTGCAAATGGCCCACCATGAATTATTGCTGGATTATTCTCTAAAGTTTGAGTGACGTTTGGTCTTATAGCTTCTTTTAAAAGAACAGTCATTGGTCCTTGTGCATTTAAGTCTTTTGCATAAATTGCTTTTTTATTCCTTGTGTATGCGATTGTAATATTTCCAATTCTTTTTTCTAAATCATTTAAATCTGTAGCAAGACAAAATATAGCCATGATTTCTGAAGCTACAGTGATATCAAAGCCATCTTGTCTAGGATAACCGTTAGCAACACCTCCTAAGTCAACTACAATAGATCTTAATGATCTATCATTCATATCCATTACTCTTTTCCAAACTACTCTTCTAACATCTATGTTTAGTTTGTTTCCCCAATAAATATGATTATCAATTAGTGCTGAAAGTAAATTATGTGCAGATGTAATAGCGTGAAAGTCACCAGTGAAATGTAAATTAATTTGTTCCATAGGAACAACTTGAGCATATCCTCCACCTGCAGCACCACCTTTCATTCCAAAAGAAGGGCCTAAGCTTGGTTCTCTCAAACACACTATAGATTTTTTTCCAATTTTGTTTAGCCCATCATTTAATCCAACTGAGGTAGTTGTTTTTCCTTCCCCTGCTGGAGTTGGTGTTATTGCCGTAACCAAAATTAATTTTCCATTTTTTTTACTTTTCAAACTATCTAAATATTCTAAATTTATTTTTGCTATGTGACGTCCCATTGGACTGAATGCTGAACTTTCATCGGGAACATTGATTTTAGCTAAAATCTCTTTGATAGGTTGCATTTTAGCTTCTCTTGCTATTTGTATGTCTGATTTTACTTCACTCATTAAAGTCCTCTAAATTATTTAAAAAGATGATTGATTAGTATCTCTTTTTAGCACCTTTGGAAATATCTAAAAATTATATATAAAAAAAATATGAACTATTTATATTCATTATTATAAAATTTAAACATGCAAAAATATTCAATATTTAATCTAGTTAAAAACGCTTTTTCTAATCATGATAATTGGGATTTAGCCTGGAAAGATCCTACTCCAAAGGAAGAATATGATGTAGTAATAATAGGAGGTGGAGGCCATGGTCTAGCAACCGCTTATTACTTGGCAAAAGAGCATCAAATTACAAATGTTGCAATAATAGAAAAAGGTTGGATTGGCGGAGGAAATGTCGGGCGTAATACAACTATAATAAGATCAAATTATATGCATGACGACAATGCTTTGTTTAGTGAATTTGGAATGAATTTATGGAGAAAGATGAGTCAGGATTTAAATTACAATGTAATGTTTTCTCCAAGGGGAATTATAAATCTTGCACACTCTGATGCACAAATGAATGTTTATGCAAGAAGAGGAAACTCAATGAGGTTAAATGGTATTGATGCAGTTCTTTTAAATAGAGAAGAAGTAAGAGAAATTATTCCAATGGCAGACTTTTCAGATAATGTAAGATTTCCAATTTTTGGTGGACTTATGCAGCCTAGTGCAGGTACCGCAAGACATGATGCAGTAGCTTGGGGTTATGCTCGTCAAGCAGACTCAATGGGTGTTGATATAATTCAAAATTGTGAAGTGACTGGATTTGATGTTTCAGCAGGAAAAATTAATGGAGTAAGAACATCTCGTGGAAATATTAAAGCAAAAAAAATTGGATTATGTGTTGCGGGTAGTACTAATATTTTAGCTGAAAAATTAAACATGACCTTACCAATTGAAACACACTTGTTACAGGCTTGCGTTTCTGAACCAGTTAAACCAGTTTTGGATAAAGTAGTCACTTTTGGTGCGGGACATTTTTATATAAGTCAATCAGATAAAGGTGAGATGGTAATGGGTGGTGATTTAGATGGCTATAATAGTTATGCTCAAAGAGGAAACTTACCAACTCTTCAACATGTATTAACTGAGGGAATAGCGATGATGCCATTTTTAAGCAAATTAAAAATGCTAAGAACATGGGGAGGAATAATGGATATGTCGATGGATGGTTCACCTATTATAGATAAAACTCACATTGAAGGTTTATATTTAAATTGTGGTTGGTGTTATGGTGGTTTTAAAGCAACCCCAGCATCTGGTTGGACATTCGCACACACAATTGCACAAGATAGGGTTCACGAACTAAATTCTGGATACAGTTTAAATAGATTTAGCACTGGTCACTTGCTTGATGAAAAGGGACTTGGTACAAAAACTTGGATTTCATAAATGCTTCATATTAAATGTCCACATTGTGGTATGAGATCACAAAATGAATTTTCTTATGGAGGAGATGCTAGCGTTAAAAGACCAGAGCTTAATAAGGAAGTTTCAGATCAAGATTGGGATAATTTTGTTTATAATAGAAAAAGTTTAAGAGGAAAACACTGGGAATTGTGGCAACATATATCAGGTTGCAGACAATGGATAAAAGTTGAGAGAGATACAGCAACTCATGAGATTTTTAATACCCTCAAAGCTAACGAGGAAATTTCTTAATGACTCAAAGCTTTAGATTGGAAAATATTGGATTAATAAATAGAAATAAAAAAATTTCATTTAAATTTAATGGAAAAAGTTATTATGGTTATGAAGGAGATACTTTAGCATCTGCATTAATAGCTAATGGAGTTCATTTAGTAGGAAGAAGTTTTAAATATCATAGACCAAGAGGATTTTTTGGAGCGGGAGTGGATGAGCCCTACGCAATAGTTCAACTTTACAGAAATGGAGAAACTGAACCAAATATTAAAGCCACAGAACAAGAACTTTTTGAAGGTCTAGAGGCAAAAAGTGTAAATTGTTGGCCAAGTGTTAACTTTGATATAGGAGCAATAAATAATTTTTTAAAGATTTTTCTACCAGCTGGATTTTATTACAAAACTTTTATGTGGCCGAAAAGTTTTTGGTACAAAGTTTATGAACCATTCATTAGAAAAGCAGCTGGACTCGGTGTTGCTTCTATTAAACACGATAAAGAGAGATATGAGCATAAATATGAATATTGCGATTTATTAATTGCTGGCTCAGGTCCATCTGGTTTAGCAAGCGCATATGCTGCAGCAAAAAATGGAGCAAAAGTTATATTAGCAGAAGATAAAGCAAGATTTGGTGGAACTTTACTTACAAACGAAGTTAATATTGGAAACAAAACAGGCAAAGAGTGGGCTGACGGAATTATTGCTGAACTTAAAGAAATGCCTAATGTAACTATTAAAAATAGATCTCAAGTTTTTGGTTATTATGATCACAATATGTTAGTGATGTCTGAAAGAATTAGTGATCATTTACCAGAGACAAAAAAATTTCATCCTAAACAAAGACTATGGTACATAAGAGCTAAAGAAGTTTTAATTTCATCTGGATCTATTGAGAGGCCAATTGTTTTTGGAAATAATGATACTCCTGGAGTAATGTTGTCATCAGCAGCAAAAGAATATTTAAAAGTGTATGGTGTATTAGTTGGTAAAAATCCTCTAATATTTACTAACAATGATAGTGGTTATGAAACAGGAATTGAATTTAAAAAGAATGGCATTGATCCTGTAATTTTAGATACAAGAAAAGATCCTCAGTCAGAAATAGTTGATGAAGCAAAAAATTTAGGAATAGATATTAAATTTTCTTATGTAGTAGTGGCTGCACAAGGTTACAAAAAAGTAAAATCAGCTGATATTGCAAAAATCTCAGATAATAAAGAAGAACTTGGTGTAATTGAAAACATCAAGTGCGATTGTATATGTGTTTCTGGTTTCTGGACACCAACTATTCATTTGGCTTCGCAGTCTGGAAATAAAACAAAGTTTAATGAAGAAATTGATGCATTTGTTCCAGGCAAATCAAAACAAAACGAGAGAACATTAGGTGCTGCAAATGGAATTTATACTTTAGAAGAAACTTTAAAAAGTTCATTCGAAACTGGTTATGAATTATCAAAAAAAATTACTAATACTGATAATAAGATTTCTTTCCCAAACGTTGTTGAAAAAAAATCAACTGTTCATGATAAATTTTGGTGTGTACCACTTCCTAAAGGTAAAAATTATAAAAGGTTTTTAGATTTTCAAAATGATGTAGCAGTTTCAGATGTAGAAATAGCTTTAAAAGAGGGCTATCGATCAATAGAACATGTCAAAAGATATACCACATTAGGAATGGCAACTGACCAAGGGAAGACCAGTAATCTAAACGGCTTACAATTAGTATCTAAAATAGAAAATAAAGTTGTGCCAGCAGTTGGACATACTACTTTTAGACCACCTTACACACCAGTTTCAATTGGAGCCATTGTGGGTAGAGAAGTAGGCAAACATTCTAAACCAACTAGAAAATCTCCAATGCATTATTGGCATGAAAAAAACAACGCAGTTTTTGTGGATGCTGGAGTATGGTTAAGACCAAGATATTATAAACAAGGAAATGAAAACTTATTCGAAGCATCGAAAAGAGAAGCCAAGAATGTAAGAACAAATGTTGGAGTTTGTGATGTAACTACATTAGGAAAAATAGATATTAAAGGTCCAGATGCCGCAGAACTATTAAATAGAGTTTATACCAATGCTTGGCTAAAGTTACCAGTTGGTAAAGCTAGGTATGGTGTGATGTTGAGAGAAGATGGAATAGTAATGGACGATGGAACAACCACAAGAATTTCAGAAAATCATTATCATATGACAACAACGACAGCTCAAGCTGCTAATGTTCTCTCACATTTAGAGTATTATTTACAATTAGTTTGGCCAGAATTAAATGTTAATGTAGTTTCAACCACAGAACAATGGGCAGGAGCAGCAATTGCGGGACCTAAGTCTAGAGATTTATTAAAAAAGTTATTTCCTAATTCTGATGTTTCAAATGAAGGACTGCCTTTCATGGGCTATATGGAGGCAGAATTGTTTGGTGTAAAAGCTAGAATTTTTAGAATTTCATTTTCAGGCGAGCTTGCCTATGAGTTAAATGTTGAGTCTGACAATGGAAACTTTATGTGGGAAAAAATTATTGAAATTGGAAAAGAATTTAACATCCAGCCCTATGGCACAGAAGCATTGTCAACTCTAAGAATAGAGATGGGTCACGTTGCAGGATCAGAGCTTGATGGAAGAACTATACCATATGATAATTCATTGGAAGGACTGCTAAGTAAGAAAAAAGATTTTATAGGAAAAAGATCTTTAACAAGAGAAGCATTTACAGCAGCAGATAGACAAAAAGTTGTTGGAGTAGTTCCATTAGATAAAAAGACAAGTATTCCAGAAGGATCTCACTTGGTTAAAGATGCAAAAGCACCTTTGCCAAATCCTAAATTGGGTTACATTTCAGCTTCATGTTGGAGTGTTGAATATGACAATCCATTTTCTTTAGCAATCCTTAAAGATGGAAAAAATATGATTGGTGAAAAATTATTTGTAATGTCTCCACTTAAAAACAAAGTTATACCAGTTGAAATAGTTTCATCACATTATGTTGATCCAAAAGGTGAAAGGGTAAGATCATGAGTTCAATTTCAGCTTTAGCAAATGTACATTCAAAAGGCCAGTTTGGGGATTATGAAAATAAAAAAGAAAATAATCTTTTAAAGATCACTGAAAACAAGAATCTATTGATAGCTCAAATAGTTCAGTATAAAAATTCTTCTATTTCAATTGAAAATATTGATTTAGACGGTCTTAAATTGAATGAAAAGCCATTAAGCGTAACAAATAACAAAGATACAAGAATTTTATGGAATGGTCCAAAAAATTGGATTTTAGTTTCAACAAAGAAAGATTTACTTAAAGATATTTTGCAAAATTTAAAAGAAACAGACTTTGCAGTTACTGACTTATCTCATTCAAGAGCTATAATTGAAATAGAGGGACAAAATGTAAAAGAAGTTTTGAAAAAAGGATGTCCCTTTAATTTTAATATATTAGAAAAAAACAATTCTGTAAATTCTACATACAATGGAATCACATTCACCGTTGATATGTTAGATAATAATCCTGACAAAATAAGAATCTTAGCTCTTCGAAGTTTTGGAGAGTCTTTATATCATTCTATTACTGATGCATCATTAGAATTTGGCTATATATCAATTTAAAAAGTATTTTTAATCACGTGTAGCAATATAAACACCAATTGTGGTTAGTAAGAAACCAATAATATCTAATGTAGTTAATTTTTCATTTAGAAAAAGCCAAGCCATAAAAGCAGAAGTAGTTGGTATTAAAAAAAAAATCGATACAGTTTTACTTGCTGAATTATTCTTAATAAGAAACATCAATATTGTAAAAGCACCAAATGAGACTAAGAATATTTGATGACTCATGGCTATTAAAAATGTATCTGTAAAATTAATGTAAGGTTTGCTTATTAATATTATTGCAAAAATATGAAACAAGCACCCTCCAATAGCCTGATAGAAATTGCTTACTGATAAAGGTAGGTTATTACTTAATTTTTTTTGCCAAATTGTAGAGGCAGTTATTGAAATAAGTGCTACTATTGTTGCTAGTAGTCCTAGAATTGGAATGTTTGAACCGATATCTAAACCTAAAACTAATACTGCACCTGTAAATCCCAGCAAAACTCCAGTCCATTGTTTGTTTGTAACTTTTTCTCCCAATATAGGTCCACTTAGTGCATTGGTTAAAATTGGTTGCAGAGTTACTATCAATGCGGCTATACCTGTCGGCATACCAATCGAAATAGAATAAAAAACTCCACCTAAATAAAATCCATGAAAAAGAACTCCACTTAGAACAGATTCAATCAAATTTTTTTGATTAACAATTATTGTTTGTTTAGAGTAAAAAGAAAATGCATAAAAACCTAATGCTACAAAGAAAAATCTAAAAGCTAGTGCTGAAAAAGGATCACTATTATCAACAATAGGCTTGGTGGTTATAAATGCTGACGACCATAACAAAATAAAAATGAATGGATATATTCTGATCATTTTAGGTTTTATAAAAAAAAATTACTTACAATTGATTCTCAAATTTAGTTAAATTTGTCTATGAAAAATGAGCTTTTAGGCCAAAAGTACAGTTCTACCTTGAGTTGTATTCAAAAATGTATAAGATTCTTCTCAATTGTGATTAACAAAAAAATGATTTCGAAATGAAATTTAGATTTATTAAAATATTAATGATTATAGTTTCGTTTTTCTTTTTGACTGGTTTTTTTCCTGTTTTTTCTATACTTGGCCCTGGTTTAACAGCTTTTACATCTGGCAATATTTACAAAGCTGGAGCTCAATATATGATTAATAAAACTATTGAAGATGCAACTGGAAAAGATTCTCTAACTTTTGTCAAAGATAAAATTGAAGAAAACAATGATAATAAAGATTTAAATAAACAACTTATGCTACTAGTTGAAAAAAGAATAAAACTCACAAGACAAAAACTAAACCTTAAAAATATCAATCAGTAATTTTTAAATAAATTAAATGTTTTTGTTTGGTTTCTTTACACCATAATTCATAACTTTCACACATTCTCCATAAATGATCAAAGGCTCTTTGAGAAATTTCTAGTGGATAGTGACTTTTGGCATAATATAAATTTGGAAATTGAATTAATTGTTTGGTTGTCAAATCTTTTTGGATTTGAAGTAATCTTATAGTCTCTTCAGGTATCTTTTTTTTTGTTTTATTTTCTACAAAATTATTTTTTTCTAATTTCTTAATTAAGTTATCATGAAATACACCGCTACTAATTTCTTTATAAACATCAGAACCAATAAAGGCTTCAATAGCATTAACATTAGAAAAATCTGGATTTAAATTTTTAATTTTGCATATCTCTAAATAGATTAATTCTGCAACTAATAATACATAAGGTTTTTCCTTAGATACCATTATTTACTTTTATATTTTTTCATTGCTGCATTTGCCAAAATCAAATTTGGGTCTAAGAAAACTTTTGATGATTTAATTGTTTTAAATGATTTAAAAGCAAAAATAGCTATTGGAAGTTCAGTGCATCCAAGAATTATCTTTTTACACTTTTTTTTAATTAAATAATTTATTGCAGGTTGTATAGATTTATTAGCTAATTTTACTTTTCCCATTTTTACAAATTTAATTGCTTTATTTACGGAACTTTTTTGAATATTATTACTTGGAAAAATTAAATTATAATCTTTATCAAAAAATTTATTGTAAACACCAGTCATTAAAGTTCCTTCAGTCGCAAGCAAACCTACGGATGAGTTTTTTTTACATTTTTTTTTGGTTTCTTTAAAAACTTCTTTAGGCATATTTATAATTGGCAATTTAGTTTTACTTTGTAAATCATCAAACCAGTAATGAGCTGTATTACAGGGAATAACTATAAATTTACAATTACTTTTTTTTAGAAGTTGACAACCTTTAACAAGACTTTTTAAAACTAATAAATATTTCTTCTTACTTTTTTTATTATTTGCTTTATTAGAAAGTTTGCCAGTATGAATTCCTATTGACTCTGGTCTGCCTGGGATATTTGATTTATTGTATAATAAAAACAAAGGATAATCTTGGTCAATCTTACCTCTATTAAGAATTGCAAGTTTGTTGCAGAAATCAAGACCAGCTTGAGTACCCATTCCACCTAAAATACCAATCATAATTTAAATATTATGTTTTATTTGTAGAATAATGTATTGGCTATAAAAATAAATTAATTTTTTTTATCTAAATTAAAATTGATTATAGCCAATAAGTGATTGTGAAAATTATGCAGTTTTTAAGTTAACTGCTGAAGGACCTTTAGGACCATCTTCAACATCGAAAGTCAAAGCTTGACCCTCATCTAAACCGTTCATACCAGCATCTCTTACAGCTGAAACATGTACAAACACATCTTTTTCTTTATCGTCACGTTCAATAAAACCAAAACCTTTAGTTGGATTGAACCATTTTACTTTACCTTGTAGACTCATATTTTTTTCTTACTTTAGTTATGTTAATTTATTACTTATAATTAAGTAATTTAGGCTTTCTTTAGAATTAAATGGGTTTTGTCAACAAAATTGATACTTTATAGTTCTTTTTAAATTAATTGTTGTTAATAATCTTGGTTAAATATAAAGAGTTTATATCCTCTTTATAATGAGCAAATGGTTCACAAGGCTTAAAATCACATTTTTTGAACAACTTTCTAGCAGGATCAAAAAATTTACCAGCACCTGTCTCTAAGCTTATTCTTTTTATATTTAATTTCATTGCCTCATTAATTAAGTACTCAATAACTTTTATACCATAACCTTTGTTTCTAAAATCATCATGTATTCTAATTGATTTAAATTCACCATGATTTTCATCTAGAAACTTTAAAGCTCCACAACCAAATAAATTCTCATTTTCCCAAAGACTCCAAAACTTGATTGATGAAACTTTTAATCCTGGTATATCTAAAACATGAGCACTTCCTTCTGGTGAAGCAGCTCTTAATTCAATAAAATGTTTTGTAAGAAGTTTATTAACTTCTGGGTGATCAAAATTTCCCTCAATTGATTTTAGCATTTATATTAAAGTTGTTATATGACCCATTTTTCTTTTGTCTTTTATCTCTTTTTTTAAATAATCATAGAAAAATTCGTTATCATTTAATTTGAGATTTTGTCTGTAAGGCTCTATTTGTTTTCCTATTAAATTTATCATCTTTGCATTAGATATTTTTTTTAATGGAATTTTTTCCATAGAACACACAGCTCTAACATGGTTTTCAAATTGACTAACGTTGTATGCATTTATAGTTAAATGACCAGAGTTATGAACTCTAGGAGCTATTTCATTGACATACAGGTTTTCATTTCTATCAATAAAAAATTCAACACAAAGTGTTCCTATATACTTTAGTTCTTCAGCTATTCTAGTTGCCCAGTCTTTTGATTGATCCAATATTTTTTTACTTATTAATGCAGGTATTACCGAGTGTTTAAGTATTTGATCTTGATGCATATTTTCTATTGGTTCATATATAGAATAATTATTATTAGAAAATCTAGTAACAATTACTGAAATTTCTTTTTTAAGTTTTACCATTTTCTCTAATATATAACCTTTAGAAAAATCAATATTTAGAGTTTCAATATCTTCAATTTTATTAATTGGATATTGTCCTTTACCATCATAACCCATGGTTGTTGTTTTTAAAATTCCAGGGAGTAAATCTTGTAATGTCTCTATATCGGATTTTTTCTCGACCGATATATATCTTGTAGTTCGTATGTTAAGTTTATTTACAAAATCTTTTTCTGCTAGTCTATGTTGAATTAATCTATTGACAGAAGGTTTTGGTAGAACAGGTTTTAACTTATTCATTTCGTTAAGGGTATCGTAAGGAATATTTTCAAACTCATAACTTATTATGTCAACTTTTTTTATAAATTCTAAAATTTTTTGTTTGTCATCGTATTTTCCAAAAATAAAATCATCGCAAAAGTGTTGTGCTGGTCCATCAATATCATCACAATAGACAGTAGTTTTGATATTTAATTTTTTGGCAGCAGCAGACAGTAAACTTCCCAACTGACCACCACCAATTATACCCAGTTTTTTTTCTGACATTTTATTTAGGTTTTTTTCTGACAGATTTTGTTTGAGATAGTCGCCAAGAATCTAGTTTTTTTTTAACCAAAGAATTGTTATTTGCAATGATGGATGCTGCGAGTAGGGCAGCATTAATTGCGCCATCTTCACCTATAGCTAAAGTTCCGACTGGAATACCTTTGGGCATTTGAACTATAGATAGCAAGCTGTCTAATCCTTTAAGCTTTTTACTTTCTATTGGAACCCCTAAAACTGGAATTGAAGTTATAGCTGAAATCATTCCAGGTAGATGAGCGGAACCTCCTGCACCTGCAATAATTACTCCAATATTATTTTTTTTAGCCGTAATAGCAAATTCATACATTCTTTTTGGAGTTCGATGAGCTGATATTATTTTAGTTTCATACTTTATTTTCAGTTTTTTAAGTATATTTACAGCTAATTTCATAGTTTTGTAGTCAGATTGACTACCCATAACAATTGCCACTTTAAGAAATTTATTCTTTTTCATGATTTTTGTAAGCACAGTTCTTATTTCAAAATTAAATTAAAATTTCAATAAAATAAATAGTAATTAAGAACCATCTTGGTATGATTTAGAATTATTTACCAAAATGAAATTTAAAATTGACAACCTACAGTATTGCAATTGGTCTAGGAAAGTTTTTGAAATTAATAGAGAAGCTGGTTTAGACGCAGTTCATGTAACAATTGTATATCACGAAGATTTTGATGAATTACTAGGTCAAATTCAAAGATGGGAAAAATTATTTAAAGAAAATTCAGATTTAATTTTTCTTGGCAAAAATTTTAAAGACATTGAAAAAGCCAACAAAGAAAAGAAGACAGCAATTTTTTTTGGATTTCAAAATTGCTCACCAATAGAAGATGATATCAATCTAGTTGAAAAAATTCATGAGCTTGGCTGTAGATTTATGCAACTGACATACAACAATCAATCTTTATTAGCTACAGGTTGTTATGAAAAAATTGATAGTGGAGTAACCAATTTTGGTCGTGAGGTTATAAAAGAAATGAATAGAGTTGGAGTGGTAGTTGACATGTCTCATTCTGCAGAAAAAAGCACCTTTGATGCGATAGAAATAAGTGAAAAGCCTATTGCAATAACTCATGCAAACCCATCATTTTGGCATGCAGCAAAAAGAAACAAATCATCTGAATTACTTAAAACTTTAGGTGACAGTGGAGGTATTTTGGGGTTATCACTTTATCCACATCATCTTAAGGACAATACAAATTGCACAATTGATAGTTTTTGTGAAATGGTAGCTAGAACAGCAGAAATAATGAACGTTAATAACATAGGCATAGGTTCTGATTTATGTTTGAATCAACCGGATGAAGTAGTTGAATGGATGAGAAACGGCACCTGGTCAAAAAGTAAAAATTATGGAGAAGGTTCTAAAAATAAACCTGGTTTTCCCAAACAACCAATTTGGTTTGAGGATGCTAGAGGTTTTAAAAACTTGGAAGTAGGTTTAAAAAAAATTGGTTTTACCGAAACAGAAACTAATGGGATACTCGGTAATAATTGGTATAATTTCTATAAAACAATTTAGATATGAAAGTAGAATTGAGAGATCCAAATACCATAATGACACTTTCAAGGCTAGGTTCATTTCACCAATCTAGATTATCTTTTTTAAGAAGTTTTCTATTTGAATTTAAAAATTGGGAGTACAAAAGAGACTTATTTGATTTAGATGAATATGGATTTGGTACTGCAGTGTATTCATTTAAAAAAAAAGATAGAGTTTATTCTTTAGTATGTTTTGCAAACAAAATTAATGATGATGAGAGATCAGATAGAGTAATAGCAACAAAATGGGATGCTGCATTTACTTTACATGATGGAGTGCCTTTGAAAAAAGATATTGAAAGATTGAGAAATGAAGTTCCAAAACAAGAGGTTGGAAGACTTTCTTATAAGGAGCTAACTTTGTCGAGAGCAAATAAGTCGGTAAGAATATTTGATCATGTTGTTGAAAGTTTGAGTAATGGTGTTCAGCCAAATATAGATTTATTAGAGAAAGTGGGTTACCTATATAGAACAACAGCAGTTTATGGATCAGGTAAATTTGGTTTAGCTGATCGTTTTAGAATCAAAAATAGAGAGGAAATTAATGGACCATTTAGATTAGAGATGATGCTGGTCTATCTGGTGAGACAATTTACTTTTGATCAAGTTAATCATGTTGCAAAAAATAAAAATCCAAAGTCTGCAGTTAAGTTAGATCCAAAAATTTGTAAAAAACTTGGAATAGGAAATTCAACAGGATTAGGTATGGCACCATTTATTGTTAACCATCCCACACTATTAAATAATTGGATATTATGTAGAGAGATAGCATTAAAGAAAATTAGAGAAATAAAAAAAGTTGAGACTAAAGATAGCAATCTATTTAAAGATTGCGTCAGAAAATCAATTAAGAATATTACTAGCTGGAATACTGAAAGCGAATATCAATTAAAAAAGATAAAAGATTTATTAAAAGACGTAAAAAGGTTTTTAAATTTTGTTGAAAATGAATTTGATTTTGAAAAAGACTATCCATTTAATCAAATTTATTTTTGGCTAGAAAAGGAAACTTGTGAGGAATGTATTGAATACATTGTATCAATCATGATGGAACCTTATGGTGAAATTGTTAGTCCACTTGTAAAAGAAATGAGTTCGGATGAGGAAAAATATTTTAACATTCCAACTGAGCGAACAGTAGAGGAGTTAAGATTAATTTTAGAGAAAAAATATTCTAATATTTTATCTATTAATTTTGAAAAGATAGAAAACCGTAGAAAATTTTGGTTTATTTCAAAGAATAAAGAAGAACCTAGACTAGCTGATAGATTTGAGGAAGAAGGATCTGACTTAGAACAGCCTCTTGCGATCGCAAGAGATATTAAAGAATTGTACAAAAAATTACTTGTATCAAAAAATAGTTTAAAAATGGACAGGTTTTTAGTTGAAAATTCTCATCTAAGACATGTTGTGAGAAGAGCATTTATTATAGAAAAATTTCCATACTCAGAAATACAAGATAATACTATTGGTGAAAAAATTGTTCCAATAGATATGTTGAGATTGAAATTATCTTTTTTTGGTGCTTTAAAATTTGATCCAAGATCTGATAAATGGCTTCGAATATGTATGTTTCAAGGAGCTCCATTGCCAAATGAATTAAAAAATTTTGATGAACAGTGGGTTTACAATAATAACTAGTAAACTATGAAATCTTTAAGTGAAATTGAAACAACATCTAAAAGAGCAAGTCGTGCTATAGGTTTTTCATGGGGAATATCAGAAGAAGTTGGAAAGTCAGTAAGATTATTGGAGTTATTTGGTTATCCAGGAATTAAAAACTTAAATCATTATTTTCAAAGCAAAAAAAAAGAAAGTTATCAAAATATCAAATTGATTAATCAAATAAATAAATCAGACCAAAAATTATATTGCCCTATTACGCTTGGAGTAAGTTTTCTTGATCAAATTAAAAAAATTGAAAGTTTCGAAAAATGTTCATTTGAAGGAATAGCTTATCCAATATTATTTTTACCTTTTCTTAGTAGATGTTCAGAAATAATTGGAAAAAAAATACTTTTTGAGTTTGAGGAAAATAAATTTTTATTAAATTTCAATATAAGCATTTCCTCTAATAACTTTCAAAAAGAATTTCCAGTTAAAGCAAATAATACTGAAATCAGATTTTTAGAAAATAAAGATAATTTTTCCGAAATAGATTGGAAAAATCTTTATAAACTTTCAGAGGAGACATTTGTAGAGGAAACAGATAGTTTAAAACAAGGTGCCGCTGGTGCAGGTTTAACAGATAATGATTGAAGATAAAGATATAACAAAAAAGGAAGATCAAGATTTAGATGATATCTGTGACGAGTGTAAGAATAAAGATGAAAGTGTATCTCAAAATTTAATCTTAACTGGTTTTAAAATTTGTAAATCCTGTAGAGTTTCTAAAACTATTTTTCCAATTTAACTGATAAAACCACTACTACTCTGAAATAGTGAAAGAATATATATGAAGAATATAATCTGGGGCGCTAAAGATATTAGAGTAGTTTTTATATAATTATTATAACTTAAAATAATATTCAAACCTATTATTAACGAAACGTTATACCAGATATAACTTATTATTATGAAAAATAAAAATGATTGATTAAAAACTAAAAAGTTTAGAAGAAGAGGTGATTGAGCAAAAGCTACTAAGATGATTATTTTTCTAAAATTACAGTTTGTATTTTTATTTCTAAACAAAACCACTCCAATAAAATACAGGTAAGTGGCTTTTATTACCCACATAATGAACGAAGAAAAAATAACAGCTTTAAGTGAAGGTCCTTTTATTGAACCTAAATTAAAGTTTAAATTCATATAGTTTAAGAAAGAACTATTAGGAATTATACTTATTATAGAGCCAAGTAAAATAATCAAGACGGCATAATAAATAGAAGCCTCACCAAAGTTTTTGTTATTACCATAAAGTGTTCTGTCTAGTCTAATGGATCTAATTATTATACTTAAAAATTCGTTAAACATTATTTTTTATTTTTTTTTTCCTCTTTGTAGGAAATGATTAATGGAAATATTATTAAAGCAATAGTAATTATAATGCAAATTGCGATTAAAAAACCTTTTGTCATCTTGGATTTTAAAAAGGGGGAGGATTAAAAACTCCCCCTTTGTAAATTATTTTAACCTTTTACAACTTCTCTCGTATTTGCGTTGAAAGATTCTTTGAATGGAATATCCACAACTACAGCATCTACAGGTGTTCCTGGTTTGTCCGAGTATTTTTCTGGAAGATGAACTTTAAATTTAGTTCCCACCTTTCCTTTTGGAAATCCATTTTGGTTTAATGTTCCATCATATGGCACATATCCCATAGCAATATTAGTTTTCTTTTCAGGATGCCACCATGGTGAGGTTACAAATCCAACAGGATCCCCGCCACCTTCATTTGATATTAACCAAAAATCTGGTGCATAATCATCAATAGGTTTTCCACCTAACTCCAATCCAACTAATTGAAGCTTGTAAGGTTTCTTGCCATCCTTAATTTCTTTGCCCATTTTTTCCAATGCAGCTTTACCCACATAGTCAGCTTTTTTATTCCATTCACCTTTACCAGATAATGAAACCTGATAACCCAAGTTACATTGATAAGGATTATGTTGCATATCCATGTCTTGTCCCCATGAAAGAATACCAGCTTGAATTCTTCTATGGTGTGCAGGAGCAATAACCATTAAATTATGTTTTTTACCTGCTTCAAGGACAGCATTCCACATGTCATCGGCATACAAAGTTGCATTTCTTAAATATATTTCATAACCAGCTTCACCTGAGAAACCAGATTGAGAAATTACACAACTTCTTCCACCAACTTTAACTTCAGCTAAACCATAGAAAGGCATGTTATCCAAATCGACTTGATCTCCAAGTAAATCTTTCATTAATGCTTTAGATTTAGGTCCTTGAATTTGAACTGGACAAGCATCGATTTCTTCAATTGTACAATTGAATCTTCCATCAGCGTTAACACCTTGAAGATACATACCTATATCAGAGTCTGATAAAGAGAACCAAAATTCATCTTTTGAAATTCTTAAAAGAATTGGATCATTTAATACTCCACCATACGCATTACATAAAATTACATATCTTGCTCTCATTGGAGAAATTTTAGTTGCATCTCTAGTGATTACATAATCTGTAAATTTTTCTGCATCTGGACCTTTAACTCTTATTTGTCTTTCAACAGCAACATTCCACATTGTAACATGATTTACAATTGCATCGTATTCAACCATTGCTCCACCATCCTCTGGCTTTACATATCCTCTTGGATGATAAATACGGTTATAAACAGTTGCTCTCCAACAACCTGCCTGCATTGATAAATGCCAATAAGGTGATTTTCTTACCCTTGTTGAAATTAACATTTCAACTTTTGTTGGCCCACTTTGTCTTAAATTGTATGGTACTTCTCTGTCTGATTGATCAACAGAAGTAACATGTTTTAGTTTAGTATAGTCAAATTCTTTAGACATAACCATTCTCCTTCAACCACTTGTTAGTTTCCTTCAAGCCGCCGAATGTATAAATGTGGAAGAAATCTGTATGCGATTTAACTTTCCCAATTAGATCATTAGGGTCTTTAGGTTTTAATAAATCTAACGCCTTACTAAAATTAGATTTAAGAAAATTTAAGGAATTTTTTGCACCCACAATATTTGCAAACTTAATCAAGCTTGATATTTTTAGAGGCCCAGTAATTCCCACATGCACTGGTACGCTTTGTTTAGAAATAAAATCTATTATAGGCTGAGGATCTAATAACCATTGGGTTACGATGTAATCAGCATAAGGCTTTTTGTCTATCATAGCTTTTTCTAAATCTGAATCGGATATATCAGGACTCCCCTCGGGGTGTCCAGCAATTCCTATTGTCATCTTCTCAAAATAGCCAGTCTCTAAAAGTTGGTAAGAGCTATCAAATTTTCCCATTGGTTCTCTTCCTCCACCAATCACTAAAACTTGTTTTACTCCTCCATCTTTACATCTTGAAACATAGTCTTTTAGCTGTTTCTCATCTTGCATTGATCTTGCTGGAAAATGGGGCACTGGATTAAAACCTTTTTTGACTAACTCAACTGCCTGTTGAGCTGTCTCTTTGTAGTCTCCTCCTGGAAGCATGGTAATGTAAATATCACTAACTTGAGGTATTGTATCAAGATCTGTTTGTGGACCTATTTCCAAAGAAAATTTCATTCTCTGATCATTATCTTTTTTGAAAAAGCTGTCAAAGAAATTCACCTAAGGGTGTGGCGAAATATGTTGCCAAAAACTATACCCATGATAATTTTTTTTGTGGACCAAAATCAAAAAAATTTAGCTCTTTCACAAATTCTGGATATAGAAAAACTAAAAAATGTAGAGAAGCCAATAGATAAAGCAAATGGCTTACCAAATGAGTGTTATACAAATAGAGATTATTTAGCCTTCGAGAGAGAAAGAGTATTTTGCAGTAAATGGACAGTAATTGGTGTTGGCAGTTCAATTCCAAATGTTGGTGATGCTAAACCATACAATTTACTTGGAATCCCTTTAATAATCATAAGAGATAAGGATATGAAGGTTAGAGTTTTTCACAATGTCTGCAGTCATAGAGGTTTCAAGCTTTTGGAAAAACCTTGTAAACTTAAAAATGTTATTACATGTCCATATCATTCTTGGTCTTACAATTTTAATGGTAAACTTATAGCCACACCTCATATTGGAGGTTTAAATAAACACCAATCAACAAAATTTGACAAAAATAAAAGCAACCTTAAAGAAGTTAGAACAAAAATATGGATGGATATTATTTTTGTTAATATCAATTCAAATGAAATTGATTTTGACCAATATATAAAGCCACTTGAAGATAGATGGTCTAAATTTATCAATAAAAATGATCAAAAATCAATTGTATATTCCAATGATTACGGACACTTTAGTTTAGAAGTAAAGTCTAATTGGAAGTTTGCAATAGAGAATTATTGTGAAAGCTATCATTTACCCACAATTCATCCTGAATTAAATAAAGTATCAAACATAAACGATCATTATCACATTCAAGGTTTACCTAATAGGTTTGCAGGACAGGGAAGTAAAAAATACGAACAACCAATGAAAGGAAATATGAAATTTAATAATTTTCCAAATTGGGAAAAAAATATTTCAAAAAATTCTGAATATGTAGCTTTATTTCCCAATGTAATGATTGGTCTTCACATAGATCATTTTTATGTCTTTTGGCTAGAGCCAATTTCAATGAATAAAACTAAAGAACATATGGAAATGTATTATGTTGGAAACGACAGTGCTAATGGAGAACAGCTAAAAGAATTAAGAAAAGAAAATTCAAGATTTTGGAATGATGTAATGTTGGAAGATGTAAAAGCAATCGAAGGAATGCAAGAAGGTAGACAATCTCCAGTTTACAATGGTGGAAATTTTTCTCCAGTTATGGATCAACCAACTCATCAATTTCATAAATGGATAGCTAACTGTTTAATTTAACTTTCATGTCACTAAACAAGGTGTTAAAACAAAATAATATTAATACAAAAGGAGAAAAATAATGGCTTACGAATGGGATAACAAGAAACCAACAGCACAAATGTTAGGAAGATGGCAACCGTTTCATGATGGTCATTATACTTTGTTTAAAGAAATAATTAAAAAGACAGGTCAAGTTTGTATACAAATTAGAGATGTTCAAGGAGTAGATGATAATCCTTTTGATTTTGAAACTGTAAAAAAAAATATTGAGGAACGATTAAATCCTGAATTTGAGGGACGATTTAAAATCATGTTAGTTCCTAATATTACTAATATTTGTTATGGCAGAGGTGTTGGATATAAAATTGAAGAAATTGTGCTACCTGAGGAAATACAAAAAATTTCTGCAACTAAAATACGAGCTAAGATGCGTGAAGAGGGTAAATTAAAATAGATTATTAAATGGCAATTTATCAACTTTCTTGTCATTGTAATTCTGTAGAGATTGAGCTTAATTTAAAAAAAGATCTAGAAGAGCTAACAAGATGTAATTGCTCTTTATGCAAAAGACGAGGTTCAATTATGGCTGCTGTAAAACTAAAAGATCTAAAAATTATAAAAGGTAAGGAAAAGTTAAGCTTGTATAAATTTGGAAGAAAACAACATGCAGAACATTTTTTTTGTTCTATTTGTGGAATTTATACCCATCACCAATCTTATACAAAGCCAGAAAATTATGAGTTTAATGTAGCTTGCATTGACTCTATAGACTCATTCAAATTGAAAGACATTCCTATTTATGATGGAATAAAACTATAAATGAATATTAAAATTAAAAAATTATCAGGTGGGATATCAACTGTTATAATAAACGAACCTAAAACATATAATGCTTTATCTTTTAAAAATTTGACTGATTTAATTCAAGTTTTTAAAAAACTTGATAAAGATAAAAATACAAAAGTAATTATTTTAGAGGGATCAGGCAAAGGTTTTAGCGCTGGTCATAATCTTAAAGAAGTAAAAAATCTTAAAGTTAGAAATAAATATCAAAAATTATTTAATCTATGCTCAAAATTAATGATCCAAATAGTTGAAGGAAAAAAACCTGTTATAGCAAAAGTTCATGGTGCTGCATATGCTGCTGGATGTCAATTAGTTGCAAGTTGCGATTTAGCCTACAGTACAAAAGAAGCTTTGTTTGCCACTCCAGGTGTAAATATTGGATTATTTTGCAGTACACCAATGGTAGCAGTTAGTCGTAAAGTGAATAGAAAACCTATGATGAAAATGTTGTTAACAGGTGAACCAATTAAAGCAAATTATGCAAAAGAAATTGGTTTGATAAATGATTATTACTCTAAATCAAAATTAAATAGTGAAGTTTTAAAAATTGCTAAAAAGATTTCATCAAAATCTAATCTTACAATAAAAATTGGTAAACAAGCTTTTTACAAGCAGTTAGAAATGCCATTAAAAAAAGCTTATGCTTATACAAGTAAAATGATGACAATTAATATGATGGCTATGGATGCTAAAGAAGGAATTTCAGCTTTCTTGGAAAAAAGAAAACCAAAATGGAAAAATAAATAATGATTAAAAACATTATAATTATAGTTTTTATAATTATTGGTTTATTTGTAATTTATAATTTTAGAGATCATAATCAAAAAAGAGCTATCGATGCATGTATTGCAGGTAGCCAAAAGCTAGATCAACCTATGACAATAGAAGAAGCAAAAAAGTTTTGTGAAGATCAAATTAAAAATAAATAATGAATGATATTAAAGAAATTCTTTCTAAATATAAAAAAATTGCAATGGTTGGTGTAAGTAATGATCCTAAAAAAGCATCAACTATCGTAATGAAATATATGCAGAAATATGGATTTAAGGTTTATCCTGTAAACCCAAAAGCCAAAGGAAAAAAAATTTTGGGTGAGGAAGTTTTTGAAAAAATTACTGATATCAAAGATCAAGTTGATATTGTTGATGTGTTTAGACCATCAAAAGAGGTACCCTCGATAGCTGAAGATGCTGTTAAAATTGGTGCTAAAGTTTTATGGCTACAATTAGGTATTAGAAATGAAGAAGCAAGAAAGTTGGTAGAGTTAAACAAAATAGAATATATTGAAAATAAATGTACTAAAATGGAATATCAAACTCACTTTTTAAAGATGAGACAAGCTTTTCCAGTTTTGAGTGATTAAATGAATATTGTTAATTTTACTCCAATCTCAGCATTAACAGGTGGATTAATTATTGGTTTTGCTGTTCTGATATTTTTTTTGTTTAATGGAAGATTGATAGGAATAAGTGGTATAGCTAGTAATTTCATTAATAGAGAGGAAAAAAAATTAGATAATTTTTTATTTTTAGTTGGACTAATAATTGGACCTATTTTTTACAAATTTTTTTTCAATAAAGAAATTGATATAAACATTTCTAACTCATTTATTTTATTGATAGTTGCAGGTTTGTTGGTTGGATTTGGTACACGAATTAGCGGCGGATGCACTAGTGGCCATGGCATAAGTGGTATTAGTAGATTTTCTTTGAGATCAATAATAGCAACAATAACATTTATGATTGTTGGAGTTATAACAGTTTTAATCAAAAATTATTTATGAATAAATTGATATCATTACTATCAGGTATAATTTTTGGAATTGGATTAGTTATTTCAGAAATGATCAATCCTCAAAAAGTTTTAGGTTTTTTAGATATATTTGGAAATTGGGATCCATCTTTGGCCTTTGTAATGGCAGGAGCTTTAATAGTTTCTTTACCTACGTTTCATATTATAAAAAAAAAAGAAAAACCATTGTTAGAAGAAAAATTTGATTATTCTTATAATAAAAATATTGATCAAAGATTAATTTTAGGATCAATTTTGTTTGGTGCAGGTTGGGGGCTTGCTGGATTGTGTCCAGGGCCAGCTATTTCGTCATTAGCTTTATTGAACTTTTACTCAATGTCTTTTGTAATTTCAATGTTTATTGGTTTTTATTTAGTAAAACTATTTGACTCTATTACCCAAGCTCGATGATAAAAATCATCAATATTTTTTTGTATAAGAGATTTAGCTAAAGACTCCGCTTCTTTTTTGTCTGCAAAAGGTCCGTATTCTTTTTTTGTTTTTTCATCAAGGGTATTTATTTCATTTGGATTTTTGTGAGTACCTTCAATGACAGAGTAATTAATCATATTGGGTATTTATAAATAATTTTAATGTTTTAAATGTGACATTTTAGTATTATTCAATTTTAATGAAAAAAATATTTCTCATATATGGTCACTATGATGATAAATCTTTTAATGCAGCAATAAAGGAAACTTTCATTAAATCAGCTAAAGAAAAAGGACATTCAGTAGATGCTGTTGATTTATATAAAGAAAAATTTAATCCAGTTTTTGCAGGTGAAGAACCAGATAATATTGTTTTAGATCATAGAAAAAGAATAGATGCTTGTGATACTATTGTTTTAATCGCACCAATTTGGAATTTTAGAATGCCAGCAATTGTTGAAGGTTGGATAGACAAAGTCCTAGCGCCACCTTGGGCATTTAGATTTAAACAGTTGTGGGGCAATTATGGATATCCAATTGGAAACCTTAGAGACAAAAAAGCAATTATTTTTTGCACTTATGGTTCTCCAAGATTAGCCATTACAACTTTTTTTTTAAATTTACCGATAAGACGATTAAAAAGAGGTGTTTTTCATATGTGCGGCATTTATAATATTAATTACAGAAGATATTTTGCTGTACCATTTGTAAGTGAGGAAAAGAGAAAACAATTTCTTGATGACGTTAAAAAAACTGCTCTTAACGTTTAATATTATTTTATTTTATTTCCTAAGCACTGTTGTTTTAAAAGCTGATTTAATAACTCCAAAGAGTTCAATAAAACCTAAGGAAGTAATTGAGATACAACTTACAGGATTGATGAAAAATGATAACTTTTTTAAAGATAGTGGTATCGAACAAACTTGGAATTTTGCACACCCTGAGAATAAAAAAAACACAGGTCCTCTCCCTAACTTTAAACAAATGATAAAAGGTAGGTCTTACCAAATGTTAATCAATCATGTTAGTCATACAATTACTGAGGTTGGAAGTAGTGACAAATGGGCTCAATTTGAGGTAATAATTTTAGATCAAAATAAAATTTATCATAAGTTCAATTGGCAAGTTGAAAAATATACTATGGACGGGCCTTTAAAGGACTGTTGGTTAACTACAATGGTCTCTAGTCCGATACCTTTAGGTAGTTCAATTTGATTATCCACATGACAATTTTGTTTCGTTATGAATAAAAATTTAGTAGGAATCTGCTAATGAAATCTAAAGCAAAAGTAGTAGTTGTTGGTGGTGGGGTAGTAGGTGTAAGCGCACTTTATCATTTAGCAAAAAAAGGCTGGTCAGAAGTTGTTTTAGTTGAGAGAAAAGAATTAACCTCAGGTTCTACTTGGCATGCTGCGGGATTGTTACCACTTTTTAATATGAGTTATTCTGTTGGACAACTTCATAAATATGCAGTCAACCTATATAAAAAATTAGAGGAAGAAACTGGAAAAAATGTTGGCTTCAGTGTTGTATCAAATATTCGTTTAGCCAGTACAAAAGATAGAATGGATGAGTATCATCAATATGCAGGTGTGGCTAAAACTATTGGGGTTGATGTAAAATTTTTAACTCCACAACAAGTGAAAGAAATTTGGCCGCTATGTCATACAGATGATTTAGTTGGAGCAATTCAACATCCTGAAGATGGATATATTCAGCCAGCTGATTTAACTCAAGCACTTGCAACAGGTGCAAGAAATATGGGAGCTGAGATTTACAGAAATACAACTGTGCTTGCAATGAAACAAACAAAAGATGGATGGATTGTTGAAACCGATAAAGGCTCTATAGAATGTGAACATGTAATTTCTTGTTCAGGTAACTTTGCAAGACAAACTGGAGAAATGGTTGGCTTAGATATTCCAGTTATACCTGTTGAACATCAATATATTGTGACAGAACCACATCCTGAAATTCAAAAAAGAAAAAAAGAAGGTCTTCCTGAGATGGGAGTGTTGAGAGATAGTGATAGCAGATGGTACATGAGAGAAGAAGCTGGTGGATTGATTTTAGGTCCTTATGAAGATGGAGCTCCAGCTTGTTATGTTGAGGGTCCATCAAAAGACTCCGAGTATGAATTATTTCAAGAAGATTTAGATAGACTCGCTCCACACATTGAAGGCGCAATACATCGAGTTCCTGCTTTTGGTGAAGTAGGTGTTAAGAAAGTTTATAATGGAGCAATTTGTTACACACCAGATGGGAATCCAATCGTTGGTCCTGCTTGGGGATTAAAAAATTTTTGGATTAATGAAGGTCATAGCTTTGGGATTACTGCTGCAGGTGGAGCAGGTTGGCAATTAGCAGAATGGATTGTAGATGGAGAACCAACAATAGATATGTTAGGTGTTGAACCTAGACGTTATGGAAATTATGCAACTAAATCATATTTGAAAGCAAAAAATGAAGAAGCTTATAGTCATGTTTTTATAGTTCATTATCCCGATGAAGAAAGACCAGCAGCTAGACCTCTTAGAACTGCACCTTGTTATGAAAGAATGAAAGCACTTGGTGCTGTATTTGGTCAGAAATTTGGATGGGAAAGACCGAACTTTTTTGCAACTGATGGCATGGAGCAAAAGGATGATTGGTCATTTAGAAGGTCAAAGTGGTTTGATGCAATTAAAAAAGAATGTGAAAATGTTAAAAAAAATGTTGGCCTTTTAGATATGACAGCATTTGCAAAATGTAGAATTAAAGGACCAAAAGCCGAGGAATTTTTAGATTATTTAGTTGCAAACAAGCTTCCTAAAAAAATTGGTAGAATTAATTTATGTCATGCTCTTAATACAAAAGGTGGAGTTCATTCTGAATTTACCATCATGAAAGAAGCAGAAAATAGCTATTATCTTGTATCTGCTGGAGCCAACTTAAGATTAGACCATGATTGGATACAAAAATGGATGCCAACAGATGGATCAGTTATATTTGAAGATCTTACAAATAGTACTGGGGTACTTGTTGTTGCAGGACCAAAAGCAAGAGAATTGATGCAAAAAGTATCAACAGATGATTTTTCAAATGAAAATTTTAAATGGTTAACTGCTAAAAATGTTAATGTTGGATATGCACCAGTAAATGCAATGAGAGTAAATTTCGTTGGTGAACTTGGGTGGGAATTACATCATCCAATTGAATATCAAAATCATATTTTTGATAAATTAATGGAAGCTGGAAAAGATTTAGGCCTAAAGCCGTTTGGAATTAGAGCTATGAATAGTTTAAGAGTTGAAAAATCTTACAAACTTGTTGGAACAGAATTATCTATTGAGTATTCTCCTTACGAGTCTGGTCTTGATAGGTTTATTCATCCGAATAAGGGTAACTTTATAGGATTAGAAGCTTTAAACAAATGGAGAGAAAAAGGTTTTGATAATAAGTTAGTTACATTAGAAGTTCATAATACAACTGATGCTGACGTTTTAGGCAATAATCCAATTTATAAAGATAATAAAGTAGTGGGAAGGGCAACTGGAGGCGAATATGGTTTTAGATTGGATAAATCAATTGCACTTGCCATGGTAAAACCTGATTTAGCAAATGTTGGAGAAAAACTTCAGGTTGATATTTTAGGTAAAATACATGATGCAACTATTTTGGATGAAAGTCCTTATGATGCAGAAAATAAATTATTGAGAGCTTAATGAAGATTTTAGTCGCTGTAAAAAGAGTAATTGATTATAACGTGCAAGTTAGAGTTAAAGAGGATAACACAGGTGTGGTCACGGATAATGTTAAAATGTCAACCAATCCACCAGATGATAATGCAATTGAGGAAGCAGTTAAGATTAAAGAGGCAGGTAAAGCCACAGAGGTAGTTGCTGTAAGTGTTGGTGAAGAAAAAGCTCAGGAAACAGTTCGTAAAGCTCTAGCCGTTGGAGCTGACAGAGGAATTCTTGTTAAAGCTGATGGTATATTAGAACCTTTAGCTGTTTCAAAACTTTTACAAAAAATTGTAGAAAAAGAAAAACCAGATTTAGTTTTTATGGGCAAACAAGCAATCGATGATGACTGCAATCAAACGGGTCAAATGTTAAGTGCTTTACTTAATTGGCCTCAAGCAACTTTTGCATCAAAGATTGAAGTTAAAGATAAGAAATTAGAAGTCACTAGAGAAATAGATGAAGGTTTAGAGACAATTGAGATAAATGTTCCAGCAATTGTTACTTGTGATTTAAGATTGAATGAACCAAGATATGCTTCATTACCAAATATTATGAAAGCCAAAAAGAAACCTATTGAACAAATAAATGCGTCAGATTTAGGAGTAGATACATCTCCAAGAATAGAACAAATTAAAGTTGAGGAACCACCAAAAAGAAAAGCAGGAATAAAGGTTTCTAGTGTAGCTGAATTAGTTCAAAAATTAAAAAATGAAGCAAAGGTAATATAAAAAATGTCGGTATTATTAATAGCAGAGCATAATAATAAAGAACTACGACCTTTTACACTTAATGCTGTAACGGCAGCTTCACTAATTGATGCGGACGTTCATGCTCTTATTATTGGCCAAAGTTGTGGAGATGCAGCAAAAGCCTTGTCAGAACTACCATTAGTTAAAAAAGTTATTCAAGTTGAGGCTGCTCATTATGAAAACTTTATTGCTGAAAATTTTGCTCCAGTTGTAGTTAAATTAGCTAATGATTATTCACATATTATTTGTTCAGCAAATACATTTGGAAAAAACTTAATGCCAAGAATTGCAGCAGCTTTGGATACTTCACAAATAAGTGACATTACAAAAGTCGTTTCTCCTGACACTTTTTTAAGACCAATTTATGCGGGTAATGCTTTTGCAACAGTTAAAAGTAAGGATCCGAAAAAATGCGTAACTATTAGACCTACTTCTTTTGACCCATGTGAAAGTTCTGGTGGTTCTGCACCAATTGAAAAAGCAGATGCAGGAGAAGAGTTTAATCAAACAAAATTTATTAAAAGAGAGGAAATTAAATCAGATAGACCTGAACTGGGTACCGCAAGAGTTGTAATTTCTGGAGGTAGAGGAATGCAAAGTGGAGATAATTTTAAATTGATTACTTCGATTGCTGATAAATTAAATGCTGCAATAGGCGCATCTAGAGCTGCAGTTGACGCAGGATACATAAGTAACGATCATCAGGTTGGTCAAACAGGTAAGGTCGTGGTTCCCGATTTATATATTGCAGTTGGAATATCTGGAGCCATTCAACATCTTGCTGGAATGAAAGAAAGTAAAATAATTGTTGCAATTAACAAAGATGGAGAGGCCCCTATATTTAGTGTTGCAGATTATGGTCTTGAAGCTGATCTTTTTGAGGCTCTTCCACAATTCTTAGAAGAATTGAACAAATTAAACACTATACAAAAATAACAGAATCTGTAAAAAATTAGAATATGTCTAGAGAGACAATGGAATATGATGTTGTAATTGTTGGTGGAGGTCCATCAGGTTTATCTACGGCAATAAAATTGAAGCAACTAGACTCTAATTTAAATGTTTGCTTGTTAGAAAAAGCTTCTGAGATAGGTGCACATATCTTAAGTGGTAACGTTTTTGAAACAAGAGCTTTAGATGAACTTATACCTAATTGGAAAGAATTAAACTCACCAATTAAAACAAAAGTAACGAAAGAAAAATTTTTATTCTTAGGAAAAAACAAATCTATAAGTTGGCCAACTTGGTTGCTTCCATCTGTACAACAAAATCATAAAAATTATATTATTAGCTTAGCTAACTTGTGTAGGTGGCTTGCTGAACAAGCTGAATCTTTAGGTGTGGAAATATTCCCAGGATTTCCCGCAAGTGAAATTTTATATAATGAAGATGGATCCGTTAAAGGTGTTGCTACGCAAGATATGGGAATTGATAAAGATGGAAACAAAAAAGATAGTTTTGAACCTGGAATGGAACTTTTAGGAAAAGTTACAGTTTTTGCAGAAGGATGCAGAGGCCATTTAGGAAAACAACTAATTAAGAAATTTGAATTAGACAAAGATAAAGATCCTCAACAATATGGAATAGGTTTTAAAGAAATTTGGGAGGTCGATGAAAAAAATCATGAGAAAGGTTTGGTAATGCATACAGCTGGTTGGCCATTAGATAAAAATACTTATGGTGGTAGTTTTATGTATCATGCTGAAAACAAACAAGTCTTTCTAGGATATGTTATAGGTTTGGATTATAAGAATCCTCATCTGTCACCGTTTGATGAATTTCAAAGATTTAAAACCCATCCATCAATTAAAAAAATAATCGAAGGTGGAAAAAGAATATCCTACGGTGCTAGAGCTTTAATAGAAGGTGGTTTTCAAAGTTTACCCAAGATGTATATGCCTGGTGCTTTATTAATTGGTTGTGATGCAGGAACTTTAAATATGCCAAAGATTAAAGGATCACATACGGCTATGAAGAGTGGAATTTTAGCTGCTGAGACAATTGTCGAGAATATAAATAATGAAAAGAACTTATCTATATATGAGGAAAAATTTAAAAAAAGCTGGCTTTATGAGGAATTATTCAAAGCAAGAAATGTAAAACCTAGCTTTAGTTGGGGCTTAATTTTAGGGATAATATTTACTGGAATTGATCAAATATTATTTAGAGGCAAACTGCCATTTACTTTAAAGCACAAACATGCGGATCATGAAACGTTAAAATTAGCTAGTGAAATGCCTAAAATAGAATATCCAAAACCTGATAACGTAATTACTTTTGACAAAACAAGCTCTGTTTATTTAACAGGTACTAATCATGCAGATAATCAACCTGTTCATTTAAAATTAAAAGATCCATCTTTACCAATCAATTATACTTTAGAAAAATTTGATGAACCTGCCCAAAGATATTGTCCAGCTGGTGTTTATGAAGTTCAACAAGAAAATGGTTTGAATAAGTTTGTCATTAATTCTCAAAATTGTATCCATTGTAAAACTTGTGATATTAAAGAACCTTCTCAAAATATTACTTGGGTTACACCAGAAGGTGGTGGCGGTCCAAAATATGGAAATATGTAATTAAGATAAATCTATTGCAAATTTCTTAAGTGTTTCTATTGGTAATATCTTAAGTGTATTTTCGTGAGTACTTTTTAAATATATGGGGCAGCCTTTACCTGCCTCGACTGCTCTAGCATACCAACTTGCACAAACACACCAACCATCACCATCTTTTAACCCTGGAAAACCATATTCTGGGTGAGGTGTGATTAAATCATTTCCTGCTTCTTTGCACCATTCTAAAAATTCTGTAGTCACTTTTGCACAAACTGTATGTACACCATGATCATTTTCATCAGTGTTACAACAACCATCTCTATACCACCCAGTAAGTGGATCATTAGAACAATTTTCTAGGTTTTCTCCTAAAACGTTTTTTTGAATTTTATCCATTTATTTTTTCTAATGTTTTTTTATCTATGTCTATGTTAAATGAAAAAGACCTTCTTTCACCGTCTACATTAAATGGATAAGCAGTATGCATTAAATAATTTGGAAAAATTATCATGTCACCTACTTTTGGTTTATGATTAAAGATACTTTTATTTAAAAATGATCTAGAACCGTGAATAAAATCTATTGTTCCATTAGTTTTTGATTTTTTTTTACTTTTTATAAAATTTTTTGGCATCTTTAAATAACCTACACCAGATATACTTCCAGAATGATAATGAATTGGGTTATATTCATTTTTAAATTGTCTAACTACCCAAAAATTTTTTAGTTTAATGTCATTAATATTTTTTTGTGAAGTTTTCTTAATAAAACTTTTTACATTTTTTTTTAAAAATTTTATTAGATGTTTGTTTATAAAATTTTTTGATAATTGTAATTCTTGTTTTACTTCACCCACTAATTTTTTTGAATAGTCACTTTTTTTTGTTTTAAATTTGTCTTTTAAAATATTATCTACTTCATTATTTATTTCAGATATTATTTTTTTTGGTATCTTAATAACTGCTAACTTTGGACCGAAAGGACTTTGGATTTTCATAAAAATCTAAATTTTTGTAGGATTTGGTTGTCCTTTATAAACTTCTTCTGGATCAAATTTTTTTTCTTTTTCTAAGAATTTCATCTCAATTTTTCTCCCATCATCAATTGGACCTAATGGCACTGATCTATAAAAACAAGATCTATAGCCCACATGACAACTCGCACCATCGCCTATATCTACGGTTAACCAAATAGAATCTTGATCATCATCAATTCTAACTTCAGTTACTTTTTGTACAAAACCACTTGTTTTACCTTTGTGCCAAATAGCATTTCTTGATCTGCTAAAATAATGAGCTTCTTTCGTTTCAATGGTTTTTTTCAATGCTTCAACATTCATATATCCATGCATTAAAATGTCTTTTGTTTTAGAACACATTGTAACAACAGGTATCAACCCATCATTATCAAATTTTGGTGAAAGAAGATTTCCCTCTTCAATTTCGACTACATTTTCTCTTTTTTTGAACATATACGGTGATTATGTAGCACATATCTGGATATATTAAATATTTTAAAATTGCGCAATTATATGTATAAAACCCACAATGAAATTAGTTAAAGATACAGACAATAATCAAGATTTAAAAAAAGTTTCTGATAAAGAAGCTGAAGAGGCTTTCAAGACAATTTTAACTTGGATGGGTGAGGATCCAAATAGAGAAGGGTTGTTGGAAACTCCAAAAAGAGTAGTCAAAGCATTTAAGGAATATTTTAAAGGATATAAAGAAGATCCAACACAAGTTTTAGATAAAACTTTTGGTGATGTTGAAGGTTACGATGATATGGTTGTTCAAAAAAATATATCTATCCATAGTCACTGCGAACACCATATGGCTCCAATTATTGGTAAAGCTCATGTGGCTTATATACCTAAAGAAAGAGTTGTCGGATTAAGTAAATTGGCAAGAGTTGTTGAAGTTTTTTCAAAAAGACTACAAACACAGGAAAGATTAACTATGCAAATTGCGAATACACTAATGGAGTCTTTAGATGCAAAAGGTGTTGCGGTCACAATAGACTCTACCCATCAGTGTATGACTATGAGAGGAATTAAAAAAGAACAAGCTACAACAGTCACAAATTATTATTTAGGTCAATTTAAAGAGGATCTTTCATATCAAAATAGATATTTAAGATTTATCAGCATAGCAAAAGAATAAAAAGTGTCTGATCAATTTAAAGCATTAGTTTTAAATCAACAAGGTGAAGATTTTACAAGAGAAGTTAAATCAATAGATAAAAGTTTTTTAAAGCACGGTGATGTAACCGTTAAAGTTGATTATTCTGATTTAAATTTTAAAGATGGAATGATTTTAAAAAATGGTGGAAGGTTAGTAAAAGAATTTCCACATATACCAGGAATAGATTTTTCAGGGACTGTAATAGAAAGTGAAAATTCAAAATTTAAAGAAGGTGACAATGTCATTCTAACTGGTTTTAGAGTAGGTGAAATTTTTTATGGAGGATATTCACAAATTGCAAAAGTAAATGGAGATTTTTTAGTAAAGAGACCAAAAAACTTAACAAGTAAGCAAGCTATGATTTTAGGAACAGCTGGCTTCACTTCTTTGATGAGTGCATTTGCAATTAAAGCTAGAGAAGAAATATTATTAGGTGAAAAAGTAAAAGATGTTTTGGTAACTGGTGCAACAGGAGGTGTTGGAAGTGTTGCTGTGATTATATTGAATAAAATGGGTTATAATGTGACAGCAGTTACTGGAAAAGATTCTAAAGCTGATTATTTAAAATCATTAGGTGCAAAAAATGTTATCAATCGTAGTGAATTTGACAAAGATCCAAGATTGATTGATAAAGGTTTGTGGGATGGAGTTGTAGATACTGTTGGTGGAAAAATATTAGCTAATGCAATTGTACAAACAAATCCTAATGGAATTATTGCGGTATGTGGAAATGCAAATACCAATGAATTAAATACAAACGTAATACCTTTTATGCTTAGAGGGATTAAACTTTGGGGAATGGACTCTGCTAATTGTAGCATTAAAAGAAGAGAATTTATTTGGGGTGAAGCAGCAAATTTAGTTGATTTTAGTTTATTAGAAAAATCAATACAAACAGTAAGTTTAGAGGAGTTAGTTGAAACTTATCCTAAAATATTAAAAGGAGAAATTGCAGGAAGAGTTTTAGTTGATTTAAATAAATAATGGATTGGGATAAATTAAAGATATTTCATGCAGTTGCTGAAGCAGGAAGTTTTACCAATGCAACGGTTAATTTAAATCTTAGTCAATCTGCAATTAGTAGGCAAATACAGTCCCTTGAACAAGATTTAAAAGTTCAATTATTTGAAAGACATGCAAGAGGATTAACTCTTACTGAAAATGGAGAGTATGTATTTAAAACTGCTCATGAAGTAATTAGTAAATTAAAAGAAGTTGAAACGTCTTTAGGTGATCAAAAAAATAAACCAACTGGAAAACTAACGATTACAACAGTTAGAAGCTTCGGAACACACTGGCTGACACCAAGAATTGAAGAATTTATGCGGCTAAATCCTGAGGTAGAAATTGAGCTAATTTTTGAGGATAAAGAGTTGGATTTAAGTACAAGGCAAGCTGATATCGGCATTTTTATGAGAAGGCCAAAACAACTTAATTATATTCAAAAAAAACTTATAGATTTGAAATATTATATATATGGATCAAATAAATACTTAGAAAAATTTGGTATGCCTAAAACTATAGGTGATTTAAATAAGCATAGATTTATTTCTTTTGGAAAAGGTGCTCCCTCACCAGTTTACAATCCAGATTGGGCATTAAAATTAGGAATGCACGATGGTAAAAAGCGAAAGCCAATAATGAAAGTAAATAGTGTTATGGGCCTATTGTTAGCTGTAGAATCTGGAGTAGGCTTAGCAGCATTACCTGAGTATTTAGTGAGCAATTCTTCAAATGTAATAAAAGTTTTACCAAAATCTGAAGGACCTATTACAGAAGCTCACTTTGTTTATCCTCAATCACTTAAAAATACAGCTAGAGTTCAAGCTTTTAGAAATTTCCTATTCAGCAAAATAGGCGACTGGAAGTCTTAAAATGCGTCAAAATTAACGTTTTTTTTTTGATATTGATAATCATTCTCATTGACAATGTATATTAAAATCATTATAAGCTCCGCATGGAAACAACTCTAACACCATTTTTAAGCTCACTATTTATCCTTTTAAGAGAAGGATTTGAGGCAATGCTAATAGCAATATTAGTATTTATGTACTTAGATAAAGTTCAAGCAAGAGACAAAAGACCAGCAGTAGTTTGGGGAATAATCGCTGGAATAGTTGCGTCATTGTTTATTGCACTAGGTTTCAAAAAAATAGTTGGATTAACTTCAGCTCATGAAGAGTTATTCGAAGGTGGGGTTATGATAATTGCATCAGGTATGTTAGCTTATGTTGCATTCTTTTGTCATAATGCAAAACAACATGTTGAAGGAAAAGTCGACAAAGCTATTGCAACAGGTAATTCATTTGTTTTAGGTTTTACAGTATTTTTAGCAATTTTAAGAGAAGGTTTCGAAGTAGTTTTATTCTATGGTGCATTAATCGGTTCTGGAATTTACAATACTGTTCCAGTTTTTACAGGAGCTTTTGTAGGTGCAATAGCATTAGTTGCTGTTTATTTTGGATTAAATAAAATTACAAAAGTTATTCCGATTGGTATATTCTTTAGAGCATCAAGTGTTCTTTTAGCATTACTTGCAGTCTACTTTGCTTATGAAGGTGTTCATGAGTTTAGTGAAGGTATTGAAGCCTTAAAAGTCTAAATTTTTCTATCTCGAAATATTAAATAAGTATATACATCTTTTGATGTCAAAATTTAAAATTTTCTCTCAAGGCATAATTGATGTAAGTCCTTTAATGATTCCAGTGGTGCCATTTGGTCTAATCTTTGGTGTTTTGGCGATTGATATTGGCTTCACTCCATTAGAAACAATGGGCATGTCTTTAATAGTTTTTGGAGGAGCCTCTCAAATTGTTCTTTTACAATTATTTTCTGGTGGTGCTTCATCCTTAGTCATTATAAGTTCAGTTGGGGCAGTTAACTCAAGACATCTTCTTTATGGAGCTGTTGTCTCTGAACATTTATCAGATTTAAAATTAATTTGGAAAATCATAATTTCTTATTTCTTAATTGATCAAGCATTTGCAATATCAAATGAATATTTGAAGAGAAATGAAAATAAAAATAGATATTTTCATTTATTTGGTGCTGGTGCAACTTGTTGGATAATTTGGCAATCAACTACATTTTTAGGAATTGTATTGGGTGCAGCAATACCAGAAAAATTAGGTCTGAGTTTTGCAGTTCCATTAACTTTTTTAGCATTATTAGTTAATGATTTTAGAAAGTTTATTAATGTAATTGTAATAATTATTTCAGGTTTTGTATCCACGTTAGGATATAATTATATACCATTCAAAGCTTATATAATAATTGCAGCTCTAACAGGTTTAATTTCAGCGATAATATTAACAAAGATTATAAAAAAATAATGAGTAATTGGGCATTAATAATTTATTGTGGATTGATTACTTATCTTACAAGATTTTCAATGATAGCATTAATTAAAAAAGAAATGTTCAATGATAGAATTAGAGAAGTTTTATCTTATGTTCCTTCAGCTATATTTCCAGCAATAATATTTCCAGCTATTTTTTTTGATAACTCTGGTTCATTCATATTAGAGGATAATCCAAAGATTATTGCAGCAATAATTGCAACAATAATTGGAATTTTTTCAAGAAGTATAATTGCGACAATATTTTCTGGATTAGCTTCTTATTGGTTTATAATATTTGTTATATAAGAGTTATATGAAAAAAATTTTTATATTTATTTTTTGTTTATTTGTTTTCAATAGTGGTGCAATAGCAAAAGAAACAACTTTCAAAAAAGAATTATTTGATAAAGCGCAAGCAGAGGGTAAAGTTGTAATAGTTAGTTCTTGGATTAAGTATTGTACATCTTGTGCTAGTCAAATGAAAGTTTTAGATAAAGCTAAAAATGATTTTGATAATATAGAATATTTTGCCTTCGATGTTACAAATAAAGAAATAGCAGAATTATTTGATGTGCAGTATCAAACCACACTTTTAATTTTTAAGGACAAAAAGTTAGTTTATAGAAGTATTGGTGAGACAACTAAAGATCTGATTTATAAAGCTATTCAGTCTTCAATTTAAAATTAAGCTCCCAAATTAATATTTCTTGAAACATTAAAATCAAGTTCAGCAGGTTTTTTTATATCTAAATTATTCATTATATCGATATACTCATCGACACTACTTATTTGTAATCGTGGATTTTGTTTTTTCTCTTTTCCAATAGTACTTACTTTTTCACCTTTGTAATCATGAGCGGGATATAAAAGTGTTTCATCGGGTAATTTCAAAAGTTTATTAAATATTGAATTATAAGCATCTTTAGCATTACCATTTTGAAAATCTGTTCTACCAGTCCCATTAATTAACAATGTATCACCAGAAAAAAGATAATTATCCATTAGAAAACTATAGCTATCAGAAGTATGTCCTGGCGTGTACATTGCTCTAATCTTAATATTATCTAAATTAATATATTCGTCATCTTTAACTTTAATTTCCACTGACTCTGCTGGAGTATGATCACCCATTATTGTTGAGCATTTTGTAATATCTTTAAGTTTAGAGGCTCCAGTTACATGGTCGGCATGAATGTGGGTATCAATTACTTTTACTAATTTTAAATTTAATTCTTTAAGAATGTTTATGTATTCGTTAACATTTTCCAGAACTGGATCAATAATTAAGGCCTCTCTTCCATTGCCAGATGAGATCAAATAAGTGTATGTAGAGGACTTTGTATCGAATAATTGTTTAAAAATCATATTTTTATATTAACACATAAGTACAATTTGACCCATTTATAAAATTTAAATAAATATTAATTATTTTTCCAATATGAAATTCATTAAAATTGTATTTTTTCTACTAATTCTAAATTCATTTGCTTTTGCAGATAAGAACATGAAAATTGGTTCTAAAGGAAATGCCAATGACGTATCTCGTGTAATAAAAGTTGTCATGTATGATAATTATTATGAACCTAGCTCATTTCAAATAAATGCGGGTGAGACTATAAAATTTGAAGTTGAAAATGCAGGTGAGCTTGTTCATGAGTTTAATATAGCGAACAAAATGATGCATATGAAACATCAGCCTGAAATGGAAAAAATGGTTGAAAATGAAATTCTTTTTGCTGACTCAATTGATAAAGATAAAATGAAGAAAATGGCAAAGATGGATAAGTCTATGGGTCATTCACACAGCAATAGTGTTTTGTTAGAACCAAAACAAAAAGGAGATATCATTTGGAAATTTGATAATGCAGTTAACATAGAAGTTGCTTGCAATGTTCCTGGTCATTATCAAGCTGGAATGATAGCCAAAGTTAATATAAAATAATCAAATGGAAAATACCGCTGCTACCAATTTTAATTGGTCGTGCAAACATACTTGGAAAAGAAGTGCTAAAAATACTGCCTGGTGTTTACTTGGCTGTGCTATCGGTGATTTTGGAACAATTTTATTTTTTCAATTAACTAAAGTTCCATTCCCAGTTTTAGGAATTATGACACTAGCTATTATTAATGGTTTAATTACTAGTATTATTTTAGAAACAGTTATTTTGATGAGGCAAGATTTAGATTTCTTAAAAGCTTTTAAAACAGCCATGGGTATGAGTTTTATCTCTATGATAAGTATGGAAGTTACAATGAATTTGACAGATTATCTTTTAACTGGTGGTGCTATATTAACCTGGTGGGTAATTCCAATCATGCTTTTAGTTGGTTTTTTAACTCCTTGGCCTTACAATTATTGGAGACTTAAAAAATTTGGCGTTACGTGCCATTAGTCAAAAAAAATTTTCATTAAATTGATTACATGCAACAATCTTCAATATCTTATATCCTAAAACTATCTATTCCTATTTTCTTTGCAAATTTAGCAATTCCATTAGTTGGTATTATTGATACAGCTCTAATGGGAAATCTTGGAAATCTTTCTTATTTAACAGCAACATCAATTGCGGCAAATTTATTCTCTATGCTATTTTGGAGTTTTGGTTTTTTAAGAATGGGAACTGTGGGTATGGTTTCTCAAGCTTTGGGGCGGAATAGTTATCCAGAAATTTTGAATATAGTTTTAAGAAATTTATTGTTTGTACTGATAGTTTCAATCCTAATTTTTATATCTCAAATATTTATTCTTAATTTAAGCTTAAAAATTTTTAATTTATCCGAGTTAACTAAAGAATTTTATATTCAGTATTTTAAAATAAGAATTTACTCAGCACCTGGTGAGTTAACTTTGTATATTATCACAGGTTTATTTGTTGGTTTACAAAAAACTAAAATTTCTAGCTTAGTAGTGGGTTGTTTTTCTATTTTAAATATATTTTTAAGTATTCTTTTAGTTACAAAATTTGATTTAAATATTAAAGGAGTTGCATATGGCACTTTGTTTTCTGCATTAATTACATCTCTAATATTTTTGATTTATACTTTTAATTATCTAAACAAATTTACTGCTATTAAGATCAATTTAATAAACCTTTTTAATTTAAAAAAAATGAAAGATATTTTTAATATAAATTTTGATATCTTTATTAGAACCATTTTATTAACATTTTCTTTTTTATGGTTTACTTATTTAGGAACTCAAATAGGAGAAGATTATGTTGCAGCTAATGCTATTTTAATAAATTTAGTTTTCTTATCAGCATTTATATTAGATGCTTATGCATTTTCCACTGAAGGAATGGTTGGGTATTCCCTTGGAAAAAAAGATTTAAAGCTTTTTAAAACAATTATTAAAAATTCTTTTTTGTTAAGTTCGTTAACAGGTCTTTTAATTTCAATTATCTATTTTTTTATTAATGAAAATGTAATTAATCTTATGTCAGATATTGAAAATATCAGAAAGTTAAGTTCATCTTATGTAATTTGGTTAATCTTATTGCCCTTTATTGCATCTTTCTGTTATCAATTTGATGGTATTTTTATTGGATGTTCTCAAACAAAAGAGTTGAGAAATGCTATGATTTTTTCAGTATTTTGTTATTTATTAATTTCAATAACTTTAACAAAATATTTATTTAATACAGGCGTTTGGATTTCACTTTGTTTGTTTATGATATTAAGAGGATTATCATTATTCTACTATTTAGATAAAATTTATCAAAGATTTGACTCTAAAATTAACACTTAAATAATTGTGGTAAAAAAAAATATTAAAAATTGGGATAATAAAACTTGGCTTTCTTCAAAAAGATATATTCAATCTTTTAACAGATTTTTATTAAGACAAATCAAGTTAAATAGAAATTCTCAAATTTTAGATATTGGTTGTGGAAGAGGTAAAATATTAGGTTCTTTATCCACAAGATTAAAATTAAAAGATAGACCAACTGGAATTGATATAGAAAAACACATCGATAGAGATAAAAGAATTAAATTTAAAAAAACTGACGCTATTAATCATTTAAAACAAAGTAAAAAAAAGTTTGATCTAATATTAATTAAACAGACCATTCATTTTTTAAATTTTAAAGAAATTAAAAGACTAATTTCTCTTTGTTATTCCAAATTAAATCATGATGGAAAAATATTAATATTAACTTTAGAAACTTCAAGAAATGAAATACCAACTTTTTCGTTAATGAAAAAAAAACTAAGAGAATCAATCAAAAGAGATAAAAAAATAATTAGATTTATACGTCAGCAATATCCTCAAATTAAAAAAAGAGGTTTTTCATTTAGGGTAAAGATATTAAAAAATAAGTATAAAGAGATGATAAAAAATAGATATATATCAACGTTATTAAATTTTAGTGATAAAGAAATTTTAAATGGTATTGATGAAATTCACTCTAATTTTAAGAAAATGATAAGTTTTAATGACAAACTGATTTGTCTAATTCTAGAAAAGTAATTCTTTTAATTAAGGGGTCGCTCTTTTGTTCTCCATCCAAAAGAGCTCCCTTAATGTAGCCTTTTTGGCATTAAGTCCAATTGGACTTTAAGTTTTTTGTTTTTGTCTTTATGAAATTTTAAATTTGCCAGCTAAGTATCAGGTGGCGTTTTGTTCATTTAAAATACCTCCTTAATTACAAAGTTAATTATTTATAAAGTTGTA
This sequence comes from Candidatus Pelagibacter sp. HIMB1483, assembly GCF_052048135.1. Classification (NCBI taxonomy): domain Bacteria; kingdom Pseudomonadati; phylum Pseudomonadota; class Alphaproteobacteria; order Candidatus Pelagibacterales; family Candidatus Pelagibacteraceae; genus Candidatus Pelagibacter; species Candidatus Pelagibacter sp. HIMB1483. The sequence goes on along the minus strand of NZ_JBNAIM010000002.1, from coordinate 903,835 downwards.
TTCAATATGTTTATTTTATTTTATGTAAAATATATTTCTTGAATACAACTTAGTAGAGTTGTAGTATCTCGAAATCAAAAATAAACTTCACCAAACAATAAAAATTAATAATTTACATTAAGATTTAATATCTATATTGTTTAATTATGAAATACATAACTGGACTAATAAATTTAATTATAAGTTTAGTAGTATCCACAATAATTATTTATGGAATTAATATTATAGCTGGATTTGCTGGTGCTGATTATTCTTTTACACATGGAGAAACTTTTGTAATTTGGATATTAATGGCGATATTAGTCAATAATTGTTTTAATAAATAATTTTAAATATTAAATTTTCTTTTAAGGTGTTTAAGTTTTCCCTCAGTACTATCATAATCTATGTAACAACCCTGTAAAAAACGATTTCCTTCGTTAGCATTATATTCAGTTCTACCATGTAATAATCTATGATTATCCATCATTAATAAATCTCCAGGTTTTAACTTAAATTCAATTCTAAAATCATCAGAATTGTACATTTCAGATATTTTATTTCTTGCAGCATAATATAGTTCTAATTTTTCTTTTTCCATTAGTGGAACAAAATCTAATCTTGGACTAAATCTTACTTGTTTAAATCTATTATTTTCATCTAGTTGGATCATTTCTGCCCAATCTTCTAGAACAATGTTTTGATCAATGAATTGAAATCTAACTTTAATTTCAGTTAGAATTTTATAAAAATCAGGATGTTTCTTTTTTAATTCTTCAGTTACCTTTAAACCATCAACTAAAGTTGATAAGCCACCATTAACTTCATTTTCAATACAATGTAATATTTGAATACATGGAACTGGTTTTCTATATGGATTATCGGTATGTGGAGCTAGAGGCAATGATGTATAAGCAAGATCATTTGGATTAGGTATCGATTTTACATTAAAAAATTCTCCAAAATTTGTAGGTCTAATACTTCCGATTGAATTTGCAAAGTTAACTATAAAATTATCTTGAGTTGGAACACCTTCAAAAATTACAAATCCATATTTATAAAAATCTAATAAAGATTCATACATTTGCTTTTCTTCAAAAAAATTAGGAGAAAATTTAAATTTATTATTTATTTTAAAATTTGAGTCCCAGCTACTCTTGTTAATAAAATATAATTCGTTATCTTTTTCGAATTCTTTAAGAATATTTTCTATGATTAATTTGGCATGAGCACCATCTTTAAAAGTTACTTCAAGAAATTTTTCTGACATGTTTACCTTCGTGATTTCAGAATTACTTGAAAGCATTGTGGGATCAAATAATCTTTGTTGTGTTTTTTGATCTAAAAATTCTTCACTATTAACTCTTTCTCTTAGCCAGAAAGGGTGTATTTCTTTTCTTGAACCTTGTTTTTCAAAAAATACCTTATTTTCTGTTAGTTCAATTTTCATACAATACTGAGAGGATTATTCAAAATTTTACTTTAATCAATAGAAATTAAATAGTATTAGTCCCATGTGTCAAAATTAAATTCATCAGATTTTAAAAGATATTCTAGCTTTGTCGATAGCTTGGCTAAAAAACTCACTAGTTTTTATTACTCTAAATTGAATGGCACTTTTAAAATTTCGAATAAATTAAAAGGTAGGGGATATGATCCAGTTACCACCTCTGATAAAGCTTTTGAAAAGTTTATAAGAAAAGAAATCAAAAAAAAATTTCCTAATCATCAAGTAATAGGAGAAGAGTTTGGTCATAAAAAAACAAAAAGTGAATTTACTTGGGTAATTGATCCGATAGATGGAACAAGGTCTTATGTTATCGGAAATCCAACTTGGAGTAATTTAATATCATTAAATTATAAAGGTGTTCCAGTTGTTGGACTTGCAAATTACCCAGTTCTTAAAAAATATTATTATAATGCTTCAGATAAAATTGCTTATGCTGTAGATCAAGGAAAAAAAAGAAAAATAAAAGTTAATAAAAAAGTTACATTTAAAGATATCAAAATGTCAGCTGCCTTTCACGGAATGCTGTCTCTAAATAAGCAAAAGAAGATACCTAAAATTTTAAAATTGATGCAATTTCCTTGTGCTGATGCTTTAAGCTATTCTCACCTTGCAGAAGGTAAAGTTGATGTTGTTTTACAATGTGGGAACAAGATTTGGGATATTCATCCGTTAATACCAATTATTAAGGCAGCTGGAGGAATAGTTAGTACATGGAAAAATGTTGATGCTGTAAAAGCAGGAAATATTATTGCTTCTGCAAACAAAGGTATTCATAATAAAATCTTAAAAATTTTAAAACCAGCTAGTAAGTAGTCTTACCTAAAGTATTTAAAAGAATTACACCAATAATAATTAAAGCTATACCAATTATGCCATAAATATTTGGGATTTGATTGTATTTAAAAACTCCAAATAATGTTACAGCAGTTATTGTAAGCCCACCGTATGTTGCGTAAGTAAAACCAACAGGAATAATGTTCATTGCTTTGGATAAACAAAAAATACAAGCGACTATTGAAATTGCACAAAAAATAGTTGGCCCAAGGTTTGTAAATCCATTTGTTGATTTTAAAAAACCATTTGAAGTTATTCCAAGAATAATTGCTAAAAAAAGAAAAATATATCCTGATAGATTTGTCATATCTTAATTTGTTTTGCCTAGTAGATTGACTATTAATACTCCTGAAATAATCAGAGTTAACCCAATTATAGTATAAAGATCTGGCATTTGGTTAAATTTATATACACCTACAATTGTAGTAGCAATTATACAAAGACCTGCAAATGATGCGTAGGTAATACCAACAGGAATAGTTTTCATAACTATTGATAATGTAAACATACATCCAACTATTGTTATTGCTGTTAATAAGCTTGGCATTAATAAAGTAAAACCATTTGCACCTTTAGCAAAGCCATTTGCAGCAGTACCTAAAATAACCGCAAGTATAAGAACTATGTATGCAATTATATTACTCACGATTTAAAGATTATTCTTATTTAGTAATTTTATCTACAAATTTTTGCACTATTGGAGCTACAATTGTTGTTGCAACCATTGCAACTGGTAAGCTTACTGACCAAGCTTTAAGAAATCTTTTGTAATAAAGTTCATCATAACCCGTATTTATGTAAGTAATTATAAGTGTCATCAGCAAGCTCATGCCAAGACCCATAAAAAATATAAATAATAAGTTTGAATATTTTTTAGGAAACATTTATAGCCAGCTTGGTATTGGTAGACCTTTTTCTTGCAAAAAGGGTTTATTAAACATCTTTGAATTATATTTATCTGATTTATCACAAAGAATTGTAACGATCGTTTTACCTGGGCCAAGTTCTTTTCCAAGTCTAATTGCTCCTGCAATATTTACTCCACAACTAGTTCCTAGACTTAAACCTTCATTTTGAATTAAATCATAAAGTACTGGTAAAGACTCTTGATCGCTTATTGAAAAAGCTCCATCGATTTTAGCCTCTGCAAAATTTTTAGTAATTCTACTTGATCCAATACCTTCTGTGATTGATCCACCTTCAGCTTTTAGTTCTCCATTCACAATATGACTATATAAAGCTGATCCAGTTGGATCGGATAGATAAATCTTAATATCTTTATTTTTTTCTTTTAAGAATTTACTAACACCACCTATAGTTCCGCCTGTTCCAGATGCACAAACAAACCCATCAATTTTACCATCTGTTTGTTCCCAAATCTCAGGACCAGTAGTTTCGTAATGTCCTTTAGCGTTAGCTGTATTGTCAAATTGATTAGCCCAAACTACACCATTGTTGTTTGTATTTTTTAATTCTTCAGCAAGCCTTCCAGCAACTTTTACGTAGTTTCCATCATCTTTATATGGCTTTGGTGGAACTAATCTAAGATCTGCTCCAATATTTCTCAAAGTATCTTTCTTTTCTTGTGTTTGATTATCATTCATCACGATAATTGTTTTGTAACCAAGAGAATTTCCTAAAAGACATAATCCAATGCCAGTATTTCCTGCAGTGCCCTCAACAACAATACCACCTTCAGATATTAGTTTCTTTTCCTGTGCGTCTTTAATTAAAGCAAGTGCTGCTCTATCTTTTACTGATCCACCAGGGTTCAAATATTCAGCCTTACCATAAATGTTACATCCAGTAATTTCTGATGCTGCTTTTAATTTTATTAAGGGAGTGTTTCCAATTGAATCTATAAAATTATTTTTAATATTTTTCATTATTCTTTATCTTCATCTGTAACAGCATAAGGTTTAAATCCTTTAGTAGCATCTCCAACTCGTCTTGCGGGGATACCTGCCATAACAGATTTTTCAGGCACATCTTTTGTAACTACTGAGTTAGAGCCAATTAAAGAGTTTTTACCAATTGTGATTGGACCTAGTATTTGGGCACCTGATCCAACAACAACGTTATCTTCTAAAGTGGGATGCCTTTTCATATCTCTTTGATCGTTTGAATTTATACTAGGAGCAATTCCACCTAACGTAACATTATGATAAATTGTAACATTATTGCCTATTTCAGAAGTTTCACCAATGACAACACCCATACCATGGTCAATAAATAAATTTTTTCCAATCTTTGCTTTGGGATGGATTTCAATACCCGTTAAGAATCTAGAAGTTTGAGAAATAATTCTTGCAACTAGATCAAATTTTGCAATAGCAAAAAAATTTGCTATCTTATAAAAAAAAATAGCCTTCACACCTGGATAAGTTAAGATTAAACTTAATTTAGATTTTGCCGCAGGGTCTCGATCTATTATAGATTGTAAAAAATCATTCATATTATTAATTAACGTCTTTCTCGTGGTTGAAAAAAAAAGCTATATCTATTATATAATTACTAAATACGCAATTTAAAGAGGGTTGAAATGTACAAGAATACGAATTGTTTTCACTTGGCTATTCCTTGTGGAGATTTAGAAACTGCGAAAAAGTTTTATAGTGAGACTTTGGGTTGTAGACTGGATAACTCTGCTCAAGAATGGGCTGACGTTGATTTTTGGGGTAATGAATTAACTCTTCATGCAAGTGAGCATAAATTAGACAATGAAAGACACGATGTTGACATGGGTAACGTTTCTGTTCCTCATTTTGGAGTTCATCTTTCTAGAAAAGATTTTGATGCTCTTAAACAAAGATTAAAAGATAATGGAACAAAATATTACGATGAGCCTTATCTAAGATTTAAAGGCACAAAATATGAGCAGGAAACTTTCTTTGTTAAAGATCCTAACGAAAATATTTTAGAGATTAAGACATTAACAGCTAACCCAGAGTAATCTAAACCCAGAGTAATCTAAGTATAGGATGGAATACCTATTAATAGGATTTTTAACTAGTCTTAGCTTAATATTAGCCATAGGTGCACAAAATATCTTTGTAATAGAGCAGGGCTTAAAAAAACAACATATTTTTCTAGTTTGTTTTGTTTGTTCAATATCAGATTTAATCTTAATATTTTTAGGCATATTTCTTTTTCACTATTTCATTCAATACTTTAATCCAACTATAGAACTAATATTTAATATTCTTTTATTAATTTTCTTACTTCACTTTATTTATTCAAAAATTAAATCTTTTAATCTTAAAGTTAATTTCAATAATGAAATTCCAGATATTTCAAAATTTAATATCTTTATTAAAACTCTTGGTTTTACATATTTAAACCCACATGTTTATTCAGACACAGTATTTTTCTTAGGCAATTTTTCAAAAAATTTAATTTTTAATCAAAAGATATTATTTGGAGTAGGGGCTTCAATTGCATCTTTTGTTTTCTTTTTTTTAATAGGATATTTGTCCTCTTATTTTTCTAAATATGCTCAAAGTGACAAAGTATGGAAAGTAATAAATATATTTATTATCAGTTTTATGAGCTTAATAACAATTTATGTGCTAATGGATATTATTAATTAGAATATCCGTATTTTTTTAACCTTACATCACCAGTTCTTGCATGAGCTTCCATACCCTCGTATCTAGATATTCTAGCTGCCGCAGCTCCAACAAGCTCTGTAGACTCTTTAGTCATTCTTTGGAAACTTAAGGTTTTGATAAATTTTCCAACAAATAAACCACCTGTATATCTTCCTGCACCTTTAGTTGGTAAAATATGATTTGTTCCTGAACATTTATCTCCATATGCTACTGTTGTTTCTTCCCCTACAAACAAAGATCCATAATTAGTTAGTCTTTCATGGAACCATTTTAAATTTTCTGTTTGAACCTCTAAGTGTTCAGGAGCATATTCATCACTGATTTTAACCATCTCTTCATCAGTATCACAAAGAATTACTTCTCCATAATCTCTCCACGCAGCATCAGCATTTGTTCTTGGAACCTCAGGAAGTTCTGCAATTAACTCTGGAACTCTTTTCATTACTTTTTCAGCAAGTTCCTTGCTTGTTGTGTATAACCAGCAAGGAGAGTTATAACCATGTTCAGCTTGACCAACTAAATCAACAGCTACTATCTCAGGATCTGCTTTTGCATCAGCAATAATTCCAATTTCAGTTGGACCCGCAAATAAATCGATACCAACTTTTCCAAATAAAATTCTTTTTGCTTCAGCTACAAATTGATTTCCTGGACCAACAATAATGTCTGCTGGTGGATTTTTAAATAATCCATTAGTCATTGCAGCAATAGCAGGAACTCCACCTAAATTTAATATCACATCTGCACCACATAGATCAGCCGTATAAACAATTGTAGGATGAGCACCTACACCCTCTTTTGGAGGGCTGCATGCAATTATATTTTTTACACCTGCAACTTTTGCCGTTGTTACACTCATTACTGCAGAAGCTATGTGAGCATATCTTCCACCGGGGATATAACAACCAGCAGTGTTTACCGGTACTAATTTTTGACCAGCATATAAACCATCCGATAATTCTACTTCAAAATTTTGACCATAGTTTTTTAATTGTGCTTCAGCAAATTTTCTTACTCGATCATAAGAAAATTGAATATCATCTTTAGTTTTTTGATCTAAATTTTTTTTAATTTCATCAATTCTTTCTTTTGATACAACAATCTCACCATCATATTTATCAAATTTCTTTGTAAGCTCTATGCATCCTTGCTCTTTAGTTTTTTCTATGTCTTTTAATAAATCTTGAACAATACCAGTTGTTTTTGTGTCATCTGTTGATGATGTTTTAGGTGATTTCTTTAGGTATGTGATTGCCATTATATTTTATTTAAATTGTTGTGTTATTTAAGACAATTTTAATTTTATTTCAATCAAACAATTAATCTAATGCAACAACTGCAGCAGCAATTGAAGCTAATCTTGCTTGAGCTTCATCAGAACGACTTGTAATTACAACTGGTACTTTTCCTCCAACAACAACACCAGCGGCACAAGCACCACAAAAATAAATCAACATTTTTACTAATCCATTCCCTGTTTCTACACTTGGGACCAATAAAACATCAGCCATTCCAGCAACTTCATTTTTTATTCCTTTTATAGCTGCAGACTTTTTAGAAATACTATTATCAAATGCTAAAGGGCCAAAAACATCTGCATTTAAATTTTCTTGTTTTGCTAATTTTGTAATTTCCTCAGCTTCTTTAGAACTTGGCACACTATCTAAAACTTCTTCGGTGGCTGAGAGTACTGCTATTTTTGGTCTTTCTATTCCAATTCTATTAGAAAAGTTAATTACATTTTTTAAAATATGCATTTTTGTTTTCACATTTGGTAAAACATTTAATGCTCCATCAGTAATGATAAGAGGTTTATCTTCTTTATCTAAAGTCATATGCCAAATATGACTTAATCTAGTTTTTCCAAGTAAGTTATATTCTCTTTTTAAAACTTCTTTCATTAGAACATCTGTATGAATATGTCCTTTAACAATAATTCTAATTTTTTCTTCACTAGCAAGTTTAGCAGCAATTGCTGCAGTATTATTTTCTACAGGCTCATGAATAATTTCATATTTTGAAATATCCCATTTTAAATCATCAGCACATTTTAAAATCTCTTTTTCATCACCAATAAAAATTGGCTCTATCAAGCTTTCATTTACTGCATCTTGAACTGATAACATCGGTAGAGGTTTCCCAGCATTGACAATACCTGCTTTAACACCTTTTTTCTTATGAGCTACATTAAGTAAATTATTAGGAACAACAATTTCTTTATTTGAAAGCATATTTAACTTTTAAGTATCTCCAAATCTTTTTTAATTATATCTGATATTTTAATCTCTTTTTTTAAATTAACTTTAAATCTTTTATATTTATTTTGGCCAGGATACATTATTTCTTTTATTCCTTTAATTTTTGGTAATCTTTTAATTCTACTAATATTATCTTTAATTCGTTTGCCATAATCATTTACAAATAAATTTGTTTTAAATGTGATAAATAAATGTCCAATATTTTGTGGACCTGAGAAATCATCAAAAGGATCTTTTACTCTTCCAGCGTGATTTCCACCAGTCAATACTCCACTTAAAATATCAACCATCCACGCTAGACCTGATCCTCTAAAACCTGCTATAGGTAATTGGACACCTTGAAGTGCTTTTTTTGCATCTGTAGTAGGTTTGCCAAATTTATCTAGGGCAACTCCAAGAGGTATTTTTTGATTATTTCTAGCCGCAACTCTAATCTTTCCTCTATTGATCATTGAAATAGATGTATCTAAAATAAAAGGTATTTTTGATCCAGTTGGTGTTCCAAAACAAATTGGATTTGTTCCAAACAAGCTTTTTAAAGCTCCATGAGGAGCAACTGCAGGAGGGGCATTAGTGTAAATCATAGTTACTAAATTTTTTTTTACGGCTTGCTCTGCGTAATATCCTGACAGACCATAATGACCACTATTTTTAACAGCTACTAATCCAATACCAGTTTTTTTTGCATTCAAAATTGCTTTTTTAATAGCAATATCTGCAGCTACAAATCCAATGCTATCATCAGCATCAATGTGTGAAATTGATTGAGATATTCTTTTTATTTTTATTTTAGGTTTTGGATTAATTACTTTTTTTGAAATTCGATCACAATACATTTTTAGACGTGATAAACCATGCCCGTATGCGCCCACTAATTCAGCATTAATTAGAGCATTAGCTGAGATTGTAGCATGGTCGTTATTTAGACCATATTTTTTAAAAATTTTAATAACTTCTTTTTTAAGATTTTGAGTTTCCAAATTATCCTTTTCCACGCCAAGGAATTGTCTTATCAATTATTTTTCTTAAAGTTACATCAAACAATAGACCAAGCATTCCCATTATAAATATTGTTATCCAGATAACTTCATATTGGAAATATTTTTTAGCAACATTTTCAACAAAGCCTATACCAGTTGTTCCTGCTAAAAATTCAGCTGCAACTAGTGTTCCCCAACACATACCTACAGCGACTCTAATTCCTGTTAAAATTTCAGGAAGGGAGTTGGGAAAAATTACATATCTTAATATTTGTTTTTTCGATGCTCCCAAAGAGTGAGCTGCATGAATTTTAGATAATTGAGTTCCTGAAGCGCCAGCTCTGGCTGAAATAATCATAATAGATAAAGAGACCATAAATAATAAGAAAACTTTTCCTGTATTATCAATTCCAAGAACAGAAATAATAAGTGGTGCCCAAGCTAAAGGAGGAACTGGTCTATATAGTTCTATTAAAGGATCAAAAAAGCCTTTGGCAAATCTATTTAAACCCATGAATAAACCTAAAGGCACACCTATAAGTATTCCAAAAACTAATCCTAAAAATACTCTCATGAAAGAATCCCAAATATGACCATATGGAACTGGGACTTTAAATAAATCGAAGTCACCAGTGACAACTTTTAAAACATAACCTTTAAAGTTTTGTTTCACTATTCCATCTTTAGTATGAACAGGATATTCACCTGGAAGAATATCTGCTATCCAATCAGGTAAAATAAAACCAATCATTTTACTGACATCAACCATGTCTATCCATAAAAGAGGGATATCTTTATAACCAACACTTGGCTTTAACATTAGAGCAAATTTATTAAAAGTATCAGATGGTTTTGGAAGCCATCTACCTGAACCTTGTTCAGAACAACTTGGGCCACTTGCAACAATTGTACCTGCTGGAAATAAAAATATATCAATAAACCTTAATCCACCTTGAGCTTCATTTTGTGCAACATCAAATTTAATTATTGCATTTTGCATTTTATCCAATGCATTAGGAGGATAGATGCTTGCAAATTCAATTCTTCTTGCAATTTTTACAATATTTTTTGCATAGTTTGATGACAAGTCTTCGCTATCTAAATCTTTTCTGTAAGCTTTAATTTCTTCTTTTAGTGATTTGATTTGATCTTTAAATTCAGGATTATGATTTCTTAATTTGAAAAATTCATCACTTATTAAATTCAATTCTTGTGCAGCAGCATGAAATTTTAAACCTCTGTCTGTTGCAGGGATTAGTGGTACTTCTATTGTATTTTCTATAGATCCAGTTCCTGCACTTACTTTAACTATACCCCAACCACCTTCTTCACTAACAGCTTTTTGTCTTTCGTTGTACTCTTGCTCTGTTTCAAATGGATAGTCAGGTTTTTGGAAATTTTCAGTTAAGAGATTTATCTTACCAGTAATTTCATCTATCTTTTGTTTAGTTTCTATTTCAAGTAAATCTTCATTAGTTAGCAATGGTATTAATTGATTAGTTTTATTTATAAAACTGGCAAGAATTGTTTTTTGTTGATCATTTAATTCATTAGAACTTTGGATTTCTTCTAAAATGAGTTGAAGGTTTTTATTCTCCTTTTTTATTTGAGCAGTACTTTTAAATTCTCTTTCTTCAATAGGAAATTGGTATTTTAATCCTAATAAAGAGTCGTTTACTTTTCCTACTTGGCAAAGCTCATTAGCAGATTTTGGATAAAAGCTTTTTGCAATATCCCATGAATAATAAAGCCATACTAAAAGAAGAAAGCTACTTCCAACTATAACCCAATGTGTGCCACCTCTTGCTCTTTCAGGGTTTCCAAATACTGCATCAACCTTTTCAGTTCTTATTAATCTTCTCCCATAAAGGATACATCCAATGACAGCAAAAAAAATTAGAAAAGTTACTATTTGAGTTAACATTAATTTTCTTTCCCCATAATTTCCTCTTCCATATTCCAAATCATCTCAAGGATTTCCTCTCGTTTTGCAGAAAATTCTTTATTCTTTTTTATTTCTCTTAAATCTTCCTTAAGTCCCATTGAAGCAAATGGTAGATTGTATTCTTTATGTATTCTTCCAGGTCTTGGTGCCATTACGTATAATCTTTCACCAAGTAATAAAGCTTCTTCAACTGAGTGAGTAATCAAAATTATTGTTTTACCAGTTTCTTTCCAAATTTTTAAAACTAGAGACTGCATTTTTTCTCTTGTTAAAGCATCAAGTGCTCCTAATGGTTCATCCATTAAAATTAAATCTGGATCATTAATCAAACATCTTGCAAGAGCTACCCTTTGCTGCATCCCGCCAGATAATTGATAAGTTGGTGTATTACCAAATCCTTTTAGACCAACAATCTCTAACCATTCATCAACTTTTTTTTGTGTTTCAATTGGATCCTCTTTTTTCATTCTTAATCCAAAATTGACATTTTCAGCAACTGTTAACCATTCAAACAAAGCTCCTTGTTGAAAAACCATTCCTCTTTCAACACCAGGTCCATCTATTTCTTTATCATTTAAAGTTATAGTTCCAGATGTTGGTCTGATAAAACCTGCAGTAATATTTAGTAGAGTAGTTTTTCCACAACCTGAAGGACCAAGAACGGTTAGAAGTTCACCTTTTTTAAGTGTAAAATTTAAATCTTTTAAAGCATGAACAGTTTCTCCTTTTGGAGTTTTAAAAACCATATTTAGATTTTGAGAAACTAAATCGCTCATAAAAAAACTTTATATTAGAATTTTTAATAAAAAAATAGGCACCAATTTAATTAAAATTGGCGCCTACTTAAATTTTTATCTACCTTTAGATTACAAAGGTAAGAAACTAGTGTCTACGTTTCCTCTTGGTGTTCCCATTCCTTTTAAGAATGCATCAAGATTTCCACTCTCCATAGATTGTTTTGTTTCTTCTGGAGTTAGGAATTTAAATCCACCTAAAGTTTCTTTCATGTCTCCAACTTTCATTTCAGAAGCTTTTGCCATTACATTCATATCGCTTTTTCCAGCTCTATATCTTGCATTAGCTTCATGAGTTACTTCAATAAAAGTTCTTAACATGCCAGGATTTTCCTTCATGAACTTAGTAGTCACTGAAGTGATATCTATTCCTAAGATACCAGCATCTCTAGCTTCTTGAACTGTAAGTAATCTAGATCCAACTGCAGTTGCAGCTTTAATAGAGTTACCACCAAATAAACATGCCATTACAACATCACCACTTACTAAAGCAGCAGCTCCTTCTTCAGGATCCATTTGAATGATGTCCATTTTTTTTCTATCAGCTCCAACAACTTTCATACTTTCGTCGAAAACATACTCAGCCATTGTTCCTAGTGGAACAGCAACTTTTTTACCTTCTAATTCAGTTGCGTTTGCTTTTGTAATACCAGAAGCGTTAGATGTTACACAAGTTGTACCACCCATTCCATATTCCATTGCAATATCAACAAGTTTGATAGGTGCTTTAGATTTTACAGCGTTAATAAAAGGAACTAAACCTTGAGAGTAAGATATATCAATATCTCCTGCTAACATAGCATCAGTCATTGCTCCACCGTTAGTGAAGTTTGTCCATTTAACTGGAACTCCTAATGCTTTAGCGAAGTTTTTTTTCATCATGTCTTCAAGATTTGGACTTGGCCATTCTAAAAAGTAAGCAACTCTAACTTCATTAGCAGCTGAATTAGCAACTGAAACTGAAAGATTAAGAGCTACAAAACATCCAAGAATAAAACTAATTATTTTTTTCATTTATTCCTCTTCGTTGATTATTTATATGTTCTAAGTTTAAGATTAATTTGGTGTAGTTGTAAAACAAAAAAATGTTCAATTTAGATACAACTACTAGTTGTGATATTATTTTGGTGGTTTAATGGTCTTAATTAGTCTAAAGATTCTTAAATCTTAAATTATTTAAAAATTAAAAAACATGAGCTCAGAAAAAAGAACTTCAGTACCAAATTCATTAAATGAACATTGGATGCCATTTACATCCAATAAAGACTTTAAAGAAAATCCAAGATTAATAGTAGAGGCAAAAGGCGTCTATTTAAAAAATCACCAAGGTCAAACACAAATTGATGCAAGCTCAGGATTATTCTGTAATCCGTTAGGACATGGTCGACAGGAAATAATAGAAGCTATTAGTAATCAATTGAAAACTTTAGATTATTGTCAACCTTTCCAACAAGGATATGGTGGGTCGTTCGAATTAGCTACAAGAATATCAAAACATACACCGGGAAACTTAAATAGAATTTTTTATACTATTTGTGGGTCAACTGCTGTTGAAACAGCAATTAAAATTTCGATTGCATATCATAGAGCAAGAGGAGACAGCCAAAGATTTAGATTTGTAGGAAGAGAACGTGGTTATCATGGAATGAATATTGGAGCTACTTCAGTAGGCGGTATGGTTAATAATGTTAAAACGTTTGCAAGTGTTTTAATGCCGGGTGTAGTTCACATGAGACATACTCATTTACCTGAGCATAAGTTTGTTAGTGGTCAACCTGAAACAGGTGTGGAACTTGCAGATGATTTAGAGAGAATTTGTACAAATTTTGGTGCAGAAAATATTGCTGCATGTATTGTTGAGCCTATAGCTGGATCAACTGGAACTTTAGTTCCACCAAAAGGATATTTACAAAAATTAAGAGAAATTTGTGACAAACATGGAATACTTTTAATCTTTGATGAAGTTATTACTGGATGGGGAAGAACAGGTTCACCTTTTGCTTCACAAGAATATGGAGTAACTCCAGATTTAATGACGATGGCAAAAGCTACAACAAATGGAATTAGTCCTTTAGGTGTTGTTGCGTGTAAGGAAGAAATTTATGATGCTGTAATGGATGGAGCACCAAAAGGAACAATAGAACTATTCCATGGTTACACTTATTCAGGAATTCCTATTTCAGTTGCTGCAGGTTTAGCTGTTCAAGATATTTTCGAAAAAGATGATATTTTCAACAGAGCAAAAGATTTAGCGCCATATTTCCAAAAGGGATTGATGTCTTTAAAAGATATTGATGTGGTTGATAATATCCGAGGTTATGGAATGATGGGTGGAATTGATATTAAGATGGATAAAAAACCAGGTGTGGCTGGATTTACTTGTTTTAAACATTGCTATGAAGCTGGCGTTAATTTTAAAGCTACAGGTGATTGTTTAATAATTGCACCAATGTTTATTTGTGAGAAAAAACATATAGATGAAATTATTGAAAAACTTCGAACAGGAATAACTAACTACGCAAAAAGTAAAAAGAACTAAGTTTCAATAATGATTATTGGCGTACCAAAGGAAATAAAACCTCAAGAGAATCGAATTGGTTTAACACCAGAAAGTGTAAAGACACTTATTTCTGAAGGTCATGAAGTTTTAGTTGAAAACAACGGTGGTTTTGAAGCTGGTTTTGAAAATGATCAATATACAAATGCTGGAGCAAAAATTGTCAATAAAGCTTCTGACATTTTCAATGATGCGGAAATAATTGTTAAAGTTAAAGAGCCTCAAAAAGTTGAAGTAGACATGATTAGAGAAAATCAAATTGTTTATACTTATCTTCATTTAGCTGCTGCAAAAGAACTTACAGAGGGATTAATCAAATCAAAAAGTATTAACATTGCCTATGAAACAGTCACCGATGATAATGGTAGACTTCCTTTGCTTGCACCAATGAGTGCTGTTGCAGGCCGTATGTCTGTTCAAGCAGGAGCACACTGTTTAGAAAAAAATCAAAAGGGCAGAGGTCTTTTATTAGGTGGTGCACCAGGTGTTACTGGTGGAACAGTGGTAATTTTAGGTGGTGGAGTTGTAGGAGAAAATGCTGCAGTTATTGCAACGGGAATGCAAGCTAAAGTTCATATTGTAGATAAATCTGAAGCAAGATTAAAACAATTAGTTGAGATGTTTGGTGATAAAATTATCCCAGAACAGAGTGATAAAATAGATTTAAATAAATTAGCTGCTGAGGCAGATTTATTAGTTGGTGGAGTTTTAATACCGGGTGCAGAAGCGCCAAAACTAATAACTAAAGATATGTTAAAATTAATGAAAAGAGGATCGGTAATTGTTGATGTTGCAATTGATCAAGGAGGATGCGTTGAAACAAGCAAACCAACTACTCATGGTGATCCAACATATATAGTAGATGACGTTGTACATTACTGTGTAGCAAATATGCCTGGTGGAGTTCCAAGAACTTCTACATTAGCTTTAAATAAAGCGACGTTGCCTTTTTTAGTAAAACTTGCAAATAAAGGTTATCAAAAAGCTTTAGGGGAAGATAAAAACTTTTTAGCAGGACTCAATGTTCATAAAGGCCATGTGACTTATAAAGCTGTTGCAGATGTTTTTGGACATGAATATGTTAACCCAGGAGATGCAATCAAAAATTAATTAAATGGAAAAGAAACTTCCAAATAGCACAAAAGTTGTTGTTATAGGAGGTGGGGTAGTAGGTTGTTCTGTTGCTTATCATTTAGCAAAATTTGGTTGGAAAGATACAATTCTTTTAGAAAGAGATCAGTTAACTTCAGGAACAACGTGGCATGCAGCAGGACTTGTGAGTCAATTAGGTCCAACAGCAGCAATAACAAAAATTAGAAAATATACTTTAGATTTATATAAAAAACTTGAAAAGGAAGTTGATCACTCTGCAGGTTTAAGATTAAACGGTGCTCTTTCAATCGCACAAAATAAAGGAAGATGGCAAGAACTTCAAAGACAAGCAACCACTGCACAACTTTATGATGTTGATGTAAGAATTTTAGATAAAAATCAAATCAAAAAAGATTATCCAATAATTAATACAGATGAAGTCATTGGTGGAATTTTAATGCCAGGCGATGGAGCAGCTGATCCTTCAGGTGTTACTCATATGCTTGCTAAAGGTGCAAGAATGGAAGGTGCACAAATTTTTGAAAAATCACCAGTAGAAGAAATTTTAACTAAAGACGGAAAAATTTCAGGAGTAAAAGTTAATGGGCAAAAAATTGATTGTGAATATATTGTTTTAGCTTCAGGAATGTGGTCTAGACAAATTGGAGATAAAGTTGGCGTAAGTATTCCACTTTATCCAGCAGAACATTTTTATATTATTACTGAGCCTATAGAAAATTTATCTAAAACATTACCGGTTATAAGAGATTTTGATAACAGCACTTATATTAAAGAAGATGCTGGTAAAATTTTAGTAGGTATTTTTGAGGGAAAATCTATTCCAGCATTTGATAAAACAAGTTTAGTACCAGAAGATTTTTCTTTTGGAGAATTTCCTGAAAATTTTGAACATTTTGAACCTTATCTTGCATCTGCAATTAAAAGGTTTCCAGTCTTAGAAAAAGCAGGAATAAGAAAATTTTTTGCAGGACCAGAATCTTTTACACCTGACACTAATACTTTATTAGGTGAGGTGCCAGAGATTAAAAATTTCTTTGTATGCTGTGGTTTAAACAGTATTGGAATTGGAAGTGGAGGAGGTGTTGGAAAAGTTACAGCTGAATGGTTAATGACAGGTCATATTAATCAAGACATATTCAGTTATGATATTAAAAGATTTCAAAAATTTCATTCAGATTTAGGCTTTATTAAAAAAAGAATTACAGAAACCCTAGGAGATTTGTATGGAATGCATTGGCCGTTTAAACAACACAAAACTTCAAGAAATATAAAGACACTTCCTTATCATGATAATTTAAAAAGCTTTGGCGCATGTTTTGGTGTTTCAGCTGGTTATGAAAGACCCATGTGGTTTGCACTAGATGGTGAAAAATCTGAATATGAATACAGTTATAATTATCAAAACTGGTATCCATCAGCTGAATATGAGACTAATAATACCATTAAAAATGTTGGTTTATTTGACTTAACGCCATTTTCAAAGTTTGAGATTAAATCTGAAAAAGCCCATCAAGAATTACAAAGAATTTGTACTGCTAATATCAAAAATGAGATTGGCAAATGTACATATACTCATATGTTAAATAGCGATGGTGGGATAGAGACTGATTTAACAGTTGTTTGCATTGATAAAGATCACTTTAGAATAATTAGTTCTGCAGCAACAAGAGAAAGGGATAAATTTCATATAAATAAACACCTTTCAAAAGGCATAGAATTAAATGATGTAACAGATGATTATTGTGTATTTGGGTTATTTGGTCCAAAAAGTAGAGATCTAATCAAATCTATTTCTAGAGATAATTTTGACAATGATAATTTTAAGTTTGGCACAGCAAAAAATATAACTATTGAAGGAATTAAAATATGGGCTCAGAGATTGTCATATGTGGGTGAATTAGGTTTTGAATTATATGTAAAATTTGATGATGCTAAAAAAATATATGAATTACTGATTGAAAAAGGCAAAGATTTTAATCTTTCAAATTGTGGTATGCATGCGATGGATATTATGCGTATGGAAAGTGGTTTTTTACATTGGGGACATGATATTTCACCTGAAGAAAACCAATATCAAGCAGGTTTATCATTTACAATTAGCAATAAGAAAGAGGTAGATTTCATTGGCAAACAAGCATTAGAGAAGATTAAAAAAGAGAAAATTAAAAGTAGATTTGCCATGTTTATTTTAAAAGATAGTAAGCCAGGCGAACCTTTATTGCTTCATGATGAGCCAATTTATTTAGATGATAAAATTATAGGAAGATCTACCTCTGGAAATTATTCGTTTAATTTTAAGAAAAACTTAACTTTTGGATACATCAATAATGATTTTTCTAATGAAGAACTTCAAAATAAAGATCTATTTATTGAGGTAGAAAAAAAGAAGTATAAAATTCAGATAATCAACAAACCTTTAAAACAAACAAATTTTAAAAATAATTAAGTTCTTTTTCTTAAGAAAATTACAAAAAGAACTGATGTTGTCATCATGATTAAAGCATATGCTGCAGTAGGCACCATATAAGTCATATCTTGACCAAATAATTGAATTCCCACAAAAACAGCTAAAGTTCCGTTTTGCAAACCACACTCAAGAGATATGCATCTTTGTTGCGCAACACCTGTTGCAAAAATTTTAGCAACATAAAAACCTATAATCATCATTACTACATTTAATGTTAGTGCAATAGTACCAGCAGTTTTTAGGAACATGATAATGCTATCCCACTCTTCAATATAGATAGCTACAAAAACAATTATAAATAATACAATAGATGATTTTTCAATTATATTCATATTTCTCATTATAAAATCATCAGCAAATCTTCTTATTAACATTCCAATTATTACAGGAACAGTTACTACACCAAACATTTTTAGTGAAATCCCAATCATTGAAATTTCTTTTCTCACGTAATCAATATCAAATAAATCAATTGATAAAAAAACTACAAAGGGAACAGAAATAATACTTATCAAACTTGTAACAG
This sequence comes from Candidatus Pelagibacter sp. HIMB1483, assembly GCF_052048135.1. Taxonomy (NCBI): domain Bacteria; kingdom Pseudomonadati; phylum Pseudomonadota; class Alphaproteobacteria; order Candidatus Pelagibacterales; family Candidatus Pelagibacteraceae; genus Candidatus Pelagibacter; species Candidatus Pelagibacter sp. HIMB1483. The sequence continues at coordinate 885,261 of NZ_JBNAIM010000002.1, read as the reverse complement.
CAGTTAGTGATATTGAAAGTGCAACATCACCATCAGCAAACTTAGTTAAAACATTTGAGGTTACTCCGCCAGGAGCTGCAGCAATTAACATAACTCCCAAAGCAAGTTCAATGGGTGTTTTTAAAATTATAATTAGTAAGTATCCAACAATTGGAAGAACAATTAATTGACAAACTAATCCAACTAAAAATTCTTTTGGTTTTTTTACAACTCTTGCAAAGTCATTAACTGTTAAAGATGCACCCAAACCCAACATTATTAATGCTAGTGCAAATGGTGCAATTGTTGTCACTATTCCCATAGACCTCTCTCTGAAAATATTATTTGAAACTTAATTTAATATAGATTTATGAAAATACAAGGAGATTCAAAACTTTACGAATAAACTTGGCTTTTTGTTTAAATGATTCTTTCTGGTATGGAACAATTTTTTCATGATTTAATTTTGTTAAAACATATTGTTTTTTTTCATTTGTCTTAATTAGATCATGTTTAATTAAATATTTACATTTTCTAATTACCGTTGCTCTTGGAATATTAGTCATATCTGAAATTGACATTGCACTGATACCTGTAGATGAACCAATTTTACCTAAAGTAATTTCATTAAAAGTCATATAACTTGGTTGAAGAGTATGAATATTTTCACTATCAAAATTTTTTTTAAAATTGAAAGCTTGGTTCATAGTAAGTGTTCCCCAAATATGGAATGTAGTTAAATCATCAAAAATATAATTATAACCAATAATTAATGGAATTTGCATTCGGTAAAACCAATCCCAACATAATGTAAAATTTTTTTTAATTACATTTTCAATTTGTTTTGGATCAAGTTTTTTTGAATAAATCTTATTTTTATTCAACTCTTGTGAAACTAAATGAATATATTTTGAGGTAAACTTAATTTGATTTTGAGGTTTTATAAAACCAAAAGCTTTTCTATCTATAATAATTTTTTTTTTACTTCGACTAATAACTCCATCTTTCTCAAGTTCTAAAACTTTTCTTCTTACCGTTTCTTTTGGTAATTTTAATTTTTCACAAAGTTCAGTAATGCTAAATTTTTCAATTTGAAGATATGATTTTGAATAATATTCATCATAAGAATATTGAATATTCATTTGATTGTAAAATTGCATAGTTTTTTCAACTAAAGATATAACGATCATATATTTGTAATGATCATTGAAAGCCCAATAAACACTATTGATCCAATTCCATTGATGAGAAATCCAATCTTTTCCTAATCCAGCGTAATTTTCCATTAAACAATTATAGACTTGTTCGTCCGAAAGGGTTTTTGATAAGTCTATTTGTTGTAAGCTCATAATTTAAAAAAGGGTAGTAAAAACCCAATCTGGACAGTTGTCAATTTAATACTGACCCACTTTGAACTGGTCTTAAATTGAGCCAACTGGTTAATCATGGTTAACTTTTGATATGAATAATAAGGGCTTTACAGATACTGATGCTATCATCGAGACCCCAAATGATGAAAGCAACACTGAAAAGCCTTTAAAATCTAAAAAAATTACATCAGGTAGAGTGGACATTAACGTTTTAAAATCCAAACTTCAGGAGTCCGAAAGTAAAGAATTCAAAAAAAATGTTTTCATACTCTCATCTCTGATTTTGGGTTTGGGTGTTCTTGGAGTTTACCTATCTCTGTAAGAAATTTGCAAAAGATATAAATTCGTGCTTTAATTGAATTATGAGAAATGCGGAAACTAACATCAAAAACAAAATAATTTCCAGATACTTAGAAAAAGATCAAGTAAAGACTCAAACTAAAAGCAGTGATATTAACGTTTTACTAAATAGAATTGAACTAAATAAAAAAAGTGAAAGCAGAAAAAAATTATATTTTTCAGCAGCAGCATCTACAGGTTTAATTTTATTTGGATTGATGATCTTTTAAGAAAATTTACAAAATTTACCTAAAATTAACACTTATTGCTTAATTAATAAATATTGAATCAAAATATTAAACTATTATAAATCTTCTCAAATAAGGCGGGGTAGCTCAGTTGGTTAGAGCGCGGGACTCATAAGCCCGAGGTCAGTGGTTCGATCCCACTTCCCGCTACCACATATTCTTATTTGATATGAAAAGTCAAGATATTACAGCAATAATAACATCCTTTCATAGTAAAGAAAAAATATTTAATTGTTTAAACTCCATAGGTGAAAGTATTAAAGTTGTCGTTATTGAAAATTCAAACGATCAATTGTTAAAAAAAGAAATTTCATCAAAATATAACAATGTTGATTGTATTTTATCTAAAGAAAACTTGGGTTATGGAGCGGGAAATAATTTGGGTTTATCTAAAGTAGATACAAATTATGCTTTGATAATTAACCCTGATGTAATCTTGAAAAAAGATACTTTAGATAAATTTTTTTTAGCAATAAAAAAGGTAGAAAATTTTGGAATAATTGCTCCTTTATCTAAAAGTGAAAAATATAAAAATTTTAATATAGACAACGACAGCAGTATTAAAGAAGTTGAAAATGTAAAAGGTTTTGCAATGTTTTTAAATATGAAAAATTTGAAAAAAGTAAATTTTTTTGATGAGAATTTTTTTCTCTATTTTGAAGAAATTGATCTATGTAAAAGATTGAGAAATCAAAATATTAAAATATATATCGATCCATCAATAGAAGTAAGTCATTTAGGAGGTGCCTCACATGATATCCAAATCAATAAACCGATGGAACTTTCTAGAAATTGGCATTGGATGTGGTCAACATTTTATTATCATAAGAAACATTTTGGGTACATTCAAGCTTTTATTAGAATTTTACCAAAGTTAATTTCATCAACTCTAAAATTTGTTATTTATATGGTGATTTTTAATAAGTTTAAAAGTGATATTTATAAACACAGAATTTTAGGAATTATTAACTCTGTTTTATTAAAAAAATCATGGTATAGACCTAAAGTTTAAATTGATAATATTGAATTTATAATGTCAAAAAAATATCGAATTTTAATAACAGGTGTTGCAGGTTTTTTAGGCTCACATTTATCAGAAAAATTAATTGAACAAGGACATTCTATTGTTGGAATAGATAATATGATTGGTGGATATAAGGACAATGTACTAGATAAAGTAGAATTTTATAATGTTGATTGTTGTGATTTCGCCAAAATAAAAAAGATTATGAAAAATATTGATGTAGTTTATCATTGTGCAGCAACTGCTCATGAAGGATTATCAGTTTTTTCTCCTTACGAAATTACAAGAAATAATTATTTAGCTTCAGTATCAATTTTTTCTGCTGCAATTAACGAAAAAGTAAAAAGAATAATATTTTGTTCTTCAATGGCACGATATGGTGATCAGCAAACTCCCTTCACTGAAGAAATGAAACCTAAACCTGTTGATCCATATGGTATTTCAAAAGTTGCGGCTGAAGATGTTTTAATTAATCTCTGCGAACTAAATAATGTAGAATGGGTAATAGCTGTCCCACATAACATTATAGGTCCTAGGCAAATTTATAGTGACCCATATAGAAATGTAGTTTCAATTTTTATTAATAGAATGATGCAAGGAAAAGCACCAATTGTTTATGGAGATGGGGAACAAAAAAGATGTTTTTCTTATATAGATGACTGTTTGTCATGCATGATACCAATGCTAGATCAAAAAAATCTTAATAAACAAATTATAAACATTGGGCCTGATGAAGAGTTTGTTACCGTTAATAAAGTTGTCGAAATTTGTTCAAATATTACTGGCTCAAATCTTGAGGCTATTCACAAAGAAGATAGACCAAGAGAGGTAAAACATGCAACTTGTTCAGCAGATAAAGCCAGAAAATTGCTAAATTATAAGACAAAAATTAGCTTAGAAGAGGGGATAAAGAAAACTTATGATTATATTAAAAAAAGGGGAACACAAGATTTTAATTATAGATTATCTATCGAGATAGATAACGAATTAACACCAACAACATGGAAAAACAAAGAAATCTAAATTTTTTTTTTTAGATTATCTACAGATATTACTCTTAAATATTCCTTGTAATTATTAAAATAATCTTCGAACTTTAATTGATTGATAGGTTTATCAATTTCTAAAACTGATGAGTTTTTTTTCTTTTGAATAACACCGATACCTTGATCCATTTCACAAGTAAAAATTTCTAAATTTTCATCTTGTCTTAAATCTACAATTGCTTTCCAAACATCTCCATTCCAAAGCATTCTATATCTTGGAACAGCTTGTTTACTTAAGTTATCTGGCATACAGTCGTGCACCAAGATAATTCCATTATTATTTAAACAGTTAACTGAATTTAATATATCTTTTTTAACCTGTTCATAAGTATGTAAGCCATCAATAAAAACAATGTCAAATTTTCTATTATTATCCTTAAAAAAATCATCGCTAGTTTTTCTAACATTGCCTCCACTTACAGGATCAACACCTGTCTTATTCTGAATTTGAACTTTTGAAAATAATTGATCTTGGTCACATCCTATTTCTAAGTAGTCAGAATACTTATACTTATCAATCAAATATTTGACCAAATCCCATCGATAATAGTTGGAAGGAAAATTTAATTGCAATTTACCTTTAAAATTTTCAATAAAAGTTTCATAATAAATTTTTTTAAATATTTTGGTAAATTTATTTAATTTTTCCATTTTAAAATTTAATGTCCAGGAAAATCAATTAAGTTTTCAACTTTATAGCCTTTTTTAATTAAATTTTCTGTACCATTTAAATCAAATAAATTAATAACAAAAATGAAAGCAGCAACTTTACCATTTGAAATTTCAACAAGTTTTGCAGCTGCTTCAGCTGTACCTCCAGTTGCGATTAAATCATCAATAATCAGTACCGAGTCATTTTCATTTATCGAGTCTTTATGAACCTCAATTGTTGCAGTTCCATACTCCAATTCAAAATCAACTGAATGAACTTCAGCTGGTAATTTGTTTTTCTTTCTAAGCATAACAAAAGGTTTTTTTAGTATATAGGAAACTGCCGCAGCAAATACAAAACCTCTAGATTCAACTGCTGCAATTTTATTAAATTCTATTTTTTTTGATCTCTCTACTATTTGATCAATAGTTTCATTAAATGCGCTTGAGTCTTTAATTAGAGTTGTAATATCTCTAAACAAAATCCCCTTTTTTGGATAATCAGGTATTGATCTAATAAATTCTTTAAGATTCATTATTGTTGAGTTATATAATAAATTTTTAAATACTTATATATGTCAAAAAATAAATTAGCAATCATAGGTGGAAGTGGTTTATATGATGTTGAAGAACTTAAAGAGAGAGAACTATTAGAAATTACTACTCCTTGGGGAAAACCATCAGATCATATTTTAAAGACTAATTACAAAAATAAAGAAGTTTATTTTTTACCAAGACATGGAAGGGGTCACTTTATTTCTCCAACGAATATAAATTTTAGAGCAAATATAGATGCACTAAAACAATTAGGCGTTACAGATATTGTATCTGTTTCTGCCGTAGGATCTTTGAAGGAAAATTTACCACCAGGTAAATTTGTTATTGTTGATCAATTTATAGACAGAACTTTTGCAAGAAATAAAACGTTTTTTGATGATGAAATAGTTGCCCATGTTTCAATGGCACATCCTACTTCAACTGGACTTATGAATGCATGTGAGGAGGCAATTAAAAAGGAAAAGATAGATTATCAAAAAGGTGGAACCTATGTAGTTATGGAAGGACCACAATTTTCAACTTTAGCAGAGTCAAATTTATATAGATCTTGGAAAGCTGATGTCATCGGAATGACAAATATGCCTGAAGCAAAATTAGCAAGAGAAGCAGAAATTAGATACGCATCGGTTTCTATGGTAACAGATTATGATTGTTGGCATCCAGATCATGAAAATGTTGATGTGCAACAAGTAATAAGAGTTCTTTTAGGAAATGCAGCCAAAGCAAAAAATATGATTAAAAATTTAATAGAAAACTTTGAAAACTACATTGATCCTGACGATCCAACAAATAATTGTTTAGATGTTGCAATAATTACTGCTCCAGAAAAAAGAACACAAAAAACTATAGATAAACTCAAAACAATTGCTGGCAGAGTTTTAAATAAATGAGAATTGAAGGTAAAGAATACCGTACTATATGGTTTGAAAATAATGTTGTTAAAATTATTGATCAAACAAAACTTCCACATAAATTTATTATTAAAGATCTAAAAACGGTTAAAGATGCAATAAATGCAATAAAAGTTATGGAAGTAAGAGGCGCACCTTTAATTGGAGCTACGGCAGCTTATGGATTAGTTTTAGCAATTATTGAAAAAAATGATCAGTCATTTTTAAAAAAGTGTGCAGATGAATTAATTAGTTCAAGACCAACAGCTATAAATCTTAAGTGGGCTGTTGAGAGAATGATGAGTAAACTTTCAGGCGTTAATAGTGATAAAATTTTTAATATAGCTTTGATCGAAGCAAAAGAAATTTGTGAAGAGGATATTAAATTTTGTGAAAATATTGGCTTAAATGGTCTTAAAATTATTGAAGAAATATATAATAAAAAAAAAGATACAGTAAATATTTTAACTCATTGTAATGCTGGTTGGCTCGCAACAATAAATTGGGGCACTGCAACATCACCAATTTATCACGCACATAAAAAAGGAATTCCAGTTCATGTCTGGGCCGATGAAACAAGACCAAGAAATCAAGGAGCAAACTTAACTTCATATGAGTTAAATGAGGAAGGAATTAAGAACACAATCATCGCTGATAACACTGGTGGAATTTTAATGCAAAGAGGTGAGGTTGATATGTGTATTGTTGGAACAGACAGAACTTTAGCAAATGGAGATGTGTGTAATAAAGTCGGAACTTATTTAAAAGCATTGGCTGCTTTCGACAACAATGTTCCTTTTTACGTAGCATTACCTAGTTCTACAATTGATTGGAATATAAAAGATCAAAAAGATATTCCAATTGAAGAGAGAAATTCAGAAGAATTATCACATATTGAAGGTTTGGATGAAAAAGGTGAGATAAAAAAAATACAAATATATCCAAGAAAAAGTAAAGCTATGAATTTAGCATTTGATGTAACACCTGCAAAATATGTTACAGCTTTAATTACAGAAAAAGGTATTTGTGAGGCATCAACAGAAGGATTAAAAAAATTATTCAAATGAAAAATTTAAAAGAAAGAGAAGATGTAATCGAGTATTCGATTAAACTTAATACAACAAATTTATCTCCTTTAAGATCTGGAAATATTTCAGTAAGAGGAACGGAGGACGGTATTGAAGGTTTTTTTATCACTCCATCAGGAAAAAAATACGAATCATTAAAACCAGAAGATATAGTTTTTTTATCTCTAACTGAGGAAAAAGACTTTTTATCATGGTTTAATTCTGGAAAAAATCCTTCATCAGAGTGGAGATTTCATCAAGATATTTACAAAAATAAATGGGAAGCGAAAGCTATAGTTCACGCCCATTCTCCGCACGCTTCTGCAGTTTCAACTCATGGTAAATCAATTCCACCATTTCATTACATGATAGCCCTAGCAGGTGGTGAAGATATTAGATGTTCTGAATATGCAACCTTTGGTACGCACGAACTTTCAATGAATATAATCAAAGCTCTTAAAGATAGAAAAGCATGTTTGATGTCAAACCACGGTCAGGTTGCATTTGGAGAAAATTTATCTAAAGCTTTTGAACTTGCACAAGAGGTAGAAAATATTTGCCAACAATATATTATTGCTTTAAAGATGGGAGAGCCCAAGATTCTTTCTCATGCAGAAATGAAAAAAATCTTGGAAAAAGTTAAAAATTATAAAAGTGGATAATTTTTATGATAAAAGTTGGGGAGCACATCACTTTAGATATTATCGGTACAGATAAAGAGTACGATTCCTCTGTTTATGAAAGAGTCATAAATGAAATTGCAAAAGCTGCAAAAGTAACAATACTTAATATATCCAAATATAAATTTGAACCACAAGGCTTTACGATATTGGCTTTGTTAGCAGAAAGTCATATTAGCTTTCATACATTTCCTGAAAAAGAAATTATTAGTTTTGATTTTTTCACGTGTGGAAAAATAAGTCCATCAATCGCGATAGATATAATTAAAAAAGAATTTAAACATAAGAGAATAGTAAAAAAAGAATTTAATAGAGACACTAGATCGCTTTATCATGATATTTACAGCTCACCAGGCTTACAAAAATCATATGTTGTAAATGATGTTTTGGAAGATTTTAAATCTAAAGTAGGTCAACATATTGAAATATTGGAACTGGAACAATTTGGAAAATCGTTATTTATTGATGGTGAAATTCAAGTTGCTGCATCTGACGAGCATTTATATAGCTCAACTTTTGTTGGGGCAGGTTTAAAATTAAACCAAAATAATGAAAGAGCTGCAATCATTGGAGGTGGGGATGGTGGTGTAGCTAGAGAATGTATTTCTAAAAAATTTAATTTTATTGATTGGTATGAACTTGATCCTGAGGTAGTTGAAGTTTGCAATAAACATTTAGGAGATATAGGAAAAAAAGCTACAGAAAAAAACTCGGTGAAATGTGTATGGGGAGATGCTTTTGAAAGTATTAAATCAGTTAATGATGATACTTATGACCATATATTTGTTGATTTAAATGACGATCAATTTTGCATAGATCTTGCCGCTAAAAATATGGATTCACTTGTAAGAATTTTAAAACCTAAAGGGGTGATTACAGCTCAAGTCGGAAGTCAAGACAAAAAACCTCTTCAAGTTGAAAATTGGATGAATGTTTTTCATCATCACTTTGGAAATACCAATTTATCTAGAGTTTATATACCTAGTTTTGATTGTTCTTGGAATTTTTCTTCTTCAATTAATCACTAATTTTTTCTTTTTAAATTCTTTAATTTGTGAAATACTTGTTCATAAAATTAAAGGAGAGAATAATGAATATATTTAAAAAAACTATTTTTTCAGTTTTGCTTTCTTTATTAATTATAGGAAATGTTAATGCTGATAAAATAAGAATCGGAACAGAAGGCGCTTATCCTCCATGGAACTCAAAAGATGAGTCTGGTAAGTTAATTGGATTTGAAGTTGAATTAGCTTATACGCTTTGCAGATACATTGGACAACAGTGTGTAATAGTTGAGCAAGATTGGGATGGAATGATTCCCGCGTTAATTATGAGAAAATTCGATGCAATAATGGCAGGAATGTCGATTACTGCTGAAAGACAAAAAGCAATTAGCTTTTCTCAGGGTTATGCAGATGAAGTTGCTTCATTAGCTGTTATGAAAGGTTCAAGTCTAGAGGGTCTAGATACTCCGGCTGGAATTAATCTTACAAAACCTAATGCTGATGCAAAAAAAGCTCTTAAAACACTTACTGCAGCATTAGCTGGTAAAACTGTTTGTGTTCAAACTGCAACTATTCACCAAAACTTTTTAGATTCTGGTGATGTAGGGAAAGTAAATGTAAGAACTTATAAAACACAAGACGAAGTAAACTTAGATTTGGCATCTGGAAGATGTGATGCTGCATTAGCAGCTGCGGTAGCTTTTAGTGACTACGCAGAAAAATCTGGTAAGCCAGTTGTTTTAACTGGACCAACTTTTTCAGGTGGTGCATTTGGAAATGGTGTAGGAGTTGGTATTAGAAAAGACGACACTGAACTTTTAAAAGCATTTAACAAAGCAATTGATAAAGCGAGAAAGAACGGAGACATTAGTAGAATTGCTACTAAATGGTTCGGTTTCGACGCTTCTATGTAATTCAATTTTAGATTTGGCGACTATCATGTATAGTCGCCAGTCTGTATGGAACTTCTAACATTTGGAGATACTGGTTGGGGTGATGAGTTATTTCGTGCAACCCTAATGACAATAGCTGTATCAATTACAGCAATGATAATTGGTTTTAGTTTTGCTGCAATTTTTACTCCATTAAAATTATCTAAATATAAATCTTTAAACTTAGTCGCTAATATTTACACAACTGTTATAAGAGGTGTGCCAGAACTTTTAGTAATTTACCTTTTCTTTTTTGGAGGAAGTGGAGCGATTATGTTTGTTGCTTCAATGTTTGGTTATAATGAATATATAGAGATTAATGCATTTCTTACTGGTTCATTTGCAATTGGTATTATTTCTGGGGCTTATTCTACAGAAGTTTTTAGAGGAGCAATTCAGTCAATTGATAAGGGACAATTTGAGGCTGCAAAAGTTTTAGGTTTTAGTAAATTTAAACAATTTTACAAAATTATTCTTCCCCAAATGTTGAGACTTGCAATTCCTAATTTGAGCAATGTTTGGCAAATTACACTTAAAGATACATCTCTAATTTCAGTTACAGGTTTAGTTGAGATAATGAGACAATCTTATATCGCAGCTGGCTCTACGAGAGATCCATTATTCTTTTATTCTTTTGCAGCAGTTTTATATCTGTTGCTGACTTTCTTAAGTATGAAATTAATAAACAAATTAGAAGTTAAGTATAGCAGGGGGTATTAATGGATTTTGAATTGATGATGAATAGTTTTCCAAAGTTATTAAATGCTGCTCTTATAACTTTAAAACTTTTATCTATGTCTTTAATTGTAGGATTATTCATTGGTCTTTTATTTGCAATTTTAAGATTAAATAAAAATGTTTTTATTAATAAATTTGCTTATGGATATTCATATGTGTTTAGAGGCACTCCACTTCTAGTACAGATATTCATTATCTATTTTGGTCTAGGTCAAATTGAATATTTAAGATCAACGTTTCTTTGGGTGATTTTAAAAGAACCTTACTGGTGTGCAATTATTGCTTTTGCTTTAAATACTGGTGCCTATACTTCGGAAATATTAAGATCAGCTTTTCAGACAATCAAACCTGGAATAATTGAAGCTGGGCAAAGCTTAGGTATATCAAGCAAAATTATTTTTTATAAAATTCAAATTCCAATTGCTATCAGACAATCACTTCCAGCTTACGGTAATGAAATTATTTTAATGATGAAAGGCACTTCTCTCGCAAGTACGGTCACTATTATGGACTTAACTGGTGTTGCAAAATATATAATTTCTACAACTTTCAAACCAATCGAGGTATTTATTGTTGCAGGTGGAATATATTTATTTATGACTTTTATTATTCATAATGTGATTAAGTTTTTAGAAAAAAAATACAGTTTCAACTAATTAAGCCTTAATGAAAAAATTCATTTTATTTGTACTGTTTTTGTTTCCTAATATTAGTCTCTCATTTGAAAATACAAAAATTCAAATAGATAATTTTTCAATAAACAAATATGAAATTACAATCAAAGAATTTGAGGAATTTGCTAACAATATTAATCTTATAACTGAAGCTGAAAGGACCGGAGGAGGTTATGAATGGGGAGCAGGATGGGAGAAAAGAAAAAATTGGAACTACAAAACTCCTTATGGTAAAAAACCAAAAAGTATATTTGAACCTGCTACACATGTAAGTTTTTTTGAAGCTGAAAAATTCTGTAAATACCATAATGGAAGATTACCAATATTTGAAGAATGGAAAAAAGCAGCCTATTTTGTAAATGGTAAAAAATATGAATATCCAAGTGGTGATAATCCAAAAGATATGAACACTCAAGATTTGCTTGCTATAAACAAACATGAAGATGTTACAAAATTAAAACCCGGTATTAATGGTTTAGTTGCGATGGGTGGCAATGTTTGGGAATGGATAGATGATATTAAGGGTGACAATTCATTAACTGCAGGAGGATCATGGTGGTATGGATCTTCTAAGACAAAAGTTTCAGGAGCACAATACAAACCCTCAAATTTTTATGCTATCTATGTAGGCTTTAGGTGCGTGTACGATAATTAAAGTACAACTAAATCTAACTTTTTTTTACCAAGTCTTTCGTTGCTATTATCAGTCACTAAATAAGTTTCACCTAAATTCATTGCTAAACCATTATCAGAGTCCATTAATATCATGTGCATAAAGAATACATTACCAGGTTCTATAATGTATGGATTTCCTGTATATAACATTGGCCAATCCATCCAATTTGGAGAAAAGGTAGTTCCTAAAGAATAACCACACGCATTCATTCTTGCTTTATTAAAACCAAGATCATCAAAAGTTTTTGCATGAGTATCAAAAACTTCTCCAATTTTATTTCCTGGTATTAATTTTTTTTCACAATTCTTTAATGCTTCAACGCAAGCCTCATGCATTTTATGATGTTTAGAATCTGCTTTACCAATAGGAATAGTTCTAAACATTGCCGAATGATAATGTCTGTAAGTTCCAGCCCATTCTACAGTTAATTGATCTTGCTTGTTCAAAATCTGTTTTTCTGCTTGATAACGGCAAAGAAGAGCATTTTTTCCTGAACCAATAATAAATTCATTCGCAGGATAATCACCGCCACCTTCAAATATAACTCTATTCATTTCTGCTAATATTTTAGATTCACTTACACCAGCTTTCGCATGTTTCCACACTTCATCTAAAGCTTTATCAGCAAGCTCAGCAGCTTTTTTTACATAAACAATTTCTTCTTTGGATTTAACTACTCTTAATTTTGTTATTAAGTCTGATTTATCTTCTACACTAGAATAATTTTCTAAAGATTTGTTAAGTCTTAAAGCATTACGTCCAGTTAAACCGTAAGCTTCATATTCAACACCTAATTTTTTTCCTTTTAGATCAAGCTCATCCAAAATAATTTTAAGATCATCAGTTGGGTTTGAACCATCTTTATCAACCCAAATTCTAATATCTCCTATATTAGATGTATTTTGAGCCTGCCTTAGATCAGGAGCTCTAGTAAGGAGTATTATGTTTCCATTTTTATCTAAGATTAATGTTTGGAAAAAAACATATCCAAAGGTGTCATATCCTGTTAGCCAATACATAGATTCTTGCCTAAACATTAAAAGAGCATCTATATTTTGTTCTTTCATTGAACTCAAAACTTTAGATTTTCTTGATTTAAATTCTTCCTCTGAAAAATGAAGTCCCATTTAATAATTAGTATACTCTTTTATTTCTTTGATTGCTGATCCAGTATGGTTATTTATATCTAATTTAATTTTTGCACGATCATCATTCAAAAAATGGACATCTCTTGAAAGTTTAATAAATTTTTCCCCAAAATCTTTATCTTTCTCACATTGTCTTTTGTCATCTTCAATAACCCAAAGTTTAGCATTTATTTCTTTTAGAGATTGATAAAGATTATTCAGTTTGTCATCAGACTTAACATTCTTTTCTAACTGATCTTTTAAAATAGAGTGTTCATTGTTGATAAACTTTAACTTTTCAGAATCTTTTATTTTTTCTTGTTTAATCTCTAAAATTGAAATTTTGTCTAAAAGTTCTCCAATTGAAACTTCTACTATAATTTTATTCATAAAATTTAATACTGTGCTATCTTGTTATAAATATGTCTAATATTTTAATTATTAAACACGGATCATTAGGAGATATAGCGCAAGCAAGTGGTGCAATTCAAGATATATCTGAAAACCATAAAAATGATCAAATATTTCTACTTACAACTAAACCTTACTTTGATTTATTTAAGAAAAACCCTTTTATTCATGAGGTGATTTTAGATAAGAGATTACCTCGATATAATTTAATTTATTTATATTTATTAATGCGAAAGTTGAAGAAGTACAAATTCTCAAAAGTTTTTGATCTTCAAAATTCTTCAAGAACTACTTTTTATAAAAATATTCTTTTTCCAAAGGCTGATAAAATAGTTTGGTCGAGTTCAATCACAACCTTACCATCAGATAAAAATAAAGAAGAATTTGATAAAATTTCTGTGCTAGAAAGATTTGATCATCAATTAAAAGAATCTGGTTTAAATACTTCAAACACTTTAAAGCCAGATTTTGGCTGGGCTTCTACAGACATAAGTGAAATTAAAAATTTCTATAAATTTGATAAATATATTTTATTATTTCCTTTTTGTTCACCACATTTGGCAATAAAAAAATGGCCTCATTACAATAAACTTATTGAATTAATTTCAAATAGATTTGGTGATGAGTATAAAATTTTAACTGTACCAGGCCCTTCCGAAATTAATGATGCAAAAGATATAAATGCATTAGCTTTATTAGATAATGGTAGAGCGCTAGATATATCTCAGTTAACATCTTTAATTAAAGATAGTTCATTTGTTGTAGCTAACGACACTGGTCCAGCACATATCGCAGCTCATGTAGGATCTAAAGGTCTTACATTATTTGGCAAACATACAACGGCTTACAAGGTAAGTATTGAAAGAGAAAACTTTAAAGCTATTGAAGTAAGTGATCTTAATAATTTAAGTGCTGAAAAAGTTTTTGAAAGATTATCTAACTCTTTATCTTAGTTTTTTTTACTAATCTTAAAATTACTGGCACAATGAATAATATGAATAATAATCTTATAATATGATGAAAAGCTACAAAGTCGGGTTCTAAGTCAAAAGCAATAGCAATAACAGCTACTTCATAAATTCCACCAGGACAGAAAGATAAAATCAAACTTAAAAAATTATTATCAACAAAAAAAGTTGCAATGTAAGCTGCTATCAAACCTAGTAAAACTAAAAGTATAGTTGCAACTAATCCATGAAAAGAATTACTTGCAACTTCTTTAAATGTTTTGTTAGCAAATCTACACCCAACTGATGCTCCTAAAATTAATAAACAAAAATTGATAGAAGCATCTGGCAGTTTATAAGAGGCAATATCAAATATTTGTAAAGCACCACTCGCAACTAATGTTCCAGAAAGAAGTGCTGCTGGAACTTTAAATTTATCAAAAAAGAATATGAATATTAATGAAACAATTATTAATAAAACTAAATTCCAATGGTTTTGAGACATATAATCAAATTTTTCTAATTCCAAAGCTTCAGACGGATAAAGACTAACAATTATAAAAGGGAATAGAGTTATTATAATAATTAATCTTATTAAGTGAGCAGTTGCAACTTGAGATAAATCAGATTTTTCATATTCAGCTAAAATCATTAGAGGGCCCAAGGCACCTGGAGCAGCAGAAAATATAGATGTTTTTTCTTTATACCCTGAAAATTTTTGCAAATATTTTGAAACAATCAAGATACTTACAACAATATAAAAAAACATGATAACGGTTGTCCAAATCCAATTAACCATTTGGCTGAAAAGATTTTGGTCAATGTAATTTCCTATATGAAGTCCTAAGATAATTAATATTGAGCTTAATGCTATTTTGGGCATTAGAACTTGAAAACCCTTTAAAGCAACCAAAGATGTTGCAATCATTGGACCAATCATCCAAGCAAGAGGAATATTAAAAAAATCTGCAACAATTGCACTTGGAATAGAAATTAGAATTACAATTAAGAAATTTTTTGAAAATAAATTTTTTATATTTTCTTTATCTAAATTTATAAAATTTGACATTATCGAATTTTAATTAAATTTTTTTCAATTTTAATTTTTGATGATCTAAGGGTATTTAAAAAGAAAATACAGTTTTTCCTATTAAAATTTGAGATATGACCAGTAATTGTTAAAGCACCTAAAAATTGTTTTTTTGACCTAAATATAGGTACTGATACTGATGCAATTTCCCTATCTCTTTCTCCAAAAGACATTGAGTATCCTTGTTTCAAAATTTTTTCTTTATTTTCTATTGGCAAATTATGATAAGCAGATAAAATATGGCCACTTGAACCTTTATTAAGTGGTTTTTTTATTCCAATTTCTATTGAATGTTTAATTATTTTTTTTGGTTCACTAGTCTGAATACATATTCTCTCTTCTTTCTGTTTAACAAAAAAGCTAGCTGTTTCATTTGTTTTAAAAGAAATAAAATCTAGTTCTTTTTTAATTGAATTTTTCAAATTAAAGCTATTTTCATAAATTTCATACAGTCTTGAAATTGAATGACCTATTTTAAATTCTCCACTTTTTATTTTTCTAATATATCCGTAATTTTCTAGTGATTTAGATATTCTTGAAATTCTACTTTTATGATCACCAGTAATATTTGCTATTTTGGTAACTGTAAGAGTTTCATTATTATCAGTGAAACAGTTTAATATTTCTAAAGCTTTATTAACCGATTCAACTCCTTGTATATTTTTTTTCATATATCCTACTCTATAGAACAATATGTTCTATTCTATAGAACATCAAGGTATTAATTGGTGGCCAATAACAAAAGAAATAAATTAAATTTACATAACTAACAAATAGAGGAATAAATAATGAAAAACTTAAAAAAAATACTTTCAGTATTTTTCTCAGCTATCCTTCTATTTTCAGCTACAACAGTAAACTCAATTGCAATTGAAAAATTACACTTTGTAATTGGTGGTGGTGCTGGTGGTGGTTGGGATGGAACTGCTAGAGGTACTGGAGAAGCTTTAACAAAAGCTGGCTTTTTAAAAAGCGCATCATTTGAAAATATGTCAGGTGGTGGTGGTGGTAAAGCACTTGCTTATATGATTAACAATAAGCCTGCTAACACTGTTTTAGTTCAATCAACACCGTTGGTTTTAAGATCTATTACTAGACACGAAGGTTATGTAACTGGTGGTGGAAGCGGAGTACTATCTTATAAAGATGTAGTGCCGATTGCCGGTGTGATTGGAGACTATGGTGCAATAGCAGTTGCTAAAGATTCACCATTTAAAAACTTTAAAGATGTTGTTGATGCATACAAAAAGGATCCTAAGTCTGTAAAAATGGCTGGTGGATCTGTAAGAGGAAGTATGGACCATTTAATTGGAGCTTTAGCATTCCAAGAAGCTGGAGCAAATCCAAACGATGTTATTTACGTTCCTTATGATGCAGGTGGAAAAGCATTAGCTGGACTTTTATCTGGAGAAACACAAATTATTTCTACAGGTTTAGGTGAACTTATGGGAGCAAGAGACCAAGTAAGAATTATTGGTATAACTGCACCTGATAGAGTTTCTGATGCACCTGATGCACCAACACTTAAAGAACAAGGATATGACGTACAATTCGTTAACTGGAGAGGATTTTTTGGCCCTCCAGGCATGAGCAATAAAGATAAAAAAGCTATTGCTAAAATGTTAGGCGATGTACAAAAAACTTCTGAGTGGGAAACTGTCAGAGCAAGAAATGCTTGGGTTAATATTTATAACCCTGACAAAAAGTTTGTTAAGTTTTTAGAAAAACAAACTAAAGAGATGACAGACCTAATGAAGAAATTAGGGGTTATTTAATCCTTGCGGGTTAATTAATTAGGAAGAGCAGTGAGAATTAGTGCAACTAAATTTATCTCACTGCTCTTTTTTATTTTTTCAGCATTTTATTTATACACTGCCCATCAAATAGTTGTTTTTACGTTTGATGAAAATGCTCCCTTTAATGCGAGAACTTTTCCAATTTATTTGGGTTGGGCTGGAATTTTTCTTTCTGGTTTAAAAATAATTTTACCAGAAAAATTAAAATCAGATGTTAATCATAAACATTTAGATTATAAAAGTATTAGTTACTTAATCTTAATATCAATTATCTATGGAGCAGTAATTTTGAAGATTGGATATTTTGTATCTACTTCATTATTTTTAATTGCTTCTTATTATTTTTTAGGTGAAAGAAGATGGATTTGGATGTTTTTACTTTCATTTCCTTTTGTAGCTATTTTTATGTTTTTGCTTCATGGGGTTCTTAATATTTACTTAAGAGATCCACTTTTAAAATATTTAGGAATTATTGGATGATAGATGGAATTTTAATTGGTTTAAATACCGCTTTGTCATTACAAAATATAATAATTGTAATGATAGGTTGTTTTGCAGGAACAATTATTGGAATGCTTCCCGGTTTAGGCCCAATGACGGCAATTGCTTTAATGATTCCAATTACATATGGTTTTGATCCTGCATCAGGTTTAATTTTAATGGCTGGTGTTTATTATGGAGCAGTTTTTGGTGGTTCAACTTCATCAATATTATTAAATGCACCTGGAGTTCCTGGAACGGTAGCAACTTCTTTTGATGGTTATCCCATGGCTCAACAGGGTAAAGCAGGTAAAGCTTTAGCTATAGCAGCTTACAGTTCATTTGCTGGAGGAACAATATCAGCAATATTTTTATTAATTGCTGCACCTAGCTTATCAAAAATAAGCTTATCTTTTAGATCACCTGATTATTTTGCATTAATGATATTGGGTTTAACTGCTGTTTCAGCTTTTTCTTCCAAAGGACAGTTTTTAAAAGCAATGATGATGGTAGTTTTGGGTTTAATGTTAGCATCGATTGGCCAAGATTCCTTATCAGATATTTCTAGATTTACATTTGGAAACATGAATCTTTCAGATGGTATTAGTTTTGTACTAATCGTAATGGCAACTTTTGCAATGAGCGAAGCGTTAACAATTATATTTAGAGGCAAGGATCCAAATCGTGCTGCAAAACAAATTTCTTTAACTGAGCTTGGATCAATAAAAGTGAATAAAGAAGAAACTATTAAAATGGCTAAAACAATACCAAGGTCATCAATCTTAGGCTTTTTAATAGGAGTATTACCAGGAGCAGGTGCAACAATTGCTTCTTTCTTAGCTTATGGAATGGAGAGAAATTATGTTAGTGATGAAGAGAAAGAAAAATTTGGTAAAGGAAGTGTTCATGGTTTATCAGCCCCAGAGACGGCTAATAACGCTGCATGCTCAGGTTCATTTGTACCATTATTAACTTTAGGAATTCCAGGAAGTGGTACCACAGCTGTAATGTTAGGAGCTTTATTAGGTTTTGGTATTCAACCAGGACCAAGATTGTATCAAACTAATCCTGAAATTTTTTGGTCAGTAATTATGTCAATGTATATTGGGATGGTAGTTTTATTGATTTTAAATTTACCATTAATACCTTACATTGCTCGAATACTTGCTGTACCTAGAAATTTTTTAATCCCCTTAATTCTTTTTTTTTCAATTACAGGAATTTATTTAATTTCATTTAATAATTTTGATATTTATTTAATGATTGGTATTGCTGTTGCTGCAACATTTTTGCGCTTGTATGATTTTCCAATGCCACCTTTAATTCTTGCCTTTGTACTAGGAAAATTGATGGAAGAAAATTTAAGAAGATCTTTACTAATAAGTGATGGTTCTTTTAGTTTTTTATGGGACAGACCTTTAACTTTAATAATTTTATTGATTACAATTAGTATTGTGAGTTGGCAGATTTTTAAATCTTTTAAAAGAAATACTTAAATAATTTTTTTATATTGATCTAATATTTTTTCCCATTGAAATTTAGAAACATATTCTTTGGCATTTTTTCCAAGTTCTATATATCTTTTATTTTCAATCATAGTGTCTAATGATGAATAAATATCATCTAAGTTATTTCCATCACAAATAAAACCAGTTTTATCTTGTTGTATTGCATCTGCAGCGCCACCATCTTTTCCACCAAGAGAAGGAATCCCATATTGTGCTGCCTCAACATAAGCTATTCCAAATCCTTCGACAGAAGTTTTGTGTATAATTGATGGCATGACAAAAATATCTGATTTAGCCACTAAAGAGTTTTTTAATTCATCACTAATATCATTAAAAAACATAACTTGTGTACTTAGATCGAGTTCTTTAACTAGTTCTTTGATATTTTCTAACTCATCACCATCTCCAATGCACATATAAACAATATCCGGGTATTTTTGTTTTAAATTTCGTAAAGCCATTATAACCTTTTCGTGATTTTTTCTTTTATCAAATCTCGATACCGTGATTAAACGAGGAGTTTTAACTTTTAATAAGCTTTCAACTTTTTCAAGTGATTTTTTATTTAACTCTTTTGCAGGATCTACACCAGGATTAATCACAACTACTTTATTTGCTTCAACTCCATTATTGATTGCTAAATTTTTTGTATATTCTGAATTAGCAATTACTTTTTCAACATTATTTAAAACTTTATTAGCTCTTTTATTTAGTGAACTTCCTTTGGGATGATTAATTTCTTTACCATGTATTAGGCAATATTTCTTTTTATCAGTATTTATTAATTCTAAACTTTTCCAGTGATCAGCTATAACACCTTGAACTTTATTTTCTTTCAAATATTCATTGATTAATTGTGCTTTTCGGATTTTTCTTAAGAATTTAATTCCGCCAACTCTTTCAATTGAAAAGTTTTCTTTATTATCAAATTCTTTATGATTTTCTTGATAATCTGCAAAAACCTTTATCATAAAGTTCTTAGACATTTCTTTACTAAGCCCCCACATCAAACTTTGCATACCACCTAATTCAGGTGGGTAGGCTCTAGTAACAATCAAATACATTAATTATTTTTCCACTTTATACTGCAGCCAGCACTTGGAGTTTGATTTTCAGGTCCTTTTCCAGTCTGTGCAATTTGCTTCATTGCATTAAATAAATCGCTTTCACCTTCTCTTACTGGAATTAAATTTTTAAGTTCTCTTAATCTACCTCTATATTGAAGCTCTAAATTTTTGTTATATCCAAAGAAATCTGGTGTGCATACTGCATCATAAGTTCTAGCTACTTCTTGTGTTTCATCTACTAAGTAAGGAAAATTAAATTGATTTTTGTTTGCAAATTCAATCATATTCTCAAATGAGTCTTCTGGATAGTTTTCCGCATCATTTGCACAGATTGCCACTGAATTTACTCCTAAGTCTTTTAATTTTTTACAGTCCTCTACAATATCTTTCGTAACTGCTTTTACATAAGGACAATGGTTACAAATAAACATTATCAAAGTCCCATTTTCACCTTTAACATCATCTAAAGAAATTATTTTATTGTCAGTTGATTTAAGCTTAAAGTCATGTGCCTTTTGGCCGAAATCACATATTGGAGTTTGTATTGGCATAATGTAATAATATATAAATTATGTTTTACGATTTAAAAGATAAAAAACCAAAAAACTCTGGCGAAAATTGGGTAGCACCAAATGCAACTATAATTGGTGATGTTACTTTAGAAAAAAATTCTAGTATTTGGTTTAATGCAACCCTAAGAGGAGATATTGAAAATATCCACGTAGGTGAGGGATCAAATGTTCAAGATGGAAGTGTTTTGCACACCGATCCAGGCTATCCATTAAAAATTGGAAAGAATGTAACTGTTGGACATATGGTAATGCTTCATGGATGTACGATAGGTGACAATAGTTTAATTGGAATCGGTGCAGTCATTCTTAATAATGCTAAAATTGGAAAGAATTGTATCATTGGAGCTAAAGCTTTAATCACCGAAAATAAAGAAATACCAGATAACTCACTGGTGATTGGTTCTCCAGGAAAAGTTGTAAGAGAAGTTACAGAAGAGGAAAAAAAAGCTGTAGCAGAAAATACTAAACATTATCAAGATAATTGGAAAAAGTATTCTAAGTCAATTTTTTAAATAATATTTATTAATTTAAAACATCAATAATTTTTTTTTTGATTGTTTCACTTACTTTAATAGTTCCTAGCTTATTAGGGTGAATACCATCTTGTTGATTTAAACTTGGATCAAGTGCTACACCATCAAGAAGAAATGGTATTAAAGGTAAACTATATTTATTAGATAAGTTTGGATAAATTGCATCAAACCTTTTTTTATATTCAGCACCATGAGTAGTTGGAGCAACCATTCCAGCAATTATGATTTTAATATTTTTGTTGTTTGCTATCTTTATTATTTGTTCTAAATTTTTCTCAGTTTCTTCAGGCTTAATTCCTCTGAGCATATCATTAGCACCCAGACCAATAATAATTAAATCAATTCCTGGTTCAGATAAACTCCATTCAGCTCTATTTAGTCCCCCTGAGGAAGTACTTCCCGAAACACTTCCATTAATCACAACAATATTAAACCCATCATTTTTAAGACTATTTTCTAAAACCTTAGATAAATGATGTTCTTTCGATAATCCATATCCAGCCATTAAACTGTCACCAAATAAGACAACCTTTTCTATTGCATTTGTTTTTAAGTGTACTAGAAAAATTATCAAAATTTTTATAAATAAACTTTTATTCATGAGCACTCTTCTTAAATTAAAAAAAATAAATCTCCAATACAAAACTGGTAAAGATAATATAAGTGTTTTAAAGAATATAGATTTAAATATACAAAAAAAAGAAACAGTTTCTGTAGTTGGAGAAAGTGGCTCAGGAAAAACAAGTTTAATCATGCTAATTGGTGGATTAGAAAGACCTAGCTCAGGAAAAATATTTTTTCAGGATCAAGAAATTACAAGTCTTAAAGAGGATGAAATATCAGAGGTAAGAAAAAAAAATATTGGAATTATATTCCAATCATTTTATTTAATTCCTAATTATACAGCAGTTGAAAATGTTGCTTTAACCCTTGAGCTTAATAATTTTAAAAATCCAGATAAGGAAGCAAAACATTTGTTAGATCGTTTTGGTTTAAAACATCGTTTTAATAACTTACCAAGTCAATTATCAGGTGGAGAGCAGCAGCGTGTAGCAATTGCTAGAGCTATAGCAATGAAACCTGAACTAATTTTAGCTGATGAACCAACAGGCAATTTGGATACCGAAAATTCTATAATGATTGCGAATATATTATTTAAGTATGTAAAAGAAGAAGGTTCCTCTTTAATAATGGTGACACACGATCCAAAACTTGCGGACAAAGCAAGAAGAAAAATAAAAATTAAAGATGGAAAAATTAAATAATCCCTCAGAATTTAGTTTAATCTTTAAATATGCTTTTAAAGACTTGAGCAGGAATTATCATAAAATTTCGAGTATTATCGTTACATTATTTATCAGTCTTTTTATTTTGAGTGCTATTTTTACAATTGAAGATAGCCTTAAAAAAGAACTTAATGATAATGCTAAAGCTCTCTTAGGTGGAGATTTAGAAATTGATTATAATCGCAATCAGGGAAATTTAGATCTAGTTAATAAAGTTAAAGAATTTGCAACAGTTTCTCAAATGATTGAGTTTAGCACTATGCTTTCAACAACTGGTAGAGAGAAAAATAAATCTTTGTTTACAAGAATAAAGACTGTTGATGAAAAATACCCTCTATATGGAAATGTTGTTTATGAGCCAATTGGTGCTTATGAAAGAATGCAAAAAGAAGCTAACACTATCTTGATCAATGAAAGTTTATCAAAAACCCTAAATATTAAAATTAATGAAACAGTAAAAGTTCAGGACCAAAATTTTACAGTAATTGGAATTATTAAATCAGTACCAGATGTAAGTGGATTTGTTGCATTTGGCGATTGGGCTTTAGCAGGAAAACAAACTTTGGAAATTTTAAAGCTAAATGGAATTGGAAGCTTTTTAAACTATGAATACAAAGTAAAGTTTAATGAAAATGATAAGCCAGAAGAAATTGAAAATCGAATTGAGGAAATTTTTAAAGATGATCAGAAGGTAAAACTTAGATACCCAGAAAATTCTGCAAGTGGAATAAAGAGAATTATTAATAACTTTTCTCAATTTTTATCTCTTGTTTCGATCAGCGCAATGCTAATTGCGGGGATTGGAATTGCAAATACTTTACTTTCTTTTATCAATCAAAA
Source organism: Candidatus Pelagibacter sp. HIMB1483 (assembly GCF_052048135.1). Lineage (NCBI taxonomy): Bacteria > Pseudomonadati > Pseudomonadota > Alphaproteobacteria > Candidatus Pelagibacterales > Candidatus Pelagibacteraceae > Candidatus Pelagibacter > Candidatus Pelagibacter sp. HIMB1483. The sequence goes on along the minus strand of NZ_JBNAIM010000002.1, from coordinate 861,728 downwards.
TAATATGTCAATTGCTGTGAGAAAAGCAGTTGGTTTTTATTCAGGTAACATCAAAATATTATATTATCTTCAGTTATTTATACTTTTATTTGTCATTTCAGTTGTTGCTTATGGATCAAGCTTTCTAATGGTTCCAATAGCAGATAAATATCTATCTGATGGATTGGGATTGAATGTTTATCCAGTATTTTCACTTTTTAATTTTTTTAAGATATTTTTAGTTGGGTTATTGGTGCTTGTAATTTTTTCTATTCCAACAATAAGCTCTATAGATCAGGTAAAAGCCTCCAATTTATTCAGAAATGTATTTCAAAATCTTCAATTTTATTATTCCAAAAGATCAGTTGTTATAAGCTTTGTTTTGTTATCTATTTTGATATCATTATTCACGATTGGATCAGAACAACCTTCTTATAGCTTGGGTTACTTTGCTGCTTTTTTTGTTTGTTTAATTATATTTTTTTCATTGTCGAAATTGATCATTTTTTTTCTTAAAAAATTTAAATCAAGTTCAATAATTTCTCTAAAAGTTTCAATTAAAAATATTACACAAACAAAAAGTATAACTCCTATTACAGTTATGTCTCTTGGCTTAGGGGTTACATTATTATTGACACTAGCTTTAGTTGGTACAAATTTTCAAAGAGAAATTGCTAAATCAATTCCAGATATTGCTCCTGATTATTTCTTTGTCGGTATTCAAAATGGAGAAAGAGAAAAATTTGAACAAGGTATTTTAAACATATATCCAAAAGCAAATATTGAAATTGTTCCTATGGTTTCATCTGGAATTGTAAAAATTAATGGAATTGATCCTAATACTTATATTAAACCAGATAATGATAGTTATTGGGTTATTGGGAGTGAACGAAGATCATCATGGACAGAAAATCCACCTGAGGATAATCTAATTTTAGAAGGAGAATGGTGGGATTTATCAAAACCAGATCAACTTCAAATATCTTTAGATGCAAAAGTTGCTAAAGATTTTAACATTCAGCTAGGTGATATCTTTACTTTGAATATCTATGGTCGTGAAATCGAAGGGAAAGTAATAAATTTTAGAGAAGTTGATTATCGAGATTTGAGTATAAATTTTGCAATGTTATTTAACCCTCAATTTGCAAAAAAAATTCCTCATGAATACTTGGCTACTGCAAAATTTAATTCAAACAAATTTAATGAAACTGAAATGCTCGAAATTATGCCAAGTTTATCAATTATAAAAATTGCTGACTATCTCTCAAAAGTTACAGCTGTTTTAAATAAAGTATTCATTGCTGTTACTTTAATTTCAGCTGTTACAATAGTTATAGGTTTAATTGTAATCTCAAGTGCAATTATGGTTCAGGGAAAAGTAAAAGAATACCAAAATTTAGTTTTTAAAATTTTAGGTTTTTCAAAAAAGCAAATTGTTTACTCTTCAATGATTGAGTTTATCATTATTTTTAAATCTGTAATTTTAATTGCAATATTTTTTGCAATAATTGGCTCAAAATTTATTATGGAAAATATTTTTGAATTAGTATGGATGTTTGATTTAAAGGTTTTAATTTATTTAGGATTTTCAATAGGTTTAGTCACTTTATGTCTAATAATGCTAACAAACTTAAAATATTTAAATCCTAAAGTATATCCTCTTATTAGAAATCAATAATCAGAATTTATTAATTTTTCCATTTAAAGAAATAAAATTAAATTCAGTTTTTAATTTTGGAAATTTTCTTTTTATATTTTTTTTAAGATTAGAAAATGAGTTTTGGTGTATTTTCTTTTCATTACTTAAAGTAAATTCTTTCTTGCCATTAGCAATTTTAGCAGCACCACAGTCTTCATGATTCATAACAATCAATTTTTGTATTCCATGTAATTTAATTGATGTTGATAAATTGTCATAAAAAGTTTTATGCCATTTTTTGAATTTTACGTGTGTAACTCCAACTGCAGCACCTGCAATTGTAAACGCACTATACTTCTTAGCTAATTTCTTTTTTTTTAATTTTTCGTATACTAAGTGTTGAAATCTTGGATCCATACAAGATAAAACCAAAGCCTTATATTTCTTCATTAGGGCACCAGCCAACTTTCTTTTTTATTTTCCAAATCAAACTTCGCTCTACGATGTCCTTTTGCAGCAAGATAAAGCCATTCAATAGATTTAATTTTACATTTGATAACAGTAAAATTTTTGTAACCATTTTCACTTTGCTCCATGGTATAATCAAAATCTTCTAGTTTGGATATCATCCCAGATGTTGGATTTTCTGATGTGGTCCCAGGAGGACTATCAGTTAAATAACATCTTCTACTTATATGTTGAGTTTTTTTCCAAGACTCTTCAGTTGTGGAGTTTTGATTATTTATTTCACATTCAACTTTAACTCTGAGTTGGATTTTTTCTTCTTTATCATAAAAAAGTAATGATGCTTTGTTGTTTTTTTTAAGAATATCTACCTTTGGAGATCTTAGATCAGTATGAAATTGTAATAGATTATTTTCTCTGTCTGATTTACGTAAAACAACTATTCTTCCATCAATTTCATCTTGGTTTGCACACATAAAAACTGGAATTCTAAATTGTGAAGCCCTGTTGGTTACAGCATCATTTAACATGGACCAGTACTTCTTTTGAATTTCTTCTAGATTTTCATAGTATGCTGGTTGCATACATTACTTTCTAAATCTTTTAATAAGACTTGAGGTATCCCAACGATTACCACCCATTCCTTGAACTTCTCCATAAAATTTATCTACAAGTTCAGTTACAGGTAACAATGAACCATTATTTTTTGCTTCATCCATTGCAATTTTTAAATCTTTTCTCATCCAGTCAACAGCAAAACCAAAATCAAATTTATCATCAATCATTGTTTTATATCTGTTCTCCATTTGCCAAGATTGTGCAGCACCTTTTGAAATAACTTCAATAACATCCTCCATATTTAATCCAGCTTTCATACCAAAGTTAATTCCTTCAGATAATCCTTGAACTAATCCTGCAATACAAATTTGATTTACCATCTTTGCAAGTTGTCCACTTCCTGCATTGCCAAGCAATTTCATTTTTTTACTGTAACAATCAATTTTATCTTTTGCTTTATCAAAGTCAGCTTGATCACCACCAATCATTACTGTTAATGCACCATTCTCTGCACCCGCTTGTCCACCTGACACAGGAGCATCTAATGCACCAAATCCATTTTTTTTTGCATACTCATAAATTTCTCTTGCAATTGTTGCTGAGGCAGTGGTGTTATCAATATAAATTGCACCTTTTTTAATAGTTTTAAAAGCACCATTGTCACCAAAGGTTACTTCTCTTAAGTCATTATCATTTCCAACACAGGTAAAAATATATTCAGCATCTTTTGCAGCTTCAGCAGGAGTTTCTGCCATTTTACCTTTGTATTCTTTGATCCATTTTTCTGCTTTTGATTTTGTTCTGTTAAAAACAGTTACATTATGACCACCTTTTGATATATAACCAGCCATTGGATAACCCATGACACCAAGACCTATGAAAGCAACATTACAACTCATAATTTTTTATGTTTAATAGTTTAAGTTTAAAAGTAATTATATTTGGATTTATTTTTACATTTTTTTCCAGTTTTGGACAGAGTTTTTTTTTAGGTTTATTTAATTCAAGCATAAGAGAAACACTTTCTATTACTCATGGACAATTTGGCTCAATTTATGCTTCAGCCACATTATTAAGTAGTTTTCTTTTAATTTGGGTTGGAAAAAAGATTGATGATATCAATATTTTTAAATTTGCTTTTTATGTTACCTTACTTTTATCATTTTCTTGTTTTTTCTTTTCAAAAATATCATCTATAGCTTTTTTATTTATTGCAGTTTTTCTAATGAGGTTTTCTGGACAAGGATTAATGTCTCATACTGCAACAACAACTATTGCAAGATATTTTACTAAATCTAGAGGAAAAGCTCTTAGCGCTGGATGGTTTGGTCTTTCTTCAGCAGAATTTATTTTACCTGTATTAACTGTTTATTTATTAACAATCACCGCTTGGCAAAATATTTGGATATCAATATCTATTCTAACTTTAATCTTTTTACCATTAGCTTCATTTTTCTTAATAAAAAAACTAGATTTTGATACTAGAGAAGAAACAAACATTAATGATTTTGAAAAAAGAGAGATTAAACAATGGAAAAGAATTGAAGTTATAAAAGATTACAGGTTTTATATAGTTTGCTTAAATATGCTTGCAATGCCATGGATAGCTACTGGTGTTTTTGTTTATCAATCTTTTATTACTGAAGCTAAAGATTGGGGTTCTTTTGTTATTGCTCAATCATTTATGGTTTATTCAATATTGTCAGTTGTTACTTTGCTAGGATCTGGATTTCTAATAGATAAATTTACTAGTAGAAAACTTTTAATCTTTATGAATATTCCCTTATTGTTTTCTACATTAGTTTTATTTTACTTTGATAATCCTATTACATCTTTTATTTTTCTTGGTTTAATAGGAATTTCCAATGGCCTAGCCAATGTTTTGGGATCATCAACTTGGGCTGAAATTTATGGTGTAAAATATATTGGATCTATTAAAGCATTAACCACAGCCCTCATGGTCTTTTCGACAGCTTTTGGTACAGCTTTATTTGGGATATTGATTGATAATGGGTTTTCAATTGAGCAAATAGCTTTGATTTCTTTGATTTATATTTTAGGGTCATTAATTGCTCTTTTTTTAGTAAGAAATAGACTAAATCCAGAATTTATTTAAATAATTCTTGATTTTTTTTACCTCTGCTTATAGATAGCTCGCATGGCAAGAGTTACAGTAGAAGATTGTATAGATAAAGTAGATAGCCCATACGAATTAGTTCTTGTTGCTAAAGAGAGAGCAACTCAATTAAACACAGGTATTGAACCAACTCTAGACAGAGATAATGACAAAAATACTGTCATTGCATTAAGAGAAATTGCAGAGGAAAACATTAAAGTTCAAGATTTAACTGAAAGCGCAGTTTACAAATTAAGAAAACACGTTGAACAAGTTGATGATGGAGCTGAAGCTGACGAAGAAGTTGGGGATGATTTTGAGAGTTTATATAAAGGTGAAATTTCAAAAAGTGGTACACCAATTTTACCATCTAAAAGAGCCAGAAAAGCTCCTGAGAAAATTCAAGTTTCAAAAGAAGATTTAGCAGAATTATCTGAAACTGCTCAACCAGAAGTAACAGAAACTCCTGTATCTGAAGAAACAGACGTTGATCAAGGAGATGTATCTCTAGAAGAAGTTTCTGAGAGCGAAAACCAAGAATCAGAAGATTCTGAGACTTCAAACTCTTAATAAAATAATATAAAGTTATTCAATGAATAGGTTAGTGTCAGTTGCTCCTATGATGGATTGCACAGATCGTCATGAGAGATATTTTTTAAGGTTAATTTCAAAAAATACACTTTTATATACCGAAATGATTGTTGATGAAGCAATCAATAGAGGTGATAAAAAAAAATTACTTGAATTTAATATTAACGAAAAACCTGTAGCACTTCAATTAGGTGGCTCTTCGCCAAAACTTTTAGCTGAAGCAGCAAAAGTAGGAGAAGACTTTGGTTATGATGAAATTAACTTAAATTTAGGTTGTCCTAGTAAAAAAGTTGAGAAAAATAAATTTGGTGCTTGCTTAATGAAAGAACCAAATCTAGTTGCAGACTGTTTAAGTAAAATGCAATCAGTCACAAAACTTCCGGTTACAATAAAGACACGTATTGGGTATGATAATGTGGAAGACTATGAAAATTTTTACAAATTTATAGAAACTTTAAAATCAACTGGAGTTAAGACTTTTATAATACATGCAAGGAAAGCTATGCTTGGTAAATTTACACCTAAACAAAATTTGAATATCCCACCTCTAAAGTATGACTATGTTTATAAGTTAAAAAAAGATTTTCCAAATGATGAAATTATTATTAATGGAGGCATAACTAATGTTGAGGAAGTTAAAGATCAGTTGAAAAAAACTGATGGAGTTATGATCGGAAGAGCTGCATACCACACTCCTTATTTATTAGCTGAAATTGAAAAAGAGATATTTAAGAATGAAAATATTCCAAGTAGACAAGATGTAATTGAAAATTTAATTCCATATATAAAAGATGAATTAAAAAAAGGTACTAGACTTAATCAAATCATGAGACATACTCTTGGTTTGTTTCATGGACAATCAGGAGCTAGCTATTGGAAAAGATACTTAAGCAAAAACATGTGTGTTCGTGATGCTGATGTTCAAAAAATTGATCATATTATGGATAAGATAAAATATAACAATGTTGAAAGAAGAGTAGGCTAGTCTGTTAAATTCAATCTTATCTAATCAATATTCGCTTTATATACTATTAATGATTGCTACGGCTTTTCCTGTAGGTTTTTTTGCTGGTTTATTTGGTATAGGTGGTGGATTGATAACAGTGCCGTTTCTTTTTTTTATTTTTGAGACCCTAGGCATTGATCAGAATTATTTGATGCATTTGGCTGTTGGAACTTCTTTTTCTATTATTATTCCTACATCAATGGTTTCTGTATATACACATAATAAACATAAATCAGTAGATCCAAATATAGTAAAAACATATGGTTTATTTGTTATAATTGGTGTTTTGTTAGGTACAACATTTGCAGCAGTGATGAAAACAAAAGCACTTGTTATTTTCTTTACCATAGTTGTGTTTTTTTTAGGAACTTATTTATTGATAAACTCTAATCAACAAAAAATTAGTAAGAAAAAATTTAAGGTTCATTTTAGGATAATATTTGGATTAATTTCAGGTTTTATTTCAGCTCCAATGGGCATTGGAGGTGCTGTAATGAATGTGCCAATATTAAAATATTTTGGTTATCCTATTAAAAAAGCTATAGGGAGCGCAGCCACAATCGGTTTTATTATAGCATTGTGTGGCGCAGTAGGTTTTTGGTACTCAGGTTTTATTTTAAAAGTTAATCTGCCTCTAAGTGTTGGATTTATAAATATACCAGCTTTTTTAATCTTTATTCCAATTACTATGTTCATGGCTAGAGTTGGAGCAAATTCAGCACACAAAATTGAAAAATCAAAATTACAAATGTTTTTTGGGATTTTTTTATATGTAGTTGGGACAATTTTTGTATTTAGATATTCCAGTTTATAATTATCTTATTAAAAAATCTTTAACTAGATTATGATTAAGATATTAAAAAAAAAATATAAACCTCGTATAAGAGCACGCTTAAGAAAAATGGGTTTAAAAAAAAAGCTTAACCCCAGACTTAAAGCACGAATTAGAAAAAACAAACAAATAATCAACAAGAAAGTTGATAATTTTTTTGACTGGATAAAAGGTGCTGAATTAGTTGAGCTTAAAGAATGTAATACAGCAGAAGATCCTGTGAGACCAGAACTAGATAATGTTTTTAGAAGAAGTTATGGGAGAAAAATTTATGGTGTCAAATACATGGGAGAAATTCATGCCGTTATGTGTTTTGCTTATACAAATAAAATTCCTAAAAATGTTGAGGAATTAGATAAATTTAGTCATGATGCTTTTTTACAAAGTGCTCAGAGAGATCAAAACGTGGGTCAAATAGCTATAGCTTATACTGTTTGGTCAAAAAAAAAAGGAGGAGGTAAATTGATTGTTAAAGAAGTATTTAAAAAAATTAAAAAATCAAATCATCTTAATAGACTAGTTACTTTATCACCCTTAACAGAGATGGCATATAAATTTCATATAAGAAATAAAGCAAAATTAATTAGTGTGAATGAAAACACACAAAATTTTGAGTATCAAGTAATAAAATAATTAACAGAAAAAAAAAGAGGTGGTTTCAGTCTCCCTCTACCACCCCTTGCATAAATCATACATGATTCTTAAAAAATTAAAAAACTCGTAATGATTGAAATAATAAATTATTGATTTTAAGTATTATGGCAAAGGCTCTTCATCAAATATTTCTGAAAACTCTACATCATTAACTTGATAAGAGGCTATAACAAGTGGTGTTCTAGCAAAAGTTGATATATCAGAATTGTCTATAATTTTTTTATTTGTAGATTTTTTTTTTTCAAATTCTCTTATTTCACTAATTAATATATTACCGCTATAAGAGATAGATGCTTGATATACACTACCAGTTTTTGCACCCGTAAAAATAGGACCCAATAGTGCTGTAGATGGTGTCGAGCAGTTAGATAGTAAAATTAAGATAAGAAATAAAAAACTTTTTTTAAACATAATTATTAATTGCTATTACACGATTCTTAAAAAAAAAAATTGATTATTAAATTATTTAATTACACGTTTAAATTGAATTTTGGGTTTATTTTCAATTATTTTTGATTTTTTCTAAAATTCAGAAAAAATTAAACTCAATTTAAACACATCATTTATATTTAATTAAGACATAAATTGTTAATTTTTTTTATGATTTTCAAAAAAGGATTTAAAAAATTTAAAAGTATTGAGTCTTCTATATCCAAAAAACTGACAATAAAAAAAAACCCATTAAATTTTATTGATGAGACAAAAGATAAATTAAAGAAATATTATTCAAATTTAGAAAAACAGAGAGAGAAAGATAAAAAAAAGGCTGAAAAGAAAAAAATTTTAGAAGAAAAAAAAGAAACACAAAGGCAAAAAAGGGAAGAGCAAAAAGCAAAATTAGATCAAATACGAGAAGAAAAGAAACAAATCCTCATTCAAAAAAAATTAATCATTGATAATGAAAAACAAGTTAGAAAAAATGAGGAAAAAAGAAGAAAAATTGAGGCAAAAAGATTAAAAATAGAACAACAAAAAATAAAAGATGAAGAATCCAGAAAGATACGTGAAGATTCAAGAAGAATAAAAGAAGAAGAACTTAGATTAAAAATACTCGAAAGACAAAGACTGCGAGAAGAAAAAATCAAAGCAAAAGAAGAAACTATTAAAGCTAAAGAATTAAAAAAAGAACAACTTCGAGAAGAAAAAGAAAAACAAAGACAAGAACAAATTAAATTAAAAGAGTTAGAAAGACAAAAAAGATTAGATGAAGAACAACGAATAAGAGAAGCAGCTAGAAAATTAAAATACGAAGAAGAAAAATTGAGAGAAACCGAAGAAAGAGTAAGGCAGTTAGAAATTGAGAGAAAACAAGATATTGAACGACAACTTTTAAAAGAACAAGCAGAACAAAGGGCTAAAGAAGAAGAACTAAGATTAAAAGAGGAGAAAATAAAAGCCGCAGAACAAGAGAGGATTTTAAGAGAAAAAGAACAACGTGAGAAAGCCGAAGAGTTAAGAAGAGAAGAAGAAAAACAAAAAAGAATTGAGGAAGAAAAACAGTTGGCATTAAAACAAAAAGCTGAAGAAGAGGAAAGAATTAGACAGGAAAATCAAAGAATTAAAGAATGGGAAGAAAAATTTGATTTAGAACAAAAAAAGAAAGAAGAAGAATTAATCAAAAAATTTTATAGTGATGAATATAGTAACCAAATTAAAGATGAACAAAACTTAGAAAAATCTGAAAAAATAAAAAATGATAATGATGATAAAAATATTTAATTATATTTTTTGATCATACTCACCGATTTTTCCAGTTTTTTGCAACAGTTCATCTATAAATTTAAAAATCTTAATTTTTCTTTCATTCGAAGTAGGACTCTCAGTTACAACTACTAGTGATGGTTTATTCGAGGAAGCTCTTATCAATCCCCAAGAACCATCATTGAATGTAAATCTTATACCGTTAACAGTCAAAATTTCATTGATCTCTTGATCATCAATCTTAATTTTTTTATTTTTAATTTGTTCTATTTCATTAATTAAATTTTGAACAACTAAATATTTTTCCTCATCTTTACAATAAGGTGACATAGTAGGAGATTGATAAGTTTTTGGTATCTCTTCAATTATTTCACTTATTTTTTTGTTTTGATTATCTAATAAATGACAAACTTGGATAGCAGAATTTATACCATCATCATATCCATACCCAAGTGGTTGATTGAAAAAAAAATGTCCACTTTTTTCAAATCCAGCTAAAGCTTTTTCATTATTAACTTTCCTTTTAATATGTGAATGTCCAGTTTTCCAATAAATTGTTTTACATTTATTCTTATTTAAAATTTTGTCATTTGAATATAATCCAGTTGATTTTACATCAACGATAAATTTAGAATTTTCGTGTTTTTCTGATAAACTTCTAGCAATTAATAATCCAATTTTATCAGAGAAAATTTCATTTCCTTTGTCATCTATAACTCCAACTCTGTCCCCATCACCATCAAATCCAAAACCAATATCTGCTTTATTTTCTTCTACAGCTTTAGCTATTGCATGTAACATTTTCAAATCCTCTGGATTAGGATTGTATTTTGGAAAAGTCCAATCTAGATTACAATCTAATTCTATAACATCACAACCAATTCCACGTAAAATATCAGGTGCAAAAATTCCTGCAGTTCCATTACCACAAGCAACTACAGCTTTTATCTTTTTTTTGATTTTATTTTTTTTAATTAAATCATTTTTATAGATTTCTTGAAAATTTTTAATTTCTTTTTCACTTCCATTACCAGTTACAAAATTTTGATCTAAAGTTATTTTTTTTAACTCTGCCATTTCTTCTGGAGCGTGAGTTAAGCCTTTTTTAATACCCATTTTTACACCCGTCCATCCATTTTCATTGTGACTAGCCGTAACCATTGCTACTGCATCCGAATTTAAATTAAATTGTGCAAAATAAACCATTGGAGATAATGACAAGCCTATATCCTCAACAAAACACCCTGTTGAAATTAATCCTCTTTTAAGTGCTATCTTTATTTCTTCACTATACGATCTGTAATCATGTCCTACTATCACTCTGGGATTTTTTATTTTAGTATGTTTAACAATTTGTGTGCCCAAACCTTTCCCTAAATTTATGATTCCCTCTGCGTTAATATCTTTTTCATAAACCCATCGTGCGTCATATTCTCTAAAGCCGTAGGGATCTATTTTTAATGATTGATTCATGCTGTTAATTACTTACCTTTTTTTTAATTTTATAGTTGAATTATTTTAATAGTGTTCTATAAATGTTCTGTTGATTTACTGTTTATATAGTATATTAATACCAAGCGCATACAACATATAGTTGTTTTCGCAAAAATAACAAAATATAATACATAAAATATGAATAAGATTCTATCGCAGGCCCTAAAGAAAGCTGTCTCCGAATATAGCCCAGAAGTTAAAGAAGTTCCAAAAGGAAATAGACCAGACCTATTTTCGTTAAATAATGAAACTGAACTTTTTCAGAATGACAAAGGGATTATAATTAAAATTGATAGATCTCGAGATGCAAAATTAACAGACTTTGGTAAAGCAACTTTAAAAGATAGATACTTAGGTCACAATGAATCTTTTCAAGATTTATTTGCAAGAGTTGCGAGCTCATATGCAGATGATAATTTGCATGGTCAAAGAATTTATAATTACATAAGCAACCTTTGGTTTATGCCAGCTACACCAGTTTTATCAAATGGTGGAACTAAAAGAGGATTGCCAATTTCGTGTTTTTTAAATGAAGCATCAGATAGCTTGGGTGGCATTTTAGATCTTTGGAGTGAAAATGTTTGGTTAGCAGCAAAAGGTGGTGGTATAGGAAGTTATTGGGGCAATCTTAGATCTATTGGTGAAAAAATTGGTAAAGTTGGAAAAACATCAGGAATAATTCCATTCATAAAAGTTATGGACTCTTTAACTATGGCAATTAGTCAAGGATCTTTAAGAAGAGGATCTGCTGCCTGCTATCTTCCAATCGATCATCCCGAGATTGAAGAGTTTATTGAAATGAGAAGACCTACAGGTGGTGATCCTAATAGAAAAGCACTGAACCTACATCATGGTGTTTTAGTTTCAGATGCTTTTATGCGTGCTGTTGAAAATGATGAACAATGGGCATTAAAAAGTCCTGCAGACGGCACTGTTCAACAAACGATCTCAGCAAGAAATTTATGGATAAGGTTATTGACTGCTAGAATTGAAACAGGTGAACCGTATATAATCTACATTGATACAGTTAACAGATTAATTCCACAACATCATAAACTTGCTAATTTAACTGTTAAAACATCAAATTTGTGTAGTGAAATTACACTACCAACAGGAATCGATAAAGATGGAAAAGACAGAACAGCTGTTTGTTGTTTATCATCTCTTAATTTAGAAAAGTATGATGAATGGAAAGATGATCCAGACATGATTGGTGATGTTATGAGATTTTTGGATAATGTTTTGTCAGATTTTATAGATAAAGCTCCAGATCAATTTAAAGATGCAAAATATTCTGCTGAAAGAGAAAGAAGTGTTGGACTGGGAGTAATGGGTTTTCATTCTTTCCTACAAAAGAATAGAATTCCACTTGAGTCTGTAATGGCTAAATCTTGGAACAAAAAAATATTTAAACAAATTAATGAAAAAGTTAATCAAGCATCAAAAGATTTAGCAGAAGAAAGAGGAGCATGTCCAGATGCTGCTGAATATGGATATAAAGAAAGATTTTCAAACAAAACTGCAATTGCTCCAACAGCATCAATTTCAATTATATGTGGAGGTGCTTCTCCTGGTGTAGAGCCAATAGCTGCAAATAGTTATACTCATAAAACTTTGTCAGGTTCTTTCAATGTAAGAAATAGATATTTAGAAGAAATTTTAGAAGGTCACGGTAAAAATGATGATGAAACATGGTCTACTATAACTACTAACCAGGGCTCTGTTTCACACTTAAATTTCTTAACAGATTTAGAAAAAGATGTTTTTAAAACTGCTTTTGAATTAAATCAGAAATGGATTATTGAACTAAGTGGAGATAGAACGCCATTTATTTCGCAAGCTCAGTCAGTTAATCTATTTTTACCAGCAGATGTTCATAAAAAAGAATTACATAGAATTCATTTTGATGCATGGAAAAAAGGTTTAAAAAGTCTTTATTACTGCAGATCAAAATCAATCCAAAGAGCTGAAAATATTAATGACGCGAAATCAACAGATATTACAGCCAATGTATATAAATCTAAAAATCAACAAACAAACGAAGAACCAGAATACGAGGAGTGTTTATCATGTCAGTAGCAGAGAAAATTAAAGTAGAAAAAAAAGAAATAATTCAACCAAAAAAAATGGGATTGTTAGTTGAAAATCCTGTTTACAAACCTTTTAGATATCCATGGTGTTATGATGCGTGGTTAACTCAACAAAGAATTCATTGGTTACCAGAAGAAGTGCCATTAGGTGATGATGTTAGAGATTGGCAAAAAAATTTATCACAATCAGAAAAAAATTTATTAACACAAATATTTAGATTTTTTACACAAGCAGATGTTGAAGTTAGTAACTGCTATTTAAGACATTACACAACTGTATTTAAACCTACAGAAGTACTTATGATGATGACTGCATTTGCATCAATGGAAACTGTTCATATAGCAGCTTACTCTCACTTACTTGATACAATAGGAATGCCAGAGTCAGAGTATTCTGCTTTCATGAAATATAAAGAAATGAAAGATAAATATGATTATATGCAAGACTTTAATGTGAATTCAAAAGAAGATATTGCAAAAACAGTTGCTGTATTTAGTGCTTTTACTGAAGGCCTACAGTTATTTGCTAGTTTTGCAATTCTTTTAAATTTTCCAAGACACAATAAAATGAAAGGAATGGGCCAAATTGTTACTTGGTCAGTTAGAGATGAAACTCTTCACTGCAATTCAATGATAAGAGTTTTTAAAGAATTTATTAAAGAAAATCCTGAAATATGGACACCAAAATTAAAAAAAGAACTTTATGAGGCTTGCAGAACTATCATTGAACATGAAGATGCTTTTATTGATCTTGCCTTTGAAATGGGTCCAATGGAAGGCTTAACAGCTAAAGATGTTAAAAACTATATCAGATTTATTGCAAACAGAAGATTAGACCAACTTGGTTTAGAAGCAATTTATGATGTAAAAAAAAATCCTTTAGGATGGCTTGATACAATGTTGAATGCAGTTGAGCATATGAACTTTTTTGAAGGTCGTGCAACAGAATATTCTAAAGCATCAACTCAAGGTACTTGGGTAGAAGCGTTTAGTTAAATCTTTTGAAATATAAAAAATATTTTAGAAAAACTAGCCTAAAACAAAGAGGTGTAGGCAACTTTTTTCTTGAGGAAGTCAAAAAAAAAAATCCAAAAACATTCCTAGAGATTGGTGTTTTTCACGGTGTAACTGCGAGAAATGTTTGTGAATTATTATATCAAATTCACAAAGATGATTTTAAATATATAGGCCTAGATTTGTTTGAAGAAAATGATGAAAATAAATCTGAAGTAATACCTAGTACAATTTTTTCTAATCCTTTTAAAAAAATTTATTTTAAGTATATAAAAAAACAAAATCCATATAGCCAAGAGGCAGTCGCAGAACTATTAAGAAAATTTAAAGATAATGTCAGTTTAATTAAGGGAAATTCAAATATAATTTTAAAAAAAATTGATATGTCTAAAATAGACTATGTATTTTTAGATGGAGGTCATACCTATGAGACGGTTAAAAATGATCTTAATTGTTGTTTGGAAGTTATTAATTCGAATGGTACAGTATTATGTGATGATTATAACTTTGGTCATTTACCAGATGTTAAAAATGCAATTGATGAATTTGTAAAAAAAAATAATTTTAATTGCCAGATAATATGTAATGGCCGATTTGCAAAAATTGAGAAATAATTATCTTTGGTTAAGTTGTAAAACTTTTCTATGCTTGTTGCCTTTATAGCTTGCTAAAGGCCTAATTAATTTGTTCGCAGCATGTTGTTCCATTATATGAGCGGACCATCCAGTAATTCTCGAAATAACAAAAATAGGAGTAAAAAAATCAGTATCAAATCCCATTAAATGGTAAGTTGGTCCAGTTGGATAATCAACGTTTGGATGAATATTTTTTCTTTCAATCATTACTTTTTCAACAATGTTATAAATTTTTTCAAATTTTTTATCCTTTTTAATTTTTGCAACCTTTCCAAAGTATTCTCTCATTGTTGGCACTCTTGAATCACCAGATTTATAAACCCTGTGTCCAAAACCCATTACAACTTCTTTTTTATTTAATGCATTATTGATCCATTTAAGAGCATTTTCTGGTTTTTTAATTTTATTCATCATATGCATTACTTCTTCATTAGCTCCACCATGTAACGGGCCTTTTAAACTAGCTATAGCTCCAGTAATTGCACCGTGTATATCTGAAAGACTGCTTGTTATTGTTCTTGCTGTGAATGTTGAAACATTAAAACTGTGCTCTGCGTACAAAATTAGTGATACGTCAAAGGCTTTTACAATTTCTTTTTGTGGCACTTTACCAAAACACATGTAAAAAAAGTTTTCTGCAAAAGTTAAGTCTTTTTTGGGTTTAATTAATTTTTTCCCTTTTCTTATTCTGTAAAAAGCAGCTAAAGCTGTTGGTGTTTTTGCAAAAATTCTTAAAGCTTTTCTCATATTAGCTTCTGGAGATGAGTCTTGGGTTTCTTTGTCTTCTAATCCCATCACACTCACGGCGGTTCTTGCAACATCCATAGGGTGTGATTTTTTTGGCATATGTTTAATAATTTCGTACAAATTTTTTGATAATTCTCTATTGTTTCTTTCTTCTTTTTCAAATTTTTTTAATTCTATTGAGTTAGGTAAATCTTTATTTAAAATTAAATAAGCTACTTCTTCAAATCTACAGTATTCACATAAATCTTGTGCTGCATAACCTCTATAAGTCAGAGAATTTATTTCTGGCATTACTTTTGAAACCTCTGTTTCATCAACCACTATGCCAAGTAAACCTTTTTTTATTTCGTCACTCATTATTCGTGTCCATCTGTACTAAAATTATAAATTTTTTCATCTAAACTGTTATATTTTTCGTAATCAACTAATTCATACAATCTTTTTCTAGTCTGCATTTTATCAATAATATTATTTTGATGTCCATTTGCATAAATGTCTCTCAATCCATCTTCTACATTTTTCATTGCTAATCTTTGAGTTGTAACGGGATAAATAACAATATTGTAACCAAATTGTTCTAATTCTTTATAATTGAATAACTTTGTTTTTCCAAATTCTGTCATGTTGGCAAGTAAATAGCATGAAAGTTCTTTTCTTACTTTTTCAAAATCTTTTTCATCATGTAATGCTTCCGGAAAAATAATTTCAGCACCTGCATCGATATATGCTTTGCATCTTTCTATCATCTTGTCTATTCCTTCTACACTTTTTGCGTCAGATCTTGCGATAATTTTAAAATTTTCATCTTTCTTTGCTGAAACGCATTCTTTTATTTTTTTTACCATTGTGTCTGTAGAAATTAGTTCTTTATTATCTAGGTGACCACATCGTTTTCTTTCAATTTGATCTTCTAAATGAACTGCAGAAATTCCAAACTCTTCAAAAGTTTCAATTGTTTCTTTACAAGATTTAAATCCTGTATCAATATCAACAATAGTTGGAAGATTAGTTACTCTTGAAATTAAATATGATCGAGTGCTTACATCTTGTAATGTTGTTAAACCAATATCAGGAAATCCAAGATCATTCGCCATTACTCCACCTGAAACATAAACAGCATCGTAGCCAATTTCTTCAATTAATTTTGCAGTGAGAGGGTTATAAGCACCAGGAACTCTTAAAATTTTGTTTGATTTTAATTTTTTTACAAAATCTTCTCTTTTTTGACTTGGTTCTTTTTCAATAAAGTGCATTAAAAAATTCCTTTTTTTAAATTTCTTTTAAGTTTATTTCTTTTAACTTCTATATTTAATTTATCTAATTGACCCGACTTTAATTTTTTTAAATTTTGTACAGTTTTTAAAAACCTATCACTTTCCTTTTTACTTAATATGTTTTCAGTTAAAGTTAAAAATTTATTAATATAATTTTTTCTTTTAAAAGGACGTGTTCCATAAGGATGAGCATCAGCTACTCCTTGTTCTTCACTTATTTTTTCGCCATTTTTCAGAGTTATTATTACTTTTGCTCCAAATGCTTTTTTTCTAGGGTTTGGATCGTGATATCTTTTTGTCCACTTTTTATCTTCATGAGTTTTAATTGATTTCCAGATTTTAATTGTACTTTTTCTTTTAGCTCTAGCTTTTGTATAAGATTTTATATGATGCCAAGTACCATCTTCTAAAGCAACTGCAAATATATACATTATTGAGTGATCTAAAGTCTCTCTACTTGCATTAGGATCCATTTTTTGAGGATCATTTGCACCTGTACCTATTACATAATGAGTATGATGACTGGTATAAATATCTATTTTTTTTATTTGATTTAAATTTTGAACTTTCTTTTTTAGTTTTTTTGCTAGATCAATTAAAGCCTGTGACTGATATTCAGCTGAATATTCTTTAGTATAAGTTTCTAGTATTGCTTTTTTAGACTCATTTTTTTTTGGTAAAGGAACTTTGTATGATGCATTTTTGCCATCAAGAATTCTTGCTATAACACTATCTTCACCTTCATAAATTGGACTTGGGGCGCCTTCACCACGCATAACTCTATCAACTGCTTCTATTGCGAGCTTACCAGCATGTGCAGGTGCATAAGCTTTCCAACTTGATATTTCACCTTTTCTAGATTGTCTTGTTGAAATTGTTGTATGTAGTGCTTGTTGTACAGCTTGATAAATTGTTTCAGTATTTAATCTTAACATTGATCCTATTCCTGCAGCAACACTTGGACCCAAGTGAGCTATATGATCAACTTTATGTTTGTGTAAACAAATTCCTTTAACTAAATTTACCTGAACTTCATAGGCAGTTATGATTCCTCTTAATAGATCTAGACCACTTTTTTTATTTTGTTGAGCTACACTAATTAAAGGAGGTATGTTATCCCCTGGATGACTATAATCCTCAGCTAAAAAAGTATCATGGAAATCTAGCTCTCTAACAGCAGTACCATTAGACCAAGCTGCCCATTCACAATCAAATTTTAACTTACTATTTACCCCAAATAATGTAGCGCCATTTTTTCTTGAATGCTTTAATGCCATTTCTCTTGATGAGATAACTGGTCTTCTATTAAGAGATGCAATCGCAACAGAAGCATTGTCAATAATTCTATTAATAACCATTTCAACAGCATCTTTATTTAGTTTTGCATTGTCACTTGCAATCTCAGCAATTTTCCATGCAAGTTGATTCTTTTTTGGTAAATGTTTTTTAGATGGATAAACTTTTATATTATGAAATATCAAAATAACTCCTAATTAACGAAATTGTTTTTAATAGTTAAAAAAAAATAATCAATATTAAAGATATTTTGATACTATTTTTTCAATACCTATGAAGTCTTTTATTAAGTGATTATGATAAATTTCGGTTGTATTTTTTTCAGTATATCCATCTTCAAGCAAAATAACTGGTATCCCAGCATCTTTAGCTGCATTAGCGTCAGTTTCACTATCACCAATCATTAGTGTTTTTTTTAAATCCCCATCTAATATTTCGACAACAGATGTTAGGTGTCTTGGATCAGGTTTACAATAATCAAAGGTATTGTGACCAGCTACATATTCAAAAAATTGATATATACCAATTTTTTTTAAAAGATCGATTGCCAAATGTTCTTGTTTATTTGTACAAACTGCCATCGAAATATTATTTTTTTTTGACCAAATTAAAAAATCTTTCACTCCTTTAATAAGTGTACTTTCATTAACAATATTTTTTCCATAGAAATCTACAAAATCTTTTACCATCTCTTTTTTAATCTTATCATCTTGGATTTTTCCAAATTCTTTTTTAGCCTGACCCCATATCGAACGTCCAAGCATAGCCCCTGCACCTTGACCAACTAGATTTCTAATTTCATCAGTAGATTTAGTTGGGTAACCATATTTTTTCATTACATGATTATGAGCGTGCATCAAATCTGGTGCTGTATCTACTAAAGTTCCATCTAAATCAAAAAGAATTGTAAATTTTTGTTTCATAATCAAAAGTATTTTTAAGAAATATTTTGTGAATTAAGAATTATATATACTTAATATAAAGAATTTCATAGATGAAAGAGTTAAAATTACAAAAGCTTCAAAACGATCTTAGAAATAAATTTTCTAAACTAGGTGTGAAAATGTTGGGACCTGAGACGATTTATTTTTCAAAAGATACCAAGATTGGAAAAAATGTTACAATAGAACCATATGTAGTTTTTGGAGCAAAAGTCAAAATAGGCAATAATGTTCGTATAAAATCTTTTTCTCATTTAGAAAATTGTAAAGTTGAGAATAAAGTTGATATTGGTCCTTATGCCCGAATTAGACCTGGTGCAGTTTTAAAAGAAGGATCTAAAGTTGGCAACTTTGTTGAAATAAAAAAAAGTATTTTAGGTAAAAAATCAAAAGTAAATCACCTGACATACATAGGAGATACTTTGATTGGAAAATCTGTTAATGTTGGAGCAGGTACTATTACTTGTAATTATGATGGACTTAAAAAGAGTAAAACTAAAATAAAAGACAATGTTTTCATAGGTTCAAACTCATCTTTAGTTGCTCCTCTGACTATTCAACAAGATAGCGTAATTGGTGCTGGTTCTGTTATTACAAAAAATGTAAGTAAAAAATCTTTAGCACTTACAAGAAGTTTACAAACTGAAATAAAAAATTATAAAAGAAAATCAAAATAATTATGTGTGGAATAATTGGAATAAATAGTAACAAACCTGTATCAGGTACAATAATTAATTCTTTAAAAAAATTAGAGTACAGAGGATATGACTCTGCAGGTATAGCAACTCTTTCAAGTGGATTGATTAATGAAGTAAAATCTGAGGGGAGAGTAGACAATCTTGAGAAAAATTCTTTAGTTCAAAATATGGAAGGTACTATTGGAATTGGTCATGTAAGATGGGCAACTCATGGTTTGCCAAATAGCATAAACGCTCATCCTCATTCATCTCAAAATGTTTCTGTAGTTCATAATGGAATAATTGAAAATTCAACTTTATTAAAAAAATTTTTAGTTGGCAAAGGCCATAAATTTAAATCACAAACTGACACTGAAGTAATAGTTCATTTGATTACAGAAAATTTAAAAACTGAAAATATTGTTAATTCAATTAAAAAAACTTTAAAATCTTTACATGGAAGTTTTGCGCTTGGAATTATATTCAAAGATCAACCAGATTTGATTATTGGAGCTAGAAGAGGCTCTCCTCTTGCAGTTGGTTATGGTCCAAATGAAAATTATTTGGGATCAGACTCATATGCTCTTAAATCAATGACTAATAAAATTACTTACTTAAATGATGGTGAATTCTGTGTAATTAAAAAAGATCATGTAGAGTTTTTTAATGAAGATGGAGTTAAGATAAATAAAAAAGTCTTAGAATTATCTACTTCAGAAGAAAAGTATGACAAAGGTGATTACAAACATTTCATGGCAAAAGAAATAGAAGAACAACCAGATACTCTTAAAAATGGAATTAATGAATATTTAGATACAGCTAATAACGATATAAATATTTATAATTTCCCATGGAAGAGTGAAGAAATTTCATCTGTAACTTTAATTGGTTGTGGAACAGCTTACCACTCATGCTTGATGGCTAAATATTGGTTTGAAGAATTAACATCTTTAGATGTAAATATAGATATAGCATCTGAATTTAGATACAGAAAAAATAGATTTAAAAAAGATACTTTATATGTGTTTGTATCCCAATCTGGAGAAACTGCGGATACTTACGCAGCTTTGGATTTGTGCAAGAAAAATAATATGAAAACTTGTGCTGTTGTTAATGTAATTGAAAGCTCAATAGCAAGAGACTCTGAGTTTGTATTACCAATTCACTGTGGCGCTGAAATTGGTGTAGCTTCAACAAAAGCTTTTCTGGGTCAAATCTTAATTTTATATATTTTATCTTTAAAGATTGGATTATGGAGAAAAGACATAAATAAAGATACTTTTGGTAAGAAACTTAAAGATTTAAAAGAATTACCAAAGTTAGTTGAGAAAACTTTACTAACTGACAACAAAATACAAACAATATCTGCTACCTTTAATGAAGCTAAAGGATCTATGTTTTTAGGAAGAGGTTTTTCTTATCCAATTGCACTTGAGGGTGCATTAAAATTAAAAGAATTGTCATATGTTCATGCCGAAGGTTATCCTGCTGGTGAAATGAAACATGGACCATTAGCATTAATAGAAGAGGGAATGCCTGTAGTAGTTCTTGCTCCAAGAGATGATTATTATAAAAAAACTATTTCTAATATGCAGGAAGTAATTGCAAGAGGAGCAAAAGTTTTACTAATTACAAACAAAAGTAAAGATGAAGTTGTTTCAGAGAATATTTGGGAAAAAATAGAAGTTGAATCTACCAATGAAGATCTTCTGCCATTTCTTTTAACTATTCCTTTGCAAAAATTAGCATATTATTCCGCACTAAAAAAAGGCTATGATATAGATAAACCAAGAAATTTAGCTAAATCTGTGACTGTAGAATAACATTGACTACTGTAGATTTTAAAAAACTTAGTAAAAATAAACCAGTAAATTTTTATAGAATAGCTTCATTTGCTAAAAACACTAAACTAGATAATAAAGAATTATTACAACAAGCTTTAAATCAAAATGTTTTTATTGAAGAAAATAAAGAATTACTATCAGGATTTATAAAAAGTTTTGATGGAAAAGAAAATATTCAATCTCAACTTTTTCAAGACGTTTGTGCTTCATTCATTGTAGGTGATAAATTTGAAAAAACATTTCTAGAATTTGGAGCAACAGATGGTTTTGAATTATCTAATACTTACATGCTTGAAAATAAACTTTATTGGAAAGGTGTTTTATCTGAACCAAGTCCTCAATGGCACCAATCTTTAAAAGAAAATAGGAAAAATTCTGAATTAATAAAAAAGTGTATTTGGAAAAAATCTGGAGAAAAATTAAATTTTTTTATGTCGGATAATGGTACTTACTCTACTTTAAATGATTTCATAGATAATGATAAAAAATCAATGCCAATTAATAATGAATTAAGAAAAAAAGGTGGTAAATTTATTACTGTTGAAACAATTTCTTTAAATGATGTGATGAAAAAATATTTTAATAATGTCTGTCCCTCTTATATTTCCATAGATACAGAGGGCTCAGAGTATGAAATTCTAAAATCATTTAATATAGAGGTCTATAGGCCTAAATTATTTACTATTGAGCACAACTATACAGAAAATGAGTCAAAAATTGATGATTTTTTAATTTCAAACAATTACGTTAGAATATTTAGAAAATTAACAGCTTTTGATGCATGGTATATTCCATCTGAAATTCTTTAGTTCATTAAGTTGAATAATAATAAAACTCTGATACAACAATCTTAAGTTGAATATGAAAAATTGGAAAGTAAATAGCTGGAGAAAATACCCAGTAAAACATATTCCGGAATACCCGGATAAAAAGGAATTGGATCAAGTTTTGGGTAAGATAAAAACTTTTCCTCCTTTAGTTTTTGCTGGTGAAACAAGACACTTAAAACAACAACTTGCTGATGTTGTTGATGGTAAAGCATTTTTATTACAAGGAGGAGATTGTGCAGAAAGTTTTGCAGAATTTCATCCTGATAATATTAGAGATACATTTAAAGTTATTCTTCAGATGTCATTGGTTTTGACTTACTCGGCATCACTACCTGTCGTAAAACTTGGTAGAATAGCTGGACAATTTTCAAAACCAAGAAGTGCTCCAACTGAAATACAAGGTGACACGGAATTACCAAGTTATTTAGGTGATAACATTAATGCAATTGATTTTACTGAAAAAGCAAGAAAGCCAGACCCTAAAAGATTATTTAAAGCTTATTCACAGTCAGCTTCAACTTTAAATATCTTGCGAGCTTTCTCTAAAGGTGGTTTTGCAGATTTAAATAAAGTTCATTTATGGAATTTAGATTATATTAAGAAAAGTCCTCAAGCCAAAAAGTTTAAGGAGTTAGAGGATAAAATAGCAGACGCTTTAGCATTCATGGAAGCTTGTGGAATAACTTCAGATTTTAATAATAGATTATACACAGTAAATTTCTGGACATCACACGAAGCATTACTGTTACCTTTTGAAGAAGCAATGACTAGAACAGATTCTACTACTGGTGAAAATCATGATACTTCTGCGCATTTTGTTTGGATTGGAGATAGAACAAGACAATTAGATGGTGGACATGTTGAGTTTTGCAGAGGAATTGAAAATCCAATAGGAATTAAATGTGGACCAACATCAAAGCCTGATGAAATTGCAAAAATTTGTGAGGTAATAAATCCTAAAAATGAAAAAGGTAAAATAACTTTAATTTCTAGATTTGGTCATAAGAATGTAGAAAAATTTTTACCTAAACTAATTAGAGGAATTAAAAAGGAAGGTTTAAATGTAGTTTGGTCATGTGATCCAATGCATGGTAATACAATTAAATCGACAACTGGTTTTAAAACACGACCTTTTAATGATGTTGTGAATGAAGTTAAAAATGTTTTTGCCGTTCATCAAGCTGAAGGCTCATATGCTGGAGGGTTGCACGTTGAGATGACTGGACAAGATGTAACTGAATGTACAGGAGGAGCTAGAAAAATATCTGATGCAGACTTATCAAGTAGATATCACACACATTGTGATCCTCGATTAAATTCAGATCAAGCTCTTGAGTTAGCGTTTTTAATTTCAGATGAGATAAAAAAGAATAGCAGCTATTCTAAAAATGCTATTCAAGCGGCATCTTAAGCCATTGCGTTCTAGTATTAGGTGATTAAATATAAAGTATGAATCCTTCAGAAAAAGTAAAATATATATCAAACTGGATTAAATCTTATGTTGATCAAATGCCCACTAAGGCAGAGTCTTTGGTTATTGGCATATCTGGAGGAATTGATTCCTCAGTGTCGAGTACATTGAGTGCTATGACAGGTATAAAAACAATTGTTTTATCTATGCCAATTAAACAAAAAGAAAATCAGCATGATTTAAGTTTAAAACATCAAAAATGGTTAGTTGAAAAATTTAGAAATGTAGAAGCTCATACAATAAGCTTAGATAAATTGTTTGAATCTTTTTCTTCTACATTAAATAAATTTGATGATGAACATGGATTTGCAAATTCTAGAGCAAGGCTAAGAATGGCCACTTTGTATCAAGTTGCTGCAGCAAACAAAGGAATAGTAGTTGGAACAGGTAATAAAGTTGAAGATTTCGGAGTTGGTTTTTACACAAAATATGGTGATGGTGGAGTAGATATTTCACCAATAGCAGATTGTAATAAAACCCAAGTTTGGGAGCTTGGAAAAGAATTAGGTATATTAAAAGAAATAATTGATGCTCCTCCAACAGATGGTCTTTGGGATGATGGTAGAACCGATGAGGGACAATTAGGTTTTAAATATGAAGATTTAGAAGATGCAATGACTAATCCAAACTCACCTCATAAAGCGGAGTACGAAAAAATTAGAAAACAAAATTTGCATAAAATGGAGCCAATTCCAGTATGCAAAATTCCTAGTTAATCAATTAGATTAACAAATCACCAAATAAGGTATATTTCTTAATCAATTTATATGGATATTTTTTTAACAAATAATTTAACTAATAAAAAAGAACAGTTTGTTCCAAATGATAAAAAAAATATTGGAATGTATGTTTGTGGACCTACTGTTTATGATGACCCACATATAGGAAATGCTAGACCATTAGTTATTTTTGATGTTCTTTTTAAATTACTTAAGAATAATTTTTCAAAAGTTACTTATGTAAGAAATATTACTGATATTGATGATAAAATTATTAAGTCTTCTCAAGATCAAAATATATCTACAAAAGAATTAACTGAAAAAGTTACCTCAAGTTTTTTTGAAGATTGTAATTTTTTGAATTGTGAAAGCCCAACTCATCAACCCAAAGCCACAGAACATATTGACTTAATGATTGAAATGATAAGCCAATTAATTAAAAAAGGTTTCGCTTATGAAAATCATAAGCATGTTTACTTTGAAGTAAAAAAATTTTCTGAATATGGGAAATTATCAAATAAAAAGTTAGAGGATTTAATAGCTGGATCAAGAGTAGAAGTTAGTGAAAATAAAAAAAATTCTGAGGATTTTGTATTGTGGAAACCATCTAATAAAAATGAACCCTCATGGGACTCTCCTTGGGGAAAAGGAAGACCTGGGTGGCATTTAGAGTGTTCCGCCATGTCAAAAAAATTTTTAGGAAATGAATTTGATATTCATGGTGGAGGAATAGATTTAATATTCCCTCATCATGAAAATGAAATAGCCCAATCCAGATGTGCAAATGACACAAAAATTTTTGCAAAGTACTGGGTTCATAATGCTTTTATTACAATGTCCAATGAAAAAATGGCTAAGTCTCAAGGAAATATTTTAAAGATTAAAGATTTTAGAAATAAAATAAGTGGGCAAGTAATTAGATTAGCACTAATGAGTGCACATTATAGACAACCTTTAGACTGGAATGATAAATTATTAAATGATTGTCAGAGTACATTGGACAAATGGTATCGTATTTATTCAACAGATATTAAACCTGTTCAAGTTACTGAAGAAGTTTTAAAACCCTTATATGAAGATTTAAATACTCCTGGATATATAGCAAACTTACATAAACTTTATGAAAAAGCTTCAAAAGGTGAAAATAAAGAATTATTTGTATCAGCTTGTAAGTTTATAGGTCTTTTTAATGAAGATAAAAGACAATGGGAAAAATATAAAAAGGAGAATGCTTCGTTAAGTGAAACAGAGATAAAAAATAAAATTGATTTAAGAAATAAAGCAAGAGCAAATAAAAATTATAAGGAAGCGGATAAAATTAGAGATGAACTTTTAGACAAAGGTGTTTTAATAGAAGATAAAGATGGTAAAACACTTTGGAAATTTAAATGAGTAAAGAACGATTATATATTTTTGATACTACGCTAAGAGATGGCGCTCAAACTCAAGGAGTAGATTTCTCTATTGAGGATAAGGAAAAAATTGCATCGGCCTTGGACAATCTTGGTGTTGATTACATAGAAGGTGGTTGGCCTGGAGCCAATCCTACTGATACAGAGTTTTTTCAAAAAAAACATAATTTTAAAAACTCTAAACTTACCTGCTTTGGGATGACAAAAAGATCAGGTCGAAGTGCAGAAAATGATACCGGATTATCAGCATTGATAAACTCAAATACACCAGCAGTTTGTTTGGTTGGTAAGTCATGGGATTTTCATGTTGATATTGCTTTAGGAATTACCAACGAAGAAAATTTAGAAAATATTAGTGAAAGTGCAAAACATTTTGTTAAAGCTAAAAAAGAATTTATGTTTGATGCTGAACATTTTTTTGATGGTTATAAAGCAAATCCAAAATATGCACTTTCATGTATTAAAGCTGCTTACGATGAAGGAGCAAGATGGATTGTTTTGTGTGATACAAATGGAGGAACTCTCCCACACGAAGTATCAAAAATAGTTGCTGAGGTATCTAAGGTTGTTCCAGGAGAAAATTTAGGTATTCATGCACATAATGATACTGGTAACGCAGTTGCTAATTCTTTAGCTGCAGTATTATCAGGTGTTCGTCAAATTCAGGGTACTATTAATGGTTTAGGTGAAAGATGTGGCAATGCAAATTTAATGTCACTGATACCAACTTTTTTTTTAAAAAAAGATTTTTCTTCAAAATTTGAAATTGGCATAAAATCTAAAAATATAAAAAATTTAACTGATTGTTCAAGATTATTAGATGAAATTCTAAACAGAAAACCTAATCAACATTTACCTTATGTTGGTGCTGCTGCTTTTTCTCATAAAGGAGGATTGCATGTGTCAGCTGTGCAAAAAGATCCAAAAACATATGAACATATAAATCCAGAAGATGTTGGTAATACAAGAAATATTGTTGTTTCTGATCAGTCAGGTAAATCGAATATTATTTCAAGGTTAAAAAGCATTAAGATTGATATAGAAGAAAATGATCCTAAGATTAAAAAATTGTTAGATGAAGTTAAAGATAGAGAATTTATTGGTTATAGTTATGATGGAGCTGATGCATCGTTTGAATTATTAGCTAGAAGAATTATTGGAGAAATTCCAAGATATATATCGATCAACGAATATGATGTTTCAGTAAAAAAAAATAAATCTGGAGAAATAGTTTCTTCTGCTAAAGCCCAATTAGAAGTAGATGGAGAAAAAATTATTTGTGAAGGAGAGGGGAATGGACCTGTAAATGCATTAGATAATGCTATTAGACAAAACGTAGATAGACTAGCAAAATATTCAAAATATCTGAAAGATTTAAAACTTGTTGATTATAAAGTAAGAATTTTAAATACAGGAACAGAGGCGGTTACTAGAGTGTCTATTGAAAGCACAGACTCTAAAGGAAAGAATTGGTTTACTATTGGTGTGTCCACAAACATAATAGATGCCTCATTTAAAGCATTAATTGATAGTTTAGATTATAAATTATTTAAAGATAATGCCCCTGCAAGCAAGTAGATGAGTAAAAATAATATCTCATTTATTTTAAATAAACCTCAATTATCAGAAAATATTGGTGCATGCGCTAGAGCAATCAAGAATTTTAATTTTAAAAAATTGGTTGTAATTAATCCAAAACCTATTTTTCCTAATGATAAAATTTTAGCCACATCAGTTGGAGCTAAAGATATCATTCAACAAAGTAAAAAATATGAAAATTTAGATAAGGCCATTAGCAAAATTGATATTGTTATTGCAACTTCAGCAAGATTTAGAAATAAAAATATAAAACATATTAATTTAGAAGATTTAAAAAAGATAAATTTTAAAAAAAAAATAGGCTTTTTATTTGGCTCAGAAGCTTCAGGTTTATCTAATGATGAGATCAGTTACGCTAATTATACTTTACAGATACCAACTAACCCTAATTTTAAATCTTTAAATTTATCTCATAGTCTAATAATTATTGCTCAATATGTTGCTAGTATAATAAAATTAAAGAGCACCCCATTTAAAAAATCAAAAAAAGTTAAATCAGCAAGTAAAAAAGAGATTCAATCAATGCTAGGTGTTTGTATTAAAAATCTAGATGAAATAAATTTTTTTAGACCTAAAGAAAAGAGAGCAAAAATGCTTGAGAACCTGAGAAATATTTTTTATAAAATGGAGTTATCTGACAAAGAAACACGTATATTATCTGGAGTATTTGGCAGTTTAGGTAAAAAACGTTGATTGACAAAATAAGGAGTAAGTTTATAAAGCCCTCTATCAAATGACAAAAAGATTAAACTCTAAACATAAAGTAGACAGAAGATTAAAAGTAAACCTTTGGGGTAGACCAAAAAGTCCATTCAATACTAGAGCTTATGGACCAGGTCAACATGGACAAACCAAAACTTCAAAACCATCAGATTATGGAATTCAATTACAAGCTAAACAAAAATTAAAAGCTTATTATGGTAATATTAATGAGAGGCAATTCAGAAATATTTATAAAAAAGCAAGCATGCTAAAAGGTGATACAAGTGAAAATTTGATAGGTTTACTTGAGAGAAGACTTGATGCAGTGATTTATAGAGCAAAATTTGCAACAACAATTTTTTCAGCAAGACAATTAATAAATCATGGTCATGTAAAAGTTAACGGAAAAAAAGTCAACATAGCTAGTTATTCTGTAAGAGAAGAGGATACTATTGAAATCAGAGATAAATCAAAACAGTTAGCAATTATTGATATAGCTTTAGCTAGTAAAGAAAGAGAAGCACCAGAATATATTCAAATGGATGAAAAAAATAAAAAATTCAAGTTCGTAAGAACTCCAAAATTTGAAGAAGTTCCATACCCAGTAGTAATGGAACCAAATTTAGTAATTGAATATTATTCTAGATAATATTTATTTTTTATAGTTAATTCCTTTATCGTCAAAAACTTTTTTAAGTTCTCCACTTTCATACATTTCTTTAACGATATCACAGCCCCCAATAAATTCATTTTTGACATATAGCTGCGGAATTGTGGGCCAGTCACTATAAACTTTTATACCTTCTCTTAATGATTGGTCCTCTAGAACATTTACACCTTTGAAGTTTACTTCTAAAATTTTGAGCATATTAGAAACAGCCATTGAAAATCCACATTGTGGCGCATCTGGTGTTCCTTTCATAAATAAACATACTTCATTATTATCAATATGATTTTGAATTAAATTTTTTGTTTGATCATCCATTATTGTTCCTTTGTTTTAATTGCTAGAGCATGCAGTTCATTTCCCATTTTTCCTTTCAAAGAATTATAAACCATTTTGTGTTGTTCAATTTTGCTTTTGCCAACAAATTGAGAAGATGTAACAGTTGCAGAATAATGATTTCCGTCTCCAGCTAAATCTTGAATATCAATAGTGGCATCAGGCATTGCCTCCTTGATGTATTTTTCAATTTCTTTTAAATCCATTGCCATTATGAACTCATATAATTAGTTAACCAACTTGTATTATAAGATTTTAATTCGTCAATTGTAACTTTTGTCTTTTCATTGATAATCATATCTTTTTCTACAATAACACCTAATTCTTCATGATGAACTGAATTTTTATCTAAAATTTTATTAACTTCTTGTAAATCTTTTGGATTAATTTCAATAATATATCTTCCTTGATCTTCTGCAAAAAAATATTCTATCTCGTTAATTAAACTTTTATATTTATTTATCTTAATTCCTTTATTTCCTTTTATGCACATTTTGCTTATAGCCGTCAGTAACCCTCCTAAAGAAACATCATGTGCGCTTTTAATATAATTCTTATCAATTAGTTGAAGCAATGACTCTCCGTTATTTTTTTCATTAAAAAGATTTACCTCAGGTGGAGGACCATTTTTCTCATCTAAAATTGTACGAGCAAATAAACTTTGTGCTAAGTGTCCTTCAGTTTTTCCAATTATCATTACTAGATTATTTATATTTTTAAAATCCATTGTGATCATTTTTTTATAATTTTTGATTAAACCAACGCCACCAATAGATGGAGTTGGTTTAATACCAATTTCTTTTGTTTGATTATAAAAAGATACATTTCCAGAGACTACAGGAAAATTTAGATATTTACTTGCTTCTCCAATTCCTTGAACACATTCTACAAACTCTCCCATATTTTCTTCTTTCTCTGGGCTTCCAAAATTTAAACAATTTGTAATTGCGATCGGAGTAGCACCAACAGAAATTAAATTTCTCCAACTTTCTGCAACTACTTGTTTTCCTCCAGTAAGTGGATGCGCCCAACAATATACAGCTGAAGAATCAACTGTAGCCGCTACCGCCTTATCTGTACCATGTACTCTAACTACGCCAGAATCCCCACCTGGTTTTTGAATAGTGTCACCCATAACAGTATGGTCATACTGTTGCCAAATCCATTCTTTGCTGCAAATATTTTGGTTAGATAAAATCTTTTTTAAAACATCTTTAATCTTTAATTTTTTTAAATTTTCTTTCTTAATTTTGATCTTTTTAGGCAGTTTAGATTTTTTCCATTTTCGATCATACATGGGAGAATTTTCGACTAGAGTATTAACAGGTATTTTTGCTACTTGTTCATTATCAAAAAATAGTTCTATATTTTTTGAGTTAGTTGTTTTTCCGATTACAGCAAAGTCTAAATTCCATTTATCAAAAATTTTTTTTGCTAAGTTTTCTTTTCCATTTTCTAAAACAATTAACATTCTCTCTTGGCTTTCTGAAAGCATAATTTCATAGGGAGTCATTTTTGCTTCTCTACAAGGAACTTTGTTTAAGTTTATTTCAATTCCTAAATTTCCTTTTGAAGCCATCTCTATACTAGAGGATGTAAGTCCAGCAGCACCCATATCTTGAATGGCTATAATTGAGTCACCAGCCATTAATTCTAAACAAGCTTCAAGGAGAAGTTTTTCTGTAAAGGGATCACCTACTTGAACTGTAGGTTTTTTCTCCTCAATTTTTTCATCAAAGCTAGCTGAAGCCATGCTTGCTCCATGAATACCATCTCTTCCTGTTTTTGAACCAACATAAATCACAGGCTTATTTAAACCAGCGGCTTTAGAGTAAAATATTTTATTTTTTTTTACTAAACCTAAAGTCATAGCATTGACCAAAATATTTCCATTGTAAGAACTATCAAATGATGTTTGTCCTGCAATTGTTGGAACACCCATACAATTTCCGTATCCCCCGATGCCATGCACAACTCCTCTTAATAAATTTTTTGTTTTTTTATGTTGTGGTGATCCAAAATGTATTGAATTCAAATTAGCGATTGGTCTTGCCCCCATCGTGAAAACATCACGCATAATTCCTCCAACGCCAGTTGCTGCTCCTTGATAAGGTTCAATAAACGATGGATGATTATGACTTTCGATTTTAAAAACTATTGCATCACCATCTTCAATGTCGATTACACCAGCATTTTCACCAGGTCCTTGAATTACCTTTTTTCCTTTAGTGGGTAATTTTTTTAAATGTAATCTAGAGGATTTATAAGAACAATGTTCATTCCACATCGCAGAAAAAATTCCAAGTTCGGTAATATTTGGAGTTCTATCTAGTAATTCACAGATTTTTTTGTATTCATCTGACTTAAGGCCATGTTCTATTGCTACTTTTTCGTTAACTAACATTATTTAATATTATTAATTAAATTTTTAAAAAATAATGATCCATCTTCTCCAGATAAACTTTCGTCTATCATTCTCTCTGGATGAGGCATCATCCCTAGAACATTTTTGTTTTTATTAAAAATACCAGCGATATTTTTAATTGAACCATTTGGATTAAATTGATCTTCCACTTGTCCCTCTTTATTGCAATAATAAATAGCTATTTGATTATTATCTTCAATTTCTTTTAACTGGTCTTTAGTGCAAAAATAATTTCCTTCATTGTGAGCTATGTGAAGCTCTAAAACATCTTTTTCAAGGTTTTGAAAGTATGAATTTTTTTTATTATCTAATTTTACAAAAACATTTTTACAAATAAATTCTAGGTATTTGTTTCTCAGCAAAACCCCAGGAACTAGTCCTGTTTCAACAAGAATTTGAAAACCATTACAAATTCCCATAACAAGACCACCAGATTTTGCAAAATTAATAACAGATTGCATAATTTTAGATTTAGAAGCCATACTTCCACAACGAAGATAATCTCCATAAGAAAAACCACCCGGCAAAACAACTAAGTCACTTTTTGGAAGCTCATTATCATTATGCCAAACCATTTTATTATTGAATCCAAATTTTTTAAGAGCAACATCCATATCTCTATCACAATTTGAACCAGGAAAGGTTATAACAGATGATTTCATTAATTATTGTGTCTTAATAATTTTATAATTTTCTATAACAAGATTAGCTAAAAGTTTTGAACACATATTTTCAACAATTTCCTTTGCTTTTTTTGGATCATTTTCTTTCACATCTATTTCAAAATATTTGCCTTGTCTTACTTCGTTTATACTATCAAAACCCATCCCATCTAAAGTTTGGTGAATTACTTTGCCTTGAGGATCTAATACATCTTTTTTTAATGTTATAATTGCAGAAATTTTCATTTATTTTTTTTTTTAATTGAAGATAATTTTGTTACGTTTACTGCCGAAACATTTGATTGCTCATGAAGAATACCTAATCTTTTTGCTACTTCAGTGTAAGCTGGTATTAAATCTCCAAGATCTTTTCTAAATCTATCTTTATCCAGTTTTTTATCTGTAATGGAGTCCCACAGTCTGCAAGTATCAGGACTTATCTCATCAGCAAGAATAATTTCATTTATACCGTTAATTTTTAATCTCCCAAATTCTAATTTAAAATCTATTAACTTAATACCAATACCTCTAAACATACCAATCATAAAGTCGTTAATTCTTAAGATCATTTTTTTTACTTTTTCTATTTCTTTTTTTGTTGCCCATTCAAATGCATAGATGTGATCTTCTGCAATTAATGGGTCACCAAGAGCATCATCTTTCAAGCAATATTCAATTAAAGGTTCTTTTAAGACTGTACCATCCTCTATACCAAGTCTTTTAGTAATTGATCCTGTGGCTACATTTCGAACAATAAATTCAATTGGAATAATTTCAACTAACTTTATGACTTGTTCTCTCATATTAAGTCGTTTGACCAAATGATTTTGAATCCCAATTTGGGATAAGTTTGAAAGTATATGTTCGGAAATACGATTGTTTAAAACACCTTTTCCCTCAATAACACTTTTCTTTTGATTGTTAAAAGCTGTAGCATCATCTTTAAAATACTGAATTACTAAACCTTTTTCAGATGTAGCATAAATAATCTTAGCTTTTCCTTCGTAAAGTTTTTTCCCTTTTTTCATTATTTGAACACTCTTTTAAATATTAAATTTATATTTTTGAAATGTTTTGAATAACTAAAAATATTTTTTAATTTTTTTGGTGGAATGTTAGTAGCAATATATCTATCAGTTTGGATAATATCAAATAAATCTAAGTTTTCAGAAAAACATCTTTTTGCATAATTTTGTACCATCTTGTAAGATTTTTCTCTACTAAGACCAGTTTTTGTCAGTTCTAGCATAAGTTCTTGTGAGAAAATTAGTCCTTTAGTTAAGTTTAAATTTTGTAACATTCTTTTAGGATAAACAATCATATTATCTAAAATATTTGTTAATCTAACTAATGCAAAATCAAGTGTAATATTAGCATCAGGACCTATATTTCTCTCTACACTTGAATGTGATATATCTCGTTCATGCCATAACGCAATATTTTCTAGAGCAGGGGCCACGGTACTTCTAACCATTCTTGCAAGACCCGTGAGGTTTTCACTTAGTATTGGATTTTTTTTGTGAGGCATTGCCGAGGAACCTTTTTGATTTTTTGAAAAATATTCTTGTAATTCATAAACCTCTGTTCTTTGTAAATGCCTGATTTCTGTAGCAACTCTTTCAATAGATCCTGCAATAATTCCCAAAACGGAGAAATAAAAAGCATGTCGGTCTCTTGGTATTACTTGCGTCGAAATTGGTTCGATTTTTAAACCTAGTTTTTTTGCAACATGTTTTTCAACATTTGGATTTATATTTGCAAATGTTCCTACTGCTCCAGAAATAGCGCAAGTAGATACTTCATTTATTGCATCCTCTAATCTTTTTTTATTTCTTTTAAATTCTTCATAGAAAGATGCTAATTTTAACCCAAAAGTTATTGGTTCAGCGTGTATCCCATGACTTCTTCCCATACACGGGGTAAATTTATATCTCATTGCTTGTTTTTTTAAAACTTTCAGTATCTGGTCTAAATCTTTAAGAATTATTTTTCCAGATTGAACTAATTGAATATTGAAACTTGTATCTAATACATCAGAAGAAGTCATTCCTTGATGAAGATATCTTGCTTTAATTCCTGCTCTTTCAGTAACAGAAGTTAAAAAAGCAATTACATCATGTTTCACTTGACTTTCGATTTGATGAATTCTCTTTACATTAATCTTAGCTTTTTTTCTTACTACAGACGAAACACCTTTAGGAATTTGACCTAATTTTTCCATTGCTTGTGCCGCAGCTATTTCCACTTCTAGCCAAATTTTGTATTTATTTTCTTCTGACCAAATATCAGTAAGTTCTTTTCGCGAATATCTTTTAATCATTAATTATAAATATGGAGGCTTTGAATAACCTTTAGCAGATTCTGTAAAGATTTCATAACCATTTTCTGTAATTCCTAATGTATGTTCAAATTGTGCTGATAAAGATTTATCTTTTGTAACTGCAGTCCATCCATCACTAAGCATTTTTACGTTAAACTCTCCTGCATTGATCATTGGCTCTATTGTAAAAGTCATCCCAGGTTTTAATTCCATTCCAGTATTTTTAGTTCCATAGTGTAAAATATTTGGAGGCTCATGAAAAGTTGTACTAATCCCATGACCACAAAAATCTCTAACTACTGAAAAACCTTTTTCTTCAATAAAAGATTGAATTTCATTACCTATATCTCCAAGTTTAATTCCTGGTTTTAAAATTCTAATTGCTCTCATCATAGACTCGTGAGTAGCATTTATAAGATTATTTAGTTTTACAGAAGGTTTTCCAATACAAAACATTCTACTTGTATCACCATAATGATCATTAACGATTGCAGTAACATCCACATTTACAGCATCTCCATCTTCAAGAATTCTTTCTTCAGATGGTATTCCATGACAAATAACATGGTTGAGAGAAGTACATAAAGATTTTTTAAAACCTCTATAAAATAGTGGAGCTGAATATCCACCGTTATCTCTAATAAATTCATAACCCAGCTTATCTATGTAAGCAGTTGAAACACCTTCTTTAATATTTTCTGTGAGCATATCTAATGTTTGAGCGGCAAGTTTTCCTGCAATTCTCATTTTTTCGAATTTTTCTTTATAATTATTCATTTATAATTTTGAGTTTTTTATCAATATAAATTTCTTCCGGAGTTATTTTACATCTATAAGCCAAAAAATTAACCCCAGCTTTTTTTGCTTTTGTATAATTTCTATAATACTCATTATCAATATCACTGGCTATTTTAAAATTTTCCATATTTTGGACTTGAACTAGATAGATTAAATAAGATTTATATCCTTTTTTTATGGCATCAATAAGTGTAAGCAAATGTTTGGATCCTCTAGAAGTGACAGCATCAGGAAATTCTGCAGTTGATTTATCTCTAAAAAGTGTAACATTTTTTACTTCAATAAAGATTTTTTGTTTATTCTTTTCAACTAAAAAATCAAATCTAGTTTCTTTATTAAAAAAAACTTCTGATTTAATATTTTTGAGGTTTTTTAATTCTTTTATTAGATTATTACATAATCCATGATTTACTATTTTGTTAGCCATATGTGTATTGATACCAACAAAATTATTTTGAGCTTTTATAATTTCCAATCCATATTTTAATTTTCTTTTTGGATCATCATTTTTTAAAAGGTAAACTTGGTTACCTTCCTTAAGAAGACCCTTCATTGATCCAGTATTTGGACAATGAGCTGTGACAATTTCTTTGTTAATCTTAACATCCACAAAAAAACGCTTATATCTTTTGATTAGTTTGCCTTTTATTAAAGACTTGGTAAATTGCATATTTAAATTATACATTTAAATAATGAAAAAAGACACAAAAGTAAATGCAGGTATATTAATAATTGGTAATGAAATTTTATCAGGTAGAACTCAAGATACAAATACCAGCACATTAGCTAAATGGTTAAACTCTATTGGAGTTAAAATTACCGAAGTAAGAATAATTCCTGACGTAGAAAAAGATATTATCAACACTTTAAACTTTTTAAGAAAAAATAACGATTATGTGTTTACAACTGGTGGTATTGGACCAACTCATGATGATATTACCGCTCAGTCTGTTGCAAAAGCTTTTGATGTTGATTATGAGATACACAAAGAAGCATTTAAAATTTTAGAGTCATATTATAAACCAGGTGAATTTAATAAAGGAAGACAAAAGATGACATGGATGCCAAAGAATGCAGAATTAATATTAAATCCTACAAGTGGAGCTCCAGGATTTAATATAGACAATGTTTTTTGTTTACCGGGTGTACCATCAATTTTAAAATCAATGTTAGGTGGATTAAAAAATAAGATAGTAGGAGGAGAACCAATATTAAGTCATACAATTAGTTTACGAACTGTTGAGAGCGAAATTGCAAACTCTTTAACAAAAGTTCAAAATCAAAATAAAGATGTGGAAATAGGAAGTTATCCTTTTTTTCATTCTGGAAAATTAGGTGTCTCAATTGTAATTCGATCAGAAAATCAATCTAAAATTGATATTTGTAAATCTCAAATCTTAGAATTTGTAAAAGAAAAAAAAATTGAGATAGTGGAAAGATAGATGCTATATTTTGCTTATGGAAGTAATCTTAACCATTTTCAAATGAAACGAAGATGTAAGGATAGTATTTTCATTAAAAAAATAAATTTAAGAGATTTTAGATTAACATTTCGTAGCAAATATCGAGCTGCAGATATTGAACCAAAAAAAAATTCTTTTGTTCCAGGCGGCTTGTTTGAAATTTCAAAAAGTGATGAAAAAAAATTAGATGTATATGAAGATTATCCAACCTTATATAAAAAATATTATTTTTATTATTATGGTAAAAAGGTAATGACTTACACTATGACTAAAAAATCTCCATTTGCTTATCCAACAGACAGATATTTAAATATTGTTAAAAAGGGCTACAGAGATTGTAAGCTTGATAAAAGAACACTCTTAAAAGCTTTAAAAAATTAATATCGATTATTTATAAAGAAAAAAACAAGCAAAATAGGGTTTTTTTTGTTGTAATAATGCAACACTAAAAAATTATTTAAAAAAATTATCATAATTAACCATTTTTTCATTTGTAGAATCAGCTGATATGAATATGGTGCCATTAATACGTAAATAATTAATTATTTAA
This sequence comes from Candidatus Pelagibacter sp. HIMB1483, assembly GCF_052048135.1. NCBI lineage: Bacteria > Pseudomonadati > Pseudomonadota > Alphaproteobacteria > Candidatus Pelagibacterales > Candidatus Pelagibacteraceae > Candidatus Pelagibacter > Candidatus Pelagibacter sp. HIMB1483. Next base: position 824,221 of record NZ_JBNAIM010000002.1, on the reverse strand, counting down.
TACAGGGTAAAATATGAAGAAAATAATAACATTAATAAGTGCTTCATTTCTTATTGCTTCATCTGCTTTAGCTGGTGGAATGATAGGAGTTAAGTACGGTGTTGGTGAATTAGAAGGTACTCAGAATGCTTATACAGCTGGTAGTACAACTTATGCAGCACAAACTAAATCTGAGGATAGTGAGTATGGTGCAATTTTTGCAGAAGTAGAATTGCCACAAGTTGATGGTCTTTCTCTTGGAATTGAATACGTACCTTACACAGCAACTATAACAGTTGATGGTAATTCATCTGACTCGCATTTAGAGTTAAGTGACTACACGACTATATATGGTTTGTATTCTCAAGATGTAGGTGGAGTAAATGCATACTTTAAAGGTGGCTACTCAATTGCTGATATAGGAAACGTAAAAGCTAACTATACTTCAACAACAGTTAACTCACATGATGACAATCTAGAGGGTATTATGTTGGGAGTTGGGGTTCAAGCAGATATTGCTGCTTTAATCGGAAGAGCAGAAGTTACTTATACTGATTTCGATACAGTGAAAGTAAACACGACTTCAAATGGTAGTGCAGCTGTAGATAAAACAGGGGATGCAGAGTTATTGACATTTTCTGTATCAATAGCGAAATCATTCTAATTTACACTTAATTTAAAAAAAAGGGCCTCTGGGCCCTTTTTTTTTGTTTAATTAAATTTTTTAATTTTACTATCTAAATTTAAATAAATTTCATCTAATACAGAGTCCCATTCATTGAACTGTCTTTGTTTATATATCTTCAAGGACTCATATGGGTTTATATTATTAAATTCTCCCCATCGCCAATCAGGATATAAACTTAAAATTCCCCAAGTTTCTTTATTTAAACTAGCTGACAAGTGTAACAACGATGTATCAATAGTAATTACTAAATCTAAATTTCTAATTATTGAGGCAATTTCATTTAAGTCATATTTACTAAAATCATTAATTTGAAATGATCTAAAATACTCTAAATCTCTTTCCCAAATTTCATTTTGTAAACAATAAAAATTTGCATTTAATGAAAAGAATTTTTCAAATTTTCTTATTTCAATCGATCTAAAAGGTTCATTTGGTCCATTAAACGAACCGGACCAAGTCAAACCAACATTCAATTTTGAATTTGAAATTTGATTTTTCCATTTTAGATCTAATTCTTTATCTGATTGTATTAATTGGTTACCATATCTTATTTTATCTTTATAAAAAAACTTAATTAATGATCCTAAGGCGATTTTAAAATCGTATTTTTTATCTTTACTAGTTTCAATAGTTTCAACAAATAAATTTCTGATATCTTCTTTGAATAAATTTTTTATATTTTTTTGAACAACAAATGTAACTTTATTTGCAATTTTAGTTAAAGGTACTAAATATTTTGAAAATTGTATTGCGTCTCCTAAACCTTGTTCATTAAAAACAACAATATTCTTTTTATCAATTTTTTCTCCTGTCCATTCTTTTATTTCTGGAAAAAAATCTATTTTTTTAGAATATCTATATTCATAATATTTCCATCCATCATCAAAATTACCCTCATATAATGATCTTAGTCCTAAATAATTATATAATTCTGGGTTATCTTTAAATTGATTTTTTGAATTGTTTAAAAGCTCAATTCCTTTGTCATTTTGAGCTGTGTTAAAATACAATCTTAGAAGTGATACTAAAAATTTTGATTTATTGGTATTTTCTTTAAGAATTTTTATTGCCTCATTGATTTTATTTTTTAAGATTAAATATTCAGCATTGTTAAAAATAAATTCGATATAATTTTGATCTATTTTCTTAGCTTTCTCAAAAAAGATTTCTATATTAGTTATATCTCTTAATTTTATATAAGAATTTAATATATTGTTTAATATTATCTTATCCTCGCCAAATTTAATTGCCTCTAAAAAATAATCTAAAGCAATTTTTGGTTTATTTTTCCTCAAATATATACTTCCAATATTATTAAGTGCTTTTTTTCTATCTTTGACATCATAATCTAAATAAATTTTGTAAAATTTAATAGCTGAGTCAAAATCATCATTGAGCTCAAAAGCATATGCTAATTGATAATAATATTGGTGATTTAATTTATCAATTTCAATTAATTTTTTTGCGTAAATTAGAAGTTCTTTATACTTTTTCTTTTTTAAATATAATATGTATAAATTTTTAACAGGATCTTCAAATTTGTTATTTTCATTAATTGAATTTAAAAAATTAGTTTCAGCAAGATCATGGTTATTTTTTAATAAATAAATAACACCTTTAAAATTTAAAATTATATGTTTATTATTATTATTTTCAGTTAATTCACAAATTTCAAGAGCTTTATCTAAATCTCTTTTTTGAATTTGATCAACTATATCTTTTAATTCAGCCATAATTTAATTCTTAATTATAATTATAGAGACAAAATAAAAAAATTTTACTTATTCCTCTTGTTCAATTATAAATATTAGCATAAATACTCATGGAATTCATTAATGCCCTCGTGGTGAAATTGGTAGACACAAAGGACTTAAAATCCTTGCCGCTTGCGGAGTGCCAGTTCGAGTCTGGCCGAGGGCACCATTGATGAATAAAGTTCAAATTATTTCAGATAAAAACCCTAAATCTTTAAGAATTAAAACTTTAATACAAAGAATAATTAAAAAAAATGGAGTAAAGAAATTTAATTTCAATATTGTAATCGGTGGTGATGGCTTTATGCTTCAGACACTAAAAAAGAATAAAGACTCAAAGAAATCCTTCTATGGAGTAAATTCTGGCAATTATGGTTTCTTGATGAATAAATTTTCATCAAAAAATATTATTAAGAATTTAGATAAAGCTAAAATGACAAGTATATCTCCATTAGAAATGGTAGTAAGAAATAATAAAAATCAAATTAAAAGACATATTGCAATTAACGAAGTTTCGATTTTAAGACAAAGTAGACAAGCAGCATCTTTATCTATAAGCCATGGCTCAAAGCCAGTTATTAAAAAACTGGTTTCTGATGGAGTGCTTGTGTCAACACCTGCAGGGAGTACAGCTTACAATTTATCTGTTCATGGACCTATTCTAAGTTTAAATTCTAGAAAATTATCCATATCACCAATTAGCCCATTTAGACCAAGAAGATGGAAAGGAAAGATTGTAAGCGATAAATCAAAAATAGTTATCAGAAATTTAAATCCAAAAAAAAGACCAATAAGTGCAGTGGCTGACAATATTGAGGTTAGAAATGCTAAGAATATAATTATTGCAACTAATCAAAGAATAAAATTTAATCTTTTATATGATCAAAATAAAAGCTTACAAAAAAAGATTAAGATAGAACAATTAAGAAGAGAAACTTCATAATGGTGCCCCCGCACGGATTCGAACCGCGGACCTATTGATTACAAATCAATTGCTAAAGTCTAAATAAACATTCGTTATCAACAATAATCTTTAAATATTTTTAGTATGGTCACAATCTGGGTACAGTGGTAAAATTTTTTATGAAAGATTTTAAAATACCTATAGCAATAATAATTGCAGCAATAATCATATCTTACACATTGTATTATAATTCTAAAAACGACCCGTTAACAAAATGCATAGATAGATTAATCAAAGAAAATCCAGGTATATACAACAGTGCAGCAGCAGCACTGATATGTACAGGAACAAAATGAAAAAACTTTTAGGGATCGTGGTTCTGGGTTTGTTGTTAAGCAGCAATGCTAATGCAGCTAGTGATGAAAAATGTTCAAAGAGATCATCAATAGCCTCAACTGAATTTAGTGCTAAACAAATTTATTGGGGATGTAAGCAGATGAATAAACAAAGAGTAAAATGTGGAATAAGGTCCGCAAATGCTCAAACAGAATTTAGTGCTAAACAAATTTATTGGGGTTGTAAGCAGATGGATAAACTTAGAGTAAAATGTGGAATTAAATCTCAAAGAGCAAAAAGTGATTTTAGTGCCAAAAAAACTTACTGGTCCTGTAGACGTAGTTAAAAACATATAGTTAAAATCTGTCCACACTCTGACCACACTTATTATCGTAAGAATTGATTTTGCAAAAATTATTTGGATAAAAAAGTAAGTGAAGTGGTGCCCCCGCACGGATTCGAACCGCGGACCTATTGATTACAAATCAATTGCTCTACCAGCTGAGCTACAAGGGCATGCGCAATAATTATTAAGTATTTATCAATTAATCAACTCTTTTTTTTATATAACTTAAGTGATGAAACACAATTGCTGCACTATTAGATATATTTAAACTTTCAATTTTTTCATTAATTTCTATTTTAACTAAAAAATCAGCATATTTAGAAGTGTGTTGATGCATACCAAAACCTTCCGATCCAAATAAAAGAATATTATTACCTTTCCATTCTATATCGGTAAAATCTTTTTTTCCATTACCATCAAAGCCATATACCCAAAAATTTTTATCCTTTAGATTTTTTAAAGTAGAGTTGATATTTGATACTTCAAATATATTTATATACTCAATTGCTCCACTAGCAGCTTTGTACATAAGTTTACTTTCACTTGGAAAATTTCTTTCTTTAATTATAATTCCATCAATTTTAAAAGATGCAGCACTTCTTATTAAAGATCCTATATTTCTAGGATCTGTCACGCCATCTAAACAAACTAGAGTTAAATTATCTTTTTCTTTAATAAATTCTTTTAATATAGGTTTATCAATATGTTCAATTTCAGCAACATAACCTTGGTGCAATAAATTTTCCTTAGTGCTATATTTGTCTAATTCTTTTTTTGTTTTAAAATAAACTTTAACATCTTCTAGTAAATTTTTATTAGGGTTTTTTCTGTGAATATTTTTCTTACTTTCTTCAGTAAGAAATAGCCTTAAAACTTTTCTTTTAGGGTTTCTTAGTGCCTCAATAACTGCATGCTGCCCAATAATAAAAAAAGATGATTTATTCATAAAAATACCCTCTATTTTACACGTTTTTTTTGATATTTTCCCATTAAATCACGTGTTGCATTTGGACAAATAAAATATATAAAACGCATGTTGTTTGAAGCTTTATTGAACAAGGGGACACTTCCCCTAAGGGAGGGGTTCCAGAGCGGTCAAATGGGGCGGGCTGTAAACCCGTTGACTTCGGTCTTCGAAAGTTCGAATCTTTCCCCCTCCACCATTCAATAAACTTAAATAATACTGGAGTGTTACTCTTGGGGTTGTGCGGGTGTAGTTCAATGGTAGAACGCTAGCCTTCCAAGCTGGATGTAAGGGTTCGATTCCCTTTACCCGCTCCAAGAAAGTAAAATTATAAAAAAAAGAAATGTGAGGATTATAAGTAATGTCAAAAGAAAAATTTGTTAGAAATAAACCGCATTGTAACATTGGTACAATCGGTCATGTCGACCACGGTAAAACAACTTTAACTGCAGCTATCACTAAAGTTTTATCTGAGACTGGTGGTGCTCAAGCAGTTGCGTATGATCAAATTGATAAAGCTCCAGAAGAAAAAGAAAGAGGAATTACAATTTCAACTGCGCACGTTGAATATGAAACAGAAAAAAGACACTACGCACACGTAGATTGTCCTGGTCACGCTGACTATGTAAAAAATATGATTACAGGTGCAGCGCAAATGGATGGAGCTATCTTAGTAGTAAATGCTGCAGATGGTCCAATGCCTCAAACAAGAGAACATATTCTTTTAGCAAGACAAGTTGGTGTTCCAGCGATTTGTGTTTACTTAAATAAAGTAGATCAAGTAGATGATAAAGAAATGATTGATCTAGTTGAAGAAGAAATTAAAGAACTATTAACTTCTTATAAATTTCCGGGGGACAAAACTCCAATTGCAAAAGGTTCAGCACTAGCAGCTGTTGAGGGTAGAGATGATGAAATTGGAAAAAATTCAATTTTAGAACTAATGAAGAATGTTGATGAGTTTATTCCACAACCAGACAGACCAAAAGATAAAGATTTTTTGATGCCTGTTGAGGATGTTTTTTCAATTTCTGGAAGAGGTACAGTAGCAACAGGTAGAGTAGAGTCTGGTGTACTAAAAACTGGAGATGAACTTGAGATAGTTGGAATTAGAGAAACTAAAAAATCAGTTTGTACTGGTGTAGAAATGTTTAGAAAACTTTTAGATTCAGGTGAAGCTGGTGATAACGTAGGAGTTCTTTTAAGAGGTGTTGAAAGAACTGATATTGAAAGAGGACAAGTTCTTTGTAAACCAGGATCTGTTACACCACATACTAAATTTGAAGCTCAAGCTTATGTGCTTAAAAAAGAAGAGGGTGGAAGACATACACCATTTTTTACTAAGTATAGACCACAGTTTTATTTTAGAACAACAGACGTAACTGGAGAAGTTGAATTGCCTGCAGGAACAGAAATGGTTATGCCAGGTGATGATGCTAAATTTACAGTTAAATTAATCACACCAATTGCAATGTCAGAGAAATTAAACTTTGCTATTCGTGAAGGTGGAAGAACTGTTGGAGCTGGAGTAGTAACTAAAATTATAGAGTAAGCTCTATATAGGAGTGTAGCTCAATTGGTAGAGCGCCGGTCTCCAAAACCGGAGGCTGAGGGTTCGAGTCCCTCCGCTCCTGCCAATTAAAAGTTGTAACAAGATTATGAAAAACCCGATTAAATTTATACAAGAAGTAAAACAAGAAGCTTTTAAAGTCTCGTGGCCAACTAGTAAAGAGACCCTTCAAGGTGCTTTGATGGTTTTTGCTATGGCAGTAATAATGTCTTTATTTTTTCTTTTACTAGATCAGGTTTTAAAATTTTTATTAGAGGTTTTACTTAAGGTGAGTATTTAATGAAAAATTGGTACATAGTTCAGTCTCATTCAAGCTTTGAAAATAAAGTTGCTGGTCTTATAAAAGAGGAGGCTGATAAAGCTAAGATTTCTGATAAAATTGAGGAAATCATTGTTCCAACGCATGATGTTACAGAGGTTAAAAGAGGTAAAAGAATACAGAGAAAAAAAAAATATTTTCCTGGATATGTGTTAATTAAAAGTGAGATGGATAATAGCATTTATCATATGATTAAAAATATAAAACGTGTTAGTGGGTTTTTAGGAACGAAAGGCATGCCAGTTCCAGTATCGGATAAAGAAATAGATAAAATTTTAGGTCAAATAAAAGATGGTGTAGCTCAGCCAAAATCTGCTATAGAGTATTCTGTTGGTGAAAAAGTTCAAGTTATAGACGGACCCTTTGCTTCTTTTAGTGGAATGGTTGAAGAAATAGACGAAGAAAAGTCTAGACTAAAGGTTTCAGTTTCTATATTTGGAAGACCAACACCAGTTGATTTAGAATATAATCAAGTGGAGAAAGTAAGTTAAAAAATGGCTGCAAAAAAAGAAATAAGTGGATTTATAAAATTGCAAATCAAAGGTGGTCAAGCTAATCCAGCTCCTCCTGTTGGGCCTGCTCTTGGACAAAGAGGAGTTAATATTATGGAATTTTGTAAAGCTTTTAACGATAAAACAAAATCTTTAGCTGGAAAACCTGTTCCAGTAGAAATTACAGTTTACAAAGATAAAAAATTTGATTTTAAAATAAAATCACCACCGGCTTCTTTTTTTATTAGAGAAGCAGCTAAACTTAAAAGTGGTTCTCAAGAACCAGGTAGAAACATAGTTGCATCAATTACAAAAAAACAAGCTGAGGAAATTGCAAAACAAAAAATGAATGATTTAAATGCTTTAGATCTAGAACAAGCTGTGAAGATTATTGCTGGTTCCGCAAGATCAATGGGAATTGAGGTGAAAGAGTAGTCATGACTTCAAAAAGATATAAAAAACTTCCAGAAAAAACTAAAGATTTAACTCCGGAAGTTATAGAAAAAATTTTACCTGTCATAAAGAAAAATTGTACAACAAAATTTGATGAGTCTGTGGATTTAAGTTTTCAAATTAACAATAAACAAAAAAAAAATGAAATTAATATTAGAACAGTTGTAAATCTTCCAGGTGGTTCAGGAAAAAAAGTTAAAGTGGCTGTAGTTTGTGAAGATGCAAAATCAAACGAAGCTAAGTCAGCTGGTGCAGATATAGTGGGTGGAGATGACTTCATAGAAAAAATTAAAGCAGGTGAACTAAATTTTGAGAAATTAATTTGTACTCCGGCAATGATGATTAAATTGTCAAAACTTGGAAAAGTATTAGGTCCAAAAGGTTTAATGCCTAATCCAAAGCTAGGTTCTGTTACTGAAAATTTAAAAATTGCTATCACAGACGCTAAATCTGGCCAGGTAGAAATAAGAAATGATAAGGATGGAAATATTGGTTTAAGTATAGGAAAAAAATCTTTTAGTGATGATAAGTTAATTAAAAATTTTAGTGCTATTTTAGAAACACTAGAGAAAGAAAAATCTAATAATACAGTAAAAGGTGATCTTATTAAATCTGCTTTTATCACATCATCAATGGGTGTTTCATATAAACTTAAATTAGGAAAGAGTATCTAAATTTATGATGAATAAAGAACAAAAGAAAAATTATATTTCTGAAATGACTACTCAGTTTGAAAATAGTAAAGCTATTATGGTAACTCATTATCAAGGATTAACCATGACACAACTAGATGATTTAAGATCTAAAATGAGAGAACATGGAATAATTTTTAAGATAACAAAAAACAGAATAACCAAACTAGCACTAGAAAAAACTAAGTGTAAAGATTTAACAAATTTATTTACTGGACCTACTGCTGTGGCTTTTGGAGAGGACGCAATTATGTCAGCTAGAATATTATCAAAATTCGCCAAAGATAACGAAAATCTTAAATTGATTGGCGGAATGATGGAAAATGAGATTTTAGATCAAGCTGGAGTAATGAATGTAGCGAATTTGCCTACTTTAGATGAGGCAAGAGCAAATATTGTGGGTATTTTGAATGCTTCTGCATCAAAATTAGTAAGTATTTTGCTTGCACGATCGGAAAAAATGAGTAGTTTACCCCCAGAAAATTCTGAAACACAACCTAAAGAGTAAATTATGCCAGACCTAAATAAAATTATTGAAGACCTATCTAGTTTGACTGTTGCAGAGGCAGCAGATCTTTCTAAACAATTAGAAGAAAAATGGGGAGTAACTCCAATGGCAGCAGCAGCTCCAGCAGCAGCAGGTGCAGCAGCAGCAGCAGAAGATAAGGATGATTTCACAATCATGTTAGTTTCTGCAGGTGATAAAAAAATTAACGTTATTAAAGAAGTAAGAGCAGCCACTTCACTTGGTTTAAAAGAAGCAAAAGATTTAGTTGAAGGTGCACCAAAAGAAGTCAAAGCAGGTGTACCAAAAAAAGAAGCTGAAGAAATTAAAGCTAAGTTAGAAGCTGCAGGCGCAAAAGTAGAACTTAAATAAATTAATAGGAAATTTTTAAGTACTGATTAATTTAATTTTTAATCAGTATTAAGACATAGATGCAAATATCTTTTACTGAAAAAAAGAATATTAGAAAAAGTTTTGGTAAACTTAAAGAAAGTTTATCAATCCCAAATTTAATTGAAGTTCAAAAAAATTCATATGATGAATTAACTTCATTTAATCCAATTGCAGGCGACTTAGTAAAAGGTTTTGATAGAGTTTTTAAAAGCATTTTTCCAATAGAAGATTTAAATGATAAAGCTACCTTAGAATATGTTTCTTATAGATTAGAAAAACCAAAATTTGATGTCGAAGAATGTATAGCGAGAGGTTTAACATACTCTTCTGCTTTGAAGTGCACTTTAAGATTAGTTGTTTATGAAATAGACCAAGAGAATAATACAAAAGATATTTTATCTGCTAAAGAGCAAGAAGTTTACATGGGAGAGGTTCCAATGATGACTAATAGTGGAACTTTCATAACTAATGGTGTTCAAAGAGTTGTTGTTAATCAAATGCATAGAAGTCCAGGTGTTTTCTTCGATCATGATAAAGGAAAAACACATGCAAGTGGAAAACTTTTGTTTAATTGTAGAGTAATTCCAAATAGAGGATCATGGCTAGATTTTGAATATGATGTGAAAGATTTTTTATATTTTAAAATTGACCGAAAGAAAAAAATTTTTGCCTCTACTTTATTATTAGCTTTAGGTTTCTCAAAATCTGAAATTGCTAATGAATTTTATGAGAGTGAAAAATATATATTTGATAAAACAACAGGAAAATGGAAAACAAAATTCAATCCTGAGAATTATAAAGCTAAAAATTTTTCAGAGGAAGTTATTGATGCAAAATCTGGAAAGGTTGTAATTAAACTAGGTGATAAGATAAATTATTTAAATGCAAAAAAATTATCTAACGATGGTTTAAAAGACATATTTGTCTCAAAAGAGTCTCTAATTGGTAAATTTCTACATGAGGATGTAAAAATAAGTGATGAAGAAAATGGTGTATTTAAAATTGGTACTGAATTAAATGATACTATAATTCAACAAATATTAGATGCTAATATAAATACACTCAATATATCAGTTACCAATTCAATAAATAAAGGACCTTACCTACTTACAACAATTCTTAATGATAAAAATAATAATAAAGATGAAGCTATTACTGAGATTTATAAAATGTTAAGACCTGGAGAGCCACCAACTATTGAAATTGCAACACAAATTTTCAATAATTTATTTTTTAGCTCAGACAGATATGATTTATCAGATGTAGGAAGAGTTAAGATGAACTCAAGATTGAATCTTGAATGTTCTGATAAAGTTACCATTCTAAGAAATGACGATATTATCGCAATAATTCATAAGATGTTAGATTTGAGAGATGGAAAAGATGATGTTGATGACATTGATCATCTTGGAAACAGAAGGGTTAGATCTGTTGGTGAATTAGTTGAAAATCAAGCACGTATTGGTGTTTATAGAATGGAAAGAGCTATTAAAGAAAAAATGACTACTTTAGATATAGAGTCTGCAATGCCCCAGGATTTGATAAATGCAAAACCACTTACAGTTTCCTTAAAAGATTTTTTTGCAAGTTCTCAACTTTCTCAGTTTATGGATCAAACAAATCCTCTTTCTGAGATTACTCACAAGAGAAGGGTTTCAGCTCTTGGTCCGGGCGGCTTAACGAGAGAGAGAGCAGGTTTTGAAGTTAGAGACGTACACCCAACTCATTATGGTAGAATCTGTCCAATCGAAACTCCTGAGGGTCCAAATATTGGATTAATAAACAGTCTTTCAACTTACGCAAAAATTAACAAATATGGTTTTATAGAGAGTCCTTATAAGAGAGTAAAAGACGGAGTTGTGCAAGACAAAGTTGAATATTTGTCTGCTATGGAAGAAACAAAATTTACCATAGCACAAGCTAATACCAAAGTAGATAAAAACAACAAAATTATAGAAGAACTAGTTTCTTGCAGGCAAAATTTAAATTTCCTTTTGGCTAAACCTGAGACAATAGATTATATCGATGTTTCACCAAAACAATTAGTTTCTGTAGCAGCATCTCTAATCCCTTTTTTAGAAAACGATGATGCAAACAGAGCTTTGATGGGTTCTAATATGATGAGGCAAGCAGTTCCATTATTAAAACCAGAAGCACCATTAGTTGGTACAGGTATAGAAAGTGATGTAGCTTTAGACTCAGGTGTTACTATAGTTGCTAAAAGGGATGGTGTGGTTGATAAAATTGATGGAAAAAGAATAGTAATTAAAGTAACCGAAGAAACTGATTTTTCAAAATCAGGTGTTGATATTTATAATCTACAAAAATTTAAAAGATCTAACCAAAATACTTGTATCAATCAAAGACCTTTAGTTAGAGTTGGAGACAAGGTTAAAAGTGGGGATATAATTGCAGACGGACCTTCAACAAAGCTTGGTGAGTTAGCTCTAGGCAAAAATGTTACTGTAGCGTTTATGCCTTGGCAGGGATATAATTTTGAGGACTCAATATTAATCTCAGAAAGATGTGTTACAGATGATGTGTTTACTTCAGTACATATTGTCGAATATGAGATTATGGCTAGAGATACAAAACTGGGCGAAGAAGAAATAACTAGAGATATTCCAAATGTTAATGAGGAAGCTTTAAAAAATTTAGATGAGTCTGGAATTGTATATATCGGCGCTGAAGTTAATGCTGGTGACATTTTAGTAGGAAAAGTTACACCCAAAGGTGATTCTGCGTCGGGTCCAGAGGAAAAATTATTAAGATCTATTTTTGGTGAAAAAGCGATTGATGTAACAGATACCTCATTGAGGATGTCAAGAGGTAGTAGCGGTACGGTTGTTGATGTAAGAGTTTTTAATAGACATGGAATAGAAAAAGATGAGAGATCAATTACAATAGAAAGAGCAGAAATTGAACAAGTTCAACAAGACAAAATAGTTGAAGAAGAAATTTTGGAGAGAAGTATTAAACAAAGAGCTGCACAAATTTTATCAGGAGAGTCTTTAACTAAGAAAATTAAAGAAGTAGAAGTCGGATCAAAATTGGATTTTGAAACAATTAGTAAGATATCAATAAATGATTTATTTAAAATCACTGTATCCAATTCTAAAAATGAAAATGCGTTATTACAGCTTAAAGATCAATATAATAAAGCTAAACAAGATATTACTGAAAGATTTGAAGATAAAGTTTTAAAGATACGAAGTGGTGATGATTTATTACCAAGTGTCATGAAAATGGTCAAAGTTTTTGTTGCTATTAAAAGAAGATTACGACCTGGAGATAAAATGTCAGGAAGACACGGAAATAAAGGTGTGGTAAGTAAAATTGTTCCTGTTGAAGATATGCCTTATAGAGAAGATGGTAGACCTGTTGATATTGTTTTAAATCCATTAGGTGTACCAAGTCGTATGAATGTAGGACAGATATTAGAAACTCATCTAGGCTGGGCTTGCAAAGAATTTGGAGAACAAATTAAAAATTTAGTTAATGAAAATAACAAAAAAATTGAAAGAAATGAAAAAATAGAAAAATTTTTGAAATCTGTTTATGGAGAGGAAATATTTAGTCAAAAAGTAGATAAGTTAAGCAAAACAGAATTCATAGATTTATGTGAAAACCTTCAAAATGGTATTGCTATTTCAACTCCTGTTTTTGATGGTGCTAAAGAGGCAAACGTAACTGAAATGCTTGAGCTTGCAAATTTACCTAAGTCAGGTCAAACTTATTTGTGGGATGGAAGAACTGGTGAAAAATTTGATAGACCAGTAACAGTAGGGATTATTTATATGTTAAAACTTCATCATTTGGTTGAAGATAAAATTCATGCAAGATCGACAGGTCCATATAGTTTGGTTACTCAACAACCACTAGGTGGAAAAGCACAATTGGGTGGTCAAAGATTTGGTGAAATGGAGGTTTGGGCATTAGAAGCTTATGGAGCATCATACACGCTTCAAGAAATATTAACCGTTAAATCAGACGATGTAGCTGGAAGAGTCAAAGTTTATGAAACTATTGTAAAAGGAGAAGAAAACTTTGAATCAGGAATTCCTGAATCATTTAACGTATTAGTAAAAGAAATAAAATCACTAGCATTAAATGTGGAGCTAAATTAATTATGAAAAAAGAATTAACAGACTTATTTAAAAATTCTGAGATTTCAGAAGCTCAAAACTTTAATAGTATTAAAATATCTTTAGCAAGTCCTGAAAAAATAAAATCATGGACTTATGGTGAAATTAAAAAACCAGAAACAATTAATTATAGAACCTTTAGACCAGAAAAAGATGGTTTATTTTGTGCAAGAATTTTTGGACCAATTAAAGATTACGAATGTCTCTGTGGAAAATACAAAAGAATGAAATTTAGAGGGATTATTTGTGAAAAATGTGGTGTTGAAGTAACAAAATCTAATGTTCGAAGAGAAAGAATGGGTCATATTAATCTTGCAACACCAGTAGCGCATATTTGGTTTTTAAAATCACTACCAAGTAGAATTGCATTAGCTGTAGATATGAAACTTAAAGAAGTAGAGAGAGTTTTATATTTTGAAAATTTTATAGTTATTGAACCTGGCTTAACTGGTTTACAAAAAAATCAGCTTTTGAATGAAGAGGAATTGACAAAATATCAAGATGAGTATGGTGAGGAAGCATTTACGGCTGGTATCGGAGCAGAAGCTGTTCTCGAAATGCTCAAGAATCTTGATCTAGAATCTGAGAGAAAAAATTTAGTTGATTACATAAAGGAAACTAAATCAAAAGTTAATGAGGAAAGAGCAATAAAAAGATTAAAACTGATCGAGTCATTTATTGAAACTGGTCAAAAGCCAGAGTGGATGATTATGACAGTAGTACCTGTTATACCCCCTGAATTGAGACCTTTAGTTCCTTTAGATGGTGGTAGGTTTGCAACTTCTGATCTTAACGATCTTTATAGAAGGGTGATAAACAGAAACAACCGTCTAAAAAGATTAATGGATCTTAAAGCACCAGATATCATTGTCAGGAATGAAAAGCGTATGCTTCAAGAGTCAGTTGATGCACTTTTTGATAATGGAAGAAGAGGAAGAGTAATTACCGGAACAGGAAAAAGACCATTAAAATCTTTAGCTGAAATGTTAAAGGGAAAACAAGGAAGATTTAGACAAAATTTACTGGGTAAAAGAGTAGATTATTCTGGTCGTTCAGTGATTGTAGTTGGACCAGATTTAAAATTACATGAATGTGGTTTGCCAAAAAAAATGGCATTAGAATTATTTAAACCATTTTTATATGCAAGATTAAATAAATTGGGATTAGCATCAACAATCAAGCAAGCAAAAAAACTAGTTGAGAAAGAGACGAATGCTGTTTGGGATGCCCTAGAACTTATTGTTAGAGAACATCCGGTTTTGCTGAATAGAGCTCCAACTTTACATAGACTTGGTGTTCAAGCTTTTGAACCAAAATTGATTGAAGGTGACGCTATTGAGCTACATCCGCTTACTTGTGCAGCTTTCAATGCTGATTTTGATGGAGATCAAATGGCTGTTCATGTTCCTTTAAGTTTAGAAGCACAATTAGAAGCAAGAATTTTGATGTTGTCAACGAACAACATTTTATCACCTTCAAATGGAAAACCTATAATAGTTCCAAGTCAAGATATGATTTTGGGTATTTATTATTTATCACAAGAACCTGTTACTGATAAACCAGTTGGTTATTTTTTAAATGCTGATCAAATAGAATTTGCACTATCTTCAGGTCAAATAAAAGTCCATAGCACAATTATTTCAAGATTTGAAACAATCGACGAACATGGCAATAAAAAATTTGAAAAATATACTTCAACTGCTGGAAGATTTCTTTTAGCAAATTTACTCCCAAAAAATTATAATATTAAATTTTCTTTAATTGACAGAATTTTACCAAAAAAAGTTGTTTCTGAAATAATAGATATTGTTTTTAGATTTTGTGGTCAAAAAACAACAGTTATATTCTGTGATAAATTAAAAGATTTAGGTTTTAAACATGCTTTTAAAGCAGGAATTTCTTTTGGTAAAGATGATTTGGTTATTCCTGAAAATAAAACACAATTAATAAACGACACCAAAAAATTAATTGCTGATTATGAGACACAATATGCAGAAGGTTTAATAACAAGAGGAGAAAAATATAACAAAGTTGTTGATGCATGGTCAAAATGTACAGATAAAGTTGCAGGTGAAATGATGAAAGGTATATCTGCAACAGAAAAAACCTCCGAAGGATTGAAGATTAATTCAGTATTTATGATGGCAGATAGTGGAGCAAGAGGGTCTGCAGCTCAGATGAAACAATTAGCAGGTATGAGAGGATTGATAGCCAAACCCTCTGGTGAAATTATTGAAAGTCCTATAACATCTAATTTTAAAGAAGGTTTAACTGCACTAGAATATTTTAATTCTACTCACGGTGCTCGAAAAGGACTAGCAGACACCGCTTTAAAAACTGCTAGCTCTGGTTATTTAACAAGAAGATTATGTGATGTTGCTCAAGATTTAACTATAACTAAAAAAAATTGTGATAATCCTGGTTTTATTGAACTTTCTGAAATTTTAGAAGGTGGAAATGTTGTTGTAAGTTTATCTGAAAGAGCTTTAGGAAGAGTTGTTGCTGTTGATGTAAAACACCCTATTACAGGAGAGGTAATAATTGATAAATTATCTATGATCGACGAAGCTGGATGTGATAAAATTGATTCAGCTGGAATTAAATCACTTAAAGTATTTTCTGTGATGACTTGTAGTTCAAAAGAAGGTGTTTGTGCTACTTGTTATGGAAGAGATTTATCTAGAGGTAAAATGGTTCATGTAGGTGAGGCAATTGGAATGATTTCAGCTCAATCAATTGGTGAACCAGGAACTCAATTAACAATGAGAACCTTCCATGTTGGTGGTACCGCTTCAGTTAAGCAGGATTCTCAAATTATAACTAAAAATGATGGAAATCTTAAAATAATAAATTCAAATATACTTGAAGACTCAAAAAAGAATTTAATTGTAATGGGAAGAAATACCCAACTATCTATTGAAGATGATAATGGAGTTCAAGTTGCAATTTATAAAGTTGCATATGGATCGAAATTATTTTTTAAAAATGGTGACAAAATAAAAGCTAACACAAAAATTTGTGAGTGGGACCCATACACAACTCCAGTTATAGCAGAGAAGAGTGGTATAGCTAGTTATGTTGATTTAATTGATGGAGTTTCCATTCAAGAGACAACGGACGATGCTACAGGAATATCTTCAAAATCAGTAGTTGATTGGAGATCTCAATCAAAAAGTTCAGATCTAAAACCAAGAATAACTTTACGTGATGAAAAAGGTAATGTTATTAAAAAAGCTGATGATAATGAAGCTCGATATTATTTAGTTCCAGACTCTATTTTATCAGTTAAAGATGGACAAAAAGTTTCTGCAGGAGATGTTATAGCTAGGTTGCCTAAAGAAACCACAAAAACAAAAGATATTACAGGAGGTTTACCAAGAGTTGCTGAGTTATTTGAAGCAAGAAAAGCCAAAGATAGTGCTATAATTGCAGAAAATGACGGTCAAGTCATTTTTGGAAAAGAAGTTCGAGGAAAACAAAGAATATCCATTGTTCCGGATGATGGCTCTGAACCATCTAACTACTTAATTCCTAAAGGTAAGCATATTAATTTTAATCAGGGAGAAAAAATTCAAAAAGGGGAGCATCTTCTAGACGGGGTGCCACTACCACATGACATATTAAGAATAAAAGGAATTAAAGATTTAACAGAATATTTTGTTAATCAAGTACAAGAAGTTTATAGGCTTCAAGGTGTTGTGATCAATGATAAACATATTGAAACTATTTTGAGACAAATGTTGAAAAAAGTAGAAGTGAAAGCCTCTGGAGACTCCACCTATCTTCCTGGAGAGATTATAGATAGAATAAAATTTGATGACGTAAATGAAAAATTAAAATCAGAGGGCAAAATACCTGCAACTGGAGAAAGGGTTTTAATGGGTATAACTAAAGCCTCACTTCAGACTGAGTCATTTATATCTGCTGCTTCTTTCCAAGAAACAACTAGAGTTTTAACAGATGCAGCAATAAAGGGTAAAGTTGATCCATTAAATGGCCTAAAGGAAAATGTGATAGTTGGTAGATTAGTACCAGCTGGAACAGGCAATATTAAGAATAAATGGAATAAAAAAGCTCTTGAAGATGATAATAAATTTTTGTCTGAACAAGAGAAAATAGAGCAGTCAGAAACTCAAGTAAATCAATAAAAAAAACTCAATTGTTTTCTAGTTTTAGTTTGACAAAGTCAAATTAATAAGTAATTTGGCGATGTTTTTGGTTGGAATGTAGTGTTTGTTAATGACACTAAACGCTGCCATGAATAACCTGTCAGTTATTTCATTCAAAAATATATAATTATTAAAACTAAAAATTATGCCAACTATTAATCAGTTGTTAAGAAAAAAAAGATCTAAACCTCTTGCGCGGAACAAAGTTCCAGCATTACAAAAACAACCTTTAAAAAGAGGGGTCTGTGTAAAAGTTTATACAACAACGCCAAAAAAACCAAACTCTGCGCTTAGAAAAGTTGCTAGAGTAAGATTGTCAAATGGTTTTGAAGTTACAGCATATATACCGGGTGAAGGACACAATCTTCAAGAGCACTCTGTAGTTTTAATTAGAGGTGGCAGAGTAAAAGATTTGCCCGGTGTTCGTTATCACATTTTAAGAGGAAATTTGGATACTCAAGGTGTTGCTAATAGAAAAAAAAGAAGATCTTTGTATGGAACAAAAAAAGGTAAATAAAAATGTCTAGAAAAAAAACTCAACCAAAGAAAAAAGTTGTTCCTGATCCTAAGTTTAACTCAACTATAATTCCAAAATTAATTAACAACATCATGTATGACGGTAAAAGAGGAGTAGCCTCAAAAATAGTTTATGATGCAATTGAAAAGATTAAAACAAAAACTAAAGAAGAGCCGATTAATATTTTTAATGAGGCTATCAACAATATAAAACCAACAGTTGAAGTAAGATCAAGAAGAGTTGGTGGAGCTACTTACCAAGTTCCTGTTGAAGTAAAAAGCAAAAGAGCTCAAGCTTTAGCAATAAGATGGTTGATAGACTCAGCTAGAAAAAGAAAAGATAAACATATGTCTGATAAAATTTTTAATGAACTTTATGATGCATATGAAAAAAAAGGTGCTGCAGTTAAAAAAAGAGAGGATGTACATAAAATGGCAGAGTCAAATAAAGCTTTTGCCCATTTTAGATGGTAAAAAATTATGGCTAGAACTCATACGTTAGACAAATATAGAAACATTGGGATTATGGCTCACATAGATGCTGGCAAAACAACTACCACAGAAAGAATTTTATACTACACAGGTAAAAGTCATAAAATTGGTGAAGTTCATGACGGTGCTGCAACAATGGACTGGATGGAACAAGAACAAGAGAGAGGAATTACAATCACTTCAGCAGCAACTACTTGTTTTTGGCAAGATCATAGAATTAATATAATAGACACTCCTGGACACGTAGATTTTACAATAGAAGTTGAAAGATCATTAAAAGTTTTAGATGGAGCAGTTGCTGTATTTGATGGAGTTGCAGGTGTAGAACCTCAATCAGAAACTGTTTGGAGACAAGCAGACAAATATAAAGTTCCAAGAATTTGCTTTGTTAATAAACTTGATAGAACAGGTGCTGATTTTTTTAGATGTGTAGATATGATCAAAGATAGGTTAGGAGCTAAGCCTTTAGTCATACAGGTGCCAATTGGAATTGAGGCTTCTTTAAGTGGAGTTGTTGATCTAGTTAAAATGAAAGCCCAAGTTTGGAAAAATGAAGCACTTGGTGCTGAATGGGAATATAAAGATATTCCAGAAGATTTAAAAGAAATTTCTCAAAAATATCGAACAGAATTAGTTGAAATGGCTGTTGAGCAAGATGAAAAACTGATGGAGTCATATCTTAATGGTGATGAAATTAAAGAAGAGGATTTAATTAAATGCATAAGAAAAGGAACTTTAAACTTTAGTTTTGTTCCCGTTCTTACCGGATCAGCTTTTAAAAATAAAGGTGTTCAACCTTTATTGGACGCTGTTGTAAACTATCTTCCAAGTCCTGTAGATATTGGTTCAATAAAAGGAACTAAATTAGGCTCTGAGGATGAAATAGAAATGAAGTTTGAGGATAGTGCTCCCTTTTCAGCTTTAGCTTTTAAGGTAGCAAATGACCCGTTTGTTGGTTCTCTCACGTTTATAAGAATATATTCTGGAACAATAAAAACAGGAACTGCAGTTTATAATTCATCAAAAGAAAAGGAAGAAAGAGTCGGTAGGATGTTGTTAATGCATGCAAATTCAAGAGAAGATATTAAAGAAGCTAATGCGGGAGATATAGTTTCCTTAGCTGGCTTGAAAAATACTATTACCGGACATACACTTTGCAATAAAGACAACTCAGTATTATTAGAACCTATGGAATTTCCTGATCCAGTAATTGAGATTGCAGTAGAACCTAAAACAAAAGCGGACCAAGAAAAAATGGGCGAAGCTTTAGGTAGATTGGCTAAAGAAGATCCTTCATTTAGGGTATCTTCAGATGAGGAGTCTGGACAGACAATAATTAAAGGTATGGGTGAACTACATTTAGATATTATTGTAGATAGAATGAAAAGAGAATTTAAAGTAGAGGCAAATGTTGGTGCACCTCAGGTTGCTTATAGAGAAACAATCGAAAAATCATCAGAAGTTGAATATACACATAAAAAACAAAGTGGTGGTGCAGGACAATTTGCAAAAGTTAAATTACTAGTAGAACCACAAGAACCAGGAAAAGGAAGAGCTGTAGAAAGTAAAATTAAAGGTGGAGCTATACCTAAAGAATTTATTCCTGGAGTTGAAAAAGGTATCGAAACAGTTTCTGATGGAGGAATATTAGCTGGTTTCCCAATGATTGATTACAAAGTTACAATTTTGGATGGTTTACACCATGATGTTGACTCAAGTGTTTTAGCATTTGAGCTTGCTAGTAGAGCTTGTTTTAAAGATGCATGTACTAAAGGTGGGTTAAAATTATTAGAGCCAGTGATGAGAGTCGAGGTTGTAACACCAGAAGACTATATGGGTGATGTTATTGGAGATTTAAATAGTAGAAGAGGTCAAATCAGCACTCAAGAACAGAGAGGTAATGCTACAGTTATAACTGCTATGGTTCCATTAGCGAACATGTTTGGTTATATTAATAGTTTGAGATCAATGTCTCAAGGTAGAGCGCAATATTCAATGTTCTTTGACCACTATGCAAAAGTGCCTCAAAATGTTCAAGATGAAGTAACAAAAAAGATTGCAGGCTAAAATGGAAAAACAAAATATTAGAATAAAACTTAGAGCTTACGACAATAAAATCTTAGATGCCTCAACTGAGGAAATAGTAAATACGGTAAAAAGAACTGGTGCTACAATTAAAGGTCCAATTCCTCTTCCAACAAGAATAGAAAGATATACAGTTTTAAGATCACCACATATTGATAAAAAAAGTAGAGAACAGTTTGAGTCAAGAACTCATAAAAGATTAATTGACATTATTGAACCAACTCCACAAACTGTTGAAGCTTTAATGAAGCTAGACTTAGCTTCAGGAGTTGACGTGGAGATTAAAATATAATCATGAGCGAAATAGCTTTACTAGGAAAAAAAATTGGGATGACCAGAGAATTTTATAAGTCTGGTCAGCTAGTTCCTGTAACTGTATTAAAAATGGAAAAGGCAAGAGTCATTCATGTTATTGACGAAGAAAAAAGAGGTTATAAAGCTGTGCAACTTGGATACGGTAAAATTAAGAATTCGAAGCTGACAAAAGCAATGAAAGGTTATTTTGCGAAAAAAAACACTGAAGCTAAGAAAAAACTCAAGGAATATAGAGTTGAAAATATTGAAGATTACAAAGAAGGAAATGAGTTTGGTCTAGAAATTTTTAAAGATATTAAATTTGTAGATACAAGATCAAAAACTATTGGAAAAGGTTTTGCCGGAGCAATGAAAAGGCATAATTTTGGTGGCTTAAGAGCAACACATGGTGTTTCAATTTCTCACAGATCTCATGGTTCAACTGGTCAAAGACAAGATCCTGGAAAGGTATTTAAAGGAAAAAAAATGGCTGGTCATATGGGTGATAAATTAAGAACAATGCAGAATATAGAAATAATTAAAACTGATCTTGAAAATGAATTGCTTTATTTAAAAGGTTCAATACCAGGCGCAAAAAATTCTGAGGTCCTTGTAAAAGGTTCAGTAAAAAATATAAAAAAGATGACAATTAGTGAAAAACATAAAGCTGCTGAAATAGCTAAAAAAACACCGGATAAAAAGAAGAAATAATGAAGATAGATAAATTGAATTTAGATGGAAAAAAAAGCTCTATAGAAGTTTTAGATAAGATTTTTTCGGCTAAAATTAATAAAAAATTAGTAAACACTGTACTGTATAAAACAAATGCAAACTACAAGGGAAGACATGCAAAAACAAAACAACAAAATGAAGTTTCAGGTCCTACATCTAAAATTTATGCACAAAAAGGTACAGGTAATGCTAGACATGCAAGTAGAAAAGCTCCTATTTTTGTAGGCGGTGGTGTAGCTCATGGTCCTAAAGGGGAATTATCTTATAAAAAAAGAAAACTAAACAAGAGTGAGAAAAAACAAAGTATTGCTTCTTTAATAAGTGATAAAGCTAAAAATAAAAATTTAATTATTTTCAATGATTTTACTTCTGAAATAAAAAAAACAAAAGAAATGAATTTAATTTTAAAAAAGTTTGAAATATTAAACTCAATAATCATTTTAGATAAAACTTCTAAAGTTAATGTAGAAAAATCAATAAGAAATATTCCTAATATTAAAGTTACAGATATTAATCATTTTAGTGCTTTTGATATTGTAAAATTTAAAAAAGTTGTATTTACTGAAACTTCAGTCAAAGAATTAGAAAAGAGGTATGCTTAAATGGAAAAGATACATTTATATGATAAGATTTTATCACCTTTAGTAACCGAAAAATCTACAAATTTATCTGAACAAAATAAAATTGTTTTTAAAGTACCTACTAATGCAAATAAAAAAAGTCTTAAAAGCAATATTGAAAAAATTTTTAAAGTTAATGTTACAAAGATTAATATAATTAACAAACAGAACAGAACTAAGTTTACTAGAGGAAGAAAAGTAAAAGTTTCTGGTTTTAAAAAAGCAATTATAACACTTAAAAAAGGTCAAAGTATTGATCTAACAACTGGAATATAAAATGGCATTAAAAACTTTTAAACCATATACAAAATCTACTCGAGGCACAATTCTCATTGATAGAACTGGATTATGGAAAGGGAAGCCTTTTAAATCATTAGTTTCACCGAAAAATGCAATGAAAGGCAGAAACAATAATGGTCATATCACTTCTATAAATAGAGCTGGCGGACATAAAAAAATGTACAGACATGTTGATTTTTATAGAAAAAAATTTGATATGCCGGCAACAGTTGAAAGAATTGAATATGATCCAAATAGATCTTGTTACATAATGTTAGTAAAATTTGATGATGGTTCTTATGCTTATTACCTTGCACCACAAAAAATAAAAGTTGGAGATAAAGTTGAAAATGGATCAAAAAAAGAAATAAAAATTGGTAATTGTATGCCGTTACAAGATATTCCAGTAGGTATTAATATTCATAATGTTGAAATTCAACCTGGTGGTGGTGGAAAAATTGCAAGATCTGCTGGTACTTCTGTTACCATAAGTGGTTTAGATGGAAATTATAGTTTAATCAAATTAGCTTCAGGTGAAGTAAGAAAAATTGATTCAAGATCTTTGGCTACAATTGGTGTTTTAAGCAATCCTGATCAAAAAAATATTAAAATTGGAAAAGCAGGAAGATCAAGATGGTTAGGAAGAAGACCTCATACACGTGGTGTTGTTAAAAATCCTGTTGATCACCCACATGGAGGTGGTGAAGGTAAATCAGCAGGTGGAAGACACCCAGTTTCACCTAAAGGCCAATCAGCAAAAGGATTAAAAACAAGAGATAATAAAAGAACAGATAAATATATAGTTAAAAGAAGAAACAAAAGGAAGGATACAAAATAATGGCTAGAGCAGTTTGGAAAGGACCTTTTGTAGAACAAAGTTTAATCAAAAAAGTTGATAAATATAAAACAGATCCAAAAAAAATACCTATTAAAACTTGGTCTAGAAAATCAACTATAATCCCAGATTTTGTTGGAGTTAGTTTTTTAATTTATAATGGAAAAAAATTTATACCAATAACAATTTCAGAAGATATGGTGGGTCATAAATTAGGAGAATTTGCACCAACAAGAACATTTTTTGGTCATACACCTGCAGATAAAAAAGCAAAGCCAGCTGAAGCAGAGGTTAAAAAATAATTATGAGTAAAAAAAAGAAATTAGAAAAAAATAAGGAAAAAGTGGTTAGATCAATTAATAATAATATTAGATCAAGTGTAAGAAAACTTAATCCTATTTTAAAAGGTATAGTTGGCAAAAAGGTTGATATAGCGATTAGAGATCTTCAATTTTCAGAAAAAAGAATTACTCGAGACATAAGAAAAACTATCAGTTCAGCAGTTGCAAATGCAGAAAATAATTTTCAGTATGATATTGATAAGTTGATCGTAAAAGAAGCTTATTGTGGAAAAAAAATAACAATGAAAAGGTTTAGACCTAGAGCAAAAGGGAGAGCTGCGCCTATTTTGAAACCTTATTCAAGTGTTACAATAATTTTATCAGAAGCAAAGAAAATGGAGAGTCATGGGTCAAAAAGTTAATCCTGTAGGTTTTAGATTAGGAGTCAATAGAGGCTGGGACTCTGTTTGGTATGCTAAAAAGAAAGATTTTGGAAATTTCTTAATAGAAGATTTTAAAATTAGAGAATATATAAAAAAAAATGTTATTAACTCTGGTGTATCAAAGGTAATGATAGAAAGAACATCTAATAAATGTTATGTGACTATTTATACTTCTAGACCAGGTTTTGTTATAGGAAAAAAAGGAAGTGATATTGATAAAATTAAAAATAACTTGTCAAGATTTACTACTAACGAAGTAAATTTAAATATTAAAGAAGTTAAGAAACCTGAAACAAATGCATATTTAGTTGCTGAAAATATTGCGCAACAATTAGTAAAAAGAATTTCATATAGAAGAGCAATGAAGAGAGCGATGCAATCATGTTTAAGATTAGGTGCAAAAGGTATTAAAGTTTCAATAAGTGGTAGATTGGGTGGAAATGAAATTGCAAGAACTGAATGGCTAAGAGATGGAAGTATACCTTCACACACTTTAAGAGCAGATATAGATTATGCTGAAGCAGAGGCATTAACAACTTACGGAATAATAGGAATTAAAGTTTGGATATATAAAGGTGAGGTTTTTGCAAAAGAATTTAGTCAAGAAACAAATAAAGTTAAATTAAAAGAGGGTAAATAATAGATGTTACAACCAGTTCGTACTAAATGGAGAAAAGCGCATAAAGGCAGAATTCATGGAACTGCCTCAAGAGCAAATTTAATTAATTATGGGGCTTATGCATTAAAAGCTTTGTCTCCAGACAGAGTTACTGGTAAGCAAATAGAAGCTGCTAGAGTAGCACTTACTAGACATATGAAAAGACAAGGTAGAGTTTGGACAAGAGTTTTTCCAAATATTCCTGTATCAAAAAAACCTATAGAAGTTCGGATGGGGAAAGGTAAAGGTTCTCCAGAATTTTATGCTTGTAGAGTAAAACCTGGTAGGATTTTATTTGAAGTTGATGGTGTCTCTGAACAAATAGCAAAAGAAGCTCTATATAAAGCTTCAGCAAAATTACCAATAAAAACAAAAACTATTAAGAGATTTGCTTAAAATGAAAAAACAAGAAATTAAAAAACTATCTAAAGATGAAATTTTGAAAAATATTGATAAATTTAAAAAAGACTTATTTAATTTTAGATTTCAAAAAATTAATTCACAAATAACTAATCCTGCTAAAATAACCGAGACTAAAAAAACAATAGCAAGATTAAAAACAATTTTAAAAGGAAAATTAAATGCCTAAGAAAATATTAACAGGTGTGGTTGTGAGTGACAAACCTAACAAAACTGTAACTGTATTAGTTGAAAGAAAATACTCTCATCCACTTTTAAAAAAAGTGATTAAAGTAAGAAAAAAATATAATGCTCATGATGAAAATAACAAATTTAAGACAGGTGACAAAGTATCTATTATTGAAAGTAAGCCTTATTCAAAGAATAAAAAATTTCAAGTTATGGAGAGTACGAAATAATGATTCAAGTTCAAACAGAATTAAATGTTGCTGATAATACTGGTGCAAAAAAAATAGAGTGCATTAAAGTTTTAGGTGGTTCCAAGAGACGATATGCTAGCATTGGTGATACTATCGTCATAGCTGTTAAAGAAGCAATTCCTAAGGGAAAAGTAAAAAAAGGATCAGTTCATAAAGCTGTAGTAGTTAGAGTAAAAAAAGGAATTCATAGAGATGATGGATCCAAGGTAAAATTTGATAATAATGCAGCTGTTTTAGTTGATGATAAAGGCGAACCAGTTGGAACAAGGATCTTTGGTCCAGTAACGAGAGAATTAAGAAATAAAGGGCAAATGAAAATTATTTCATTGGCACCGGAGGTTTTATAATGATTAAAAAAGGATTAAAGGTAAAAGTTTTATCAGGTAGAGATAAAAAAAAAGAAGGTGAAGTAATTGAGATTGATAGATTAAATAATAGAGCGAAAGTCAAAGAAATTAATATGGTTAAAAAACATGTAAAAACAACAAAAGAGAAAAAAGGTGGCATTTTTTCTAAAGAGAGTTTTATTCATTTATCTAATCTAAAATTAGTTGATGAAAAAGTTAAAAATAAAAAATCTGAGGCTAAAAAATAATGACACCAAGACTAAAAGAACTTTATTACAAAGAAATTCAACCTGCTTTAAAATCTCAGTTTGGATTTAAAAATTTATACATGGGTCCAAAAATTGAAAAGATTATTTTAAATATGGGTCTTGGTTTAGACGGCAACGACTCAAAAATTTTGAAATCATGTGAAGAAGATTTAGCAAAAATAACTGGTCAAAAACCAGTAACTACCAAATTTAAAAAATCAGTTGCAAATTTTAAAACTAGAAAAGGTTCAAATGCAGGTTTGAAAGTCACACTTAGAAAAGATAAGATGTATGAATTCCTCGATAGATTAGTCAATATTGCTTTACCAAGAATTAAAGATTTTAGAGGATTATCAGCGAATGGATTTGATAAATTTGGTAATTATAGCTTTGGTGTTAAAGAGCATATTATCTTTCCAGAAGTTAGCTTTGATAGAGCAGATAAAGTCAGAGGTTTAGATATTATAATTGTGATTTCAGCAAAAAATAAAGAACATAGTTTTGCTTTATTAGAAAAATTAAATTTTCCATTTATTAAAAAAGGAGACAATTAATATGGCTAAGTTAAGTTCAATAAATAAAAACAACAAACGAATAAATCTATCGAATAAGCTTTATAAAAAAAGAGCGAAGTTAAAAAAAATTATTATGAACAAAAAACTCCCTTTAGAGGAAAGATTTAATGCACAGCAAAAATTGTCAAAACTACCTAGGAATTCTGCAAAAATAAGAGTGATGAATAGATGTCAAATTACAGGAAGACCTCATGGAGTTTACAGAAAATTAAAAATATCTAGAATTGCATTGAGACAATTAGGATTGCAAGGAAAGATACCAGGTTTAGTTAAATCAAGTTGGTAGAAAGGAATATATGAGTTTAAGTGACCCAATTGGAGATATGATAGCAAGAATTAAAAATGCTCAAGAGAGAAGCCATAAAAAGGTAGAGTTACCCTCATCAAACTTTAAAACAAAAATTGCTGATATCTTAAAAAATGAAGGTTTTATAAAAGATTTTAAAGTAAATAAAGAAAACAATAAATCATTATTGTCTTTAGAACTTAAGTACCACTCAGGCAACCCAGTAATTAGTACATTTGAAAGAGTTTCTAAACCAGGGAGAAGAATATTTTCAAGTGCAGATGGTTTGCCAAAAATCAACAATGGTTTAGGTATTGCAATAGTTTCAACACCTAAAGGTGTCATGACAGATATTGATGCTAGAAAACAAAGAGTGGGTGGAGAAATAATTTGTAAGGTATTTTAATGTCAAAAATAGGTAAAATAAATATTTCGATTCCTGAAAAAGTTAAAGTAGCTTTAGCTGGTAGTATCCTAAATATTGAAGGACCATTAGGTAAAAAAAAAATTAATATTGATTTAGATATCTTTAATCTTGATATAAAAGATGGAAAAGAAATTTCAATTAAACCAAAAAAGATAGATCAAGAAACAAAAAGATTATGGGGAATGAATCGAAGTTTAATTAATAATGCTGTTATTGGATCGAGTGCAGGATACGAAAAAACTCTAGAATTAGTTGGAGTAGGCTATAGAGCGGCTTTGAAAGGAAATCAATTAAATTTACAACTCGGTTACAGCCATGATATTAATTTTGATATTCCAGAAGGTATTAAAATTACTGTAGAAAAACAAACTACTTTAAAGATTAGCGGTTCTGACAAACAACAAGTTGGAGCAGTAGCTTCAAAATTAAAAACTTTAAGAAAAATTGAACCATATAAAGGTAAGGGAGTGCGAGAAAAAGGTCAATATGTTCTCAAAAAAGAAGGAAAGAAAAAATAATGAAATTAAACACAAGCAAAAGAAAAAGATTTAGAGTAAGCAATAAAGTAAAAAAAGTTGCTAGTAATGATAGATACAGATTAAGTATTTCTAGATCTTCAAAAAATATTTCTGCTCAAATAATTGATGATATGAAAAATATAACTCTTCTTGCAGCATCATCTGTAGAAAAAGATATTAGAACTGGTGAAAAAATAAATAAAACAGAGCTATCAAAAATTGTTGCAGAAAAATTGGCAAAAAAGGCACAAGAAAAAAAAATAACTAAAATTTACTTTGATAGAGGAATTTATAAATATCATGGTAGAATTAAAGTTTTTGCTGAAACTCTTCGTAAAAATGGAATGGAATTTTAAATATGGAAATAAATAAAGATAAAAAAACTGACGATATATTAGAAAAATTAGTTCATATAAATCGTATAACAAAAGTTGTTAAAGGTGGTAGAAGATTTGGTTTTTCAGCTTTAGTTGTTGTTGGTAATCAATCAGGTAAAATTGGTATAGCTCATGCCAAGGCTAAACAAGTTCCAGATGCCATAAAAAAAGCAAATGAAATGGCAAGAAGAAAGTTAATTCATATTCCTTTAAGAGAAGGAAGAACTATACATCATGATGTAAAAGCTAAAGATGGATCTGGAAGAATAGTATTGAGAGCGGCATCAAAAGGAACAGGAATTATTGCAGGTGGTCCTGTAAGGGCTGTTTGTGAAGTTTTAGGTGTGAAAGATATTGTTGCAAAATCAATGGGTACATCAAATGCACATAATGTAATTAGAGCTACAATGAAAGCATTATTAAAACAAAATTCACCAAAGCAAATATCAACAATTAGAAACAAGAAAATTTCTGAAATAATAGAAAAAAGAGGTTAATGATTAAATTAAATAACAGGAATAAATTAAATAAAACCAAAATTAGAGTTGGAAGAGGGATTGGCTCTGGCAAAGGTAAAACATCTGGAAGAGGTGTTAAAGGGCAAAAATCTCGATCAGGTGTTGCCATAAAAAGTTTTGAAGGGGGACAAATGCCTCTATACAGAAGATTGCCAAAAAGAGGCTTCAATCCATTAAATAAAAAAAATATTGCAATTATAAATTTAGATAAAATACAGTCATATATAGATAAAAAAAATATTAAAACTTCTGATGTTATTAATTCTGATTTGTTAAAAAAAAATAATCTTATAGATAAAAATTCTATAAAATTAAAGATTTTGGGCTCAGGTGTTATTAAAGACAAAATTAATATTGAGGCAGATCTGGCCTCTAAATCTGCTTTAGAAAAACTTGAAAAAATTGGTGGATCTATACAATTAAAAAAATAATTTTTATTAAATGAGCGCTTCTTCATCAAGTAATGAT
Source organism: Candidatus Pelagibacter sp. HIMB1483 (assembly GCF_052048135.1). Lineage (NCBI taxonomy): Bacteria > Pseudomonadati > Pseudomonadota > Alphaproteobacteria > Candidatus Pelagibacterales > Candidatus Pelagibacteraceae > Candidatus Pelagibacter > Candidatus Pelagibacter sp. HIMB1483. The sequence continues at coordinate 794,675 of NZ_JBNAIM010000002.1, read as the reverse complement.
TTAAGAAATAGGATAATCTTTACACTTGCTATTTTAACAGTTTATAGATTTGGAACTTTTGTACCATTACCAGGAATAGATCCTGAACAATTAAAGATAATGATGGAAGGTAATCAAAAAGGATTACTTGGCATGTTCAATGTTTTCGCTGGTGGAGCTGTTAGCAGAATGGCTATTTTTGCGTTAGGTATAATGCCTTATATTTCATCTTCGATTATTGTTCAGCTTTTAACAGGTGTTTCAGATTATTTTAAAAATTTAAAATCTCAAGGTGAAATTGGGAGAGCGAAAATTACACAGATTACTCGATATGGAACTGTTTTACTTGCTACTGTACAAGGTTATGGTCTTGCAGTAGGTTTGGAGTCATCTGCTGGACTAGTAATAAATCCTGGATTGTTTTTCAAAATTTCTACTGTAACAACTATTGTTTCTGGAACTATTTTTTTGATGTGGCTTGGAGAACAAATTACTCAAAGAGGGATAGGTAATGGAATATCACTAATAATTTTTGCAGGAATTGTTGCAGAAATACCTCGAGCTTTAGTAACTACTTTTGAGCTTGGTAGAACTGGTGCTGTTTCAACTTTTTTAATCATTGGACTTTTTATTTTGTTAATATTAACAATTTTATTTATTGTTTTTATGGAAAGAGCATTAAGAAAAATATTGATAAATTATCCTAAAAGACAAATGGGAAATAAAATGTATGGTGGCGAGTCTTCACATTTACCTCTAAAAATAAATCAAGCTGGTGTAATCCCAGCTATTTTTGCGTCAGCGTTACTTTTATTACCAGTTACTTTTTCAAATTTTAATTTTTCTGATAATGAAACTTTTTTGAACATAAGTTCTTTTTTTACTCAGGGCCAACCATTATATATGTTGCTATATGCATCAGGGATAATATTTTTTACCTTTTTTTATACATCAATAACTTTCAATCCAACTGAAACAGCAGATAATCTTAGAAAATATGGAGGTTTTGTTCCTGGGATAAGACCAGGAGAAAGTACTGCTCTATACATTGAAAATATTTTAACAAAATTAACTACTATCGGAGCTTTATATTTGACTTTAGTCTGTTTAATGCCAGAATTTTTAATTGCAAACTACCCAATACCTTTTTATCTTGGAGGAACTTCAATTTTAATTGTTGTTGTTGTTGCAATTGATACAGTTACTCAAATACAAACTCGACTTATGAGTTCTCAATATGAGCAACTAATTAAAAAAACAAAATTTGGTAGATAGTTTTTGTGAATATTATTCTATTTGGTCCCCCAGGTGCTGGCAAAGGAACTCAGGCTAAATATTTAGTTAATAAACTTAACGGTTTTCAAATATCAACTGGAGATTTATTAAGACAAGAAGTTCAAAAAAATTCTGAAATTGGTAAAGTAATAGCTAGTGATATGGAAAATGGAAAATTCGTTAGTGATGAAATAGTTAACAAAATTATTAAAGATGTTATTTTTGATCCTTCTTTAAAAGGGAGATTAATTTTTGATGGGTACCCTAGATCAATAAGCCAAGCAAAAAATTTAGATTTATTGTTAGATAATTCCAATCAACAAATAGATTTAATTTTTTTTCTAAATGTAGACAAAGAAACAATAATAAAAAGAATAGAAAAAAGAAAAATTATCGAAAAAAGATCAGATGATGAATTGAATACTATACTTAAGAGATATGACACTTATATGGAAACAACTAAACCTGTATTAAATTTTTATTCTAAAAATCCCAAGTTTAATGAAATTGACGGAACACTTAAAATTGATGAAATAACCGCTAAAATAGAAGATTTTCTTAATGTTTAAGACATTGACTTTAAAAGATCTTCTTATATAAAAGGCTAAATTTATCACAAAATTTATGGCTCGTATTGCAGGAATAAACATCCCACAAAATAAGTTAGTTCATATTGGTTTAACTTATATTTATGGAATTGGTGATAAATTTTCAAAACAAATTTGTTCTTCATTAGCTATACCGAAAGAAAAAAGAGTAAATCAACTTACAGATGATGAAATTTTAAAAATTAGAGAGTATATCGATCAAAATTTTAAAGTAGAGGGTGATTTAAGAAGAGACTACTCATTGAGTATTAAAAGATTAATTGATTTAGCTTGTTACAGAGGCTCAAGACATAGAAAAAAATTACCTGTGAGAGGACAAAGAACAAGATGTAATGCTAGAACAAGAAAAGGCAAGGCAATAGCGATTGCTGGTAAAAAACTAACACCTCTTAAGAAATAATTATGGCAAAAAAAGAAAAAACAGAAAACAAAGAACAAAGTTTAGAAAAATCATCAAAAAAATCTGTTAAAAGCAGTTATTCAAAAAAAAAGAAAGTTAAAAAAAATATTCTCAACGGAATAGCCTACGTTCAATCAACATTTAATAACACAATTATATCTATTGCAGACACTAATGGAAATGTAATTTCATGGGCATCAGCAGGACAAAAAGGTTTTAAGGGTTCACGTAAATCAACACCTTATGCTGCTCAAATAGCAGCTGACGCAGCAGCTTCAAAAGCTTTAGAGTTTGGAATGAAAACTCTTTCTGTAGAAGTTAAAGGACCAGGATCTGGAAGAGAAACTGCATTAAGAGCTCTTCAAGCAAGAGGTTTTAGAATTTTATCAATTAAAGACACAACACCAATGCCACATAATGGTACTAGACCACCAAAAAAAAGGAGAGTTTAATGGAATTAGAAAATGTAAATGTAAAAAATTGGAAATCATTAATTAAACCAACAAAGCTTGACGTCAAAATTAGTGATGATTTAACTCACGCAACTATAGTGGCTGAACCTCTTGAAAAAGGTTACGGGTTAACATTAGGAAATTCATTAAGAAGAATATTGTTATCATCTATTAGAGGTGCTGCAGTAACTTCAATTCAAATTGATGGTGTTTTACATGAATTTACATCTATCAAAGGTGTAAGAGAGGATGTTACTGACATAGTTTTAAATGTTAAATCTTTAGCTTTAAAATGTGCTTCAGAAGGAACAAAAAAATTAGTTCTTGATGCAAAAGGTCCAGGTGAAATTAAAGCTTCAGACATAACATCAGTGCCTGATGTTGAAATTTTAAATCCAGATTTAGTTATATGTAATTTAGATGAAAATACTAATTTTCATATGGAAATGAATGTAAATACTGGCAAAGGATATGTTCCTGCTGAACTTAATAAACCAGAGGAACCGCCGCTAGGCTTAATTGCAATAGACTCTCTTTACAGTCCTGTAAAAAAAGTTTCATACTCAGTAAGTACTGCAAGAGAAGGTAAAGCATTAGACTATGATAAATTAACAATGGAAGTTGAAACAAATGGATCTATTTCTGCAGAAGATGCAGTGGCTTATTCAGCTAGAATTTTCCAAGACCAACTCAAAATGTTTATTAATTTTGATGAACCTGTAGAAGCTCCTGTAAAAGAAGTTTCGACTGAACCTGAATTTAATAAAAATTTATTGAGAAAAGTTGATGAGCTTGAATTGTCAGTGAGATCTATGAATTGTTTAAAAAATGATAACATTATTTATATTGGTGATCTTGTACAAAAATCTGAAGGGGAAATGCTGAGAACACCTAATTTTGGAAGAAAATCATTAAATGAAATAAAAGAAGTTTTGACTGGAATGTCATTGTATTTAGGTATGGAAATACCAAATTGGCCACCAGACAATATAGCAGAAATGTCTAAAAAATTAGAGGAAAGTATCTAATGAGACATGGAATGGCTAACAAGAAGTTAAATAGAACTTCTGAACATCGAAAAGCTCTATTAAAAAATATGCTTAATTCATTGATTAAGTATGAACAAATAAAGACAACTTTACCAAAAGCAAAATTCTTAAAACCTCAAGCAGATAAAATAATTACATTAGGAAAAAAAAACACTTTACATAACACCAAAATGTTAATTTCACAATTACAGGATACAGAGTCTGCAAATAAAGTTAGAAAAACTTTGTCTAAAAGATATGAAAAAAGAATTGGTGGATATACTAGAATAATCAAAGCAGGTTTTAGATATGGTGATAATGCACCTATGGCTATAATTGAATTTGTTGATAGGGATATACAAGCAAAAAAAGTAGATAAAAAGAAAAAAGATCCAGTTAAAGAAGCTGATAAAAAAGAAGATAAAAAAGTAGCTTCAGCTTAAAATAAATTCTAAAAATAGAAACATGATTAAGAGTTTTATCGTTGATTCAACGTGTAATAATATGCGTCTTGATAGATGGTTGAGAAATAAAATAGGAAAAATTCCTCAGGGATTAATAGAAAAAAATTTACGATTAGGCAAAATCAAAATTAATAAAAAAAAAACTAAAAGTTCTTTTAAAGTTCAAACAAATGACAAAATAGATCTATATAATTTTGATTTTAAAGAAGATATATATCAAAAAAAAAAACCATTTACGCCATCTAATGAAATAATTAAATCTAATGAAAATTTAATTATTGATAATAATGAAGACTTTATCGTTTTAAATAAAAGTGCGGGTATTTCAGTTCAAGGAGGTACAAAATCCAAAAAAAATTTAGTTGACATATTTGCTAAAAGTAAAATTTTTGAAGGATCAAAACCATACTCTGTTCATAGATTAGACAAAGATACTTCTGGTGTTTTTATAATGGCAAAAAATAGAAAATCTGCTCAATTATTAACATCATTATTCAGATTAAGAAAAGTTCATAAAACATATTTGGCTATATGTAATGGGGAAATTGAAAAAAATTCTGGGGAATGGAATGATGATTTAATCCGCTACGATAATGGGAAAAAGATTGTAGAAAAAGCAAAAACGATTTTTAAAGTAATTGATAAAAATTCAAATTCGAGTTTAGTAGAAATGAAGCCAATAACTGGAAGAAAACATCAATTAAGAAAACAATTATTTAATATTGGACATTCAATTTATGGTGATAAAAAATATAACTCATCATTATCAACTAAACGTATAAATAAAGACTTAATGCTTCACTCATATCAAATAAAATTTATGATAAATAATAAAAAATTTACTTATAAAGCTTTATTACCTGATTATTTCAAAAAATTATTAAAAACTAAAAGACTCAACTTATCAAATTAGAAATAAAGTTTTTAATTAATTTATCATCTATTCCTTTATAATCTTGATTTTTAATTTTTTTAAGGTTTGTTACACCTTTATCTTTTATACCACAGGGTATTATAGCATTATACTTTTCTAAATCATTGTTAATATTTATTGAGAAACCATGATATGCAATCCACTTACTTACTCTTACACCTATAGCAGCAACTTTTTCTATATTATTATTGTTCTCATACCAGATGCCTATATTTTCCTTGTCAGCAAAAGTTTCAATATTATAGAATTTGAGTGTATCAATTATTGTTTTTTCAAGAATAGAAATAAATTTCCTGATATCTTTTTTATCTTTTTTTAAATCAATTACAAAATAACAAATTAATTGACCTGGACCATGATAAGTAATTTTTCCACCTCTATTAGTTTTGATAACATTGATAGATTTATCTAAAATTTCTTTTTCATTATAGCTAGTGCCTGCAGTATAAAGTTCCTCATGTTCTAAAATCCATATCAAATCATTAGAATTTTTTTGGCTTATTTCATGAAGGCGTTTCTCCATAAATGCTATCGCATGTTCATATTTTACTGGTTTTTGTGATTTTTTAATTTCTATACTCATTTATAAATTGTATTCTTTTTATTATGTATTAAAAGATCCGTCAGAATAATATGTAATTTTATGACTTTAATAAAAAAAATAAAAGATAAAAAAGTCAATTTTGAATTCAATAAAGAATATATAAAAGTTGTTACTGACAAAATATCTAACAATGATGCTTTATTTATAACAAATTCTTTCAAAGAAATGCATCCTGCTGATGCTGCTGATATAATTGAACATTTAAGTCAAAATGATAGAGAAAATCTTATTAAACTTAATAATTTTAAGATTAATCCTGAGGTATTCATTGAACTTAATGAATCTGTACAAACTGAAATTATTAAATATTTGTCTTCTGACGCAATTGTAAGAATATTAAAAAATCTTGAATCTGATGATGCAATAGCAATTTTAGAAAATGTTGAAGAAAAAGATAAAAATTCAATTTTAAGTTTATTACCACCAAAAGATCGTTTCGCTCTTTTAGAAGGTCTTAGTTATCCTGAGGAAAGTGCAGCTAGGATTATGCAGAGAGAATTTACTGCTATACCAAGTAATTGGTCCGTGGGGCAAACAATTGATTATCTGAGAGAAAATAAAGATTTGCCAGAACAATTTTTAGAAATTTATATAGTAGATGAAAATTTTAAACCAATTGGAGCTGTACCTTCCTCTAAAGTTCTCAGAACATCCAGAGAGACTAAAATGTCTTCTATAATGGACGATTCAATTTTTTTAATTCCTGTAGATATGGACAGAGAAGAAGTTGGACATTCATTTGAAAACTATAACTTAAATTCAGCTTGTGTTGTTGATAAAAATAATAAATTAGTAGGTATGATTACATCAGATGATGTTCTTACAGTTTTAAAAGAAGAAGCTGAGGAAGATGCTTTAAGATTAGCAGGTGTGGGTGATGAAGAAATTACAGATGGTGTAATTACAAAAACAAAAAGAAGATTTAATTGGTTATTATTAAATTTATTTACAGCTTTTTTAGCTACTTATTGCATAAGTTTATTTGGTGCAACAATCGAACAAATGGTTGTGTTAGCTTTTTTAATGCCAATTGTTGCCTCAATGGGTGGGAATGCTGGAATGCAAACTTTAGCCGTCACTGTTAGAACACTTGCAACAAATGATCTTACTAAAAATAATTTTAATCAAAATATTTTAAAAGAATTCAATATAGGTATTTTAAATGGGATTATTTTTGCAATAATAAGTTCTTTTATTGTTCAAATTTGGTTTCAAGATTATCAACTTTCTTTAATAATATCCATTTCAATGATCTTAACCATGGTTGTAGCTGGTTTGTTTGGTATCTTAGTTCCTGTTACACTTAAAAAGATGAACATCGATCCTGCTATTGCTTCTAGTGTTTTCGTTACAACCATAACTGATGTAATTGGATTTGTATCATTTTTAGGAGTTGGAGCTTACTTTCTATAAATCTTAGAAGTTATCAATAAGTCTAATTTTTCTTATATAGTAAGCAATAAATATTCTAGAATTAGTTATGTTTGTATCTTTTTTAAGATTAAATTTATTTCTCATTTCTAGATATTCGACTTTAACATTTTTTAAATTATTGATTTCTTTTTTTTTAAGATTAATAAGTTTTTCTATATTTTTTTTCTTATTCAATATTCTTTTAAAATTGTTTAATTTTTTTGAGATACTTCTAGCAGTTTTTAATTCATTATCTTTAAGATGTAAGTTTCTTGAAGAAAGAGCTAAACCATGATTGTCTCTAATAGTTTTACAAGAAATTATTTTACTTGTACTTTTTTTTTTTAAATAATTTCTAACTAAATACAATTGTTGAAAGTCTTTTTCTCCCATAAAAATTTTTTTTGGTTGAATCATTTTTGTAAAACGATCCATAACATCTATTACACCTTCAAAATGACCTTTTCTATATTTAGCACATAAAATCTTATCTTTTTTAGGAATTTTGATTTTTCGTTTGAAATTATAAATATCATTTATATTTGGAAGAAAAACAAAATCTACCTTTAACTTTTTTAGAATTGATAGATCTTTTTTTCTATTTTTAGGGTATTTCGTATAGTCTTTTTTGTTATTAAATTGAGTAGGATTTACAAAAATACTTACAATTGTTTTTTTACATTGTTTTTTTGAATTTTTGATTAAAGAAATGTGACCTTGGTGAAGACTTCCCATTGTTGGCACAAAACCTAAGTTTGACATACCAAATAATGCCTCATTTAAATCAATTTTATTTAATAAAATTTTCATTTGTATAAAACAATTTAATAAGTAAAACATTTAAATGATTAAACAAGCAATTATTCCATTAGCTGGTTTAGGTACAAGATTATTACCTTTAACCAGTGTTTTTGCTAAAGAACTTTTGCCTATAAATGGTAAGCCGGGCATTGAATATATTTTAGATGAATGTATTGAAGCAGGGATTAAAGAAGTAATATTTATAATTTCAAAAAAAAAGAAAATGATTAAAGATTATTTCCATAATGATAAATTTTATAAAAAGATAATTGCAAAAAAAAAAGATACTAGAATTATCAATGAATATAAAAAAATTTTGAAGTATAAAAAAATGATAAAATTTGTTTATCAGAACAAACCATTAGGAACAGGTGATGCTGTATTAAAAACCAAAAAGTACATTAAAGATAGATTTTTTTTAATGTTATTGCCAGATGACCTAATAGTTAAAAATAATTGTTCAAAATCAATGATTAAAATTCACAATCAATATAAATCATCAGTAATGGCTAGCATGAATGTTGATAGAAAAACAGTTTCTAGATGGGGAATTTATAAACTTAATAAAAAAATAAATAAAAATAATTATTCAATAAAAGATGTTATTGAAAAACCTTCAATAAAAAAAGCACCATCTAACAAAGCTGTAATTGGAAGATATATTCTACCAAAAAATATTTTTTCTAAACTAATGAAACAAAAACCTGGAAACAATGGGGAAATACATATAACAGATGCTATACAATCTTTAATTAATGAAAATTACAAATTCATAGCACACAATTTTTCTGGAAAATACTTAGATTGCGGAACTATGAAAGGTTATATTAAATCATCTTTGGAGATTTCAAAATTATGAAATTATGTATGATAGGAACTGGTTATGTAGGTTTAGTAAGTGGTGTATGTTTTTCTGATCTAGGTAATGATGTAATTTGTGTGGACAAAGATAAAAATAAAATTGATTTACTTCAAAAAGGGAAAATTCCTATTTATGAACCTGGCCTATCTGAATTGGTAATCAAAAATTTTAGAAATAAAAAATTATCATTTTCAACAAATTTACAAAAATCAGTAAAAGAGTCTGATATAATTTTTATTTGTGTTGGTACTCCAACTAAAAAAGGTGGGAGTTCTGCTGATTTAAGTCAAATCTACAATGTCGCTAAAGAAATAAGTTCTTCAATAAATAAATTTAAGATAATTATTACCAAATCAACAGTTCCAGTAACTACTGGCGATGAAATAGAAAAAATTATAGCAAAAAAAAATAGCAAAAAAAAGTTTTCAGTAGTCTCAAATCCAGAATTTTTACGAGAGGGTGAAGCAATAAGAGATTTTTCATATCCTGATAGAATAGTAATTGGATCAAATGATAAAAAATCAAATCGTATTTTGAAAAATTTGTATAATCCCTTAATTTCCAAAGGAGCTAAATATCTAAACACATCAAGAAGATCTGCAGAATTAATAAAATATGCTTCTAATGCTTTTTTAGCTACAAAGATTACTTTCATAAACGAAATTGCTAATTTATGTGAAAAAACGGGAGTAAATGTAGAGGATATATCAATAGGTATGGGTTTAGATAAGAGGATTGGTGGTCGTTTTTTAAGAGCTGGGCCTGCATACGGTGGATCTTGCTTTCCAAAAGACACCAAAGCAATTATTACGACAGCCGACAGGTTTAAATCAAACCTTTCAGTAATTAAATCGGTTATTAAGTCAAATGAGAATAGGTCAAATATTTTATTAAAACGAGTACATCAAATATTAAATAATAAAATAAAAAATAAAAAAATATCTTTTTTAGGTGTAACCTTTAAAGCTAATACAGATGATATGAGAGATTCTTCGAGTTTAATTATGATACCTTCTTTATCTAAAAAAGGTGCAATTATAAGATATTATGATCCAACTGGATTTAAAAAAGAATTTGCAAAAAATGAAAATGTTACTTTTGAAAATTCAATTAAAAAAGCAATAGAGGGTTCAGATCTTGTCATAATTCACACTGAATGGAATGACTTTAAATCAATAAATTTTAAAAATTTAGTGAAGAAAAAAAAGTTTATTATATATGATATGAGAAATATATATTCACCTGAAAAAATAAAAGAACAAGGTTTAAAATATTTTAGTATTGGAAGATAAAATATTAATTTAACTCAAATATTGCATCGACTTCTACAGAAACTCCCAAAGGTAAGCTGTTTGTACTCACTGCTGCTCTTGCATGCATGCCAGCATCTCCAAATATTGAGGCTATTAGATCTGAAGCACCATTAATTACTTTAGGTTGATCTGTAAAGTCATCAGTTGAGTTAACAAATCCTGTTAATTTAATACATGATTTAATTTTTGATAAATCATTATCACAAGCTTTTTTAACTTGCGAGATAATGCTTAATGCACATCTTTTAGCTGCATTATAACCAGCTTCAGCATCTAAATCTTTTCCAATTTTTCCTTTGATTAGTTGACCATTTTCGTCAATAGAAATTTGTCCTGATACAAATAACATTTTACCTGAAATTTTTGTAGCAACATAGTTTCCAACTGGTGGTTTTGCCTCTGGAAGTACTATCTTAAGTTCTTTAATCTTATTATCGTAACTCATTTTGCTTTCCTTTTTTTTGATTTCTTAGTTTTATCGTATTCTTTTCTTTTCTCAATCAATATTAAAGCTTCTTCCATTGTCAATTCTGTGGGGTCTTTTTCCTCTGGTATCGTTGCATTAAGTGATTTGTATTTAATATAAGGCCCATATTGTCCTTTCATAACTTTTACAGGTTTTTTATCTTCAGGATGTTCTCCTAAGTCTTTTATTATTGATGAAGACATTCGGCCAGGTTTAGCTTCAGCTATTAATGTAATAGCTCTATTTAAACCTATCGAAAATATCTCTTCAATGTTTTCTATTCTTGCAGATTTATTCTCACATTTTAAATATGGACCGAATCTTCCTGTATTTAATGTAATTTCTTTTTGATTATCAGGATTTATTCCTAAAGATTTAGGTAAAGAACATAAAAATTTAGCTTTTTCTAAATCAATACTTTCTAGATCTAAACCTTTAGGAATTGAAACATTCTTTAAAAGTTCATTAACATTTGATTTAGATTTTTTAGTCTTTTTCTTTTTTTTTGTATTTTTTTCAATTTCTTCTGCTGTTTGAATTTTTTCGTACTGAAGATATGGTCCGAATCTTCCATTTTTTAAAAATATATCATTACCATTTTCATGTTTTCCAATAAATTTTGGCTCGGCTAATTGTGCTTGTGCCGCAGCTTTTGCCTTAGATAATGGTCTTGTAAATTTACATTCAGGATAATTTGAACATCCTATAAAAGCACCACCTCTAAAGCTATTTTTTAAACTAAGTGTTCCTGAATTACATAATTGGCACTTTCTAACTATATTTCCTTCCTTATCTTTATCAAAAATTAATTCACCTAAGCTATCATTGAGTAGATCTAAAACCTCTCTAGTTCTTTTTTCTTTTACCTCTGAAACATTATTATTAAAGTCTTTCCAAAAAAGCTCTAGAACTTTAATCCAACTTTCCTTTCCAGTGGTTATTTCGTCAAGTTGGTCTTCTAATCCTGCTGTAAAATTATAATCTACATATTTTGAAAATAATTTTTCTAAAAAGGCAGAAATTAATTTTCCTCTGTCAGTGGGAAAAAACCTTTTATTTAATATCTCTGCATAACCTCTATTAGCAATAGTAGAAATGATACTTGCATAAGTAGATGGTCTTCCAATACCCAGTTCCTCGAGTTTTTTTACTAAACTAGCCTCAGAATATCTAGGTGGTGGCTGAGTATAGTGTTGTTCGTCTAATAAGGCTTCAATATTAATTGGTCCTTTGGAAACATCTGGTAAAACATTTTCATTTTCATCTTTATTTTGATTATTATAAATTTTCAAAAATCCATCAAATTTGAGAACTGATCCGCTAGCTTTACAAATAGTATCATTATTGTCTGAAGTTATTGTAATGGTGTTTCTATCAAACTTAGCAGACTCCATTTGAGAAGATAAAGCTCTACTCCAAATAAGATCATATAGTTTATTTTGATCAGTACTTAAATATTTCTTAACACTTTGGGGAGTTCTGATTATATCTGTGGGTCTAATTGCTTCATGAGCTTCCTGAGCATTCTTAGCTTTTTTACCAGAATAATTCAAAGCATCTTTAGGCAAGTATTCGTTACCAATTTCTTTTTGGATATAATCTCTAAAAGCTGACACTGCATCTTTGGATAAATTAGTTCCATCTGTTCTCATATAAGTAATCAAGCCAATTGTTTCACCTTCTATCTCAATACCTTGATAAAGCTTTTGTGCTATTTGCATTGTTCTAGATGCACCAAAACCCAATCTACTTGATGCCGTTTGCTGAAGAGTAGATGTAGTAAACGGTCCAGATGGATTTCGATTAACAACTTTGCTTGAAATATCTGTAATACTAAATTTTTTTTTGTTTACACTTGCTATAGCTTTAATTATTTCTTCTTTATTTTTGAATGAAAATTTTTCAATTTTATTATTATCTAATTGACTAATACTTGCGGTAATTTTTTGATTATTTTGATCTATAAAGTTTATACTTAAAGTCCAAAACTCCTCTGGCTTAAAAGACTCAATTTCATGTTCTCGTTCAGTAATTAATTTTAAAGCAACAGACTGAACTCTTCCTGCAGATTTTGAGCCGGGTAGTTTTGTCCAAAGTATTGGTGAAATATTAAAACCAACTAAATAATCTAAAGCTCTTCTAGCCATATAAGCATCAACTAGATGAGGTTCAATTTGTCTTGGATTTTCAATTCCTTGTATGACAGCTTTTTTAGTTATCTCATTAAATACAACTCTTTCAATTTCTTTATCTTTTAAAAGTTTTTTTTCATTTAAATATTCTTTTACATGCCAGGCAATAGCTTCACCTTCACGGTCAGGGTCAGTAGCTAATATAATTTTAGATGAATCTTTTGCTGCATCAGTAATTTCTTTAAGATATTTTTTTGAAAAACTGTCAACTTCCCATTCCATTTTAAAATCTTGGTCTGGATCAACTGAACCATTTTTAGAAGGTAAGTCTCTTATATGTCCATAACTTGCTAGAACTTTGTAATCATCACCCAAATACTTATTTATCGTTTTAGCTTTAGCAGGACTTTCTACAATGACCAAATTCATAGACTACAAACTACTCAAATCACTTAGATAGTCAATTTAATAAATTTTTGTCTTTGTTTCTTCTTTATTTTTCAATCTTTTAATATTTTCTCTATGAGTAAAAAATATCAAGACAAACATAATCGTAAAAAAAATTCCTTGATCAAATTGAGTTAAAAGCAATAAATATATTGGTATAGACGCTGCACCTACTAAAGATGATAACGAGGAATATTTAGAAATGAAAAAAGTTATAAACCAAGAAATAGTAAAGATAATTCCAAAATAGATATTTATGGCAAATAAAATTCCAACATAAGTTGCAACACCTTTTCCACCTTTAAACTTTAACCAAATCGGAAAAACATGACCTAAAAAAGCACACAGAGAAGCAATATATAAAAAATCTTGATAAAAAACTTTTACATAAATAACAGGAGCTACAGCTTTAAAAATATCAAGCACCAATGTTGAGTAACCTATTGCTTTATTCCCAGTTCTGAGAGCATTAGTGGCTCCAATATTACCTGAACCAATTTCTCTAATATCTTTTTTTAAAAAAATTTTTGTAAGTATAAAACCGAATGGTACAGAACCCATAAGGTAAGAAATTATACCTATTAAAAAAATATCCATCCTATAGCTTAAATAATTCTTTTCCTTTTACAAAGGTATTTGTGACTTTACCTTGAAGTTTTTTATCTTCTATTGACGTATTTTTTGATTTTGAGATTAATTTATCTTTTTTTACAATCCATGGTTTGTCAATATCTACTATACATAGGTCTGCGTCATTTCCTATAGAAAGATTACCTTTGTTTATTTTGAGTATTTTTGCTGGATTAGATGTTAGAGCTTTGATTATTGTTTCAAGTTTGAGAGATCCGTTATGATATAACTCTAAACTTAGAGATAAAAGTGTTTCAATACCAGAAGCACCAGTAGCAGCTTGAGCAAAAGTTAATCTTTTTGATTCTTCATCTTCAGGTTTATGATCTGAAACAATTACATCAATCAAGCCATCTTTTAATCCTTGCACTAGAGCCAATCTATCTTCCTCTCTTCTTAATGGTGGAGATAACTTTAAAAAAGTTTTAAAATCTCCAATGTCATTTTCATTTAAGGATAAGTTATTAATCGAAACCCCTGAGGTAAATTTAACAATTTCCTTTCTATATTTGATAACTTCAACTGATTTTTGTGATGATAATTGAGATATGTGATATCTACATTTGACTTTCTCTAGCAATGTTAAATCTCTCTCAATTAAAATTCTTTCTGCGATTTCTGGTATACCTGATAATCCCAATTTAGACGCAATTATTCCAGAATTTATCATACCATTTTTTGCAAGTTCGTAGTCCTCAGCGTGTTGTATTATCAGACAACCTAAATCTTTAGCTGAGTTCATTATTCTTGACATTAATCTAGGATTTTGAATTGTTTTTATTCCATCAGTGAAAGCAATTATTCCTTTGGCTTGTAAAAGACCAAACTCTGTCATGTTGGTACCTTCAATATTTTTTGTAAGAGAGGCAGATGGAAAAATATTTATTTTTGACTTATCTCTTCCTCTTCTTTTTAAAAAGTCGACTATAGATACATTATCTATAACTGGATCAGTATTTGGCATTGTAACTACCGATGTAACTCCACCAGATAATGCCGCATTACTTAAGGTTCTAAAGTTTTCTTTATATTCATATCCAGGTTCACCAACAAAAACTCTCATGTCTACCAAGCCTGGAAAAATATATTTTCCTTTTAAATCAATTGGCTTTTCTCTGGCAGGTAGATTATTAGTATTTACTTTTTTTCCTATGGCTTCGATTTTACCTTCTTCACTTATAATCAAACCCCCAACTTCATTGATTGAATTATGAGGATCAATTATGTTAGCGTTTATGAAATATTGCTTTTTCATCATGTACAAAATATCTTTAAACAAGCCATTCTTACAGCAACACCTAGTTCAACTTGTTCTTTAATTACGCTTTTATTTATGTCATCTGCTAATATTGTATCTATTTCTATACCTCTATTCATTGGTCCAGGGTGCATAATTAATGCATCAGATTTAGCATGCTCAAGTTTATCGGGAGTTAAACCGTAATATTCATAATACTCTCTATTTGATGAAAGATATGAACTTGTCATTCTTTCATTTTGTAATCTTAGCATCATGACGATATCACAATCTTTCAATCCTTTTTTCATATCAGTAAAAGTATTAACACCAAATTTTTCGATTTCTTTCGGCATAAGATTTGTTGGAGCAATTATATTTACTTCAGCTCCAAGCATATTGAGAAGATAAATATTTGATCTTGCTACTCTTGAATGTAGAATGTCACCACATATTGCAATTTTCAATCCTTCAATTTTATTCTTTCGAGTTATAATTGTTAAAGCATCTAAAAGAGCTTGAGTAGGGTGTTCTCTTCTTCCATCACCAGCATTTAGCACTGCACAATTAACTTTTTGTGAAAGTAAGTTACAGGCTCCAGAGTCTTGATGTCTTATTACAATAATATCTGGATGCATCGCATTTAAAGTCATGGCTGTATCGATTAATGTTTCACCTTTTTTAATCGCAGAGTTACTTATATTCATAGACATAACGTCTGCTCCAAGTCTTTTACCAGCCAACTCAAATGAACTCTGAGTTCTAGTAGAGGGTTCAAAGAATAAATTGATTTGAGTCTTTCCTCTCAACACATCTATCTTTTTATTTTTGCTTTGATTAACTTTTATAAATGTGTGTGCTTCATCAAGTATCAAATTAACATCATTGATTGATAAATCTTGAATACCTAACAAATGTTTTTGGGAAATTTTAATAGCTTTATCTGTTTTAATTGCCATTAAAACCAACTCTATAGCTATAATTGTCTATAATAGCAAGTATTAATTATTTAAAAAATCTATTGCTCCTTGTAATATAAAAGCAGCAGCATTTTCATCGATTTTCTTTTCTCTTTTACTCACATTGATGTCTAATTGACTAGATAGATTAAAAGCACCAACTGTTGATAATCTTTCATCCCATAGACAAATAGGAATATTAATATTTTCTTCAATTTTTTGAGAAGTGTCCTTTACAGATTGAGCTGATCTTCCTGATGAACCATCCATATTTAAAGGATTTCCAATTATTATTCCTTTAATATTATTTTCATCAATAATTGCTTTAAGCTCAGAAATTAATTCATTAAGAGTATTCCTATTTATTGTTTTGAGAGGAGTGGCAATTAATTGTTTTTCATCGCAAATAGATACACCGATTCTTTTAGAACCAAGGTCTAAACCTATCAATCTACACTTATCTGAGTGTTTTTTTTTAAATTCCTCTAAAGTGATCATATTGTATATTTTAAACTTAAGTGATAGTTTGCGTCATATTAAATAGCATATGAGTATAGATCTTAAAACAATAAAGCATATCTCTAAATTATCAAGAATTTCAGTCGATGAAAAAAGAGCTGAAAAATTAGCTGGTGATTTAAATTCAATTTTTGACTTTATTGAAAAACTAAATGAATTAAAAACAGACAATGTAGAGCCATTAACCTCAGTTGCTGAAACAACATTAAAACTAAGACCTGACGAGGTTAAAAGTAAGAATATCAGAGAACAAATTGTAAAAAATTCTCCTCAAGATAATGAAGATTATTTTGTTGTACCAAAGGTAATTGAGTAATGTCAGATATAACAAAACAATCTTTAACAGAATTAGTTGAAAATATTAAAAATAAAAAGCTATCTTCAACTGATGTAACCAAAGCATTTATTGAAAGATCTGAAAAGTCCAAAGAATTGAATGCATATATTACTGAGGATTTCACTTCAGCTTTAGACAAAGCAAAAAAATTTGATCAAAAACCAAATTTAGATCTAAAATTACCAGGTATCCCAATGGCAGTAAAAGATTTATTTTGTACAAAAGATGTTAAAACAACTGCTGGTAGTAAAATTTTAAATAATTTTGTACCAACATATGAATCAACAGTAACTGACAATATTTGGAATGAAGGTGCAATACTTTTAGGTAAATTAAATTGTGATGAATTTGCAATGGGCTCATCAAATGAAACTAGTTTTTTTGGTAACGTGCAAAATCCAATTGATAAAGACTTAGTTCCAGGTGGTTCATCAGGTGGTTCTGCTTCAGCAGTGGCTGGACAATTAACACCGATTACAATTGGAACAGATACTGGTGGATCAATAAGACAACCTGCTTCTTTTACAGGAACAGTAGGATTAAAACCTACATATGGAAGTTGCTCACGTTATGGAATTGTTGCTTTTGCATCATCATTAGATCAAGCAGGACCAATGGCTCAGAATGTTAAAGATTGCGCTTTATTACAAGAGGTAATTAGCACTTACGATCCAAAAGATTCCACTTCAATAGATTTTAAAAGAAATCAATACAGTAAAGAACTTACTAATAATATTAAAGGAAAAAAAATTGGGATACCAAAAGAATATAGAGTTGATGGAATGCCAAAAGAAATTGAAGATCTTTGGCAAAAAGGAATTCAGTATGTCAAAGATTGTGGAGCTGAAACAATTGATATTTCTTTACCTCATACTAGTTATGCTTTACCAACTTATTATATCGTTGCTCCTGCAGAAGCATCTTCAAACCTAGCAAGATATGATGGTGTTAAGTATGGATTTAGAGCTAAAGGTGAAAATCTAATTGATATGTATGAAAAGACAAGATCAGAGGGTTTTGGTGCTGAAGTACAAAGAAGAATTATGATAGGAACTTATGTTTTATCGTCTGGTTATTACGATGCTTACTATCTAAAAGCTCAAAAAGTAAGAAAGTTAATAAAAAATGATTTCGATGAAGCATATAAAAAGATTGATGCAATATTAACTCCGTCAACACCAAGTTCAGCATTTAAAATAGGTGAAAAAACAAATGATCCAGTTTCGATGTATCTCAATGATATATTCACAGTCCCAGTTAATCTTGCAGGATTACCAGGAATTTCAATTCCAGCAGGACATGACTCAAAAGGATACCCATTAGGCTTACAAATAATTGGTAAAGCTTTTGATGAACAAAATATATTAAATATTGCCTTTGCAATGGAAGAAAAGATTAATTTTAAAAATAAAATTACCGATTGGTGGATCAAGTGAATAAAAAAAATTCAGAATATCTAATCAATCGAAAAGATAATCAATACGAGGTTGTTATTGGTTTAGAGGTTCATGCTCAAGTATTATCAGAGTCAAAATTATTTTCTACCTCTGCTACTAAATTTGGAGCTGAACCAAATACCCAGGTAAGTTTAGTTGATGCAGCGTTCCCAGGAATGCTACCTGTAATAAATGAATTTTGTGTAAAACAAGCTATTAAAACCGGTATTGGCCTTAATGCAAAAATTAATAAACGTTCTGTATTTGATAGAAAAAATTATTTTTATGCAGATTTACCTCAAGGATATCAGATTTCTCAATTTAAAGATCCTATAGTAGGTGAGGGTAAAGTCATTTTAGATATGCCTGATGGTCAAAAAGAAGTTGGTATTGAAAGATTACATTTAGAACAAGATGCAGGAAAAAGTATTCACGATCTTGATCCTCAAAATACCTTTGTAGATCTTAACAGATCAGGTGTGGCTTTAATGGAAATTGTAAGCAAACCAGATCTTAGATCTCCTGATGAAGTAAGTGCATATATTAAAAAATTAAGATCAATAATGAGATATTTAGGTACATGTGATGGCAATATGCAAGAAGGATCACTTAGAGCTGATGTTAATGTTTCTGTAAGAACAAAAGGCTCAAAAGAATTTGGAACAAGATGCGAAATCAAAAATGTAAATTCAATCAAATTTATGCAAATGGCTATCGAATATGAGGCAAATAGGCAGGTAGATTTAATTGAAGAAGGCAAATCAATTGATCAAGAGACAAGATTATTTGATACAAAAAAAAATGAAACAAGATCAATGAGATCTAAAGAGGATGCACACGACTATAGATATTTTCCAGATCCTGATCTATTGCCTTTAGAAGTTTCTGATGAATTTATTAATGACCTTAAGACTAACATCCCAGAATTACCGGACGATAAAAAGAAAAGATTTATAGATCAATTTAAGCTTTCACCATATGAGGCAACAATCTTAGTCTCAGATATTGATACAGCAAAATATTTTGAAGAAGTTGTAGCTAAGATGGGTAAGAATAAAGATATAAAATTAGCAGTTAACTGGATTACAGGTGAATTATTTGCAGTTTTAAATAATAAAAATTTAGAAATCTCTCAAAGCCCAGTAAGTGCAAAGAATTTAGCCATACTAGTTAACTTAATAAAGAATGGAACAATTTCAGGAAAAATAGCAAAGACTGTATTTGAACTAATGTTGGACGGGGATAAAGATCCTCAAAAAATAGTTGAAGAAAAGGGACTCAAACAACAAAGTGATCCTAAAGCAATAGAGGCTTTAATTGATAAAATAATTAATGATAATAGAGAAAAAGCAATTGAATATAAACAAGGTAAGGAAAAATTATTTGGTTTTTTTGTTGGTCAAGCAATGAAAGCTTCTGGTGGTAAAGCTAATCCTCAACTTATAAATGAGATTTTAAAGAAAAAACTTCAGTAGAATGGGTGCAAACCTTGATATTACAGAAAAGTTACAAAATTATATAAATGATTTTGGATTAAGTTTACATCCAGTCCAACAAGAGATAATTGATTATAATAAAACTTTAGGTGACATCAAAAGAATGCAGATTGATCCCACACAATGTCATTTTCTTCATCTAATTATAAAAGTTTCAAATATTAAAAATGTTCTTGAAATCGGAACTTTTACTGGTCTGAGTGCGCTCACAATTTCACTCGCTTTACCTGATGACGGAAAGTTAATTGCTCTTGATAAAGATGAAGAGACAAACAAAATATCATTAAATTTTTTTAAAAAAGCTAATCAAGATCATAAAATTCAAACAATAATTAAACCGGCTCTTGAAAGCTTGAAAGAATTAGAAAATAATAAATTTGATATGATTTTTATTGATGCTGATAAAATGAATTATAAGGAATATTATGAAAAATCCCTAAAATTATTAAATAAAGGTGGGTTGATCATTATTGATAACGTTTTATGGCACGGTGAAGTAGCTGATGAAAAAAATAATGATAAATTTACTATAAATATTAGAGAATTTAATAAATTTGTATCTGAAGATAAAAGAGTAGAGCAAATAATTATTCCATTAGGTGATGGAATGACTGTTTGTAGGGTTTTATAATGTTTAAAGTTTTTGGTTTTTATAAATTCATAAAGGTTAAATCTTTAAAAAAAAACAAAGTTTTTTTACAGAAGTTTCTTATTTCAAACCATATTAGAGGAACGATAATCATTGCTAAAGAAGGATTAAATGGCACTATTTCTGGTAGCGTCAAAGATATTGATAAAACTACTAAAAAACTAAAATCTTTATTCTTATTTAAACTATTTGATAGTAGCAATGAGTCTAAATCTAAATTTCAACCGTTTCATAAGCCTAAAGTTAAGATTAAAAAAGAAATTGTACCTATGAATTTAATCATTAATCCTAAAGAGAGAAATATAAAATCTCATTTAGACCCAAAAGATTGGAATGAACTAATTAAGAATAAAGAAACTTACATAATTGATACTAGAAAACCTTTTGAATATAAGGTTGGAACTTTTAAAAGATCAGTAAATCCAAATATAACTAATTTTAGAGATTTTCCTAAGTATTTGAATAAATTGAAGAAAAATAAACCAGTAGCAATGTTTTGTACTGGTGGAATACGTTGTGAAAAAACTTCTGTTTATTTAAAGAAGAAAGGATTTAAAAATATCTATCAACTAAATGGTGGAATTTTAAATTATCTAAATAAGATAAAGAAAAATGAAAGTTTGTGGAAAGGTGAGTGTTTTGTATTTGATAATAGAATTAGTCTAAAACATGGATTAAAGTTAGGCTCTTATTCTATGTGTAGTGGATGTAGAATGCCTATTTCTTCAAAAGACAAAAGATCAAATAAGTATGAAGAGGGAGTTTCTTGTCCAAATTGTTATGATAAATTAACAGAAACTCAAAAATCACGTTTTAGAATGAGACAAAGTCAGATATACAAAGCAAAACAATCTGGAAAAAAACATATTTTTCAAAAAGAATTTAAATAAGGATAACTTTGTCTAAATCAATAAAATTAACTAAAGATCCAATTTGGTCTCTTTTAAGAAAAGTTACTATACCTGCAAGTGTAGGTTCTTTATTTCAAACTTTTTATAATTTAGTTGATACTTGGTTTGCTGGTAGAATTTCAGCAGAAGCGATAGGTGCTATTGCTAAATCTTTTCCAATTTATTTTACAATAATAGCTGTTGGTGTTGGATTGGGAGCAGCTACCAATGCTTTAATTGGTAATTCAATAGGTGAAAAAAAAGTAAGAGTTGCTTCCATGTATATTGCTCAATCTCTGATTTTTGCTTTAACAGTATCAATATTTGTAACTTTATTTGGATTAAATGCTTCAAATTATCTGCTTGGTGTAATGGGATCTGATGCAGCAGGTATTGCTTTAACAAGAGAATATCTAGATATAATTTTTTATGGAACTTTTATTGTATTGATACAAATTTCATTAAACGGAACTTTAAATGCACAAGGTGACACAAGAAGTTATAGAAATGTTTTAATATTTAGTTTTTTCCTAAATATTTTTTTAAATCCTCTTTTTATATGGGGATATGGTTTTATACCTGGATTTGGTATTGCTGGACTAGCAATAGCTACAGTGATTTCACAGTTAATTGGAACAATCTATCTAGCTTATAAAGTCAATAATTGTAAGATAAAAGAATATCTAAAATTGCAATGCTTCATTCCTAAGTTTGAGTATTTAAAACCATTAACAACACAAGCTGTCCCCGTTATGTTCAGTATGTTATTTATTGGGGTAGGTATATTTAATATATTATATTTTATTGGACAGTTTGGTGATCTAGCTACTGCTGGTTATGGAGCTGCTTTAAGGGTTGAACAAGTATTTTTATTACCGGTTATTGGATTAAATACAGCAGTTCTTTCTATTGGAGGCCAAAATTTTGGAGCTAAAGCTTATGATAGAATTAGAGAACTCTACACTAAAGCTTTATTATTTGGTTCTTCATTCATGGCAATTGCCGGAATAATAATATTTTTCGGGGCAGAATTTTTTGTCTCTTTATTTACTGACAACCAAGAAGCAGTCATGAGTGGAGCTATTTACTTAAAAGTTGCAGCTTTGATTGGACCAATTTATCCAGTGTTCTTTATTACTACAGCGGTATTTCAAGCTGTCAAAAAACCTCTTTATAGTCTTTATTTAAGTATTTTAAGATTAACTGCGTTTCCTTTTTTAAGCTTATGGTACGTAATTAATATTAGAGGAGGAGACTATGAAGATATTTTTTACACAATCATGGCTACAAATTGGGCTATGGGGATTGTCGTTTTAATATTTATTGGTTATTTTCTAAATAATGTATTTAAACAAAAAAAACCTCTTTTTAGTTATTAGTATTTTACTAATATTTTTTTTCTTAACCTATAACGATGTTAAATCGAGTGAATTAAAAATTATTGATGGTGATACCATACATTTAAATGGTGAAAAAATTCGTTTCAGCGGTATCGATACTCCAGAAATACAACAAACGTGCATTAAGAATAACGAAGTAATTAAATGTGGCATTAGAGCTAAAGAGTTATTGATTAAGGCGATTGGAAATAAAAAAATTAATTGTGTCAGAGAGGGAAAAGATCAATACAAAAGAACATTAGCTGAATGCTTTATAAATGATTTAAGTTTATCAAGTTATTTGGTTAAAAGTGGATATGCATTTGCATATAGAAAATATTCTAAGAAATTCATTACAGATGAAGATTTTGCAAGATCAAATAATTTGGGTATGTGGTCTATGAAATTTGAATATCCTTGGGATTGGAGAAAAAAAAATTAATCTTTTTGTAATTTTTTTTCCAATTTTCTCACCAAATAGGAAACAATTAATATTAAAACTAAATATTCTAAAATTAAAAATGTATAAATTTCTAATGGTCGATAGGTTGTAACAACAAGTTCATTAGCTTTTCTAGTCAAATCACCGATACCAATAATTGAAACCAATGAAGACATCTTTAAAACATAAACAAATTGGTTTCCTATAGCTGGTAAAATATTTTTAATTGCCTGAGGAAGAATGACTAATTTTAATTTTCGAAAAAAATTAAGCCCTAAAGAGCTACCGGCTTCCCATTGTGATTTTTTTATTGAATTAATTCCTGCTCTAAAAATTTCAGCTTGAAAAGCACTTTCACTTATAGATAGAGCAATGATACCAGATACAAATGGACTGAAACTAATACCTGTCATTATTGGTAAACCATAATAGATCCACAAAATAAGAACTAACAACGGTATTGCTCTTACTATTTCCACATAACCTATGTTTAGATAAGTTAATAATTTATTCTTTGCTAAAGATGGTATAGCAACAACTAGTCCTAAAAATATAGAAATAATTATTGAAACCACAGAAATGAAAATAGTTGTAGTTAAACCACTTAACAAAAATTTTAGATTAGTTAATCCCTCTATATTGTTAGGGGACAAAATTAACCAATTAAGCTCGCTCTTAACGCACGAAGTTAAAGGTAAAATTAAAAGTAAAAAAAATAAATTTCTCACTCTTAAAGTTATAAAGAATTAAAAATTAATTACTAATTGATTATAAACTTTTTAGATTATATTTAGCCAGTAACTTTGTAAAAAACCCTGATGATTTTTTCTTTTTTATCCAGTCATTAACGTAACTGTTCCATTTATCGTCACCTTTTGGAACCATCATAGCTAAGAATGCTGGATTTTTTTCTCCATCAGGAACAATTGCTAATTGCGGGTATTTGATTACTAATTTATTGGCTTCTGTTGAACTAGTTATATTTCCATCAGCTCTCCCAGCTAAAACTTCCTGAAAATCTCTAGCGGGAGCTTCAACAGAATTTAATTTTGATTTTGGAAAAAATTCTTTTGCTTTTTCTTCTTGTGATGTACCAAGAGTTGTAGCAATAGTTACATTTGAATTATTTAATGAGTCCCATGTCGGGAATTTTTTTAAATTTTTCTTAAGTACTAGTGGAACAGTTCCATATTTGTAATAAGTATCTGTAAAACCTGCTACTTCAGCTCTTTTAGGAGTTTTTGTTACACTTGTTGAAATATCATATCTTTCTGACGTAATTCCTGAAACTATTGTCTTCCACTCAGCCGGAACAAATTCAACTTTTACACCCATGTCTTTAGCTAATTCATTCATTACATCAATATCAAATCCTTTATATTTATTTGTTGCTGGATCTTTCATTGTCATAGGATCCCAATCACCAGTTGTTCCAACTTTTAAAACTCCTGATGAAAGAATTTTGTCTAAATTAGACTCTGCGTTTAAAGAAAAGGGTAAAAAAGCAAATACTGCTATTAAAAATAATTTTTTCATTCCTTTTAATAACTTATTTAAAATCTAAATGAGACTATAATCTTGACGCACTGTCATTCATCCATGAGAATAAATGTTGTGAAAATGAACGTCTTACAAAAAGATTAACTTCATTTTGGTTTTGATTATGAATAATTACATCAACTTTAGCGAGAATCGTTTGAGCGACTGAACCTATTTTATTTTTAAAATCATTGAAATTAAAAGGGGATCCGGTCTCAAATAAGTCAAAAATTTTGTCACCTTTAATATTTATTAAAACAAATTGATCAGTAACATTTGTCACAGCGCCTAGATTGATTTTAGAAATATTCTTATTTAATAAATTCTCTGTTTCATAATCATTAGTATTTGGATCAGAAACTTCAT
Organism: Candidatus Pelagibacter sp. HIMB1483; assembly: GCF_052048135.1. Taxonomy (NCBI): domain Bacteria; kingdom Pseudomonadati; phylum Pseudomonadota; class Alphaproteobacteria; order Candidatus Pelagibacterales; family Candidatus Pelagibacteraceae; genus Candidatus Pelagibacter; species Candidatus Pelagibacter sp. HIMB1483. The sequence continues at coordinate 769,618 of NZ_JBNAIM010000002.1, read as the reverse complement.
TCGAATAAATCATCCATTCATCTGGGCTTAACCAAAGAGCTGACAACCTTTCACTTCTAGAGGACGTATTAGGTTCAGTAGGCAGCAATAGATTTAATGATTTACCAATAGCAGATAAAAATTCTCTTTTTTTACCTCTAATAACTAATTTCATAACAGGTTTTATTTCTTTCATTTGCAAACCTGAGTAAGATTTTTCTTCGGTTATTACATTAGTGTAATTAAGCATTTAATCTTTTGTTCTCCTTATCTAAAAAAACTGGGTCTGCAACAGTTACATTAATTTGTTTATTTTCCATTGGTATAATTAATTTTTGACCCATCATGTTTTTTCCACCTCTAACAACTCCAAGAGCAATAGATTTTTTTAAGTTTGGGCTATAATAACTTGATGTTACATGGCCCAACATTTCAATAGGTGACTTATTAATATCAGCAACAATTTGTGCACCTTCTTCTAGAACTTCATCAGGATTTTCTGTGAGTAGACCAACTAACTGTTTTCTATCTTCCCTTATGGTGTCAGATCTATACAAAGATCTTTTTCCTATAAAATCATATTTCTTTTTGCTAACTATCCAATTCATTTGTAAATCGATAGGAGTCATAGTTGCATCAGTATCTTGACCTACAATGATAAATCCTTTTTCAGCTCTTAATAAATGCATAGTTTCAGTTCCGTAAGGAGTGATATTGAATTCCTTTCCAGCTTCCATACACTTTTCCCATACTGACTTACCATAATTAGCTTGAACATTTATTTCGTAACTATGTTCACCTGTAAAACTTATCCTCATTACTCTGCATTTAATCTTACCAATTTTTGCATTCTTAAAAGACATATGTGGAAAATTTTCATCTGAAAAATCAAGATCAGGAATTACTTGAGATATAATTTTCTTACTATTGGGTCCACAAACACTTACTGTTGCATAATGATCAGTTACAGACGTTAAATAAACATCTAATTCAGGCCATTCAGTTTGTAAATAATCTTCAAGTTTTCCTAAAACTGTTGCAGCTCCACCGGTAGTAGTGGTCATAATATAATGGTTTTCATCTAATCTTGTTGTAACTCCATCATCATAAACCATTCCATCTTCGTTTAACATTAAACCATATCGACATTTTCCAATAGCTAGCTTAGACCAAGCATTTGTATAAATTCTGTTTAAAAATTCAGACGCATCAGTACCTTGAATATCAATTTTACCTAATGTAGATGCATCTAATATACCGGCGCTATCTCTTGCTGCTTTACTCTCTCTTTGAACTGCATCATGCATATTTTCACCGTTTTTTGGATAGTACCAAGCCCTCTTCCATTGACCTACATTCTCAAATTCAGCTTTATTTTGCACATGCCACTCATGTATTGGGGTCTTTCTAAATATATCAAAATATTCACCAACATTTCTTCCAACTATAGTTCCAAATGTAAGAGGAGTGTAGGGTGGCCTAAAAGTTGTAGTGCCAAGTTCTCCCATTTTAGAGCCTGCTGTTTCAGAAATAATTCCTAACGCATGCATATTACCAAGTTTTCCTTGATCAGTTCCCATTCCAGTTGTTGTGTATCTTTTTACGTGTTCAATCGATCTAAAACCTTCTCTTAATGCTAACTTAATATCTTTTGCTGTAGCATCGTTTTGATAATCAACAAAAGGTTTTGTTCTTCCAATGACTTTATCAGAGGGAAGCAACCATATATTTCTTTTTGATTTATTAAATGAAGATTGAACTTCTAAATTTTCATAATCAGTTTTTTTTATATCTAAAAACTCTTTTAAGGTTTTAGGTATATTTGTTAATATTTCATCTAAAGTAAAATCACCATTACAAGAACCTAGACTAATTTGGTCTGACGGATATATATTTGGAATAAAAACTTGATCTTCATCTCTAAATTTTAATTTGCCACCAGATTGTGTAAAGAGGTGCACAGCTGGTGTCCATCCACCTGAAATTCCAAGACAGTCACATTCAATACCTGTTTTGGAACCCACGACTTTTTGACCATCTTTTGAAAGTTGCATTATTGAAATTTTATTAATTCTTTTGTAGCCAGATGTATTAACAACTGTATATCCTTTGTAGACTTTAATGTTATTTTTTTCAGTTTCTTTGATTAGTTTAGAATCAACATCTTCTCTATTATCTATGATTGCTTCTATGTTTATCCCTTTTTGGTACAAACTAATCGCTGTTTCGTAAACACTATCATTATTTGTAAATAGAACATTTTTTTCACCACATGCTACACCAAAAAGATTTGCATATTTCTCAATAGCTGAAGATAACAAAATACCTGGACGATCATTATTATCAAAAATTAATGGTCTTTCTAAAGATCCAGTAGCATTTATAACCTTTTTGGCTCTAATCTTTAGAAGTCTATGACGTGTTTTGTTATTTCTATTTTCTAAAGGTAAGTGATCAGTCAAGTTTTCTCGAGCTAATAAAAAATTATAACCATGAAAAGCAGCAACACTGGTTCTAGTTTTTATTTCTAAATTATTAATCTTTTTGATTTCATTAATTTCTTTTTCTAACCATGAACTTGAAATTTGATTGTTAATTTTAAAATGTTCAGAATTTTGATAAATTGTTGAACCACCAAGATAGGGCTTTTCATCAACTAAAAGTGTTTTTAAATCATTTTTTGCAGCAGTCTTTGCCGCCATAATGCCTGAAATTCCTGCCCCAATAACTAAAACATCACAATGTATGTATTTATGTTCATAAATATCAGGATCTGGTTCAGTTGGTGACTTTCCTAAACCTGCAGACTTTCTAATAAAATATTCGTATTTCTCCCAAAAATTTGCAGGCCACATAAATGTTTTGTAATAAAAACCAGCTGGCAAAATTGGACTTAGAAAGTTATTTATTCCACCTATATCAAATTTTACACTGGGCCAACAATTTTGACTTGATGCCTCAAGTCCTTCATATATTTCGATCTCAGTAGCTCTTACATTGGGTTCTGTCCTTGCGGTATTATTATGTAGTTGAACTATTGCATTAGGCTCCTCTGAGCCTGCTGTCATGATCCCACGAGGTCTATGATATTTAAAACTTCTTCCAACTAAATGAATATCATTAGCTAAAAGAGCAGATGCTAGAGTATCTCCTTTATATCCATAATAAGTTGTCCCATTGAATTTAAATGAAATTTTATATGTTTCATCAATAAACTTACTTGTTTTGACTCTTAAATTTTTTATCATGATCTATTTAGCTGGAGGTTTTTCACCCATTTTATAAACTGCTTTTATTTCATCGTTTGATGTATCTCTAACCATATTAAACCATTTTCTACATCCGTGAGCATGAACCCATCTTTCAAATTGGATACCTTTAATATTTTTTCTCATAAACAGATATTCAGCCCATTCATCATCGCTTAATTCAGTTGGTTGTTTTGGTCTAACTATATGAGCTTCCCCACCAGCTTTAAATTCGCTTTGTTCTCTTTCACCACAGTATGGACAATTAATTATAAACATTAATGTGCTACAGCAGCTGCACCGTGTTCATCAACAAGATCACCACTAACAAATCTATTTATGTTAAAAGCAGCATTTAATTTATGCGGTTCATCATTTGCTATTGTGTGTGCAAATAAATCACCTGATCCAGGAGTTGCTTTAAATCCACCAGTTCCCCAACCACAATTAAAATATAATCCTTTTACAGATGTTTTACTTATTATTGGACTAGCGTCTGGACAAATATCAACAATACCTCCCCATTGTCTAAGCATTCTCATTCTACTAAATATTGGATATAATTCTAAGATAGCATTTAAAGTTCCCTCAACGATATCATGACTTCCTTTTTGCGAATAAGAGACATAGTCATCTGTACCTGCGCCAATAACTAATTCACCTTTATCAGATTGACTTACATAAGCATGAACAGCATTTGACATTACAACAGTGTCAATAATAGGTTTTACTGGTTCTGAAACTAGTGCTTGAAGCGGTTTGCTTTCTAAGGGTAATTTTAGTCCAGCCATATTTGCAATAACACTAGAGTGTCCAGCTGCAACTACGCCAATTTTTTTTGTTCTAATAAAACCTTTTGTTGTTTCAATACCATCAACAATATCACCATTTCTTTTTATACCTTTAACTTCACAATTTTGAATAATATCAACTCCCATTTCATCAGCACCTCTTGCATAACCCCATGCAACAGCATCGTGTCTAGCTGTACCAGCTCTTTTCTGTAAAGTTCCACCTAAAACAGGATAACGAATATCTGGAGAAGTATTAATAATAGGACAAAATTTTTTAACTTCTTCAGTATTTAAATAAACAGCATCTATCCCATTTAACCTATTTGCATGAGTTCTTCTTTTTAAATCTCTTACATCTTGCAAATTATGTGCTAGGTTCATTACTCCTCTTTGACTAAACATTACATTATAATTAAGTTCTTGTGATAAACCCTCCCAAATTTTTAATGCGTGATCATAAAGTCCGGCACTTGCATCCCATAAGTAGTTTGATCTTATTATAGTGGTATTTCTTCCTGTATTTCCCCCGCCAATCCAACCTTTTTCTACAACAGCAATATTTTTCATGTCATGCTTTTTTGCCAGATAATAAGCAGTTGCAAGTCCATGACCACCACCACCTATAATTACTGCATCATATTCTTTTTTAGGCTCAGGATCTTTCCATGCTTTTTCCCAATTTTCATGATATGAAAAAGCGTTTTTAACCAGTGAAAATAAAGAGTACTTATTTTTCATTATAAGTGAATAATTACTTTATAAATATTGATTATTCAATACAATCAGAAGTGACAAATTTCCTGGAAGAGTGGGTGAGAGGCTTAAACCAGTCGTTTGCTAAATGACCGTGCGAGGAAACTTGTACCGAGGGTTCGAATCCCTCCTCTTCCGCCATATCTTAATACAAAGGCTCATCTTTGAAAAAGTTTTTCATAGAAATTGGTTTTTGAGCTAAAATATAACGATAGACATTATAATTCTCCAGTACTCTTTGAACATAATTTCTTGTTTCTTTGAATTTAATTAATTCAATCCAATTAACATAATCAATTTGATTTTTTTGAGGATTCTTATTTATTTTTTTCCAATATCTAACTCTCTTTGGTCCAGCGTTATAAGCGGCTATAGCAAATGGATAAGCACCATCATATTCAAGAATAAGACCAGCTATATAGTGAGAACCTAAATTAATATTATATTCAGCATCTCGTGTTAATCTGGATTTTGAATAAGGAAGATTTGCTTGTTTAGCAACTAATTTAGCAGTGTAGGGCATAAGTTGCATTAAGCCTTTTGCGCCTGCATGACTGTTGGCACTTAAATCAAACTCACTTTCTTGTCGTATAATTGATAGTATGAATGCAGTGTCAGGAATTTTTCTTCCATTAATATAATTAGGAGTACTTATAATTGGATAATTATACTTATTATGAAATCTTTTTTCATAAGAAGCAATTTTTGCAATCTGGATAGCAAAATCAAATCTATCAATATTTGTTGCTAGTTCAGCAGCTAAAACTTCACTACCACTATCAATGTTGTCATTTGCTAAATGTCTTAAAATATGTTTTGCATATTTATCTTCATTTAGTTCATCAAGAAGGTAAGTTGTTTTTACTAACTCTTTTTTAAAAAAATAATCTCTATATTCTTTTGATACTTCAATATCTTTAGAAAGTTCAAAAGGTTTATTAGGATTTAATTCCATAAAAGCTAATTGTCCATAATATGTGGTAAGAAAATCGGAAGCTTTACCAAACCATTCTTCAGCTAATTCTTTTTTCCCAAGTTTTTGATAAGTTTTACCTAACCAATAAGCTCCTCTAGATGTACTAATTGGATAACCAACATTATTGTAAAAATTTTCAAAATGATCCTTTGCTAATAATGGGTCGTTCAAAAAGCTCAATGCTATCCACCCACTCATCCATTCTGCACCTGCGTATTCAGGTCCATCTGTTAAAGCATGGTTACTGGCAATTTTATATGCCAACTCATATTTCTTTTTATAAATTAGAGATCTTGAAATAATTTCTCTTTCAATCCACCATTTATCTGGTCTAACTAAATAATCTTTAGTGTTCTTTATTTTTGTTAAAATTTCTACTGAACTCTCAACTCTACCTCTTTTTCTTCTCCATTTAAGTCTATCATAATTTAAACCAGCATCATTTTTAAATTTTGATGGAACTTTTGAGATTGCAGTGTCAACGCCATAGGATTTACTCATTAATAATTGTCTTGCGTTATAAAGTAATTCATAGTCTTTTGGTAAATATCTAAGTAATCTTTTTAAATCCCAGTATTTATTGTTCCATGCTAAATAATCTGCTCTTTTAATATAGTCATCTGCGTTAAGATATTTCTTAAATTTTTTTCTATAAAATTTTAATTCTGACTTACTTAATTCTGCTGTAATCCAACCGCCTTTAATAAGAGAGGTTCCTTTTTGAGTATTACCATTTAGAATTAAACTTTCTCCTAAAATCATCTTTCCAAACCCACTTAATGGTTCGTTTGTACCAAACCAATCAATGATTTTTTTTGGTGCAATAGAGTCTGTTGAAAGCTTATGTTCAGCTAAATATTTTATTCGTCCTATTCTAGGATAATCTTCATTAGCATCAATAAAAGTTTTATATTCATAATACGAAGCCTTATTACCTTTAGTTAACAAATGTCTCCATTGAATGAAATTATATATAGATTTATCCTTTGCTTTTTTTGCAGTTTTAAGTGCAGTTGACCATTTAGCTTGTTTCATTTCTGAAATTGCTTTTTTGGCTATTTCAAAATCTTTCTTGTTATAATATTTTGATTTTTTTATAGTATCTGTTGTTTTAGATCCTGCAATTAAAGGTTTTTTTTTGGGTAAAATAAGACCTTGTTTGCTCTCCTTCTTTGTGACTATTTTTTTTTCAACTTTATCTTCTTTTATTTTTATTTCTTTTTTTTCAATAGGTTTTGGGAGTGGTTTTAAGATATCAGCTAATAACTTTTTTTCCTCTTGCTTTTGAGTTTGACTAGGTTTTTTTAAAGGTATTATCTCTGCATATGATAAATAAGTTAAATTTAATAAGACAGTCAAAATTATAAAATATATTAATTTTTTAAGCATAATCTTTTAGTACATGAATCTATAAACTATGTTATAAGTATTTATGTTTAAAGGTTCAAATGTTGCTTTGGTTACCCCATTTAAAAATAATAAACTAGATGAGGAAACTTATATCAAGTTAATCCATTTTCATATCGAAAATGGCACTAATGGCTTAGTTCCTGCGGGTACAACAGGAGAATCTCCAACATTGAACCATCAAGAACATGAAAAAGTAATAGAACTATGTGTGAAGGAAAGCAAAGGTAAGCTGCCTGTATTTGCTGGGACAGGATCGAATTCAACAGAAGAGGCTATTTCTTTAACTAAACATGCTGAAAAAATAGGTGCTAATGGAGCACTTATAGTAACACCATATTATAACAAACCGACACAAGAGGGTTTATATCAACATTATAAAGCTATTAATGACAGCTGTGGAATTCCAATAATAATTTATAACATCCCAGGACGATCGGTAATAGATATGTCAGTAGAAACAATGTCAAGACTTTATGAACTAGAAAATATAGTTGGGGTTAAAGATGCTACTGGAGATTTAAATAGGGTAGATCAAACTTTAAAAAAACTTGGAAAAGATTTTCTTCAGTTAACCGGTAATGATGATAATGCTCTTGAATTTAATAAAAGGGGTGGCACAGGAGCAATAAGTGTTACTGCAAATATTGCTCCCAAACTTTGTTCAGATTTTCAAAGAATGTCAATATCTAAAACAGATAAAGATATTAAAGAAGCTGAAATGCTTGATAAAATTTTACAACCTGTTCATCATGCAATGTTTGTCGAAAGTAATCCAAGCCCAGTAAAATACGCGGCGAAATTATTAAACTTATGTGATGATAATGTCAGATTACCTTTAGTTAAAGTTACAGATTCTACTAAGGAAATTGTAAAAAAAGCTCTGAAGTCCGCAAGATTAATTTAATGAATAAAAAAACCAATCCTGGTTTAAAGATAATTTGTTTTAATAGAAAAGCTAGTTTTAATTATTTTTTTGAGGATTTTTTAGAGGCAGGTATTGTTCTTAAAGGTTCTGAAATTAAATCTATTAGAGATGGAAAAGTGAATATTGCAGATTCTTATGCTATTGAAAAGAATGGTGAAATTGTTTTGATTAATTCTCATATTGCTTCATATAAACAGGCAAGTTACTCAAATCATAATCCTATAGATGAGAGAAAATTGTTATTAAAAAAAAGAGAAATAAATAAATTAATAGGAAAAATGCAAAGAGATGGCTTTACTATAGTGCCTACCAAAATGTATTTTAAAAAGGGAAAAGCAAAAATTGAACTAGCCGTTGCAAAAGGAAAAAAACAATTTGACAAAAGAGCAGTAAAAAAAAATAGAGATTGGAATCGTGATAAAGCAAGATATGTCAGAAAATCTAGTTAAAACAATTTATCTTGGAATAGGTTCAAATTTAGGAAATAGAAGAAAAAATATTGAACTTGCAAAATTTAAATTAATTCAAAATGATATTATAATACGAAAATCATCCAACATATACGAAAGTTTATCTTGGCCAAATCCAAATAAACCAAAATTTTTGAATATAATTTTAGAAATTTCATCAAATTTATCACCTTCAAAATTAATTGATATTTGTAAAAAAATTGAAATTAATCTAGGAAGGCAAAAAAGACCAAAAAATGCACCTCGGGAATGTGATATTGATATAATTGATTATTATAATCAAAAAATGAAAGACAAGATTATTTTGCCACACCCGAAAATGCATCAAAGAAACTTTGTTCTTTTACCTTTGTATGAGCTTAATAAAGCCTGGAGACACCCAATTTTAAAACAACCTATTACAAAACTTATATTATCATTATCAAATAAAGATATTAGATCTATTAAACAAATTTAAATAAGTGATATAATAAAATCATGTTAAACTCTGAAGATTTAATAAATAAAGTAAAAGTATATAATAAGTTTTTAAATCCTGAAAAGTTGAATAAAGCTTATAATTTTGCTGTCAAAGCTCACAGTAATCAAAAAAGAGCTTCAGGAGACCCTTATTCTGTTCATCCTATCGAAGTAGCAAATATTCTCACAGATTTAAAATTAGACAGTGCAACAATAACAACTGGGTTACTACATGACACTATAGAAGATACTTTTGCTACCTACGAGACTATCAAAGGTGAGTTTGGTGATGAAGTTGCAGATTTAGTTGATGGTGTAACGAAAATATCTGTTTTAGAAAATACTGCGTCTTCTAATTCTAAGGCCGAAAATTTTAGAAAATTGATCTTAGCTACTTCAAAAGATATAAGAGTTTTATTAGTAAAAATTGCTGATCGTTTGCACAATATGAGAACAATTAAAGCGATTACAAAAGATGAGAAAAAAAAAAGAATAGCCCAAGAAACAATGGAAATCTATGCACCACTTGCTGACAGAATGGGAATGCACAGAATTAGAGATGAGTTAGAAGATTTATCATTTGAAGTTTTGAATAATGATGCACGATCTTTAATTCAAAATAGACTTGATGAAATAAAATTAGATAAAAAAGATATTTTTGAAACACTTTCTTATGAAATAAAAAATATGTTAAATAAAAATAATATTAAATCAGAAATTTATGGACGAGAAAAAACTCCTTTTTCAATCTGGAGAAAATTACAAAAAAAACGTGTTTCATTAGAACAAATAACAGATATTATTGGCTTTAGAATAATTTTAGATGATATTGACAATTGCTACAAAACTTTAGGTGTTCTTCATAAGGAATATAATTGTATACCAGGTAAATTTAAAGATTATATATCCTCACCCAAAATCAATGGCTATAAATCAATCCATACAGCAGTAATTGGTTCATACAAGAAACCGATTGAAATTCAAATAAGAACCAAAACTATGCATGACTTTGCAGAAAGAGGTATAGCATCTCATTGGCAATATAAATCATCAGAAAAATTTAGTTCTTTGACCTGGAAAGAATATGACTGGTTAAAAGATTTAGTGGAAATCATTGAAAAAAATGAAAATCCTGAACATTCATATGAGTATACAAAATTACAAATGTTTCAAGAAAATGTATTTTGTTTCACACCAAAAGGCTCGGTAATTAAATTACCCAAAGATGCAACCCCAATAGATTTTGCTTATGCGGTCCATACAAAGATAGGTGACACTGCTATTGGGTGTGAAATAAATGGAAATAAAAGTGAACTTCAAGCAATTTTAAGAAATGGAGATAGAGTAAATATTATTACTTCAAAAAAACAATCTCCTTCTTTGCACTGGATACCAACAACTAAAACTGGTAAAGCAAGAGCTGCAATAAGAAGATATTGGCACGATAGAGGAGAAAAAAAAGAAGAAAAAGTTAGGAAATATAATACTACTTTATGGATTTCTTTACCTGACAAACCAGGACAATTAGGAAACGTAAGCTCATTAATTGGGGACCATAAACTAAATATTTCTAATCTTGTTATGGCAGGAAAAAACCCTGATTATATTAATTTTAAGTTTCAATTGATAATAACCGATCTTAAAAATTTTACTAATTTTATTGCAGAGCTTAAACAAAAAGGTATAAAATTTAAGATAATCAGACACGAAGATAAAAGAAATGCTTTCACACAAAAAATCCTTAGATATTTTAAGAAAGACTAATGCGTTACTAGAAGGACATTTCGTTTTATCCTCAGGTTTACATTCATCAAAATATATTCAATGTGCTAAACTTTTAAGTTTTCCAACTGAAGCTGAAAAAATATGTAAATCATTTGCTCAAAAGATAAAAAAAAGTTTTAAAAAAATTGATTTAATTTTAGCACCTGCTATGGGAGGTGTTATTATTGGATATGAAATAGGTAAAATTTTAAAAAAAGAAACAATATTTTGTGAAAGAGTCAAAGGAAAATTTACTTTAAGACGAGGTTTTAATATAAAAAAAGGATCAAAAGTTTTGATAATTGAAGATGTGATAACAACAGGTAAATCAAGTTTAGAATGTGTTAAATTGATAAAAAGATCAAAGGCGACATTAGTTGGTTTTGCATCAATAATAGACAGATCATCAAAAAAATCATTAAAAATTGATAAAAAGATAATTTCACACTTAAAGATAAATGTTCCAACTTATAAAAAAAATAAGCTACCAAAAGAATTAAAATTAATTCCGATAACAACGCCTGGAAGTAGATTTATTAAGTGAAAAGGCTAGGTGTAAATATAGATCATATTGCAACATTACGTAATGCACGTGGTGAATTTCATCCTGATCCTATTTTTGCTGCGAAATTTGCAAAAAATTCTGGAGCAAATTCTATTACAATCCATTTAAGAGAAGACAGAAGACATATAAAAGATATTGATGCAAAAAAAATATGTTCAATAAAAAATTTATTAGTAAATTTAGAAATTTCTTTAAGTTCAGAAATCGTTAAAAAAGCTATTAAATTTAAACCTAATTTTATTTGTATTGTACCTGAAAACAGAAAGGAAATAACTACAGAAGGTGGATTGAATCTTAAAAAAAATGAAATTAAATTAAAAAAAATAATTAAGCAATTTAAGAAAAAAAAAATTAGAACAAGTTTATTCATTAACCCATCTCTTGCTGATATAAAGAAATCAATAGAGTTAAAAACGGATTGTATCGAAATCCATACAGGAAAATTAGCCAATTTAGTTAAATCAAAAAAAGATTATTCAAATGAATATGAAAGAATTAAAAGATGCTCTTTATTAGCAAAAAAAAATGATTTAGAAGTTCATGCAGGTCATGGACTTGATTATAATACAACTAAACTACTATCTAAGATTGATGAAATTACAGAATTCAATATTGGTCATTTTATAATAGGTGAATCTATATTTTATAGTTTGCCAAAAGTTATAAGAAAATTTAAAGATATTTTAAAAAAAAAATAAGATGAAAATTCTAGGTATCGGCACAGATATTATCCACAACAAAAGAATAAATGATTTGATCAAAAAAAAAACTTTTTTAACAAGAACTTTTGGTAAAAATGAGATTAAACATTCATTAAATACATCAAATAAAACAAACTTTTTTGCAAAAAGATTTGCTGCTAAAGAAGCTTTTGCTAAATCTCTTGGAACAGGTTTTAGAAATAATCTTAATTTTAAAGATATTGAGATTTTAAATGATAATAAAGGTAAACCTTTTTACATAAAATCAAAAAAAATAGATCTAATTATCAAAAAGATTTTTAAAATAAATAATTATAATTTGCTTCTTTCAATTTCAGATGAAAAGGATTACTCAATAGCATTTACAATATTACAAAAGAAATAATGTTTAATAAAAATTTTATTATAGATAATGTAAAAACTTTATTTTATGCTTTAATAATTGCAATCATCATTAGATCCTTATTATTACAGCCGTTTTATATACCCTCATCATCAATGGAACCAAATTTGTTAGTCGGTGATAGAATTTTTGTTACAAAATATTCATATGGTTATAGCAAACATTCATTCCCATTTAGTCCTCCACTATTTAAAGGTAGATTAATGTTTAATGAACCAAAAAGAGGGGATGTAATTGTTTTTAAAACACCTGCAGACAATAGAACAGATTATATTAAAAGATTAATAGGTCTTCCAGGTGACACAATCAGATTTATAGACTCAAACCTATACCTAAATAATAATGAAATAATTAAATCAAAAAAATCTAGTAAAGATATAATATTTTGTGGAGGAAGAAAAATTGATGTATTTACTTTTGAAGAAAAATTACCTAATGATGAAAACTACATATCAGTTTATTTAAAAAATTTTCCTTTTCAAAATTCTGATACTTTTAAAGTGCCTGAAAATAATTATTTTTTTCTTGGTGATAACAGAGACTGTTCTAAAGATAGCAGATTTCTATCAAGTGTAGGATATGTTCACAAAGATAATCTTGTCGGAAAAGCTCAATTTATTTTTTTTTCATCAGACAGAACAAAAGGAAGTATTTTTTCATTTTGGAATTGGAATAAATCTCTAAGATTTAATAGATTTTTTAAAAGAATTAATTGATGAATATAAATTTAACCGACTTGGAAAAAAAAATTAAGATTAATTTTAAAGATAAGAATTTATTATTAAGATCATTGACTCATAAAAGTTTTGATAGAGTAAATAATTATGAGAAGTTAGAATTTTTAGGAGATAGGGTATTAGGTTTGATAATTTCTAAAAAGCTAATAGAGACTTATCCAGATGAAAAAGAAGGTATTTTAGATAAAAAATTTGCATCATTAGTAAATAAAAAAACATGTTTAGAAATTGCAAAAAAGTTAGAACTTCATAAATATATTTTTACATTCAATATGAATGATAAAAAAAAGATAATTGAAGATAAAGTTTTAGCAGATAGTCTAGAGGCATTGATAGGATCAATATTTTTGGAAAAAGGATTAAATACTTCAGAAAAGATTATTTTGAATTTATGGTCAAATCATATTAAGAATAGTATTATTACACCGATTGATGCTAAAACTAAATTACAAGAATATTCATTAAAAAAATTTAAAAAATTACCATTATATAAATTAATCTCCAATACTGGACCTAGACACAAACCACTTTTTAAAGTTGGAGTAAAGTTAATTGATACCAAATTATATATTGCAGAGGGCAAATCTAAAAAGGATGCTGAACAAAATGCTGCTATATCATGTTTAAAAAATATTAAAAATATATGATTTGGGACGACACTGGTTTTTTACTTTCAAAAAATAAATATAATGAAAATTCAATCATTTCAGAGATTTATACAAAAAACCATGGTAAAGTTTCAGGAATAATATTTGGTGGAACTTCAAAAAAAATAAAAAATTATCTTCAAATTGGCAATGAAATTCATGTGAATTTTAATTCAAAATCAGATAATAAAATTGGATATTTTAAGGTTGAGATTTTAAAAGCTTTATCACCAATATATTTCGAAAATCCACAAAAATTATTATCTATTCTTTCTGCAATGCAGCTAGTTAAGTTATTAACTGCAGATTATCAAACTAATAAAGATATTTATATTTTGATCAATAAATTTTATTTATTACTCAACAATAAAGATTGGATCAAAGAGTATATTTTTTGGGAATTAGAATTATTTAAATTACTTGGATATGACTTAGATTTAAAAGATTTAGTTGATAAAAAATTGATTGGAAATGAGTTTAAGTATGTTTCTAAATCTTCAATAGAAAAAAAAATAATACCAAATTTTTTAGTAGATCAAAATGTAACAAGTGTTGATATAATAAATTTACAAAAAGGATTAAAATTTGTTGGAGATTATTTAGAAAAAACTATTTTAAAACCTAATAATCTAAACCAACCCTCGAGTAGATTAGAATTTATAAGTACTGTTAAGTGATTATTTTAAAATTTTATCTAATCTGTCAGCATAATAACTGACAATTGCATTTGCTCCAGCTCTCTTAAATGCAATAAGACTCTCTAAAATTACATTTTGGTCAATAAGATTTTTATTAACACCGTTAGTTAATAAACTATATTCTCCAGAAACTTGATATGCCATAACAGGAATTTTAAAATTTTCTTTAACAGAACTAATTATATCAAGATATGGAAGTCCTGGCTTAACCATTACCATATCTGCACCTTCTTTAATATCTAGCGCAACTTCTCTTAATGCCTCATTACTATTCCTAAAATCCATTTGATAATTTTTTTTGTCTCCTTTAAGAAAACCCTTAGAACCTACCGCATCACGAAAGGGTCCATAAAAACTCGAGGCATATTTAACAGCGTACGATAAAATTTGTGTCATTTTATAACCATTTTTATCCAAATATTTTCTGATTTTTCCAATTCTTCCATCCATCATATCTGATGGTGCAAGGACATCACAACCCATCTGAGCTTGTAACAAAGATTGTTTTACCAAAATGTTTACTGTTTCATCATTCAAAACATAATTATTTGTAAAAAGGCCGTCATGACCATGAGAAGTATATGGATCTAAAGCTACATCGCACATAATTCCAATTTCATTTTTATATTTTCTTTTAATTGATTGAAGAGCTTTACAAACTAAATTATCTTCATTAAGTGCTTCAGTACCAAATTTATTTTTCTTTTTCTTATTAGTATACGGAAATAAAGCGATCATAGGTATGCCATTCTTTATAGCCCTATCAACAACAAAATTAATTTTATCTAGTGTATAACGATAAACTCCGGGCATAGAATTTACTTCTTGTTTTTTATTTTTGCCCTCAATTATGAATATTGGTAATATAAAATCACTGGCTGACAGACTGTTTTCTTCAATCAACCTTCTAGACCAATCATTTTTTCGACTGCGTCTAAGTCTCAAATTTGGAAATTTTCCTGTTATCATTTCAAAATTTATTTATAATATGCGACAAATGTTATATACAAATATAACTTAAAAAAGATATTAAACAATCATATGAATTTAAATTTTAATGATTTTCAAAAACAAGATGTCAAATTTGACATTACTGAACTTCAAAAAGCTTATAAAGAGATACTAAAAATTAAAAATTTTAGTGGGCCAGAGGGAGTAACAAATTTTGGTGCTATTTCTTTAACCCAGATACCTGGAGATCCAGATTCAATCAAAGGTCACAAAGCTAGAGGTGTTTTTTGGACAATGCCAGATTCATCTGGGAAAGAAGCTATTAGAGATGAAAAAATTGATGAGGCTGCATACTCAGAGTTCATTGATGATTTTAAAAACACATATTTTAAAGAGGTGTTTGATGTTCTTTCATCAAAATATAAATTAGGAAGAGTAAGAATATTATTAAAACAACCAAGATCAACTTTAAGTTGGCATAGAGATCCTGAGCCAAGATTACATATACCAATAATAACGAACCCTGGTTGTCATATGGTTATCGACAATGTTTGTAAACATTTACCAGCTGATGGATCAGTTTGGATTACTAATAATACTAAATATCATAATGCATTCAATGGTGGAGAAGAGAACAGAATTCACTTAGTGGCTTGTGTATTAGATTATAAATTTAATTAATTTGAAAAAAATATTTATATCTTCAGATCACGCAGGGTATAAACTTAAAGAAGATATCAAAGTTTATCTAAAAAAAAGAAATTACAATTTTACTGATTTAGGTCCCATTAATGATAATCGAGTAGATTATCCAGACTTTGCTCATAAAGTAGCAAAAAAAGTAAAAATCAACAGAAATCATCTAGGCATACTTGTTTGTGGTTCAGGAATGGGTATGAATATTGCTGCAAATAGACACAAAAATATACGTGCAGCACAATGTTTTAATTTAAAATCAACAAAATTATCAAGATTGCATAACGATGCAAATATCATTACATTAGGCTCAAGACTACTTAAGAAAAAAAATGTAATGAATATGATAAATATTTTTTTAAAAACAAAGTTTGAAGGTGGAAGACACTTAAAAAGAATTAAGAAAATTTAATTATGTCAAGCGAAGCTAAATATATCAATTCTGATTATAAAGACTTTTTTGAAAAGAGTCTCTCAAAGTCTGATCCAGACTTATTTAAAGCTATAAATGACGAATTGATAAGACAACAAAATCATATAGAGCTTATTGCATCAGAAAATATTGTTTCTCAAGCTGTACTAGAAGCTCAGGGATCAGTTTTAACTAATAAATATGCAGAGGGTTATCCTGGTAAAAGATATTATAATGGTTGTGAACATGTTGATGTAGCTGAAGAATTGGCGTTAGAAAGAATCAAAAAACTTTTTAACTGCAAATATGCAAATGTACAACCTCATTCAGGAGCGCAAGCGAATGGTGCTGTCTTTCTAGCTCTATTAAAACCTAATGATACTTTTATGGGTATGAGTTTAAATTCAGGAGGACACATTACTCATGGCTTAAAAATATCAATGTCAGGTAAATGGTTTAATGCAATTAGTTACGATGTTGATAAAAAATCTGAGCTTATTGATTATGATAATGTTGAAAAACTTGCTTTAGAACATAAACCAAAACTTATTATTGCTGGTGGAAGTGCATACTCTAGAGTAATTGATTTTAAAAGATTTAGAGAAATAGCTGACAAAGTTGGAGCTTATCTTATGGTTGATATGGCTCATTTCTCAGGATTGGTTGCTGGTAAAGGTTATCCAAATCCATGTGATTATGCACACGTAGTAACATCGACAACACATAAAGTTTTTAGAAGTGCAAGAGGTGGTATAATTTTATCTAATGACATTGATCTTGGTAAAAAATTTGATACTGCAGTTTTTCCTGGCTATCAAGGTGGACCTTTAATGCATATCATTGCAGCAAAAGCTGCAGGGTTTTTTGAAGCTTTAAAACCTGAATTTCAAACTTATATAAAAAATGTTTTAGCTAATGCAAAAATACTAGCTGAGACTTTAAAAAATAATGGTTTTAAAATTTATTCAGGGGGAACTGATACTCATTTAATGCTAGTAGATTTAAGACCTTTTGGTGTAAAAGGAAATATAGCGGCTGAAAGTTTATGCAGAGCTAATATTACATGTAATAAAAATGGAATACCATTTGATACAGAAAAACCTATGATCACATCAGGAATTAGATTAGGTTCACAAGCCGCAACAACAAGAGGTTTTGGTTTAAAAGAATTTGAAAAAGTTGGAGAATTAATTACTAAAGTTATTGAAGGTTTGTCAGAAAATCCTAACGACAATAGTAAGGTTGAAAATGAAGTAAGACAAGAAGTTATTAATTTGTGCTCCAATTTTCCGATTTATAAAAATTTAAATAAATGATCTGTCCTTGTGAGAAAAAAGGTGAAACATCTGTAGTAGATTCACGTCCTACAGAAGATGGTACAGCAATAAGAAGAAGAAGACTTTGTAGTTGTGGTGCAAGATTTACTACTTTTGAAAGAATACAACATCGAGAAGTAATGGTTGTGAAAAAAAATGGAAGAAAATCTTCTTTTGATCGAGATAAATTAGCTAAATCAATTTATATTGCCCTTAAAAAAAGACCACTAGACACAGAGACTGTAGAAAAATTTATCAGTCGTATTACAAGATCTTTAGAAGAACTTGGACAGAATGAGATTTCAAGCAATACAATTGGAACAATGGTAATGGAAGGTTTAAAAGAACTTGATCCAGTAGCGTATGTGAGATTTGCTTCTGTTTACAGAAATTTCAGAGAAGAAAAAGATTTTGTACAATTTGTGGACAAACTAGATGTCTACAAAAAAAGATAAATTTTCAATAGAAGATAAGAATTATATGAAACTTGCTATTAATTTAGCAAGAGCCAGGAAAGGATTAACTGGTGAAAATCCTTCAGTAGGGTGTGTGATAACTAAAGGTAACAAAATTATTTCTATAGGTCAAACAGGCTTTAATGGACGACCACATGCCGAGTCTAACGCTATTAATAATTCATTCCAGAATTTATCAGGTGCTAAAATGTATGTAACTCTTGAACCATGTAATCATTATGGAAAAACACCTCCTTGTACAAATAAGATAATTAGTAGTGGTATTGGTGAAGTTTACTATTCTATTGATGATATTGACAATAAAGTTAAAAAAAAGAGCTTTAAAATTTTAAGCAATAATAAGATTAAAGTTAAAAAAGGACTTTTAAAAAAACAGGCAACAGATCTTTATGACTCATACATAATAAATAGAAAATACGAACTACCTTATGTTACAGCAAAAATTGCTATATCCAAAAATAATCTTATTTATAGTAAAAACGTTAAAAGAATAACAAGTCATACTTCTGATAAATTATCTCATTATTTAAGATTTAAAAATGATGGCTTAATGATTTCTAGTAATACTCTTAACATTGATAACCCAAAATTAAATTGTCGTTTGAATGGATATGAAAAATATTCTCCTAAAAGAATTATTTTAGATAAAAATTTGAATATAGGTATGAATACTTATATTATAAAATCTGTAAAAAATAATAATACTATAATTTTTCATCACTCGTCAAATCACTCAAAAATTCAAAATTTAAAAAAAAGAGGAATAACTTTGATTAAATCAAAATTAAATACTGAAAAAAAATTTGATATAAAGATTATTCTTAGAAAATTATTTTCTCAAGGTATTAGAAATTTATTAGTTGAAGGAGGAGATAAAATTACGAAAAATATGCTTAAAAACAGATTAATAGATCAATTTTATATGTTTAGGAGCTCAAAAAATTTATCAAAAACTAAAAAACATGTAATTTTTACATCAAACAATATCTTAAATAAAAAATATAAAGTTAAATTAACAATAAGTTCAAAACTAGCCAAAGACAAAATTACCATCTATAAAAGATAATATGTTTAATGGAATTATTTTTAACAAAGGTATTGTAAAAAAAATTTTAAAAAGACCAAAAGGTATCAATATTTTTATTCAATCAAATATAAGATTGTCTAAAAAAGATATTGGTGTATCAATAGCCTGTGATGGTGTCTGTTTAACTCTTATTACAATAAATAATAAGATAATGGAATTTTATTTATCAAACGAAACAATTGATAGATCAAAATTTAGATTTCTTAAAATTAATGAGCAAATAAATTTAGAAATGCCACTTAAATATGGTCAAAAAATATCTGGTCATATTTGTCAAGGACATGTAGATACAGTTGGAAAAATAAAGAATATAAAAAAAATTGATAAATCCTATCTTTTTGATTTTGAAATCCCTTTAAAAGAGAGGAAAAATATAATTGAAAAAGCCTCAATATGTATAAATGGTATTTCATTAACTATATCTAAAGTTACTAAAAAAGGTTTTCAAATTTGGGTTATTCCACATACATTTAAATTAACAAATTTATCTAAAATTAAACAAGGAAGTTTAGTTAATGTTGAAATTGACATACTTTCTAAATATGTAAAAAATTTTTTTAATGAAAAAAAGTAATTATTCATCAATTGAGTCAATAATTAATACTGCCAAAAAAGGTGGAATGTTTATTTTAGTTGATGACGAAAAAAGAGAAAATGAGGGTGATTTAGTAATATCCACATCTGACTCTAATGCCAAAAATATTAATTTTATGGCAAAGTATGGAAGAGGTTTAATTTGTTTAGCTTTAGATGCTTTACAGGCCAAAAGATTAAACTTATCTCTAATGTCTCCTGTGAATCAATCAAGAAATAAAACAGCATTTACCGTTTCAATCGAAGCAAAAAAAGGAATAACAACCGGAATATCCGCAAAAGATAGAGCTAGGACTATAAAGGTTGCTTCAAGGAAAAATGTAAATAAAAAAGATATTGTTTCTCCAGGTCATGTATTTCCTATTATTGCAAAAGATGGGGGCGTGCTTGTTAGAGCAGGTCATACAGAAGCTTCAGTTGATATTTCAAAACTTGCCAGAAAAAATAACTCAGCTGTTATTTGTGAAATAATGAATGAAGATGGTACTATGGCGAAAGGTCAAGATCTTTTTAATTTTGCTAATAAACATAAACTTAAAATAGGAAAAATTGAAGATCTCATTGCATACAGATTGAAAAAAGAAAAACTGATAAGATTAAAGAAACAAAGTGTGATTGAGGTAAAAAATCAAAAGTATAAAATCAGAATTTATGAAAACCTTTTAGATGGATCTGAACATTTTGCGCTTATTAAAGGGACAATAAAAAAAAGTATTACTCCAAGAGTAAGAGTAATTTCGTCTAATGTAGTTAAAAATTATCTAATAAATCAACAATTGCCTAATTCATTCAACAAAACAATTAATCATTTTAAAAAGTTTAATAATTGTGTTTTAGTTTTTATCAAGGATAGTAATCTTAAATCTGTTTCACAAACTTTAAAAGATTTTAAAGACAAAAATTCTTATAAAAAGGTAAAAGACAAATCAATTAAAAATTACGGTATAGGCGCTCAAATAATTAAAGATTTAAAGATTAAAAACATGATTTTAATTACAAAATCACCTAAAAAGGTTATTGGTTTAGATGGTTTTGGTATAAAAATCACAAAACAGGAAATTATTTAATGAAAAAAAAAATTCTAATTGTTATAGCTGATTACTATAAAGATATCTCTTATGGTTTATTAAAGAGTGCTCAAGATTATTTACCAAAAAACTTTATTGTTAAAATAATTAAAGTTCCAGGAGTTTTTGAAATACCAGTTTCAATATCTAAAAATTTAAAAAAATATCATGCCTTTATAGCACTTGGGTGTGTTATAAAAGGACAAACTCCTCATTTTGATTTTATTTCTCATTCTTCAACAGAAGCTATAATGAATTTGTCAATAAATTCTAAAAAACCTATAGGTAATGGAATTTTAACATGCTTAAATATGAGACAAGCAAAAGCACGAAAAAAAAAAGGTGCTGAAGCTGCGAAAGCTATTGTTTCAGTTTTATTACAAAAATGAAAGTTTCTTTTAGCGCAAAGAATAATCCTAGAGTTATAATCATTCAAAAATTATATGGAAAATTTTTCAATGATGACGAAAAAATAGATTTTCCAAAACATAGATTTAAGAAGTTTATTAAAGATGTTGTTTTTGGAACAATCGAGAGGAATGAAATTTTGATTGATGAATTAGATAAAAATTTAGGTAATGAATTTAGATTTAATAATTTAGATAAATTATTTCAAGTCATATTGAAATCTGCAACATATGAGCTCTTATATAAGCCAAATGTCTCAATAAAGATTATAATTAAAGAGTATCTAGATGCTTCAAATTTTTTTTTAGACAACTCTCAAACAAAATATCTAAATGCTTTATTGGATAATATAGCTAAAAAGATAAGAATAAAAAATGCATGAGTTTGAACTTATAAATAAATATTTTTCAAAATTATCATCTAATAATAAAGGTTCTTTAAAATTAAATGACGATGTTTTTTTTGATAAATCAAAAAAATTAGTAATTTCTGTTGATACATATGTTGAAGGTGTTCATTTTATAAACTTTCAAAATCCTGACCTTGTTATTAAAAAAATCATTAGATCATCTATATCAGATTTGATCTGTAAAGGTGTGAGTCCTAAATATTATTTTATTTCAGGTTCTGGTAATAAAAACACTTTTTCTAAAAAAAAACTTGAAAAAATATCAAAATCTTTACATCAAGAACAAAAAAAATTTACAATTAATTTATGTGGTGGAGACACTACTTTTTCAAAAAAATTAAGTTTCACAATAATTTCTGTAGGTTTTTCAGATAAAATAATCTTTAGAAATAAAGCAAAACTAAATGATGATATATATGTTACAGGTAATTTAGGAGATAGTTTTGTTGGCTTAAAAGTCTTACAAAAAAAAATTCATTTAAATCGAAATTTAACAAGATATTTTAAAAATAAATATTTTCATCCCAATTTGCATATAGATATAACAAAAAAATTATTATCAATTGCAAATACTTCTATTGATATATCAGATGGTTTAGTAGCTGATTTAGAAAAATTAATTAATCATCAAAAACTTTCTTATGTGTTATATTTGAACAATATACCAACTTCTAAAAATCTTAATAAATTAATTAAATCAAAGATTGTAAAAAAGATTACTTCAGTAACTTTTGGAGATGATTATCAAATATTATTTACTGCTTCACCTTCAAAATCTAGAATCATCTCTAAAACTAGTAAAACTTTAGGTATAAAGATTTCAAAAATAGGAAAAATTTGTAGCCCTAAGCAAAAATCACAAATTATCGATGAAAAAAATAAGAAAATTGCGCTTAAAAATAAAGGTTATTTTCATAAATTTTAAAAGTTAATTATTGCGTTTTATAGCTTTTTTTGTATTGTCCGGCTTTTAAAAACAAACAACAACTTAATTAAGGTCAATATGAACTCTACAGTCGAAACTATACTTTTGTATACCATTGCAGCAGGACTTTTATCCATTGTTTATGGATATTTTACAGGAAAAAATATTTTAAATTCAAGCGCAGGTAACTCAAAGATGCAAGATATTGCATCTGCTATTCAAATAGGAGCTAAAGCTTATTTAGCCAGACAATATAAAACTATTGCAATTGTTGGTGTTGTTGTTTTAATAATAGTTAGTGTTGCATTTAGTCCCCTTGTTGGACTAGGTTATCTTATTGGTGCAGCTTTATCAGGTATTGCTGGTTATGTTGGGATGTTAGTTTCCGTTCAAGCAAACGTGAGAACAGCAGAAGCTTCTCGTAAAGGTTTATCAAGTGGTCTTTCTGTTGCTTTTAAATCTGGAGCTGTCACTGGAATGCTTGTTGCTGGTTTAGCTTTATTAGCTATTGCTGTTTATTATTATTTATTATTAAAATTTAATGTTGATGAAAGAGAAATAGTGAATGCACTAGTGGCTTTAGGTTTTGGTGCATCTTTAATTTCAATTTTTGCAAGATTAGGTGGAGGAATTTTTACAAAAGGAGCTGATGTTGGAGCTGATTTAGTTGGAAAAGTTGAAGCTGGAATACCAGAGGACGATCCAAGAAATCCAGCGGTAATTGCAGACAATGTCGGAGATAATGTAGGTGATTGTGCAGGTATGGCAGCTGATTTATTTGAAACTTATGCTGTAACTATTGTTGCTACTATGGTCTTATCATCAATTTTTTTCCCAGGAGATATGTCAATGATGATTTATCCTTTAACAATCGGAGGAGCATGTATTTTGACATCAATAATAGGAACTTTCTTTGTTAAGCTTGGTAAAAGTAAAAATGTAATGGGAGCTTTATATAAAGGATTTGTTGTTTCTGCTTTAACTTCATTAGCAATATTATATCCAGTAACTGATTTTGTTTTAGGATTAGACAATTCATACAATCTAAATAATAGATCATTTTCTGGTATGAGTTTATATTATTGTGGTGTTATAGGTTTAGTAATTACAGGTTTATTAATTTGGGTTACTGAATACTATACTGGAACTAACTATAGACCAGTTAGAAGTGTTGCGAGCTCTTCTACAACTGGACATGGCACAAATGTTATTCAAGGTTTAGCAATTTCTTTAGAAGCTACAGCTATACCAGCTTTAATAATTGTTGCAGGTATTTTGCTAACTAATCACATCGCTGGTTTGTATGGTATAGCTATTGCTGTAACAACAATGTTAGCTTTAGCAGGAATGGTGGTTGCTCTTGATGCTTATGGACCTGTGACAGATAATGCCGGTGGTATTGCTGAAATGTCTAAGTTACCAAACAGTGTTAGAAAAACTACTGACGCACTAGATGCAGTTGGAAATACAACAAAAGCTGTTACAAAAGGCTATGCTATTGGATCAGCGGGTTTAGGTGCTTTGGTTCTTTTTGCTGCCTATACAGAAGATATAAAACATTTTTCAAAAGTAGCTGGATCAAAATTAGAGGGTATTGTGGTTACTTTCGATTTATCAAATCCATATGTAGTTGTTGGTTTGTTAATTGGAGGAATGCTTCCATATTTATTTGGTTCTATGGGAATGCAAGCCGTTGGTAGAGCAGGTGGTGCTGTTGTTATAGAGGTTAGAAGACAATTCAAAAAGTATCCAGGTATAATGAAAAAAAAACAAAAACCTGATTATGCTAAATTGGTAGACTTGTTAACAGTTGCTGCAATTAAAGAGATGATTATTCCATCTTTATTACCTGTTTTGTCACCAATAGTTTTATATTTTGTAATTTTTGCGATTGGTGGTCAAGTTGCTGCATTAGCGTCTGTTGGTGCTATGTTGTTAGGTGTAATCATAACTGGATTATTTGTAGCGGTATCAATGACAGCAGGTGGTGGTGCTTGGGATAATGCAAAAAAATATATAGAAGATGGAAATCATGGTGGGAAAGGATCAGAGGCTCATAAAGCAGCTGTTACAGGTGATACGGTTGGAGATCCTTATAAAGATACAGCGGGTCCAGCAGTAAACCCAATGATAAAAATTACTAATATTGTTGCATTACTATTATTAGCCGTTATCGCTGGTTAATTTCTTTTCTTTTTTTGGCCCTCACACCAAGAGGGTCATTAATTTTTTGTCTCATACTAGACATGAAATCATATATAAAAGAATTTCTAGCAAATGAAGCTTGCGTTGTATCTTTTACTATTTTAATCTTTTTCATATCTTCCATATTATAAAATTCTTTTTTTTGAAGTACTCCATAATTATCAATTTCTAAAACAAGAACATCATTTTTAAAAATTTTCATTTTACCTAAATTTTTTATCTTTGATTGAGTTTGTTTTCTCTCTATATAAATCCAGATATCATTATCAAATTTACTTTGAGTTGAAGGTGCGCCTAATATCATTCTGATGTCATTAGTGGTGCTCTCGTTTACAATTAATGATTTTTGTTTTTTTTCTAAAAAAGGTACCCCATGATGTTTGACAACTTTTTTAAAAGAACAATTTGTTACTATTATTGCAAAGAATATTATATATAATAATTTAATCATGAGTGAAAACTATATTAATATTTATAACAATTTAATCAATTTCTCTAGAAATAAAAATTTATATAAATCGTTAAATCGAGAAGATAATTTTTCTGATCGTTTAACACTTTTTCTCATTCATTTTGCTTTTTTTTTAAAAAACTTTAAAAACAAGGAAAATAAAGACATTTTACAAAAAATCTATGATTTTAATTTTAGGCAATTGGAACTCAGTATACGTGAAATTGGTTATGGGGATCAGTCAATAAACAAAAAAATGAAAATATATCTAAATTTATTTCATGCTATAGTTTCGGATATTCATTTCTGGGATGATCTGGATAAAAATGAAAAATCTAATAAACTCTCTTTTTTTTTAGAAGATTTTTCAAAAATAGACTTTTTAGTTGAATATTTTGATGATTTTAACCTAGATTTAAAGAAAAAAACTTTGACCTTTTTTTTAAAAGGTGTAATTAAACCATAATTATGGCTGTACCTAAACGAAAACAAACACCTTCAAGAACTGGTATGAGAAGATCTCAGAATATGAAATTCTCATCGAAGAATATCGTTGAAGACAAGAAATCTGGTGAATATAGATTATCTCATCATTTAGATTTGAAAACTGGAATGTATAAAGGTCGTCAAGTTTTAGATCCAAAAGATTAAAAATATTTAGAACAATGTCAAATTTAATTAAAATTGCAGTTGATGCAATGGGAGGTGATGGTTCACCTAAAAAAATTATTGATGGCATCATTCACAACAATAAATCAAATAAAGAAAACTATTTTAAAATTTTCGGTAATAAAAATGAAATTGAAAAATATATAAATAACAAAGTTGATAAAAGTTATTATGAGATAATTCATACTAATAGTATTGTCAAAAGTACAGATAGTCCACTTGAAGCTGCTAAAAGAGGAAAAGACACCAGTATGTGGCTTGCAATTGAAAGTGTAAAAAAAAAAGAAGCAGATATAGTTATATCTGCGGGTAACACAGGTGCATTACTTGTAATTGCTAAATTGAATTTAAAAATGATTGAGAATATCGATAAACCTGCATTGTCAGCTTTATGGCCAAATAAAAAAGGAATGAGTGTTGTTTTAGATCTTGGTGCTAATATCGAATGTAACTCAAAAAATTTAGTTGATTTTTCAATAATGGGAGCTGCTCTTTATAAATCTTTATATCCAAATGAAATACCAAATACAGCTTTATTAAATATTGGTTCCGAAGAATTAAAGGGAAATGAAACAATAAAAGAAACATTCAAGATTTTAAATGAAAAAAATTCTAATAATTTTAAATTTGACGGGTACATCGAAGGAAATGAGCTAATGAATGGAAATGTTAATGTGATTGTTTCCGATGGTTTCACTGGCAATGTTGCTTTAAAAACAGCTGAAGGAACTGCAAATTTTATTACCGAAGAACTTAAAAAAGTATTCAAAGGTTCAATTTTAGGAAAAATTTCAGCAATATTAAATATATCAAATTTAAATAAATTCAAAAAAAGATTAGACCCAAGACTTTATAATGGTGCGATATTTATTGGATTAGACTCACCAGTTGTTAAGAGTCATGGAGGGACAGATTTTATTGGATTTTCTAATTCTCTTAATGTTTGTAATAGAATAATAAAAGGTAATTTAATAGATAAAATTAGAGACAATATTTGATTAAATGAGAATAAATTTAACTAAAAAAGACTTAGTTAATATTGTTTATATGCAAATAGGTTTTTCAAAACAAATTTCAGAAAACCTTATTGATGAATTTTTTTCAATTATTATTAAAAATTTAATTAAAAACAAGAATGTTAAAATATCAAAATTTGGAACATTCTCAATTCGATCAAAAAAATCTAGGATTGGTAGAAATCCAAAAACAAAAGAAGAAAAAACCATATCATCAAGAGATGTAGTTCTCTTCAAACCTTCTAAAGAATTTAAAGAATTTTTAAATAAAAGTAATAATGATTAAATCAAATGAATCTTACAAAACTATTGGTGAAGTTGTTAAGTTATTAGGATTAAAATCAAGAAAAGGACAAACAGTTCCTACTCACACCATCCGTTTTTGGGAAAAAGAATTTAAGCAAATTAAACCAATGATTTTAAATGGTAACAGAAGATATTATGATAAAGAAAATATTGAATTATTAAAAAAGATCCATTTTTTATTAAAAGACCAGGGTATGACGATTAACGGAGTTAAAAAAATACTAAATAATAAAGAACCTTTAAAACTTGACGAAACACAAAATAATTCTATAAAGGCTCATAAATTAAAAAACAAGTTAGTAAAAATTTCTAATATTGTTAAAAGTTTAAAAAAACTAAAATAACATGGCAAAAAAAACACACGTAAAAGTAAGATTGGTTCCAGAATCTAAACCTGATAGTCCTTTTTTTTATTATGTTAAAAAACCTGCTGGTGGTGAAAAAGCTAAAATTAAACTAAAAGCAAAAAAATATAATCCAGCCACAAGAAAGCACGAAGTTTTTGTTGAAAAAAAACTTCCACCACATAGTAAATAATTATTTTTTTTTGAAATTTCTTTTTTCGTAATCAATATAAGACCAAATCATATTTTTCCAAATACGATTTGTTATTTTTGGATCTATTTTTAGTTTTTTTGACTTACCATTTATTTTTTTTAGAATAAAATTAATTCTTTTTTTATCTACGATTTCATTTTTATATGTTTTTAATTTTAAAACTTCTTTTACAAGATTTGTTCTATATTTAACCAAAGATAATAGCTTATTATCTAATTTATCTAGTTTTGATCTAATAATTTCTAATTTTTTTTTGTTACTAGGCGACATTAATTTTATTGGATTAATTAATAATTATTATATTTATTAAGTCATGTACAGAGAGAATAATCATTTAAACTCCCATCTAAAAATATGGATGCTGGTATTATTAGCAATGATAATACTTATTATTTTAGTAGGTGGACTTACCAGGTTAACTGACTCTGGTTTATCTATTACTACCTGGGAATTATTTGTAGGTTCATTACCTCCATTAACAACAGACAAATGGATGGAATATTTTAATCTATATAAAACCATACCAGAATTTAAAGAACAAAACTTTGATATGACTTTAAATGAATTCAAAGTCATCTTTTGGTGGGAATGGGCTCACCGTCAATTAGGAAGATTAATTGGTTTAACAGTTTTGATACCTATGATTTATTTTACTTTTAAAAATGGATTTTGGATTTTAAAAAAATATGGAGTAATTTTTTTTCTTGTATGCCTACAAGGATTTATTGGTTGGTACATGGTTTCAAGTGGATTAGTTGAAAGGGTAGATGTTAGTCACTATAGATTATCTGTACACTTATTAACGGCATTCCTTATATTATCTATCGTTTTCTGGAAATTTCTTCAGTTAACCAATCTTAAAGAAAATCAGATCTCAATAAGATTATACTTAATCAAATTTTTTATATTATTGATATTTTTACAATTAATAATAGGAGCATTTGTATCGGGTATGGATGCAGGAAAAATTTACAATTCTTGGCCTATGATGGGATCAAATTTTTTTCCTGATGATAGTAGATATAATGAATTTCTTAGTTTAAAAGTTTTTGATAATCCTTCGATTGTACAATTTTTACACAGACTTTTAGCTTATCTAATTATTGTAAATTATATTTATTTATTGATTCTTGCTTTCAAAGAAACAAATAAAGTAGTTTTAAAACCAGTTTTGATTATTGGAATTATCTTATTATTTCAAGTTGGATTGGGAATTCTAACAATTTTATCTGGTGTAAAAATTGTTTATGCTTCTTTACACCAGATAAATTCTATTTTTATAATACTTTCAACTTTATATTTTCTTTATATTTCAAAATACAAAGATGTAATTAACTAACAGCTTTAAGATTACCTTTTGAAGATTTATTTAGGGCTTGATCTAAATCTTCAATAATATCATCAATATGCTCTATACCAATGCAAAGTCTTACATAACTTTGTGTTACTCCAGAAGCAGCAAGCTCTTTTTCATTTAATTGGCTATGAGTGGTACTAGCAGGATGTATTGCTAAACTTCTAGCATCACCAATATTTGCTACATGATAAAACATTTTTAAAGATTCAATAAATCTTTTACCAGCTTCAATACCACCTTTCAGTTCAATTCCTACCATTGGACCGTTTCCACCTTTAAGATATTGTTTAGCTCTATCAGCAATTGGTTTATCATGTTCTGTAGAGTATATAACTTTAGTTACTTCTTTGTGTTTCTTAAGAAAATCAACAACATATTCCGCATTTGCACAATGTTGTTTCATTCTTAAAGCAACAGTTTCAAGTCCTTGAATAATAGCAAAAGCATTATCTGGTGAACATGCTGAACCTAAGTCTCTTAACAAACAAACTCGAGCTCTCACTGCAAAAGGAACATTTGCCCCAGTGAGTTCAGGTACAACTTTTCCCCAAACAGCACCATTATAACTAGCATCTGGTTCGTTAAACAAAGGTTGTCTTTTGGGATCAGCTGTCCAATCAAAATTTCCACTATCAACAATACTTCCAGCAATAGCAGTTCCGTGACCACCGATATATTTTGTTAGTGAATGAATAACTACGGCGGCACCATGCTCAATTGGTTTACAAATTACAGGTGCTGCAGTGTTATCCATTATTAGAGGGATATTGTATTTTTTGCCTATATCTGAAACTTCTTTAATCGGAAAAACCCTTAAGTATGGATTTGGTAAAGTTTCTCCATAAAAAGCTCTAGTTTTATCGTCGATTTTTTTTTCAAAATTTTTAGGATCTTTTGGATCAGCATATCTTATTTCAATACCAAGTTTACTTAGTGTGTGTGTAAACAAAGATACAGTTCCACCATATAAATCTGTTGAACTAATAATATTATCACCAGCTTGGGCAACATTTAATATTGAAAATAATGATGCAGTTTGTCCAGAAGAAACTGTTAAACAGGCCAAACCTCCTTCAAGTGCTGCAATTCTTTTTTCTAAAACATCATTTGTGGGATTCATTATCCTTGTGTAAATATTACCAAACTCTTTTAATGCGAAAAGATTGGCCGCATGATCTACACTATTAAATTGATAAGAAGTTGTTCTATAAATTGGAACAGCGACAGCATTTGTTGCTGGATCACTTCTGTAATCACCACCATGTATAGCTATGGTCTCAGGGTTATTTCTTTTTTTACTCATCATCTACTCCTTTTTTAGTGCTTTAACTTTGTGTAAGGCGCACAATACAGTTCAAATGCCTACCGATTATGTTATGAAAAATTCCTTTTTAGCAGTTATATGCCCGCAATAGGATCAAATCGGCAGTGTTTTTTTAACAGATTAGAGTTATTTTACAAGGCAAATATCAAATTGACTTTGGAGTTAATAATAGTATTAATCCTCGCACAATGACAAAATTTGTAAAAAAAGATCAAATATCCTCTTCTTGGTACGAAATTGATGCCAAAAATGCTGTGGTTGGAAGACTTGCAACAATAGTTTCAAAGATTATTAGAGGTAAAAATAAAACAACTTATACACCTCATATGGATCATGGGGATTTTGTTGTTGTTAAAAATATTGAACAAGCAAAATTTACAGGTAAAAAATTTCAAAATAAAAAATATTATAGACATACTGGACATCCAGGGGGCATTAAAGAAACTACACCTGAAAAATTACATGAAAAAAAACCTGGTGAAGCTTTAAAATTAGCAGTTAAGAGAATGTTGCCAGGTGGTGTATTAGGGAGAAAACAATTAACTAAATTAAAGATTTACTCAGGCAATGATCATCCGCATTCAGCTCAAAATCCAAAAATTATTGAATTAAACAAATTAAATAACAAAAACATAATTAGAAATTAATATGGAAAATACTCAAACAACAACAAAAACACCTAAATTAAAACTAGATTTTAAAGATAGTAAGTACGCAACAGGAAGAAGAAAAACTTCAATTGCTAGAGTTTGGTTAAAAAAAGGTACTGGAAGAATATACGTTAACGGTAAACTTTATAGTGACTATTTTTCAAGTGATAATCATAAAATGCAAATTACAAGACCATTTGAGATAATTAATCAGCCTACAGAATTTGATGTGAGATGTAATGTTAAAGGTGGTGGTCCCACAGGACAGGCAGGAGCTATGGTACATGGTATCTCAAAAGCTTTGGTCTTATTTGATGAGAATCTTAAATCAACCCTAAGAACGGAAAAACTGACCACTAGAGATTCTAGGGCAGTTGAAAGAAAAAAACCTGGAAGAAGAAAAGCAAGAAGAAGTTTCCAGTTTTCTAAAAGATAATTTTTTTTTAATTTTAAACTGTTATAATAAAAAATGCCTAAACTTAACGTTTTAGTTACTGGTTCTACTGGCTATATAGGAATTCAACTAATTAAATTATTAGTTAAACATAAATATGTAAAAATTAAATATTTGTGTGGAAATTCATCTATTGGGAAAAAAATTTCAGATTATGATAATTCAAGAACTTTAATTAAGTTACCTAAAATTATTAAATTTAATAGAAAATATTTAAAAGATGTTGATATTATTTTTACTGCATTACCTAATGGTGAGGCTCAAGTCATTTCAAGAAATTTAAATGATAAGAATATATTAATCGATCTTGCAGCAGATTTTAGATTGGAAAAAGCTTCTGATTATTTGAAATGGTACAAACAAAAACATAAAGCTATTAATAATATTAAAAATAGCATTTATTCATTACCTGAAATAACTGGAAAAAAAGTAAAAAATTTTAAAATAATTTCTTGTCCAGGATGTTATCCAACTTCAATTCTTTTGCCTTTGCTTCCATTGTTAAAAAAAAGATTAATTAAAAAAGATAATATTATCATAGACTCTAAATCAGGATACTCTGGTGCTGGACGTGGTGTTCATAAAAAATACAAAGATAAAAATTTATATGAGTCTCTTAGTGCTTATGGAATTGGTTTTCATAGACATAATCCTGAAATTGAACAAATGATTAAAAGATACTCTAAATTAAAAGCCATTTTTGATTTTACTCCTCATTTATCCCCAATGTTTAGAGGTATATTAAGTACCATCTATGTAGATTTAAATAAAACAGGCTCACAAACAAAACTTATTAAAACTTTATCTAATTTTTATAATAAATCTACTTTTGTAAAAATAATGAGTAAAGATAAATTGATCAGTACTAATGATGTGATAAATTCCAATTATTGTCATATTTCAATTTGTAAAACAAAAAATAAAAATAGAATAATCATATTATCTGCAATAGATAATTTAATAAAAGGTGGAGCAGGACAAGCTATTCAAAATATGAATATAAAATATGGCTTTCCAATAAATACAGGTCTAAAATGAGATTTTTCTTATACATCATTTTAACTATATTGATTACTAATTGTTGATTAAATAAAGACTCTAAATATTGGACTGAAGATAGTATAAAGAAAAAAGCAGATAACAAAAAATTAATTGAAATAATTAAAAAATCTAATGATATTAGATCAATGTCTGTTGAAGAGTATGAAATTTATATGGATGATTATATTAAAAAAAGTAAATTTCCGGACATTAACGAATGAATAAAATAGTAAACATAGCTATAGTAGGTTTAGGTCAAGTTGGTATTTATCTTTACAATGAACTAAATTCTAAAAAAAAAGAAATTGAGATTAAAACTGGAAAAAAAATTAATATTGTAGCTATCTCAGCCAAAAATAAGAATAAGAAAAGAAGATTTAAGATTAATAAAAATATTTTTTATTCAAATCCTATAAATATTTTTAAAGAAAAAAAAATTGATATTTTATTTGAGTCTATTGGACAGTCAGATGGCATTTCAAAAAAAGTTGTCGAGTATGCTTTAAAGAATAAAGTTAATGTAATTACCCCTAATAAAGCTTTAATAGCTAAACATGGCGATGCGCTTGCTAAACTAGCTGAAAAAAATAAAGTTAATTTAGAATTTGAGGCATCAGTTGCTGGTGGAATTCCTATTCTAAGGACAATTAAAGAGGGTCTGGCAACTAACAAAATCAATAAAGTTTATGGAATATTAAATGGAACGACTAATTATATTTTATCTGAAATGGAAAATAGTAATGAAACATTCGATAACGTTTTGCGAAAAGCCCAGAAACTAGGTTATGCTGAACCTGGTAATCCGAAATTAGACTTAAATGGCTTCGATGCTTTTGCAAAAATAAGAATTCTATCAGCACTTTCATTTAATATTAAAATTTCAAAAGCTAAATGTATAATGGAAGGAATTCAAAATATTAAACTAGAAGATATCAAGATTGCTAGTCAATTGGGTCTTAGAGTTAAATTATTAGGTATTTCTCAGATGATTAATGGACAGTTATTTGAAACGGTTCATCCATGTTTAGTAAACAAAAATACTTACATAGGAAATGTAAATGGGGTTATGAATGCTGTTATTACGGAGGGTAAGCCTGTAGGTGAAAGTGTTCTACAAGGTGAGGGGGCAGGTCCTGGACCTACATCTTCATCTTTGCTATCTGACCTATTGTCTATTTTAAGAGGTAATATTAAATATCCGTTTGGGATTTCATCATTAAAAAGAAGGTCAATTAAAGCATTTAATAATGATAATTATACAAATTCTTTATATCTCAGATTCGAAGTAAGAGATAAACAAGGTGTTCTTTCGTTAATAACTAATCGATTAGCTAAATATAAAATTTCAGTAAAAAGAATAATTCAGACACCAGATAAGAAGAATAAAAAAGCAACTATTGTTATAATCACACATAAAACATCTGAAATTAATGCAAAAAATTGTTTATCTATATTTAAGAAAAACAAGAATATTCTTAAATTTCCAACATTAATTAGACTTTATAATTGATGGCTATTTACATAAAACTTTTTGAAGTTTTGTTCCCAGTATTTTTTGTTGTAGGTATTGGGTATTATTTAGGTAAAAAAAATCCCAAAATCGATACATCATTTATTACTAATTTTGCTGCCAATGTAGGTACTCCTGCAATGATTATCTATGCTTTAAATCCAACAAATATATCTTTCAATGTATTCAAAAGTTATTTTTGGTATTATTTAATTGCTATTGGTGGTTTTTTTATAATTGGTTTTGTATTTTTATCTATATTAAAAACAAAAGATATCATTAGAGAATTACCACCATTTGTAATGCCTAATACTGGTAATATGGGTCTTCCTATATGTTTGTTTGCTTACGGTTCGCAGGGATTAGGTGTTGCTGCTGCAATATCAGCATTAATCATCTTATGTCATTTTACCTTAGGTGTTTTTTTAGCTGATAGACGTTTTAGTTTAGATGTTATTTTAAAAAGCCCACCATTTTACGCGATCATAATTGCTGTTATTTTACTTTATTATGAGATTAAACTTCCTGTATTTATTGAAAACACAACTTTCTTATTAATGTATGCTACAATTTTTTTAATTTTAATGTCTTTAGGCATAGCATTAACAAGATTAAAAGTTTTTTCTTTTAATAAAGCATTATTTTCTTCAATAGGTCGAGTAATTCTTGGTCCTGTGGTAGGTTATCTATTAATTATTTACTTTAATTTAGACGGTTTTGCTGCTGGTGCTTTATTAATACAATGTTCAATGCCTAGTGCAGTATTAACTTATTTAGTAGGCTCAATGTATTCTCCAAAAAAAATAGTTGATAGTATTGCTAGTATGATTGTTGTCTCTACTCTAATGTCATTTATTACTATTCCATTAGTTGTATTCTTTGCTTTAAAATACTTTAATTAATCTATATCCTTCTTTTACAAATGAAGGCTATAACTTTTAATCTTTTAGCGTGGGTAATGCTTCCTATAATGGATGGATTTGCTAAATATTTAAGTGCAGATCTTCCAGTATTACAAATTACATGGGCAAGGTATTTTTTTACAGTGGCTTTCACTTTTCCAATTATGTTTTTCTTTTTTCGAAAAAATCTTGTGTGGACGGATAAACCAAAATTGCAATTCATTAGAGGTTTAATTCTTTTAACTGCAAATATTTGTTTCTTTTATGCAATTTCGGTTATTTCTTTAGCAAAAGCATTAACTCTAGCTTTTGTTGCTCCTTTAATTGTTACAGCTTTTTCTCCAGTTTTTTTAGGTGAGAAGGTGGGTTTTAGAAGATGGTCTGCAGTAATTATAGGTTTTATAGGTTCTTTAGTAGTTATAAGACCAGGATTTGTAGAAATTAACTTAGCAAGTGTAGCCGCTCTTAGCACAGGTGTAATGTATGGGTTTTATTTAATAATTACTCGTAAGTTAAGTACCTCAGATAATCCATTATTAACTTTATTGTTAACCGGTGTAGTAGGGGCCATAATTATATCCAGTGTAATGCCATTTGTATGGGTTAAACCTAGCTTAAATCAGTGGTCTATGATGGCTGCGATAGGTATATTTGCCTGTATAGGTCATTTATTCTTAATATTGTCTCTTAAATACGCTGACGCTTCAAAATTAGCTCCATTTAGTTATTTTGAGATCATTACCAACATCATTATAGGCTATTATTTCTTTAATGATTTCCCTGATAATTGGACTTTCTTAGGATTATTTATTATTGTATTAAGTGGTATCTATATCTCCAAAAGAGAGAACTTAATTAAGAAAGTAAAATAATAGGTACTATTTATTTACTAATATATAAAGTATTACATTAAGTTTATTAACTAAATTATTGTTTTTATTGGATTTTTTATAATATATGAAATTATAATATTATGATCAATCTTAAATATAAATAGACATAATTACTATAATAGTTACTTATTTTTTTCAAAATAATGAAAAATATTAAAAAAACCAACAAAATTAACCTTTTTTAACCATACCAAATATTAAATTGATTGAAAAATAGGATGGTCTAAAAGTGTTGATATAGTTGAATAGTAGAGCGATGCACTAATTGAATATACCGTTTAAACGGCCATAGAGGGGTCTATTTTAAGTGTAGCCTCATATATGGTACAACTGAAGGGTGAACTTTGCAAATTTACAAGAAATCAATTAGAAAGATCAAAAAACGTTGAATTTATTGACTTTTTTAATGTAAAAAAGCCCTAAAATAGGGCTAAATTATTACTTTTTCAGATTTAAGTAATTTGAGCTTTTGCCTAATTCCACCTCTCCCAGAGTAGCCTCCAAGACCTCCATCAGACCTAATCACCCTATGGCAGGGTATTTTTGGAGCATATGGGTTTTTAGCACAAGCATTAGCTACAGCTCTTGCTGATTTAGGGCTTTTTATAGCAATAGCTACCTGTTTATAGGTTTTTACCTTACCTTTTGGTATTGTTTTAAGGTATTTCCAGACTTTTAATTGAAATTTTGTTCCTTGCACTGATTTTTAGCGTAAAGTAATTATTATTTAACTTTAATACATAAAGTTCTAGAAATCAAATTATGTAGACCTTGTTTTCTTGAGGTAAAACCAATCATAAAAAAACCTATAAATAGTATTAAAGAAGAGATTATAGTTAGATAGAAATTGCCTGTAGCTCTCCAAAAACCAATTTTTTGGTGATTTTCGTTACTAATTTGAATATCTAAAGCCCTCATTCCAAAAGTTGCTTGTTTTGTTGAAGAATGTTGTATTGCAAAATATAACCAAGTAACAAAAAAACTTGCTATCCAGCCAATAACTGGAATGAAAATTAGGACTATTTCAATTATAATCAATATTATCAAATCTATAAAACCAGCAATGAATCTTTGCCAGAATCCAGCATATATTTGTTTTTTACCTAACTTTTTATAAGGTTTTTTTTGAATTAACGTTAAACAAAGTATTAAAGCAATTAGAGCTGGTGAAAATAATATTATAACTATAAGTGTTTGCCAAATTCCTATGGACATAAATTATTAAATTATTTCATTTGACATTATAAATCTATTAATATATAACTTCCGATAATTAATGGTTATCGGAAATATATATGAATAATTTAGTAACTGATGTTAAAAGCTTAGAAATAGAAACTTTAAAAAATTTAAAGAATTCAAAAGCTAATAATACTTTAAGAGCTTACCGATCTGATTTTAAGGACTTTTCAGGATTTTGTGCAAAAAATTGCTTATCTTCAATGCCAACACAGCCAAAAATTATAGCTCTGTATATTACTCATCTCTCAAAATCATCAAAATTTAGTACATTAAAAAGAAGAATTGCATCTATAAGCGTATTACATAAGCTAAAAGGGCATTATCTGGACACTAAACACCCAATAATAATGGAGAATTTACATGGTATTAAAAGAACTATAGGGTCAAGACAAAGATCAAAAAAACCTATATTAATCAATGAGTTAAAATTAATAATTAAAGCAATAGATAAAGAAAAAAGTAGGGATAAAGCTTTAATTTTAATTGGTTTTGCTGGTGGATTTAGAAGATCTGAGCTTGTAAATCTTGATTATGAAGATCTCGAATTTGTTACAGAAGGTGTAAAAATTCTTATAAAAAAATCAAAAACAGATCAATCAGGTGAAGGAAGTGTTAAGGCCATCCCCTACTTTGATAACAGAGAGTTTTGTCCTGTTACAGCACTTAAAGATTATGTTAGCGAAAAATTTACAGAAAAAAATGAGGGTAAACTTTTTAAATTATCAGATAAATCAGTTGCTTTAATTATAAAAAAATATGCAGAAAAAGCTGGCTTAGACGCATCAAGATATGCTGGACATAGTTTAAGATCAGGATTTGCAACTACAGCTGCAGAATTTGGAGCAGAAGAGAGAAACATAATGGTCATGACAGGTCATAAAACTACACAAATGGTTAGAAGATATATTCAAGAGGCAAATTTGTTTAAAAATAATGCATTAAATAAAATTAAAATATAAATCTAAATTTTAATAAATAAAATTGATTTTAAGTGAGAGAAACTATTTTTCCTAAAGATAGATCAACAATATATTTAGCAATTTTAGTCTCATTAAATAGTTTGAAATATTTTTCTTTACCTTTTCTAGCGATATTTTTTCTTAATTTATCATTTTTTTTTAAAAATTTAATCCTACTTGCCAGATCATCAACAGAGTCATAAAAAACAATCTCATTTTTATTGAAAAATTTATTCATTTCAACTTTTTTATCAATAAAAACTAATAATCCATTTCCCATAAGTGAAGCAATTCTATTGCTTGAATAATGTTTTGTAGGTTCCCCCCTACTAAGATTTAAAGCCATTTTTGAGTTAAGAAGTGATTTGTAAAATTCATTACCCCAAACTGGTTCTTGTTTTCCAATTCCATAAAAATCATATTTTATTCCATCAATTTTTTTTATAAGTTTTTCTAAAAAAACAACTCTATTGTCAGTTTTTCCAACTTTTAAAGTTGCTCGATTAACCCCGTGACTCATTGCGTAAAAAATATCATTTTCAGGTTTATGTTTGAAAACATCAAAGCATTCAATATTTTTATCTACAGGTGTCATAAAAAAATGTATATTTTTTGAGTATTTCTTAGGCAAGTTAACAACTGATGGACTTGTTGTGATGAAAGAATGGTCTACAAATGGTAAAAATTTATTTAATTTATGGATATTTTCTGATGTATCTGGCAAGTTTTTCATCAAAGGATCCTCATTCCACTGCGATATAATTATATTCTTATTAAGTGATCTAAAATCAGTTAAAATATCTTGATTAATATTATCTGAGTGACCAAAAATGATTAGGTTTGGATTATAATTTCTAAATGTTTCAATTAAATATTCATGAAATTTGTCTTTAAAATTTAAGAAATTTAACCTTTTATTTTGCCTAACAAAATCTCTATCACTAATTTCAATTACATCATGTCCATTTCTTATAAAACCATTAGTAAATTTTTTTCCTAATGAAAGGTTATAAATTCTATGATTAAGTTTTTGTGCTAAATTATAGATATTTATTATTCTTAATTTATTCTTCAAAAAGTTGATTTTTTTAAATGGAAATAATGAGCTTCTCATTAAATCTATAACTTTTGAATTATTCTTAAGATTATGTTTAATATTCATTTGACTATTTAATTGAATTTTTTTTCTTAAACTTTTATTTTTAATCAATTTAATAGTTTCGATTTCAATATTTCTAACATCCAACTTTTTAAGTTTTATTGCATAATCTGTTGTCTCAGGAAGGCCTCCTTTATTTGAAATAATAGTAGCACAACCTCTTGAAGATGCCTCCATAGAGGTTCGACCAAAAGGCTCTTCCCATCTTGAGGGTATTATGGCTATTTCAGATTTACTTAAATATTTAAGAACTTTATTATGGGGTATTTGACCCAAAGATTTATGTCTAATATGTGTGGGAAAGTTTTGAAATCTTTTTTCTTCACCTATAGAATATGCAATCCAATCTTTGTTAAAATCCAAAACTTTAAACATTGCTTTACAATATAAATCATATCCTTTTGACTCATTTAATTTTCCCACAAATATAATTTGTTTGTTTTTTTTGACCTTTTTTTTGAATGGATCAATACTATGATAAATAATTTGTGTCTTATTATCGGATAAATTTGGTAATCCTTCAAAAAATTTTTTTTTTACCCATTTTGTTATAAAGATAATTTTATCAACACTATTTAATAAATAAATTCTATCATTAACAGTTTTTGCACCTTTCATTGTTGTTGGATCATTATGAAAATATAAAATTATTTTTGAATTTGTTTTTTTATAAAATTCCCTAATCATTATTGGTCTATTGTGTAACTCGATAATATCAAAATTCATATTTTGTATTTTTTTTATAATCCTATTTGAATATTCTTTTGTAGTGCTGCTTAATCTCGAATTAATAGTATTTATATTAATATTTATATAGTTTTTTGTTAAAAATTTTTTATTTGATGTGTTACCAAAAATAAAAATATTTTTTTTATAAATGGAATCTCTCATGAATTCGCTAATCCATAAAGCTACTGCTCCTGCTCCTTTTTCTGTATAATTTTCTTTATAAGGAAGAATAGATGCAATTTTCATATCAATTATTTATTAATAAATATTTTCTTTTTTTTTTATTTTTTTTTAAATGATACTCAAAGGACATAGCCTTTCTTTTATCATAAAATCTTTTTTTATAGATAATTTTCCACTCATAACCACGAGTTGACTTTGCTCCTTTACCAGTATTATGCTTTTTTAGTCTTAAATTTAAGTTATTTGTATATCCAACGTACGATTTTGTTATCTTATTATTTACGCTTTTAAGCATATAAACATAAAATATCATAAATGTGGCGGTCCCTAGGGGAATCGAACCCCTCTTTCGAGGATGAAAACCACGTGTCCTAACCGATAGACGAAGGGACCAAATTTGTTTTTTTTATTGTATAATAGCTTCTTTATCAAGTGTTATTAGGTTGCATTAATCTTTTGTTTAGCTTTAATATTCTTTTTAAGGCCAGTAGATTTATGAGTAATCAAAGTGTCAGTAATAATTGTATTATTCTCAATTTTGATACCCGAAACAAGCTCACCAGATGTTATGCCGGTCGCACAAAATATTGTGTCTCCTGTTACAATTTCATTTAAAAAATATTTTTTATTTAAGTCTTCAATTCCCATATTTTTTGCTCTTAATTTATCATTATCTTTTTCAAATAAAAATCTACCCTGAAAAAAACAATTAAACGAATCTAATGCTGAAGCTGCCAATACACCCTCTGGACCACCACCAATCCCTAAAAAAATATCAACATTGTATTTTTCATCAGTTACCAATAAGGCACCAGAAACATCTCCATCAGTAATAAGTTTAAGTTTAACTTTCATTTTTATCAATTCATCAATAATTTCTTTATGCCTAGGTCTATTAAGAATACAAGCTGTTAAATTTTCTGGTTTTTTATTCTTAAAATCAGCCAAGTTATGAATATTTTTTCTAACTGTGAAATCTAGATCAATTATTTGATCATTTGGTACGTTTGCTGAAATTTTATTCATATATGTTTCTGGGGCATTAAATAAATTGTTTTTTTCTGCTACAGATATTACTGAAAGAGCACCAGGGAGATTGTAAGCTGCAAATTTCGTACCTTCAAGTGGATCAACAGCTATGTCTAATTCTGGGCCAGACATTGTACCAAGTTTTTCACCTATAAATAACATGGGAGCTTCATCTAATTCACCTTCACCAATAACTACTCTACCTTTCATATTTATATTGTTTAATTCTGATCTCATAGCATCAACAGCAGCTTTATCTGCATGATCTTTATTTTTTTTTCCAACAAAATTATTACTTGCTATAGCTGCTTGAGTAGAAACTTTTAAAAAAAGATTTTCAAATTTTTTATCTAAAGCCATTAAGATACAGTTTCCATTTTGGATATTTCTAATTTTTCCTCAAATTCTCTTAATCTTTTCCAAACCGAAATTAATTCAACAATTGTAGACCAGCTTTTAACTAAATATTGTAAAGATCCCTCTACCCTTCCAAAAGCTCTAGTAATTTGTTGAACAAAACCCAATGTAATTGCTCCTGTAACTATAGTTGGAGCCAAAGCTAAATAAGGGACGATTACCATTCCTTGAAAATAACTCCACTTAACAGTGTTGAAATATAAGTAATGAAAATAAGACTTATAGTGAATTCCTCTTACTCTATTATATAGTTGTCCTATTGTTGGTGGTGCGGCTCTAATTGGATCATCTTCACCATGAACTAATTCTTTTCTATAACCTGCTTCTTCTTTTTGAATATCATATTCAATGCCAGGAAGTTTAATACCAACAGCAGCCAAGAGTAATGTTCCACCTAAAGCAGAAATTATAGCAACCCATACTAAAGCATGATCCACCTCCCCAATCCATGGTAATACATCTATTTGTTTTGATAAGCCCCAAAGAATAGGAGTGAATGCAATAAGTGTCATTATACTATCTAATAGTCCAGTTCCCAATCCTTCCATTATTCTTGCAAATTTTAATGTATCTTCTTGAACTCTTTGGGAAGCACCTTCGGTTAATCTCGCTTTTAACCATTGTTCATGGTAATAATCAGCCATTGATGT
Organism: Candidatus Pelagibacter sp. HIMB1483; assembly: GCF_052048135.1. NCBI lineage: Bacteria > Pseudomonadati > Pseudomonadota > Alphaproteobacteria > Candidatus Pelagibacterales > Candidatus Pelagibacteraceae > Candidatus Pelagibacter > Candidatus Pelagibacter sp. HIMB1483. The sequence continues at coordinate 727,044 of NZ_JBNAIM010000002.1, read as the reverse complement.
TCTCCATCTAAAAACCCAATGACTGGTAAAAAACCCTGTGAATACTGCTATAAGAATCCAAAGAGCTGCAATTTTTGCAAATGTAAAAAGATAACCAATAAACTCTGTTTCAGAAACTGAATTTGGAGTAGTTAAAGCTTTTTGTAAAGTATCATAGAACTCACCAAACCATTCATTAATTTTTACATCCAATTGAACTTGATACCAAGTTGAAACAAGAATAAAAATTGATCCGAAGATACTCCATAAAAACCATTTTTTTTGAACAAAAAATTTAAACATATATTTATTTTAAAAAATTATTAGCGTATGATTTTTTAACAATTTTTCTTTTTTTTGGCTCAATAATTTCAAATTCTATTTTTTTCTTTTTTGCATAATTGATTGCTAGTTCTTTTGTAGAAAACTCAAGTCTTAATTCGCTGTAAGTATCATTAGAACTTTCCCATCCCATTAAAGGATTTTTAGTAGGGTCATTTGTTTCAAATTCCAAAACCCATTTATCTAATTTACCTAAACCAGATTGCATGGCACTTTTATTTGGTTTGTAAATTTTAGCTTTTTTCATAAAGTGGTCGGAGTGGCAGGATTCGAACCTGCGACCCTCTGGTCCCAAACCAGATGCGCTACCAGGCTGCGCTACACTCCGAATGAGATCGTTATAGCGTTTTTGCTTATGTTTTCAATAAAAAGAAAAAGAGATTATTATAAGAAAAAGTAGTAATAATTGATTTCAACTTATATTTTTTCATATAATTTCTATTAACATTTGGATTAAAAACATTTTAATAGATATAAAAGAACCTATCATTTGTGATATAAAAAAATATGATTATACAATGTATTAATTGCAATAAAAATTTTGATGTAAATTCAGAACTTATACCAAGTTCTGGGAGAACTATTCAATGTGGCTCATGTAAACATGTATGGTTTTTTGATCCAAAAAGATTAATTGTTAAAAAAAAAGTAGATTTTGAAAATATTAAAATACAAGAAAAAAAACCTCTCTCAAAAATAAAATCAACCAATAATAAAAAATCAGAAATAGAGATTAAGAAAAAAAATATTAATGAATCTAAGAATAATAAGAATTACGAAATAACCCAATATCATGGTAAAAAGAATCTTTCATTAAGTAGCTTTTTGTCATATTTAATAGTGATAATAATCTCTTTTGTGGCTTTGATAATTGTTGTTGATACTTTTAAAAATCCTTTATATCAGATCTTTCCAAATTTGGAGTTAACAATGTTTAATCTATTTGAAACATTAAAAGATATAAAACTGTTTATTAGAGATTTAATTTAACTATGATTAATTATTTATCAAAACCTTTTAAATGGTTTTTTAAACTTGAGGCAGCAAGTGGTTTGGTTTTATTATTTGCTGCAATAATTGCATTAATAATAAGTAATTCAAATTTAGCTGATTTTTATTTTTCAACTTTAAATAAATATTTATTTATAGGTATAAATAATTTTGGATTAAAATTATCAGTTATTCATTGGATAAATGATGCATTAATGGCAATTTTCTTTTTCTTTGTAACATTAGAAATAAAAAGAGAATTTTTGCAGGGAGAACTTTCTAATATCAAGCAAGCTTTATTGCCAATTATTGCTGCTATTGGTGGAATGTTAGTACCAGCATTATTCTATGTTTATATAAATTTTGGCGATAGTGAAACCTTAAATGGGTGGGCTATACCATCTGCTACTGATATAGCTTTTTCTTTAGGTGTTTTATCTTTGTTAGGGAAAAGAGTTCCATTATCTTTAAAAGTTTTTTTAACTGCACTTGCAATTATAGATGATTTGGGAGCTATAGTTATTATAGCACTTTTTTATTCAGGTGATTTAAATATAAAATATTTAAGTCTCATGTTATTAACATTTATTATTTTATTAGTAATAAATAAATTTAATATCAAAAAATTTTTACCATATTTAATTGTTGGATTATTTCTTTGGGATTTTACTCATAATTCTGGAATACATGCCACAATAGCTGGCGTCTTATTAGGAATGACAATTCCTCACAGAAAAAAAGAGAAAGATTTTTCATTATTAATTAAAGTAGAGCATGCTATTAGTCCATACGTAGCTTTTGGAATAATGCCATTATTTGCATTTGCTAATGCTGGTGTATCATTAGAAGGTTTGTCACTATCTTCTTTATTAGATAAAGTGCCCTTAGGAATTTTATTAGGATTATTTGTTGGAAAACAATTAGGTGTCTTCATATTTTCATATGTATCAATAAAAACTAAAATTGCTCAAATGCCTAATAATTCAAATTGGTTTAATTTTTATGGTGTTGGAGTTTTAACTGGTATAGGTTTTACAATGAGTCTTTTTGTTGGAAATTTAGCATTTGTTGAAAATGTTCAATATATGGATGGAGTGAAAATTGGAGTACTGACAGGGTCACTTTTATCGACTTTATTTGGTTATTTTTTAATATTACTCACCCCAAATAAATGAATAAATTTATATTTATAGGATTAGCTTTAATTATGTTTTTTTTTAAAAGTTCAGTTACAGCAAATTATGAGAAGGTTTTTTTTGATTTAAAAATAGAAGATATATCTGGAGAGATAATCGAGCTAAATAAATATAAGAATAAAGTCATTTTACTTGTTAATACAGCAAGCTATTGTGGTTTTACAAAACAATATGACGAACTTCAAACATTATGGGAATTATATGAATCAAAAGGATTGATTGTTATTGGTGTTCCATCAAATTCATTTAATCAAGAAAAAACAAATAATTCTGAAGTAAAAGAGTTTTGTGAAGTAAATTTCAATATTACCTTTCCATTAACCAGTATTACAGAGGTTAAGGGAGAAAAAGCGCATGAAATATTCAAATGGGCTAAAGACAATTATGGAAAATCAGCTATTCCTAAATGGAACTTCCACAAGATTTTGATAAATAAAGAAGGTAAAGTTGAAGATACATTTTCATCTTTAACTAAACCGTTGTCGAAAAAAATTATAAATAAGATAGAAAATATTTTATAAATTTATAGCCATACCATCATGAGCTGGAATGATGTCTTTAGGTAGAATTTTTTTTAATTCTTTATAATCTAAAACAGGAGATAAGTTAGTTAAGATAGCTTTTTTTGGTTTAAATTGTTTGATCGTTGATAATGATGCATCTAAGTTAAAATGTGAAGGGTGATAGTTATACCACAAGCAATCAATTATTAAGTATTGAAGATCTTTGAAATATTTAAAATCTTTATTATAAATTTTATTAACATCACTTATGTAAGCTAATTTTTTATCAATGATAAAACAATTAGATTTAACTTTACCATGCTCGACTATAATTGATTTAATAGGTAGTTTTTTTTTATTATTTTTGGTTAAAATAATTTTGGGCAATTTGTTTAATCTTAAAGTCGCTGGGTATTCTTTTGAATAACTGCTAAAAATATATGAAAAACTTTGTTTTAAGTATTTGGAAGTGTATTTATCTGCATAAACGTTAATTTGTTTTTTATCTCTTAAGAAAAAGGATCTTAAATCATTTATTCCATGTGTTTGATCACCATGCATATGTGAAAAAAGAACTTTATCAATTTTTTTTATCTTATGTCTTAATAATTGTTGACGCAAATCTGGTGATGTATCAATTAAAATGTTTTCATCAGATGTTTGAAGTAAAGCTGAACATCTTGTCCTATAATTTCTTTTATTCTTAGGGTCACAATTGCCAAAAAATCCATCTGGTCTTGGTACACCCATTGAACTTCCACATCCCAGTATAATAAATTTCATAGAATTCTAATTTGAAAAAAGATTATTAAAATTATTTGTAGTACTTTGAATAAGTTTGTTTTTATCTACACCTTTTATATTTGCAAGTTTTGACGCAGTAAAATCAATATAAGATGGCTCATTTTTTTTCCCTCTTTTAGGTTCTGGAGCTAAAAATGGGCTATCTGTCTCGATCAAAATTTTATCTAAAGGTAAAAATTCAAATGTTTTTTGTAAATCTTTAGCATTTTTAAAAGTTATGATTCCACTTGCTGAAAAAAAAGCATTCAACTCTAAAAGTTTTTCTGCAAATTTTTGTGATCCTGTAAAACAATGCATTAGAATTTTTAGATCTTTATTTTTGTATTCATTTAATATTCTAAATGTATCTTCTTCTGCATCTCTTGAATGAATAATTAATGGTACATTACTTTTTAAAGATGCCTCAATATGAGTTCGAAAACTTTGAATCTGTTTATCTTTATCACTATTATTGTAAAAAAAATCTAAGCCAGTTTCTCCAATACCAATTATTTTTTTATTTTCTTTTATATTTTGAACAATAAATTCTATATCTATTGTATCATTATTTGTTTCATGAGGATGTATGCCAACTGTTCCATAAATAATCTTATCTTTATCTACAATCTTTTTAATTCTTTTAAAACTGTCAAAAGAAGTTGATATTGTTAATAATTTTTCAATTCCTATATCTTTAGATCGTTGAAGAACATTATCTAAATCGCTTAATAAGGGTTCATGATCTAAATGGCAATGTGAGTCAATCATTTTTATCTATTTTATTGAAAAGTATATCAATTTTATTAATTAAATTCCCCTTCTTTAAAAAATTATTATTTCCAATTGAATTAAATTCAATATCTTTTTCTTTTAGGTCAAAAATTTTTAAAGCTTTGATAGAAGATGCTGGAATTATTGGGTATAACATAAAGCTTATTTTTCTTACAATTTCTAGTGTAGTATATACAATTGTATTTAGTCTAATAGGATCTTCTTTTTTTTTCCACGGTTCTTGGTCATTAAAATATTTATTAGCCTCAAACAGTGAATTTACTATAAAATCTATATAAAAGTTTATATTTTGGTTATCAATATTTAATCTTATGTTTTCTAAATTATTACTAAATTTATCTAATATACTTAAATCATCTTTATTAAATTCAATTTTTTCAGGTATTTTACTTTGACAATTTTTAATTGCAAAAGCAGTAACTCTTTGACACAAATTTCCATAATTATTAGCCAAATCACTATTAATACAATCTTCCAATCTCTCTTGAGATATATTTCCATCATTTCCAAAAGACACTTCTTTTATTAAATAATATCTTAAAGGATCTAAGCCATATTGATCTATAATTTCCAGAGGATCTAAAATATTCCCTTTTGATTTTGACATTTTTTCTTGATTAGAAAGTATCCATCCGTGACCATAAACTTTTTTAGGTAATTCAATTTTAGCTGCAAGTAAAAAAGCTGGCCAATAAACTGCGTGGAATCTTAAAATATCCTTTCCAATTAGATGAAGAGAAGCTGGCCAAAAATTCTTATATAATTCATTATTTGTATCTGGATAATTGAGAGCGCTGATATAATTTGTTAAGGCATCTAACCAAACATATATTATATGATGATCATCATTTGGAACTTTAATACCCCAAGAAAAACTTTTTCTACTAACAGAAAGATCTTTTAAACCATTTTTAACAAAACTTATTACTTCATTCTTTCTTGAATTTGGCGAAATAAAATCAGGATTTTTTTCATAAAAGTCTAATAAAGGTTTTTCCCATTTTGATAATCTAAAGAAGTAAGACTCTTCATCTACCCATTCTACTGGTGATTTGGATGAAATTGCTATTTTTTTATTGTCTATTTCTTCTATTTCATCATTATTATAAAATGCTTCATCAGATACAGAGTACCAACCAGAATATTTTGATAAATAAATTTCATCATTTTTTTTTAACTCATTCCATAAATGTTGCACTGACTGTTTATGGCGATTTTCAGTGGTGCGAATAAAATCAGTATTTGTCAAATTTAAAGTTTTTGTTAAATCTTTAAAAGTTTTACTTATTTCATCACAAAATTTTAATGTATCTAAATTTTTTTTCTCAGCAGCCCTTTGTATTTTTAAACCATGTTCATCAGTACCTGTTAAAAAATAAACTTTGTACCCATCTATTTTTTTAAATCTTGCAAAGAAATCAGCAATAATACTAGAATAAGCATGTCCCATGTGTGGTTTAGCCGAAGGGTAATATATTGGTGTAGTAATATAATAATTCTTATCCATTTAATAATTTTGAATTAATTTCTAAAAATAATGTTTCATCATCTAGGTTAAATTTTTTATTATTATTAATCTTTTTTAAGAAATAACTAGATAATTCTGAATGAAATACTGATATCTTTTTTAAGAGAAAAAATTCAACTAAGTCATATAATAAAGCTTTATCATTTTTATTCTTTTTGTAATAAGATTCATTTATCATTAACGATAAAAGATCTTTCAAATCGATATCGCTTATATTAATTTTATTTTCCTCTGAAAATTTCAATAAATCATATAATTTCCCTGGTGTAATATAGTAATTTATTAAATCTTTATTCATTAAATTATTAGAAGTTTTGTTAAATAATTTTTGATTAATTTCTGTAATTTTTTTATGACTTAAAGCTATCTTAAAATTTAGACATCTTGATAATAATGTTGGAACTATTTTTTTATTATTATGTATTAAAATAAAGTATATATTGTCATTTGGTTCTTCTAATATCTTTAATAATGCATTTATTGAATTTAAATTTAGAAATTCAATATTATCAATCAAAACAAATCTTGGATTAGAATTTAATGAAGATTTATTTAGACTTATTATAAGGTTTCTAATTTTACTAATATCAATGACCTTTTTATCTGTTTCAATATCAATTAGATAAAAGTTTGGGTTTGAACCATTTTGAATTAATTTATAAGAATAGTTATCTGAATTAATTCTAAATTCATCTATGTTATATGAGTTTTCTTCATTTTTAGACAAAATGAAATTAATTAAGTGGTAAGCTAAAGTGCATTTACCTATACCTTTGTCTCCAGATAATAAAATCTTATTTGGAAGTTTGTCTATTTCAAATAATCTTACAAATTCTTTAAATTCATTTTCTAAACCATAAAGTTTAGTTTGAAAACTTGGTTCTAAATTCATTTAATTAGTTTTTCTATTTTTTCAATTATATTCTTTTTATTTAAATCTATTGGACGATTTGAGTCTATAATCATATATCTTTTTTTATTTTTAGATATTTTTATAAAACCTTTTTGAACTTTTGAGTAAAATTGCATCTTAAATTTATCATATCTATTTAATTTTTTTCTTTTATTTAATCTTTTCCTCATATTTTTTTCATCAACTATATTTAGAAAAGTAAAATCTACTTTAAAAGTACCTAATAAATAGTTATTTATCATTTTCAATATTTTGAGGTTAACTCCCATACCGAAATGTTGGTAAGCTATTGTTGAGTCTGTAAATCTATCAATCAAAATAATCTTTTTTTTATAATATTTTTTTAAATATTTTATATTTTCACTTCTAGAGGCAAGATATAATAACAAATCTGTATTTTTATTAAATTTTAAATTTTTATTTAGAATTAAATTTCTAATTTTTTCAGAATTACGATGACCTCCAGGTTCTCTTAATTTAATATGTGGTATTTTTTTTTTACTTAAATATTTTGAAACATTGTTGATATGATATGATTTTCCACTTCCCTCAATACCTTCAAAAACTATTACAAATTTTTTATACATCACCCCAGATTAAATAATTCAATGATTTCATTAATCTAGAAAATATATTAACTTTATTCACTTCTTCTGATGCCAAAAGATCATATTCACCAATTAAATTTTCATCATAGATAATTTTCAATTTAGCTAAAATTTGATCTTTTTCAATTGGCGCTTCCACTGGACCATCATAAATCATTTTTACTTTAAGTTTCTTTTTTTGACCTTTTTTAATAGTCTTATAAATATCTTCTTTTGTATAAACATTTACATTTTCATTTTTTCCAAGCCAAACTTCAACTTTATTAAATGCTTCACCTGATTTTGATATTTCTATTAAATCAAAATTAGTTAACCCATAAGTCAATAGTTTTGAACTTTCTCTTGATCTAGAATTTTTTGTCTCAAAACCACTTCCGACAGCAATTAATCTTCTACCATTTCTTACTAAGGATGACGCTAAGGAATATCTTTCTACTGCTAGATAACCGGTTTTTATACCATCAGCACCTATATTTTTATATAAGAGTGGATTTCTATTACCTTGAGTAATAGGATCTCCGCCGGTTCTATCCCACGTAAATTCCTTTTCACTAAACCAGGTATAATATTCAGGATGTTTTTTAATCAAATAGTTTGACATAATCATTATATCTTTAACTGTTGAATAATTATCAGGATCATTAATTCCTGAAGAATTAGCAAAATTAGTATTCGTCATACCAATTTCTTTAGCTTTTGATGTCATCATAATAGCAAATTCTTCTTCTGTTCCAGCTATACCTTCAGCTAAAGCAATACAAGCATCGTTACCTGACGCAACAATGATACCTTTTAATAAATCTTCAACACTTACTTGATCACCAACCATAACAAACATTGATGAATAACCAGCCGTCGACAGACGCCAAGCTTTTTCTGAAATAAAAAATTTTTCATCTAAACTTAAATCACCAGATTTAATTAAATCAAATGCAATAATGCTAGTCATTATTTTTGTCATTGATGCAGGATAAATTGATCTATCAGGTTCTTTTTCATATAATATTTCGCCAGATAAAAAATCTTGTAAAATTGCGGTTCTAGCTTTTATGTCTATGTTTGCAAAAAGTGTGTTACTAAAAAATATATTAAGTAAAAAAAATATTATAAGTTTTTTAAGCATTTTTTAAAATTTCCAGATTTTCAAAATTAAACAGACTCATATTTTCAAAAGTTTCTTTTAAGCTTTTTATATCATTAAAAGGACCTATTAGAAGTCTATATTTTGTTTTAGACATTTCAATAATTTTAAGATTTTTAACTAAAGATTCGCTTTTAATTTTTTCTAACATCATTTTAGCTGAATCTTTATAATAAAAATCTGCAACTTTAATTGAATATAAAAAATTTTTATCTTTTATAATTTTCTTTTTTATTTTTTTTTCATTTAAATCACTAATTTGTATTCCATCTACTGGTGCTTTCTCTGCCACTACAGACTCCTCTTCAAATGTTTTAGCTTTTTTTGCAATAAAAGTAGAATCTTTAGAAATTAAGATTATTTCTATATATGGTTCATTTTCATCTAATTCTAAAACTTCTGCAATTCTTAAACTTAAGACTGAGTTATAAAAATCAGAAAATTTAACTTTATTTGATTTTACTTTTGCAATTAAAGAAATTCCATTATTTAAATTTGTTATTTTAACCATGGAATTTTTTTTTAGAGTTTTATGATAAATATTTAAAGATCTTTCTTCAAGTTTCTTAATACCATCTAATTCATCATTATAGATGAGTGCAAATCCTGCATTTTTATACTTATTTTCTATTTCAAAATTTAATTTTTCTTTTTTTGTATTAATTGGAGATTCACAGCCATAAATAAAAAAAAATAAAAAAATTAATAAAATATTTTTATAATTCATTTTTAAATTTATCTTTTAATGTACAAACAGCTAAGGCAAATCTTAATGAACGGTTCCATTTTAAGATTATGTCATAATTGTCAAAAACAACATAAGCTGGCGAAAGTATGTTTGAGTCAGGAACGATATCTTTGTCTGGTGTAATAATTGCTACTTTTTTATTCATGTATTCAGTTTCTAAAATTTCTTTATTCTTAATGTATTTACTAAAATACTTAAGTTTTTTTTTATTATAAAGTTTTTTTGCTGATGTATTTAAATATTTTTCTGAAACATTTTTATCTAACTCTATTTTATAAAAACATGGAGACTCTTTATCCCATCCCATATTGTTTAAATAATTTGCGGCTGATGCAAAAGAATCATAAGAATTTTTAAGATCAATATACTTATCATTATTAAAATCAATCGCGTGATTTTTAATTGTAGATGGCATAAATTGAAAGAAACCAAAAGCTCCTGCCCAGGAACCATATAAAGTCTTATAATCTATCTGATTGTTATCAATAAGTTTAAGCAAAATAAGCAATTCATTAGTAAAAAAATCAGATCTTCTTTTATCAAAACTTAATGTAGCTAAAGATGAAAGTATATCCATTTTTCCTACATAAGTACCAAAATTAGTTTCTATTCCCATTAAAGATAAAAGTAATTCTTTTTCTATTCCAAACTTATTTTCAACATCATTTATTAGGTTGGTTTCATTTTTATAAAATTCAATTCCTTTTTTTACTTTATTGTCAGAGCTTCTTTTAGAAATATAAGTTTTAGTATCTTCATAAAATTCAGGTTGATATCTATCATATTTTATCACGTTGGGTAAAAATTTAGTATCAGACATTACTAAATCAAAGGTCTTTTCTGATATATTATTATTTAAAGCTCTTTTTTTAAAATTCTTTTTCCAATTTTCAAAATTCAAATTTTCATTTGCATTGGCTATAGAAAAAAAGAAAAATATAATTAAAAAAAAATTATTAATTTTTTTCATAAAGATCATTTAAATATATAATTACAGCAATCCAAATAATAATAAAACTTCCAAATTTAACTACTGAAAATTCCTCACCATAATAAAAATAACCTAAAATGAACTGTAATGTGGGTGTAATATAAAAAATCATTCCAGTAGGACCTAATCCAATCAATTCGACACCCCTCACATAAAGAAATAAAGGAATCACCGTCATTGGCCCTGCTAGTAATAAAAATAAACTCAAACCAGGATTCTCAAAATTGAAATCATTTAAACCATTTTTGGAAATTAGATAAAAAACAAATAAAGCAAATGGAAAAATGAATAAACTTTCAATTAATAATCCTATGTCAGTATCAATTTGGATTTTTTTTCGTACTAAATTATAAAAAGCCCAGCTGAAAGCTACTATAAGGCCTACCCAAGGCAGTGATTTCAAATTAAAGATTATCATAACAATGATTGAAACACCTACTAATAAAATTGAAATAATTCTTTTTTTGTTCAATAGTTCTTTAAAAAAAATATACCCTAACAAAACACTTATTATGGGCATTATAAAATATCCAAAACTTGCGTCAATTATTCTTTCTGTTGCAACTGCATAAATCCAGATTGACCAATTAATAAAAATTAAAAGACCAGAAATGAATAAAGCTATTAATTTTTTTTTATTTTTTATTTCTTTTATAAAAATTTTCCATTTTGATAAAAAAGTAGTTGTTATTATTAACATCACGGCTGTCCATAAACATCTATGAACAACAAGCTCAACATGACCAATAAATGAAACATACTCAAAATAGATAACACCAATAAAACCCCACCAAAAAGAACCCAAAGATGTTAATAATAAACCTTTATTAAAATTTCTATTCATAGATAATTTCATGAATTAAGTAATAATTAGACCTAATAGACTATTTTATTGTTGAATTAAATATTTTTAATTATAAAAGCTTTTACATGGAGAGATGGCTGAGCGGTTGAAAGCACCGGTCTTGAAAACCGGCAAAGGGGCAACTCTTTCCTGGGTTCGAATCCCAGTCTCTCCGCCATTTTTTATTTGAACTTAAAATTTTTAAATAAAGTATTTATCTTGCTGTTTTTAAATTCTATACTTGTCTCTAAACCATTATAGAAGTTATAAAGATTATTATCATCAATTTCTAATAGTTTAATTAACTCATCTAAATCTTCTTTATTTAATTTATCAATGTATTGATTAGTAAATGCACCAAGAAGTTTATCCATTTCTTTTGTCCCACGATAATTAGATCTGTAAATAATTTTCTTTTTTAATTGGTCTATATTGACTGACATAATTAGAATATATTAGTAGTTAATGAATTTTAAAAGTAATTATCAATATTTATTATCCGATTTGAATAAATTAAAAGGCGTTGGTAATAAAACAGCCAGTTTATTAAAGAAGAAAAAAATAAATACTATCTTTGATATCTTATGGAAACTTCCAAAATCATATACTGATAGGAGCAAATCTTCAAAAATTAAAGATTTAAAAATAGGAGAAATTCAGACTATTACAATAATTCCTCAAAAATACCAGTTTCCACGAATAAAAAATTTACCTAATAGAGTTATTTGCAAAGATGATACTGGAGAAATTGAATGTGTTTTTTTCAACAGTTATGAAGGTTATATAAAAAAAATATTACCCATTGGAAACGAAATAACATTAAGTGGCAAAATAAAATATTTTAGAAACAAATATCAGCTTACTAATCCTAAATATATTTCTGAAGATTCTTCTTTGATTAAACAAAAACATAATACTTACTCTTTAACTGAAGGAATAAGTGAAAAAATTTACAACAAAATTATTTCTCAAATATTACAACTTTTACCTGATTTTGATGAATGGCATTCTGAAGAAATCATGAAAAAATTTGACAATATAAGTTGGAACAATTCTATAAAAGAATTACACAAGCCACAAAATATTGGAAAATTTAAAGAAAATTTTTATCAAAGATTAGCTTTTGATGAAATTTTTTCAACTTTTTTGGTTAATTCAGAAATTAGAAAAAAAATTAAAAAAATCAAAAAAATTAAAAAAAAGTTTAATATTAAAAAACAAAATGAATTAATTTCAACCTTAGGATTCTCACTTACAAATGATCAAAAAAAAGCTATAGATGAAATTAATATTGATTTGCTCTCATCTAATAAAATGTTTAGACTTTTACAAGGAGATGTGGGTAGTGGAAAAACAATTGTATCATTATTAGCAGCACACAATACAATTAATTCAGGATTCCAAGTTGCCTTTATGGCACCTACAGAAATTTTAGCCAGACAACATTATTTATTAGCAAAAAAATTATTTACTAAAAATATAAATATTGCTTTAATTTCTGGAAAATCAAAATATCAAGAAAAAAAAGTAATATTAGAAGACTTATTAAATCATAAAACTAACATCATATTTGGAACTCACGCTATTTTTCAAAAAAAAATTGAATTTAAAAAACTTGGACTAATTATAATTGATGAACAACATAAATTTGGAGTTAATCAAAGAAAAAAATTGTCTGATAAAGGGGGTAAAAATTGTGATGTATTATTAATGACAGCAACCCCTATTCCAAGAACTCTTACCATGACTATATACGGTGATATGGATCTTTCTATTATTCGTGAAAAACCAAAAATGCGTAAACCAGTTAAAACTTATAGTAAACTTGAAAATAATATAGATGATATAATCAGATTTATCAAAAAAGAAATGAATCTAGGAAATCAAATTTTCTGGGTTTGTCCACTAATAGAAGAGTCTAAAAAAATTGACCATCAATCAGCTATAAAGAAATATGAATATCTTAAAAAAATTTTTCCAAATCAAGTATCTCTACTTCATGGAAAAACATCTATTGATGAAAAAGAAATTATTTTAAATAGATTTTTAAACAAAAAATTCAGCATATTAGTTTCCACTACAATTATTGAAGTTGGTATAGATTTTCCAAATGCTAATGTAATAATTATTGAAAATGCAAATAAATTTGGACTATCTCAATTACATCAATTACGAGGAAGAGTCGGTCGTGGATCTAAAGACTCCACTTGTATTTTAATGTTTAAATCAAATTTGAGTGATAATGCAAAAAAAAGAATAAATATTCTTAAAAATTCAAATGATGGATTTATAATATCTGAGGAAGATATGAAATTAAGAGGTTTTGGTGATATATTAGGATTTAAACAAAGTGGTATTAAAAATTTTAGATTAGCTGACCCTGTTCATAATAATGACCTTTTTCTTTTAGCTGAAAAAGAAATAAAAAGAATAGAAAATACAAAAGAGAATATTGGTAAATTTAAACCTTTAATTAAATTATACGATAGAGCAGATATAATAAATGATATTGCCTAGACTTTATCAGAAGAAGTTCCAGCAGAAACAATAAATTTAGATGCCTCTTCAAATGACATATCTAAATAAATAACATCTTCAATTGGAAACATTAATAAAAAACCACTCGTAGGGTTAGGTGTGGTTGGAACAAAAACATTAATTAATTTTTTATTTGTTTTATTAGCCATCTCACCTTTATTTTCTTTAGTAGCAAAGCCAACAGCCCAAACACCTTTTCTTGGATATTCAATCAAAACTACACTTTTTTTATTATTATCCTTATTTGAAAAAGTTTCAGTCATTTGTACTATTGCAGAATAAATAGCTCTTAAAAAGGGAATTCTTTTAAAAAGATCATCAATTAATTTAAGAATTCTTTTTCCTAAAAAAGAAAGAGATAATCCACCTACGATAGTAATTAAAATAACTGAGATAAGAATTTCAATTCCAGGGATTGCATAAGGAAGATAACTATTAGGATTTATGTTTTCTGGAATAATTCTTGATGAGACACCAATTAAAATTTTACTAAGATATAATGTAAATCCTATAGGAATTAGTACAACGACACCAGTTATAAAATAATTTCTTAGGATTAAGGTTATAGACCTTTTTTTTTTATCTTTTTTCATATTTTAAGTATAACTAGCATAAATTACAAATGAAATTGCAATTAAAAATAGGATTAATAGTATTTTATTGTTAAGATTCATATTAAAATATATTATCAATGTTATGTAAAAATGAATAGAAGAAAATTCTTATCATATGTTGGTTGTGGTTGTTGTGGTTTTTTACTCAATTCCTGTTCAACAGCTCCGATCACAGATAGAAAACAATTATCGATTGTTTCAGAAGCCAAACTAAATGCACAAGCTGCTCAAATATTTGAAAAAATAAAAAAAAAAGAAAAGATGAGCACTGACCTTAAATCGCTAAATCAAATAAAAGAAATTGGAAAAAAGATGGAATATTCTATAGGTGAGTATTTCTATAAATCAAAACTAGATGATCCAACTGTAAATTTTGATTGGGAATATATTTTAATAGAAAATAAAAAAGTAAGAAATGCATGGTGTATGCCTGGTGGTAAAATAGCAGTTTACACAGGTATGCTTGAGGTAACAAAAAATATAAACGGTTTAGCAGCTGTAATGGGCCATGAAATAGCTCATGCTGTTGCAAAACACTCTATTGAAAGAGCTAGTCGAGGTGTATTGTTGAATTCTGGTACTCAAATAGTTGATATTTTAAGTGGCGGTAAATTATCTAAAATTAATAGAACCACTGGAATGAATACTGTTGGTATGCTCTCTCAGCTAGGAATTATGTATCCATTTAATAGAAAACAAGAAAGTGAAGCTGATTATCTTGGTTTAATTTTCTCCTCTTTATCAGGTTATGATATCAGGGAAACGACTAAAATTTGGGAAAGAATGAAAGAATATAATAAAGGAAAAGAACAATCAGAATTTATGAGTACACATCCTTCTCCTGATAATAGAATTAAAAAAATTAACGAATGGACTAACAATATTATTCTAGATTTTCCACCAATAAAAAAAATTTAATTCTTATGGTGAGCCGTGATGGACTCGAACCATCGACCCATTCCTTAAAAGGGAATTGCTCTACCAACTGAGCTAACGGCCCATATTTCTCAAAAGAATAATGTGTATACAGATTTATATAAATAATTCAAATAGGAATTTGTGAGACAAATAGTTTCTAAATTACAACTTATCAATGTATTTATCGTGAAATTTGTCAAATGTGCCAGACTCAATATTTTTTCTGATACAACTCATTAGTTCTTGATAAAAATTAATATTATGTAGTGTTAATAACATTGAACCTAAGATTTCATTTGTGTTGAATAAATGATTCAAATAATTTTTTGAATATTTATTTAAATTCAAATTAGTACAACTTTCATCTAGCGGAGAATTATCATTTTGATACTTGTTATTTTTTATATTAATTCTTCCATTCCAGGTAAAGGCTAAACCTGTACGACCAGATCTAGTAGGCATTACGCAATCAAACATATCAATGCCTCTTTTAACAGCTCCTAAAATATCAGATGGAGTCCCTACTCCCATAAGATAATGTGGTTTATTTTCAGGCATTTCGTCTTTAATTTCATCTAAAACTTTAAACATTTCTCGTTGAGTTTCGCCAACAGCTAATCCACCAATCGCATATCCATCAAAGTCAATTTTCATTAATTCTTTTAATGAATGAATTCTCAAATCTTTAAATAAACCTCCCTGAATAATACCAAAAAGAGCTTTATGAGGATTTATTCCAAATGCCTTTTTTGATCTTTCTGCCCAATACAAAGATAATTGCATTGATTTTTTAATTAATTCATAATTATCAGTTTTTTTTGGACATTCGTCCATGATCATTACAATATCAGAATTTAAACCAAGTTGAATTCTTATACTCTCCTCCGGACTTAAATAAAATTTCTTTCCATCGATATGAGAATTAAAAATAGCACCTTTTTCACGATCTATTTTATTTAATTTTGAAAGAGACATGACTTGAAATCCACCTGAGTCAGTAAGAATTGGTAAATCACAGTTCATAAATTTATGTAAACCACCAGCATTTTTAATTCGATCAACACCTGGTCTAATCATCAAATGATAAGTGTTACCTAAGATTATTTCTGATCCAGTTTTTTTTATATCATCGATTGTACAAGCTTTAACTGTGGCCTGTGTACCAACAGGCATAAATGCAGGGGTTTTAATGTCTCCTCTATGGGTTTCGATTAAACCAACTCTAGCATAATTATCTTTTTTTTTAAGTTTAAAGGCAAAATCTTTTAATGCCATTAATTTTTATAATGATTTAAAACTAATTATCTTGTCTGGATCAGATACCGCACCATTATTATTTTCATCACCACGTTTTATTTTATCAACAAACTCCATACCTTCTATGACTTTGCCAAAAACAGTATATTGATTATCTAAAAAAGGAGCAGGTTTAAAACAAATAAAAAATTGACTATTAGCACTATTTGGATCTGATGATCTAGCCATAGACAAAGTTCCTCTATCGTGTGGAAGGGAACTAAACTCTTGAGCTAAATCTGGCAATTCAGAACCACCCATACCTGCCATTCTTAAATTAAAATCTTTTGATGATGAATTACCAAATTTTACATCCCCTGTTTGGGCCATAAATCCATCAATTACTCTATGAAATACTACATTATCATATTTACCACTATTAGCTAGTTCTTTAATTCGTTTTACATGATTTGGTGCGACATCCTCAAATAGCTCTATTTTAACATCACCATCTTTAAGTTTTAAGATCATTATATTTTCCTCCGACATTGTTTGATTTGTAATTAAAAAAAAGAAAATTAAAATATTTATAAATAATCTATTCATATTTGCTTTTTAATAATTTGATTGTGCTTTTAGTTGTAAATTTTTTAATATCACCTTTTAATTTAACAATTTCTTTTACAAATCTTGATGAAATAATTTGATTTTCAACATCAGACATTAAAAAAAGAGTTTCAATATTCTTATTTAATTTACGATTCATTCCTGCTAATTGAAATTCATATTCAAAATCTGATACAGCTCTTAAACCTCTTAAAATAACATTAGATTTATATTTTTTACATAGATCTGTTGTTAAAGATGAAAAAGAAATAACTATAACTTTTTTTTTACTTAATTTCAGATCTAAAAATAGAGCTTTTTTTACAATTTCAATACGCTCACTTGCGTCAAACAGGTAATCTTTATTATCTACATTAGAAACTGCTACTATGATTTTATTAAATAATTTTAAACCTTTTTTAATTACATCTATGTGACCAAATGTAATTGGATCAAACGTTCCAGGGTAAATAGCAGTTTTATTCATTAAACTAAATTATCATCTATTTTATCAGCTGAAACAACTTTTTCTTCTCCTGTGAGTTTGATAATTCTTACACCTTGCGTATTTCTTCCTGCTGTACGAATTTCTTTTACCGCAACCCTAATAACTCTACCTTTATTAGTTGATATCAATATTTCATCACCATCAAATACAGGAAAAGAAGAGGATATATTTCCATTTCTTGGAGAATTGACTATTCCAATAATGCCCTTACCGCCTCTATTTGTTAATCGATATTCTGTATGTGATGTTTTTTTTCCAAAACCATTTTCTGTTATTGATAAAATAAATTTTTCTTTGGCTTTTATTTCAGATTTTTCATCTTTTGTTTTTTTTCCATTTTTTGAACTTTTGTCATTATCTATGATCGAAAGAGATACTATTTTATCGTTAGGAGCTAAAATAATCCCCTTTATTCCTTTAGAAGATCTACCCTTGAAAACTCTCAGTTTTTTTGATTCAAACCTAATACATTTACCAAATTTAGTGCTTAAAATAACATCTTGATCGTCAGTACAAATCTTAACACCAACAATTTTATCATTATTATCTAATTTCATTGCAATTTTACCAGCAGTATTTATTGAAGAAAAATCTTCCAAACTATTTTTCCTAATTTTACCCTGAGCTGTAGCAAAAATAATTTGATAATTCTTTAGTTCTGAATCATTTTCAGGGAAAGGCATTATAGAACTTATCGATTGATGGTTTTTTAAAGGTAAAATATTAAATAAAGACTTGCCTTTTGATGCAGCGGAGCCCTCAGGTATTTTCCAAGCTTTAATCTTATATACGAGACCTTCAGTAGAAAAAAACAATACTGATGTATGGGTATTTACAGATAAAGTTTGAACTACAGAGTCTTCATTTCTAGTAGTAATACCTGTTTTTCCTTTGCCGCCTCTTTTTTGTGTCTTAACACTGTTTAAAGAACCTCTTTTGATATAACCTTGTAATGTAACAGTGATTAAAACTGATTGTTTTTGAATTGTTTCCTCAATATCATAATTCAATACTGCATCAATTATTTTTGTTCTTCGGGGGATAGAGTATTTTTCCTTGATATTTTTTAGCTCTTCACTAATTACTTTTAATAATTCTTTTTTTGAAGAAATTATTTTCTTATATTGAGTTATTAAGTCAGCTAATTTTTTTATTTCAATTTCAATTTCATTAATCCCTAGTGCTGTTAATTTTTGCAATCTTAATTCTAAAATTGCATTAACTTGAGATTCTGAAAGAGAATATAAATTAGTAGATTTTTTATTTTCAACTAATGAAATTAATTTTCTTGATTTATTAATTTTCCATTTTGTTTTTAAAATTGATTTTTTTGCATCATCCGGAGTTTTAGATGATCTAATAATCTTAATTACCTTGTCTAAATTTTCAACTGATACAGATAATCCAATTAATATATGAGCTCTTTCTTCTGCTTTTTGTAAATCAAATTTAGTTTTTTTAACTACAACATCTTCTCTGAATGATAAAAAATTTGTTAAAAAATCTTTGAGGTTACACGTTTCAGGTTTGCCATTGACAATAGCTAGAGTATTAAAACCAAATGAACTTTCTATTTGTGTATTTTTGTATAGTTGTCTTTTGACTGTTTCTGGCTCAACACCATTTCGTAAATCTATTGAGACTCTAATACCCTCGCGATTTGACTCATCTCTAATATCTCTGATACCTTCTATTTTTTTTTCTCTTACTAATTGGGCAATTCTTTCATTCAAAATTGACTTGTTTACCTGGTAAGGTATTGAGGTAATAACTAATCTTTCTCTTCCATTTTTTAAACTTTCGATAGAAATTTCTCCTCTAATTTTAAATGACCCTCTACCTTTATTATATCCCTGTTTAATCATGTCTTTTCCAATTATCACACCACCAGTTGGAAAATCTGGTCCAGGAATATATTTCATAAGATCTTTTATTTTAATATCTTTATTTTCTATAAGAGCTAAAGTTCCATTAATAATCTCTCCTAAATTATGTGGAGGTATACTTGTGGCCATACCTACAGCTATACCACCTGCTCCATTGACTAATAAATTAGGAAATTGAGCTGGTAAAACTGTTGGCTCTTTTTCAGTTTCATCATAATTATTCTTAAAAGAAATTGTATTTTTTTCAATATCATCAATTAAAAATTGAGAAACTTTGGAAAGTCTCGTCTCAGTATATCTCATTGCAGCTGCTGGATCACCATCGATAGACCCAAAATTTCCTTGTCCATCTACTAATGGCAAACTCATTGAAAAATCTTGCACCATTCTTACTAATGCATCGTAGACAGATTGATCACCATGAGGATGATATTTACCTATCACGTCACCCACAATTCTAGCTGATTTCCTAAATTGTTTAGACCAATCGTAACCACCTTTGTACATTGCATACAAAATTCTTCTATGAACTGGTTTTAAACCATCTCTAATATCTGGGAGTGCTCTACTAACTATAACACTCATTGCATATGAAAGATAAGATGAGCTCATCTCATCATGCATTGATATCAGTTTAATATTTCTATCTTCAGGAACTTCTGTTTTTTGCATAATAATTAAAATGGAATATCATCATCCATGTCATTAGAAATTTGAGACATGTCATCGTTACCACTAGAAGACTGGGTATTATCATTTGAAATACCACCACCAGTGTTTCCTCCACCAAGCATTGTTAAAGAAGAATTATATCCTTGAATAACTACCTCTGTTGAATATTTGTCTTGACCAGATTGTTCATCTTTCCATTTTCTAGTTGTGAGCTGTCCTTCAACGTAAATCTGCGCACCCTTTTTTAAATATTGCTGGACTACATTTACCAAACCTTCATTAAATACAACTATACGGTGCCACTCTGTTTTTTCTTTTTTTTCACCAGTATTTTTATCTTTCCAAGATTGACTTGTGGCTAAACTCAGTCTAGCTACACTTTTTCCATTTACCATTTGTTTGATTTCTGGGTCTGCGCCCAAACGACCAATTAAAAGTACTTTATTTAAACTTCCAGCCATAATATTTTAATATTTGTTAAATTAATTAATTAGAATTATATCACAATTTACTCTGAATATTAATTTTATTAAGTCAAAGCAACAAAAATTATGATTAAAAAGATAGTTATTAAGGGAGCAAAAGAACATAATTTAAAGAATATTTCTTTAGAAATTCCAAAAGATAAATTTGTGGTAATTACAGGCTTATCTGGATCTGGAAAATCGTCACTTGCTTTCGATACAGTATACGCTGAAGGTCAACGGAGATATGTTGAAAGTTTATCTGCTTATGCAAGACAATTCTTAGATAAGATGAAAAAACCAAATGTTGATTTAATTGAAGGATTAAGTCCAGCTATCTCAATAGAACAAAAAAATACATCCAAAAATCCAAGGTCAACTGTGGCTACTGTAACTGAGATTTATGACTACATGAGAGTATTATACGCAAGAGCCGGCGTACCATATTCTCCTTTCACAGGTAAACCAATAACTTCACAAACAATCACTCAAATTGTAGATCGTATTAAAGAACTTCCTAAAAAAGCAACAATTTATGTTTATGCACCAGTTGTTAGAGGGCGTAAGGGTGAATATAAAAAAGAAATATTGAGTTATAAAAAAAGAGGTTTTAGAAAAATTAAAGTAGATAATGTAATATATGATATCGATAAAGTTCCAGAATTAAATAAGAAAACCAAACATGATATCTATATCTTAGTAGATAGAATAATTCTTAATTCTTCTTTAGGTAATAGATTAGCTGAAAGTATTGAAACTTCAGTAAACCTAGCCAACGGATTAGTTTTTGTAGAATATGAAGATGAAACATTGCCAAAAAAATTTAGAAAATTAGAAAAACTAATATTTTCAACTAAATTTGCATGTCCTGAGAGTGGTTTCACTATTGAGGAAATAGAACCTAGATTATTTTCCTTTAATAGTCCATTTGGTGCTTGTGAAGAGTGTGAAGGTATAGGTATTAAATTAAACGTTGATCCAAATCTTGTTGTTCCAAATGAAAAAAAATCCATTGCTGATGGTGCTATTGAGCCTTGGGCGAAAACAACAACACTATATTATGCACAAACATTATCTTCATTAGCTAAACATTATAATTTTTCTTTAGATGAGAAATGGTCGAAGTTACCAAAAAAAATTAAGGATATCATTCTTTATGGATCTGATGAAGAAGAAATTAAATTTTCATATGATGACGGTTATGAAAAATATTCACACAAAAAAACTTTTGAAGGAGTTATTAATAATCTTGAAAGAAGATATTTAGAAACAGATAGTGACTGGAAAAGAGAGGAAATTGCTCAATATCAATCAGATACTAAATGTGAAAGATGTAATGGCCATAGGCTGAAAGATGAAGCTCTATGTGTAAAAATTGATGGATTGCATATTAGTGAAGTAACTGAAAAATCTATTTTAGATGCTGCAAAATGGTTTGAAGATCTTCAAAATAATTTAGATAAACGACAATTTAAAATTGCTGAACACATCTTAAAAGAAATTAATGAGAGATTAACATTCTTATTAAATGTTGGTCTTGATTATCTGACTTTATCAAGAGAATCTGGAACACTATCTGGTGGAGAAGCTCAAAGAATAAGATTAGCCTCTCAAATTGGATCTGGTCTTACAGGTGTACTTTATGTACTAGATGAACCTTCAATAGGATTGCATCAAAAAGATAATGTTAAATTAATTAATGCATTAAAAAGATTAAGAGATTTAGGAAATACTGTTATTGTTGTTGAGCATGATACAGAAACAATGGAAAATGCAGATCATATAATTGATCTTGGACCCGAAGCTGGTAATAAAGGTGGACAAGTAGTAGCTCAAGGAAATTTTAAAGAAATAAGTCAAAATAAAGATAGCATTACAGGAAAATATTTATCAAATAGGTTAAAAATAGATGTACCAAAGAAAAGAAGATTAGCAAAAAATGGAAGGTTTTTAGAAATAACTGGAGCAACTGGTAATAATTTAGATAATGTTAACTTAAAGATTCCTCTAGGAAGTCTAACATGTGTTACTGGTGTATCAGGGAGTGGAAAATCAACACTAGTTTTGCAAACATTGTACAACGCTTTAAATTTAACTTTAAACAATAATAAATCTAGAAAAATCCCAAAACCATTTAAAGGTTTTAAGGGAACAGAACTTATAGACAAGATAATTGATATTGATCAATCACCAATTGGTAGAACTCCTAGATCAAATCCTGCAACGTATACTGGAGCATTTGGTCCTATAAGAGATTGGTTTACAGGACTGCCAGAGTCAAAAACAAGAGGATATAAACCAGGAAGATTTTCATTTAATGTCAAAGGAGGTAGATGTGAAGCTTGTGAAGGAGATGGTGTTATAACTTATGAAATGCACTTTCTTCCTGATGTTTATATTCAATGTGATGAATGTAAAGGAACGAGATATAATAGAGAAACTCTTGAAATAAAATTTAAAGATAAAAGTATAGCAGATGTATTGAACATGACAGTTGATGAAGGTTGTGAATATTTTGAAAATATTTCGAATATAAAAACAAAATTACTAACTCTTAAAAAAGTAGGTTTGGGTTATATAAAAATTGGTCAACAAGCGACCACTTTATCTGGTGGTGAAGCTCAAAGAATAAAATTAGCAAAAGAATTATCCAAGAGATCTACTGGCAGAACAATGTATATACTTGATGAGCCAACTACTGGACTCCATCAACATGATATTAAAAAATTATTAGAAATTCTGCATACTTTTGTCGCGCTAGGAAATACAGTTGTTGTAATAGAACACAATCTTGATGTGATAAAAACTGCTGATTATATAGTAGATATGGGGCCTGAAGGTGGTGTTAAAGGTGGAAAAATAATTGCTGAAGGAAAACCTGAAGAAATTTGTAAGGTTGGTGAGAGTTATACAGGGAAATTTCTAAAAGCCCTTTTAAATTAAATAATTAATATTGTCATATCCATTAATTTGAGTATAAAATTAGAAATGGGAAATTTACTTTCATCATTATCAAAAACAATTCATGCTTCATTATCTATTGCTGTTGTTTTGTTTATTGGCCTTTTTTATCAAAATGATGGATTTAGTTTTGACAGAATTTTTTGGAGCTGGTTCACAAGATATGTTCATGTTGTTGTAGGTATAATGTGGATTGGTTTATTATGGTATTTTAATTTTGTTCAAATACCTAATATGGGAAAAATTCCCGATGAACAAAAACCTGCAATTGGAAAAGTAATTGCACCAGCTGCATTATTTTATTTTAGATGGGCAGCAGCTTTTACTGTTTTATCAGGATTAATATTGGCTGGTCTTAATGGTTATTTACATGATGCAATGACTTTAAGTATTGGTTCAGGCGTACCAAAACATACTGCTATTGGATTAGGTATGTGGCTTGGGCTAATTATGGCATTTAATGTTTGGTTTGTTATATGGCCAAATCAAAAAAGAGCATTGGGTATCGTTGAATGTGATCCTGAACTCAAAGCTAAATCAGCCAGAACAGCAATGTTATTTTCAAGAACTAATACGCTATTGTCTTTACCGATGTTATTAACAATGGTAGCGGCTCAAAATTTATATTAATTTTTTTCGTCTTCTCTTAAAATAGTTTTTTGAGATACTTTAAGTCTCACCAGGACTGTATTAGCTATATATATCGATGAATATGTTCCAAATACCACTCCAAAAATCATTGCCAAAGAAAACCCTTTTAATATTTCACCACCAAAGAAAAAAATTGATAATAAAGCTAAAAGTGTAGTTATTGAGGTAATTAAAGTTCTAGATAAAGTTTCATTTATAGAAATATTTGTTAAATCATAAATTTTTATATCTGAATATTTTCTAAGATTTTCTCTAACTCTATCAAAAATAACTACCGTATCATTCATAGAATATCCTACTATTGTTAATACAGCAGCAATAATAGATAAATTTATTTCAAGTCCAAACAAAGAAAACAAACCTAATGTTACTATCACATCATGGAATAAAGCAAAAATAGCTCCTAAGCTAAATTGCCACTCAAATCTTATCCAAATATAAATAAGCATTAATAAAAGAGCTACAGAAATAGCTATTACTCCTGATTTAAGTAATTCAGCACTTACCTTGGGTCCAACATTTTCAACTCTTCTAAAGTCAAATTGATTACCAAAAGATTTGTCTAAATTAATTTTAATTTCTTCAATGACATTTTTGTTACTATTATTTTCAAATTTAATTAAAAAGTCTTTATTATTTCCAAAATTTTTTACTGAAACATCTCCCAAATTCATCGAATTAAGATTATCTCTTAAAGATGAAACATTAATTTTATTATCACTCGCTCTAAGCTCAATTAATGTTCCACCTTTAAAATCGATACCAAAATTAAGACCTTTGAAAGAAAGCAACAATAAAGAGGCTACAACTAGCGTTATAGATAGAATATTAAAATGGTTATAATATTTATTAAAAGCAATCATCTAGATTAATCCTTCTTTCTCTTTATTTTTCGATACGTACAAAACAGTTAATAATCTAGCTATAAAATAAACAGAGAATAATGTTGTGAATATTCCAATTCCTAACGTTAAAGAAAATCCTTTTATTGGACCAGATCCCATAAAAAATAAAATAATTGCAGCTAACAAAGTTGTTATATTTGCATCTAAAATAGCTGTTCTTGATTTAGTGTATCCACTATCAAAAGCTATAAGATTATTCTTTTCATTTTTCAATTCTTCTTTAATTCTCTCAAAAATAAGAACATTCGCATCTACTGCCATACCAACAGTTAATATTATTCCAGCTATACCAGGTAATGTTAAAGTGGCCTCAAAAATTGTTAAGATTCCAATTAATAAAAATAAATTAATAATCAAAGTTACATTTGTGATTAATCCAAATATTTTATACTTTGTAAAAATAAATATTATTACAAGGACAAAACCAATCGCTAAAGCTATCATTCCAGCATTGATAGAATCTTGTCCCAAATCAGGACCTACAGTTCGCTCTTCGATTATATTCATTGGAGCAGGTAATGCTCCTGATCTTAGAAGTAGAGCAAGGTCTGTAGCTGATTGAAAAGTAAATCCACCACTTATTTGTCCTGATCCACTAGCAATTGTATCCCTTATAACTGGAGCACTTATTATTTTACCATCTAGAACTATTGCTAATTGTTTACCAATACCAGTTGAAGTTGCTTTACCAAATCTTTTAGCTCCTACCCTATCAAGTGTAAAGGAAACCACTGTCTCGTTTGTTTCACTATTCATTCTTGGTTGAGCATCTAAGAGGTTATCTCCACTTAAAATAATTCTTTTACTAACTGTAGCTTCTTCGGAAGTATCTGCATATTTTAGTTTTTCTGTGCCAAATGAATCTTCTTGATTATTAGTAACAAATCTAAACGTTAAATTAGCTGTTTTACCCAATAATGATTTTATTCTCATCGGATCGTCTAATCCCGGTAATTCAACTAATATTCTATCATTACCTCTTTTTAAAATATTAGGTTCATTAGTTCCAATTTCATCTATACGTCTTCTTACTATTTCTAAAGCTTGATCCTGTGATGAAGTTTTAAGTTTAACAATTCCTTGATCTGAAAAACTTACATAAAAGATATTGTCTTTTTCAATTATATCTAATTGATGTTTTTTAAACCTAGGATAATAAGGATTTAAATCACTTTCTTGATTATTAAATTCATCTAAAATTGTCTGTTTAAAATCATCATCTACCGAAAATATAATTTGTTGATCTAAAAGTTTAAGATTTTTTATTCTAATATTTTTTTCTTTAAAATAATTTCTAATAGTTGTAGTTAAATTTTGTAATTTTTGTTCTATAACTGGTGTGTTATCAATTTCTAATAAAAGATATGAACCACCTTGTAAATCTAAACCAAGATTAATCTTTTTATTTAAAAATTTATTATCAAAATTGAAAAGATTTGATGAAGCAATTAAAATAAATACTAGCGATAATAAAAAAATAGTAATTATTCTTAACTTTGAAAAATATAACACTTTATTTCAACAAAATTATTTTTTAACTTCTGTATTATTCATTAAGCTTTGAACACCTGTGCCTCGAATAACTTCGACAGTAACATTATCAGCAATTTCTACTTCAACTTTATCATTATCAACAACACGAGTGATAGTTCCAGTAATCCCACCAGATGTCACAATCTTGTCGCCTTTTTTTAACCCTTCAACCATTGCTTTGTGTTCTTTAACTTTTTTTTGCTGAGGTCTTATTAAGAAAAAATAAAAAATAACAAAAATTAATATTAATGGTATAAATTGACCTATTCCTGAACTTTCCATAAAACTCCTTAATTAAAAAAGAATATTTATACTATCTATACAGTTAAAACAACTTTAATTGAGTGAAATTTTTTCTAAATTATTCATATATGGTCTAAGTGCCTTTGGTACTATTACTGAACCATCTTTTTGCTGATAATTTTCTAAAATAGCAATTAAAGTTCTTCCAACAGCTAAGCCGCTTCCATTAAGTGTACCAGCAAATACAGTTTCTTTGTTTTGATCTTTATATCTTGCTTTCATCCTGACAGCTTGAAATGTTCCACAAGAAGAACAAGATGAAATTTCTCTATATTTATTTTCTGAAGGCAGCCATACTTCTATGTCATAAGTTTTTTCAGCACTAAAACCCATATCACCACTACATAAAATTACCTTTCTATAAGGTAGCTCTAATAAATCTAAAATACCTGTTGCACAATTAGTCATTCTTTCTAATTCTTCCATACATTTTGATTGTTCAACAATACTAACCATTTCAACTTTATAAAATTGATGTTGTCTAATCATTCCTTTTGTGTCTTTACCATAACTACCAGCCTCCTTTCTAAAACAGGGTGTGGATGCAACAAATCTCATAGGAAGAGATTTAAGATCTATCATCTTATCCTTAACAATATTTGTTAAAATAACTTCTGCTGTCGGTATTAAAAATTTTCTTTCACTACCTTCATCTAATTTTACTTCAAATTGATCATTTTCAAATTTAGGAAGTTGACCAGTTCCATACATAGTATTTTCAGAAGCTAATAATGGTGGTGAAATTTCTTCATAACCATTTTTACTTATATGAATATCTAACATAAAATTTGAAATAGCCCTCTCTAGTAATGCTAATTTATTTTTTACAAAAACAAATCTTGAGCCTGTAGTCTTAGTTGCTAAATCAAAATCAAGCATATTAAGATTTTCTCCAATTTCGTAATGAGATTTTGGATTAAAATCAAACTGAGGTATTTTTCCTGATTTTATAACTTCAAGATTATCATTTTCATCTTTTCCATTTGGAACGTCATTATGCGGAATATTTGGTATGTTTGACAAAATTTTTTCCAAACTATCTTTAATCTTTTTCTGTTTTTCTGAAATTTCATCAATTGTTTGTGAAATTTCTTTAGATTTAGCAAATAAAGATTTATCTTTAGATTTTGATATATCTTTTTTTTCTTTTTCTAGTGTTTCTTTTTTTTGAATTAAATCTCTATTTTGAAAATCTAAATCTTTTAATTTTTTAAAATCTATATCTACAGATCTTTTTTCAAGAGATTTTTCAAAATTATCAAAATCTTTTCTAATTTCTTTTAAATTATGCATCAGAATTTTTTAAATTTTTGTTCTCTATAAATTTTACCGAAAAAATTGACAATTCATATAAAATTAATAATGGTATTGCTAAACCAATTTGAGTAATTGGATCCGGTGGTGTCAATAAGGCAGCAGCTGCAAATATAATAACTACGACATATTTTCTCCTTTTTTTCAAAAATTCAGAATCAACTAAACCTACTCTAGCTAAAAGACTTAGAACAACTGGTAATTGGAAACTTATTCCAAAAGCGAAAATTAACTTCATAACTAAAGAAAGATATTCATTAACTTTTGCTTCAAGTTGAATTGGTAAATTAGTGGACAAACCACTGCTTTCAAATGATAAAAAAAACTTAATCGCTAGCGGCATTATTAGATAATAAACCAACATACCACCCAAGAAAAATAAAATTGGTGTTAATACCAGATAAGGCAAAATTGCTATTTTTTCGTGTTTATAAAGACCTGGGGCAATAAATTTCCAAATTTGCATTAAGATATAAGGACACGTAACAAAAAAAGCTGTAAAAAAAGAAACTTTTAAATATGTTAAAAATGTTTCTTGTAGTGCAGTAAAAATTAATCTTCTGTCTGATCCATCATCCTTTACAGCTTTAGCAAAAGGCTCTACCAAAAATCCATATAAATGTTCTGCAAAAAAATAACAAACTACAAAAAAAATAATCAAAAATATAAAACTATTAATCAGTCTTTTTCTTAATTCTGCTAAATGACTTACAAAGCCACTTTCATTTTCATCATGATTCATCTTTATTTTCTTCTTTTTTTTCTATTTTATTGTCTTCAAGATCAATATTTGAAACTTCATTTTGAATATTGTTTATATATTTTTTTGTTGTGCCAATCCAAGAACCAACTTTTTTCAACATAATAGGAAAGTCTTTTGGTCCAAGAACTACAATAGCTATCGCAACCACTATTAAAATCTCAAACCAACCAATAGTAGGCATGTGATTTATTCTTTTTTGTTTGTATCTTGATTATCGTCGGAAAGATTTTTAGGTTCGTTGTCATCAGTCACATCTGATGCCATTCCTTTTTTAAAACTCTTAATTCCTTTAGCAACGTCACCCATTAAACTAGATATTTTACCTCTACCAAATAATAATACTACTAGTATTACAACAATTGCTATTTGCCAAATTCCAATGCTCATGAAAAAGTTATAACCTTTTTATTAATGATTTAAAAGTCAAATATGATGTTTTATTTTTCTTCTTCTGAATCAAGAGTACTATTAAGCATTTCATCAATATTTGAATAAATGTCTTCTTTTTTGTCGTCTTGCTTTTCTTTATAGAATTTACCTGTACCAAAAATGGCGTTATCTATATTTGTACTATCAATTAAACCAGCTGCACCTAGTTCATCTACAGTTGGCAAATCGGAGAGTTTTTGTAAGTTAAAATGACTTAAAAAATCATCTGTTGTTATATATTGAATGGGTTTACCAGGAACATTTTTTCTTCCTCCTGGTTTGACCCAGTTTAACTCCATTAATATCTCTAAAGTATTTGTTCCAAAAGCAACCCCTCTTATTTCTTCAATTTCAGCTCTCGTAACTGGTTGATGATAAACAATAATTGCAAGAGTTTCGATTGCTGCTCTTGATAATTTCTTTTCGACAGTTTTTTCCTGTGTCATCAAATTTGATAAATTTGGTGAAGTTCTAAATGACCATTTTTTGGAAATACAAACTAAATTTATTCCACGGTCTGAATATTCTGATTGAAGTTTTAATAGTATCTTTTCTACATCAGTTTTTTTAGAAATTTTATTTTCAATAGTTTCAATATCTAAGGGTTCGGCTGCAGCAAAAACTATACCTTCAATTTCTTTTTCAATGGAAGATAGTTTTGTTGGAAAATTTATTATATTGTCTTTTTTTTTAATTTTTTTTTTTATCATTTGTTCTCTTTTATATAAATATCATCAAATAAGTTATCTTGTTTAATACTCAAATTACCTTCTTTCACTAATTCTAAAGAACCTGCAAATATTCCGGCCTTGCCAGTTCTTTTATATTTAGTTCCCTTCTTAAAATTTTTTGGAATCAGATCATCCAGTTTTTTCCAGTCTATTAATTTACCAAAAAAATCTCTTATAGTTTTTATCCCTTCTTCAGTAGTGAATACAGGCAATTTGGGAATATTTATTTTCTGAAAATCTTTAGTCATAATTATTGTAGAATAAGTCTTTAATAATTCGAATAAATTAACTTTGTATTCACTATTATAAATTGGTCTAATACCTGCTCTCATACCTCTGGTTCTAATTTCTCTTCCTAATCTTTTTCTTTTTAACATTTGTTCAGATAACAATCTTATCAGTTCAAGTTTTTTAAGTTGAAGTTTTAATTTTTCTGCAACTTCTTGAACTTTAAATTCTTCTTCTGGTGTACCTGGTAATAATAATTTAGATTTTAAATAAGCTAACCAAGTAGCCATTAATAAATATTCTGAGGCAATTTCTAAGTTTAAATTTTTTTCTTTAGTTATGAAGTCATGAAATTGATCTGCTAATTTTGTAATTGATATATTTTCTAAATTTACTTTTTGAGCTTTAGCTAAATCCAAAAGAACATCTAAAGGACCATTATAATTTTCAATATCTACTTTAAAAAATGCAGAATCATTTTCTATCATAAAATAATATTAGCTTAAAATTTTATAAAATTGTGATGTTTTTTTTAAAATAAACTTATTTAATAATGGTGCATTTTTTCCAACAATTTCCATTTCTTTTAAATTACCATTGCAATGTAAAGCTATATTGCAACCTGCATTAAACGTTTTAATTGTATTTTTTTCTAAACTATATTTAAGACTTTTCATTGATAAATCATCTGAGATTAAAATGTTTTTAAATCCAATTTTGTTTCTTATTAATTTAATTAATTTTTTGGAGTGAGTTACAGTATTTTCATTATCAATTTTTTCAAAAATTATATGTGCTGTCATTGCAAAAAAAATTTTTTTATTTCTAAAAGGCACAAAATCATTTTTTTTTAAATAGTTTAAATTTTTTTTAATTATTGGGGTAAAATTGTGACTATCTACTTTTGCAAGTCCATGACCTGGAATATGTTTCATAACAGTTCCAATACTATTTTTATGAAAATAATCTATGCAAAAATCACCTATCTTAGAAACTATTTTTGGATTTTTAGAAAAAGATCTATTACCAATTATATTAGAGCTTCCTTTTACTCTTAAGTCTAAAACAGGAGATGTATTTACATTTACTCCTATTGATTTAAGTAAAAACGACGTTTTATCTATAAATAATTTATAATATAATTTGAATTCTTTAATATTTTTAATGTATTTTTTTCCAAAAAATTCAGATGTAAGATTGTCAAAAGAAATAATATTTTTTAGTCTATTAACTCTACCCCCTTCTTGATCAATTAATATAGGATATTTTTTATCATTAAAAATCTTTCTAATTGATGAAGTAAGTTTAAATGTTTGTTCAATATTTTTTATATTTCTTGTAAACAAGATAACACCCCACGGCTTATATTTTTTTAAAAAGTTTTTTTCTTTTTTTAATAGTTGAGTGGACTTTATCCCGATTATAAAAGCACGTCGTTTATTCATTTTTTTCTAATAATTTCCAAAAGTTAAATTTCTTTTTTTTTTTATTATTAGTTTGTTCAACATATTCTATGATATTTTTAGTATCATTTTCTAAAATTGGGAGTTTTTCTGCATAAATTTTTATCTTTTCATCAATTTTATTTAAAGCTCTAAAAGATTTTTTTTTATGATTGTCAGAAAAATAATACTTAGCTGTAAAAAAAATGAAAAGAATAATTGCTAATACATATATTGAATATTTAATTTCTTTAAACATTACATTTTTTCAGGAACATTAACTCCAACAATATCCATCCCAGATTTTACAACATTTGATATTGCTTTTAAGAAAACTAATTTATCATTAGTTATTTTTTTATCATTATTTATAAATCTTTTTTCTGGGTTATCTTTTCCTAAATTCCAGTATGAATGAAATAAAGAAGCCAATTCATACAAATAAGTTGGAATTCTATGAGGCTCAAGTTTATTACTCGCAGACTCAATGCATTTAGGCCACTCAGAAATTTTTTTTAGTATCTTTATTTCATCTTCTGAATATTGAAAATCAAATTTTTTAATTTCAATATCTGAACTCAAGTTTAATTCTAAGTGTCTAAAAACTGAAGCAATTCTAGCATAACAATATTGAACGTAATAAAGTGGGTTATCTTTTGATTTTTCAATAACATTGTCAAAATCAAAATCTAATTCTACATCGCTACTTCTATTCAACATAATAAATCTTGTAGCATCCTTTCCAACTTCATTTATCAAATCATCAACTGTTATATAATCACCTTTTCTTTTAGACATTTTGAAAGGTTTTTTATCTTTAATAAGTTTTACTAACTGACTGACTTTACAAACAAGTTTATCTTTTGATTTTGATATTGCCTCAACAGAGGATGAAATTCTTTTTATGTAACCTGCATGATCAGCACCTAAAATATTAATTAAATAATCAAAATTTCTATCTAATTTATTTTTGTGATAAGCAACATCACTTGCAAAATAAGTCCATGCACCATCAGATTTTTGTAAAGCTCTATCTTTATCATCACCAAAATCAGTAGATTTAAATAGTAATTGTTCTCTTTCAACCCAACTCGAGGCATCTTCACCAGCAGGTGCTTTTATTTTACCCTTATAAACAAAATTATTTTTTTGCAAATAATCTATTACATTTTCAACCTCTTTATTCAAAACTAATTTTTTTTCACTAACAAAATTATCATGAACAATACCAAGGCTATTAAGATTCTTTTTAATTAATTTTAAAGCTTCTTCAATTGATAGAACTGTTAATTTATCTGAAATATTATCAAAATTGCTAAAATCAATTTCATTATTAGAAGAAACAATATTATTGGCAAAATCAATTAGATATTCACCAGGATATAAGTCCTCATTATCAGATGGAAAAGGTTCATTAAATTTTATTTCTCTTATTCTAAAGTAAACAGATTTTGTAAAATTTATAATTTGATTTCCATAGTCATTTACATAATATTCTTTTGTAACTTTGTGATTGTTAAAAGATAAAACATTTGCAATAACATCACCTAATATTGCTCCTCTACAATGACCAACATGTAATGGTCCTGTGGGATTAGCTGAAACAAATTCAACTAAATAATTTTTCTTTTTTTCCTTTGTATTTATTCCAAAAGTTTTTGAATTTTTAATTATATCTTGAATAAAATTTGACCAAAATATTGGTTGAAATTTAATATTTATAAAACCTGGTTTTACTACAGATATATCTTTTATTAATTTGTCATTTTTTTTTAATTCATCAACTAAAATCTCTGCTAATTGTATTGGAGGTTTTTTATTTATTTTTGATATAACCATCGCAATATTTGTTGAAATATCACAATTAAATTTTTCTGGAGGGATTTCAGCAGTTATACCATCTAACTTATCTGGCAAAGAAATAGTTCCTTTTTTGGATAAATCTGTAAGGATTTTTTTTAATCTATCTATGTATTGATCAAAAATATTCATTTGATATTTGTATAAAGATTTATTGCATATCTATCAGTCATTCCAGATATAAAATCTGAAACCGCTCTATATTTATCTTTTGATAATTGTTCTTTTGTAAGAAATTTTCTTGGATTTTTAATTATTTTGTTAAACAAATACTTAATTATTGCTTTGCCTTTATTATTTTTGGCCAAAACATCTTTATTATTATACATTTTTGATTTTAAAAAATATCTTATTTCACTTTCAGAATTTTTAATTTTATCAGAAAAATCAACTATTGGAAAATCTGATTTAAATATATCTTTTGTCGTTCTAATTTTATTTTGAACTATATTTTTCATTGTATTTCCAATTAAATCTTTAATCATTAAATCGATTGAGTCTCTAATTATTTGATAAGTTGCTATTTTATAATTTTTTTTATTAATTTTTTTTCTATATTTAATGTAAATATCTTTAAAAAAGTCTATTTCAACTAACTCTTCTAACTTAAATAGATTTGCTTTTATTCCATCTTGTATATCGTGATTATTGTAAGCAATATCATCAGATATAGCTGAAATTTGTGCTTCTAGAGAAGGATAAGTATTGAAATTAATCATATTTTTGAACTTGGTAATTCCTATGAGATTATTTACTAAATCCAAATCATCTACAGGTCCATTATGTTTCAACAAACCTTCCAATGTTTCAATTGTAAGATTTAAACCATTAAATCTTAAATATTTATTTTCTAGAAACATTACAATTCTCAAAGTTTGAAGGTTGTGGTCAAAACCGCCATACTCGCTCATACAGTCATTTAATGCATCTTCGCCAGCATGACCAAATGGTGTGTGACCTAAATCATGCGAGAGACTCAAAGTTTCGGCCAAATCTTCATTTAAATTTAGATAACGTGTTATTGATCTTGCTATTTGAGCAACCTCCATAGAATGAGTTATTCTTGTTCTATAATGATCACCCTCTGTATTAACAAAAACCTGTGTTTTATGTTTAAGTCTTCTAAAAGATGCGCTGTGAATTATACGATCTCTATCTCTTTGAAAAGGAGATCGGTATTTGGACAAAGATTCCTTATAAATTCTTCCTTTGCTTTTGAATAAACCTAACTTTGAGTATTTTTTCATCCTTTAAAATAAATTATTAAGTATTATATTAGTAATACCAGTGTTCAATTATGATTAAAGAAATTAAATTTACTGATAAAGCTTTAAAACAGATCAATGTTTTATTATCTAAAAAAGATAAAGGATCTTTTTTTAGAATCGCTATTAAAGGTGGTGGTTGCTCAGGTTTTCAATATGAATTTACTTTTGACAAAGAAAAAGCTGTAGATGATTTGAATTTCGAAAATATACTAATTGATAAAACTTCTGCCGATCTTCTAAAAGGATCAGAAGTTGACTATGTTTCAGAATTAATTGGTGAACAATTCAAAATCACTAACCCACAAACTAAATCTTCTTGTGGTTGTGGTGTTTCTTTCTCTCTTTAATGATTATTTCCTCTTGGAATGTAAACTCGGTTCGAGCTCGTATTGAAAATATTAAAAGCTATCTTTTAAAATATAAGCCAGACATTGTAATGATGCAGGAAATTAAAACAGAAGATGTAAACTTTCCATACGATGATTTTTCAGGAATGGATTACGAAAGTCATGTATTTGGCCAAAAAAGCTACAATGGTGTTGCTATTATTTCTAAAGGAAAATTAAAAAATATTAGAACAGATTTAATCAAAGATAAGTTAAAACAATCTAGAATAATTTCAGCTGAATTAGAATATAAGAAAAAGATTATTCAATTAATAAATATTTACACACCCAATGGTAATCCTGTTGATACTGAAAAATATGATTATAAAAAAAAGTGGCTTGATGATTTAATTAAACAATTAAAGTCACTAAATAAAAAAAATCCGAATATCATTCTTGCAGGTGATTTTAATATCATTCCAGCTGCTGAGGATGTTTATAATCCAAAAAGCTTTGAGGATGATGCTTTATTTAGATTAGAAATAAGAAAAAAGTTACGAGAGATGATTAATTTAGGGTTTAATGATGTTTATAGACATTTTAATGAAACTAAAGAAGGATATACTTTTTGGGATTACATGAGAGGTGCTTGGCAAAAAAATAATGGTATGAGAATTGATCACTTCTTAGTTTCAAATTCTTTAATTGATCAAGTTAAAAGTATAAACATTAATAAAGATCCAAGAGGTCGTGAAAAACCTTCAGACCACACTCCTATTGAGATAACTTTAGCTTAAAGATTTTATTTTATTTACTAACTCTTCGTTAATATTTCGAGGACCTTTGTCTAATCTATTTTTGTGTCTTCTTTCACCTGGAAGTCTAACTCCATCAAAAGATTTCATCTTATCGAAAAATTCATCAGCATGTTTTTGCCAATTAGTACCAGAAGTTTTATCAGGTGAAATGGCAATAATAAATTCTCCTCCACTTGGTGGGCCACCATCATTATTATCTTTTGCAGCTGTTTCAAAACTAAAATTGTCACCAACTAAAGCACCAGCCATTAACTCAACCATCATCGCTATTGCTGAACCTTTGTAACCTCCGAAAGGAAGTAATACACCTCCATCTGCTATTGCTCCTGGATCAGTTGTCTCTTTACCATCTTTAGTTAAACCAGTTCCTAATGGAACTTTGTGTCCTTCTCTTTTAGCAACTTGAACTTCACCCATTGCCATTGATGCAGTCGCCATATCATAAACCACTGGAGTTTTTCCAGGTCTAGGCCATGCAAATGAAATAGGATTTGTTCCAAACAATGGTTTAATTGCACCAGCAGGTGCTACTGCAGGCTTGTATGATGTGCAGGCAAAAGCAACTAGACCTTCTTCAGCTAATTTTTCTGTTTCAGGCCACATCGCTGCCATGTGATGAGAATTATTGATCGCAAGGACTGCAACACCATTTTCTTTTGCTGCTTTTGCTAATTCAGGTAAACCCTTATTTAAAACAACAGGTGCCAAACAATTATTACCTTGAACTTTAATTACTGATGCTGAAATCTTTTTAACTTCTGGCTTTCCTTTACCATTTATTTTTCCACTTTTTAAACCACTTACATACGCAGGTAATCTAAATAATCCGTGAGATAAAGACCCATCACGTTCAGCATTTCTAATTAAATCTGATAGAATAGATGCTGTTTCTTCATCACATCCATTAGCTAATAAAGTCTTTTTAGCTAAATCAAATATTTCATCTAATGTTAGGGAAACCGTACTCACCCTTACATTAAATACTATCTATGTTTTCTTTTCAAATCTTTTTTTAGATCTTCGTGGTCACCAACAACTGTATGATATTTGCTCTTAGTGACATATTTTTCTAAAAAAGGAACTGCCAATAATGGAAGGAAACCACCAATAACAATTCCATATGCAGCACTTTGTAAATCTGGGTCGGCTAAAGCTGCTATAAAATCTGCAATGATGTGAGCTAAAACTATTCCAACTATACCAGCAATCGCTCCATTAGAGATAATTTTAAGAAATCTATTGATACTCCAACCAGTATAAAATCCAATTAAGGGTATTAATGTGTGAATAAAGCCAAAAGTTGCTCCTCTTAAAATGCTATGTTCTTCTATTAGTTCTTCCATAAAGTGAAGAAACTCTGGTAATTCATGTGAATGACCCTCTGCTGCTCTAACAAATGTAAAACTAAAAATACACATTGTTAAAGTTAAAAAACTTATTTTTTTCATTAATTGCACTCCTTACAAGTAGTTAAAACTTCCATGTTAAATGTATTAAAATCATATTTTTTTACGTTGTTTTTTTTAAATAAACTTTCAAAAAGACTAGATTTTAACTCCTCTGTATCTCCACATTTTTTACATATGGCGATTGCTGTACTGTGATTTTTTGAATGTAAATGATTGCACAGCATAAAAGTTTTTGTTTGATTAGATTTATGAATTCTTTCTTCTTCTATTAGGCTATCAAGAGCTCTGTAAACTGTCATAGGTTGTGTTTTTTTAACCTTTTGAAGCTTATCTAGTATCTCATAAGCAGTTAAATGCTTTGAAGATTTTTTAATAATATTAAAGACTAATTCCTTATTTGACATAATGTTATGTTATAACATCACAACAATAAGTCAAGAAAAATGATATAATAAATGCTGCAAATTAATTCTAAAAATAGAAAGGATAATAATGTCTAAAAATAACTATATTAAATGGATAAGTACATTTCTAGTTTTAGTTGGTATTCTATTAACAAACCTAAATATATATCCTTTAAATATATACTTTCACGGATTAGGTGTTGTTGGATGGACTATCGCTGGATTTGTTAGCAAAGATAAAGCGATACTTACTAACTTTGGACTGCAAATACCATTGTTCTTAATAGGAGTTTATAAAATTATTATTTAAACCAGAGAATAACCTGACGATCTAACTGTTCTTATTAACTCTTTTTTACCTTCAATATTTATTGATTGTCTAAGTCTTCGTATATGAACATCAATAGTTCTACTTTCGACGTTCACATTATTAGGCCAAACTATTTCTAAAATTTGATCTCTTGAATAAACTCTTTTGGGGTTCATTAAAAAAAATTCTAATAATCTAAATTCTGTAGGACCAATTTGAATTTCTTTATCTGCTCTAAAAACTCTTTTTTCTATTCTATTTAATTTTAAATCATCAAATATTAATTCATTTGCAACAACCTTAGGGTCGGATCTTCTTAGAACAGCTTTTATTCGTGCAGATAATTCATTAAAACTAAATGGTTTAGTAATATAATCGTCTACACCACTTTCAAGACCTTTGATCTTGTCTTCTTCTTCACCTTTAGCTGTAAGCATAATGATAGGAAGACTCTTTAAATTATTATCTCTTCTAATACTTTTACAGACATCTATGCCTGATAAATCAGGTAGCATCCAATCTAATAAGAGTAGATTAGGTTCAAATTTTTTTAGTTCTTTTAAACCTTCATTTCCGTTTAATGATGAAGAGACAACAAAACCCTCTTTTTCTAAATTGTGTTGGACTAATTGAACTATTGAAGCTTCATCTTCAATAATAAAAATTTTTCCTTTCATCAAATTATTCTTGAATTACTTTGCCCTTTGGCCTACTACCTTTTAGATATTCGCCTTTTACTAAATAACATACTGTTTCAGCGATATTTGTTATATGATCGCCTGCTCTTTCCAAATTTTTTGTAGCAAAAATTAAATGTGTTGAAAAATCTAAGTTTTTTTTATCCTTAGATAAAAAATCTATTACGCTTTCCATTGCAATATAAGTTAAGTCATCAACTTGTTCATCTTTTTCCCAAACTTCTTTTGCCTTATCAAAATTTTTATTTACATAACTATCAAGAACATCATTTAATTGTTTCATAACAAGCTCTCCAAGTCTTTTTAAATTTCCTAACAATTCATCAGGTAAATCTAGTGGTAAAGGCTTAACTTTTTTTGCATTACTCTTTGATAGATCTCCTATTCTTTCTAAATCTTGAGAGATTTTTAATGAACTTATAGTTTCTCTTAAATCAATTGCCATAGGTGCTCTTTTAACTAGTAAATTCATTATTTGTGTGTCTATTTTAGATCTAAATTTATTAATTTCTTCATCACTTTTAATAATTTTATCAATTGAGTCTTTATCAACTTTTATTACCGCATCCATTGCATCACTCAATTGGGACTCAGTTAAACTTCCCATTTTTATTAAAGAGTCTTTAAGAAATTGTAGCTCTTCCTCGTATGACTTTACTGTATGCTCATTGCTCATAATTTATCCAAATCTACCTGTAATATAGTCTTGTGTCATTTTATTGTCAGGATTTTTAAAAATTTTCTCAGTTTTTCCAACTTCAATTAACTTTCCTAAGTGAAAAAACCCTGTTTTTTGTGAAACACGTACTGCCTGGGCCATTGAGTGTGTCACTATTACAATCGTATAAGTTTTTTTTAATTCATCAATCAATTCTTCAATTTTTGCAGTAGCAATCGGGTCTAGAGCTGAGCATGGTTCATCCATAAGGATCACCTCAGGGTTAACCGATATAGCTCTTGCTATGCAAAGTCTTTGTTGTTGTCCACCTGATAAACTTGTACCTGGTTCATCAAGTCTATCTTTAACTTCATCCCATAAAGCAGATTTTTTTAAGCTGTTTTCAACAATTTGATCTAATTCACTTTTAGTTTCCCCTTTTCCATGAATTTTAGGACCATATGAAATATTATCATATATACTTTTTGGAAAAGGATTTGGCTTTTGAAAAACCATTCCAACTCTTTCTCTTAATGAGACAACATCTAAATTTTTATCATTTATTTCAATGCCATCCATTTCAATATTTCCAGTAACTTTACAAATATCAATAACATCGTTCATTCTATTTATGCATCTTATAAAAGTTGACTTACCACATCCTGATGGACCGATTAATGCGGTTACCTCTTTTTCATTTAAATCTAAATTGACATCAAACAATGCTTGTTTGTCACCATAATAAACATTCAAATTTTTTGATTTTATTTTAATATTACTCATTTAGTTCCATCGTTTTTCAAATTTTTGTCTTAAGTATACTGCAATAAAATTCATTAAAATTAAAAAGCTTAAAAGCATCATAATAGTTGCTGAAGTTTTTTCAACAAAACCTCTCTCTGCAGACTCAGACCATAAATATACTTGAACAGGTAATGAAGACGATGGGTCAACTGGACTTGAAGGTATATCAACTACAAAAGCCACCATCCCAATTAAAATAAGTGGTGCTGTTTCACCTAATGCTTGAGCTAATCCAATTATAGTTCCTGATAAAGTGCCAGGTAATGCTAAAGGGACAACATGGTGAAAAACAGATTGAAATTTAGATGCACCAACTGCAAGAGCACCCTCTCTTATTGAGGGTGGGACAGCTTTTAATGAAGCTCTACAGGGAATTATAATTCTTGGTAAAGTCATTAACGCTAAAGTTATTCCAGCAACTAATGGTGTTGATCTTGGTAATTGGATAGTTGCGAGTAAAATTTGTAGAGCAAGTAAACCGTAAACAATAGATGGTACTGCTGCTAAATTATTTATATTAATTTCAATAAAATCTGTAATTTTATTTTTTGGAGCAAACTCTTCCAAGTAAATTGAAGCTAGAACAGCCACTGGAAAAGCTAATAATAAACAAATTAAAATACTATAAAATGATCCGACTAAAGCTCCACCTATACCTGCTAGTTCAGGATCTCTTGAGTCACCATTGTTAAAGAAATAATTGTTAAAATTTTTACTTATCTTTTTATTTTCAACAAAATAATCGTATATAACTAATTGAAAATCAGAAATTCTCCTTCTTTCTTCAGGGAGATCTCTTGGATAATTACCTTTATGTAATTGATCAATGTCATCAGAAGCTGTTAAATCTAGCGTGATTGTTTTACCTATTAAATTATTATTTTTTAAAAAAGCTTTTTTAATCTCAATTTCAGCATCGCCACTAAATAATTTTAAAAGCTGATCCTCTTCTTTTCTATCTTTTGCTGGATAAGCCTTTATGAGATTTTCTATCATAATATCATAAAAATCAGCTTCCATTATTTCTTCTGTGGATGCACCATTTTGAATTTCTAGTAATTCCTGGTCAAAGAAAACTTCAGTGGTTATTACTGTTTTTTTAAAGGCTGAACTTCCTTTTGAGAAAATATTTTGAACTAAAATAGCAACAAATAACAAAGCAACAAAAATAGATGCTAAGCCATAAAACCTAAATCTTTTTTCTGCTTGATGCCTTTTTTTCAATCTTTCTTCTTTAGTCATACTTTTCTCTATATTTTTTAACTGCTCTTTGGGCGATATAATTCAGTATTAGTGTTGCTATAAACAATGTAAGCCCTAAAGCAAAAGCAGATTGGGTTTTTGGACTATCAAATTCTTGGTCACCAACAAGTATCATTACAATTTGAGTTGTAATGGTTGTGGTAGACTCTAAAGGATTAATTGTTAGGTTTGCAGCAAGACCAGCTGCCATTACAACGATCATTGTTTCACCAATAGCTCTTGATACTGCTAGTAGAACTGATCCTATTATACCTGGAAGGGCTGCAGGAATTACGACTTGTTTGATAGTTTCCGACTTAGTTGCTCCTACAGCGTAAGAGCCATCTCTTAGTGACTGTGGTACAGAATTTATCACATCATCTGATAAAGATGAAATATATGGTATAATCATAATACCCATAATTAATCCTGCAGCTAGTGCACTCTCAGACGAAACAGTTAATCCTAAATTTTCACCTAATTGTCTAAAAAAAGGTCCAACAGTTAATGCAGCAAAAAAACCATAAACAACGGTTGGTATTCCTGCCAAAATTTCAATAATTGGTTTAGAAATTCGTCTAACTTTAATTGAAGCATATTCAGCCATGTAAATTCCTGAAAATAGACCAATAGGAACTGCCACTAACATTGCAATAAATGCAATGAAAGATGTTCCTGCAATTAATGGAATAAAACCAAAAGCATCTTTTAACTCTTCAAATTCAGCTGCAGTTATTGATGAAGCATCTCTAACAAAAGCTCTTTGTGGACTCCAATTAGTTCCGAATAGATAATCAAACACATTAATTACTGAAAAAAACTTTATACTTTCGAAAAGTAGTGAAAATATTATTCCTAAGGTAGTTAAAATGGCTATTAAAGAAGATACAAATAATAAACCCTTTAAAATAACTTCCACATCATCTCTAGCTTTATTATTATTTTTTATTTTTTTTAATGAATAAACTACTGAAGCAATTATTATTGCAAAAATTAGAACTACTTTAGAATTAGTAAAAAGATTAATAAATTTAGCATATGCAAGAGCGCTTTCTTTTAAAATACTATCGATATCACCAAAATAAGTTCCTAAATGAATAGCTTTAATTTTTTCATAAATTAAATTAGCTTCATTTTTATCATTAAATATTGCCCCTTGGTTTGCAGCTGTCTCAATGATAATTGATTTTATTATTACTGGTTCAAATAATGACCACACTAATAAGAAAACTAATGAAGGTATTGAGCACCATAATACAAGGTAATAACCATAAAATTTAGGTAATGCATTAAGTTTGATATTTTTTTCAATTGAAATGGTTTTAGTTTTTGAACGACCATAAAAGAATAGTGAAAGAGAAAATATAGTTATTAAAAATATTAGAACGAAGTTCATTCGCTCAGATTGATATATTTCTTTTGTTACAGAAATGTTACAATTTAAATCAAAGATTGAATCAAAAAAAAAGGCCAGTATTTACTGGCCTTTTTTTGTGGATAAATAAAAAAATTATTTAATATTAATTGTATTAAGATCCATCGCAGCAGTTCTAGTGACTTTATATTTATCTGAAGCTAAAGGAACTAGTCCTATTTCAGCTAAATAACCTCTACCACCCATTGCTTTTTTAGATGTGAACTCTTTAAGATATTCTTGAATACCAGGAATAACGCCGATATGAGCTTTCTTTACATAAAAGAATAAAGGTCTAGCTATTGGATAAGAATAATCTTGAATACCTTCTAAAGATGGCTGTACACCCTCTACTGAAGATGCTTTAATTTTATCTTTATTAGCCACTAAGTAACTGTAACCAAAAAAACCAAAAGCATCAGGATTAGATGAAAGTTTTTGTACAATTAAAGTATCATTTTCACCAGCCTCTACAGCATATCCATCTTCTCTTATTTTAGCACATTCCTTTTTAGCTTTATCACCAAATAAGGATTTTGCTGTTTTAGAACAGCCTTTTACCATAACTAAAGAATTCCAAGCATCTCTAGTTCCTGAAGTTGGAGGAGCTACCAAGATTTCAATTTTTTTATTTGGAAGACTTGCATCAATGTCACTCCATTTTTTATAAGGATTTTCAACAAGTTTACCATCGACATCTACTTTAGCTGCTAATGCTCTCCATAGTTGTTCTTTTGTAAAATCTGCATCTGGGGCATTTACTGAGTGTGCAAATGAAATACCATCATTACCTACTACTATTTCAATAATTTCAGCAACTCCGTTTTTCTCACATAAAGCTTTTTCTTTAGGTTTAATTGCTCTTGAAGCATTTGTTATATCAGGATGATTTGCTCCTACACCTGCGCAGAATAATTTCATTCCTCCACCAGTACCTGTACTTTCGATTACTGGTGTCTTGAATTTTCCACCTTTACCAAACTTTTCAGCTACAACTGTAGCATATGGGTAAACAGTAGAAGAACCTACAATTTTTATTTGATCTCTTGCGTAACTAGTTGTTGTAAAACTAAGTACTAAAAGAAACCCTAATAAAATTTTTACTAATCTATTCATATTTCTCCTTTTTTAGATTCGTTATGCATTATTAATTAAATCTGAATCTTAAATATTTTATTAAAGGAAAGTTAAAGTTTTGTTACAAAGGC
The DNA here is from genome assembly GCF_052048135.1 of Candidatus Pelagibacter sp. HIMB1483. Taxonomy (NCBI): domain Bacteria; kingdom Pseudomonadati; phylum Pseudomonadota; class Alphaproteobacteria; order Candidatus Pelagibacterales; family Candidatus Pelagibacteraceae; genus Candidatus Pelagibacter; species Candidatus Pelagibacter sp. HIMB1483. The sequence goes on along the minus strand of NZ_JBNAIM010000002.1, from coordinate 682,565 downwards.
TAACTTTTTAGTTGAATTAAATTGAATTAAATTTCAAATCTATAGTAGTTCCTTGATTTTCCTCACTATTAATAATCATTTCGCCTCTATGTTGAGAAACAAGATGTTTAACAATAGCTAGTCCTAAGCCTGTTCCTCCAACACTTCGACTTTTGCTGGGATCAACAGTAAAAAATCTTTCGGTGATTCTATGAATAAATTCCTTGGGAATTCCTATCCCTTGATCTGATATAGAGACAATATTTAGATCACCCTCTTTTTTAGTAGCAATTTTAATTTCTTTGCCCTTCTCACTATATTTAATTGAATTATCAATAAGGTTAGTAAAAATTTCTATTAATTTATCCCGATCACCAATAATTTTAAAATTCTCAGTTTTTTGCAGATTTAAATTAATGTCATTTTTTTTAACAATGTTTTCATAAGTCTTAATCACATAACTAAGCACTTCAATTAAATCTATTTCGTGTGTAGGCCTTATATGTTCTTGAAGCTCAATCTTAGAAAGAGATAGCAAATCTCTTATTAAATTTTCCATTCTTTCAGATTGAGAGCTCATTACTGGTAATAAATTAGCAACTTCAGAATTCTTTTTTAAATCTGCATTATTTTCAAATGTCTCAAGTCCCATTTTAATAGATTGTAGTGGAGTTCTAAGTTCGTGGGAAACATTTGCAACAAAGTCTGATTTTAATTGTTGAAATTTATGAAATTCGGTTAAATCTCTCATAAAAAGCAAGCAAGATGGCTCATCAAAAAATAAATTATGATTATCTTGGTAAATTGTTACATTCATTCTAAGAACTGAAGGGTTTCGTAGCTCTATTTCAAGGTCATTAGAATTTTCTCCATTAAAAGCTTTTTCAATTGAACTTAACAAGTCGGGATTTCTTAAAAATCCACTTATATTTTCATTCAACTTTGTTTGAAATCTTTTACTGGCTGAACTATTACTAAAAATTATTTCCTTAGATTTGTTTAGAATTATAATACCTTCTGGAATGTAATTTAAAAGATTATAAATAGTTTCTCTATATTTTTTACTTTCATCTTCATCTAACTTTTTATCTTCAATTTTAACTTCAGTATTAATACCTAAGACTCTTTCTTTTTTTAAAAGAAAAAATAACAAAATAGCTATTATGATTAACAAAACAAATGTTAGAAGTTCCATAAATTACTTTACTCTTCCATATACATCCTGAAATCTAACAATATCTGTTTCTTTTAAAATTGAGCCTACTTGTGCTTCAATAATTTTCACTGGTTTTTTGTAGGGATTTTCTATTCTATGGATTGCACCTAATGGAATAAAAATAGTTTCATCAGGTTTCATTGTAAAATATTTCTTATTTAAAGTAATTTTAGGTTTACCTTGAGTAACAACCCAGTGCTCAGCTCTATGATGATGTTTTTGAAGACTTAATATACCTTTGGGTTTTACATATAATTCTTTAATTAAGAATTCCTTACCATTGAATAGATTAACATAACTGCCCCAAGGTCTATGGAATACATTCTTCTTTTTAAAATAATGTCTTTTATTTCTTCCATACATCTTACAAATTTCTTTCCAAGAACCTAAATCAGACCAAGGAATATCTAATTTGATCGCATTTATATCTTTAGTTTTTTCTAATATCGCATAGTCAAAAGACTTAGCTGTTGCTTTGGTAAATGCTTGTTTGTTTAAATAATACACATTACTTTTATATTTTGCTTTTGTTACAGCTTTATTACAGTTTCGGTAAATATTTGGCTGGTATTTCTTAAAGTTATTAATAATTGAGTCTTTTCTTAAATAAAACATTCCAGAATTCCAGTAACCTTTCTTCTTGATAATTTGTTTTGCTTTAGCCTCTTTTGGTTTTTCTACAAACCTAGAGACTTTATTATTTCTTGTTAAAAAATAACCAAATTGACTAGAAGGTATTGTGGGTTTAATCCCAAAAATAAAGATATTGTTTTGATTTAATTTCTTTTGTTGTTTTTTAATTGCTTTATTGAATAAACCAACCTTCTCTATCAAATGATCAGCAGCTAAGAACATTAAAGGTTGTTCGTTAGGAATATCCTTTATTAAAGCCGTACTTAATATAGCTGGTGCTGTATTTCTTTTAGCAGGCTCTAAAACTATCTTAAATTTTCTTATTCTATGTTTTTTTAAATGCTGTTTAACTTGTCTTAAATATTTTGCATTAGTGCTTATAATTGGGGCATCAAATATAGATGCTTTAACTCTCTCTAAAGTTTTACCTAATAAAGTCCAGTTACCAAAATCTATAAACTGTTTAGCTTGATGTTTTTTAGCATTAGGCCAAAGTCTTGTTCCTGCTCCACCACATAAAATAACTGGGCGAATTTTCATCAAATTTTAGAATATTCCTTAACTTCTTTTTTCTTACCCGGATGTGTTGGTGCCCCTAAATATGCAGGTCCAACAGTTTGTGCGTATTTCCAAAGTGTTCCTGATCCAAAATCAGATTTTCTTGCTTTCCATTTTCTTCTTCTTGAAGCTAATTGTGCTCTTGTTAATCGAACATTAATTGTTCCTTTTTTAGCATCAATATCAATCACATCTCCATTACGTAAAAGAGCTAAAGGTCCACCTAATGCTGCTTCTGGTCCAACGTGACCTACACAAAATCCTCTTGTGGCTCCTGAAAATCTTCCATCAGTTATTAAAGCAACTTTTTCTCCTTTACCTTGACCATAAATTGCACCCGTTGTTGAGAGCATTTCTCTCATACCTGGTCCACCAACTGGTCCTTCATATCTAATAATGATTACATCACCATCTTTATATTTTCTACTTTGAACAGCTTTCATAGCACTTTCTTCGTTATCAAAGCATCTTGCTTTTCCAGTAAATTGTAATTTCTTTAAACCAGCAATTTTTACAATTGCACCTTCTGGAGCTAAATTACCTTTTAATCCTACAACACCTCCATCAGGGGACAACGGTCTGTTATAAGCTCTTAAAACTTTTTGTTTTGGATTAAATTTAATTCCCTTTAAATTTTCTTTCATAGTTTTACCTGTAACTGTCATACAATCACCATGGATATAACCACCATCATATAAAGTTTTTAATAACATTGGTACTCCACCTGCTAACCACATATCTTTTGCAACATATTTTCCACCTGGTTTTAAATCTGCAAGATAAGGTGTTCTTTTAAATATCTTTGCAACATCCATTAAATCAAATTTAATTCCAGCTTCGTTCGCAATAGCTGGTAAATGTAATGCTGCATTAGTTGAACCACCTGTTGCAGCAACTATTGTTGCAGCATTCTCTAATGCTTTTTTTGTAACAATATCTCTTGGTTTAATTTTTTTTGCTAATAATTCCATTACCATTTTACCACTTGCTTTTGCATACTTATCTCTTTCTTCGTATGGAGCTGGTGTTCCAGCAGAATAAGGTAATGCTAAACCAATTGCCTCTGATACACAGGCCATTGTATTTGCAGTAAATTGTCCGCCACACGCACCTGCTGTAGGACATGCAACTAATTCTAATTTTCTTAATTCTTTTGCTGACATTTGTCCTGAAGAATGTTTTCCAACAGCTTCAAAAACATCTACAACAGTTACGTCTTTACCTTTATATTTTCCTGGAAGTATTGAACCACCATAAATAAATACACTCGGTACATTTAAACGTACCATTGACATCATTAAACCTGGTAAAGACTTATCACAACCTGCGATACCTACTAAAGCATCATAACAATGTCCTCTAACTGTTAGTTCAGCACTGTCTGCTATTACTTCTCTTGAAATTAATGATGATTTCATTCCCTCATGACCCATAGCAATACCGTCAGTCACTGTAATTGTACAAAATTCTCTTGGAGTTCCACCTGATGCTCTAACACCCTTTTTAACTGATTGAGCTTGTCTCATTAACGCAATATTACAAGGAGCAGCTTCATTCCATGTGGATACAACTCCTACAAAAGGTTTTGATACATCTTTTTCTGTTTCACCCATTGCATAGTAGAATGAACGATGTGGAGCTCTGTCAGGGCCTAGTGATGTATGTCTACTTGGTAATTTTTTTTTATTGAATTTTGGCATTATAAGCTTTCAATTGTTAAAGATATTTTTTTTATATTGTCTTCTAAATTACTATAGTTATTTTTTTCCTGTTCGACAATATTTTTTGGTGCTCGATCAACAAAACCTTTATTTGATAATCGTTGAGAGATCTTATCCAATTCTTCTTGGTATTTATTTTGTCTTTTCTGTAAGTTTTCTTTAATGAGATTTAAATCTACATTTTCATCAAAATAAACTTTAAAAATATCACCTGAAATAACGAGTGTTGCGGAAGGCTTGTCCTGATCTTTTTCAAAAAAATTATTGATACGACCAAGTTTCTTCAAAATCACCTCATTATTATTCATTAAAGATTTATTGTTTTTTGCAATCTTATTAATAGATACATCTACAAATGAACCAGGACTTACATTTAACTCATTTTTAAATGATCTTAACTCTGAAATAATATTAATAATCTTTTCAACATCTTTTTGAGATTTATCTTTTTTGGCTTTACCAGTTGGCCAGTTTTTATACATCAGAAAATTTTTATTTGATTTATCAAACTTATTTTTTAACCATATTTCCTCAGTCACAAATGGGATAAATGGGTGGAGCATTACGAGTATTTGCTTAAAGATATAAGCAGAAACTTCTTTTACCTCTTTTTGAGCTTTTTTATCGTCAGAATAGAGAATTGTCTTTGAAAGTTCGATATACCAATCACAATATGAATGCCAAGCAAATTGGTAAGCATTTTTAGCTGCCTCATCAAATCGATAATCTTCAATATTTTTTTGAATTTTGTTTTTTGTTTCTATTAATTCTGAATAGATCCATTTATTAATATTTAATGTTGTTTTTGGAACTTTATCAGTTTTAGTAAAATCACATTTATTGGTTATTAAAAAATTATTAGCATTCCACAATTTGTTTAAAAAATTTCTATAACCTTTAACTCTATCCTCAGAAAGTTTAACATCTGTTCCTGGTGACGCCATAGATAACAAAGTAAATCTTAAAGCGTCTGCACTATATTTTTCTATTAAATCTAAAGGATCAATAACATTACCTTTAGACTTAGACATTTTTTGCCCTTTTTCATCTCTTACTAAAGCATGAACATAAATATCTTTAAAAGGCTCTTTGTTTAAAAATTCCATTCCAAACATAATCATTCTAGCTACCCAGAAAAAAATAATGTCAAATCCTGTAACTAAAACAGTCGTTGGATAAAATTTCTTTACATAATCTTTTTTATCTGGCCAACCTAATGTAGCAAATGGCCATAGACCTGATGAAAACCATGTGTCTAATACATCTGGATCACGAGTAAGTTTCACATCTTTTTTATAATATTTCTTAGCTTGTTTAATTGCTTCTTTTTCATTTACAGCAACAAATATTTTTTTATCAGGCCCATACCATGCAGGAATTTGATGTCCCCACCACAGTTGTCTTGAAATACACCATGGCTCAATATTGTTCATCCATTGAAAATAAGTTTTAGACCAATTAGCCGGAAAGAAATTTGTTTTTTTGGACTTAACAATTTTTTTTGCTTTCACAGCTAACTTTTTTGCATCAACAAACCATTGCTCTGTCAGAAAAGGTTCTATAACAGAATTAGATCTATCACCGTAAGGAACTTTGTTTTTAATATTTTCTTCTTTTACTAAAAATTCTTTTTCATTTAATTCATTCAGTAGTTTTTTACGCGCATCAAATCTATCAAGACCTATATAATCCTTGGGCCCATTAACATTTATTTTTCCCTCTTCAGTGAAGATATTAATTATTTCTAGTTTATTTCTTTGTCCAACCTCATAGTCATTAAAATCATGCGCAGGGGTTATCTTTAATGCACCAGTACCTTGCTCGGGATCTGCATAATTGTCGGTAATAATTTTAATTTTTCTACCTACAATTGGTATGGTGGCAGTTTTACCTACAAAATCTTTATATCTTTTATCTTTTGGATTTACTGCGATGGCTGTATCTCCAAACATTGTTTCAGGTCTTGTAGTAGCAATAGTTATAAAGTCTGAGGAATTTTCAATTGAATATTTAATATAATAAATTTTAGAATTCATCTCTCTTTGATCAACTTCTAAATCTGAAATTGCAGTTTTAAGAACAGTGTCCCAGTTGACTAATTTTTCAGCCTTATAGATCAATTTCTTTTTATGTAGTTCTACAAAAACTTTAATTACAGATTTGGATAGATTTTCATCCATTGTAAATGCATTTCTTGACCAATCACATGAACAGCCAAGTTTTTTTAATTGGTTAATGATTATGTCACCATATTGGTTTTTCCAGTCCCATACTTTTTCAATGAATTTTTCTCTACCTAGAGAATTTTTGTTTAAATTTTCTTTTTCAAGTTTTCTTTCAACAAGTGCTTGGGTTGCAATTCCAGCATGGTCTGTACCAGGTTGCCACAAGGTTTCATAATTATTCATTCGATAATATCTAACTAATAAATCTTGAATTGAATTATTTAATGCATGACCCATATGTAAACTTCCAGTTACATTAGGTGGTGGAATTACAATAGAAAACTTTTTAGAGTTTTTTTTAGGTTTAAATAATTTATTTTTCTCCCAATATGCATAAATTTTATCTTCTACTTTAGAATGTATATATTTATCACTTATCATGGGTGTAATTAGTTTATAATTTAATAATCTAAATTAACAATAATCAAATTGGAACGTTATTTAATAGACTAATTGTAAATATTTTATATAAAACCCTTGTGGCTATCATCTAAAACAAGGCAACGTGGCGGAATGGTTACGCAGAGGATTGCAAATCCTTGTATCCCGGTTCGATTCCGGGCGTTGCCTCCAAAAAAAATCTTGTTTTAGGATGAAAAAAAAGTAAGTTGAGCTTTTTATATTCCTCGGTAGCTCAGTTGGTAGAGCAGTTGACTGTTAATCAATTGGTCGCAGGTTCGAGTCCTGCCCGAGGAGCCAAAAATTACCCAACCTTAGAAATATTATTACTTGCTACTTGTAAAGATTTATTAAACTTTAATTTTTGATCAGCATTTAACTCAGAATATAGTTTAACTAAAAAATTATAGTTAACATTCATATGGCCTTCTTGCGATTTTTCTAAGTTCACAAGATATTCTGAAAAATCTTCAAAAAAATAGTTAATTGGCACTTTTAAATAATTAGAAAGCTGTAATAATCTTATCGAGCTTACTCCATTAGTACCTTTTTCATATTTTTGTATTTGCTGAAACGTTACATTGATTGCTTTTGCGACTTTAGTTTGTGTTAAACCTAGAGCCAATCTTCTAAGCTTTAGCTTGTTGCCTAAATGCTTATTAAAATTATCTTCCATTAAGACCCCTCTTAATTTTTTTTAAAAAACTTATTGAACTAGTTTTTAATACCTACTGCAACTATATTTTTTTTAATTTTTAAAGAAAAAACAAGCAATATAGAAAATATGTCAAGCAATAGTTACAGTAAATATATAGATATATTTCTTGAAATTCAGGACAACTATAGTATCTGACTTAAGAAAAGTTTGGTCCTATCACTCTTAGGATTGGCAAAAAATTCTTTGGTATCAGCTTTTTCTACTATCATTCCTTCGTCCATAAATATCATTTGATCAGCTACTTCTTTGGCAAAACCCATTTCATGTGTAACTACTATCATTGTCATACCTTGTTTTGCTAAATTAACCATAACATCAAGCACTTCTTTAATCATTTCAGGGTCTAAGGCTGATGTTGGTTCATCAAAAAGCATTATTTTTGGCTCCATGCATAAAGCTCTTGCAATAGCTGCTCTTTGTTGTTGACCTCCAGATAACTGGCCTGGATATTTTTGAGCTTGATCAAGAATTTGCACTCTTTCTAAATGTTTTAATGCTAGTTCTTCTGCATCTTTTTTTGGCATTTTCTTTACCCAAATAGGTGCAAGTGTGCAATTGTCTAAAATTGATAAATGAGGAAATAAATTAAATTGTTGAAATACCATTCCAACTTCAGCTCTTATTTGTTCAATGTTTTTTGTATCCTCTGTTAATTCTGTTCCATCGACAATTATATTTCCTTCTTGATGTTCCTCTAATCTATTAATACATCTGATTAAAGTTGACTTACCTGAGCCTGATGGTCCACAGACAACAATTTTTTCTTTGGGTTTTACTTCCAAATTAATTCCTTTTAAGACTTGGAAATCACCAAACCATTTATTCATATTGCTTATTTGAATAATGCTATCAGACATAATATATTATCTATCAGTTTTATATTTAATTTCTAAATTATAGCTATATTTACTCATTGCATAACAAATAATCCAGAAAATTATTGCTGCAAATACATAACCCTCCATTGCAAAACCTAACCATTCTGGGTTAGTTTTAGCTAAATTTAACATTCCTACTATTTCTAAAAGACCAACAACAAATATTAATGGAGTATCTTTAACTAAAGCAAGAAATGTATTAGCTATTCCTGGTATTACTAGTTTTAATGCTTGTGGTAAAATTACAAATATATGCATTTTCCAATAACCCATACCCAAAGATTTTGCAGCTTCGTATTGACCTCTCGGAAGAGCTTGTAGTCCACCTCTGATTACTTCAGCAACATAAGCTGCTTCAAACAATGATATTGCTATTATACACCTTACTAATTTATCTATAAAGAAATCTGCTGGTAAAAACATTGGAAACATAACAGCAGACATAAATAAAACTGTAATTAATGGAACGCCTCTCCAAAATTCAATAAAACCAATTGAAATATATCTAATTAAAGGAAAACTTGATCTTCTACCTAATGCAAAAGCCATTCCAATTGGAAAACAGAATATCAGACAGAAAAAAGAAATTATAAAAGTAAGAGATAAACCTCCCCAAGCGCCAGTTTCTACCCAATTTAAACCTTCGAGCTTACCTAATTCAATATATTCTTCAAAGAAGAGAAAATATTTTAGTAAGATGTAAAGAGCGAACGGAACAATTAAGAAATAATAAAATTTAAATTTACTAGGAATAAAAAAACCAACAATAATTGATAAAATTGCAGCTATTATTCCATAAGAAAAATCAAAAAATACTGGACCACCAGAAATAAAGAAAAAAATGAATAAAAATGCAATCAAAGGATAAACTACGACGTAATAAAGTGTTAGATATTTCTTAAATTTATCTGTAGCAAAATATCCAACAGAACCAAGTAGTGCCAAAGCTATAAATGAAAGATTAATTCTCCATTGTTCTGCATTTGGATACATTCCATACATAAATCTTCTCATCCAAACTTTAATATAAGTCCAGCAAGCACCAGATCCTGAACATACATCTTTGCTATCACCTGCAAAACTAGCATCAATCACAAACCAGCTTAATATTGGTGGTATAGATTTAATTACTACAAAAATTATTAATAAAGAAAGAATAGCATTGAAGTTATTAGTATTAATATGCTTATTAATAAGATCTAAATGTTTTATTCCGCTATATTCAATTCTAACAAAGTAAAGGCCTATAAAACCAAGAATTAAAGGTAGTAAAAAACTTAATAAATTTGGTAAAAAACCAGTTAAATTTACTTTAAAGAATGAATTTAAGAAAACATCTAAAATACTAACAAAAAACAAAAAAGAACCTAAATACAAAAATGTGTTTAAATTTGATTTATCAGGTTTTAAAAAACTAATATTAGTCATTATTTTTCCTGTATAGCTATTCTTTTATTGTACCAATTCATTAAAATTGAAATTGATATGCTTAAGCTTAAATAGGTAAACATAGTTATAGACACAATCTCAATTGCTTTACCAGTTTGCATTAAAGCTGTGCCTGCAAAAACTAAAACTAAATCAGGATAAGCAATAGCAGCAGCCAAAGATGAATTTTTTGTTAAATTCAAATACTGATTAGTTGTTGGTGGTATTATAATCCTCAAAGCTTGTGGCATAATTACAAGTTTAAGAACTTGATTAGGATTTAATCCAATAGATGCAGCAGCTTCTTTCTGACCTTTGCCAACTCCTTGAATTCCAGCTCTAACACATTCAGCAATAAAAGTAGCTGTATATAACGATAAAGATAAAGTTAATGCTATTAATTCGGGTGGCAAACCTAAACCACCATCATAAATAAATGAAGTGGCTGCTAATTGTTTTAGCTGAGGAATTTCAAAAGATAAACTTACACCGCCAATTAAAAAACTCAAAAGAGGTAAAATAAAGATTAATCCAATTGAAATTAAAAAAACGGGTAATTGTTTACCTTGTGTTTCTTGTAATTTTTTTGCATGAATTCTGATTACAATAATTGCAATTATTGCTGCTACTATTGAATAGAAGAAAATATTAAAATTTTCCCAAATAAAAGCAGGAACATAAAGACCTTTAATTGTTAAAAAAAATACACCAAAAATTGCCTCAGCATCTTGAGGAAGTGGTAATGCTCTTAATGCTGCAAAATACCAAAAAAATATTTGTAAAAGTAAAGGTATATTTCTAAAAAATTCTACATAATAAGCTGCAAATTTATTTATTAAGTAATTTGGCGATAATCTTGCTACACCAATAATAACTCCAAGTATTGTTGCTATAATAATTCCAATTACAGAAACTAGTATAGTATTTAATAAACCAACTAAATATGCTCTAAAATATGAATGTGAACCGTCATATTCAATTAAAGAAAATTGAACATCAAAAGATGATTCTTGTGATAAGAAACCATAACCAAATTCAATACCTCTTTCCTCCATATTGATTTGCGCGTTATAAGTAAAAAAACCAAATATTAGAACTACAGCTATAACTGTAATTAATTGGGGGCCTAAATCTTTTAATTTAAAATTCACAGTGCGATAATATAAGAGTTTATAAAAAAAAGGGCTAGAAAAATCTAGCCCTTTTAAATTGTTTTAAACTACAATTATCTTGCAGGTGGAACGTAAAGTATTCCGCCTTTTGTCCATAATTGGTTTGGACCTCTGTCTGGTAAAATACCAGTGTCAGCTATATTTCTCTTATAACTTTCACCGTAGTTACCAACTTGCTTGATAATTCTTAAGCTCCACTCGTTATCAAGACCAAAAGCAGCACCTAATTCACCTTCAGCTCCAACTAATCTTTTGATTGCTGGGTTTTCTGAAGTTTTCATAGAGTCTGCGTTTGCTGAAGTGATTCCATATTCTTCTGCTTCAATCATAGCATTTAAAGACCATCTTACGATATCTTCCCATACTGAATCACCTTGTCTAACAACTGGACCTAGTGGCTCTTTAGAAATAGTTTCAGGTAATACAATGTGTTCATCTGGGTTACTCATTTTAGTTCTTTGAGCAGCTAAACCAGATTTGTCAGTTGTATATGTATCACATCTTCCTGAATCATAAGCAGCAACAACTTCATCTGCTTTTTCAAAAGCAACTGGTTCATAAGAAATTCCTCTAGAGTTAAAGAAGTCTCTCATGTTTAACTCAGTTGTTGTACCAATGTTAGTACAAGCTGAGATACCATTTTTGAATTGATTTACTGAAGTGATACCTGAACTTTTTCTAACCATAAAACCTTGACCATCGTAGAAGTTTACTCCAACGAAAGTAAGTCCAATATCAGCATCTCTAGAAAGAGTCCAAGTTGTGTTTCTTGATAAGATATCAATCTCACCAGATGTTAAAGCTGTAAATCTTTCTTTAGCACTTAGTGGTGTAAACTTAACTTTGTTCGCATCACCTAATACTGCAGCAGCTACCGCTCTACATACATCAACGTCAACACCAGTCCAATTTCCTGCAGCATCAGCATTAGAAAATCCTGGAAGACCTTGAGATACTCCACATCTTACAAAACCTTTCTTTTGAGTGTTTTTAAGTGTTTTAGATTTTTTAGCAGCCATAGACTCTGTTGTAAAAGTAAACAACACAGCTACTACAGCAACTAAAGAAGTTAATTGTTTTAAGTATTTAAACATTATTCTTCCTTTTGTTATTATTTATTTGTTAACAAATAATTCAAAACTATGTTTTGAATATTCATAATTTAATCATTTAAAAAAAAACTCTTCAAGAAAAAATTTAATAAAATAGTGTGATTTTTCAAATTCTAGTCAAGAAATTTATTCCCAAAAAAAAGCTAGAAAAACGTTAATAATGGCGCGCCCTGAAGGATTCGAACCTACGACCCTCGGTTTAGAAAACCGATGCTCTATCCAGCTGAGCTAAGGGCGCAATATTTTGATAAATATATATATAATAATAAATTAATTTTTAAAAAGGAATTTTTTCATTAGAAGTAAAATTGTTAACAGTTCAATTCTCCCAACAATCATAAAGAAAATTAGACAATATTTAGTCAAAAAGTAAAGATTATTAAAGTCAAAATCTTGTAACCCATATGAAGCTGAATTTACAGTATTCATTAATGTTAGAATTGATAATTTAAATGAATTTTCAAAACTAATTCCACTTATACTTAACAATATTGTTAATATAAACAAAGATATTATAAAAATTAAAACTGTAAGAAAATATTTACTTATTTCATTAAAATCAAAATTTATTTTTGTAAAAATTAATTTATTCATAAATACATTTTTTGGTCTACTAAATGAAAGTATTTGATTTAGAGAATATTTAAATAAAGAATAAATCTTAATAAACCTTAGTCCAGAGCTTGTAGAAAAAAAGGATCCTCCTATTATAACTAATATTAAATAAATAAAACTTAGATTAGATTCTTTTGACTCAAGTGAAAATCCAATATTAGACATACTGCTAGTAATTCCTATTAAATTATTTAAAAAATCTTTATTAAAACTAAAAAAAAGAAAAAAAATTGTTAAAACAATAAGTAGATAAGTTATGAGATGTAAATCTTCATAAAAAAAATTAATATTCTTATCTTTTGAAAAAATTATATTGTAACTAAAAAAAATACTAAAAAATGATACTAACATTAATAATGATAAAACTATAACTTGTGTATTATCTTTTATTATATTCGAAAGTTCATTTACAGGCAAAAAACCACCGGAAGAGATTAGTGAAAAAGCTAAGTTAAGAGAGTCAAAAGATCTTATTGAAAATATATTCAGAACAATAAAAATCAATAAAGTTATACTAGAATAAAGTAGAAAAATTTTTGTAGCTTGTTTTAATATTTCTGAACTGTTGAATGAAATATAATTTGTTAAAGTTTTTTTAAAACTTTCATCATATATATCTATCAAATAAATTATTGAAAATAAAAAATAAAGCCCACCTATCCACTGAGTTGTTGATCTCCATAAGATTAAGCTTTGATCTATATGTTTTATATTATCAAATATAGTAAAACCTGTTGATGTGAAGCCAGAAATTGCTTCAAAATAAGAATTCAAAAAAGTTAAATCATAAATACTAAAATAAAATGGAATGGATAAAATAACTGGTATAAAAATATAACCAAAAAAAACAGTTAAAATTTTCTGATAAATCGACAATTTATCTTTAGTGGTTTTAATTTTGTAAAATAGAATTCCTAATATAAATGATATTATTAAACTCAAATAGTAAGTATCAATATTTAGATATAAATTAAGATAATATGAGTAAATCAAATTAAAAAAAGATAAAATAGAAATCAGGCCGAAAAAAAAACTTAAATATCTAATTTGTAGTTGGAGCATTTAATTAAACTGAACTTAATCTAAAAATATTTTCAACAAATGATATAGAGTCTTTTTTTACTATAAATACAACTTTATCATCTTTTTTAAAAATAAAATCTGACCTTGGTATAACAACTTTTTTATCTCTTAAAACAGCACCAATTCTTAATTCCTCAGGCAAATTTGAATTTTTAATTTCTTTATTAATTAGTTCTGAAGTTTCAATTATTTCAGCCTCAATAACTTCATATTCGCCATCAGAAATAGTGTATGCATTTTCAATTGTTCCTTTGTGAATATGTTTTAATATACTTGATACTGTTGTCATTCTAGGATCAATTAAATCATCTATCTTAAGAGAAGATTGAAGAAGTGAATAATTTGGTTTATTTATTAAAGCCATAGTTCTTTTATCGTCAATATCTTTTTGATCTTTAGCAAACTTTTCAACTAAGACACTTACCATCAAATTATCTTCATCATCATTAGTAAGCGCTAAAACTGTTTCAGCTTCACCTAAATTTGCTTCTGCTAAAACTTCTTCGTCAAGTCCATCACCATTAATTACAATGGTATCATTAAGTTGGCTTGCCAAGTATTCAGCTCTATCTTTATTTTTTTCCACAATTTTTACTCTTACTGTTTCTAAAGTTTCTTCAATATTTTTTGCTAAATTGAATCCAATATTGCCACCACCAATAATAAGAATTTTTTTTGATATTTTTTCTTCATGACCAAAAGCTTCTAGTGTTTCTGCCATTTGAGATGAATTAATTATTACATATATTTTATCATTACTTTTTACTGACTCTGTTTTTTTTGGAATAAAAAATTTACCTTCTCTATTTATTCCAATAATATTTGCTTCAAGTTTTGGATATTTTTTTGATAATTCGTTAAATTTGATATTTATTGATTTACAATCTTTTTTTATAAGTATTTCTAATAATCTGATTTTATTATTTACAAATGGAACACTATCTAAAGCTCCAGGAGCTTCTAATTTTCGTTGTATAGATTTTGATATTTCTAGTTCAGGTGAAATTATTACATCAATAGGTAGATTTTCTTTATTGTAAACTCTAGTAAATTTTGGATTTAAATAATCTTGGGATCTAATTCTTGCTATTTTTTTTGGTATATTGAATATTGAAAAAGCAATTTGACAAATTAGCATATTAATTTCGTCATTTCTTGTAACAGCAATGATCATGTCGGTTTCAACTGCATTAGCTTTTTCAAGTATTGAAGGATATGTAGCTTTTCCTACTATTGCTTTAACATCCAAACTATCATTTATTTTTTGAATATCCTCACTAGATTGATCAATTACAGTAATAGAGTGACCCTGTTCACTCAATAATTTAGCTATAGTAAAACCTACTCTTCCAGCGCCACAGATTATAATATTCATTTCAATTAAATTCTTTAATTCCTAAGCCTTTTAGCTTTCTATGAAGAGCACTTCTCTCCATACCAACAAAGTTTGCAGTTTTTGATATGTTTCCATTAAATTTTTTCAATTGCATTGTTAAATACTCTTTTTCAAAATTTTCTCTAGCCTCTTTTAACGGTATAGAAAGGTTATTTTCAGTTAATTTTTCCTCAAAATTATCACTTTTCAATGATTCCTTGACAATGTTTGAAACTTTTTCTTTTGTATCAGGTTGTAAAATTGCAATTCTTTCAATTAAATTTCTTAACTCCCTGACATTACCTTTCCAAGTATGGTTCAAAATGTATGAATCATTATCATCTATTGTAAGTGGCTTAATGTTATAATTTTCTGAAATTTTTTTAGAAAAATATTTTATTAACAAAGGAATATCAGAAATTCTTTCATTCAGTGATTTTATGTTAATTTCAAATACATTTAATCGATGATAAAGATCTTCTCTAAAATTTCCAATCTTAATTTCTTCTTTTAGATCCTTACTAGATGAACAAATCAATCTTACATCAACATTTATGTCATTATTGCCATTTAATCTTTTAAATTTTTGATCAATAAGTACTCTTAAAATCTTAGATTGTATTGATAATGGAATTTCAGAAACTTGATCAATTAATAAAGTTCCTTTATTTGCTTTTTCTAATGCCCCGTATGAAATAGAACCATTTCCTTTTTCTTCACCAAATAACTCTAACTCATATTTTTCTGAGTCTAATAAGGCTCCATTCAAAATAATAAATGGTTTTTTGTTTCTTTTTGAATTTTTATGAATTTTTCTTGCTATTAATTCTTTTCCTGATCCAGAAGGTCCATTTATAAGAACCCTACTTTCAGTTAAAGAAATTTTATCAATTTGATCTTTTATATTCAAAATATTTTTACTATTTCCTATCAAATCATAAGATGAAAACAATTTACTTTCATATATTTTATTTTGGTTTTTTAATTCAACATTTTCAACAGCTCTACTAATAAAGTTTAATAATCTTGTTTGATCGAATGGTTTTTCAACAAACTCAAAAGCTCCATGTTTTAATGAATTAACAGCCATTTCAATATTGGCATGTCCTGTAATAATAATTACAGGTACATCTTTATTTTTTGATTTTATATGAGACAATAATTCAATACCGTCATTATCTCCCTTGTCTAACTTCACATCTAAAATAGCAACATCAGGCATTTTTTTATCTATTTCAGTTAAAGCTTGATTGTAATTAGCAGCTAATCTTGTTTTATAACCAGCATCCAAGATCAATTCATTTAGAATATTTCTTATATCTGCGTTATCATCAACTATGAGTATTTCTACTGACATCTAATCTAAATTTAATTTCTATCCTAGCTCCATCATTTATAGGGATAAATTCAATTTCACCTTTATGATCGTTTATTATTTTATTTACTATTGATAAACCTAATCCAGTTCCATTTTTTTTAGTAGTATAATAAGGATTTAAAATTTCATTAATATTACTTTTTTGATTAAAACCTATACCATTATCTACTAGTATAATTTTAATATGATCATTATTTAATAAAATTTCAATTGATATTTTTTTATTGAAATTAGTGTTTTTTTCAGCTTTTTGCTCAATACTTTCAATAGAATTTTTAATTAAATTAAAGAAAACTCTAGCAATTTGTTCTTTATCACATTCGAACAAAACTTTATCATTATCATTAATAATTTTAATTTCTGTTGATTTTGAAATTTCTGATAACAATTTTATGTTGTCATTTAAAATTTTAATTAAATCATTCTTTTTAAATATCGGCTTAGGCATTCTGGCAAAATCAGAAAATTGATTAACTAAATTTTCAATTTGTTTAATTTGTGCATTTATTATCTTTAAATTTTCTTTAAAAGATTCTTGGTCTTCATTTATAATTTGTTCTGAATATTTATCTCTTATTCGATCTATTGTTAATTGTATTGGTGTGAGAGGATTTTTTATTTCATGAGCAAGTTTTCTAGCTAAACTACCCCATGCTTCATATCTTTCATTTATTATTAATTTTTCTTGTTGATTTTTTAATCTACTTATCATTGAATTAAAATTTTTATTCAAAATTTCCATATCCTTATCAGTTTTTATTTCTGGAACTTTTGTATTTAAATTACCATGTCCTATTTCTGTAGATGCAAGAATCAAATTATTGATTGATCTAAAAAATCTTGATGAAAATCTTATTGCTATAGTAATTGATATAAATAATAATAAGGAAACTATAATTATATAAATCAAAATAAATGAAATTTTAATACCAGTACTTCTCTCTTCTACTGTATAATAAAAATTGATAGCCTCTTGTGATTCTTTTAAATAGTTAGAAATATTTTCATCTAAAAATTTTACAACATATAAAAAACGATCTTCAAACGACTGAAGTCTCATAATAGCCGCAGAAATATTAGCCTGAGTATTAATTATTTTCAAAGGCCTATCATCATCAAGAACTAAATTTAGAGCTTTATCAACTGGAGGAATATATTTTTCTTTACTTTCGGTTGAATATAAAAGTTTTTTATTTTTATCAATTATATGTATTTCATCAACATTTCTAATAAGTTTTTGTGTATTTAAAAATCTTAAATATTCTTTGGCATTTTCATTTAGAAAATTAGCACTCTTATTTGTATCAAAAGCAATTAAAATTATATCAGCCTCAATTTTATTTCTTACTTCCTGTACATAATTTTTTGCAAGCTCATAAGAATTATTAACAACAGTTGTTACTTTTTTGTCAAAATATTTTTCAAGAGCAAATGAAAATAAAAATAATGAAAATATTGAAATTAAAATTGATGGAATTAGAGTAAATAAAGAAAAATAAGTAATATATTTCTTATTTGAAGTTAAGCCATCTTTATCAATATCGTTTTTAATTGAATTTTTTATTTCAAAAAAAATAAATATAAATAGTAAAATTAGTAAAAAAATATTTAAAATTAATAAATATTGTAAATTATTTTGATTTAATTCAATGAAACTACGGTCAATGAATGTTAAAAATGTTAAAAATCCTATAAATAGTGTGATACTAGATAAAATAATAATGAATATATTTTTTTTGAAAAATTCTAACATGATTTAGAATTATAGTATTTAAATAAATGAACAACTATTTTGTAATATTAGCTGCTGGAAAAAGTAAGAGATTTCATAAAAATATACTTAAACAATTCTATAATTATAAAAATAAAGAAATTATTGATCATTCAATAGAGAAATCACTAAATTCTAAGCTTTTTAAGAAGATATTAATTGTCACAAACAATTTAAAACATTTTAAAAAAAAAAATTATCCTAAAATGATAAATATTATCAAAGGTGGAAAAGAAAGATCAGATTCTTCTCTTATTGCTTTAAAATATCTCAAAAAATATAAACCAAATAATGTGTTTATACATGATGCTGCAAGACCAAATTTTTCAATAAAACTGCTCCAAAATATGGTTCAAAATTTAAAAAAAAATAAAGCTGTAGTTCCAGTTCTTATTTCAAAAGATTCCATCAAATATAAAATCAAAAATCAAATATTTAATCTTGATAGAAATAATTCCTTATTAACGCAAACACCTCAAGCTTTTAGATTTAAGGAATTATATAATTTATCAATAAAAGAAAAAAATAAAGTAAGTGATGAAGCAACACTTTTTATAAATAATAATTATAAAGTGAAATTCATTAAAGGAGAAAACAAAAACAATAAAATTACATACTTCAATGACATCGAAACTTTCAAAACCTACTACGGCATAGGCTTTGATATTCATAAACTAAAGAAAAATAAAAAACTTTACTTAGGTGGAATAAAAATTCCTTTTCATTCTGGCCTTAAAGGACATTCAGATGGAGATGTAATTTTACACGCAATAATTGATGCAATTTTAGGTGCTACAAGAAAAAAAGATATTGGCACTTATTTTCCAAATACAAAGAAATTTAAAAATATAAGATCTCCAAAAATGTTAAAACCAATTATAGATAATCTTTATAATTCTAATTTTTCAATAAATAACCTTGATATAAATTTAATTTGTGAACAACCTAAAGTTTCAAAATACCGAAAAAAAATTATCAATTCGATATCTAAGCTAACAACTTTAAATAAAGAAAAAATTAATCTAAAGGGTAAAACAGTAGAAAAATTAGGTTTAATTGGAAAAGAAAAAGCAATTGCTTGTGAAGTAATAATTTCTATTACAAAACATGATTAAATCTTTAAATACATTATTTGTGACAATGTTTGGTCTTGGAAAAATTCCAAAAATTCCTGGTACTTTTGGATCATTGGCTACTGTTATTCTACTTTATATTCTTTTTCATATATTAAATTTGTCATCAAATATAATTTTATTAGGATTAATAATAATTTTTGTTTTTTCTTTTTCAGCGATTGCAACTCATATCAAAAATAATGAAAATAAAGATCCAAAAGAGATAATTATTGATGAACTTATTGGCCAATCTATACCAATTTATCTTTATGAAATTTCACATGGAACATCAAAATCTTCTGATGAAGCTATAATTTTTTATGGTGTTTGTTTCGTATTGTTTAGATTTTTTGATATAGCAAAACCATTTCCTGTAAGTTTTTTTGATAAAAACTTCAAAAACAGTTTTGGTGTAATCATGGATGATGTGTGTGCAGGATTTTATGTTGTTTTATTTTTAATTTGTTTTATGTTTTTAAGTAGTTATTTTATTTAATGAAATCTTTAATAAGACTGTTAACCAAAAAAAAACTTAAAATTTCATTTGCTGAGTCATGTACTGGTGGATTACTTGCAAGTTCAATTACCTCAATAAGTGGTGCATCAAAAGTATTCAACTTAGGTCTTGTTACCTACTCTAACCAAGCAAAAATTAAAGTTTTAAAAGTTAATAAAAATATTATTAGAAAACATGGAGCTGTAAGCCATGAATGTTGTTATGCAATGGTCAATAATTTATCTAAAATGTCAAAAGCTAATATTAACGTTTCAATAACTGGTATTGCAGGACCTAAAGGTGGTGCCAAACAAAAGCCTGTAGGTTTAGTTTATATTGGAATTAAAAGAGGTAAAAAAACATTAATAAATAAGTACTTATTTAAAAGTAAAAAAAGATCTTTAATTCAAAAAGCTACTGTTAAAAAAGCTTTAGATTTAGTTCTTAGAGCTGCCAAATAACTCTTCAGCTCTCTTCTGAAATGAATCAGCTATTTTCTCTAAACCAAATTGAAATGATACCACCATTAAAGAATTGAGAAATTTATTCTTAATTTCGAAATCAATATCAAAAGTCACTTCTGTAATACCATTTTTTTTATCAGTAAATGTCCAATTATTTGATAGATGATTTAAGGGCCCATCTATATTCTTTACAAATATTGAATCTTCCTTTTTATTGAAAACCACATCACTTTTATAAGTATCTTTAAAAGGTCCTTTGCCAATGGTTAAATCTGCTATTATCTTTATTAAATCACCTTCTTTTTGATTTTCATAAATTTTTGCATCGAAACAAAATGGAACAAATTCAGGATATTTTTCAATATCTAAAACTAAATCAATTAAATCTTTTTTTTTACATTCAATTAATCGCTTAACTGAAGCTTTTGGCATTAATGGTTATTAATTCTATTTTGTTGAAGCTTAGCAAAATCTTCATCTGCATGATAAGAGGATCTTGTCAATGGCGATGATGAAACTAATAAAAATCCTTTTGCTTTTGCAATATTTCCTAATTCATCAAACTCTTGTGGAGTATAATATCTGTCTAATGGATAATGTCTTACAGATGGCTGTAGATACTGACCTATAGTTAAAAAGTCTACATCAGCAGATTTTAAATCATCCATTACTTGTAAAATTTCATCTCTTGTTTCACCTAAACCAACCATTATTCCTGATTTAGTGAAAACATTTTTATTATTTTTTTTTGCATTTTTTAACAATTCAAGAGAAGAAAAATATCTCGAACCAGGTCTTACTTTTAAATAAAGGCTTGGCACAGTTTCAATATTATGATTAAAAACATCAGGATTAGCTTCTAAAACTTTTTTATATGAGTCACCTTTTCTTAAAAAATCTGGTGTTAAAACCTCAATAGTTGTATTTGGATTTGTTTTTCTTGTTTGATTAATTACTTCATAAAAATGATTAGAACCTCCATCATCTAAATCATCTCTATCTACTGAAGTGATTACTACATGTTTTAAATTTAATTTTTTGACTGCTTCTGCAATTTTAATTGGTTCAAGTACATCTAGTTTACCAGGTTTGCCAGTTTTTACGTCACAAAAAGCGCAAGCTCTTGTACATGTATCTCCCATTATCATAAATGTTGCATGTCTTTTACTCCAACATTCAGTAATATTTGGACAATTTGCTTCCTGACAGACTGTTACAAGATTATTATTATTAACAATTGTCTTTGTTAAAAAAAATTCTTTACTATTGGTAAGCTTAGACCTAATCCATTCAGGTTTTTTCTTAATTGGATTAATTGGTTTATTTTGTTTTTCTGGATGTCTAATTTTCATTCGTATTTATTATATAAATTTTTTCTTCTTTTTTTCCAAATATAAATCTTTCTCTAATTAAGGTTTCAATATAATCAAGATCAAGATTATCACTTAATAATGAATTTTTAAAATCCAAGTCCTCAATTTGACTTATCAGCAAAGATTCTTGTTGTTTAAGACTATTCAAAATTTGTTTTTTTTCAAAATAAGAAAAAAGTCCTCTTTGTCCTGATAAAAGGTTAAAGAAAAAATAGAAAATTAAAAAGGTTGAAACCAACAAGAAATAATTTTTTTTTAATCTTTGTAACATTAATGAATCTTATTCATTCTAGCTTTTTTTCCAAGCTGTTCTTCTATACGTAATAATTGATTATATTTAGCCACTCTTTCCGATCTTGCTAAAGAACCAGTTTTGATTTGATTTGAATTAGTTCCAACAGCCAAATCAGCAATAAATGTATCCTCACTGTCTCCAGATCTATGTGAAATTATTGTTTTAAACCCTATAGTTTGTGCAAATTTGATAACATCTAATGTTTCAGAGACAGTTCCAATTTGATTAAGTTTAATTAAAATTGAATTAGAGGATAAATTCAAGAAACCTTTTTTAAGTCTTTCTAAATTAGTCACATAAAGATCATCCCCAACTATTTGAATTTTATTGATAACTTTCATTAATTTATTCCATGACATCCAATCATTTTCAGCAAATGGATCTTCAATAGATTTAATCTTATATTTATTAATCATTTTTTTATATTCTGAAATTGATTTATCTACTGAAATATATTTTTTTGAATGAATTGAATATTTTCCTTTTTTAAATAATTCATTTGCTGCAACATCTAAACAAATTGAAACATCTTTACCATTTTTAAATCCTGATTTTTTAATTGCTAAAACAATTAAATCTAAAGCTTGATTATTATTATCAATCATAGGTGCAAATCCGCCCTCATCTCCAACTGATGTAGATAAGCCTTTCACTTTAATCAATTTACTTAAATTTTTAATTACTAGATAACAAATTCTCATTGCCTCAGAAAAAGATTTTGCTTTATCAGGTCGGATCATAAATTCTTGAATTCTTAGACCATTATTGGCATGTGCTCCTCCATTTATAATATTCATTAATGGATAAGGAAGTTGAAAATTTTTTGTTAAATAAAAAGACTTATAGAGAGGAATTTTTTTAACTTTAGCAGATAATTTTTTTGCAGCCATTGATACTGCTAAAATTGCATTAGCACCTAATTTTGTTTTTTGTCTTGTGCCATCTAAATTGATTAAAACTTCATCTATTCTTTCTTGATCATGTATATTTTTATTTTTTAAAGCTTTTGAAATTTTAGTGTTGACTAAATTGATTACTGAAAAAACACTTTTACCTAAATATCTTTTATTATTAGCATCTCTTTTTTCATAAGCTTCATAAGTTCCAGTCGAAGCCCCTGAGGGACATATTGCTTTTGCACTTTTGTTTTTAACATAGATTTCTGCTTCAACAGTTGGATTTCCTCTACTGTCAAAAACTTGTCGTGCTTTAACTTTAAGAATTTTACTCACTTAATTTTTAATAAGATTATCTATATCGTTTAATTGTTTTAATAGATTCTCTAATTTATTCAATGGTACCATGTTCGGTCCATCAGATGGAGCATTGTCTGGATCTTGATGAGTTTCAATAAATACACCAGCAACTCCAACTGCAACTGATGCTCTTGCTAAATATTCAACAAATTCTCTTTGACCACCACTTTTTTCTCCAAGACCACCTGGTTGTTGTACTGAGTGTGTTGCATCAAAAATAACTGGATAACCATTCTTGGCCATTATTGGTAAAGATCTCATGTCAGAGATTAAAGTATTATAACCAAAACTTGCACCTCTTTCAGTAACTAATATTTTATCATTTCCAGAGTCTGAAATTTTTTTAGTAACATTCACCATATCCCATGGTGCTAAGAACTGACCCTTTTTTACATTAATAATTTTATTTGTTTTTGCTGCAGCAATTAACAAGTCTGTTTGTCTGCATAAAAAAGCTGGAATTTGTAAAACATCAACATGTTTTGAAACAATTTCACATTGTTCAGCATTATGAATGTCTGTTAAAATAGGTACATTTAATTCCTTTTTAATTTTGTCGAATACAGGAAGTGATGCATCTAAACCTGCTCCCCTTTTACCTTTTAAACTTGTTCTGTTTGCTTTATCAAATGAAGTTTTATAAATAAATCCAAGGCCGAATTTTGAAGTAATTTCCTTAATTTTTCCAGCCATATCCATCGCATGCTGTTCTGTCTCCAATTGGCAAGGGCCAGCAATGATACAAATCTTATTGTTGTTTGAAATTTCTATATTTTTACAATTTACTTTAATCGCACTCATCTATAATTTTTTGCTGCTTTGATAAAGGAAGAGAATAAAGGATGTGGGCTCAAAGGTCTAGATTTAAATTCTGGATGAAACTGAACTCCTATAAACCATGGATGATTCTTAAGTTCAATTATCTCTGGAAGCTTATTATCTGGTGATAAACCAGAAAATATTAATCCTTTCTTCTCAAATTTTTCTTTATACGAAATATCCACTTCGTATCTGTGTCTGTGCCTTTCTTTAATTAATTTGGATTTGTAAATACTTCTAATTTTTGTTTTTTCTTTTAAAATCGCATCATAAGAACCAAGTCTCATTGTTCCACCAAGATCTTTATCTGTTCCTTTCATTTTTCTTCCACTTTTCTCCCATTCATGCATTAAACCAATTATATGAATGCCCTTTTTATCAAACTCAGAAGAAGTTGCATTTTTAATCTTAAGCTGATTTCTAGCAAATTCTATAATTGCCATTTGCATTCCATAACAAATTCCTAGGAATGGAATTTTATTAATCCTAGCATATTTGATGGCCTCTATTTTTCCTGCTGTTCCTCTTTTACCGAATCCACCTGGTATTAAAATTCCTGAAACATCTTGAAGTTTACTTTTAATTTCTGAAACTTTTAATTTTTCTGAATCAATCCTTACTAAATTTACCTTGAGATTGTTAGTAATTCCTCCATGAGTCAGTGCTTCATCTAATGATTTGTAAGCATCTTTCAATTCAACGTATTTACCAATAATTGCTATATTAACTTGCTTCTTAGTATTTAGTGTAATTTTAGTTATTTTTTTCCAAGGGGATAAATTATTAGATTTTTTAGACTTAAGTTTAAAATAGTTTAAAACCTGAACATCTAATTTTTGCTTTGCAAAACTGATAGGTGCTTCATAAATTGTTTTTACATCGACTGTTTCAATTACATTTCTAATATCAACATTACAAAACAAAGATATTTTTTTTCTATGTTCTAAAGGTATGGGTCTTTCTGATCTACAAATTATGATATCAGGTTGAACCCCAATACTTCTTAATTCTTTTACAGAATGTTGAGTTGGTTTAGTCTTAATTTCATCAGATGCTTTTAGGTAAGGAACTAAAGTTAAATGAATAAACAAAGCATTCTTTTTTCCAATATCATTTGAAAATTGTCTTATAGCTTCAACATATGGAAGACTTTCAATATCACCTACGATACCTCCGATTTCACAAATTACAAAATCTTCTTTAGATGTATCATGTTTAATAAATTCTTTAATTCTATCAGTGATATGAGGAATGACTTGAACTGTTTTACCTAAATATTCACCTTTTCTTTCTTTTTGAAGAACATCACTATAAATTTTTCCTGTTGTAATATTGTCAGTTTTTTTTGCTGTTACTCCTGAAAATCTTTCATAATGTCCTAGATCTAAATCTGTTTCTGCGCCATCATCAGTTACGAAAACTTCACCATGTTGAAATGGACTCATTGTCCCTGGATCAACATTTAAATATGGGTCTAATTTTCTTAATCTTACCTTATAACCTCTTGATTGAAGTAAATAAGCTAGGGATGCTGAAGAGAGACCTTTTCCTAATGATGAAACCACGCCGCCCGTGACAAAAATAAATCGCGCCATGGAAGTATCTTATAGCGAAGAAAAAAGAAAATTGAAAGTATTAATTATTATTTTCTGGAATTGACGGTGTGTCCTCAGTTTTTTCCTCAACTGTATCTAAAACTGAAGAAGTCGGGGCTAAATCGCCTCTGGATACAATTGTTAAACCAAGACTACAGATGATGAATAAAGTAGCAACAATAGCTGTTGCTTTTGTCATAAAATTTCCTGCTGATCTAGAAAACATAAAACTTTCTTGAGAAACACCTATTCCAAGAGCACCCCCCTCAGATTTTTGCATTAAAACAAGTAAAACTAAAATTACGGCAAATATGATGTTTAAAACTAATAATATATTTTCCATGGAGGTTAATTATATGTTTTTTTAATTATATCAATGAATTTTTTGGGATCTTGTGATGCGCCGCCAATCAAATATCCATCTATATTTGTTATAGTTTTTAATTCATTAATATTTTTTGGATTTACTGAACCACCATATAAAACTTTATAATTTTTCATTCTTTTTTTTATAAAATTTATTGTTTCATATAATTCCTCTGATTTTGGTATTAATCCTGTTCCAATTGACCAGACAGGCTCATAAGCAATTAAAATATTTTTATTATTCTTAATTTTATTTAGACCTAATTTCATTTGAGAATTTAAAACTTTTTTTGTTATTCTTTTTCTTTTCTCTTGTAAAGTTTCACCAATACAAAAAATTACTTTTAATCCAGATTTAAGAGCACTTTTAATCTTATTATTAATTAATTTATTTGTTTCACCAACTTGTCTATTTTCTGAATGACCTATTATTACATACTTGGCACCCACACTTTTCAACATCTTTGAATTTACAGAACCAGTAAAAGCACCATAAGCTTCATTCTCATGACAATTTTGAGCACCAACATCAATATTTGATTTTTTTAATTTTTTGGTCATGGGTCTAATTAACGTGTTTGGCGGACAATAAATTAATTTGATAGATTTATTATTTTTAAATGTTTTTAAAAATTTTAAGACTTTATGTAGTGAATTTAGTGAATTTAAAACACCAAACATTTTCCAATTTGCAATAAAATACATATATTTATTTGTCATCTGTTATAATTTAATCTATAGGTTTGCTTTTTATAGATCAATAAATTTATAGAGGATGATTAGTAGTTTTCGAAATTTTGCAAAAACTAAATTTGCCGGCTTATTAGTTTTTATTATAATTATTCCATTTGTATTTTGGGGAATGGGAGGAATGTTTAGCAGCGGAAATACCAACACTGTTGCAAAAATAAATAACAATAATATTTCAACACAAGATTTTATAGATTATTTAAATAAATCAGGAATACCTGAAAAAACAATAAAAGAAAATTTAGACAAAAATATTATTGAAGAACTACTATCAGGTCTTGTATCAACAACATTGCTTGATTTAGAAATTAAAGATTTTAATCTTATAGTTAGTGAACTAACTCTACTTAAAAAAATAAAAGAAAATAAAAATTTTCACGATGAAAATGGAAATTTTGAGAGAATAAAGTACGAGAAATTTTTACTTGAAAATAATTTATCAGCCCCAAGCTTTGAACAAAGATTGCGTAGTAGAGAACTACAAAAAAATTTATTTGATTATATTGGTGCTGGAACAACTTCACCACAATTTTTAATTAAAAAACTTTATGAAGAAGAAAATAAAAAACTTGAAATAGATTTTCTAGATTTAAAAGATTTTTATATAAGAAAAGAAGAAATTACAGATGTTGAATTAAAAAATTTTATAAATGAAAATAAAGATCAATTAAAAGTAGAATATGTTGATTTTAGTTATGCAGTAATAAACCCTAAAAATTTAATTGGAGTTGATGATTTTAATCAATCTTTCTTTGATAAAATTGACCAAATAGAAATTGATATATCTAATGAAGTAGATTTTGAGTCAATTGTATCAAATTTAAACATATCACCTGTAATTATCAAAGATTTTAAATTTTCAGTTAATAAAAATGAAATAGAGAAAAAAATTTATGAATTAAGAAATAATAAATTTGATATTTTTGAAAATAAAAATGACTTCATAATCTATAATATAAATAATATTTCTGAAAGAGAGCCAGATTTAAATGATAAACAGATAAAAGAAGAAGTTCTTACTTTGGTTTTGCAAAAAAATAAATTTGATTACAATAAAAATCTATTAGATAAAATCACAAGTAAACAATTTAATAGTGATGATTTTTTCAAAATGAGCAAAGGAAGGATTCAAACAACAAAATTAAATTCAATTAAAGATAATAAGAAATTTGAAATCAATGCAGTTCAAGTTTTATATAGTTTACCAATTAATTCATTCACCTTGATAAATGATGAAGAAAACAATATTTATTTAGCAAAAGTGAAAAAATTTGAAGAGATTGTTATAGATTATAACAGTGAAAAATTTCAGCAATATGTTGATAAACATGGATCAAATAATAAAAACACTTTATTAAAATCTTATGATTTATTTTTGAATACTAAATATAATGTCACTTTAAATCAAAAGACAATTGAACGTGTTAAAAATTTCTTTCAATGATAACTAATCGAAGCTTTAAAGAGTTCAAGTTTCGACATAGAAACAAGGAAAATCAAATTATCTATACATCTAAAAAAGTAAAAAATGATAAAGAGGTTTTAAATTTAATAGATAATTTTTTGGAAGAAAAAAATAGTTTTATATTTGAATCTGTTGAAAAAGGAAAAATTAAAGGTAGATACACAATATTTGGAAAAAATCCTGACAAGATTTGGGAATTCAATAATAATAACTCTTATATTGTTAAAAAAAATAAAAAGATTAGATTAAAAGATAAGCCTGAAAACTTAATTGAAAAAATTATAGAAGATTTCAATTTTAAAACCCCTAAAAATTTACCAAAAATATGCTCATTAATTTCAGGTTATTTTTCTTATGATTCAATTAGATATATAGAAAAAATTCCAAATAATTGTAAAAACGATCTTCAGTTACCAGATGTTAGACTTTTGAGGCCAAGAACTTTGGTAATTCATGATAATCTAAAGAAAGAGATATTTTATATTTGTAATATTTTTAAAGATGAGAAAATCAATAATTATCAAAAGAAATATAATGATATTCAATCTGATCTTTTTAGATTATCAATTCAATCAACAATACCAAAGATTGATTTAAGAAAAAATAAAAATTTAAATACGATAAAAGTTAAATCCAATACATCAAAAAATAAATTTTTATCAATGGTCAATAAAGCAAAGAAATATATAAAGTTAGGTGATATATTTCAGGTAGTTTTAAGTCAAAGATTTGAAGCAAAGTTAACAAAAAAACCAATTGATATTTATAAAAAACTAAGAGTCACCAACCCTTCTCCTTTTATGTTTTTTTTTAATTTTAATGACTTTCAAATAATTGGTGCAAGTCCAGAAATATTAGTAAGACTAAGGGATAATAAAATTACAGTAAGACCAATAGCTGGAACAAGACCAAGAGGTAAAACTGTAAAAGAAGATCTTTATTTTGAAAAAGACTTACTCAAAGATAAAAAAGAGCTATCTGAACATTTAATGTTATTAGATTTAGGACGAAATGATGCCGGAAAGGTCTCAAAAATAAATACTGTAAAAGTGACAGAAAGCTTTATAATTGAGAGATATTCTCATGTGATGCACATAGTTTCTAATGTCGTTGGACAATATAATAAAAAATTTTCTAAATTTAAATCACTACTAGCCGGTTTTCCTGCAGGAACAGTCTCTGGGGCTCCAAAAATTAGAGCTATGGAAATAATAGATGAATTAGAAACAACAAAAAGAAAAGTTTATGCAGGTGGTATAGGTTATTTTTCAGCAAATGGGGAATTTGATACTTGTATAGCTCTAAGAACAGCTGTAGCTAAAAAAGATAAATTTTATGTTCAAGCTGGAGCTGGTATTGTTGCAGATAGCAAACCTATAAAAGAATACGAAGAGACAGTAAATAAAGCAAAAGCTTTAATTAATGCGCTGAAATGAAAAAAATAGTTTTAATTGATAATTACGACAGTTTTACTTTTAATCTTTATCATTACCTGTCCTCATTAAAGATAAATGTAGATGTAATTAGAAATGATAAAATTACTACAAATGAAATCTTAAAAAGTAACTATAATAAAATTGTAATCTCGCCTGGTCCAGGTAATCCTAATCAATCAGGTAATTGTCTTAAAATTGTAAAATCTTTATATAAAAAAATACCAATTCTCGGTGTTTGTTTAGGTCATCAAATAATTGGTCAGGTATTTGGTTCAAAAATTATTCAGGCAAAAAAACTGATGCACGGTAAAACTAGTAAAATAATATCAAAAAAAACTGGTATATTAAAAAATCTTCCAAAAATCTTTGAAGCAACTCGTTATCACAGCCTAATTATTGATAAAAAATCATTATCTGAAAATCTGGAAATTACAGCTGAAACAAAAGATGGTTTAATAATGGGTGTAAAACACAAAAAATACCATGTTCATGGAGTGCAATTTCATCCTGAAAGTATTAAAACTAAATTAGGTATTAAAATTTTAAAAAATTTTATTAAAATTTAAGATTAATGAAAGAATTCATAGAAAAAATTAAGAATAAAGAAAATTTATCTTTTAATGAAAGCAAAGGAGCTTTTGAATTATTAATGGAAGGTAAAGCAGAAGATCAAGAAATATTTGATTTTTTAACATTTTTATCAGCTAAGGGTGAAGCATCAGATGAAATAGCTGGTGGTGTTTATGTTCTTAGAGATAAATCAAAAAGAGTAAATGTAGAAAATTGTATAGACACATGTGGTACAGGTGGAGATGGCATGAATACACTAAATATATCTACAGCATCTGCATTATTACTTGCAAGCATGGGTGTTAAGGTAGCAAAACATGGGAATAAAGCTGTATCTTCTAAATGTGGATCAGGTGATGTTTTAGAAGCTCTAAATATTAAAATTAATTTAGACCCAAAGGATATCGAAGCTCAAATAAACAAAAATAATTTTGGTTTTATGTTTGCACCTAATTACCATAGTGCAATGAGATTTGTTGGTCCAACTAGAAAAAAAATTGGTAAAAGAACTATATTTAATTTGATTGGACCATTAAGCAGTCCCGCCCTTGTAAAAAGACAAGTAGTTGGTGTTTTTGATAAAAAACTATTAAAAATATTTGCAAATGCTTTAAATAATTTAGATATTAAATTTGCATGGATTGTAAATAGTGAGGATGGCTTAGATGAAATTTCACCTTATGCCAAAACAAATATCATCCAATTAAAAAATAAAGAAATTACTGAATTTGTTATTGACCCTAAAGAATTAAATGTAAATGCAGATAAATTTGAAAATCTTATCGGTGATGATGCAAAATTTAATGCAGATAAAATGATTGATATATTTAAAGGTCAAGATAATGATTTTTCTAAAGCTGTTTGTTTAAATGCTGCAGCAGGATTAATAGTTAATGAAACTTATCAGAATTTTAGTGATGCTTATAAAAATGCAAGAGAACATATTTTATCAAATAGAGTTATTAACCATTTAGAAAAAATTCAAAATGCCTGAAAATGTTCTTGAAAAAATTATTAAAAAAAAAAGTGAAAAATTAGAAAATTTAAAAAAAAATATTTCGCAAGACTCATTAGATAAATTAATTGATACAAATAAAACATTTATTAATTTTAAAGAAAAAATCGAAAATAATTTAAAAGAAAGTAAATTTTCAATTATTGCTGAAATTAAAAAAGCCAGTCCTTCTGCGGGTATAATTATTAAAGATTATGATCCTGTTCAAATAGCTAGCACATATAATAAGAATAGAGCTACTTGTTTATCAGTTTTAACTGAAGAAGATTTTTTTTTAGGAAACCTGTTACATATTAGTAAGATTAAACAAAAAATTAATTTACCAATTCTATGTAAAGATTTTTTTGTAGATAAATTTCAAGTACCTTTAGCAAAAAGTTATGGGGCTGATGCTGTTTTGATTATTTTAGCTGGTGTTAGTGAAAGCCTCGCAAATGATTTGTATGAAGAGGCATTAAGATTTAATATGTCTGTTATTGTCGAGGTGCACACCGTTGAAGAAGCTAAACAAGCTCTTAAATTTAAAGAAGCTTTGATTGGAATAAATAATAGAAATTTAAAAACTTTAAAAACTGATATAAATACAACTTTTGATATTCATGATGTTTTAGTTGATCACCCTGGTCCATTAATTTCTGAGAGTGGAATTAAGACAAAAGAAGAGTTGTTGGATCTCTCAAACAAGACATCTATTAAAACTTTTTTAATTGGTGAATCACTTTTGAAGGATCTTGACAATAATTCTATTTTTTCTGTTCTATAGTCGAATAATCCCCTATTTTATTGCCTTTTTTTACTATTGTGAATTGTAGAGAACTTTTGTAGAACAGATTTTGTACGATATTTGTTCTTATGTTAACAAAAAAACAAAAAAACCTACTTTTATTTATCAACAAAAAGTTGAGAAGCTCTGGCGTATCTCCTTCTTACGAAGAAATGAAAGAATCATTAAATCTAAAATCTAAGTCAGGAATTCATAGATTAATAAGTGCTTTAGAAGAAAGGGGATTTATCAAAAGACTTGCTCATAAAGCAAGAGCATTAGAAGTGATTAAATTACCAGAAACAGCTTCAGCAAATGATATTTATAATAGTTTTTCACCTAGTGTTATCAAAGGTGGTTTGGATGAGGAAAAACCAACGTCTGATGATGTTGAGGTTCCAGTTTTGGGAAAAATAGCTGCTGGAACACCTGTAGAAGCTATTCAAAATGAAGTTTCAAGAATTCCTTTACCGAGTAACTTAGAAAAAAATGGTGATTATTTTGGTCTTAAAGTGCAGGGAGATTCAATGATTGAAGCTGGTATTAACGAAGGTGATACTGTTATTATTAAAAGAACTGATACAGCAGATAATGGAAAAATAGTTGTTGCATTAATTGATGAGCATGAAGCTATGCTTAAAAGAATTAGAAAAAAAGGTAAAGTTGTAGCACTTGAAAGTGCTAATAAAAACTACGAAACTAAAATTTTTGGCCCAGATAGAGTTAAAGTACAGGGCGTTTTAGTATCTTTATATAGAAACTTCTAGTAAAATAGTCTAAACATTTTTAATGAAAAAAGTAGCAACAAGATTTGCTCCATCTCCTACTGGACCTTTGCATATTGGTGGGGTTAGAACAGCTTTATTTAATTGGCTATATTCTAAAAACCAAAAAGGTGATTTTTATTTAAGAGTAGAAGATACAGATAAAGAAAGATCAAAAGAAGAATATAAAGAACAAATAATTAAATCTCTAAAATGGATTGGTATAAATTATGATGGAGAAGAATATATACAATCGAAAAAAATTGAAGATCACATAAAAGTTGCAAATGAATTACTCAAAAATGGTCATGCATATAAATGTTATTGTTCAAGTGATGAAATAGAAGAACAAAAGAAAAGAGCAAGACAAAAAAAGATTCCTTATATCTATGATAGAAAATGGAGAAACAAAAAAGAAACAGAAGCTCCAAAAGGTATCAAACCAGTCATAAGATTTAAAAGTAAAATAGATGGTACTTCTATATTGAAAGATCTAGTTCAAGGAGATGTTGAAATTGATAATAATACTATTGAAGATTTTATTATTTTAAGAAATGATGGAACTCCAACATAT
Source organism: Candidatus Pelagibacter sp. HIMB1483 (assembly GCF_052048135.1). NCBI lineage: Bacteria > Pseudomonadati > Pseudomonadota > Alphaproteobacteria > Candidatus Pelagibacterales > Candidatus Pelagibacteraceae > Candidatus Pelagibacter > Candidatus Pelagibacter sp. HIMB1483. The sequence goes on along the minus strand of NZ_JBNAIM010000002.1, from coordinate 649,188 downwards.
AACTTGTCAGCTTCAGTTGATGATCATCAAATGAATATGACTCATATAATTAGAGGTGATGATCATAAGATAAATACTTTTAAACAAATACAAATTTATCAAGCTATGAATTGGGAATTACCTTCATTTGCTCACATACCTTTAATTCATACAATTGAAGGAAAAAAACTATCCAAGAGAGATAAAGCTTCTACATTAGATGATTATTCAAAGATTGGTATTATGCCTGATGCTCTTAGAAATTATCTTTTAAGACTAGGATGGTCTTTTAAAGATAAAGAAATATTTAACTTAAATGAAAGTATTAAATATTTTAATCTAGATGGGATTGGTAAATCTCCTTCTAAGTTAGATATGAGTAGAATTCTATCGATGAATGAACACTATATTAAAAATATTGATGAAAGTGATTTATTTGATCAATTAGTTGAATACTGTAAATTATATAAAAATGAAATTAAGTCAGATAAAAAAAACAAGATCAAAAAATCTCTAACCTTCTTAAAAAATAAGGCTAAAACTTTAGAAGATATATTTAATAATGGTAAATATATTGTGGCAGATGAAATTGATTTTAATAAAGAAGATATTAAGTTAATTGATGATAAAGCCAAAAAAGTCATTTCTGATTTTACCACTAAATTTAATACAGTAGATAAGCTTAGTAAGGAGACTTTGGAACCGATAATAAACGAGCTTATTAAATCTAATGATACTAATTTTAAAGGTGTTGGACAGCCTTTGAGAATAGCTTTAACTGGTTCTAAATTTGGACCAGGTATTTATGATATAATTATATCTTTAGGCAAAGAAGAAGTTAATAAAAGGTTAGCTAATAAGATACTTGCTTAAAATTGAAGCAGCTTCTGCAGAAGATGAAGTTTTTGATCTAATGCCTTCTAAAGTTTTTTTACAATCATCTAACTGTTTTTTCATATAATCAGGATTTTTAAGAAAAAACACAACAGATTTATAAATTTCTTGAGCATTACACTCTCCTTGTAATAATTCAGGTATTACTTCTCGGTTATTAATAATATTTATAATATTTGCATATTTTACATTTACCAATAATTTAAAAATCATAAAATTGATAAAGCTCAACTTATATACAATAATTGACGGTACATTCGCATTACACACTTGCAATGAAGCTGTTCCTGATTTGCAAACGGCAAAAATTGAATTAGATAAAATTTGAGATTTAATATTTTCATCAGAGACAATATCAATATTTTTTAGATCAGCAGTCTCAAAATGATTCATAATTATTTTTTTATTTTCATCAGTAGAGTGAAATACATAAAAATAATTAGGATCTTTATTATTCATCAATTTGATAAATTTCAATTGAATAGGTAAAAGAACATTTATTTCAGATTTTCTACTTCCAGGAAAAATTGAGATAATCTTTTTATCTCTTGTAATGATATTAGTTAGATCAGTTTTAACTTTTTGATCTTTTTCAATTAAAGGATGACCTACAAATGTGTTTTTTATATTTTCATCATCAAAATATTTTTTTTCAAAATTAAAAAGTAAAAGTATATGGTCAATAAATTTTTTAATTTTTTTAACTCTATTTTTTCGCCAAATCCAAACTTGTGGAGCAACATAATGAATAGTTTTTATATTTTTATTTAGTTTTTTTACTTTTTCTGCAACTCTTAACGTAAAATCAGGACTGTCTACACTGAAAAGTACATCTGGATTAAATTTTATAATTTCATCCACAGTAAAATCTATTTTTTTTTTAATTTTAAAAATATTTAATAAAACAGTAGTAAATCCTAAATAAGTAATATCTTTAAGATCAAAAATAGATCTAATACCTAAACTTTTTAGATATGATCCGCCAACAGACAAATATTCTATATTAGTATTCTCTTTTTTTAATTTTGAAATAACTGATGTTGCTAATCTATCTCCAGAAGCCTCGCCTGTTAATATAAATATTTTTTTCATATAACTTTAATAAATATCTTATTCTTGTTAGCGAAATTTATGCATTTTTTTCTATCTAGAAAAATATTTTTTTTTGATTTAAGAACTATTCCTTTTAAACCATACTTTTTACAATCCTTTAAGGTTCTCAATCCAATGGTTGGTAAATCCATCCTTAAATCTTGTTTTTTTTTTGGAAATTTAATTAAAATTGAACCTGTTTTCTTTTTTAATTTATTAAGCATCATTTTTGTTCCTTTGCTACTTTCTTTGGAGATGATTTTTTCATCCTTTACTATTAAAGCTTGTATATGATCAAGACTATTTGATTTATTAAAATAACTAACACCTTTTTTAATTGTTTTTAGATCAAAAATACTTGGCTTTGATCTAGTAAGATTTCCTTTTTTTGCTGCTAATTCAGGGTTATACGAAATTGAGCTTATAACTTGAATATGTTCGTCATTTAATATTTTTATTATAGATTTAATAATTGCAGCATCTCCCAATTTTGCAGCCCTAATAACGCTGGGCATATAGTAAATACCTTTTAAATCTAATCTTAAGGTAGAGAATTTTGGTTTTGCTATTTTTCCTGCAAATAATACTTTTTTTGATTTTTTTTCTTTTATTAAATCTATTATTTTTCCAAATTTACCGATACTTATTCTGTAAGAATTTTTCTCTTTTTTGAATTTATTATTTTTAGAAAAATCAATAATAAAAAACTTTTTCTTAAGTTTTTTAACTTTTTTCAATACTATACTTGAAAAATCAGTATCTCCTAAAAATAACCCTATCATTCTACTTCGAAAAAGGGGTGCAAATTGGTCTTTTTTTATCTTTTTCTAAAAAATTCACCACATCTTTTACTAAATCATTTTTTTTTAAATCACTATTCAAATTTTTTAAATTTTCTGTCAAATTTTCATTTTTAAATATTTCTTTGTATGCGTCAGTTAAAATCATAATTTCTTTATTTGGAATATTTTTTCTTCTTAAACCTATTAAATTAAGTCCTTGTAGAATGCTTCTATTTCCATGAACCATCGCATAAGGAATTATGTCTCTCACTACTCCACACATTCCACCAATCATTGCTGATTTACCTACACGGGTAAATTGTTGTACGGCAGAATTTCCACCAATAATTACATTTTCTTCAATATGAGCATGACCACCAAGAGGTACATTATTTGCTAAAATTACATTATCTTCAACTAAACAGTCATGAGCTATATGCGACGAGACCATAAACAAACAATTGTTACCAACTTTTGTTAGTCCACCTCCTCCTTTTGTTCCTGAGTTTATGGTAACATATTCTCTAATTTTGTTATTGTCTCCTATTTCTAATTTTGTCTCCTCTCCAGAAAATTTTAAGTCTTGGGGATCATTACCTATAGATGCAAAAGGATATATGTTATTTTTACTCCCTATTTTAGTATTTCCAACTATACTTACATGGGATTGAACAATTGTATTGTCACCTATTTCTACTTTTGGACCAATTATTGAATAAGCTCCTATTTCAACACTAGGTGATATTTTTGCCTTTGGGTCTACAATAGCAGTTTTATGTATCATTATTTATTATCTCTTAAAAATTCTCTAATATTTTTAGCTGGATAACCCATTACTTTTACATTATCGGGTATATTTTTTATAACACCACTACCACCAGCAATTTCAACATTATTTCCTATTTTGAGATGCCCAGATATACCAGCTTGACCACCTATTTTTACATTATTTCCAATTGTTGAGCTCCCTGCAATTCCAACTTGACCAGCTATAATAGTATTGTCACCAATTTTAACATTATGAGCAATATGAATTTGATTATCTAAAAAAGTATTTTTGCCTATTTCAGTATTTGACATTGATCCTCTATCAATAGTAGCTCCACAGCCAATTTCACTATTTTCATTAATTATAACTATCCCTATATGAGGATATCTAATATTTTTTTCAGAAATTGGAAAAAAACCAAATCCCTTTTTTCCTATAACGCAATTATCTAAGATAGAAACATTATCTTTTATAATTGAATTTCTAATTATTGTATTTGAACCAATTTTACAATTATTTCCAATCTGAACATTTTTTTCAATAATTGAATTATGTCCAATTAGACAATTGCTACCAATTTTAACATTTTGCCCTACAAGTACATTTTTACCAGCATTTATTCTTTTTGCAAATTCAGATTTATTAATTTCGATTACAGTATTGTCATATTCATCTTCAATAGAATTAGGGTAAAACTTTTGAGTTACAATAGAGGTGGAAACTAAAACATTTTTAACAATAATTGGTTTACAATTTTTTGGTAAATAGTCTTTTAAATTTTCAGTAGTAAGACAATAAGATGCTTTGGTTTTATTTGCTATTTCTTGATATTTCTTAGAATGAAAAAAAGTAATACTTTTTTTATCTGCACTAAAAAGATCTTTAATATTTTCAATCTTATCATTTTCTCCAATATTTGAATTAATATTCAAAATTTGAAGAATTTCATTTACATTGTATGGACCACTATTAATTAAAAAAGGATTAGACATGATTGCTTTTACCAAAGCAAATCTTCATATGTTATCAAAAATTATTGCTAATTATTTCTTGTCTACTATTGTGGCAGACCATATTGCATCAGCCATTTTTTTTTCATCTACGAAAGCTTCACCCTTATACTTCCAAACACGTCCATGAGATCTAATTGCTTCTATTTTTAAAATTAACTTACAATCAGGTATAACTGGATTTCTAAATCTTGCTTTTTCTACCCCCATTAAAAAAACAAGTTTATTTTCATAAGTAGATTTATCTAATCCGTGTGCTGTCAAGGCTGCAGCAGCTTGCCCAAAAGATTCTACAATTAAAACTCCTGGCATTACTGGCTGACCAGGAAAATGACCATCAACAAAAAAGCTATCTTTTTTTACATTTACAACAGCCGTAGCGGAAAATAGTTTTTTTATGTCATATAATTCGTCAATAAGTAACATTGGTTCTCTATGTGGTAACAATTCAATTATTTGTTTTTTATTTAATGTAGTGCTCATTTTATTTTTGAGTCTATAAGTTTTATTATTTCATTCGTAATATCTTTTTTTTTGCTTGCAACAAATATATTTTTTCTATCTAGAACTATTTCAATATTTCTTTCACTTACATAGCTTTGGATTATTGGAGTAATTTTTTTAAAAAAATTATTAAATTCATCTATCTTTTTTTTATTAAAATCATTTATAACCATTTGCCGCTCATTTTGAAAAATTGCAATCTCTTTTCTAAATTCAACTAGTTTTTTTTTTAATTCCTCTTGAGACAAAATATTTTTTTGTTTATTTATGTCATCTTCAATTTTTTTTAATTCTTTTTCTTTTTTTTCAAATTTAGATAGTGCTATTTTTTTTGATTTTTCAAGGTTACTTATAATTAGTTTTCCAGCTTTTGTATTACTTACAACATAATCAAGATCTATATAAACAATTTTTTCTTCGCTTTGAGCAGAAGATATATTTATAAACAACACTATAAAAATAGTAATTAGTTTATTTGAAAAACTCATTAAAAAGTTGTTCCTATATTAAATCTAAATGTTTCTTCTATGTCGGTCGGTTCTTTTGTAATTGGGTGAGCTAATGAAAAAGTTAGAGGACCAACAGGTGTCAGCCAATCTAAACCTATTCCTACAGAACTTCTGACACCACTTTTATCAAGTGAACTATCGTAGTCTACGCCCCAAATATTGGCAACATCTGCAAAAGCAACAATATCCACAGTTTGTAAATTTTCTAAAAACATTGGAATTGTTGTAGTGGCATTAATTGATGTTAAAAAATTACCACCAATAAAATCACTACCATCTTTAGGACCAACTTTACCTGGCTCAAAACCTCTTAGTCTGTTTCCAGGTATATATAATCGTTCTGATAATTTTATATCATCACCACTTATAGAATTGGATGATCTTAACAATATTGAAAAGGTTGAAACATTATTTTCATATAATTCTTTAAAAATTTTGAAATCATATGCATTTCTTAATGTGTTAGTATCACTAATAATTGGTAAATCTAATCCGTAATTACTAAAGAAACCATCAGTTGTTTGGAATTTTTGATTTCTTTTATCATAAAAAAAATCTAATCCAATAAAACTATCAAAATAATTACCTGCTTGTTTTTTTTGTCTTGCAGAGGCTGAACTATCGGTTGTAATTTCTTCAATAGAGTTTTTAGTGGCTAGTCCAAATCTTAAGTCATCTAAATATTCAAACTTAGTACCTAAATCAAAACCTATAACATTTGATTTATAGCCAGATGTAGACAATTGATCGACAGCTGAGGATTGTATTGTTAAATCAAGGCTTTTGTCTGAATTTTTATAGTTTGGATTAGAGATTAATAATTTTCCTTTCACCCTTGTTTCAGATAAACTTAAATTACTGTCGACCAAAACACCTCTTCCTAAATAATTATTCTCTTTAATTCCAAAAGAAATATTTGAACCAGTTGTACCAGTTCCTACACCGGCAAAAATTTCACCAGTAGCTTTTTCTGTAACTGTAAAGTTGATTATTTTTGAATTAAACTTAATTCCATCTATAACTTCACCTTCAACTTCTTCAAAAAAATTTAATGATTTAATGTTATTTACAGATTTTAAATATAAAATTTGGTTAAATGGATCACCTTCATCTATTTCGATTTGATTTCTAATTACTGATTCCCGTGTAATGTTATTTCCGTAAATATTAATTTTTTCAATAAAAATTTTTTCAGTTTCTTCAATCTTAAAAGTGATATTAATTTTATTTGATACTACATTTTCATTTACTGAGGCTTTTATAGACTCATACTGTTCGTTAATTGTAATTACTTCAATTTGTTCCAATATATTTTCTACTCTATTTAAAGAGTATGGTTCATTTTCTAGTTTACTAAAAAACTTTTCTATACTTTCATAATTTGATTTTGAAAAATCAGTTGGCAAGTCTAATTCTAATTTACCAAAATAAATTTTTGGATTTGCATCAATATTAAAAATTAATTCAAATTCCTGATTTTCTAATATTTTTGCATATGATGAATTTATTTGCACATTATAAAAACCTTTATTTAAATAAAAATTTCTTAATAATCTTTCGTCATATTTAATCATTGCTTCATTCAGAAATTTTTTACCTGATAAAAATTTCCAACTTTTGTATTCTTCACTTAAAATTATATTTTTAAGTTTTTTATCTTTAAAAATTTTATTTCCAATAAATGAAATCTTTTTAATTTTAGCTTTATCACCTAATAAAATATTATAAGTTAAATTGACTTTGTTATCCTGAAGTTCTTCTATAGAAATATCAATTTCAGAAAAATAATAACCTAATTCTTTTAAAAATTTTGCAATTTTATCTTGATCATTTTTTAAGATTATTTCATTAAATGAAGATCTAGACTTTAAAATTGCATTTTTTTTTAAATCAGACAACATTGTATCTGATTTTATTCCATTATATTCAATATTTTGAATAATTGGATTTTCTTTTACAGTAATTTGAAGAATATTATTTTCTAATTTAACATTAACTAGTTCAAAGAAGTTTGAATTATATAAATTTTTCAATATACGATTTAAATCATTTTCATTTAAATCATCCTTTGTTGATACTTCAGAAAACATTTTAATAGTTTCTGATGAAATACGATCATTACCTTTAACTTCTATTTTATTAACAATTTCTGCATTTAAAATTGTATTAAATGAAAAAAATAAAATAATAAATAAGATCTTTATTTTAAATATTTTATTAAACATAACTATTATTTAGAAATTAAACTAACTCTATTTTTAATTAAATTATTCAAATTAATAATTTCTTTAATATTCATTACTTTTTTTATCTTGTATTTTTTAAAACTATTTAATCGAAGCATATTATGCATTTTTTTGGAAATATCAGTATATTTAATTCTGTTATCTAAAAATAATTCTACTAATTTGTCATTTATAGAGACCAAAATGGTTTCAAATAATGAGGATTTTTCAGGCAAAATGTTTAAGATTTTAGTTAAAGGAAATCTCTTATAATCAATATTTTTAAAATCCAAATTATTCAAAATTTTAAGATCAATTTTTTTAGAGATAATTGTTTTTGATGATGAATAAAGAGAATTATAAATTGGTATTTTCATACTAGTATCGTGAACAACGATCTTTGTTAAACCATTCTTTAATTTTATTATTGCATGAACATAAGATTTAGGATGAATTAAAATTGATAATTTTTTATAAGATATATCAAATATTTTTTTAGCCTCTATTGTTTCAAATACTTTGTTCATCATTGTTGCTGAGTCAATTGAGATTTTTTTTCCCATCTTCCAATTAGGATGTTTAATCGCTTGTTTATAATTTACGTTTTTTAATTTACTTAATGGTTTATTTAAAAAAGGACCTCCTGAAGCAGTTAAGTAAATTTTTTCTATTAAATCTTTATTGATATCTTTTAATGCGTACCAAATGGAAAAGTGTTCAGAATCTACAGGAATAAATTCTGTTTTATATTTTTTCAACTCTTTATGAATCAAATCCCAACCGCATATAATTGCTTCTTTGTTGGCTATGGCGATCTTATTAGAGTATTTTATAATTTCAATCGTAGGTTTAAGCCCCTGTATCCCAGAAATTGAACTCATTGTATAATCAACTTTTTTTCTAAAAATTTTTCTAAAATTGTTAAAATTATTATAAATATTTATTTTTTTAGAAAATTTATCTTTTATAGCTTTATTGTAACTATTCTCATTAGTGATAATTAAATTTTTAACTTTAAAAAACTTAGCTTGTTTTAATAGCTCTTTATAATTTTCATCAGCAGATAATAAAATTATTTCAAAATTTTTTTTATCTTGTTTAATTATATTAATTAAAGTTTTTCCTATAGAGCCAGTTGAACCTAAGATAGCAATTTTTTTTTTCATTAACCTAAATAATTAAATAATAAATAAGAAATTGGCGTAGCAAAAATTATTCCATCAACTCTATCTAACAATCCACCATGTCCAGGTAATAAATTGCCAGTATCCTTTACTTTCGCTAATCTTTTAAAATAAGAAATAATTAAATCACCTGTTTGACTTATTCCTGAAATAAATAAAATAATCAATATATGAATTAAATCATTTTTTTTTAAATCATATAAATAATCATATAATGAAATATAATTTTGATATTCAGACAAAACTAAGGCTGCTATTATTGATAAGATAAAACTTCCTATCATACCTGAATATGTTTTATTAGGACTGATTTTAATAAGTTTTGGACCTTTAAACATCTTACCAAAAATATATCCGCCTAAATCAGTGAAAATACAAATAATTATTACAAATAAAAAAGCATTTAATCCATAATCAATTCTAAATAAATAAGCAGAGTAAAAGGATAAAAGTAAAAACAAAATTCCTAATAACTTTACTAAATCATTTTTACATATTTTTAACCATTCATAAGATGTGGCTAAAAAGAAAACTCCTAAAAAAAATAAAAAAAAGACTGAACCTTTTATTATAAAAAAAAGTGCTATAGGAATAATAACAAACGAACTTAGTATTCTTTTTTCAATTTCTTTAAGCATTAGATTTTCCCAAAATTTCTTTTAATATTTTTGTACTCTTTGATTATTCTATTATAGTCTTTTTCATTAAAAGCAGGCCATAATTTTTTTTCAAAGAATATTTCTGAATAAGCGAGCTGCCATAATAGAAAATTACTTAATCTTTTGGTATTTCCTGTTCTAATTAGTAAGTCAGGATCTGGAATATTTCTGGTTTGTAAATTTTTACTTAAATTTTTTTCACTTATAATGCTTTTGTTTTTTCTCATCTTTTTAAAAGCATCAATTAGTTCTGATTTGGAGCCATAATTTAATGCAAGGTTGATTTGTAACTTATTATTTTTTGATGTTTTTTTTTCAGACTTATTTAAGAGTTTATTAAGTTTTGAAGAAAATTTTTTAGATCCTAAAATTTTAAGTTTAATATTTTGCTTATGTAAATCATCAATCTTATTAATTAAAAAATTTTCTAATAGATTAAATAAATAATTAATTTCTTTTTTTGGTCTTTTCCAGTTTTCTGTAGAAAAAGCAAACAATGTTAGATAGCTTATTTTATTTTTGATTGACTCTTTTATTATTTTTTCAACAGTATTTAATCCAGCTTTATGTCCTGCGTTTCGAGAATTCTTGTATTTAAGACCCCATCTTCCATTACCATCCATGATAATGGCTACATGATTCAAAGGGTTCATATGGTCATTATTTCTTTTTCTTTTGCTGAAACTTTATCGTCTACAATTTGAATATGTTTATCTGTTATATTTTGAACATTTTTTTCAAAAGTTTTTTCTTCATCTTCACCAATTTCTTTAGATTTTAAAAGTTTTTTTAATTCATCATTTGCATCTCTTCGTATATTTCTGATTGAAACTTTACATTTTTCACCCATTGACTTGATCATTTTTTTTAATTCAGTTCTTCTTTCTTCGTTCAATTCCGGAATTGGTAATCTTATCAACTGACCATCAATCTGAGGATTTAATCCTAACTCTGATTTTTTTATTGCAGCATCAACTAAAGGAACATTATTTTGGTCCCAAATTTGAATATTAATCATTCTTGGTTCTGGTGTTGTAATACTTCCAATTTGATTAATTGGCATTTGTTGACCGTAAACATCAACTTTAACAAGATCTAACATTGCTGCATTAGCTCTTCCAGTTCTAAGTGACGAAAGCTCTTTAGTAAAAGCTTCTATTGATTTATCCATTTTGAGGCTATGTGATTTTTCATCAAACATTTATTCCCCTATTTTAATTCTGCTAAACTCCTTGATCTTTAAATCATTAATAGCAAGTTCTTTTAAAACATCTTGAACTTTCTTTTTTGGTTCCATTACCCAAGCTTGTGTTAAAAGAGCATTTTCTTCTTTAAACTTATTCATCTTACCTAAACTAATTTTTTTAGCAATCTCTTCAGGTTTTCCAGAATTTTTAAGTTCTTCAGTAATTAATTCCTGCTCTTTATCAATAATAGTTTTATCTATTAAACTCGACTCTAATGCTAAAGGATTAGAAGCAGCTATATGCATTGATAATTGTTTACCAAATGTTTTAACAGTATCTGAATTTTCTTTAGTTTCTAATGAAACAATTACAGCTAGTTTAGCTAAATTATCTTTTACCACTGTATGTAAATATTGATAATTATTTGAAGAAGAGTTAGAAATTGTTTTTGTTTTTCCAATAGTAATTTTTTCTCCAATTTTTGCTATTAATGCTACTAGGTTTTCCTCAACAGTAATATCATTTTTCATTTTTGATTTTTTTAATTTATCAAGATCAGAGTCGTTTTGATTGTTTAACTCACTTAGCTCTTTTACAAAATTTATAAAATCATCGTTTTTAGCAACAAAATCTGTTTCACAATTAACTTCAATTACTGATGTTTTTTTTTCGTCCCCACTGATTGCAACAACTCCTTCTTTAGCATCTCTTGACATTTTTTTTGATGCTTTAGAAATTCCCTTAACTCTTAAAATTTCAACTGCCTTATCTAAATCACCACCAGACTCTTTGATTGCTAAGTTACAATCTTTAAAACCAGCTCCTGTTGCTTCTCTTAATTTTTTAACTTTTTCTATGTCACTCATATTAGTTTAACTTTTCCTCTTTTTTTTTTGAAAATTTTTTTTCTAATTTATCTCGATCGATTTCAGCAACAGTTTTGTCTGATTTTTCTTTTTTTTCTGGAGCCTTTTTAGTTTCAGTTGCTGGTGCATTTTTTTTAGCATCAATAATTGTTTCTTTAATTAGATTACAGTAAAGATCAATTGATCTTCTAGCATCGTCATTTCCAGGAATTGGATAATCTATACCATCTGGATTTGAATTACTGTCTAATATCGCAATTATTGGGATACCTAGTTTAACAGACTCTTGTATTGCTAAAGACTCATAATTGGTATCGATAATGAAAACTAAGTCAGGAACTTTTTTCATCTCAGATATTCCACCTAAAGATCTTTGAAGCTTGTCTTTTTTAACACTCATCTTGAGTAATTCTTTTTTTGTAAAACCTCTATTCTCAGCAACTAGATCTATTTCAAGTTTTTTTAATTTTTTTATTGAATTTGAAATCGTTCCCCAGTTCGTCAACATTCCACCAAGCCATCTATAGTTTACATAATATTGATCTGTTTCTTTTGCTATCTCAGCAATTGCTTCTGATGCTTGTTTCTTAGTTGACACAAACAAAATTTTTCCATTGTTTGCTATTGTTTCATGGACTTTTTCCAGAGCAACTTTAATTAATTCTAAAGTTTGTGTTAAATCAATAATATGGATTGAATCTCTTTTGCCAAAAATATATTTTTTCATTTTTGGATTCCATCTAAGAGTTTTATGACCTAGATGTACTCCAGCTTCTAATAATTGTTGTATTGTAACGTTAGGTATCTTCATATTTTTTCCCGGTTAAGCCACCACAGTAATTTCCAATTAAGGACCGGAGGTATAAAACCAACAACTGTGTGCGTGTTAATTTAAAATTGAGGATTATTTACAAAGATTTCTACAAATTAACAAGCATAAATTAACTTATAATTGCAGATATTTCCTTATTTCTTAAGAGATTTATGGTTTTTCGATCAATATATCTCTTATTTTTGAGTTGGAAACTATAATCATTATTTTTGTCACTAATCTTTATTTTGATAATAGTATTTCCTTTTTCAGGTAAAAATTTTGATATTTCGTCTATTTCTTTAGATGATTTAAGATTAAGTGTAACTTCTTGAATAGGTTTGTTCAACAAGTCTTTTAAAGATACTATTTTTTGAACATTAATTCTTTTAAATCTATTTTCAGATTCTGAAATTGATTTAACTAATGTCAAAATAAGAGAGCTCCCTTCTTTTAAAATCCCACGATTTAAATCTAAAGTGTCTGAAAAAATAAATAACTCAAATACACTTGATAAATCTGTTAATTTTAAAACAGCATAAGAATTGCCTTTTGCAGTTTTTCTTTCCTGAATTTTTAATAATGTTGCTGCTATATTAGTTTCTTTTAGATCGTCATTATTATTAAAAGTTGAATAGTTATTGATGTTATAATCTTCAAATATATCTTTAAATTGATTTAATGGATGATCTGAAATAAAAAAGCCAACAGCTTCAAATTCTTTCGAAAGTCTTTCTTCAAATTCCCAGTCTTTGATGTCTAAAGTTATTTCATTTTCTTCATTTATATTATCACCAAATAAATCAATTTGATTAGCTGATTTATTTTCAAAATTATTTTTTGATTTAGTTATAAATCCTGGTATTGAATTAAATAAAGATTGTCTATTGATATTCAAACTATCAAAAGCTCCTGCTTTAACTAATCCCTCTAATTGTAATTTATTTATATCTTTTGGATTTACACGACTCAAGAAATCTGTAAGAGACTTAAATTTACCATTTTTCAATCTTTCTTTTACAATATTTGAAACCGCTTCATATCCAACTGCCTTAATGCCTCCTAGAGCATAATAAAATTTATTATTTTCAGTTCTAAACTCTGCAAAACATTCATTTATATCAGGTCTTATGACATTAACTTTTAATCTTTTCAATTCCTCATAAAATTCACCTAATTTGTTTTGATTAGATATATCCATGGTCATTGATGCTGCAATAAATTCTTTTGGATAATATGTTTTTAAAAATGCTGTTTGATAAGAAATTATAGCATAAGCTGCAGCATGACTTTTATTAAATCCATATTCAGCAAAAGGTTCGATTTTTAAAAATATTCCTGCTGCTTTTTCTTTGCTGATACCATTTTTAACGGCTCCTGCTATAAAATTTTGTTTTTGTTTTTCTAACTCTGCCCTTTTTTTTTTACCCATTGCACGTCTTAAAATATCTGCCTGTCCGGCTGTAAAACCAGATAACTTTTGAGCAATTTGCATTACCTGTTCTTGATAAATAATAACTCCATAGGTTGGTTTTAAAATATCTTCTAATAAAGGATGAAGATAATCAGGCTCTTGTCTTCCATGCTTACAATCATTGTAAGTTGGAATATTACTCATAGGACCTGGTCTATATAAAGCTACCAAAGCAATAATATCTTCAATATGGTTGGGTTTCATTTGAGTTAATGCCTCTCTCATTCCAGAACTTTCAATTTGGAATAAACCAACTGTTTTGCCAGATGATAATAGATCAAAAACTTTTTGATCCTGAAAATTAATATTTTCAATATTAAAGTCTTTTTTATTTTCTCTTATAAGTTTCTGAGTATTGTTTATAACAGTTAAAGTTTTTAATCCTAAAAAATCAAATTTAATTAAACCTGCATTTTCTGCTGAGTACATATCAAATTGTGTTGATGGTAATAATAAATCTGCTGTGGCATCTTTATATAACGGAATAAAATCGGTGAGTTTTCTATCAGCTATAACAACACCTGCTGCATGAGTAGCAACATTTCGATTTAAACCTTCTAATTTTAATGAGAGATCTGTAAGTTTTTTAACTCGAGGATCTTCATTAATTAATTTTTGAAGTCTTGGTTCTCCAGCAATACATTCTGTTAAACTTTGAGGTCTCGAAGGATCAAAGGGGATCATTTTAGATATAGCGTCAACAAATCCATAAGCTAATCCTAAAACCCTACCTACATCTCTTATGACCATTCTAGCTTTTAATTTCCCAAAAGTTATAATGTGTGCAACACTATCTTGGTATTTACTGGTCAAATACTTAAATACTAAATCTCTTTTTTCTTCACAAAAATCAATATCAAAATCTGGCATTGAAATACGGTCTGGATTCAGAAATCTTTCAAATATTAAATTAAATTTAATTGGATCAACATCTGTAATAGAAAGACACCAAGCTACTAGCGATCCAGCACCAGATCCTCTGCCGGGTCCAACTGGTATATCATTTTTTTTTGCCCACTTAATATAATCAGATACAATTAGAAAATAACTGGCATATTTCATCTCAATAATAATGTTAAGTTCATGTTCTAATCTATCTTTATACTCTAAATATTTTTGATTATTAGAGAATTCAATTTCGCTTACACCAAAATGAGAATTGAATTTTTCTTTTAGACCTTCAAAAGAATTTTTTTTTAAAATTTCATCAGCGTTACCATCTTTGTCAGAACTTATATTTGGTAGTATAGGTTTTGAGTATAAGGGTCTAAAATTGCAGCGAAATATAAAATTATAATTATTTTCTAATGCTTCAGGTAAATCAAAAAATAATTCCAACATTTCAGAATTATTTTTTAAATAATGTTGATTTGAAAATCGTATTCTGTTTTTTTCATTTACATAAGTTTTGTTTTTAATACAAATTAATGCATCATGAGCTTCGTGCATATCTTTGTTTAAATAAAAAACTTCATTAGTAGCTATAATTGGTATTTCTAATTTTAAAGACTGAGATAAATTAAATTTTTCAAAAGTGACTTCATTTTGATCTCCGTGTCTCTGAATTTCAATATAAAATCTGTCATCATATTTTGACTTTAATTTTTTATATAGATTTGTAATTTCAGTAAATTTTCCTTTATCAAATAACTGACCAAATAATCCATTAACAGTGCCTGAAAATAGAGCAACGCCTTCTGTTTTTTCAAATAATTCATCAATGCTTAAATGTGGATCTGTAGATTGGTCGTTTTTAAGATATGATAAAGAAGATAATTCAATAATCCTTTTATAGCCATCTTCATTTAATGCAAATAAAGGTAAAAGACCTGTTGTGTCTTCAAATTTAAAATTAATCTGGGTTCCAATGATTGGTTGAGTTCCTGCTTTTGATATTTTTTCAGCAAACTCTAGTGCTCCACACAAATTAGATGTATCACAAAGAGCTAAAGATCTAATTTTATTTTCTTTAGAAAATTCTTTTAAATCATCAATTTTAATTGCTCCTTCACAAATTGAATATTGAGAATGAATTTTTAAATGATTAAAATTTTGAATTTTAGACTCAGCCATTAATGGTTTTTATACTACCATTAACTATTTCCAATAAGCAATCTGACTTATCTGCAAAAAATCTATTATGAGTTGCAAATATAATTAATCTATTTGGATTTATTTGTTTTTTTAAGATTTCAAAAACACCTTTTGCAGTTTCTAAATCTAAACTACCAGTTGGCTCATCGGCTAAAATAATTTGAGGGTCATTAATCAATGCCCTAGCTATAGAAACTCTTTGTTTTTCTCCTCCTGATAATTGTGATGGATAATGATTTGCTCTACTACTAAGACCAACTTTACGTAATAAAATTTTAGATTTAGCTATAGAAGACTCTTTATCATTTCCAGCAGCTAGATTTGCTAAATATATATTTTCTATTGCTGTAAAATCTGAAAGTAAATTATCTTGTTGATAAATTATCCCAATTTTTTTTGCTCTTAAAAGATCATTTTTTTTAGAATTTTTAAAATCTATATTGTTGTTTTCAATTGAAATTGAACCAGATGATGGACGATCAATTAATGATAATAAATTTAAAAGAGTTGATTTACCCGAACCAGATGGCCCCATAAGAGAATAAATTTTACCTTTTTTGAATTTGTAGTTAATTTTTTTTAAAACATTTATTTTTTTTTCAGTAACAAAAGTTTTATTTAAGTTTGAAAGTTGAATTAAATTATTCATATTTAAGTAATTTAACAGGATCTAATTTTGCAGCTTTTAAAGCTGGAAATATAGAAACGATTATTGTTATTAATATTGAACATAAAGATATTATAAATATTGAAGATATATTGATTTCTGAAGGCATTGTGCTTAAAAAATAAATTTCTTCTGGAAATAAGCTAATATCAAATACGTTACTTAAAAATTGTCTAAAATTTTCAACATACATTGAAAAAACTACACCTAATAATATACCAAAAATTGTAGCAGAAGTTCCAATAATAACACCTACTAAAAAAAATATTTTGATTATAGATTTATTTAAGACACCAATTGATTTTAAAATGGCTATATCGCGTGTTTTGTTTTTAACTAATATAGTTAAACCTGAAATAATATTAAATGCTGCAACAATTATAATTAAAGACAATATTATAAACATTACATTTCTTTCTACTTTAAGAGCTGAAAATAATGAGCTATTGGTATCAGCCCAACTATATACAAATTCATTAGGAAATATTTGCTGAACAATAAATTTTTGATTTTCTATGTTTTGAGGATTCTTTAAATAAATTTCTAGATTTCTGTCTTTTTTATCTAAATTAAAAAATTCATCTAATGTTTCTAGATTAATAAAAGCAATATTATTGTCAAAATCAGCTAACCCACTTTCAAAAAATGAAATTACAGTAAATGTTTTCTTTTTAGGCAAATTACCAATAATTGTTTCAACTCCTGATGATGACATTATCGTAATATTATCACCTATTTTAAGTCCAAGTGTGAAACTTAATTCTTTTCCAATAGATATGAAATTTTTTGTTAGATTATTTCTATTGCCTATAAAAGTTTTATCTTTAATTATTTTTAATTTTGAAAAATCATTTTTAGAATATCCTCTTAAAACAATTCCTTTAGAAATATTTTTCTGAATTATTACTGCTTCTCCTGAATTGCTTAAAATTAAATCATTTGAAATGAAATTAAGATTTGTTTTACTTAAATCATCAATAACAATTTCTTTTTCATAAGGTTTTACTGTAATATGTGCATTAAAACCTACAATTTTATTTATTAACTCAGATCTGAATCCATTCATTACAGACATAACAATTATTAAAACTGCTACTCCCAAACTTATTCCAATAAATGAAAAGATTGAAATGATATTCAAAAAACCATCTTTTTTTCTGGCTTTAAGAAATCTAAATGTAATCTCTTTTTCTAGTGTAGATATCAATTTTTTTCTTTTTGTTCAGAAATTAGATTAATAATATCATTCAATTTAAGCTTTTTGGAATCTTTCCCAACTTCTTTAAATTCTATTAAATCACCATCTGTTTGCTTACCGATGATAATTTGATATGGGGCACCAATTAAATTCATCTTTTTTATTTTTGATGAAAAATTTTCGTCGGTATCATCTATTATTGAATCGATATTATTTTTGTTAAGTTCCAAATTAATGTTATTTGCTTTTTCAAGTGCTGAGATATCATTTTTATTTATCATTGGAATAATTCCTACTTCATATGGTGCAACTGAAATTGGCCATTTCATGACTTCATTTTTTTCATCATATTTTGCCTCAATTATTGCACCAACAAGCCTTGAGACTCCTATTCCATATGAGCCCATTTTAACAAAATCTTTTTTCCCTCCTGGTAAATCAACTGATGCTCCCATTGGTTTAGAATACTTGTCACCAAAATAAAAAATATGTCCTACCTCAATACCTTTGGTTATCAATCTATTTTGTTCTGTCACTTTATTTTCAAATTCTTCTTTATTAAATTTTTCATCAGTCACAGAATAATATTCTTCAAATTTCTTCCTCATATTTTCTAATGATTTTTTTTCTAATTTTGTATCTTCAGTAGTTAAATCAAAAATTCTTTTATCAGTAAAAATTTTACTCTCTCCTGTTTCGGCTAATATAATAAATTCATGAGAGAGATTTCCACCAATTGGACCAGTATCTGCTGCCATTGGTATAGCTGTTAAATCTAATCTATTGAAAGTTTTTAGATAAGATAAGAAAAATTTATTATAAGAAAATTGAGCTTCCTCATCTGATATGTCAAATGAATATGCGTCTTTCATATAAAATTCTCTGCATCTCATAATTCCAAATCTTGGCCTTATCTCATCTCTGAATTTCCATTGAATATGGTACAAAAGTTGTGGCAAAGATTTATAAGATTTAATCGAAGATCTAAATATATCTGTTACTAGTTCTTCGTTTGTTGGCCCATAAAGCATTTCACGATCTTGCCGATCTTTTATTCTTAACATTTCCTCGCCATAATCTTCATATCTTCCACTTTCTTTCCATATTTCGCTAGATTGAATTGTTGGCATTAATATTTCTTGGACCCCAATTTTATTTTGTTCTTCTCTAACTATTTTTTCAATTTTTTTCATTACTTTAAAACCAAGTGGTAACCATGAATAAATACCTGCAGAAGATTGCTTAATCATGCCAACTCTTAACATTAATTGATGAGATTTAATTTTAGCCTCTGATGGGTTATTTTTTAAAATTGGGATAAAAGATTTTGAAATATACATGTTAACTGATTATATTTCTTAAGTTCAAATATTCAAACTTCATTAACAAATAAATTGCAATGAACAAAATAGTTGTAATTCCTGTACAATAAATGAACTTTTTTGGCATTTTAGGATTTTCTGGAGAACCTGAATCTTCACCTTCAATCTTTTTGATCTTAATTCTATCTACATCGATAGGTAATATTGCAAAAAAAACAATCCACCAAATAATTATATAAATTATTGCTAAACCGGTAATACTCATTAAATCTTAACTAAGTTGATGTTGGTGAAAGGTTTTTTACCAGTTTTTTCTTTAGTAAATTTTCTTAAAGCTATTTTCAAAGCATCAATAAGATTGTGTTCTTGACTTTTGTTACCTAGTTTAAAAGTTTTAGTTGTTTTTTCTATCTCCTCTTCAAGTCCATAAATAAACTCATCAGTTTCATAAACAGGCAAACCTCTAAAAGTTATTATTGGATTATTGTGGATATTACCTTTGGATGTAATTAAAATTGTAACTTCTAAATAGCCATTTGCACTTAAATTTTTCCTATCTTTTATTGATTGAGAATTCTCTTCTACACTTATATTCCCATCAAGATATAATCTACCACTCGGTGCTTTGTCATAAACTTCAGGATAATGCCCAGGTGCTAATTTAACAATATCACCATTTTCTACTTGAACTGGATAAGGCACTTGCATTTCTTTTGCAAAGTTTACATGCTCTATCATATGTCTATGTTCACCATGAACTGGTATTACACATTTTGGTTTAACCCAATTATACATATCTTTCAGATCTTCTCTATTCGGGTGCCCTGAAACATGAATAAATTCACTTTCCTCTGAAATAACTTCAATTCCATCTTTTACTAATTGATTATGGAGTTTATAAAGTTTCTTTTCATTTCCTGGTATGATTTTAGAAGAAAATATAACTGCATCATTTTTTTCAATAAATACATCTGGATGTGTATAGTTAGAAATTCGCATCATAGCACCCATAGGCTCTCCTTGGCTTCCAGTGCAAAGATAAACTATTTTTTCTCTAGAAATATTTTTTGCTTCTCTTGGGTCTATAGGATCAATTGTATTTTGAAGATATCCACATTGTCTAGCAGCTTTATATATTCTGTGCATAGATCTACCAACTAAAGAAATTTGTCTTCCAGTTTTTTCAGCACAATAAAAAACTGACTCCATTCTAGCTACATTTGATGCAAATGATGTAATTACTATTCTTTTTTTTAATCTACTCATAATATTGAGCATATTTTTTCTTACATCTAATTCAGATCCTGATCTACCTGCACTAAAAACATTAGTAGAGTCACATATCATTGCTAGAACTCCTTCATCACCAATTTCTTTTAATCTTTTTGAATTAATTTTATCTCCAATTAATGGATTTGGATCTACCTTCCAATCACCAGTATGTAATACAACTCCTGCCGGTGTTTGAATTTTGAGACCATTAGGTTCTAATATTGAATGTGTTAAAGTAATATATTCAATTTCAAAAGGATCTAATTTTACTTTTCCATTAAGTTCAACAATTTGTAAATCTTTTGTAATATCGATATGTTTTTCTTTGAATTTTTCTTTAATTAATACTGCTGTAAAAGGTGTGGCATAAATTTTGCAACCTAACTTAGGCCAAAGATGAGCAACAGCACCTATGTGATCTTCATGGGCATGTGTTAGAATTATACCTAATAAATTTTCTTTTCTTTCTTGAATAAATCCAGGATCAGGATAAATCAAATCAATCCCTGGAATAGTATCATCCGCAAAAGTTACTCCAATATCGACCATAATCCATTTATGATCGCCTGGTTGTCCATAGGCAAATAAATTCATATTCATCCCAATTTCACCAGAGCCACCTAAAGGGCAAAATAAAAATTCATCTTTCATATTATTTTATAAGTTTTGAAGCTTTAAGAAGACCATTAATTGTTATATCTAAATCTTGTTTTACTTTTGTTTTAATTGAGTTTTTAAATAATTTTGAAAAACCACCTGTAATAACTACTTTAAATGGTTTTTTTGTTTCTTTCTTAATTAAATTTATAATATTGTCAATCAATCCAGCATAACCCCAAAAAAAACCAGATCTCACAGCTGATTTTGTATCTTTGCCAATAACTTTAGACATTTTTTTTAAATTAATTTTAGGAATTAAGGATGCTTTATCAGAAAGTGTGTTTAGTGAAATATTGATACCAGGAGAAATAATTCCACCTTTATAATCTTTTCCTATCAAAACATCAAAAGTAGTAGCTGTACCAAAATCTAAAATAATAAAATTTTTATTTTTTGCAGAAACACAGATTGCATTTGCCAATCTATCAGATCCTACCTGTTTGTAATTAACACCTATTTTTAAAAAATATCTTAAATTTAATTCTTTTAATTCAAAACATTTTATTGATGTTTTTTTTTTAAAATAGTTTTTTAATTCTTTATAAGAAGATGGAACAACACTACAAAATAATATTTTTTTTAATTTAGCAAAATTAAATCTTTTAAAATGTTTATTTAAAATATGTATTTTTTTTCCGTTTGTTGGAATAAGTATTTTTTTGATAATCTTATTATTTTTTACTAAACAAATTTTTGTTTCAGTATTTCCTATATCGCCCAAAATAATCATTTAGCTGGCTTTATAGTACTTTGATAAAAATTTCTCAAAAGTTATTTTAAGTTCTTTCACGAATTTTTTCTTATTTATCTTTTGATTTGTAATTTCAAACAAATTAGTAGTAGGATAATTTGGTATAATAGGACTTTTGATCAAATTAAGTCCAACTCCAACAACAAAATATTGCTTTTTAGATTTTTCAATTTTTTCCTGTAAGATTCCACAGATTTTTTTTTTATTAATTAATAAATCATTAGGTGATTTAAAAGTAATCTTTTTTTTATAATATTTCGATATAATCTCTTTAACTAAAAAACAGTTTATTTTAGTTAACGAACTTAACGATAATTTAATATTTTCTAATTTGTAAAAAAAAGATAAAAATACATTTCCTTTATAAGAAATCCATTTTCTTCCATATTGACCTTTTCCATTTGATTGTGACTCTGAAACAATTAAGCCAAATTCATTTTTTGAGGACTTAATTAATCTAATAGCAGTTTGATTTGTACTTTTTACTTTTTTAAAATTAAATTGTTTTAGTTTCATTGAATTATGTTAATTCTTGAAACTACTTCAATTAATTGACTCGGGAATATAAAGTATATCAAAATTAACAGTGTAGAAGCTGCAAGAGAAAATTTTAACCAAACACTATGGTCTGTATCATATTTTTCCTTTTCTTCATCAAAATACATTATCTTAATTAGTCTTAAATAATAAAATGCTGCAATTACGGTTGATAATAAACCCACCACAGCTAAAAAATACATTGATTGTTCAATAACTGATTTAAAAACATAAAATTTAGCAAAAAAACCAGCAAGGGGAGGAATTCCTGCTAAAGAAAAAAGAATAATTAATAATGATAAAGACAACATTGGATGATTTTTTGATAATCCAGATAAATCATCAATATTTTCGTAGTATTCATCTTTTCGTTTCATCATTAATAAACATGAAAAAAGTCCAAGATTCATCAATATATAAATCGTTATATAAATTACTGAACTTTGTATTCCATCATTAGATCCTGTTGCTAATCCTGCCAAGGCATATCCAACATGACCTATTGAGCTATATGCTACTAATCTTTTTAAGTTAGTTTGTCCTATCGCTGCGACAGCTCCAAAAAGCATTGAGGCAATCGATAAAAAAATTAAAATCATTTGCCACTGTTCAATTAAATTTAAAAAAGGAACATATAAAAATCTTATAAAAACTGATAATGCTGCTATTTTAGGAACCATAGTAAAAAACAATGTTACTGAAGTTGGTGATCCTTCATATACATCAGGTGCCCACATATGAAATGGAACAGCTGAAATTTTAAATGCTAAACCGACCAATATAAAAACAATGCCGAATGTTAAAGCATATTCGTTTGAGTTTAATTGGGTAGCAATTACATCAAAATTAGTTGATCCAGTAAAACCATATATTAACGAACATCCATACAATAATAAACCTGATGATAAAGCGCTTAAAACAAAGTATTTTAATCCTGCTTCTGAAGATTTAATATTATCTCTATTGAATGTTGCCAAAACATATAAAGCTAACGATTGAAGCTCTAGTCCCATATAAAATACAATTAAATCGTTAGAACTTATCATTATCATCATACCCAAAACTGAGCTCAAAATTAGTATGGGATATTCAATTTTAAAAATCTTGAATGTTTTAAGATAGGTTGAAGAAATTATTAAAACTAAGAAAGCAGCTAATAAAGTTATTATCTTCATAAATGATGATAGATAATCAATTATCAAACTATTATTAAATAGTTTTACTTCACTAATACTTATTGTTTCGTTAAATGTAATTACAGCTGTAATTAATAAAATAATTAAAGAGATATTTTGAATAATTATTGAGCTATTTTTTTTAAATACTCCTAATATCAATAAAAACATTATAGATAACGACAAAAAAATTTCTGGAAATACCAGTTGCAAATTTTCCATTAAAATTTACTCACAAGTTTATAATTATACGTTTCAATTAAATCTGAAATTGATACTTCAATTGTATTTATTAAAGGATCTGGGTAAAAACCAAAAAATAAGGTAGGTATAGCTAAACAACATAAAATAAATAATTCTGATTTGTTTAAATCAATCATTTGTTTTAAATCACTATTTACTAATTTTCCAAACACTACTCTTTTATATAACCATAACATATATGCTGCACCAATGATTACACCTAAGCTTGCAATAACAGCCACTAAAAAATTATCTTTAAATGCTGCCATTAAGATTAAAAATTCACCAACAAAACCACTTGTACCAGGAAGACCTAAAGCTGCCAAAGTGAATAACATGAATAATACTGAGTATTTAGGAACTATACTTACAATCCCTCCGTATGTATTAATCAATCTAGAATGCATTCTATCATAAACAACACCAACACATAAGAAAAGTGCTGCCGAAACAAGGCCATGACTTATCATTTGAATAATACTTCCTTCAATACCTTGTTGTTGAAGTGTAAAAATTCCTAATGTGACAAATCCCATATGTGCTACAGATGAATAAGCAATTAATTTTTTCATATCTTCCTGCATTAAAGCAATAAAGGAAGTAAAAATAATTGCGATAACACTTAATAAATAAATTAAAGGTGTAAAAACCTCTGAAGCATCAGGGAATAAACCTAAAGAAAATCTTATAAAACCATAGCCTGCCATTTTTAATAAAATTGCTGCTAATAAAACAGAGCCAGCTGTTGGCGCTTCAACATGAGCATCAGGCAACCAAGTATGAACTGGCCACATCGGTGTTTTTACAGCAAATGAACTAAAAAAAGCTAGCCATAGAAGATTTTGATATTTAACATCTATACCTATTTCATATAGCTGTACTACATCTGTTGTGCCTGTTATCCAGTATATTGAGATTATTGCAACTAACATCAATACTGATCCTAACAAGGTATATAAAAAGAATTTAAATGCAGAATATACTCTTCTTGTTCCACCCCAAATCCCTATGATTAAAAACATTGGAATTAAACCAGCTTCAAAAAATAAATAAAATATAACAAGATCTAAAGAACAAAAAACTCCAATCATAAAAGATTCCATTATTAATACCGCTATAAGAAACTCGCTTAATCTATTTTTTATAGAATTATTAATTGATAAAACGCAAAGAGGTGTAATAAATGTTGTTAATAAAATAAATAAAATTGATATTCCATCAACGCCAACTTTATAATTAATAAAATTTTCAATCCAGACTCTATCCTCAACAAATTGAAATTCAGAAGTTGTTTGATCAAATAAGGTCCATAAATAAATAGACAAAAAGAAATTTACAAATGAAGTAAATAAAGCAACATATTTAACTGTGTTGTTATTTTTTTTACTACTTCTAGTGAAAAATATAAATAAAGAGCCAATAGTTGGAAGTAAAATTAAAGATGAAAGAATAGGAAAATTCATTATTTAACAATTAAAAAGGTTAATAGAGCAGAAAATCCAAGAAGCATTACAAATGCATATTGATAAATAAACCCACTTTGAAATTTATTGGCTTTAATAGAAAATTTTTTAATGATTGCTGAAATGCCGTCAGGACCAAATCCATCAATTATTTTCAAATCAAAAAACTTCCACAAAAATAATCCTATTTTTTTTGATGATCTCACAAATAAAACATCATAAAGCTCATCAAAATACCATTTGTTTAATAAAAAATTATATAAAGGTTTATTAATTAACACTATTTGTTCAGGTAATTTTTTATTCTTAACAAATAAATAATAAGCAATTGGAATTGATAAAATTACTAAAGTTGGAGTTAAAATTAAAAACCAAAATGGTGGATGATCACTACTTAAAGGCTCCAAAAAAAAGATTGAGTCTTTCCAAAAATTATTAGCCGACTCATAACTAATAAATAATTCTTTAAAAACAAAACCGGCAAATACTGCTCCAATTGAGAGAAAGATTAAAGGTATTAACATCACTAGAGGAGACTCGTGAGTTTCCTCTATTTTGATATTTTTGTTATTATACTCGCCATGAAAAGTTTTAAACATTAGTCTCCAAGAATATATTGAAGTAAGAAAAGCTGTAAAAATTCCAATACCAGCTGCATAAAAACCTGTTGTATTTCCTCTTAAATATGCAAACTCAATAATTGCATCTTTAGAGTAAAAACCAGACAATAAAGGAAATCCAGTTAAAGCTAAGGTTCCTATAATCATTAATGCGTAGGTATAGGGAAGCTTTTTCCATACACCACCCATATTATTTATATTTTGTTCATCTTTAAATGCATGGATAACTGATCCAGATCCTAAGAATAATAAAGCTTTAAAAAAAGCATGGGTAAATAAATGAAACATTGCCACATTATATGCACCTACTCCAGCTGCAAAAAACATATAACCTAATTGACTACAAGTTGAATAGGCAATTATTTTTTTTATATCATTTTGAACTAAAGCTACAGATGCAGCAAAGAAAGCTGTACACATACCAACAATAGTAATGATATTTAATGCTAATTCTGAATACTCATAAATTGGAGAACATCTTACAACTAAAAAAACACCCGCTGTCACCATAGTTGCTGCGTGTATTAGGGCTGAGACCGGTGTAGGACCTTCCATAGCATCTGGCAACCAAGTGTGCAGTAAAATTTGCGCAGATTTTCCCATTGCTCCAATAAATAAAAGTATACAAATTAAATTTATTGCATTTATTTCAATGCCTAAAAAAACTAACTCTTTATCTTTAATTGATGGGATTTGCTCAAAAACTCCAGAATAATTGACAGTTCCAAATAAATAAAAAATTAAAAATATTCCTAAAGCAAAACCAAAATCTCCAACTCTATTTACTACAAATGCTTTGATTGCGGCTGCATTAGCTGTTTCTTTTTTAAACCAAAAACCAATCAAAAAATAGGAGCAAAGACCTACCCCTTCCCAACCAAAAAATAGTTGTATAAAATTGTCAGAAGTTACCAACATTAACATTGCAAAAGTAAACAATGATAAATAAGCCATAAATCTAGGTTTGTGTGGATCATGAGACATATATCCAATTGAATAGATATGGACTAAAGCTGAAACTGATGTGACAACTACCAGCATCACTGCTGACAAAGCATCAATTTTCATAGACCAATTAACATCCAAAGATCCAGAATTAATCCAAGTGGCAATAACTATATTATCTTGATATTGATTAAATATTACTTCGTATAAAACCAACGCAGAAAGTACCGCTGATATTGAAACCAGTAAACTTGTAACAATTTCAGAATTTCTATCTCCAATAAATTTTCCAAAAAAACCTGAGATAATTGAAGCTATTAAAGGCAATGTAATAATTGAAATTTCCATTTTATCCCTTCAATTTATCTATTTCCTCAACACGTATTGTTCCAGAATTCCTATAGTAAACAACAATTATTGCTAACCCTATTGCAGCCTCAGCTGCAGCAACTGTTAGAATAAATAATGTAAATACTTGCCCAGATAAATCGCCTAAATAGATAGAGAAAGATACCAAATTAATATTAACTGCCAACAATATTAGTTCTATGCTCATTAAAATTACAATAATATTTTTTCGATTTAAAAAGATTCCTATTATTCCAATACTAAAAATAACAGCACCTAATGTCAGATAATGTCCTAAACCTATCTCAGTCATCTATTTTGACTCCCTTATTAGAAGCAACCTCTAATACTTCTACTCCCTCAGATCTTTCTCTTGAAATTTGTTTTAAATAACTTTGTTTTTTGACTCCTTCTCTTTGTCTAAATGTAAGTACAATTGCTCCTATCATTGCAATAAGCAAAATCATTCCACTTATTTGAAATATATGAATATAATCAGTGTATAGAACTTGTCCTAGAGAATGAGTATTGCTAATTTCATTAGTGACAATACTGCTAGCTTTAAATAAATCAGGTTTATATTTCCAACCACCTATAACAATTATTAGTTCAAAAAAAATAATTGTACTAATCAATAATCCCACAGGTATATGTCCTGAGTTTTCCTCTGAAATAAACCATTGATTTTTTTGTTGAGCAACGTTCAACATCATTACAACAAATAAAAATAATACTGCTACAGCACCAACATAAACAATTAACATTATCATGCCCAAAAATTCAGCACCAATCATAATGAAAAGACAGGATATGCTTATAAAATCAAGAATTAAAAAAAAGACAGAATGAACTGTGTTTTTAGAAACTGTTACCATAATTGCAGAAACAACAGCAATTATTGAGAATACATAAAAAAATATTGCGTGTGCTATCATAAATTATCTATATGGATTATCAGTTTTAATATTTGCGGCTAAAATATTTTCCCACCTGTCTCCATTATCAAGAAGTTTTTCTTTTGTATAATAAAGTTCTTCACGAGTCTCTGTAGAAAATTCAAAATTAGGTCCTTGCACTATTGCATCTACAGGACAAGACTCTTCGCATAAACCACAATAAATACATTTCATCATGTCTATATCGTAACGAGTGGTTTTTCTACTTCCATCAGATCTTTGTGCTGACTCAATTGTAATTGCTTGCGCTGGACAAACAGCTTCACATAATTTACAAGCTATACATCTTTCCTCTCCATTTGGATATCTTCTAAGCGCATGTTCTCCTCTAAATCTTGGACTTATTTTACCTTTTTCAAACGGATAATTTATTGTTTTTTTTGATTTAAATAACTCTTTTATTGCAATAAAAAGTCCTGCTATGAAGTCTGTCATCAATATAGTTTTAAGAAATCTAGTAATTTTCATTTAAATTGTTGGTAAGAGGTTAAAATAAAAAAGATAACTTGCTGTCAAAACAACATAAGTTAAAGATAATGGTAAAAATATTTTCCAACCTAATCTCATTAGCTGATCATATCTATACCTTGGAACAATCGCCTTAACTAAGGCAAAAAGAATAAACAATAATAAAATTTTAATAATTAACCAAAGTGCACCTGGTATTAAATTAAAAGGATAAAGATCGATTGGTGATAACCAACCACCTAGAAAAAGTATTGAACCAAGGGCGCACATTAGTAAAATATTTGCATATTCTCCTAACCAAAACATTGCATACATCATTCCTGAATATTCTGTTTGATAACCTGCTACAAGTTCAGCTTCAGCTTCAGGTAAATCAAAAGGTGGTCTATTTGTTTCGGCTAATGCAGATATAAAAAAAATTACAAACATTGGAAATAATGGTATTACAAACCACATATTTCTTTGAGCAATTACAATATCATTTAAATTTAATGATCCCACACATAACAAAACATTAATAATGATAATTCCAATTGAAACCTCATAAGATACCATTTGTGCTGCTGATCTAATTGATCCTAGAAAAGGATATTTTGAATTCGATGCCCATCCACCCATGATTATTCCATAAACTCCTAGTGATGAAACTGCAAAAATATATAATATTCCAACATTAATATCAGCTAGTACTTGATCAACACCAAAG
The DNA here is from genome assembly GCF_052048135.1 of Candidatus Pelagibacter sp. HIMB1483. Classification (NCBI taxonomy): domain Bacteria; kingdom Pseudomonadati; phylum Pseudomonadota; class Alphaproteobacteria; order Candidatus Pelagibacterales; family Candidatus Pelagibacteraceae; genus Candidatus Pelagibacter; species Candidatus Pelagibacter sp. HIMB1483. The sequence continues at coordinate 619,818 of NZ_JBNAIM010000002.1, read as the reverse complement.
GGAATTACTGCCCAAGCTACTAGAGCTAATGTCATAGTGATAATTGGCGCGAGAATAAAAATTATTTTATTTGAACTAGCAGGAATAATTATTTCTTTAAAAATATATTTAAGTGCATCCGCAAGGGATTGTAATAACCCAAATGGGCCAACAACATTTGGACCTTGTCTTTTTTGAACAAAAGCCCAAACTCTACGATCCAACCAAACAATCATTGCAACAGAAACTAAAACAGGAACGAGTAAAAATAAAATCTTGTATGTTTCTTGAAAAATAATATTTAAATATTCCATTAGTTAACCTTCTGTACCAGTTTTTTTAAAATTTATTTTTGAGTTGTTACATTCAACCATAGTTTTTGATGAACGAGCAACTACATTAGAAAAATAATAATCTCTAAATTTTACAATCAAGTGTTCATTTTCAAAATCATTTTGCTCTATCTTGTTTGTTAAATTGGGTATATTTTTTTCTTTTTTAAGTTTCAAATAATTAAACATACTACTTTCAAGTTCATCTTTATCATTAAAAAGTTTTCTATTATTCATTACTTCAGCAAGATCATTTATTATTTGCCAATCTTCTTTTGCATCACCTGGGGGATATGATGCCTTGTAAGCTTTTTGAATTTTACCCTCTAAATTCGTATAATGTCCAGACTGTTCAGTAAATGCAGCACCTGGTAGAATTAGGTCTGCAATCTCTGCTCCTTTATCTCCATGACTTCCTTGATAGATTACAAATTCATTTTTTTTTTTAAAATTCAAATTATCTTGTCCAAGTAAATAAACAATTTCAAATTTATTTTCTTTTAAATCATCTATGAGTTTATTATCTGAATCAATTATATCTAAATCATAACTTCCAACAGTTGCTGCATCTACAGATAAAACATTTACTGGATTCCAATCATCTGTTATTTTGTTATTTTTAAATAAAAAATCTTTAAATAAATTAAATAAATATTTTGCTGATTTAATATTAAAAAAGGATTCACCGAATATAACCATGGGTTTTTTGGAGTCTATGATTAATTTTGAAATATCATTTGTATTTTCAGCAATATTCTTAATGGTTTGTGTTTTTCCATCCAAACTTTCATAATTATAAGTTAAGTCTCCAACGTTGTTTAATGAAATTATTTTTGTGTTATTATTCACATAAGCTTTTCGAATTCTTGCATTAACCATTGTTGCTTCATATCTTGGATTTGCTCCTATTAATAAAATTAAATCAGATTCTTCGATTCCATTTATTGAAGAATTAAATAGATAATTTTCACGTAATTCACTGTTAATAAAATTTTTAACTGCTCTAGATTCATATTTTTTTGTATCAATTGTTCTCTCTAAAAATTCTTTAAAAATAAAACTTGCCTCCATATTTATGAGATCTCCAACAAAACCACATATTTTTTCTTTATTTGTATTTTCTATTTTTGACTTAATAATTTTGTAAACTTCATCCCATGAAGCTTTTTCAAATTTATTATTATATTTTACATATGGTGTGTCTAATCTTTGGTTTAATAAGCCATCACATGCATATCGTGTTTTGTCAGAAATCCATTCTTCATTAATATCTTCATTAATAATTGGCAAAATTCTCTTTACCTCCCAATCGTATGTGTCTACCCTAATGTTTGATCCAACTGCATCCATTACATCTATGGTTTCTGTTTTTTTTAACTCCCAAGGTCTAGCTTCAAAAACATAAGGTTTTGAAGTTAGGGCTCCAACTGGACAAAGATCAATAACATTTCCTGACAATTCGGATTGTACAGATTGTTCAAGATATGTAGTAATTTGCATGTCTTCACCTCTTCCAATAGCACCTAACTCAGGAACACCTGCAACCTCTGTAGCGAATCTTACACATCTTGTGCAATGAATACATCTTGTCATTTGAGTTTTGATCAAAGGACCCATATTCTTATCAGGCACTGCTCTTTTATTTTCTTTAAATCTTGATTTATCTATTCCATAAAACATTGACTGATCTTGAAGATCACATTCACCTCCTTGGTCACAAACAGGACAATCCAATGGGTGATTTGCTAATAAAAATTCCATAACACCTTTTCTAGATTTTTCTATTTTTGGAGTATTTGTTTTTATAACCATTCCATCTGCGGCAGGCATTGCACATGAGGCAATTGGTTTGGGAGATTTTTCCATTTCTACTAGACACATTCTACAATTACCAGCTATGGATAACTTTTCATGATAACAAAACCTTGGTATTTCAGCTCCTGCTTTTTCACAAGCTTGAAGAACTGTTAGTCCTTCTTCAACTTCAACGTCGATATCATTTACTTTTAATTTAAGCATTTTTATCTAGTAAGTGCTGATCCACTAAATAGGGAATATTTTTATTCTCTTTTACGATTGGATCAAATTTATTTCTTCTTTTAATTTCATCTTTAAAATGTCTTAATAAACCCTGAACTGGCCAGGATGATCCCTCACCAAAAGCACAAATAGTATGACCTTCAATTTGTTTTGTTACATCACCCAACATTTCAACTTCATCTTGTGACGCCTCACCTTTTGCCATTCTTTCAAGCATTCTCCACATCCATCCTGAACCTTCTCTACAAGGAGTACATTGTCCACAACTCTCATGTTTATAAAACCTTGCAATTCTAGCCATACATTTAATAATATCTTGATCTTTATTAATGACGACTACCCCAGCTGTTCCTAATCCACTTTTTTCAGCTATTAAAGAGTCAAAATCCATTGTTAAAGTTTCACATTTTTCTTTTGGGATTAATGGCATTGACGATCCACCAGGTATAACTGCTTGTAAATTGTCCCATCCACCAATAACTCCTCCAGCGTGGAATTCTATTAACTCTTTTAAAGGTATATTCATTTCTTCTTCAACATTACATGGATTATTTACATTGCCAGAAATACAAAAAATTTTTGTACCAGTATTTTTTTCTCTACCTAAAGAAGCAAACCATTTACCACCTCTTCTAAGAATTGTTGGAACTACAGCTATAGTTTCAACATTGTTAATTATTGTAGGACATCCATAAAGACCTATTAATGCCGGAAAAGGTGGTTTTAATCTTGGTTGACCTTTTTTTCCTTCTATACTTTCAAGTAAAGCTGTTTCTTCACCGCAAATATAAGCCCCTGCTCCATAATGGATATAAATATCTAAATCCCAACCAGTTCCGGCTGCGTTTTTACCAATCAATTTTTTTTCATAAGCCTCATCAATTGCAGCTTGAAGTTTTTGTCCATCAACAAAATATTCACCTCTTATATAAATATAACAAACGTGTGCTTGAATAGCATAAGAAGCTATCAAACATCCTTCGATTAATTTATGTGGTTCAAATCTTAATATATCTCTATCTTTACATGTTCCTGGTTCTGACTCATCTCCATTTATCACTAAGTAATGAGGTCTAGATCCAATTTCTTTAGGTGCAAAAGACCATTTTAAACCTGTTGGAAATCCTGCTCCACCCCTACCCCTCAGTTGTGAGTCTTTAATTTCATTAATGATCCAATCTCTACCTTTGTCAGTGATGTTTTTAGTATTTACCCAATCGCCTCTTTTTTGAGACGAAGCTACATCTGATCCTAGGTCGTTATATAAGTTTTTAAATATTCTATCTTGATCTTTAAGCATTTTTTACATCCAAAAGCGTTTTTCGATTATTTTCAGGTTCATTATTTTTTCTTCCTCTGTAAGAACCTGGTTTAGGTGTTTCACCTTTTAAAATTTTATCTAAAATTTTTAAAGTTTTTTCTTTGTCTAAATCCTCATAATAATCATCATTAATTTGCATCATAGGAGCATTTACACAAGCTCCTAAACACTCAACTTCCATCCATGAGCAACTTTTATCAATATTTAGTTCAGTTTCATTTTCTGAAATCTTTTCCTTACATGCTTCAACCAATTTGTTAGCACCTCTAATCATACATGGTGTTGTAGTGCAAACTTGTACAAAATATTTTCCAACAGGGGACAAATTATACATTGTATAAAATGTGGCAACTTCATAAACCTTTATGTAAGGCATATCTAAAAACTTTGCGATATACTTCATTGCTGCAAGAGGTATCCAATTATTATTTTGTCTTTGAGCTATATAAAGCAATGCCATTACTGCACTTTGTTGTTTACCTTCGGGATATTTGGCAACAATATTTTTAGCTGCCTCTAATGAAGATGAATTAAACTCAAAGTTTTCTGGTTGGTCTTTTGCTGGTCTTCTTAAACTCATCTATCAACCTCCCCAAAAACTATATCTAAAGAGCCAAGGACTGCAGGAACGTCTGCAAGCATATGACCTTTGATTAAATAATCCATAGATTGTAAATGAGAGAAACCTGGCGCCCTAATTTTACATTTATAAGGTTTACTTGAACCATCAGAAATCAAATATACACCAAACTCACCTTTTGGAGCCTCTACTGCTGTATATATTTCATCTTTAGGAACACGGTATCCTTCAGTGAATAATTTAAAATGATGTATCAAAGCTTCCATTGATTGTTTTATATCTTTTTTTGGTGGTGGAGATATTTTTCCATCAAAAGTTTTTATTGGACCTTTTTCCATTTTTGCTAGGCATTGTTTGATAATCGAAACACTTTCTTTCATTTCTTCAATTCTACATAAATATCTATCATAGCAATCACCATTTTTGCCTACAGGTATTTTGAATTCTAATTGATCGTAACAATCATAAGGTTGTGATTTTCTTAAATCCCAAGGAACACCAGAGCCTCTAATCATCACTCCACTGAAAGAATAATCTAGGGCATCCTCTTTTGAAACAATACCAATATCAACATTTCTTTGTTTAAATATTCTATTGTCAGTCAATAAATTTTCTAAATCATTTATTATTTTTGGAAAAGTTTCACAAAATTTTCCAATATCTGTTTCTAAACCTGCTGGTAAATCTTGATGAACACCACCAGCTCTAAAATAATTTGCATGTAGTCTTGATCCTGACGCTCTTTCATAAAAGGTCATTAATGTTTCTCTTTCCTCAAATCCCCACAAAGAAGGTGTTAAAGCTCCAACATCCAAAGCTTGTGTTGTTACATTAAGAATATGACTTAAGATTCTGCCAATTTCACAAAACATAACTCTGATATATTGTGCTCTAATTGGGACATCTATCTCTAGTATTTTTTCTATAGCTAAAGCAAAAGCATGTTCTTGATTCATTGGAGCCACATAATCAAGACGATCAAAATAAGGAACTGCTTGCATATATGTTTTGTTTTCAATGAGTTTTTCTGTTCCTCGATGTAACAAACCAATATGTGGATCTGCTTTTTCAACAACTTCACCATCTAACTCCAATATAAGTCTTAAAACTCCATGAGCAGCAGGGTGCTGTGGTCCAAAATTTAAATTTAAATTCTTAATTTTTTTTGTCATTATTTTCTGATTGTTCTTTAATATATTTTGTTCCTTCCCAAGGACTTTCGTAATCAAAATTTCTATAATTTTGTTCTAATTTTACTGGTTCGTTGACAACTTTTTTTTGTTCTTCACTATATCTGACTTCAGTGTGTCCAGTTAAAGGAAAATCTTTTCTCAATGGATGGCCTTCAAAACCATAATCTGTAAGAATTCTTCTTAAATCTGGATGGTCTTTAAAATTCACTCCATACATATCAAAGACTTCTCTTTCCATCCAATTGGCAGAGGGAAAAATTGATGTAAGAGATGAAATAACTTCATTTTCATTTATTTTATAACTCAAGATCATTCTTTGATTAAATTCATGACTTAGAAATAAATAAACAATTTTAAAACGTTGTGTTTCCTCAGGATAATCTACAACAGTTATATCAATTAGCTGTCTAAATTTTGTATCTTTATTTGTTTTAATAAACAAAGTTACATCAATTAAATCTTCTTTATCAATTTCTACATAAATTTGATTATGTTTAATTAAAGTATTATTTATTTTAGTACCAAGTTCAGAATTAATTTTCTTCTCTAGATCGATTAAATTTTTCATCTTATCTATTTAGTGATCCTTTATTTCTAATCTTTTTTTGTAGTTGCATTATCCCATATAGTAGCGCTTCTGCTGACGGCGGACATCCAGGTACATAAATATCTACAGGTACTATACGATCACAACCTCTTACAACTGAGTAAGAATAATGATAATAGCCACCACCATTTGCACAACTACCCATTGAAATAACATATCTTGGTTCTGGCATCTGGTCATAAACCTTTCTTAAAGCGGGTGCCATTTTATTAGTTAAGGTGCCTGCAACAATCATTACATCAGATTGTCTTGGTGATCCTCTAGGTGCAGCTCCAAATCTTTCAAGATCATATCTTGGCATTGCAGTTTGCATCATTTCAACTGCACAGCACGCAAGTCCAAAAGTCATCCAATGTAAGGATCCCGATCTAGACCAGTTTATTAAATTATCTAAAGAGGTAGTTATAAAACCATTTTTACTAAAGTCCTCAGCTAATTGTTTAAACTCCTCAGGAACTTGATCTAATTTATTATTCATTGAATTTTTTATTCCCAATCTAAAGCACCTTTTTTCCATTCATAAATAAATCCTACAGTGAGTATGAATAAAAAAATCATCATTGATATAAAACCTAAAATTCCAATTTTTCCTAATGAAACTGCCCAAGGAAATAAAAATGCTATTTCAAGATCAAATATAATAAACAATATTGCTACTAAATAAAATCTAACATCAAATTCCATTCTGGAGTCCTCAAAAGGTTCAAATCCACATTCATATGCGGATAATTTTTCAGGATCTGGATTTTTTGGGGATAAAATAAAGTTAATTAAAATAAACGCACAACTTAAACCTAAAGCAATAATAAGGAATAAAATTATAGGTAAATACTCTTTTAAAAAATCAGCTGTCATGCTGGAATATATATCATTTTTTCTAGCATGATGAAGTGTAGATAAGTCACATTATTCGAAATATACAGTAGAATTGATAATAATTATCATCATTAAATTAGAAGTTTTTGATTAATTTTCTAAGTGGCGGGAGTGAAGGGACTCGAACCCTCGACCTATCGCGTGACAGGCGATCGCTCTAACCAACTGAGCTACACCCCCACTTCAAAACTTTTTGGTGGGCAGTAAAGGACTCGAACCTTTGACCCCCTCGGTGTAAACGAGATGCTCTACCAACTGAGCTAACCGCCCCAAAAAGATGTTTACTAATACATCAACGTTTAGATAATGTAAATTGATTATTATTGAATACTAGCTTGAGATTTATCGTCATTTTTAGACATGTCGACCTCAACCCATTCTGTCTTTTTAAGTTCTTTTGTTAATGCAATTTTTAAAACTTCATCAGCATATTCAACTGGTGTAATTTTAATTTCGTCAATTATTTTTTTTGGCATATCAACTAAATCTTTTTCATTTTCTTTAGGAATTAAAACTTCTTTTATTCCAGCTCTATGAGCTGCAATCAATTTTTCTTTTAAACCTCCAATTGGAAGTACTTGTCCAGTTAAAGTAACTTCTCCAGTCATCGCAACATCTCGTTTTACAGGGATATTGGTAATTGATGAAACAATTGAAGTTACCATACCTATTCCCGCTGAAGGGCCATCTTTTGGTGTTGCTCCTTCAGGGACGTGAATGTGAAAATCTTTTTTTTCAAATAATGGCGGAATTATTCCATATTCTAAACACTTAGATCTAACAAAAGATTTAGCAGCTTTAACAGACTCCTGCATCACATCACCAAGTTTTCCAGTAATTTGCATTCTTCCTTTTCCTGGCATTGTAGCAGTTTCAATTTTTAAAATTTCTCCGCCATATTCAGTCCAAGCAAGACCTGTCACTATTCCTATTCTGTTTTCTGTTTCAAGTTCGCCAGACTTAAATTTTGGAACTCCTAAAAAATCAGATAAATTTTCTTTATTGATCTTAACTTCCATTTCTTCACCTGAAACAACCTTTTTTACAACTTTTCTAGCAACTTTTGAAATTTCTCTTTCTAAATTTCTTACTCCTGACTCTTTTGTGTAACTTCTAATAATTTCCTGAATAATATCATCATGTAAATTCATTTCATTTTCTTTTACACCATTATCTTTTATTTGTTTGGGTAACAAATATTTATTAGCAATGTTTATTTTTTCATCCTCGGTATAGCCAGCCAATCTAATGACTTCCATTCTGTCTAGTAAAGGTGGAAGAATATTTAATGTATTAGCTGTAGTAACAAACATAACGTCAGACAAATCATAATCAACTTCAAGATAGTGATCATTAAAAGTTGTGTTTTGTTCTGGATCCAATGCTTCTAATAGTGCTGATGATGGATCTCCTCGATAATCATTTCCAATTTTGTCAATTTCATCTAACAATATAAGTGGATTTTTTGTGCCAGCTTTTTTCATCATTTGAATTATTTTGCCTGGCAAAGATCCGATATAAGTTCTTCTATGTCCTCTGATTTCTGCTTCATCTCTCATACCACCAACTGACATTCTAACAAATTCTCTATTAGTGGCTTTTGCAATTGATTTTCCTAAAGATGTTTTCCCAACTCCTGGGGGACCAACTAAACATAAAATTGGACCTTTAATTTTTTCCATTCTCTTTTGAACTGCAAGAAATTCAATTATTCTCTCTTTAACTTTCTCTAAACCAAAATGATCTTTATCAAGTACCTCTAAAGCTTTTTTTAAATCAATATCAACTGCACTCTTTTTGTGCCATGGAAGCTCTGTCATCCAATCTAAGTAATTTCTAACAACTGTTGCTTCAGCAGACATTGGACTCATGTTTTTTAATTTTTTTAATTCTTGTAAACATTTTTTCTCTACTTCTTTTGGCATTTTAGCTTTTAATATAGCTTTATTTAAACTAGTGCTTTCATCTTTGCCATCCTCAATTTCTCCTAACTCTTTTTGAATAGCTTTTAATTGTTCATTTAAATAGTATTCTCTTTGAGTTTTCTCCATTTGTGTTTTAACTCTACCCCTAATTCTTTTTTCAACTCCAATTATACTTGTTTCATTTTCCATTATTTTGATAATTGCATTTAATCTTTTCTTTACATCTACCGTTTCAAAAATCTGTTGTTTTTCTGAAATTGTTGCAGTTATGTGTGACGCAATATTATCTGCAATTTGAGAAGGATCTTTTAATTCTTTAATTGAACTAATAGTTTCGTTTGAAATTTTTTTGTTAATCGATGTAAGTTTTTCTAATCTTCTGACTGCAGTTACAGCAAGAGGGTATAAATCCTCATTTTTGGCAACTTCATCATTATAAGGTGTAAAATCACACATTATAAATTTGTCATTATCTTTAAAATCTAAAATTTTTACTCTTTTAATACCTTCAACTAAAACTTTAACAGTGCCATCAGGTAATTTCAAAAGCTGAAGTATGCTACCTTCGCAACCATACATGAAAATGTCTGTCTTTTTTGGATCATCAATCTCAGAATTTTTTTGCGTGACTAAGATAATTTTTTTATCTTTCTTCATCACCTCGTTTAAAGCTGAAATTGATTTATCCCTCCCTACAAAAAGTGGAATAACCATACTTGGAAAAACCACAATATCTCTTAGTGGAAGTAAAGGTAAAGAAATTTTGACGTCCATAGGTTAGAATATGGATATTATAATTTATATTGCAATACCTTTTTCTGGTTTATTAAGGATATTAAGCCGCTGTTGTCTTGTTCGGTTTGGACTTATTGTCCGTTTTTGAGTGAACTATTATTGGCTGAGAATGCCCTTTTACCGAAGATGCATCTACAATGACTTCTTCAATATTTTCTTGGCTAGGTAAATCATACATAGTTTTAAGTAAAATATTTTCTAAAATTGACCTCAAGCCTCTGGCACCTGTTTTTTTTCTAATTGCTTTTTGAGCAATCTCTTTTAAAGCGTTTTCTTTAAAAGTTAATTTAGCACCATCTAATTTAAATAATTCTTGGTATTGTTTAGTTAGAGAATTTTTTGGTTCTTGTAGTATTTTTATTAAAGATTTTTCATCTAAATCCTCTAATGTAGCTATCATTGGTAATCTCCCAATAAATTCTGGTATCAAACCATATCTCAACAAATCTTCTGGCTCTAAACCTTTCATCCATTCGCCGGTTTTTTTATCTTGTGTGTTTTTAACATCAGCGCCAAACCCAATAGATGTGCCTTTGTCTCTTTGTGATATAATTTTATCTAGACCAGCAAAAGCTCCTCCACAAATAAATAAAATATTTGTAGTATCAACTTGCAAAAATTCTTGTTGTGGGTGCTTTCTTCCACCTTGAGGAGGCACACTTGCAATTGTACCTTCCATAATTTTTAATAAAGCTTGCTGAACACCCTCACCTGAAACATCTCTAGTAATTGATGGGTTTTCAGATTTTCTACTTATTTTGTCAACTTCATCTATATAAACAATACCTCTTTGTGCTTTTTCAACATTATAATCAGCTGCTTGTAATAATTTTAAAATTATATTTTCAACATCTTCACCAACATAACCAGCTTCTGTTAAAGTAGTTGCGTCTGCCATTGTAAAAGGGACATCTAAAATTCTTGCAAGAGTTTGTGCTAATAATGTTTTTCCACATCCAGTTGGACCAACTAAAAGAATATTTGATTTTGCCAATTCAACATTTTTACTAGTTTTGTTTTCATAATTTAATCTTTTGTAATGATTATGAACTGCAACAGATAAAACTTTTTTGGCATGCGATTGACCAATTACATAATCATCTAAAACTGAGCAAATTTCTTTTGGTGATGGTAAACCATCCTGATGTTTAACAAAAGTGTCCTTGCTTTCTTCTTTAATAATGTCCATGCAAAGTTCAACACATTCATCACAGATAAAAACCGTTGGACCAGCTATAAGCTTCCTAACCTCATGTTGACTCTTTCCACAGAAAGAGCAGTAAAGAATATTTTTATTATTAGTGTTCATAATATTTAAAACGAATCAATTACAATACTTTATTATAAGTGACTCATACTAATCAAGTTTCTAATATGTTAACTTCAATATATTGTGTTTTAAGATCTTTTTTCTACTACTTGATCTATTAGTCCAAAAGATTTTGCGGCATCAGCAGTCATAAAATTATCTCTTTCTAAGGCTGACTTTATTTCATCAACTGATTTACCAGTGTGTTTTGAATAGATTTCATTTAATCGTTTCTTTAATGACAAAACTTCATTTGCATGAATTTCTATATCAGTAGCCTGTCCTTGAAAACCAGCTGATGGTTGATGAACCATTATTCTTGAATTAGGCAATGAAAATCTTTTTCCTTTAGTTCCTGCTGAAAGTAAAAACGAACCCATTGATGCAGCTTGACCAATGCATAAAGTAGAAATATCAGGTTTAACATATTGCATTGTGTCATAAATACCAAGACCAGCTGTAACTAATCCACCTGGGCTATTGATATATAAATAAATTTCTTTTTTTGGATCTTCTGCTTCTAAAAATAAAAGTTGTGCAGTAACTAGAGAAGCTACGTTATCATTAATTTGTCCGGTTAAAAAAATTATTCTCTCTTTTAATAATCTTGAGTATATGTCGTAAGCCCGCTCTCCTTTACTGGATTGCTCAACAACCATTGGTACTAAAGTACTCATAAATTCAGAAATTTTATTTGTCATAAGTTGATTCGTCTTACTTATACAACTTGAGATTACTTTTTGCTAACTTTTTTTGATTTTTTGGCTGGTGATTTGGTTTTAGACGATTTTACTTTAGTTTTATTAGATTCTGATTTTTTTGTCTCAACCTTTTTTTTAGGTTTTTTATCATGATTATGATCATGGTTATGTTCTTGATTTTGAGATTGTTTTAAAATTTTCTCCGCTTCATCTTTGGAAATTTCTTTTTTATTACCTTTTGCTTTTTCTTTAACAAGTTTTAATATTTTTTCTTCATAAACTGTTCCTCTTAAACTTGAAAGAGCTGAAGGATTTTTTTTATAAAAATCCATGACCATTTGTTCTTGGCCTGGCATCATTCTGATTTGCTTTTGAACTTCAGCTTGCAATTCTTGCTCTGTAACTTTTATTTGATTTTGTTCTCCAAATTCATTTAACACCAAACCAACTTTAATTCTTTTTTTTGCAATTTCCTCAAAATTCTTTCTGCTTTTTTTTGCATCTTCATCTGACATGCCTTGTGATAGAATTTTAACCTCTTCATCAATTAAGTTTTCTGGTATTTCAGATATTTTAAATTTTTCAATTTCTTTTAAGATTTGGTTTTTAGAGAGTCGATCTAATGAATTTTTATATTCATCATTTATTTGTTTTGATATTAATGATTTTAAATCTTTTAAGTCTTTAGCACCAAGATTTTTTGCAAAATCATCATCGATTTTTGTTTCTTCAGGATTTTTAATTGTCAAAATTTTACAATTAAATTTTGCTTTTTTATTTATTAATTCTTTTTCTGGAAAATTTTCAGGTAAAGTTGCTTCAACTAATTTTTCATCACCTTTTTTTACACCTATCAATTGTTTGTCAAAACCTTTTAAAAATAAATCTTTACCTAATGTTAACTGAGTATTTTTTCCTTCTCCACCTTTAAAAGGTTTATCGTCAATAGTTGCATTGTAATCAAAAGATACTAGATCACCCTCTTTTGCTTTAGTGTCTTCTGTTGCTTCTTTAAAGCTTGGTTGATTTTTTGCAATTTCTTTAATTCTTTTTTCTGCTTCATTGTCATCAATTTTTACTGAGTATTCATCAAATTTAATATTTTCAATTGATTTTATTTCAACTTTAGGAAGTTCGGTCACTGAAATTGTATATTCAAGATCTTTATCTTCACCATAAGTTTTAAGATCTAATTTTGGTTGTCCAGCTGGCTTGATTTTATTTTCTTGTAAAGCTTTAGTCGTTGAGTCTTTCAAAACTTTATCTAGCACCTCACTAAAAACAGCTTTACCAAATTGTCTTTTTAAAATTTCTTTAGGGACCTTTCCTGGTCTAAAACCTTTTAGATTTACTGTGCCTTTGATCTCTTCATATTTTTCATCCATATATGAATTCATAGTTTTTTTATCTATGAATACTTTTAGATCTTTATTGAGACCTTTTTTATTTTCTACAGTAACTTTCATAATATATTTATGGTAGGGCGAAAAGGACTCGAACCTTCACAGATTGCTCTATCGGTTCCTAAGACCGACGCGTCTACCAATTCCGCCATCGCCCCACAAATTCAAAAGGTTTATATATTATTGAAACTATTTGTCCAACGACAATTGTTGCAAATTATATTAATTTTACTCTATATTAATAAATATGATTATTTCACCTTGTATAAGTATTTGTAAAACTGATCCTAAAACTGGCTATTGTTATGGTTGTGGAAGAAATAATGAGGAAAAAAAAATTTGGAAACTTGAGAATACTTCTGATCAATGGAAAAAAGGAAATATTGAAGTTATTAAAAAAAGATTAACAGGTTGGCAACTAGAAAGTTTTGAAGAATCCTATACATATAAAATTGAAAATGGTATTTCTTTATTTAAAAAAAACTTAAAAAATGAGTAAATCAACATTAATAATAATTATATATATTTTAGGACTAGTATTTGGTGCTCTAGTGCTTGATATTTGGAGTGCAGAAACAAGCCCTAAAGCTTTACTCGGGATTGGTTGGACAGCTTTACTTTTAATAGGTTTATTTTTTGCTGAAAAGAATGAAAGAAATTAAATTTATAATTCTTATAATTTTTATCTTTTTACCCTTTCAAAATTTAAAGTCAGAAATAATAATTATGAGCTTATGTGATGATAAGCAGGATGAATTCTTAAAAAATGAATACATTCTCAATCTTAATGAATTAATAATGACCAGAAATTATATCTACAAAGAAAAGACATATCAAAAATACAGGCTCACCGATCTAAGTGTTAAAAAGTCAAATACTTATATTAGAAATATCTATGAGGAAAATGGAAAAATTCTAACTCATAAACATGGATACCCTCAATTTTACACTCAAATTCAATTTGAAAAAGGTAAAAAAGAAGTTTTTATGAAAACTGTTTTGAATGACCAAGAGGGCTTTTCAAAGATTTCAACCTGTAAAAAAATAGAAAAATTTGAAAATGAAAGTTAATTTTTTTTGTTTTTCTTTATAAAGTTTTTATTTTTTTTTCCAAATCGATTATTGGTAATATTACTTCTATGCTTTGCATAAGCTTGTTTTTGTGCTTGCTTCATGGCTCTTTTTGATGACATAATTTTTTAATAATCTATTTCTATATTACCTATCTTTTTAAATTTTGTATCTGCAATTACTATCTCACCTGAGTTTGGTGCATAATCAAGAGCTTCTAAAATCACCACATAATGAGTAACAAAAACTAGATTTTTATTTTTATTCCAACTATCCACGTACTTTTTTAAGTTTTTCATTTGTGATTTTCTATTTTTTTCAAATTTTGCACTATAAAATGAATTTAAAAAATTTTTTGTTTCGAAATTCTTAAATGCAATTGAGGCTGTTTCTTTACATCTACACCATTCACTTGAAATAACTAAATCAATAGGAATTTGATTCCTTTTAAAAAAATTTCCAATTTTATTAGATTGCTCCCTCCCTAAGTCATTAAGATTTCTTTGTTTAGAACAATCATTGATGTCAAAATTATCTGGGTCTCCACCACCAGGAGCATATGCATGTCTTATAAAAATAAGATGACCTCCTGATTTAAGATTATCTATAAGTTCATCATTGGAATCTGCTTTGATTTCAATTGTTAAAGTTATAAATATAATTAATATAAATTTTAATAATTTCATTAATGAACATTAAATTAAAAAAATTAAATAAAACAATAATTAAATGCAAAAAATGTCCTCGATTAACTCAATTTATAAAAAAAATATCTTTAGAAAAAAGAAAAAAAAATATAAATGAAAAATATTGGGGTAAACCCGTTACAGGTTTTGGAGATACTAATGCAAAACTAATGATTATAGGATTGGCACCTGCAGCTCATGGAGGTACGAGAACTGGAAGGGCATTTACTGGAGATAAATCTGGAGATTTTCTTTTTAAAAGTCTTTATAAACTTAAAATATCTAATCAAAATTTTTCTGATAATAAAAATGATGGTCTAATCTTAAAATTTACATACATAACAAATATTTTAAAATGTGTGCCACCAGGAGATAAACCTCTTAATAATGAATTAATTAATTGTTCAACTTATTTTATTAGAGAATTAGATTATCTTAAAAAAGTTAAAGTAATTGTGGCATTAGGAAAAGTTGCTTTTGATAATTGCTTAAAAATCTATAAAAAAAATTTCAATATAAATATGAATTTTAAATTTAAACATGGAAAAAAATACTTATTACCTGATAATAAAATTTTGATACCTTGTTATCATCCAAGTCCAAGAAATGTTAATACAGGAGTTATTACCCCTCAAATGATTAATCTATTATTTAAAAAAGCAAAAAAACTCTCTAAGTTTTAATAGTGTCACAGAAATAAGGTTTAAATTTAGAATATATTTCCTCTGGTATCTTAACTGGTTTGCCTTCATTATTAACAAAAACTAAATGAACTTGCGCCTCAACAATAATTTCATCTTCTCTTGATATTATTTGATTCATAAAAAAAGATGTTTTAGTTATCGATTTAACAAAAGATCTAACTGTCAATTCATCTTCTAGATGAGCTGATTTTTTATACTCAATATTACAAGACTTAACAATTATGAGTAACTTGAACGTATCCAAAATTTTTTTATTACTATAATTAATTGAAAATAAAGCTTCAGTCCTTGCTCTTTCTAAATATTTTAAATAATTGGCGTAATAAACTACTCCACCAGAATCTGTATCTTCATAATATACTTTAAGTTTATGAAAAAAGTTATCATGCATAAGTAAATTATATCAAATAATTAATTATTTTACAGAATCTAAGGTATAAAGATTTTTATGAATATTTTTGTTATTTGGTTGATAATGGTAATTGCTTGGAACTTTGGTTATCCTGAAGCTAGCCCTTTTGAAGATGTTTTGGTTGCTGTAATTTTGGCCCTATTTAATATCTTTTTAAAAAAATACTTAAAACTCTAATTATTTCTCAGAAAAGTAAATATTTTGAAAATAAGCTATAGCTTTCATCTCTGAATTATCAGTATCAGACATAATGGCTAATCCATCTAATTCATTTACGTCAAGATCATGAAATTTTTTGAAGTCCTCTTTTACATTGGCTTTGACTGTGACCCATTCATTTAAATTATCTATAGTAGTTGATAAAACATTATCTATTGATTTTTTAGTGTAAGGACTTGGTGAATTATAACCAATTTCATTATTACTTGAAAAAACATAATTTATCGCTCTATTTGAAAGTGGTGTTGCACCTGTTTTTTTAACTGCAAAAACTCTAGCAGCAAAATCATGTCCTTTTTTGGTATTTTCCTTAATACCTGATAAGTCCTTTTCAATTTTCCATGTAATGTTAATGAAAGGTGTTTTGTTAAGATCAATTTTTACCTCTTTGCCTAATCCTGAAGCAGCATTATCAGCTACAGCTTTTAAAAAATTGCCATTTTCATTTGATCCGACTGTATATACAGTATTGTTGTCAGCCCCTCTTACCTTTCTAACCTCTAATTGAGATAATTCAGTATCAGTAAATTCAAATACTTTTACATCATTTGCATGACTAAAAACAGTCAATGTAAAGATAGTAAGTAGGATTTTAAAAATAAAGTTCATGTAAAATTTTTTAAAAAAATTCTTAATACATTATTTTGACAAAATTTAAACATCCAAAAATCAACTTTTGTATCTAAATCTAAATTATGAAGACAATTTCCATTTTTATACTATTAATTTACTGGTCAATCATGATTTTTGCACCAGTTATGTCTAAAGATGTAAAAATGAGTAGAGCTAAGACAAATAACGCTAAAATAATTGAGCTAAAACCTCGTAGTTAATAAGTTGAACGACCACCACTAATATCAAAAACAGCAGCTGTAGAGAAAGTATTTTCCTCTGAAGAAAGCCAACAAACTAGAGAGGTAAACTCTTCAACTTCTAAAAATCTTCCTCTAGGCACTTTTGACAACATCCTTTGCACATGTTCTTTGGTCATTTGATCTAAAATTCTTGTTTTTGCTCCTGCTGGGGTGACTGCATTTACAGCTATATTCTTATCGGCAAGCTCTTTACCCAAGGATTTTGTTAATCCTATAGCTCCAGCTTTCCCAACACTATAAGCGCTTGCATTTGCATTTCCATCTTTGCCAGCAACTGATGCCACATTAACTATTCTTCCATAATTATTTTTGATCATATTTGGTACAATTGTTCTGCAGCAATTAAAAGTTCCCATTAAATTTATATCAACAACCTTTTTCCACATTTCAAGGTCATATTCCCACAATGTAGCTGTTGGACCAGTGATACCAGCGTTATTTATTAATATGTCAATGTTGTTTTTTTTTGTAATTTCGTTAACGCAGTCCTCAACCTCTTTATAATTTGAAACATCAATAATATTTGAACTTAAATTGGGATTATCCAAATCTTTGTGGGCTTTTTCAATCATTTTAGGATCGATATCCCAGATAATTACTTTTGCTCCAGACTGTAAAAATCTTTTAGCAATATCTAGGCCAAAACCTTGAGCGCCACCTGTGACTACAGCTGTTCTATCCTTAAAATCGAATTCAATTCTATCCATTTAATTACTCTTTAGCTAAAAGATAATAAACAAAATAAGAAACAATAGCCCCAATTATCCAAGAATAAGATTGAAGAAACATTAAATTAGAGTTCCAAATTGTAGAGGCTGAAAAAATAAATCCCAAAAACAAAGCATAAACTCCTTTTAAATGCCAGCCACCTGAATAATAATAGGTGCCATTACTCTCAAGTGAATAAATATCCTTATTATTAATGTTTCCTTTTCTTATCATATAGAAATCAGCAATAATTAAACCAAATAACGGTCCAAAAAAAGCACTGATAGTATCTATATAAGATAATGCTCCAATTTGACTAAAATAAGTTAACCAAAAAATTGATACTAAAAAACCCAAAACAACTATTATAAAGCTAGAACTTTTTAGTGAAAGTGATGAAGGTATAAGATTAATCAATGTGTATTGAGAAGGAATAAAATTTGCGATTAGATTTGTGGATGCAGAAGCGATTACAATAAAAATTAAAGCTAAAATTATAACTAGTAAGTTATCTAATTTCCCAATTATATCATTAGGGTTTGTAAGGATTCTATTTAAATTTTCAGGATCTTGTTTTAGAAAAGCATCTGCTCCAGTCACAATGAATAAAGTAAAAATTGAAAATAGGATTAAATTTAATAATAAACTTAGGTTTCCTTTTTTTAGCTGACTCTCATCCTTTACATAACGAGAAAAATCACCGTAACTTAATATTATTATAGAAAAAAATGTAAATGTTGTTCCTGCAACAGTTATTAATGGAGCAACATTGCTTTTATCTAAAAAATTATTGTAATCTAAAAATGAAACAAAAGCATTCGAAGAAACTTTGACGTCATTAAGTAATACTGAAAAGAAAAAAATAATTATTCCAAAATAAACACTTAATGCTGAAAATTTTATTATCTTTTTATTAAAAAGCATTCCAGAGCTAAATAAAAAGCCCTGAATAACAATTGTTATTACAACAGAAAACCAATCAATAACGTTAAGTCCAAGAAAAAATGTTAAAAAAATTTCTTTATCTAATAAAGATGGATCATAAGTGAATATTCCTATTCTGATTAAATAAACTATAGCTTTTGATAAAAAGTAAGTTTGAACCCCAAATATAAAAATCCCAACTACACTTCTCAACAAACCAAAAAATTTTGCTCCATTGATTCCTAATGAGGATCTTAATAAAACTACAAAAGGTAATCCAAACTTTTGAGAAGGTTTACCAATCCAATTAGAAAAAAAATAAACTAGCAAAGAACCAATTAATGTTCCAAAAAATACAACTAATGAATTCATGTCGTAGATTAAATAAAGAGAGGCAATTAGTGAAAAACCAATTAGGCTTTGAATATTTACTCCCCAAAAACAAAATAAATCTTTCCAGTCCCAATTTTTATCATTTGGATTTACAGATACTAAATCCCAATTTATTAATGTTTTTTTTGATTTTTGCTGACTCACTTAACTAATATAGAACTTAAACTTTCTACTGTCCATATAAGAGAGTTGGTAGCCAAAGTGCAATTTTTGGAAATATAATAATTAAAATCAGACCAATAACTTGTAAGACCATAAATTGCATCATTCCATAATATATATCTTTAAGGTCCCATTCTGGCACAACACCCTTTAAAAAATATGCAGAAAGTGCGACTGGAGGAGAAAGCCAGGCGGTCTGTAAATTCACCGCCACCAATATTGCAAACCAAGTCAAATTAAACCCTAAAGCTTCTACCAAAGGTAAGATTATTGGTACAATAATCATTACGATTGGGACCCACTCCAAAGGCCACCCTAATAAAAATATCATTACCATTATCATTGCAAGGATTAAGTACTTATTCATTTCTAAGCCTAATAAAAATTCTGTTAATAAAGTTGGTGTTCCTAATCTTGCAAAAACAGCACCGAAGAAATTTGAGGCTGCAACTAAAACCATTATCAGAGCAGTAATTTCTAAAGTTTTTACTAACGCTTCCTGTAATTTAGGAAGAGTTAATTTTTTGTAAGCTAATGAAAGAAGCAAAGCACCCATTGCACCACAACCTGCTGCTTCTGTTGGTGTAGCAAATCCAAATAAAATACTTCCAAGTGCAGCAAAGACTAAGGCTGCTGGTGGCACTAACCCTAAGAAAAATTCAACCCAAACATCTTTCATGCTTGCAGCTCTCATTTCCTCTGGAAGAACTGGACCTAATTTTGGATTAATCATACATCTAATTGTTGTGTAACCAGCGTATAAACTTGCTAGGAGAATTCCCGGAAGAATTGCTGCTGCAAATAAATCTATAACTGGAATTTCCATTATTGGACCCATTACAACAAGCATAATACTTGGAGGAATTAATATTCCTAAAGTTCCACCTGCAGTAATTGTTCCTGCAGCAAGTTTGACATCATAACCCGATCTATTCATTGATTTTGCAGCCATAATTCCAAGAATTGTTACAGAAGCACCCACAATTCCTGTTGCTGCAGCAAATATCACTGAAACAAATAAAACTGCATAATATAAAGAACCTTTTACTTTTGCGAGCATCATTTGAAATGCTGAAAATAATCTTTCCATTAATCCAGCTTGTTCCATCATAATTCCCATAAAAACAAAGAGTGGGACGGCGGCGAGTGTTTGCTCCGTCATGACCATAGAAAATTGGAGCGTCATTAAATAGAAAACTAATTTTCCAAATCCAAGATAGCCAAATACAAAACCTAAAAATATTAATGTAAATGAAATTGGAAATCCTACAAAAATCGCAAAAAGCATTACGCCAACAAGAATAAAACCTAGAATTGCTGGGTCTATAAACTCAGCTATCATTTATCTTCTCCTGGCCACTCACCTTTTTTTGCAGCCCAATAACTTTTAAATAATTCAGAAACACCTTGAATAAGCAAAAATATAATACCAATTAATAAACAAGTTTTAATTGGCCACATATATGGCATCCAAGTAGTATCCATTCCTCTTTCACCTCTTTGTATGGACTCACCTACAAAACCAATTGTCATATAAAGAAAAACAATTAATCCGGGGAAGTAAAATAAAAGGTATAACCAAAAATCTATGAGACCTTGGTTTTTAATTTTAAAATTTCTGTATAAAAAATCTGCTCTAATATGTACTCCTCTTGAAAGAGCATAGCCTGCTCCTAACATAAACAATGCACCGTATAAAAAACGACTAATATCATAAGCCCAAATGGTTGGAGCTAAAAAAAGTTTTCTTGCAAGAACTTCATAAGTCATTGCAAAAATTAATGGCATCAATATCCAGCAAACAATATTGCCAATCCATTTACTAAACTTATCAATATTGATGATAGATTTGGCCATCCATGATGGCATGTCTTCAGGCATTTTTCCCGAACCACCTCGCCTTTCGGCAATCATTTCATCTGATATATCAAGTTTACCTGGTTCGTCTGCCATAAAATTCTAGTTAAAAAAATTAGAGCGGACTGTAAAAGTCCGCTCTAATAAAATCAAGATTAATTACTGATTACTTTAATGTTGCAGCGTGAGCCATTCCTAGCTTCGCATTTGACATTTGAGCACCACTCCAGAAAGGAACAGCAACATCAGCAAATTCTTTCATTGAATCATATACTTTTTTGAAGAACTTGTTTTGTTCAGCATTTTTATTCAATGTAGCTTTTGCAGCAGCCATATATTCTGTGAAGTAGTCAGAAGGAGTATCTTCTAATTTAACTCCATGTTTAGTAGTTAGCTCTTGTAAAGCTTTTCCATTTTCATAGATTCTGTAACTTAAAGATTTAGCTAATGAAGCATTAGCAGCAACTTCAAGAGACTTCTTCTCATGAGCAGTCATAGCTTTATAAGTTTTTCCAGTAATATAAAAGTCAGCATTTACCACTACTTGGTGTAAACCTTGTAGATAGTAGTGCTTTAATACTTTTTGGAAACCAAATGTTAAGTCTGGTTTTGGACAACACCATTCAGCAGCATCGATAGTTCCTGCTTCAAGAGCTGGTAGAATATCTCCACCACCCATTGCAACAGACGCTATACCAATGTCTTTATAAGTTTGTCCTGGAATTCCTGGAGGAGTTCTGAATTTATATTTTCTAAAGTCAGCCATATCTTTAATTGGTTTTGGAAACCAACCTAAAGCTTCTGGACCAACTGGTTGAAGCATAAATCCTTTGATATCTCTTCCCATTTCTTTCCAAAGTTGGTCATATAATTCTTTACCACCACCATATTGGAACCATGATAAGAATGCTAAGTTGTCAATACCAACTCCACCACCAGCTACTGGCGAACCAAATAACATAGCAGCAGGGTGATCCCCTGACCAATAGTGAGTCCATGCGAAACCACAATCGATCAAACCTTTGTCAACAGCATCAAGAGTTTCTTTAACTCCTACAACAGCACCTGCAGGTAAAATTTCAAATTTTAACGAACCAGATGTTAATTCTGTTACTGTGTCAGTAAAGTCCTTTAACATTTTAACTTCATCAGCCTTCGTGTTAAGAACTGTTTGACATTTAAGTGTTTTTGCAGCGTTAGCACTAGAAGTAAATCCAAGCACCAAAACAGTTGCAAATAACATTGAAATGATTTTTTTCATTATATTTCCTCTTGTTAGTTAAATTTAACTTGATGCATACAATCAGAAAAACAATGTTGACACAAGTGACAATTGATAAATATGAGTGTAAAAACAATAAAATACTTAAACTAAAAAAAGATTCAACTATTAATGGAAAATTTTGATTACATTATTTTAGGAGCAGGTTCTGCTGGCTGTGTTCTTGCAAATAGACTTTCTGCAAATCCATCAAATAAAGTTTTGTTAATCGAAGCTGGCGGTAAAGATAATTATCCATGGATACATATTCCAGTTGGTTACTTTAAAACTATGCATAATCCAAAAGTTGATTGGTGTTTTAAAACTGAGCCTGACGAAACAATGAATAATAGATCGATTAGATATCCTAGAGGAAAAACTTTAGGTGGAAGCTCTTCGATTAATGGACTTTTATGGATTAGAGGTCAAAAAGAAGATTATAATGTTTGGAGACAACTAGGTAATACAGGTTGGGACTGGGAAAATGTTTTACCCTATTTTCTTAAATCAGAGAATAATGAATTAGGAAAAAGCGAATTTCATAATGATAGTGGTCCAATTACTGTAGCAAATAAAAAAATAAATTTAAAACTACTTGATGAGTTTCAAAACGCAGCTGAAGAATATGGAATACCTAAAACTAATGATTTTAATACTGGAGATAACTTTGGTGTAGGTTTTTTTCAATTCACTACAAGTTTTAATAAAGCAGGATTAAAACTTAGATGTAGTGCTGCTAAAGGATATTTAAATCCTGTAAAAAAAAGATCTAATTTAAAAATTGTAACTAACGCACATGTTCAAAAAATAAATTTTGAAGGTAAAAAAGCTATAGGTGTTAATTATTATACTGGAGAAAAAATTAATACTGTGAATGCCAATAAAGAAGTAATTTTATCAGCAGGATCAATCGGATCTCCTCATATTTTGCAAGTATCTGGAATTGGTGAAGCTAACAAACTTAAAAACTTAGGTATAGAGGTTGTTCACGAGTCAAATGGTGTAGGTAAAAATTTACAAGATCACTTAATGTTTAGGCCAGTATATAAAGTCAAAAATTTAAAATCTCTAAATAGAAAAGTTGAAAGTTTATTTGGAAGATTTTTAATGGGACTTGAATATTTGGTTAATCAAAGTGGGCCTGTAACCATGGGAGCTAGTCAAGTTTGCGGGTTTGTTAAAAGTGATCCATCAAGAGCTACTCCTAATTTACAATTTCATGTATCTCCTGTTAGTACAGACATATTAGGTGTTACTCCGATGCATGACTTTGAAGGAATTACTCCAACTGTTGCAAATGTTAGACCTACAAGTAGAGGTGAAATAAATATAGTAAGTAATGATAGTAGAATTTATCCTAAAATTAAAATGAACTATTTATCTACTGATGATGACAGAAAGGTTGCGGCTCAAGGATTAAAAATTGTCAGAAAAATAATGCTAGAAACTAAAACATTCAAACAATATGAACCAGAAGAATATAGACCTGGAGTTCATATAACTGATGATGAAGAATTAGTTAAAGCTGGTTCAGATTTTACTCAAACGATTTTCCATCCTGTTGGTACCTGTAAAATGGGACAGGATGATATGGCGGTTGTTGATGAAAAACTTAAAGTTAAAGGTATTCAAAACTTAAGAGTAATAGATGCTTCAATTATGCCAAACATTACTTCGGGAAATACTAATGCACCCACAATAATGATTGCAGAAAAAGGTGCTGATATGATACTAGGAAGTTAATGTTTGCCGAATTATTTACTCCAGAACAACTAACAATATTAACTCAAATCATTTTAATTGATTTAGTTTTGGCTGGAGACAATGCAATTATAATTGGAATGGTTGCATCAAAATTTCCATTAGAACAAAGAAAAAAAATTATTTTTTTTGGTATTGGTGGAGCAGTTATTTTAAGAATTATCTTAACTTTGCTTACAGCATATTTGTTGCAAATAACTGGCTTAAGGCTTCTTGGCGGAGTTCTTTTACTTTATATTGTCTACAAACTTTACACTGACGTAATTAAAGGTTCTGATCATGAGGAAGATGTAAAAGTTGATAACTCAAGTTTTCTAAAAGCTATTTGGACTATTTTATTGGCCGACTTTACAATGAGTTTAGATAACGTTTTAGGAGTTGCGGGTGCAGCAGGTGACCATTATGGATTGTTAGTATTTGGTTTAGTTTTATCAATTGCATTAATGGCTTTTGCTGCAACATTAATTTCAAATTGGATTAAAAAATATAAATGGATTGCTTGGGCTGGTTTATTAGCAATATTAATTGTTGCTATTGAATTGATTTACACGGATATTCAAATATTATTTTTATAATGTATTTAAAAAATTATAACCTTAAAAATAAAACAGCTGTAGTAACTGGAGCTGGTAAAGGACTTGGAAGAGCTTGTGCAATTGCTCTTGCTGAAGCTGGTGCTAATTTAATAATTATTAGTAGAACTCAAAAAGATTTGAATGAAGTTTCAAAAAAAATAAAGAAACATAAAGCAAAATGTAAATCTTATGTCTGTGACATCACGAATTACAATGAAATAAAAGAAATAATCAATAAACAACCTAAGATAGATATATTGGTTAATAACGCTGGAAATAACATTCCAGAACATTTTACAAAAGTTAAAACAAAAAATATGGAATACTTAGTTAAGATAAACACAATAGCGACATTCAATCTTGCACAATTATGTGCTCTTAAAATGATTAAATCAAAAAATCGAAAAAAAGTTGGTGGTGCTATTGTTAATATGTCCTCACAAATGGGACATGTGGGTGGACCCATCAGAAGTGTTTACAATATGACCAAATGGGGATTGGAAGGATTAACGAAGGGTATGTCTCTAGATTTAGCAAAATATAATATTAGAGTTAATACTGTGTGTCCTACTTTTGTGGTTACCCCAATGACTAAAAAGTTTTTAAAAAATAAAAAATTCAAAACAGAAACACTAAATAATATTCCTTTAGGAAGATTTGCTGAATTATCCGAAGTAGCATCAGCTGTTGTTTTTTTAGCTTCAGATGCGGCCTCAATGATTACGGGAACTTCATTACTGGTCGATGGCGGATGGACTGCAAAATAATATCTAGGTTATTTTTCTTAATAATCTTTTTTACTACAACACAATTAAATGCAATTGAATTTAAAGGTAAATTTTTACAAGGTCATTATATTATTGGAATTACTGATCCAGCTGCAAAAATCATAATAGGTAAAAAAGAAGTTAAAGTTTCAAAAGATGGCTATTTTGTATTTGGAATAGACCGAGATAGAAAATTTGATATCAGTGTCACTAAAATTATTAACGGTAAAAAAGAGATAATAACTAAGCAAGTTTTAAAAAGGAAATATAATATTCAAAGAATTGATGGCTTAGAAGAGAGTAAAGTTACTCCACCTGAATCTGTTTATAAAAGAATTAAAGAAGAAAATAATAAAATTGGAGAAGCAAGAGCAATTAATTCTGACTTACCTTTTTTCAAAAATCAATTCATTATGCCAGTAGAAGGAATAATTAGTGGTGTTTATGGAAGCCAAAGAATTTTAAATGGTAAACCTAAATGGCCTCATTACGGGATTGATATTGCAGCTAAACAAGGAACTCTGATCAAGTCTTCCGGTTCAGGTGTTGTAACAATGGCAGAAGATGATCTTTATTATACAGGTGGTACAATTATTATGGATCACGGTCATGGTATATCTACTATATATTCTCATCTTGAAACTGTAATGGTTTCTGTGGGTGATAAAATTAATCAAGGGGATATCATTGGAACAGTTGGATCAACTGGTAGATCAACAGGACCACACTTAGATTTTAGAGTAAATTGGTTTCAAACTCGACTTGATCCAATGTCGGTGATAAATTAAACTAAGCTCTTGTGGGACACCTGGCAACAGAACGCCCGGGTTAAATTTCAGATCTAGCTCTTAATCTTTCATACATGAGCCTTGCTTTAACACCTAGATTTAAAAAAGGTTGAGGTGGTAACCATGTTGGTTTGTTTCTTGCTTCAATAGTTTCAATCTCCTTTGTATTTTCATTGCTTGCTTTAATAGCAATTTGCTCTCCAAATAAAGTACCAACTCCAATACCTGAGCCATTATAACAGCCTGCAACAAATATATTTTCATTTATTTTTTCAAAAATTTGAGAACTATTTCTGGTTCTTGAAACTATTCCAGACCATGTTGATTGAATGATGTCATCTCGTAATTGGGGAAATCTTTTTTTAATCCCTATCTTTTGTTTTATTGATCTTTTATCTAACTCAGATTTAGACATTTGGTAAGGATTATAAACTTCTGCAGTATTTCTAATTAAAATTCTTCTATCCTTAGTCATTCTTATAGTGGCCCCCATTGGTCTAACCGGTAACACTCCCCACTCCTTTGGTTGGCCAATTGACTCGAACTCTTCATCCGTTAATGATCTGGTCATACTAGCTGTTAAAGTAATAGGAAAATTATAATTAGATTTAATTCCTAGAGATTTTAAAAATCCGTTTGTAGCAAATATAATCTTTTTGGTTTTTATAGATCCATTTTTAAAATTACAAATGACTATATCATTAAGCTTCTTCCAATTTAATAGCGAGGAATTTTCATAAAGGCTTACATTTTCTGGCAATGTATCGACCATAGCTCTAACCAATTTACCTGGATGTAATAAAATTCCTCCTTTAGTGTGAAGAGCAATGTTATAAAAATTAGTTCCTAATCTTTTTTTTAAATCTTTATTTGATAATAAATTATGCTCGAAACCTAATTTAGATAAAGTGTCAGAGAAATTTTCTAGAATTTTTTTATCTTCTTCTTTAGATGAAGCAAAAAACTTTCCACATTCGTTCCAATCACAATCTACCTGATGTTCTTTAATAAAACTTTTAACGGCTTCTATTCCCAATTTATAGATGTCTGCTTTTTTTTTGTAATTATCCAATTCTTTATTGGAGGTAAAACCATCATTAAGTGTTGTATCTACTAGATAGCCTGAGTTTCTTGAGCTAGCACCTTCACCAGCTAACTGAGCATCTACTAATAATATTTTTTGATTTGGATATAATTGACCTAATTTTCTTGCAGCAGATAATCCTGTGTAACCTGCACCTATAACTAACCACTCGCAATCTAAATTTGACGTAACTGATTGGATATTACTTCTCGGAGTTAGATCATTAATCCAGCTACAAGTATTATCATTTACAACTTCCATAAAGGAAGATTACGATAATTGAATACTATTTTAAAGATTTTATGAGACTAAACCAAAGAAGGTTGTTTTTTCATATCTGCTTTGTTGATCCCAGCTACTTTAACTGGTTTCTTCATAGCATCTCTTCTAAACGGTTCACCTAATTCTTGGTTTAATATAACTTCAATAAAAGTTGTAATGCCTTTCTTTTGATCTTCACAAGATTGTTTGATAGCACTAGTAGTTTCTTCCATAGTTCTTACGGTTACTCCTTTTAAACCGCAAGCATCAGCAACTTTTGCATAACTTAATTCTGGATCTAATTCTGTCCCAACAAAATTATTATCAAACCAAAGTGTTGTATTTCTTTTTTCTGCGCCCCATTGGTAATTTCTAAAAATTACCATTGTAATTGCAGGCCACTCTTCTCTTGCACAAGAGCTCATTTCATTCATGCTTATTCCAAAAGCTCCATCACCAGCAAAACCTATAACTGGGGTATCAGGACATCCAATTTTTGCACCTAAGATTGATGGAAAACCATAGCCACAAGGTCCAAATAAACCTGGTGCCAAATATTTTCTTGGTTTTTCAAAAGTAGGATACGCATTTCCAATCGCACAATTATTTCCAATGTCACTTGAGATAATTACATCATCTGGCATTCCAGCTTGTATTGCTCTCCAAGCTTGTCTTGGTGACATTCTATCAGCATCTCTTTCTCTTGCTTCTTTGTTCCAAACTGTTCCTTCATCATCATCTTCATGATCTAAACTTGATAATTTTTGTAACCAAGCTGATTTAGTTTGATGAATCAAATCTTTTCTCTTTTGTCTATCAGTATCTCCTGCATTAGAAGATAGTTTTTCTAAAATTTGCTTAGCTACTAATTTTGCATCACCACTAATACCAACAGTAACTTTTTTAGTTAAACCAATTCTATCTGGGTTAATATCTACTTGAATAATACTTGCTTTCTTTGGCCAGTAATCAATTCCGTAACCTGGAAGAGTTGAAAAAGGATTTAATCTTGTTCCTAATGCTAAAACGACGTCTGCTTTAGAAATTAATTCCATAGCTGCTTTTGATCCATTATACCCTAGAGGTCCAACTGCTAAAGGATGACTTCCCGGAAAACTATCGTTATGTTGATAACCAGAACAAACTGGTGAGTCTAATTTTTCAGCAAGTTTTTTTGTTTCTTCAATTGCTCCACCAATTACAACTCCCGCTCCAGATAAAATTACTGGAAATTTTGCTTTCGATAATAGGTCTGCTGCTTTTGAAATTGCTTCAGCGCCTCCACCTTGTCTTTCTAATCTTACAATTGGAGGAAGATCAATATCAATTACTTGACACCAGTAATCTCTTGGAACATTAATTTGTGCTGGTGCTGAACCTCTAATTGCTTTTTCAATTACTCTATTTAGTACTTCTGCCATTCTTGAAGGATCTCTAACTTCTTCTTGGTAACAAACCATATCTTTAAATAAATTCATTTGTTCAACTTCTTGGAAACCACCTTGTCCCATTGTTTTATTTGCAGCTTGTGGTGTTACTAATA
The DNA here is from genome assembly GCF_052048135.1 of Candidatus Pelagibacter sp. HIMB1483. NCBI lineage: Bacteria > Pseudomonadati > Pseudomonadota > Alphaproteobacteria > Candidatus Pelagibacterales > Candidatus Pelagibacteraceae > Candidatus Pelagibacter > Candidatus Pelagibacter sp. HIMB1483. Next base: position 590,706 of record NZ_JBNAIM010000002.1, on the reverse strand, counting down.
ATAACGGAGTATGATTCCAATAAGCAGTTTTAATTGGTGTAACTAAACCTGTTATACCAGGTCCATTTTGTGCAATAACCATTGACATTTTTCCTGTAGCTCTTGTGTAACCGTCAGCAATTAATCCACCATTTGTTTCATGAGCAACATCCCAGAAAGTAATTCCTGCGTCAGGGAAAATATCAGATATAGGCATGAACGCAGATCCTATAATTCCAAAAGAGTGTTCAATTCCATGCATTTGTAAAACTTTTACAAAAGCTTCTTCTGTTGTCATTTTTGTCATTAATAGAACCTTTCTAAATTAGTAAATGAATAATTTTATAAAAACTAATTGTTAATTTTTGCGATTAATATATAAGATTTTAGAAAATTCAAATAAACAAATCGACACTATATATATGGCAACCGATATTATAATCCACGATCAAAAAGACAATGTGGGAGTGGTTGTTATTGAAAAAATAACTCCAAAACAAGACTGTAATTGCTGGATTATGGAAAATGACAGCTCTGTCAATATTCAATCAGTGGACGAAATTCCTTTAGGACACAAAATAGCAATGGTTGATTTAAAAGAGGGAGATACAATTCTTAAATATGGTCATGATATAGGTAAGGTTGTTAAAGCAATAAAAAAAGGTGAGCATGTACATGTTCACAATGTAAAAACAAAGAAGTGGTAATTATATGGAAATCCCAAAAAGTTTTTTAGGTTATAAAAGAGAAAATGGAAGAGCTGGAACAAGAAATCATGTAATTATTCTTCCTGTAGATGATATTTCAAACGCTTGTGCAGAGGCTGTAGCAAACAATATTAAAGGAACCATTGCTCTACCTCACTCATATGGAAGACTTCAATTTGGTGCAGATCTTGAATTACATTTTAGAACTATGATTGGAACAGGAAGTAATCCAAATGTTGCCGCTGTTATAGTTATTGGAATTGAACCTAAATGGACAAAAAGAATTGTAGATGGAATAGCTAAAACTGGAAAACCAGTTGAAGGTTTTCATATTGAAAGAACAGGTGATATTGGCACTGTAATGAAAGCTTCTAAAAAAGCTCAAGAATTTGTTATGTGGGCATCAGAAAAACAAAGAGAAGAGTGTCCAATCAGTGATTTATGGATATCTGTAAAATGTGGAGAGTCTGATACTACATCAGGTTTAGCCGCTAATCCTACAGTTGGAAATTTAATGGATAAACTTGAGCCTCTAGGAGTTCATTTGTGCTTTGGTGAAACTTCAGAACTTACTGGTGCTGAAAAAGTTTGTGCTACCAGAGGAGCCACAAAAGAAGCCTCAGACAAATTTATGAAAACCTGGAGTTCTTACAATGATTTTATATTAAAAGAAGCAACAGATGATTTATCAGAAAGCCAACCTACAGCTGGAAATATTGCTGGTGGTTTAACAACTATTGAGGAAAAAGCTTTTGGAAATTTCCAAAAAATTGGAAACTGTAAATTTGTTGACGTTCTTGAACCTGCTGAAGAACCAAAAAAAGGGAAAGGTCTTTATTTTATGGACACATCGTCAGCAGCAGCTGAATGTGTAACTTTACAAGCAGCAGCTGGATTTAATATTCATTTATTTCCTACAGGCCAAGGAAATATTGTAGGTAACCCAATAGAGCCTGTAATCAAATTAACAGCAAACCCATTAACAGTTAAAACTATGGGTGAACATATTGATTGTGATGTATCAAAAATTCTTTCAAGAGAAATGAATATGTCACAAGCTGGTGATGAACTTATCAAAACAACTTTAAAAGTTGCTAACGGTAGACTAACTTGTGCTGAAGCTTTAGGTCATAGAGAATTTGTTATGACTAAACTTTACAGAAGTGCTTAATATAAAAATTATTTAGCAGGTTTACTAAAGTGTTTTTTTCTTAAATCAGATAAAAATCTTCTAATAAATGCTGCAGCTACACCTAATGCTACTGCAAAGAATATAGAAAATAAACTATATGCTATTGGCATTTCTTTCGAAAACTTCTGAACTAAAGTTGATAATGGTGTTAAATCTTTGTCACTAACTTTAACTTGACCATTTAATACATGTTCAGCAAAAAATGTGTCATAAGCTATAGCGATACCTACTATTAATAATAAAATTGCAAGAAGAGCTTTCAAGCCAGAACTATCAATTGATTGACCAATTTTTTGACCTGTTTGAACTCCAATTATAGAACCTATCACTAACATTAAAACCAAAATTAAATCTATAGATCCATAATTGAATGCATGAAGGAAAGTTACAATCACACTTACAAAAATTGTTACAAACAAAGATGTTCCAGGTACTAATTTAGTGGGCATCCCAATGATATAAATCATTGCAGGAACCAAAATAAATGCGCCGCCTATCCCCATAATTGCAGCAATAAAACCTACAAATAATCCAATTATAATTGGTGTAAATGCACTTTCATAAAGTTTTGATTTAGGAAACCTCATTCTAAACGGAAGTCCGTGTATCCAATAATGAACGTGTAATTTTTTTTTAATTAAAGTATTTTTTCTTGCTTTATCTATTTCTCCTAGACTTTCAACAAGCATAAGAGTTCCAATAATTGCAAGAATATACATGTAGGCAAGAGAAATAACTGTATCGATCTTACCAATGCCTTTAAAATAAGAAAAAGTATAGATACCTAATATAGTTCCAATTGCTCCACCAATGACAATCATAAAGCCCATTTTGTAATCTAAAGTATTTTTTAAATAATGCGTTGTTGATCCAGAAACTGAGGTTGCTAGAATATTATTTGCTTCATTTGCAACTGCATAAGCAGGTGGTACTCCTAAGAAAATTAAAAATGGTGTCATCAAAAAACCACCACCAACACCAAATAAACCAGATAAAACTCCAACTATCGCACTCAATAAAATTATTTCTAGTGCACTAACATATACTTGAGCTATTGGTAAAAAGACTTCCATAATATTTAACTAATTTCTAAAAATTAACTTAGTTAAATGTAACAAATGTGCCAATTATTATGATGCACCAATAAGTTAATAATCCGAAAAAAATTCCTGTTTTTAAAATATTTTTTTTTATAAATGAGATTTTGTTGAAAATATTTTCTTTTGAAATTAGCATCTAGCCACTCAATAACACTAGAGCAAAATTTGTCAAACTTTTAATAGATAGTAGCTCCAAAAACTTTTACAGAACCATCTTCGATACCCAGGACCAATCTACCTAAAAATTCTCCAGGTATCTCTTTATTAGTTTGTTTAATTAAGACTGTAATGTGTTCACCTCTTCTTAGACATCCGAAAGGCTCGAAAGTCTCTTTTAAATTAGTAATTAGCTTATTATTAGCCCATTGTTTGCCAAGCTCTACCTCATTTGCTCCAAATAACATTTGAGTTGAGAAATCTCTAGTAAAACCTCCATAGTCCTTCATGTTCGAAGCTTTAACAAGGTTGTCCCAAATAGGTTTAGCGATTGCAAAAATCTCTTCGTCTGATTTTGCCAAAAGATCCATAATATGACTTTAAATGACTATGATGCCTTCTTCTTCTCTTTTTCGTCCACAATATGATAAACTGGAACTTTTTCCATTGTAAATTTCCCAGTTTTAGGGTCTCGTCTTGAAACGGTTAAACAGTGCCAATTATCATCATCGAGCTTCATGTGATCTCCTCTATAATAATAACCTGGCCAACGAGTTTCTTCTCTAAATAAAGTATGTTCAGTTACACATTGAGAAGTCAATGTTCTATGTTTTAACTCCCATGCTCTCATTAGCTGATGGTAATCTTCTGCACCTACATTCTCTAGATCCTCTTGAAGCCAATCTAATAACTCAAGAGCTCTTTTTAACATATTACCATTTGTCATGTAATTTGAAGTTATACCACCTACATACTCATCCATAATTTTTTGAAGTCTTTGTAGACCTTGAATTGGAGAAATGTAACTAGGTGAAACAGTTCCACCTGTTATTTCATTTTGTGCAACAGTAAAAGTTTCTAAAGGCTTATAAACAGCTTTTTTGAAATCATCACATTGTTTATCTGAAACATTGATACCGTCTGCTTTTTGATCTTGAATATATTTTACAGCTGCTTTTGCTGCTAGTCTTCCTTCTGTGAAAGAACCAGATGAAAATTTATGAGCACTTCCTCCAACAGTGTCACCTGCTCCGAAAAGTCCATCAATTGTTAACATTCTGTTATATCCCCAGAAATATTCTGGTGGAGATAAATCCTCTGGACCACTTACCCATGCTCCTGAACAAGTTGCATGTGAACCCATAACATAAGGTTCTGATGTTGTTAATTCAGGATTCGTATATTTTGGATCAATATTTTGTGAAGCCCAAACCACCGCTTGTCCAACTGTCATTCCTAAAAAGTTTTCCCAACCTACTGTTTCTAAATGTGGGTCTTGGAAAGCTTCTTTTGTTACCATATGAATTGGTCCACCGCCTGCAGCTACTTCTTGAATAAATGCATGATTTCTTAAACAAGTAGGTGTTGGATGATGATCTATATATTCACCGACTAATTCTTTTGTTTGATCATACCATTTCTTTTCATAATTCTCACCATTAGCATTTTGCGTATATGTTTTAAGATGTAAAAAATATGCTCCAACTGGACCATATCCATCTTTAAATCTACATAAAACAATTCTATTTTCCATCTGAGTCATCTTTGCACCAGCTGCTATTGGTAATGCATATGCTGAACCATTACTCCAAGGAGCATACCAAGTTCTACCCATACCTTCTCCAACAGCTCTAGGTTTAAAGATATGAGAAGCTCCACCTGCTGCAACGATTACTGCTTTTGCTCTAAATACATGGAAGTCTCCTGTTCTCATATTAAAACCAACAGCTCCACCAATTCTGTTTTCTTTAGCTTCATCCATCAATAAATGAGTTACCATAATTCTATTGTAAATTTTATCTGCTGATTTCTTTGCAGCTTCAGCAACTATTGGTTTATAACTTTCACCATGAATCATGATTTGCCATTTTCCTTCTCTTAAGTATCTTCCAGTCTTTTCATTTTTCATCATTGGAAGACCCCATTCATCAAACATATGAACTGTTGAGTCAACATGACGAGCCATGTCATAACCTAAATCTTCTCTAACCATTCCCATTAAATCATTTCGAGCATATCTTACATGGTCCTCAGGTTGATTTTCATCCCATTGCATACCCATGTAACAGTTAATTGCATATAAACCTTGTGCAACTGCTCCACTTCTATCTATGTTAGCTTTTTCAACACAAACAATTTTTAAATCTCTGCCCCAGTGCCTTGCTTCAAAAGTAGCACCTGTTCCAGCCATACCACCACCAACAACTAGTATATCACAATCTTCAAAATGAGTTTTATGTTTGGCCATTAATAGTAAACTCCTTTTTTAAAAGAATCTTTTGGAACTGAAGGTAATTCTTTGTTTGTATTTAAACCTTCTGGTTCACTATATAATCTTTGAGAATTTATTTCACCTTGGTTTGGTGTGTCTCCATCAGCAAGTTTTGGTATAAATTTGCCCCAAGGTTTTGTTGTAATTGGTGAAACAAAGTTTTTCTCTGTTCCATTTCTAAATTTTATTTTCCAAGAGATTGTTCCTTTCTCCTCTTCTCTTCTAACTCTTACGCTATGTCCCATGGGAGCAAAATCAGCATATCCTCTTACATCGATTGCATGATTAGGACAGGCTTTAACACATGAATAGCATTCCCAACAAAAATTTGGTTCAATATTTTTTGCTCGTCTTATATTTTCATCAATGTGCATAATATCTGACGGACATATATCTACGCAATGACCACAGCCATCACATCTAGTCATGTATACAAAAGTTGACATAATTTTTTATTTTTCTCCTTTTTCTATTAACATATTAATAATGCTTTGGCTCTTCTCTTTTTATACCTAGGCCAAATTGCTCAGGTGCATCTGCTGGTGGAGGAAGATTGTCTCTTGAACCATCAGCCTCTGCCAAATTTTTTTGAATTGCTGCTCCTGGTTTGTAAAACATATGTGCAAATTTAGACCAGTAAACACCACCAAATAAAATTAAATTAGCTGCTATAAATAATATTAAAAATAAATATGAAAAGCCTATTTGACCATTAAATTGTGTATAAGACCAAAGTAAACCAAAAGTAGCACAAGCGAGCAATGCTAGCACAAATAAATCTGCTTTAATAACTCTATACCAAGGATGAGCTTCTGCTGAAACATCAACTCGAAGAAAAAACCAAAACCAATATCCACCTAAACAAGTTAAAATTGCCCCCACATGCCAAAGCATAGACCAAGTCTCAGAATTTGATTTATCAGCGCCAGTATAACAAAAAACTAAAACTGCAGATGATAACCAAAATAAAATTGTTCCATACATACCAAGAACATGTGCAAGTCTTCTCTTACCAAATCCTAATTCAGATGTTGTACCTATATCAACCACTGTAGTTTTTGCTATGATTGAAGTCTTTTCTCCTATTCCTAATTCTTTTGTTGCAGCGAGCTTTGCTTTTTTTGCGTTATTAAAAAAGTAAGTTAAATTTTTATGGTTTATCATTTGTATGATTGTTCCAACTGCTATCAATAATACCATTGCAATAATAAAATATTGCATAGCAAGTGGTGAGACTGTCTCGGCTAGAATTGAAAAAGGATTGTTACTTAATATTTCCATCTTTGATTAAATTTTTGAATTATTTTTTGTAGTTTTATATATAGTTGAATCAATAGTTCAACCTCAAACTCCAGTCAATTTGTCTTTAATAACAGGCTATTTCTTTCTTTTATAATGTTGTTTGTTTGGTATTACTGACCTAACTCCTCCTTGGGGATTCTCTACATCATCTTCTCTTCTAGGAATCAAATGAAAATGACAGTGTAAAATAGATTGACCAGATACTTTTCCTATGTTTGTTCCTAAATTAAATCCTTTTACTGATTTATCTTTTGTTAATATTTCATCTTTTACAATTTTAATTAGTTCATGACATGCTGTTAATTCATCTTTTGTTAATTCAAAATAATCTTTCATGTGTCGTTTGGGGATTATAAGGCAATGATGTTCTGACACTGGATAGCTGTCATAGCTAGCATAAGCTAAAACATTTTCATGAGCGCAACCACTTTCACTGACATTACAAAATAAGCATGGATTATTTGGATCTCTCATTGATTAAAATTTGTTAAATTACTGTTTTTAATGGCTGAATTATAATATTTTGTGAGAATATTGAATTTATTAAGATTTTTTCTTTTCCAATTAATATCTTTAATTGTTTTTACTGAAGCAACACCTTTGCCAGATCCAATTAATATAATTTCATCATAAGTATTCAATTCTTTTACAAATATATCTTTTTTAATTATTCTTTTTATTTTTGTTTTAAAATATTTAAATGTATTGCCCTGATAATAATCTTTTTTAGGTGTAAAAAATTTATTATCTTTTACAAAAAATAAATTGGAAGTCCCCGTTTCTAAAAGTTTTTTATTTGAAACTAGACCAATATCAGATCTAGAATTATCCATTTTAGATAAATAAGATAAAATTTTCTTATATTTCAAATTTTTATATTGAGGTTTCTCTCTTTTTAAATTTACCAATTTCAAATCAAAATTTAATTTAGGTTTAATTCTTTTTCTTAAAGAAATTGAAATAATTTTTTTATTTAAAGCTACTCTTAATAAATGATTATATTTCTTATTTTTTGTTAAATTTTTATTTATCAATTTGAGGATATCTTTTTTAATAGATTTTTTTGTTATGCCATAAGTTTTAAGTGATTTGATTAAATTTCTAATATGACTTTCAAAAAATAAAATTTTTGATGGTTTGCCAAAAATCCACATTGTAGTGAAAACACCATGATCTCCCCAAAGATCTTTAAATTTAGTTTCTTTTAAATCTTTAAGCTGAAAGGATTTTTTTAATAAGTAAGTTGCCATTGATTGTTAAAAAAGACTCTGGGTGAAATTGAAATCCATAAATTTTATCTTTATAATTTTCAAAAGACATTGCTACTTTTGATTCTAAACATCTCATAGTTATCTCAAAATTGTTTATTTTAAAAGGTTCTTTTAATTTTAGGGAATGGTATCGACCAACTTTAAATATTCTACCTTTTTTAAATAAGGAATGATTACTAATAACTTTAATATTTGATTGAAATCCATGATAAATTTTTCTTTGTTCAATAATTTTTGCACCTTCACTAAATAATATTTGCTGAAATCCCAAACAAATACCAATAATTTTTTTTTTTCCTTTATATTGTTTATAAATTTTTGATGTTAATGGATAGTTTTTAGGGTTGCCAGGACCTGGTGAAAAAATAATTACAGAAGCTTCCTCAAGTTTTTTTTTATTCAATTGATTGTAATTATCACAATGAACTTTATCAAATAATGAAAATTGATGAACTACGTTGTGTGTGAAAGAGTCGTTGTGATCTATTACGTAAATCATTTAAATAAATCAATTAATGCTTTTGCTTTAATATAATTTTCACTGAATTCATGCTTTGCGTTACTATCTACAACCACACCTGACGCAACAGATATTTCAGAAACATTTTTAAAATTTAAAATTGATCTAATAATTATATTAAATCTCATATCTCCATTAAATTTTATATATCCAAAACTACCAGTATAAATATTTCTATTTTCTTTCTCTTGGTTATTTAAAAGATTTAATGTGTTTATCTTTGGACAGCCAATTACGGATCCTCCCGGCATCATGGCTTTAATAATATCAATGTTTTTTATTTTTTTTTTTAATTTTCCTTTTATGAGACTAACATAATGAAAAAGATCTTTATATTCCTCTACAATTTTTTGTTTTTGTAACTTAACGGAACCAACTTTACAAATTCTAGATAAATCATTTCTCTCCATGTCAACAATCATATTATGTTCTTTTGTCTCTTTAAGATTTTTTTTAAAATAATTTAAAGCTCTAATCTTATTTAAAGCCTTAGTCTTTTTAACTGTTCCAGCTATTGGTTTTGTAGATATATTAGAACCTTCTTTAGTAATTAAATTTTCTGGGGAACAGCTAATTATTGAGTAATTCTTATCCCTAATCATAAAAGCCTCGGGAGCTAAATTTGTTTTTGATAATCGAGAAAAAAAATCTAAAGGATTGATTTTGGATTTTGTTTTATATTTAGTACAAATCTTTATTTGATAGGTTTCACCACTTTTTATCTTTTTTTTAAATTGATTGAAAATTCTTTCATAAGAATTTTTATTTATATTTATCTTAAATTTACTTCCTTTAAATTTATCCTCATTTTTATAGTTAAGTTTGTTACTAATTTTAAGTATTTTTTCAGGTTTATAAAAAATTCCTTTTGGAAAGTTTATATTTTTTTGATTTGGTATTTTAATATTTATTAAATTGTTTAATAATTCATAGCCAAAAAAACCAATAAATAAATCAGTTTCTTTTTTTTTATTTTTATATTTTTTATTTAAAAAACTGCCTACATTTTTGTTATTAAGAATAATCTTTCTTGAAAAATTTGTATACAAATCAAAACCTTTTTTAGACTTATAAATTATATAGGGTTTCCCTGAATGGTGTATGTCTGCTAATTGTTTTTGTGTGTTCAATTTATTCTGTTTTTAATCTCAAAACTGGTTCTTCTTTAATTGGTAAATGTATTATTGCTGCGAATACAGATAAAGCAATTGCTAAATACCACGCATAATCATATGAACCATAGAGATCGTGAAACAAACCTCCCAAATATGCACCAAAAAAGGATCCTATTTGGTGACTTAAAAATACAATTCCATATAAAAGACCTAAATATTTTGTACCAAACAAATGAGCTACAATTCCACTTGTTGCTGGAACTGTTGAAAGCCACAAGAATCCAAAACTAGCTCCAAACAAAAAAGCACTCATATTACTTGCTGGTGTGAATATAAAAAGAATAATGGAAACACCCCTCAAAAAATAAATTCCACTAAGAATAATTTTTTTACTTATTTTAGCTGAAAGATACCCACTCAATAATGAGCCAAAAATATTAAACAAACCAATTAAAGATAAAATAGCAGCTGCAGTCCAATCTTCTAAACCTCTATCTATTACATATTTTGGAACATGTGTTCCAACTAAAGTAATATGAAATCCACACACAAAAAAACCTGATACAAGTAGAATATAACTTTTTGTTTTAAAAGCTTCTGTTAGGGCTTCCTTAAATGATTGATCTGAAGCTTTCTCAACACTTTCAGCTTTAGAAGGAGATCTCACAAAATAGGCAGCTATCAATCCAGTTAATAAAAATAAGAAAAAAACAAATAAAGTATAATTCCACCCAAATTCTTTTAAAGAATAATTTGTAAAAATTGGAGATAAAAAATAACCAAAAGATCCAACAGCAGTAACTATGCTCATCGCAATAGTTCTTGTTGATAATGGGAAATGTTTACCCACAACTGACATTGGAATACTTATAGCAGTACCACCTAAACCAATACCTATTAATAAACCCATATGAATTTGAAAAAATATTCCAGTATTAGGACCAGTGTATAAAAAATATATTCCTAACGTATAAAATATAAAAGCAGATATAATCGCAATATGTCCACCATAACGGTCCGCCACTGCTCCAAAAATTGGACCTGTTAAACCCCACATTAACATTTGAATTCCGATAGCAAATCCAAATGCTGTATTACTAATATTTAGGCTTTGATTAAAATCAATAAAAAATAAACCAAAAACTTGTCTTACCCCAAGAGAAATTAAGACAACGAAGCATGCAGCAAACAAAGTTATTATTGCTGTTTTTGATTTAAAAAAATTATCCAAAATCATTTTAAATGTCTTAATGCTTGCTTAATATCTGCAATTAAGTCATTTGGATCTTCAAGACCAATATGTAATCTTACAAGGTGTTCGTCTTTAGCAAGATTCATATATTTTCTATTGCCAGTTTCTCTAAATTCTTGATGTAGAGCTAAACTTTCAAATCCACCCCAACTATATCCATAACCAAAAAGTTTAAGTGAATTAACAAATTTTCTAACTGAATTAATATTTTTTGCTTTTATTTTTAATCCCATTAAACCTGAGGCGCCAGAATAATATTTCTTCCACATTCTAAAATTATGTGAATCTTTTTTATATGGATAAAGCAATTTAATTTTTTTGTTTTTTGATAAAAAAGATGCAACTTTTTTTGCATTCTCTCTATGTCTATCCAATCTTACATCAAGAGTTCTTAGTCCTCTTGTTATTAAGTAAGCATCATCAGGACCTAATCTTAGCCCTGTAATTCTTTCAGCGGCTTTAACTTTTTGAAAAACTTTTTTATTTACTGCTAAACTGCCTCCCATTACGTCAGAATGACCTGAATAATATTTTGTAGCTGAAACAATCGCCATATCAAAGCCAAGTTTAATTGGCTTAAGGTAATATGGTGTACCCCACGTATTATCAATAGCTGTGTAAATTTTATGTTTTTTTGCGATTGAAATTATTTTTCCAAGATCTTGGAAATCAAAAGTATTACTTCCAGGATTTTCAACAAAAATAAGTTTTGTTTTTTTTGTAATATTTTTTTCTAAAGTTTTAAGATCACTAGGGTTATAAAAAATAGTTTTAATACCAAATTCTTTTAGATAATCTTGTGTTAATAATCTTGTAGGACTATAAACAGGATCAGCTGCTATAATTTCATCTCCAGGTCTTACCACACTAAATATAGCTAAAAAAACAGACCCAAAACCTGTTGGCGTTGTGAACACATGGTAACTCTCTTCAAGTTTGGTTAGAATTTTTTGTAATATATAAGTTGTAGAAGTTCCTTGTCGGCCATAATCATAATGACCACCAGTAGGATTTTTTTGTGCCTTAGCCTGAGTCTTTCTAATATGTTGCATAGATTTAAATATTATTGTTGAGGCTCTTACAACTGGTGGATTTACAGACTGATTATGAAAATCTTTTGCTGTATGTTTTAAAAATGTTTTAAAAGATTTTGTCATAAAATATTGATAAGCTTTTAAGACAATGCTATATCCATAACAAAAATTCAATAAATTAATAAAAAGGATTTAATGAGCTACCCAAAGAAACATAGAGGCCGAAGAAAAATGGGCTCTAAAAAAAGACGAGCTAGAAAAAAGAATAAGAAAAAGTAGCTTATTCCTTTATCCAGCCACCCCCTAGAACTTTAAAACCTAGATTATCTTTATTATAAAAAACACAAGCTTGACCAGGTGATATTCCATCCTCTGAGTCTTTTAAATCTACAGTAGCACCATTTTGGTCACTTAAATTCACTTTGGCCTCTAAAAGTTTTCCAGTTGATCTAACTTTTACAAAAATATTTGAATCAAGTTCTTTTTTGTCAGCTAATAGATTAATATTTTTTAATATGATCTTTCTTTTTCCTAAATGCTCCTTAGGACCTACTATGATTTCATTTTTTTCAGAATTAATTTTTATTACATATAAAGGATCTTTATCTGAAACTTTAATCCCTTTTCTTTGACCAATAGTAAAGTTTATAATTCCATCATGTACCCCTATAACTTTACCGTCTAAATTTTTAATATTTCCCTTTTGAAAGGAGTCGGGTCTAAATTTTTGAATTACAGATGCGTAATCACCATTAGGCACAAAGCATATATCTTGACTATCTGGTTTATCCGCAACATTTAAATCTAATTTTTTTGCAATATTTCTAGTTTCATCTTTAAGAAGACCTCCAAGTGGAAATCTTAGGTAATCTAATTGTTCTCGAGTGGTATTAAATAAAAAATAACTTTGATCTCTATTTTCATCAATAGCCCTATACATATTAGTACTATTATTCGAGGTTATGCTTTTTACATAATGACCAGTAATAAGTGCATCAGCTTTTAAATCTTTTGAAACCTCAAACAAATCTTTAAACTTTACCGTTTGGTTACATTGAACACACGGAATGGGTGTTTCACCTTTTAAGTAGCTTTCAACAAAATTGTCTATAACGCCTTGTTTAAACTTATTTTGATAATATAAAATTTTATGTTCTATATCTAGTTTGTTTGCAACTCTTTTTGCATCCATAATATCTTGACCAGAACAACACTGTTTAGATGCTGCCACTTCTTTTCCATCATCATAAAGTTTTAGTGTGATACCAACTACATTATAACCATCTTTTTTCATCATTCCTGCAACTGTAGAGGAATCCACACCTCCAGACATAGCAACTACAATTTTTGTGTCTGATGGTTTCTTATTTAAGCCTATTGAATTTAATTCTTTATTCATTTGATGGTATTTATACTTATTTCTAATATAAGTTAAATTAAATGATATTAGATTATGAACCAGGAGACAAAGTAGTCAATCCATCAAATAAAGAATGGGGAATTGGTCAAGTTCAATCAATTATTAAAGAAAAAGTGACAGTAAATTTTGAAAATGTTGGAAAAAAAGTAATAAATACAAAAAATATAGAATTAATAAAAATAAATGACTGAGTTAAATATTAAAAAAATAGTCGAAGAATTAATAGATACTTTTTATTACGCTGGAAAAGTCTCTTTAGATTTAAGAGAAAAAGGATTAATTAAAGAAATTAAATCAGACAATACACCAGTTAGTAATGGTGATTTAGAAGTTAATAAAATTATTACACAAAAAATAAAAGATATTACTCCAAATTTACCAATTATTTCTGAAGAAGCATCAGACAATAAATCTCTCAAAAACCTAAAAAATTTTTGGTTGATAGATCCTATTGATGGGACTTTTGATTATATTAATAATCTTGAAGAATTTACAATTAATGCTGGATTAATTATTAATAAAATTCCTGTAGCAGGACTAATATTTGCCCCTTCAAAAAAAAGAATGTTTTACTCTTATGGTCCAAATTTTGCTTTTGAGATTTCTAATGATGAAACTGTAAATTTAAATTGTTCAAAAAATTTTAATAAAGATGAAATTAAATTTGTATCCTATTCAAACAAAATAAAACCAGAAATAGAAAAAATACATAAAGAATTAAAAGTTAAAAAATTTGTTAGGATGAAAAGTTCTTTAAAATTTTGTGTTATCGCTGCTGGTGAATATGATGGGTATGTAGCTGAACCAAGAGCTTATGAGTGGGATATAGCTGCAGGTCATGCTATCTTAAAACATGCTGGTGGAACTGTTACTGATTTTAAGGGTAAAGAAATAGAATATGGGAAAAAAAATTTTAAAAACCCAAGTATAATCTTAAAAAGTAAAAATATTATAAATGGATGAGCAATTAAGAATAATACTGATCATTATAGTGTCTGTATCAATATTTGGATTATTGGTATTTGTGTTTGTTAAAAATTATATCAAAAATAAAATTAATAACCTCGTAGAAGACCAAAAAAAGAAAAAATTAAAGTAAATTAATTATTTTTAAATAATCATCTTTCTTAAGTTCCATAACTTTTTTGGATGTTTCAAAGTCAAAACCATTTCTAGCTAAAAGTGATATATCTTTTTTATAAAATAATGGACGATTATCTTCTGTTCTAGCTGGACCTATTCTTTTTTTTTTACAAATTTTAATCGCTGAAAAAAAATCTTGATCAGAATTATCCTCGTGAATTTTTTCAACAGTATCTTTTATGAATTGATCATTGATTCCTTTTCCAATTAAATAATTTCTAATCTTATTTATTGAGTTGCCTCTTTGAATCATACTTTTGGCTTTACTTTCAGAATAAAACTTATCATTTATGAACCTACTCTTCTCTAAATCAGAAAGTACGACATCTATTAAACTTGCGATATCTTGTTTTTTAACATTAGGAACAGAAGATTTTAGATATTTCTTTAATAAATATGTTCTCAATTGTTGTTTAGATGGAGCATATTTTTCAACATACGATAGCGCAAAATTTCTCATTTCATCGACTGTGACTTGTAATGTTTTTTTTCTATTTCTTATAGGAATCATCGTAAGATTTAATATAATATAATTTCAAATGATCGAACAAATTTATGCTTACTTTACAATTGAAATTCTCTACTTTTGGGTGAATTTAGGTGTATTGCCATTTTGGCTTATACTTATATTTTTTCCACAATCTAACTTAAGTAAATATTTTGTAACATCAATTTTTCCATTTTTGTTATTAAGTGGAGCATATGTGTTTGTGTTATATAAATCTTATATAAATGTTTATGATTTTGATAGTAACTTTGAATTATATTTAAGCATTTCAAATTTATCTAATTTATTTTCAAACGATTTATTCCTGATGTTGTTTTGGATACATTTTATTTCAATAAATTTATTTGTTGGAGGTTGGATCGTTAAAGATTCTCAAAAATTTATGATTAATAAAATTCTAGTAGGAATACCATTGATTATAACTTATCTGATTGGTCCGTTAGGTATTTTCGTTTATTGGCTTATAAGAATATTCTTTGCAAAAAGTATTAGTCTTTATGAGTAAAGTTATCGACTTTTATTTCGATTTTATAAGTCCTTACTCTTACATTGCACATCAAAAAATTAAATTAATAGATATTAAAGATGAAATTAAATTTGATTATAAACCTATTTTATTAGGTGGCCTTCACAAACTTGGAAATATAACTGCGCCAGCATTTAATGAACGTAAGATGAAAAATATGAAAAATGATTGTGAGATTATTTCTAAAAAAAATAAAATTTCATTTAAATGGAATGATAAATTTCCGATTAATTCTTTATATTTGATGAGGGGATTTATTTCAATTGATCCTCAATTTAAAAATAAATACCTTGATACTTGTTTTGATGCATACTGGAAAAACAACATAGATATATCCATTGAAAAAAATATAAATAATATTTTAGATGCCTGTAAAATAGATAAGAAAAATTTTTTTGATAAAATACAAGAACAACAAATAAAAGATGAGTTAAAAAGTTGTACAGATGAAGCTTTTAAAAAAGATATATTTGGAGCCCCAACATTTGTGATTAATAACAAACTTTTTTGGGGACAAGATCGTCTAGAATATGCGATTGATGAATGTATTGTTAAGTAATCTTAAATTTACTATTTCTTAAAGCACCAAAACCTCCATCTATATGAGAAACTTTTTCAAATCCCATATCTTTTAAAGTTTTTGCTGCTAAAGCGGATCTTGATCCACCAGCACAAAATAAAACCATTTCTTTATTCATATCCAATTTACCCTCCTTAAAATAAGGACTTTCAGGATCTAACCAAAATTCTAGCATGCCTCTTGGAATATGATTTGATTTTTCTACTCTTCCCTCTTTTTCTAATTCTCGAACATCTCTAATATCAATTAAATTACATTTATCTTCATTTGACATTTGGTAAGCTTCGTCAGTAGATATGGTTTTGATTTCACTTAGAGCTTCAGAAACAAGAGTTTGTGATGATTTTATATTCATAAAAGTAAATTTATTATATAGTTTTTTTTAGAGCTCATAAATAAAAAATGAATAAAAAAATTTGCATAGTTTACACCCATCATAAATTAGGCGATTTGATCTGGCAATTACCGTACATAAAGGCAATTAGTCAACATCATAATGAAAAGATAGATTTAATTGTTAGAAAAAAGACTCAAGCTCAAAACATTTTAAAAGATCTTAATCATATTAACAAAGTTTATTACAATGAATTTAGAAAAGGTTTATTTTATTGGTTAGATGTTTTTAAACTGATTAATATATTTAAAGCTGAAAAATATGAATTTGTTTATATTTTAGACAAAGTAAATAAACCTGCTATTGCAGCAAAAATTGCAAAGATTAAAAATATAATTGGCCCAGGGCTTGGTAATCAAAAAAAATGGTTAACTACACAAAATCATTTGAATGAAGAAGATTGGAAACTAAGTTATTCTGAACAATCTCAAAAATTATTAAAAATTAATTCAATAAATTTAGAGGATAAATTTCCAAATTTAGAAATAAATATTGAAAGATTAAAAAAAGATAACGCTGATCTTTTGATTGAAGGAAAAAAAATTGCTTTTGGAGTAGATTCATTTGAGGATTATAAAATGTGGTATGAAGAAGATTTTATAAAACTTGCCGATCTTCTTCATGAAAAAAAACTATTTGATTATATATATTTGATTTGTGGTCCTGATAAATCATATGTAGCGAAAAAGATTATAATGGACTCAAATAAACAATATTTTATTGATTGTTCTGGTAAAGATTTGCAAGGCATAATACTTGCAATAAAAAATTCTAATTTTTACGTAGGAAATAATTCAGGTCCTCTTAATATGTCAGCAGCTCTTGGGGTTAAAACGTTCGGTTTAATTGCTAATGATCCAGCAAGTGAATTAAAATTTAGTAAAATCAGACCAATAACACCGATCGATTATAAAGATAATGTTTGGAATAGAGATAGAACTGGTATGAAAAAACTTAAACCTGATAATGTTTTTGAACAAATAATTAAAAATTTATAAAAATAAAAAGCCCCTTGAGGGAGGGGCTTTTTTTTATTTAACTAACTTAGAGAGAAATTTAAGGGGCCCTTCGATGAGTAATCGCGGAGATACACAGAGAGCGAAGAACCCCTTTATTGTTAACAATTAGTCACGTATAGCGTAAGCAATTACACCTGTTTCCGTAACGTCTGTACCCTTAGATTCACCTTCTTTACTTAATCTTAGGCCAATAGTTGCTTTCATTAAACTAAAGACAATGTAAGCGACTACAAATACAAACACGTTCACAGATATTACTCCGATCAACTGTGTGCTAAAAGATGCATCAGCATTCGTTGCAGGCACAATTAATGTACCCCAAATACCAGCAAATAAGTGTGCAGGTACTGCACCAACTACATCATCAATTTGTAATGAGAATAATAGTTTAGTACCATAAACCACAATTAAACCACCTACTGCACCAATTAAAATTGCAGCTAATGGTGATGGCATTAATGGTTCTGCTGTTACAGCAACTAATCCACCAATACAACCATTTAACATTTGAACTACATCAGTTTTACCAAAATGTAATCTAGTGATTGTGGCAGCACCTAATACACCACCAGCACCAGCTAAAAATGTATTAATAAAGATTGTTGAAACAGCAATTGCATCGTCAGCAGTTCCCATAGCTAATTGTGAACCACCGTTGAAACCAAACCAACCTAGCCATAAAATAAATACACCAATTGTAACTAATGGAATTGACGAAGCTGCAAATGGTTTAAGTGGAGCTGGAGCACCTGACTTAGTAAATCTTCCAAGTCTAGGACCAATAATCATAGCACCAGCTAAAGCAGCTGCACCACCAGTTGAGTGTACTAAAGTTGAACCAGCAAAATCAGAAAAACCTAATTCTGCTAACCAGCCTCCACCCCACTGCCAACCCATTACGATTGGATAAATAATTCCTGAAAGGATTGCAGCAAATAAAAAGAACGGCCATAGCTTAATTCTTTCAGCCATAGCTCCAGATACAATTGATACTGTTGTAGCACAAAATACCATCTGGAAATACCAATCTGAACCATCTGAATAACCAGTGTCTACTGCACTAGCATCTGACCATGGCACAAATTTTCCAATGTATCCACCTTCTGGAATCCCATAAGCTAAGTTGTAACCTACCATCCAGAACATTATTCCTGCGATTGAAAATAAACCTATATTCTTAGCACAAATTACGGATACACTTTTTGATGTAACCATACCAGATTCTAGCATCGCGAAACCTGCCGCCATAAACATAACTAGAAAACCACAAATTAAGAATAATAGGGTATTAAATATAAAACCTACTTCAGCAGAAACTGTAGTCTCTGCCATACCTGCACTACTCATGTTTAATAAAAACACTAAACTTATAAGTGGTGCACTTATTTTTTTTAATAATTTAGTCATAAAGACCTCCCTGTTTAAGTGAGGGTTTATAATTTTATAAATCTAAATAACTAACGTTGATTGCGAAAATTGGCTATGCAGTTTTTGCATATAGAAACAGCCTTAACGCATTATACGTCAAGGCTGTTAAAACTTACTATTTGTTAAATACTTCTTTTAAAGCTTTAGCAGGTAGGAATTTAACCTTTTGTGATGCAGCGATTTGAATCTGTTCACCAGTTCTAGGATTTCTTCCAACTCTAGCTTTTCTCTTAGCCACTTTATATGTGCCAAATCCAGCAATTTTTACTGAATCATCAGCTTTTAAAGCATCAAGAATAGTGTTGGTAATCGTGTCAAAAGTTCTTTCAGCGTCTGCTTTACTTAAATTTAAAGCCCCTGAAAGCTTGACCACTAATTGTTTTTTATTCATTTTAGCTCCGGTTTTATTAGGTTATTTACTATCTTTATCAAAAACGTTGATAAATCAAGAATTTTTTTAGTATCTGTTTATAAGTTATACACAATATCTGGTATATTCATAAAAAACATTGATTTTACTTACTTTTTTAACTTTTTAGAAAATTTTTATCCAAATAAACCAATGTCTTTTAAGTCATTAAATGTTGTAAAAATCATCAAAGATAACAATAAAAACAAACCGATTCGAAAAAAACCTTCCTGTGTTTTTTGAGATAAAGGACGTCCTAAAACTTTTTCAAAAGCATAAAACATTAAATGACCACCATCTAACATTGGGATTGGAAATAAATTAATCAATCCAAGACTTATAGAAATATAAGCCATCATACTAATAAATGCCAAAACCCCAAATTCAGCAACTTGACCAGAAATTTTAGCTATTCTTATTGGTCCACCAAGTTGAGAAGTGTCAGCCTTACCAAATATCATTGCACCAATATATTTTAACGAAGAAATACTTACATAATACACTTCATGAGCAGCATGATAAAATGCTTGCGCAGGGCCTAATTTTACATGATTAATTTCATTGTTATATGCACCTAGCTTAATTCCAACCATCCTTTTATTTACTTTATTACCAAGATTATCCTCACCCATTACTATATCTGGCTTAATCTTGAGTAATAGTTCATCGTAAGAACGTTTTACTTTAAAGTCTATGAAATCGTCAGTAGACATCATAATATATTTAGAAACATCCATAATGCTTTTAACTTTATTTCCATCTATCTCTAAAATAATATCATTATCCTTTAATCCACCCATCATCGCTGGACTATCTTTTTGAACCTCATTAATAACTGCAGGAGTAAAATCTTTTCCAATAAAAGTATAGATTGAGAAAAAAATTACTATAGCTAGTAAAAAATTTGCTAATGGACCTCCAAAAACTATTAAAACTCGTTGATATAAAGGTTTCAACACAAAGAGTTTTTTTTGATCTTCCTCACTGTATTTTTCAATTATTTTTTGTTGATCAGCTTGTGAAAAAACATTTCTATCACCAAAAAATTTTACATATCCACCTAATGGAATCCAGCATATTTTCCATCTTGTTCCTGATTTATCATTCCAACCAAAAATTTCTTGGCCAAAACCTATTGAAAAATCTGTTACACCAACACCATATTTTTTAGCAAAATAATAATGTCCATATTCATGAATGAATACAACAATTAATATTAATACAATAAAAGGTAATAAGTAGTTAAGCATTTAAATTGATTGTTCCTTTATTAATTTTTTAATTTGTTTAATCATTATCTCAGGTGATTTCATAGAAGGATATATTTCTTTAGCTTTTTCATAACTTTCAATTGCTTTCTCATAATTCTTAAGATGTATATTTACTAGACCTTGTCCAGCAAGAGCGCCAAAATGCCTTTTCTCTAATTCTAAAACTTTATCAATATCATTTTGAGATTTTTCAAATTCACCAGATAAATATAAAACTGTTGCACGTTTATTCCATGCCTCAGCCCACAATGGGTCTAGTTCGATAGCTTTAGAAAATACGTCAATAGCTTCACTGTACTTATCATTATTTACCAAGTTTGATCCTTCCGCTAATAAAGATGTTAATTTTTCATCATTTGGATGTGTGCTCCAAATTTTCCAAATTTTTTGCTCAACCTCATTAGCAATAATAGGATTATTTATCTTTAGCTCATTAAATAACATATTTAATTGATCAACTCTATCATCTGCACTCACAATATTTAGGTTAAAAAATAAAGCTAGAATTATATATATATATTTTTTTATAGTTATATTTTTTACAAGTTTTAACATTTTTTTTTCTAAATATAGGATTAACAAAAATATACTCTATTTCTCCCTCTTTATTAAAGTGCACAAAACCAAGTAGTATTGATATTTTTTATAGTTAAAACACTCTCTGTTTCAATTATTTTATAATAAAAGGAATCAAGATTATTCATCTAATTTAAAAGTATAGTAAAACTAAAATAGCTATCAAAATTAATAACAGAGCTATTAAAATTATAGCACTTATTTTAACTTTAAATTTTTGATAAATTTTTTGATTTATATTTTCCCAAAAAAAAACGATTAAAAATACAATTATTGCTGGAATTATAAATTTTAGCATGACTTAATTTTGGTTTTTATCCCCAACATAAACAGAAACACCTCTGGTATTGATATCTACATCAAATTTCTTGTGTAAAGGCGGAAAGGCTCTTTGAGAACAGTCTAATCTATCGCATGTTCTACATGACACACCTATTGGAATTTCAGTTGATTTATCATTAACATTTATATTTTCTGTATAAACAAAATCTTTTGCATACTTTGCATCACAACCTAATCCAATTGACAAAATACTTTTTGTTCTACCAAATCTTCCTATGCCCTTTTCAACCGTTCGTGCAATACAGACATATTTTTCTCCATTTGTCATTTTACTTACAGCACTTTGAATAACACCTGGTCTGGTAAAAGCTGAATAAACATTCCATCTTGGACATGCACCTCCATATCTTGGTATTTCGATACCAGATAATGAAAATCTTTTAGAAATATTTCCTGCCATATCTACCCTTAAAAAATGAAAAGGTATTCCTGGTAATTTTGGATCTTGTAAACATGTAACTCTATGTGCAACTTGTTCAAAAGAAGTTGCAAAAGTATTTTGAAGTAATTCTAAATCATATTTTAATTTTTTGCACTCAGAGTGAAATAGTTTATATGGCATTAAGATTGCTGCACCACAGTAATTTAATAAAGCTACTTTAGTTAATTTCTTCGACTCTTCTGATGGGAAAGTAAATTTAGATAAATAATCTTCAATTTCTTTACTTGCTCCCTCTTGAGCAATTTGCGCTGCTGCATGAAGTTTTTTTGTTTCAAGAGAACTGTAATCACTTAATAAAAGTTCTTTTTTATTTTTATTATAAATCTTTGAAAAAGGCTTGTTTTCTTCTGGAATTACATCCTTTACTGTAATTCCATATTCTGATTTAAGATAATCACAAAGTGCTATGTAACGGGTTCGATTATTTTTTTGAACTTTTTCGAAAACTTTATTAGCAAAATCTTCTAATTTTGGAAAATAATTTTTATTATCTTGAAGAAAATCTGAAATAACTTCTCCAGGAAAAGAATTTTTCCTGTTATCAACAATTTTTCCAGATAATTTTTCAATTTTGTTTATAAGCTCGTGATCTTTCTTTTTTAAAATATCACCTAATCGAACTATTGCTTTCCCAATTTTTGGATTAGTGCTAACTAAATCTTTTACTTCTGGACCTAAAATATCTAAATCTTCAAATAACCTATCATCTAAAATTTCTGAAAGAGTATTTTCTAGATTAATATCTGTTTTTGAGGTTAATTGAGAAAGTTCAATATTCAGTTTTTCACAAATTTTTAATAGTAAATCTCCATCAATTTTTCGTTTACCACCCTCGATTAAATTTAAATAGCTGGGTGATATATTTAAATCTTCTGCTAATTTATTAGCCTGAAGGCCCAATTGTCTTCTAAAAGCCTTGATTTTTGGACCAATTTTTAAGTTTAATTGACTCATATTTTCTATTTGTAAATTTTGTAAATTTATTTTTACATTTTTTTTCTTTAGTTTACAAGCTTTTTTAACTTTTTTATAGATTTTGTAAATCTTGTAAATTATAAGATTTACATGGACGAAAAATTAAAAAACAATGAAAATGAGGCTCAAATCATAAAGCATGAGGATCTAGCTAAGCATAATAGCAGAGGGATCTACATGAGAGATGATCATTGTGATTGGGGTTCAAGTGGAATGAAAGATCTAGTTGAGACCCTAAACGACTCTAACTAATTCTAATTCGTTCTATTTAATTCATTAAAATAAAAAAAAGGATAAAAATGAGTGCAGAGAATATCTCATACGACTTAAAAAGATTTGCTGGTATAAAAAGAGATTATAAACCTGAAGATGTTGAAAGACTAAGAGGTTCATTAAAAATTGAATACTCTTTATGTAAACAACAATCAAAAAAACTCTGGAACTTATTAAATTCAGAACCTTATGTGAACACACTAGGATCTCTATCTGGTAATCACGCAGTTCAGCATGCAAAAGCTGGACTAAAAGCAATTTATTTAAGTGGCTGGCAGGTGGCAGCAGATGCAAATAGTGCTGGTGAAATGTATCCGGATCAATCTTTATATCCATATGATAGTGCACCTAAATTAGTAGAGTCCATGAATAATGCATTAATAAGAGCAGATCAAATTCAGCATATGGAAGTCATTGATGGTGATATGAAAGAAGAAAAAAAAGTTGATTACATGCTTCCTATTATTGCTGATGGTGAAGCAGGTTTCGGTGGTCCATTAAATGTTTTTGAACTTGCAAAAAAATTTATTAAAGCAGGTGCTGCGGGTGTTCATTTTGAAGACCAATTAGCAAGTGAAAAAAAATGTGGTCATATGGGTGGAAAAGTGTTGGTACCAACAGGAACAATGATTAAAAATCTTAAAGCAGCAAGACTAGCAGCAGATATAGCTGATGTACCCTTAATAATTCTTGCAAGAACAGATGCGAACGCTGCTAAATTAATTACAAATGATCATGATGATAATGATAAACCTTTTTTAACAGGAGAAAGATCTCCAGAAGGTTTTTATTATGTTAAAGCGGGCATTGAACAAGCTATATCCAGAGGTTTGGCTTATGCACCTTATTCAGATTTAATTTGGTGCGAAACAGCTACACCAAATCTTGAAGAAGCTAAAAAATTTGCTGATGCTATTCACGAAAAATTTCCAGGTAAACTTTTGGCCTACAATTGTTCACCTTCTTTTAATTGGAAAAAACATTTATCTGATAGTGAAATTGCTTCTTTCCAACAAGAGATAAGTAAAATGGGCTATAAATTCCAGTTTATTACATTAGCAGGATTTCATACTCAAAATATTGCAATTTTTGAATTAGCAGAAAAATATAAGAAAGAAGGCATGGCTGCATATTCAAGAATACAACAACAAGAATTTGCTCGTGAAAAAGATGGTTACACAAGTGTAAAACATCAAAGAGAAGTTGGTACTTCTTATTTCGATGCTGTATCAAACACGATCAGTAGTGGAAAAAGTTCAACTACAGCAATGGATGGCTCTACAGAGTCAGAACAGTTCTAATAAAACAATTCCTCTTGTGTATTAGTAATTAACTGGCCCAGAAATGGGTCAGTTAAATTTTCTAGTAATAAATCTCAATTTCCACAGAAATATCTTAATGAATTTATTTATATTAAAATTATCACTTACTTCTTTACTTTCATCCAAATTTACAAAGACCTCATCAGTCTTAAATTTACATACACCTCTTATGTCAGTATAGTTTTGATCTTTTAATTCTAAAAATTTTTCATAATAATTATTAGTCATATGCTCAATGAAAGAATCTGTAACAGGTTGGCCGTTAACTTCTGGAATTAAAGTTGCTCTGAAATAATTCATACTAAAAGCATGAAATCCAATTGATGATCTTTCTGTAATACCATAGTTGTGTCTGAAATTATGAGCTCTTTTTTTAAAAGACCACCACTTTGTTTTTAAAAAATTTTGAAATTGCTGATTTGTGTATATCCAAAAACAACAATAGTTTTCTAAATCATTTACAATAAATCTTTGATTGTTTATTTTTAAAAATTTATCTAATTTCTGTGTTATATGAATACTATAATTTTGATTATCTGAATTATTCTTTTCATAAATTAAAAAACCTAAATTAAATTTTTTTTTAGATAATAATTCATGATATTTTAACCAGTATTGTAAGTTATTTTCTGAAAACTTTATATCGTGTTCCAAATACATATAATAATCGTAATCATTTTTTTGTTTTTCCATTAATGATCTACACTTCCAGGTTAAATATCCTTTGTTCAGATCATCCTCATTTATTTCATGTTTAATTGTTTTTGCTTCTAAATTTTTATCATCAAGAAAACTGTTATGAGTATGAATAAATATATCCGTCTTAATTGAAAGATTTTTTAAACTCTTTACATTTTCTTTTAAATAATCAAAACGAGTTAAATTTCTATATCCTTCTTTTTTTTCAGGATTTGGATTGTAAAAAGGTATATGAATTACTATAGACATTATATAATTTAAAATTATAAACAAATTTAAAGTTTTTAATAATGAAAAAAATTCTAATCACAGGTGGAACAGGTTATCTTGGTAGAAATTTAGCTAACTTTTATAAGAAAAAGTATAAGGTCTTTCTTGGCGCTAGAAATAATAAACAAAATTTTTTAGTTAGAAATTTAACTAATTGTGAAGTTGTTCCATTAGATGTTTCAAATATAGAATCAGTTAATGACTGTCTAAACTATACAAAACCAGATATTGTAATTCATGCTGCAGCAACTAAGTTTGTAGATCTTTCTGAAAAATTCCCTTTTGAGTGCATAGACATAAATATTGTTGGTTCAACTAATATCGTTAGAGCTTGTATAAATAAAAAAGTTCCAACTGTCATAGGTGTTTCAACAGATAAAGCATCACCTCCAATTAAAAATATTTATGGACTAAGTAAGTCTTGCATGGAAAGATTATTCTCATCAATTAAGTCTTACAGTAAAACTAAATTTATTTGTGTAAGATATGGAAATGTAACTTGGTCGACAGGCTCAGTGTTACCAATTTGGAAACAAATGTTTAATAAAGATAAAACTATTTTAACAACTGGACCATATATGAGAAGATTTTTTTTCTCAGTAGATGAAGCGGTCAGTTTAATTGATCAAGCTCTCAAACTTAAAGATAAACTTAACGGTAAAATTCTTTCTGCAGAAATGAAATCTGCTAAGATGATAGAAATATTAAAAGTTTGGATAAAAAAATTTGGAGGCAAATATAAAATAATTCAATCAAGAAAAGGTGATCGATTAGATGAATTTCTTATTGGTGAGGACGAATTAAGATATGCTAAAGAAATTAAAATTAAGAATAAAAAATATTATATCATTGATTTTAATGAAATGTCTAAAAAACCATTAAAAAAAATTATATCTTCACAAAATGCAAAAAGATTATCACAGTCTGAAATCGAAAAGATAATTCAATTTGGACTGAAATCTAATGACTTATAAAAAGATTAATAATGCATTCATAATGGCAGCTGGACGTGGAACCAGACTAATGCCACTTACAAAAAAAATTCCAAAAGGCTTAGTAAAATTTAAACAGTCTTCTTTAATTGCTAATGGTATAAGAAAACTTAAAAGATATATAGATCACATACATATTTCAGTTGGCTACAAAGGACCAATTCTTGCCAAACATTTAATTGAAGAAAAAGTTTCGTCAATAATTAACACTGATAAAAAAGGTAATGCATGGTGGATTTTTAATTCTATGTTAAGAACATTTGATTCACCTATTTATGTTTTAACTTGTGATAATGTTACTAATATTGATTTCAAAAAGATTGAAAGAGATTATTACAAAAAAGGTCAGCCTTTATGTATGATAATTCCAACAGAACCCATAAAGGGTTTGGACGGTGATTATATATTCAGAAAAAAAAATATTATTCAAAAACTTTCAAGAAAAAATAAATCAGATATTTACTGTACAGGTATTCAAGTTTTAAATCCTAAGAAGATAAATGATAAAGTTAAAAAAACTGAAGACTTTAATATTTTATGGAAAAGATTAATTAAAATAAAACAGCTGTATGTTTCAGATATTAGACCCAAAAAATGGTATACGGTTGATAGCGTCAATAATTATAAAAATTTAAAGAAAATTTTTTAGCTTAATTAAGCTTTAATATTGTATCCTTTTTTAAGCAATACTGTAACTACAGTTACACAAATGGCTAAAAATAATAACATTGATCCAATGCTTATCCATATATTAAAATCAGAAACACCATAAAAAGAAAACCTTAATCCATTAATCAAATAAACAACTGGATTGAAGTATGTAACTGTTTGCCAGAAACTAGGCAGCATATCTAATGAATATAAGCTGCCTCCTAAAAAAACCATTGGTGTTATCACAAGTGTTGGAATAATAGACATTTGCTCAAAATTTGAGCTCATTAAACCAATTAAAAAACCAAACAGTGCAAAAGTAAAAGCAACTAAAACAAGAAGGAAAATCATTAATAACGGATATTTTACTTGCACCTCAACAAAAAATAGAGAAGTAATAAAAATAACGACACCAACTATTAAGGTTTTTGTGGCACCAGCACCTACAAATGCTAAAACAACTTCTAAAGTTGAGATTGGCGCTGCTAAAATTTCATAAATTGTTCCATTAAATTTAGGAAAAAAAATACCAAATGATGTATTGCTTATTGATTGTGTTAACAATGTCAGCATCAATAGACCTGGCACAATATACGATCCATAACTAATACCATCAATATTTTCAACATACCCTCCAATAACTGATCCGAAAACAATAAAGTATAAAGAGGTAGACAAAACAGGAGACAACAAAGATTGAGTTAATGTTCTTCTAAATCGATCCATCTCATGCAAATAAATCGCTTTTAATGCATAAAAATTAATTTTCATTTTTTTCCTTTACTAAACTTACAAATATTTTTTCTAAAGTGCTTTGTTCTGTTTTTAAATCTTTTAATTTAAAACCTGAGTCTTTTAAATCTTGTAATAAATTTGTAATTCCAGTTTGTTTTGCTTGTACATTATAAATATAATCTACTGACATTTTATTTGAGCCTAATACTAAATCATATTTATCTAGTGAATTTGGTATTTCTAAAACTTTCTCTTGAAGTTCAACTGTTAATTTTTTATGTCCCATTTTTTTTAATAATTCTTTTGTTTGATCAACAACTATAATTTCACCTTGATTTATAACACCCACCCTATCAGCGATAGCCTCAGCTTCTTCAATGTAGTGAGTAGTCAAGATTATTGTAACTCCAGTTTTTCTTAAATCTTCTACAATCCTCCACATATCTTGTCTTAACTCGACATCAACCCCTGCTGTTGGTTCATCTAAAAAAAGAATTGTAGGTTCATGAGATAATGCTTTAGCGATTAAAACTCTTCTTTTCATCCCACCTGATAGCTGACGTAATCTTAAATCTTTTTTATCCCACAAGCTTAATTGTTTTAAAATTTTTTCTATATGACTTGGGTCAGGTTTTTTTCCATAAAGGCCTCTTGAATAAGAAACATTATTAAATACTGTCTCGAACTGCTCCAAAGTTAATTCTTGAGGAACCAAACCAATCCTAGACCGTGTTTCTCTGTAATCATCAATAATGTTAAAATTATCAACAGTAACTTTTCCAGAGGATGGCGTTACAATTCCACAAATAATACTTATTAAAGTTGTCTTGCCAGCACCATTTGGTCCAAGCATTGCGAAAATTTCTCCTTTTTTAATATTTAAATTTATATTCTTAAGTGCGTTGAAACCATTATCGTAAACTTTTGAAAGAGAACTAATTACTATTTGATTATCTGACATTTGAAACAGATATATAACTATTAATTCCTTTAATACAATCGAGTATTATTGTTGCTTTTTAGCCTTTAAAACTAATAACGGTAAAAAAGTTGCAACCACAAATGACAAAAATAATAAAGATTGTGGTATAAAAGAAATAAATAAGTCCTTAGGAATTAAAATTCCAACTAACAAACTTTTTGAAAAATCAGGAATAGGAAACAGTAAAAAACCTCCAATTAATCCTATTAGAATAGAAAAGTAAGCTGCGTTTTCATTAATTCTTTTATTGTAAAAACTATAAAAAACAGTCAAAACAAACGCACAACAAAATAAATCAGCTAATAAAAATAAATATAAGATATCAAATCCTTTAGATGCAACAAAAAACGATATTAAAGACAAAATAACAATTATATATTTTGAAAAATTCAAATAATTAACTTTATTTTTAAATTTAAATGAGGCTTTTCCATCTACTACGATTAAGCTTGAAATAGCATTAATCAATGTATCAATAGTTGAAATAGTTAATGCTAGACCAAGAATAACCACCATTAAAGATAGAAAAATAGTTTGATCTTTAAGCAGTAAAGAAAAAAAACCAAGATCAGGTCTAATTGTAGAGTCTATGGAATAAGCTACTAAACCCGAAAATCCCATAAAAAAAACAATTGGAATTATTATCAAAAAAGACAAGATTAAACTCTTTTTTAAAATATCAAAATTTTTTGCAGCATAAATACGTTGCCAATTACCTTGATGAAATAAATTTGTTGCCGCAACTGCAATAAAAAAAGTTAAGCCAGCTGTATATCCAGGTAGATAAGAGCTACTTAAAAGTTCAGGGTTATTCTTTTTAATAAAATCAAACGAAAAATCTGTTCCTATTGTTTTATTTAAATAAATAAAAGAAATAAATAATAAAATTCCGATAACAATCATTTGAATATTGTCAGTAAATATAGAAACCCTTAAACCTCCATATAAAGTATAAATTAATGTACTTAAAAGAACGATTAATGCTGTAACCCAAAGTTCTGTCCCAGAAATATAATTAATTAAAACTGCTACAGCAGTTACTTCGGCACATAGAAATATAAACATATAAAATATAGTCATTAATAAAATTAGTCTAAATAAACTTTTTCCAAATTTTTTTCTTAAAAATTCAATTAAAGTTGAACCTTTTGGAAATTCTTTTCTAATTTTTTTTCCTAAAAAAATAAAAAAAAACATTGGAAAAGCAGTACCTAATGAATAACCTATAATTGCACCTAGCCCTCCCCAAGTTGAAGCAGATACTGGACCAAATAAAATCCAAGCACCTAAGGCTGATGCTGTTAAGCTTGTTGTTAATGAAAATAATCCAATGTTTCTGTTAGCAGTAAGGTAATTATTTAATCCTTGATATTTTTTAGAGTGGTAAAGCCCAAACATTAAAAATACTAAACTAACAATTATTACTAATGTTAATGAAGTAGATTGACTTATAAAATATGTTTTATCCATTTTCCCTTTCTGAATTACCGGACAGGTTCTTAGGGTTTAATCTCAGTCGGTTAAGACACCCCTTTCACTAATTAATATATTATTATGTTAAATAAAGAAAGAAAAATTAAATTAGATGTTTTTCAATTAAATAATAGACGGTAAAAATGATTAAAGAAACACAGATCATTATAAATACTTTTTCTTGATTACTCATACTTCTTTTTTACTATCCAATATTTCAATCATACACTTAGTAGCATACTCGCGCCATTCTGAAGAAGTCTTACCTTTAAGACTATTTAAATGATTTTGATTATTTTGAATATCTGCTTTATGTTTGATTTTATCTTGTTCGTCTAAATTAGCTTCCATATTTTTTAAATTATTCTCCATTGCATTTATCCAATTATTTCCAAGTTCAACGCATTTTTGATCATCTTTTTCATCACAGATTTGTTTAAAAAAATTAAAAATTATATCATCTGTTTTGATTGAATTATTCACTATATATTCACTTTATCAATTTGTGCCTCAGCTTCACGTATTGACTTTTCATAATCCAAAGCCATTTGATCGGCGCTAATAACTTCAATTTTATCTATGCCAAAAAAATTTAAGATAAATTTTAACCAAGGGGTAAGAAAATCTTCATTACTATTAAGTTTAGTTCCACCAGAAGTGATAATGAGGTATGCTTTTTTATTCTTTAATAAACCTTCTCTTCTACCATTTGGTTTAAATTTAAATGTTTCTCCAACTCTTGCAGCTAAATCTGTCCATGCTTTTAGAGTGGCTGGGGGGCCATAATTGTAAATTGGAGCTGAAATTATAATTACATCACTTTCTTTTAATTCTTTTACTAATTGATCTGAGAGTTCAAACATCTTTTTATGATTTTCATTTTGGTCTTTTTCATCAATGTTCATGCCAGATTCTGTCAATCCTGTAACAAAAACCATTTCATCATTTAAATCTCTATAGATAACTTCATCTTCAGGTTTTTTTATTTTATCTAATAATTTTTTTGCAAGTGCTCTTGAAGTTGAGCCCTCTTTTCTGGCACTAGAATCTATTTGATAAATTTTCATAACTTAATTATCCAAAATTTTGTAAAAATGGAAATACTTCAAGTAAATAAAAACCTAAAGCTTGTAGTTGATTTGTAATAATCAATAATCCAGTGATGAATAGTATAATTCCACCAATTTTTGTTACTCTATTAATATTTTTTTTAAAATTTTTTGAAAATATTAGGAACTTTTGCATCAAATAACCTGATAAAATAAATGGTATTGCAAGACCTATCGAATAGAGTGAAAGAAGTAGAATACCTCGCCCCAGACTTTCTTCAGTCGAAGCAAGAACTAAAATAGATCCGAGAATAGGTCCAATGCAGGGTGTCCATCCAAAAGCAAATGCCATACCAATTAAAATTGGACTAAAAAAGTTTTTCCTAATATTAGTTTCTATTCTCTTTTCATAATTCAAAAATTTAATATTAATAATTCCGATTATATGAAGAGATAAAACTATAATTACTAAACCAGCTGTAATTCTTAGTTCATATGAGTTTTGTAAAAGAACTTGCCCTATAAAAGTTGAGGCTGCACCAAAAATTATAAAGACTATAGAAAATCCCACTGTAAATAAAATAATGGGAATTAGATTTACATTTTTTTTTTCGATCAGTTCATTTAAAGAGCTACCAGATATATAAGAAATATATCCAGGTATAAGTGGTAAAACACATGGAGATAAAAAACTTATTAATCCAGCAGCAAAAGCTATTATTAATTCCATTATAATTTAATCTTATATGATTTTGACAACTTTCCACTCATATTAGTTTTAACGCTAAAAAAAGATCCAGAATATCTATACTTTTTATATTCTCTTTTTGACATTGATTTTGTGGCTGATGAAACAAATAGTTCTTTATTGTTTTTACCTCCAAATGTGCAGTTTGTAATATTCTTGGCTGGAAAATTAATTTTATGTATCTTTTTTCCTTTTTTATTAAAAATAGAAATGCAAGCACCATTAAAGTGACAAACCCATAAATTTTTCTTATTATCTAAGGTCATACCATCGGGTGAACCTTCATTAGTTTTTAATTTAACAAATATTTTTTTTTTTATAATTTTGAAATTTTTATTAATCTTTATTTTATAAATGGTCTTGCTCCTACTGTCAGTATGATAAAAATTATTATCATCTAAAAAAGCTGGACCATTTGTAATAAAATAATTTGAGTCAACTTTATGAAGAGTTAAGTTTGCATCTAAACAATATAGTGATCCTTTTTTGATTGATCTTTCTGGGTTATCCATTGTTCCAAACCAAAGCCTACCAATAGAGTCTGTCTTTCCATCGTTTATTCTATTTTGTGGTAAATCATCTTCAATAAATATTGATTTAATAATTTTTTTTGATTTCAAATCCATTATTCTTAATTCTCTTTCAAGTCCCAGTATAAATATGTTCTTTTTTATATGAGTTAAAAATCCAATTTGTTTATTGAGATGAATTATTTTTCTTTTTTTGTTTTTTATATTTAAAATATGAATTCTACGTTTTTTTATATCTACAAAATATATGGAGTTATGTTCCTTAACCCATAAAGTTCCTTCACCCAAAACACAATTTGTTTTCCAAATAACTTTTGGATCAGTTGTTTTGATAGTATACATTTAAAATTTACAGTGAAACGACCTTCGAATTTTGTTCACCTAAATTATCTATAGATAGCTTCATTTCATCACCAGATTTTAAAAATTGCTGTGGTTTCATTCCCATACCAACTCCTGGAGGTGTTCCAGTTGTTATTATATCTCCTGGTTGTAATGACATAAATTTACTAACATAAGATACAATTACATCTACATTAAATATCATTGTACTTGTATTGCCTGTTTGCATTCTTTTTCCATTTAAATCTAACGACATGTTTAAGTTATTTATATCTTTGATGTCGTCTTTAGTTACTAAGTATGGTCCAATAGGTCCATAAGTGTCATGTGATTTTCCTTTAACCCACTGACCCATTTTTTCAATTTGCCATTCTCTTTCACTAACATCATTAACCAAACAATAGCCTAAAATATGATCTTGAGATTGATTTTGTTCTATATGCTTTGCTTCTTTACCAATTACAATTCCAAGCTCTACTTCCCAATCTAATTTTTTTGAATTTGGTACCATTTCAATATTATCATTTGGTCCACTTATACAACTTGTTGCTTTCATAAACATAATTGGTTCAGATGGTACTGGTAAACCTGACTCTGCTGCGTGGTCAGAAAAATTTAAGCCTATAGCTACAAATTTACCAGGCTTTGTAATACAAGAGCCAACCCTCTCACTTGAAGGTAGCTCTGGAAGAGAAGATAAATCAGTACTTTGTAATTTAGAAATCGTTTCAAAATTTAAATAATCAGGGTTTAAATCTTTAATATGAGAACTGATATCTCTTATCTTTCCTTCTTTATCCAAAACTGCGGGTTTTTCTTTTCCTTTATGTCCTACTCTTAATAATTTCATAATTTTCCTTTTTATTAATTAATTATATTGAAATTCCTCCATCAACAGAAATCGTTGTACCTGTTGTAAATGTCGCGTCATCACTAGCTAAATATACAGCAACTGCTGCAATTTCTTCAGCTGTACCAAGTCTTCCCATTGGTTGTCTTGCTATAAAATCTTTTTTAGCCTGAACAGGATCTGGACTTTGATTAACCCTGTCTTGCCAAGAAGGTGAAAAAACTGTGCCAGGTGCAATTGAATTACATCTTATATTTTGTTTAACAAAATCTGCAGCTATAGCTTTAGTCAAACCAATCACTGCTCCTTTTGTTGTCCCATACACAAATCTATTTGGAAAACCCTTTAAACTAGATGCACACGATGAAACATTAATAATACTTCCTCCGCTTTGTTTTACCATTATTGGTAAAATTGCCTTACACATAAAATACATTGATTTGACATTAACATTAGAAGAAAAATCCCAATCTTTTTCATCACATTCTAAAATTGTTCCATGATGAACAAATCCAACTGCATTAAAAAGAATATCTACTTTTGAAATAGTGCTCATAAAATCTTTTATTGCATCTTTATTAGTTGAGTCTAAATTTTTTATCTCAATATTTGGATATTCTTTCTTTAGTTCGTTAAGAGTTTTATCATTAATGTCTGTTGCGATTACTTTAGCTCCCTCATTATGAAATGCTATTGCTGTAGCTTTTCCTATACCTTGTCCTGCAGCTGTAACTAGTGCAATCTTACCTTTCAATCTGTTGGTCATTTTTTATTTTCTCCCATATTATGTAAATATAAATGTTTTTTCATATTTAATGTGAATGCCTTAGTGACCCTTTTTTTTCAATTATATTTGTATAGATCGATCTAGTTTTGATACAAGCACCATCTTCAAGTTGACCAACAATTAACCTTGATATCTCTTGCCAAGGTGTTTGGTTTTTTAATGGTTTGATTTTTCTTTTGGCTCTTCTTTTTTTAAATTCTGTATTAGATATTAAAACATCAACTTTTCTTTTATTAAGATCTATTTTTATTTTATCTCCAGTCTTAATAATTCCTAAATC
Source organism: Candidatus Pelagibacter sp. HIMB1483 (assembly GCF_052048135.1). NCBI lineage: Bacteria > Pseudomonadati > Pseudomonadota > Alphaproteobacteria > Candidatus Pelagibacterales > Candidatus Pelagibacteraceae > Candidatus Pelagibacter > Candidatus Pelagibacter sp. HIMB1483. The sequence continues at coordinate 555,790 of NZ_JBNAIM010000002.1, read as the reverse complement.
TCCACCTGCAGCAGATTCTGGAGAGACATGAAGAATTGATGGGCTTTCAGAAGTTCCACTTTGTCTCCCATCACCTAAAGTGGGAAGAGCATTAATACCTTTCTTTAAAAGTCTATCAGGTGGTTGCATATTTACGACCTCTGCAGATCCAGGGTAACCTATTGGACCACATCCTCTAATTATTAAAATTGAATTTTCATCAATCTTTAATTTTTTACTGTTAATTCTTTTATGATAATCCTCAGGACCTTCAAAGACTACAGCATTACATATGAATGAATTAAGATTTTTTGGATTAGATAAATATCTTTTCTTAAATTCATCACTTATTACTGAAGTTTTCATAATTGCTGAACTAAAAAAATTTCCCCTCAATACTAAAAAACCCGCATGTTCTGTAAGATTATTTTCAAAGTTCTTAATGACATCAGTGTTTACTTTTATTTTACTCTTGAGGTTTTCACTTAATTTTTTTCCTGTTACAGTCATTACATTAGTGTTTAATTTCTTGTTCTTAATCAATTCTTTCATAACAGCCGGCACCCCGCCTGCTCTATAGAACCCTTCCATTAAATGTTCACCTGCAGGTTGGCAATTTACTAATAAAGGAATTTTATGACCTAGTTTTTGCCAGTTAGATAAATCAAATTTTATCCCCATCTGTTTTGCTACTGCAATTAAGTGAGTAGTAGCATTGCTTGAACCACCTATTGCACTAGCAACAACTACAGCATTCTCAAAAGCTTTTTTTGTCATTACTTTTGAGGGTGTAAGATTTTCCTTTACCATTCCAACGATTCTTTTTCCAGTTTTATAAGAAATAATTTTTCTTTCTGTATAAGGTGCTGGAATTATCGCTGATCCAGGCAATGACATTCCCAATGCCTCAGCAATTGAATTCATAGTTGAAGCTGTTCCCATTGTATTACAATGTCCTGCGCTTGGTGAAGCTGCAGTAATCATATCCATAAATTCGTTATAAGTTATTTCTCCTTTTGCGTATAACCTTCTACCCTCCCAAATTATAGTACCTGATCCAACTTTTTTTCCTTTGTAATTTCCATCTAAAGCTGGTCCTCCAGATAAAATGATTGAAGGAATATTTACAGTTGCTGCTGCCATTAAAGCAGCTGGAGTAGTCTTATCACATCCAGTTGTTAATATCACTCCATCTAGAGGATATCCGTATAAAACTTCTACAAGTGATAAGTAAGATAAATTTCTATCTAATGCTGCTGTAGGTCTTTTGCCAGTCTCTTGAATTGGGTGAGTAGGAAATTCCATAGGAACACCGCCAGCTTTACGAATTCCTTTTTTTATATATTCACTTAATTTTAAAAAATGTCTATTGCATGGGGATAAGTCACTTCCAGATTGTGCAATACCTATAATTGGTTTTCCTGATTGTAAATCTTTTCTTGTTAATCCATAATTTAAATACTTTTCTAAATATAAGGCAGTTAGACCAGGATCTTTTGGATTATCAAACCAATCACTACTTCGTAATTTTTTTTTTTTCATTAATACCAACCATTATCGACAATATAAGATTGATTAGTGCAACCTGAGGATTGATCTGAAGAAAAAAACAAAATTGCTTTAGCTATCTCAGATGGCATTAATCTTCTTTTTAAACATTGTTTTTTCATCATATCAGCTTCGGCTTCAGGTGTTAGCCATTTTTCAATTTGTCTCTCAGTAATAGTCCAACCTGGAACAACTGAATTTACTCTAATATTAAACTCACCAAGATCTCTAGCGAAAGATCTTGTTAAACCAACTACTCCAGACTTTGCAGCTGTGTAAATTGCCATACCACCTTGACCAATCATCCACGATATAGAGCCCACATTAACTATTACTCCACTTTTATTCTTTATCATTGTTTCTCTAACTGATTGGACAGAAAAGAAATAGTGTCTCAAATTTACGTTAATCCGATCATTCCAGTATTCTTCAGTGACATCCTCTATTTTATGTCTCTCATCATTAGCTGCATTATTTATTAAAATATCTATTTTTCCTTTTTCATTGATAATTTTTTTAATACTGTCTTGTAATTCTTTTATATTTAATAAATCACATTTAATATAATTTGGAACTGAAATTTTTTTTTTTTTACATTCTTCAATTAATTTTTTAGAAGCATCTTCGTTTATATCAATAAAATTAACTACAGAACCTTGTTCACAAAAATGCTCAACTATCGATGAGCCAATACCAGAGCCACCTCCAGTTATTAATACTATTTTATTTTTTAAATCAGGATAAACTGCATTCATATTAAATTCTATTTTGAGTATTTTTATCGAATAAAGATATTTGTTTTAAATTAATATATAAATCAAGTTCTTTATCCATTTGTATATCAATTGTTGATGGAAATTTTCCTAAAAATTGTTGACCTGAAAAATTAAATGTAATTATTTGTTCATGACCTGTATATTCAATAATTTCAGATTTTAATTTTATGCCAAAGCAATCCTCATTTACTTTTTCAAAATAAACATGTTCTGGTCTTATACCAAGAAATATAGATCCATTATCTATATCCTTATTAATAAAGTCATATTTTTTTAATGGAATTTGAACATTATCTGATCCATTTGGTTTAAAGATCTTATTATTCAAACTTCCCTCTAATAAATTCATAGATGGTGAACCTATAAAGTCGGCAACGAACATGTTTTGAGGTTTGTTATAAATATTTTTTGGAGTATCACACTGTTGGATTTTACCTTGATCCATAATTGCAATATTTGTTCCTAAACTCATAGCTTCTGTTTGATCATGTGTGACGTAAACAATTGTAGTTTTTAATCTTTTGTGAAGTTTTTTAATCTCTCTTCTCATTTCTACTCTCAATTTTGCATCTAAGTTTGATAAAGGCTCATCAAATAGAAAAACTTTAGGATGACGTACTAAAGCTCTTCCCATAGCAACTCTTTGTCTTTGTCCTCCTGACAATTGAGATGGTTTTCTATCCAATAATTCATTTATTTGAAGCAAATTAGAGACTTCATTTAAAGCTTCAGATATTTTTTCTTTTGGGGTTTTTCTTTGCTCTAAACCAAATGTTACATTTTTCCTTACTGTCATAGCTGGATATAGTGCATATGATTGAAATACTAATGCGATATCTCTATCACTTGGTTCCATGTTATTAACAACATGATTATCAATTAAAATTTCACCACTATTAGAAGTTTCCAATCCAGCAATTGTATTCAACAAAGTAGACTTTCCACATCCAGATGGACCCAATAAAACTAAAAAATCTCCGTCGTTAATATCTAGGTTTATACCTTTAAGTACCTCAGTATTTCCAAAATTTTTATTAATGTCATTAATTTTTAGATTTGCCATTTTATCCTTTCACTGATCCTGCTGTTAATCCTCTAATGAAATATTTTCCAGCCAAAACATAAACAATTAAAGTTGGAAAACCAGCTATAATAGCAGCTGCCATATCTACATTATATCTTTTTACACTTGAACTGGTTAATACCATGTTGTTTAGAGCTACTTGAATAGGAGCTTCGTTACCAAAGGTAAAGGTTGCTCCAAATAAAAAATCATTCCATATCATAGTAAATTGCCAGATAACAGTTACTACTAATATCGGTGCCGATATTGGTAAAATAATCCTAAAGAATATCTTAAAGAAACCTGCCCCATCTATTCTTGCCGCTTTAACAATTTCATTTGAAATCGAAATATAATAATTTCTGCAAAACAATGTTGTAAAACATAAGCCATAAACAACGTGAACTAAAATTAAACCATATATCGAATTTGATATACCCATACTTCCAAGTGTTCTAGACATTGGTAGAAGTATTGCTTGATAAGGAATAAAAGTTCCAAATAAGAAAAGCAAGAAAATATAACTATCTCCTTTAAATCTCCATTTAGTTAATGCATAACCATTTATAGCTCCTAAAATTGTGGATATTATTACTGCTGGTACAACTAATTTTACAGAATTCCAAAAATAAGTTTTTAGAAAAACATCTCCAGCAGAAAATCCTTGACCATTCCATGCAACATCCCAGGCTTCAAAATTTAATGCGCTTGGTAGTGAAAATAAATTGCCTTGTCTAATTTCTTCCATTGTCTTAAATGAAGTAACAATCATTACATAAAGAGGAGCTATGTAATAAATTGCGAAGAGACCCAATATTATAAATAAAATCCACCTATAAATAATTTTTTTATTTTTTGATGATTTTTCGAGTTGATAATAATTATTTTCTGTCATCTTCTCTCTTTAATTCTGAATATAAATAAGGAACCACAATAGCTGAAACAGTTAAAAACATCATAATTGCACTCGCAGATGCCAATCCTATTTCACTTCTATGAAATGCCATTTGAGTCATAAAAACAGCTGGCATATCTGATGAAATTCCAGGGCCACCAGCAGTTAAAGCTATGACTAAGTCGTAACTCTTAATTGCCAAATGAACCAATATTACGATTGCACTCATAAATACTGGTCTCATCATTGGTAAAATTATTTTTGTGTAGACTGAAACTAGGCTTGCTCCATCAATTTTAGCAGCTTTTATAATTTCATCATCAACGGATCTTAAACCAGCCAAGAATATTGCCATTATAAATCCTGATGATTGCCAAACACCTGCTATCACTATTGTGTAAATTGACATTCCAGGAGTTACTAGCCAATCAAAAGTAAAGTTAACGAAACCTAAATCTTGTGCAAATTTTTCAATACCTAATGATGGATTTAACATCCATCTCCAAGCAGTACCAGTTACAATAAAAGATAATGCCATTGGATATAAATAAATAGTTCTTAAAAAACCTTCGGCTCTTATTTTTTGATCAAGTAAGATCGCAAGTAAAATTCCAATAAATATACAAAATACAATAAATAAAGTAGTAAATATAAATAAATTTTCTACAGCTACATGCCATCTTGGCATTGACCATAATCTAAAATATTGGTCCAAACCCCAAATATCATAAACAGGTAATAGTTTTGATTTAGTAAAAGAAATATAAATTGTCCATAATATAAATCCATAGACAAACCAAGCTAATACACCAAATGATGGTGCTATAACTAATCTAGGTAAATTTCTTTTTAACCAAAACATAGAATTCTAAAAAATGAATTACGCGCTAGTTTTAATAGCGCGTAATTTTAATTTTTAATTATCGATTAACTTGCAGCCTTAACAGCAGCTGATAATTTCTTAACAGCATCTTCTGAAGACATATTTGAATTAAAATGTTCAGTAACAACATCTTGTATTGCTCCTTTAACACCTAATTCTAAAGTCATACCGTGAGCAAAACTTGGAAGTAATCCACCTTTTTTAGCTGCAGTATTTAAATCTGCATTAGATTTTTTTGCACATTTGTCAAAATCATCCATCGGTACATCAAGTCTTGCAGGAATTGAACCTTTGTAAATGTTAAAAACTTTTTGAAAGTTTTTACCCATCATTAAACTTGCAAGTAATTTTTGCCCTTCAACCTTTTCATCTCCTTTAATCTTAAAGAAAATAAAAGAGTCAACATTGTACAAGTATCCATTATCTGATGGAGTTGCAGCACAATAGTAGTCTACATCTGGTGTTAATCCAGCTGCAGCAAACTCACCTTTTGCCCAGTCACCCATTAGTTGGAAAGCAGCTTTACCTTCCATTACCATACCCGTTGCAACGTTCCAGTCTCTACCTGGAGATCCTGGATCAGTGTAACCTTTTAGTTTTCTCATTTGGTCAAAAATTTTCACCATAGTTTTACTTCCTAAAGTTTTTGCATCAGCATCAACGAAAGCTTTTTTGTAAAACTTATTTCCACCGATACCAAGAGCCACAGCTTCGAATACTGTTGCATCTTGCCAAGGTTGAGAACCATGTGCTAAAGGTATAATTCCTTTTGCTTGTAGCTTGTCAGCTGCAGCATTGAACTCATCCCAAGAAGTTGGCATTTTAATTCCATTTGAGTCTAAAACTTTTTTGTTTGCCCAGAACCAATCAATTCTATGAATGTTTACAGGTGCAGCACAATAAGCTTTACCATTGTCACATTTCATATGACTAGCAACTTGTTTACTTAAAAGTTTATCCCATCCTTCAGCTTTTGCTACAGCATCAATATTGTACGGAGCTACAACACCTTCTCTGTCATAAGCTTGAATAGTTGGACCTTTGATTTGAGCAGCAGCAGGTGCATCACCAGCTACAATTCTAGCTTTTAATGTTTGCATAGCAGCATCACCACCACCACCAGCAACTGGCATGTCAGACCACGCACCACCTTTTGCAGCAAAATCATCTTTTAAAACTTGAAGTGCTTTTGCCTCTCCACCTGATGTCCACCAGTGAAGAACTTCAGCTTTAGATCCAGCATAAGAAATTGTTGGAGCTAAAACCATTGCTATAATAGCAACTATTATTTTTCTCATTATTTCTCCTCTAAGTTTTTTTATTAATAAAAAAAAAGACGTTATAATCTTTAATGATATTTTAAAATTTATTTTATTGTCTTCAATTTAAAGTTGAATTTTTTTTTTGGAAAATTTTTTTTGAATAATGGGATAAATAAATATTTTTTAAAAATTTATTTCTAACTCAAGTTGTAATTAATAAATAGTTGTTCTTCCAAGTCGTGCAGCACCTCTTACTCCACTGGCATCACCATATTTTGGTTTTAAAAAAACACCATCATATTCTTTTCCTATTACATATTTTTTTACAATTGTCTCAATTTCGCTTAAAAAATCGATTTCATTAGAAACACCACCACCAAAAACAAAAGCGTCTGGATCTAAAATATTTATAATTGTAGCGAGAGACATAGCTAAATTAATTTTGAATTCATCTATAAACCTTTCTGCATCTAGGTCATGTTTTCTATTTAATTCAAAAATTTCATTAGTCTTTAAATTTTTTTTATATTGTTTATTAAATCTTTTTGCCAAACCAAGACCAGATATAAAACTTTCTATTTCTGCTTCCCTTAAAGATGTGGTTTCAAAATTTTCTTTTTTGGATAAAAAATAAGGAATTTGATTATGTCCCCATTCACCTGCTACACCATTCGGTCCTGTAACAATTTTTTTATCAATAACAAGTCCTCCTCCAGCACCTGATCCTAAAATTATTCCATAAACAATTTTGTAATGTTTGCCAGCACCATCTATAGCTTCGGACAAGGCAAAACAATTTGCATCATTTTCACAGAAAACTTCTTTTCCTAAAGCTTTTCTTAAATCAGATTGAAAAGGTTTTTTTTCTAACCAATAACAATTTGGTGCATTTTTAACTAAACCTGTTTGTGGTGAATGAACACCAGGATGACAAACTCCAATTGGAAGCTCACGTTTAAATTCATTTTGTAATTTATCATGAATAACTTTTATAGCACTCACAATTGAAGTGTATTCTTTTGGACAAGGTATTCTTTCTCTATGACTTTCATTACCATTATCCTCAAGTACAACACTTTCAATTTTAGTGGCGCCAACGTCTATTCCTATTTGCATAATTAATAAGTTGCTCTCCCTCCACTTAAATCATATACAGCTCCTGTTGCAAATGAATTTTCTTCACTTGCAAGCCATGTCACTAATGAAGCTAATTCCTCTACTTTAGCAAATTTATTTCTAGGTATTTTGGATAACATGTAATCAATATGCTCCTGAGTTACTTGATCGAAAATTCTTGTTTTTGCAGCTGCTGGTGTTACACAGTTTATAGCAATATTTTCATGTGCCAACTCTTTACCTAAAGATTTTGTTAATGCAATTACTCCCGCTTTTGTTGAGCTATAAGCGCTAGCATTTGGATTTCCTTCTTTACCAGCAATAGATGAAATATTTACAATTCTTCCATAACTATTTTTGATCAAATATGGCACTACAGCTTTACAACAATAAAAAACGGAATTTAAATTCATTTCGACCACTTTTTTCCATTCATCAATTTGGTAATTCTCAACTGTTGATATTGGGCCAGCTATACCTGCGTTGTTAATAAATATATCAATCTTACCGAATTTTTTTTCTACTTCCTTTAACTTTGTCTCAACTTCTTTTATCTGCCTTACATCAACTATCTGAAAAATAAAATCTTTAGAATTAATTTTTGAGATTGCTTTTTTACACTCATTCTCATCTATATCCCATATTATAACTTTTGCTCCTGAACTAATAAATCTCTCTGCTATAGCTAAACCAAAGCCTTGAGCGCCGCCTGTAATGATTGCAACTCTATTATTTAAATTAAACTTGATCATGATTGTTTATATATTTTTTAAAATTCTAATCTTTATCCTTTAATACCCATGTGAGTGTATTTTACATTTAGATAATCTTTAATAGCTTCAGAACCACCCTCTCTTCCATATCCACTTTGTTTTATTCCTCCAAATGGTGCTTCTGCGATAGCAATCATTCCTGTATTAACTCCTACAGTTCCAGTTTCTAATTTTTCAGATGCAAGATGTGCTTTTTCCATTGAATTGGTACATACATAACTAGATAAACCAAGCTCATGATTATTTGCTCTTTCAATTACTTCGTCAAAAGATTTGAAAGATAACATTGGAACCAATGGTCCAAAAGGTTCTTGTTTCATTATTGTAAAATTGTCTTTTACATCATCAAATACAGTAGGTTCATAAAAAAAACCTTTGTTAAATCCAGCTGGTCTTTTTCCGCCTAATAAAACTTTAGCACCCTCTTGTTTCGTCTTTTCAACCAACTCTTCAATTTCATTTAATCTTTTCTTAGTGGTTAATGGACCTAATTGAGTACTTGGATCCATGCCATCGCCGATTTTTAATTTTTTTGTCTTATCTACAAATAAATTAACAAACTCATCTTTTTTACTCTCATGAATGTAAAATCTATTTGGAGATATGCACACTTGGCCATTATTTCTAAATTTTGCAGCTATAGCCATATCTGCAGCTTTTTTAATATCTGCATCATCAAACACAATAAATGGTGAATGACCAGAAAGCTCCATTGTTACTCTTTGAACTTTATCTGCAGCTTGTTTCAAAATTAATTTACCAACTCTTGAAGATCCGGTAATTGATACTTTTTTAATTATATCTGAAGCAATTAACTGTTGTGCAATACTTGGTGGATCACCTGATAAAAGATTAACAACACCTGGAGGCACACCACACTCTCTACAAATATCTACCATTTGCATTACTACTCCTGGAGTAATTACATCTGGTTTAATAATAACAGAACAGCCTGCAGCTAATGCAGTTGAAATTTTTCTAGCTGATAATACTGCTGGAAAATTCCAAGGAGTTAATGCTGCTACAACACCAACCGGTTGGTAATAAACATGAACTCTTGTATCTTCAAACCTGCTTTCTACTGTTTGACCATAAATCCTTTTTGTTTCTTCAGCATTCCACTCAAATATATCTGCAGCTCCATTAATCTCACCTTTGGCTTCAGCTAATGGTTTTCCAACTTCAAGTGTCATCCATTTCGCTAAGAGGTCTTGTTTTTCTCTCATCTTGTCTGCTATTCGTCTAATGATATAAGATCTTTGCCAAGGAGCAGTTTTCTTCCAAACTTGTAATCCTTTTTCAGCTGACTTTAATGCTCTATCCACATCTTCTGGAGAAGCTTTAGAAGCTTTGCCCAAAACTTCTTCTGTTGCGGGATTGATAACTTCATAAGTTTCACCATTTGATGAGGGTGACCAATTGTCATCAATAAATTGTCCAAACTTTTCGTACATAATTCGCTAAACTTGAAGTTGAGTAAATAATTTAATTAAGAAATTTTTTATCAAATATGTTTTAATCTTTCAAATTAAATAAAGGAGGTCCTATGAAATTTGTAGTTCTAGGAAGATATACTGAGCAAGGTCTTGGTGGTTTTGTAAAAAATCCTTCAGATAATAGACAGGAAGCAGCAAAAAAAATAACTGAAGCTGCAGGTGCTAAACTAATTGAAATGATGACCCTTAGAGGAGCATATGATTTCATAGCTATTGTTGAAGGTTCTAATTTTGAAACTGCTGCAGGGATGAAAATGTTAATGGAAGCAACTGGTACAATTAAAGATATGACAATTATGGAGTCAGTAGACTTTAATAAAGCTGCTGAAATTGCATCAAAAGCTGCTGCATCTTACAGACCTGTTGGAAAATAATTTATACTTAACTCCTAGCTTATTAGGCTAGGAGTTATTTAGATTGATTTAAGCGGATTTATTATGATACCCTTAATGACTAATGAAAATGCTTAAAGACACTTTTGGTCGAACGTTTCCATATATAAGACTATCAATCACCGATGTTTGTAACTTTAAATGTGGTTATTGTTTACCTAATGGCTATCAAGTTGACAAAAGTGATAATAGAAAATTTCTTCACTTAGAAGAAATAAGACGTCTTGCAAAAGTTTTTTCAAAACTAGGTGTATGCAAAATCAGACTTACCGGTGGTGAACCAACAGTAAGAAAAGATTTTTTTGATATCATTAAAGTATTAAAAAATGAAGCTGGGATTAAAAAAGTTGTTATTACAACAAACGGTTATCATTTAGATGAAAAAGCAAAGATGTTGGTAGATAGTGGGTTAAACGGTATTAACATTAGCATCGACAGTCTCAATAGAAATACATTTAAAAATGTCACGGGTCACGATCGACTACCAGAAATTCTTAGAGGTATTCAAAATTTACAAAATTTGAACTTTGATAACATAAAAATTAATGCAGTACTTTTAAATGGAATAAATGCGTCAGAAAAAGATTTTGAGTCTTGGGCAGAATTTATAAAAAAAAATAAAGTTGATTTTAGATATATAGAATTAATGCAAACCGGAGATAATTTGGATTATTTTAAAAAATATCATGTATCTTCAAAAATCTTTAAAGAATACTTAAATAAAAATAGTTGGATTTATCAAACTTTAGGTAAAGATGCTGGACCATCTCTAAATTATATCAATCCAGAATTTAAAGGTAAATTTGGAATAATAGCTCCCTACTCTAAAGATTTTTGTAGAACTTGTAATCGTTTAAGAATCACTTCTAGAGGAGATTTAAGATTATGTTTATTTGGAAATACCGGAATAAGTATCAGACATTTACTGCAAAAAGATGATCAAACAGAAGAATTGCAAGATTTGATAATGGGTCAAATGAAGTTTAAAAAAGAGTCTCATTATTTAGAACTTGGTGAAACAGGTTTAACTAAAAATTTATCTACAACAGGTGGTTAATGTCAAAATTAAAGATTATAAATCAAGAAGAACTTAAGGATTGGGCCAAAGAAATATTTAAAAAAAATTCTTTTAATATGGTTGATGTTTCATCAAAAAAAGAAACATTTAGGAGAGCGTTAGCATCAGGAAAGATTTATGTTGGAAAAGAAGTTTTTGATTTAATTAAAAATAAAAAAATGCCTAAGGGAGATCCTGTGACTTTAGCTGAAGTGTCAGCTGTATTAGGTGTAAAGAAAACAAGTGAACTAATTCCTTTGTGTCACCCACTACCAATCGATCATACTGCTACTAAAATAATTATGAATGAAGTTGATAATTCATTAGAGGTTTTTTGTGTTGTATCAGCTGTAGCTAAAACAGGAGTTGAGATGGAAGCTATCATGGGAGTTAATGCTGCATTAATAACTATTTATGACTTAAGTAAAATAGTAAATCCTCATCTTAAAATAGATAATGTTAAACTATTAATTAAAGAAGGTGGAAAAAGTGGATTATGGACTAATCCAGATGGATTACCTGAATTTCTTAAAAATATTTTTTAATATTTAATGTCTGTTTATTTAAGCTCTCAAAAAGTAATTAAAGATTGGATTGATTACAATGATCATATGAATGTTTCATATTATCTATTAATGTTTGATAAGTATGGTGCTGATACCCTGAATAATATCTTTAAAATGGGTGAACACTCTGCAAAGACAACTAAAAAAAGCACAATGATTGTAGAGTCTCATATAACTTACAATCAAGAGCTCCAACTAAATGATGAAGTTGATATTAACTGTGTTTATTTTGATCATGATAAAAAACGACTTCACTATAAAATGGAAATGATACATAAAGAAAAAAAATATCTAGCCTCAACGATTGAAATTTTAGCTTTATATGTAGATCTTAATGATAGGAAAGTTACTGAATTTGAAGAAGAAAAAGTAAAGATCATGGATGACTTTATTAATAAAAATAAATCGCAATTTAAAGATGAGAACTTAAAATTTTCATCTAAATTAAAAAAATGAAAATCAAATTAGAATTATTTGGAGCTAGTAGAGATTTTAGTAATAAAGATCATTTAGAATTAAATGTAAAAGATAAAGCTTCAATAGATGATTTGAGAAATGAAATTATTAAATATATAGATAAAAATTTCAAAGGTAATGAAAACTTCATCAAAGTTGTAAAATCTTCAGCTTTTTGTTCTGAAAATAATGAAATAATTAGCGACAATTATAAAATCACAAAAGATCAAAAGATTGGTATTATACCTCCTATCGGAGGAGGTTAATGCTTCATACAAAAATAGTAGATTCTAAAAAAGAGAAGATACTTACTTCAAATGCTGAAAAATTTATTAAAAACTCTAAGTTTGGAGCATCAATTTACTTTTTAGGCACTGTAAGAAATATCAATGATAATAAAACGGTCACTGGAATTACTTATGACAGTCATGATGAGATGGTAATTAAAAGCTTTGAAGAAATTTATAATGAAGCAGATCAAAAATTAGACATTAAAGACAAAGCTGTGTTTATTGAACATGCCAAAGGTCATCTCAAATTAGGTGAAATAAGTATTATTATCGCAGTTGCTTGCAAACATCGTGATCAAGCATATGTTCTCTCAAGGTATATAATTGAAGAAATAAAAAAAAGATCACCGATTTGGAAAAAAGAGCATTATGAAAATGAAGAAAGTGAATGGTTAAAAGGAAATCCAATAGCTAATGAAAAAGTTTAAATATTCTGAAATTACACCTGAAAAGATTTATCATACAAGAAGATCTTTTATTAAATCGATGGGATATGGTTTAGGTACACTTTCTTTAAGTTCTATTCCATTAATTAATGCTAAAGCCAGTAATTTAAATGAACCAACAAGTTATCAAGACATAACAACATATAATAATTACTATGAGTTTGGAACAGGAAAAGGTGATCCCCATAGAAGAGCAAAAAATTTTAGTACAAGACCTTGGAGTGTAAAAATTGAAGGTGAAGTTGAAAAATCTTTAGAACTGCCTATTGAAGAAGTTTTAGCAATTAAATCTGAAGAAAGGATTTTAAAACTAAGATGTGTTGAGGGTTGGTCGATGGTAATTCCATGGTTAGGTTTTTCATTAAGTGAATTACTTAATAAAGTAGAAATTAAACCCTCTGCAAAGTTTGTTGAATTTGAAACAGTATACAATCCAGAGGAAATGGTTGGTCAAAGATATCCTGTTTTAAACTGGCCTTACATTGAAGGTTTAAGATTAGATGAAGCAATGCATCCTCTTACCACTGTTGTTACTGGTTTATACGGAAAACCTTTACCAAATCAAAATGGAGCGCCGTTAAGAATATTCATTCCATGGAAGTATGGATTTAAAAGTGCAAAAGCAATTGTGAAAATTAGATTAACAAAAAATATGCCTAATACTGCTTGGAAAAATGCTTCACCAAGAGAATATGGTTTTTACTCAAATGTAAACCCTGAAGTCGATCATCCAAGATGGTCTCAGGCAACAGAGAGAGTAATTGGAGAAAGTATTTTAGCACCGAGAATTGAAACTTTAATGTTCAATGGTTATGGAGATGAAGTGGCTCACCTTTATAGCGGTATGGATTTAAAAAAAAATTACTAAAATAATTTGAAAAACTATTTCAAGCCTGCTGTTTTCTTATTATCCCTTTGGCCAGTTTATATAATTACTTATCAAATATTTTTTAATAAATTAGGTCCTGAACCAGTTGATAGGATCATAAATCATTTTGGAGAATGGACTTTGATATTTATTCTTTTAACTTTAACAATGACTCCTCTTAAAAAAATCACAAAATCATTAGAGTGGATTAAATTTAGAAGAATGCTTGGTCTGTTTGCTTTTTTTTATGCATCAATTCATATGCTTAGTTACGTCGGGCTTGATTACAGATTTGATTTTGAACCATTAATCAATGATGTTTTAAAAAAGAAATTTATTTTCATTGGTTTCTCTGCTTGGCTTTTATTAATACCTTTAGCAAGCACCTCATCAGATAAAATGGTAAGACTTTTAAAACAAAATTGGAAAAAACTTCATAAGTTAATTTATGTAATTTCAATTTTTGGAGTGTTGCATTTTATTTGGTTATCTAAAACTATATTCTTTAAACCACTTATTTTTTTAATAATTTTAATTATTCTTTTACTTTTTAGAATTAATTTCAGTAAATCAGACACTAAAATCTGAGACTTTATCAAAATCTTTAAATGATTTAGCGCTATTAATTTTTATAAATTTTGTTTTATTCTTAAGTCTTTTAACCATAAATTTTGCGCCAAATTTACCTTTTATATTTTTAAATTTCTTTGTAAGTGAAATATCAAAACCTATCGGATTACCTAACTTATTTTTAAACTTTAAGACATGTACTAAATAATTTTTTAATTTAATTGAGTTATAAATCTTATTTATATCTGATGTCTTAATGAATGGCATATCTGATTGAACAATAATGAATCCTTTATCATTTCTAGATACTTTTTTTAAACCAACTTTAATTGATGATGCCATACCTTTTTTATAATTTTTATTATAAATAAAAATATTTTTTTTATTTTTTTTGATAATTTTTTTTACTTCTCTACTTTGATGACCAAGGACAATAATAACTTTATTAACTTTGCTTTTATGTAATGTATTTAATGGATGGTTTATTAAGGGTTTTTTTTTATATAATTTAATTAATTTATTTTCAGATTTTAATCTTTTAGATTGACCAGCAGCAAGTAAAATTGCTTTAATCATTTCAATTCGTAAGTATCCCAAGTAGTTTTTTCAGATACTTTATCATATAAGTTTTTAGCTCTTGAATTATCATTTCTTGTAATCCATCTTATTAAACCCCATTTATTCTTTTCAGATATATCTTTTAACTCACTTAAAATTTTCTTTCCTATTTTTTTTCCTCTATGTTCTGGATCTACAAACAAGTCATCTAAAAAACCGATATATTTTCCTCTTAATGGACTTGGCATTTTTCTATAGTGGGCTAAAGCAATAACTTTAGAATTTTCTTCATAAACTAAACCACATACTTCATGTTTTTGATCAAATAACCAATTCCAAACTGTTGTTAATATTCCATCATTCATTTCAACTTTATAAAAATCTGCATAACCTCTATAAAGTTTTTCCCAATCTTTTTTATCTTCTATTTTAATTGGTCTAATCATTAAAATCTTAATTTTCTTTTTTGTTTAAAATTTTTATCAATATTAGAAATATTTAAATATTTTTGATACCCTTTTTTAATCTTTTTCCAATCTTTATCTATAATTGCATACCAAGAAGTATCTCTATTTCTTTTTTATAGATTGCTCTACCAGCTGAGCTACAAGGGCATTCGTATCAACAGAGTTTTTAATGTTAAAAGTGAAATAAATCAACACATAAAAGATTTGGTTGTTAAAAGATAATTCTCTAATTGGTAACTTTGTAGCTTGTTGTAGACCATTTGTGACCATTCTATCGGTTTTACTATCGGCATGAGATTGTTTATGATATAAAAAAAATATTATTATGACTGATATTAAAAAAAGACATTTTTGCAAAACATTTGCATTATTGAGTTTAATACCATTATTTAAAGTAAATATTTTATCAGCAAACACTATAGAACAAAATCATATCTTATCTGGATCTTTTTTAATAAATGGCAAAGAGGCGAATTCAAATTTTCAAGACTTAAATAAAAAAGTTATTGAGACAAAAAAGGAAAAAACAATTATTAAAAATAATGATGATTTTTATTTAATAAGACCCGAAACAAAAATAGAATTTGTGTCAAAAAAATTAATCAATGTAATTGAAGGTTCAGTGCATGCAGTGTTTGGAAAACGTAAAGAAGAGTTAAAAGTTAAAGTTCCAAATGGAACAATAGGTATAAGAGGAACTTCAATATTTATTGATATAGAGCCAGAGGATAATAGAACTTATTTTTGTAATTGTTATGGTAGAACAACTCTTTTTGATAACGATAGGAATTTGATAGATGATATCACATCCTTTGGTCACGAGTCAGGAGCAATGACAAGTGATGGAAAATTTAAAAGATATGGAATAAACTATTTATCTAATCTTTATGCATTAAGACATCCAAAGATTTTTGATGAAGAAATGGAAAATGCAGGCTGTATTGTAAAAAATAGCCATTGCACTTTAAAGTAATTTTATTATTTTGAAAAAAAAATTAACAATTTTATCCATTATCATCATTTTTGTAATTTTTAATAATTTTGAAAATAATTTTCAAAAGAGAATAAGCTATTTAAATTATGATTTTTTTCAAAAATTATTTGAAATAAAACCAATTACCAATGATGTAATCATCGTTGATATTGATGAAAAAAGTTTAAAAAAATTAGGTCAATTCCCATGGCGAAGAGATATTCATTCTAAAATTATAAATAATTTAAATTCAGCAAATGCAAAAGTCATTGCATTTGATATTTTCTTTAGTGAACCTGATAAACAAAATCCTCAATTATTTATTGAAGAATTTAATTTAGAAAATCAAAGTAATATTATGTTTGATAGTGATCAGCTTTTATATGATACGATTGACAAATCTAATATTATCTTGCCAGTTGTAGGTACAGTTGTAGATGAAGATTTGGAACAAAATTTAAATATTAAGGCAAACTTAATTAAACGAGGGAAAAGTCCTTCAGACTATTTATACACATTTAATGGTTTAATTACCTCTCTTCCGAAATTTAATGAAAAAGCTAAAGGGTTAGGAACAATTTCAATTATTGAAAGTGAGGATGGAATTTTAAGATCAGTTCCAATGATGATTAATATCAATGATACTATCGTGCCAGCATTATCCTTGGAGGCTATTCGATTATTTAATGATCAAAAAAGTATTTTAATTGAAACAAACTCATCGGGTATTCAAGCAATTAAAACTCGAACAAATTTAATTAAAACTGACGAAAATACTTTATTTAACGTTAAATACAAAAAATTTGATGATAACTTTTATATTTCTGCATCAGATGTTTTTTATAATCAATTTGATCAAAGCAGAATTAAAGACAAAATTGTTTTAGTAGGTTCATCAGCACAAGGGATTTTTGATTTAATAAAAACACCTTCTAATAAAATTATTCCAGGAGTGGAAGTGCATGCTACTATTATTGAAAATATTTTATCAAATGATTTTTTAATTACCAATCACATCACTAAATTAATTGAAAATATAATTTTAATTTTAAGCTTAATATTAGTCATTATTTTTACGAGTTATATAAGACCAGCTTTTTCAATTTTATTTTTTGCAGCTCAGATTGCTACTTTATTTTTTGCAAGTTTAATTATGTACAATCAAAATTATTTTGTGGATGTTTATAATACGATCTTAACAAGCATGATCCTATTTACAATTGTATTATATTGGAGATTTGTTGAAGAAAATCAAGCTGCTTTAGATAATGAAAAAAAACAATTAGTTCTAAAAAAAGAAAGAGAAATTGCTGGAGAGGTTCAAAAGAAATTATTTCCAGATTTAAAAAAACCTTTTCGAGAAATTTTCGCAACAAACATTCCCGCAAGAGATGTGTCTGGTGATTATTTTGATCATATCAAAACTAATGACGAGCAAATTTATTTTACTCTAGCAGATGTATCTGGCAAAGGAGTTAAAGCTGGAATGCTGATGGCTAATGCCTCATCTGTATTCAAAGCATTATCAAAATTAAATTTTGATTTAAATAAATTGGTTATGAATATTAACAATCAGGTAAAAGAATCCTCTTATCAAGGAATGTTTATTACTGCGGTTATTGGAAAAATAAATTTAAAAACAAATGAAATGGAGTTTGTTAATTTTGGTCACGAGTCGATAATGATCTATGACAAAAATCAAAATACATTTGATTATCATAAAGCAAGCTCTCCACCTTTAGGTTTAATGAATATAAAAAATGAGACAATGATTAAAACTTCTAAATTAAATTTAGAAAATAAAAAAATATTTATCTATACCGATGGAGTAACTGAAGGTTATTTGGAAAATGGACAAGAGCTTACTTCTAAAGGGGTTGAAGATATTGTTTTGAGTAATAAAGATTTATCTCTTAAAGACACTATTGAAATGGTGGTTAAAAAACTTAATCATGGAATTAAATTAAGAGATGATATTACAATGTTAGGTATTGATCTTAAAAACTAAGAAAAAATGAAAGTCCAATAAAAGCTAACAAAAAACAATAAGTAATTATTTTTTGTTTTTTCTGTTTTTTTAATCTTGAATTATTTAATTTTTGAAATAATGCTTCGCTAGAAACTTTTTCCTTTTTTTCTTTAATTAAAGTTGAAATATGATTTTGAAAAAATTTATTTTTTTTGTCAGTTAATGATTGATGATGAATAGTCTCATAGAAACCTGATTTTAGTTTATGTGAAGGATTATAAATTTCATCTAAATCTATTTTTGACATGGTGTACTTATCTCACATGGTTTTAAAAAAAACAAGGTTTTAGAAATTAATTTGATTAGTAATTTTAGAGGCATACAAAGGAATAAAATTAAGTTAAATATATAATCTAATTAAAATGCAAAAAAAATTATTTAATTTAATAAAAATAGTTTCCATAGTTTATGTTTTTCTTAATTTTAATAGCATAAATACTTTTGCAGACGTTGTTCCTGCAAGTACTGACACCACTGTAAATACCGCTGTTGATTTGCAAGGATCTATAAAACAGAACCGTACGTATAGTATTACAAATGATGCGGTGTATAGAATTGAAGCTCCAATACTTTCAACTTCATATTCAATTACAAAAACGGGAAATGGAACATTGGTATTTAATGATACTAACATAACAAATTTTTCTGCAGACATCATTATTACTGAGGGAACTGTTGCAGCATCAAATAATAATACTTTAGGCTCAGGAACAGTTAGATTAAACGGTGGGACATTATCCTCAGACAGTACAGGTGCTAGAACCTTAAGTAATGCTATTTCAATACAAGCCTCTAGTGAATTAGGAGATGCTACAAATTCTGGTGCATTGACTTTGTCTGGGAATATAGATTTTTCTGCCGGAGATTTAATTTTGTCATCAAGAAGTAATAATGAAATATCTGGAACAGTTAATCTTTATAATGATAATCAAACATTTAGTATTGATAGTAGTGTAACACAAACCATGTCAGGAAATGTTAGAAATGGTACTTTAATTAAGTCTGGATCTGGAATTTTAGTGCTTAGTGGTACAAATACCTACACAGGTGATACAAATATAAATGCTGGAACGTTAAATGTTTCAGGACAACTAAATTCAGGGTCATATTCTGGAGAGATTGATAATAGTGGCACATTTACTTTTTCGTCTAATTCAGACCAAACTATTTCAGGTAATATAACAGGTTCTGGAACTCTAACTAAATCAGGCTCAAGCACATTAACATTATCAGGAACAAACACTTACTCTGGCATCACTACAATTAGTGATGGAACAGTTAGATTGAATGGTGGAACATTATCAGATAATACGGCTGTGACAGTTGAGAGTGGGGCAATTTTTGATATCAATAATTCAGATACTATAGGTTCAATTGCAGGTGCAGGTACAATTGATATCACAAGTAAAGAGGTCCTAACTGTTGGAGCTGATAATTCATCAACAACTTTTTCGGGAATTATTCAAAGCGATGATGGTACAGGCACGGGCGCTATTACAAAAGCAGGAACTGGTTCCTTAACTTTGTCAGGTAATAATAACTTTGGAGGAGCAGTAAATGTAAACGCAGGTTCATTAATGATTTCATCTAATAATGCTCTTGGCAACACTAATAATTTTACAACAGTTGCATCAGGTGCTACAATTGACTTTCAAAACGTTAATTATTCAACAACTGAATCACTTAGAAATAGTGGAACTATATCTACTTCTACAGGCACAAGTACATTTGCGGGTTCAATCACATTATTTGCGAATTCAACAGTAGATGTTGATGGAACTCAATTGACTTTAAGTGGTGGTATTACTGATAGTGGTACACGAAGTTTAGAAAAAACAGGAAATGGAATTTTAGAATTAAGTGCTGATAATAGTTATACTGGAGGAACTACTATCACAGAAGGAACATTGTTAGTTTCGGGTAGTGGAGATTTAGGTACAGGCACTTTAACAATTAGTTCAGCTGGTACATTAGATTTACAAAATACTTTATCTGTATCAAGTTTAGTAATTTCAGGAGCAGGATCTGGCAACAGAATAAATAATAGTGATGCAGATGGCACCACAGCAAATCTAACAGTTTCAGGCACCAGTACTCTAAATGGTGCTATAAATACTGATGGAACTCAAACTTATAGTGGAACAACAACACTAGGTTCAGATGTTAATCTAACAGGTCCAACCATTGCATTAGCTGCAGTTACTGCATCAGGAACAGAAGATTTAACAATAACTGGAAATTTAGACTTGGATGGCGCTGTTTCAGGCGTAACGAATATGTCTGTATCAGGGACATCGAATATTGGTGCAGATGTTACAACAACAGGTACACAATCATACACTGGTACAACTACAGTATCTGCAAGCTCAACATTAATTGGTACAGAAATTTCTGCAGCAGCAATAGCATTAAATGATGATTTAGAAATTAGAAATAGTAGCGACTCAACATTAGCAAGTGTTATCTCTGGTACAGGGGCATTAACAAAATCAGGAAGTGGTGCTTTAACTTTAAGAGGGGTAAATACTTTTGATGGAGATCTTACTGTATCCGCTGGTACTCTTTATGCAGGTTTAGCCGCAGATAGTGGAAATCAAATTATTGAAAATAATGTAACCGTTAGTGGTGGTACTTTATCTGGAGGGGCAACTATTGGAGGGAATGTTACAGTTGCAACAGCTAATTTAGCACCTGGTAATAGTATTGGAACCTTAACAATAGATGGCAACGTTACTTTAGATGATAATTCAACAACTACAATTGAATTTAATGATACGACATCTGATAAAGTAGTTGTATCTGGAAATATTACACTTGCAGGTGCATTAGTTTTAGAACCAGCAAACACAACTTACTCTGATGCAACGTTTACAATTTTTGATGGATCCGGAGGATCTGGAAATTCATTATCTGGTACTTTTGCATCTACTACTGTAAGTAATAGCTCATACCTTGGTGATGCAACTACTTCTATTTCTTATGACACCGTTAATAGAAAAGTGTTTTTAAATATAGATGAAGATGGCGGAGTTTCATCGAATACAATTAAAAGTTTAACAACAAGAAATAATTTTAAAGACATCGCTCAAATATTTGATGATGCAACAGCTGGTAAAATCTTAGAAGTAGCAAATGTTCTAAAATCATCCGATGCTAATTCAGTAAATACAGAATTGAATAAAACTAAAGGAACACTGTTAGCAAACAGTTCATTAAAAAGTATTTCAAACCATCAATTTTATCAAAAAGCTTTAGATAATATTGTATCTACTAATACCAATTCATCAGTTAGTAATTTTACTCAAAACAATTTAGCAGATCTCACTTTAGATAACCTTCAAAGTGAAGGGCTATATGGAGAAAAGGCTAGTTACAATGATTATTATGATTTTTCAGATCAATCTGTTTTAGGGTTTATAAAAAATAATAAAAATAGAACTTTACTGAGTAGATTTAGTTCAGAAGATCGTTCTTCATTTCTAAGAACTTATGGCACTAGTTCAGAAAATGAAAATATAGGAACAGATTATACTGGTTATAAATCCGATACTTATGGTGTTTTATTTGGTCAACAATTTAAAGATAGTGATAAAGATTTTTATGGTTATGCCTATGGATTCTCAGGGACCGATATAGATTATAATAATGATTATGGTGAAACTAACGCTTACACGCTACATACAAGTGTATTTAAACAAGTCAGTGATGATGATTATAATTTAAATCTTAAACTTGGTGGATATTTAACTAATAGACAAAATGAGAGAAAAGTTTCTGTATTTGGTACTTCAGTTAATGATATTTATAAATCAGAAACTACTGACCTAGGATTACAGGCTGGGGCAACTTATTTAAGAAAATATAATATTCTTGGTTTAAATTTATCTCCGAGCATGTCTCTAAGTACAACTTATGAATTAAAAGATGATATTGATGAAAAAGGTGGAAGTCTTGCACTTAAGGTGGATAATGAAAATCTGTTAACTATTAAACCTGAAGTAGGTTTTTCACTTGATAAAAACTTTTCAACTATTGAAAATATCACCAACCAATTTAGCTTTGCAATATTTGCAAGTGAAGATCATTATCTAGAAGGCACTACTGCATCTGCAAAGTTTGCAACTAGCTCTAATTTTGATTTAGATTTACCAAAAGACAAAGATCAGTTTTTAGCTGCAGGACTTGGTTATAATTTTTTAAATTCAGAAAGTGGAACAAGTTTAATGGCTAATTTATTTTATACTCAAAATACAGAAAATGACTATGAAGGAAATTTATTTTCATTAACATTTAGAAAATTATTTGGTGATTTTGGTAGAGGAAGAATACCAGCAGTCATAACTGAAAAAGTAGATGAGCAAAAAGAAAAAGTCGTTAAAATCATTTTACCTAAAGTTGAAAAAGAAGAAGAAACAATTGTTGATACAGTTAGAAGAAGTCTTGCATTATTATTCCAAAAACAAACTACAAGTTACAGAGCTTACAAAGATATTTATGAAAACTTTGATTGCAAAGTATTAGAAGATGTAAGATTATATCAATCTCTAATGTATTTATCTAGACCTCAAATAGTAAATCTATTAGAAAAATGTAATATTGAAGATGAGAATGCGATCTCTTTAGTTGCAAATAGATTAAATGATATCAGACTGAACGATTTAACGATGTTTGAGATATTAAAGAAAAATTATTACTACTCTTTAATCTATCTACCATTCATTACTTTTATTGCTTTTGTGATCTTAATGTATGAATTATTCAAAAAAGGTTACTTTAGACTGAGAAGAAAACCTTAATCAAAATTTTGATTTTTTCTGTAACTGAGTAAGTCCCTTAGAAAAACCTTTTAAGGATGTTTTGATCACAATTGGATTTCCAGTAAAGCCTTGAATAGCAACCTCAAGTTCGTTCGATTTGATGAATTTATCAATAATTTGATCAAATAATTCATTAGCCTCTTTTTGAGGGGTATTATTGGTAATTGAAATTACACAACCAAAACTTTCACACTTTAAATATCTAAAATTATATTGTTTATCATTATCAAATCTTATCGCTGGATTGATGCCTAAATTAACTCCAAGCGGAGTAATGATTGTAAACACTTCTTTAATTTGATTTTCTTTATTCTTAAATGCTGAATAAAGAAGGTTTAATTGTAGATTGCTATCTTTTAACGTAATTAATTGAGTTAATTCACAGATATTAGTGTTATCGCTTTGCTTGCAGTTTAAGAACCAGTCTCCAAATCGTTCTGAGGCTGGGTTTTTATCTTCAGCAAACGAAGTTAAATTTAATGAAAAAAAACAAAGTAAAATAAAAGTAAATTTCTTAATCATTAGTCAATTAATCCTTTTTCTTTTAAACCTTCTAGGTATTTCTCCATTGTAATCATTCCTTCTTTTGCAGAAGTTTGTAAAGTTGATGTTACTGATGACATTTTTCCTTCTCTAATTAAATTTCTAACAGCAAGAGTACCTGTCATTATTTCAAAGGCAGCAATTCTACCACCACCTTTTTTCTTTAATAGTTGTTGAGACAAAACCATTCTGATCGAGCCAGCTAACATTGCCTGTGCTAAATTTTTTTGAGCAGGAGGAAACACATCTAATATTCTTGTAATGGTAGATGCAGCACCACTTGCATGTAAAGTACCAAATACCAAGTGACCTGTTTCCGCAGCCGTTAGAGCAAGAGATACGGTTTCTAAATCTCTCATCTCTCCAACTAAAATTACATCAGGATCTTGTCTTAGTGCAGACTT
Source organism: Candidatus Pelagibacter sp. HIMB1483 (assembly GCF_052048135.1). Taxonomy (NCBI): domain Bacteria; kingdom Pseudomonadati; phylum Pseudomonadota; class Alphaproteobacteria; order Candidatus Pelagibacterales; family Candidatus Pelagibacteraceae; genus Candidatus Pelagibacter; species Candidatus Pelagibacter sp. HIMB1483. Next base: position 531,563 of record NZ_JBNAIM010000002.1, on the reverse strand, counting down.
TAATGCTCTTGCAAAACTTCCAGTATCTTTTCCAACTTCTCTTTGAGAAATAATGCTTTTTTTAGCTTTGTGAACAAATTCAATCGGATCTTCGATAGTTATAATATTTTCTGATCGATGAGAATTTATTTGATCAATCATTGCAGCTAATGAAGTTGATTTACCAGATCCAGTTTGACCAGTGACAAGCACTAATCCACTTTTATGTTTTATAGCATCATTAACAGCAGTGGGTAAACCCAATTTAGACATTTCTGGAATATCACTTACAATTTTTCTTAGAACCATACTTGGTCCATAGCTTGTATAATAAGCATTAGCTCTGTAACGATAAGGTTTCACAACAGTTGCAAAATCTAAGTCTCTATTATTTACAATTTCGACTAATTGTTTTTTGGTTAAAACTGATTTCCAAAACTGTTCTAGTTCTACTTGAGTAATAATATCATCTTTAAAAACCATTATTTCACCATTCACCCTTATTGCTAAAGGTTGGTTGGCTCTAATATGGATATCTGAAAGATCGTAGTCGTTTGTGTATTGTATTAATTTATCAGCTAGCATTTTTTAAATATTATTTAATATTCAAATTAAACAATTTTTTATTAAATAAAACAGATTTTTTATAATTGATGATTTTATATTTTTTGGCAGTAAAAAACTCTCGATTTGCATTAAATTAAGGACGGTAATATCCTTCAATATTTAAAGCTCGTGCAATATTGCCTGTGCTACCATCTCCACCAGAAGATAAAAACAATTGAAGTGGAACTATTTGATTGTCATCAGGGCCATATCCGCAACTTATCACTCTATAAAAAATTCTACGGTTATTATATTGATTTGGAGTTAAAGTATCTGGACCCTCTGTATCTTGTGGAATAAAATTATAACCATTCAAGGTTGTGTGAAATCCAATTCGCTGAACATAGAATTCATAACTATATCTACCAAAATCACTTTCAACAGCAATCGCTGCAAAGTTTTGGTTAGTTTGTCTAAACGCATAGTGAACATTGTTAGCTGTATTAGTGTAACCATGAAGAGCTAAGCAGTCTCCAGTGATAGATGAATTTTCAGTATTAGTAATAGTGATAGCATCTGTTCCTGATGCAGACAATTGATCGACTAACCATAATCGTCCAGACTCTAGCCCATATTCTGCAGCTTGCTGAACAGTGTTGATTTGATGAGATTTGACAGAGTTTGCAGAATTAAGTTGAGTAATTGCAAGCATTGCAACACTAAATGAGCTAATTGCAAGTAATACCAGCATCGTTAATGCTAAAACAAAACCTCTTTTATTTTTATTAAGGTGCATCATTATCATTTGGATCTGGGTCACAAAGATCTAACATATTAACATCTGTATAAGTGGTATCATCAAGCACTAAATCGAAAGATCCAAAATAATTAGCACAAGCTAATCTTTCAGATTCTGTTCCATTGCCACAACTAATCACAGGGGATGGAAAATTTGAACTAAATTCTAAAACGTATCCTATAGTTTGAAATGGTGTATATGTTACACCTGGTACAAATAAATCATTCCACCAACCTGTTCCAGATATTGCATTTGAAAATTGTGTATAATGTTCTCCTGCAGCATTAGGATAGTGTTCATTTGTTTCTAGATCATCGTCATTATAATCAGTATTATACATATCCGTACAACAATTGTTTGGCTCTCCAGTCCTCCAACTTGTAAATTCTCCTGGATCATCATCTGGATCTGTATCAAAAAATATTTGACCTCTTTCAGGACCACCTGCCCATACCCATGTTCCTTCAGTTGCATTTGGTATATTGTCAGTTCCAGTATTATCAGTTCCTCCAAACCAAGCAGCTACAGGATTGCCCATGTCATCTCTAATTTTATCTAAAACATAATCATTTTCCGCATCACTAGTAATTGTTGCTAGATAACCAGATAAGTTAAAGTAAGTAGTATTTTCTGCTCGAAGTTTTGCTTGACCCCACCAAAGTTGACTTCCAGTAATTGAAGTACGATCCCATGCACCTCTTCCATCAGTAGTATTTTCTACATAGCAATAGAAATGTCTGTTATTTCCAACTTGTCTTCCAATCAAATCCTCACAAAGATTTTCAAAACCTACAGCCAAAATAATTACCCTGTCTTCATCTGCAAAAGTTGTACGATCATCTATTTCATCTTCCAGACTTACATAATTGATTGTTCTTATAAATCTTTGATAATTTCTTCCACTCGCATCTCCTCCAATTTCCAATATACCTGTGTCTGTTACAAAATTTACTGTTAATCCTAAATCTGTTGCCATGTCCGTATCCCATTGCAGTCGATCTTCACCATCAGTGTAATTTTCTGAGATAACCACCCTTGCAGAGGGTATAGTTCTGGTATCAGGATCCCAGTTTGTTTCATTACTTGATATCAAATAGTTTGAAAAAAGATCTTTGGAGTTGGGGCATTTTTCATCACAAAGCGTACTACTTTCAGTTAATGGAAGATTTCTTAAAAAAATTCTTTTTCTAAAATCTAAGTTTAAATCCTCATCATCTTTAGATCTGAAATTAATTGCAACATTGATTAAATTATCATTTTCACTATCAAAAGTAGGATTTGAAAATTCAATTGTATTTATATTATTTGAAATAGGTTGCCAGTCATGCACAGCTGCATTAGTGGATGCTATAATGTCATCACAATTATCTGTTCTCTCAGTTTTCTTATATAGAGTATTGGTATCAGGTAAATCTGATGTTCCATCTCCTAATTTATAGGTAATTTTAAATCTTAAAGCTGTTGTGCCATCAAAGCTAGGTCTATCATAACAAGAGCTGACCTCTGTTCCAGAAACTATCTCTACTGCATCATCAATATCTATACCATCTTGGCAATTATCTGGATCTGAAATATCACCTCTAATTGGATGAACAAATCCTCCTCTTGCAAGATCGCGTTCAATGAGATTAAAAATTAAATTTCCCTCTGTTTTAATTTCGCTGGTATTGGCTATTTGGCTATAGTCTTTTGATCCTCTATCAAACAAAGCATAAATTGAGATTGAGACTAAGGATGCAACAAATATTCCAATTAATAACTCTACTAATGTAAATGCTTTTTTTTTGGATTTTATGAACATACGCTCGATTGTGATAAATTTAGTGTTGCTCGTCTTTTAATTCGAGCTCTTTCAAAGACTTCGTTATCCATATCTTCTGCTAATACCACTGGAATTGAATTTGTTGGACCTTCCCAAACTGTTGTTCCAGCTGGCCAATCTCTAGCTCTCATATCGTAATTCCTAACACTGCTATTAACAGCATGAGTTTCAGTCGATGTGCCTTTGAGTGCTCTTTCATAAAATCTAACATTCATATCATCCATGTTGTCTGCAGCACCAGTTAAACCATTTTCTGCTTTATATCCCATCCTTAAAACTTCATCATTAATTTGAACAAAGCCTCCTAAAATTCCAATTTGAGGATTTTGACCATCTAATGTTTGATCAAAGTTTGGAGTGTCTCCAGTTGCGATTGCACTATCTAACCGTCCTGTATTTCTTATTCCTCTGCTTAAACCTGATAAAGTATTTGTTGTTGTATTATTTGAAGTATAACTTACATATTCACTTCCTATTTGGACATTTCCACTATTAGGAAAAATAGAGCTATCTGCCAAAGTAACTGAAGTTGAGCTAGCAGATATTGCTGATGCTGTTGTAGTGTTTAAAGCTGTTACATAATTCCAACATTCATTTTCATCTTCAATATCTAATGCATCACCATGTGCAGAACCTGTATTTCCGCTCGCAATTAAACAATCATCATCATCTGCTCTTAAAACTCGCCAACGATCAACACCTGTTGGTATCCCTGTTATTTCAAGTTCTATATCTTCTAAGGTTGCAAGGTTTCCTGTTCCCAAATGAACCACCATCCCGTCATGTGCTTGGTTCCAAACATATCGACCTGAACAAGTTCCGTTATTAATTGCTCCCTGACAACTTTCTTGTGCATCATCAAAAACTAATATTCTTGCATCTGTTGGAAGATTTTCAATATCAAATTGAAAATAACCACCACCATTAGTTCCTTCTAAGACTTGTCCAATTTGACTTGTATCTGCACTATCATCTCCATGATTATATTCATCAAAAACAAACCACAAAGAAAGATCATTTGTATTAATTCGAACACCTAAACATTGACCAGTCCAAACACTATCATCACATCCCGAAGGCTTAACTCTAATATCATCACCAGTATATCGATACAAAAATACACTTATAACATCAGCACCTGCGTAGACTTGTCTGCAAGTGGAGGCATTAACTGCAGAGCAGCTTGTAGTATCATCTTGCTCACCATTATCAGCATCTAGATCAGTAAACATTCTAGCAACTCCTCTAAAATTATAATGTGCAACTGGATTTTCAGATCCATCTATAATTCCTGTTTCTACCGGATCTGCTAAGCCGGGAAAATTAAATGCAACTTTGTTGGGAGTTTCATCAAATATACAAACATTAACTTTTTTTGCTAATACGGTATTGTCAGTTCCATCTCCTAAGGTAACTTTAACGATATCTCCATCAGTAACCTCAACAGATCTAACATTTATTTCGCTACCAAGTTCATCATCAAGTTGAGCTTTCCAATGATTGTGCAAATCTTCGACTTCGTCCGGTAGTGTAGAGCAATCACCAATTCCACTTGGAGCGTCATTAACCAGATTTAATCCATCAAAACAAGCTAACTCATTTTTTTTAAAAGCAATAAATGTAATCGAGGTTCCATCAGCTAAAGAAGCATTAGCAATATTAGAATTAAATTCAATTGTTAAGTCGCTTCCTGATCCAGTTACACCGTCAATTACATATCTACCTCTTAATCCATCAATTAGAACAATATCCCCATTTTCAGGCATTGTATCAAATCCAGTTAATTCTATTGTATCTGTTGATCCATTAAATGTTTGGTCACCATCAACTGTTATTGTGCCTAATGCATTATTTTTATGACTAACATATTCCATAATATCTTGAATTATCAAATCTGCTAGTTGATCACGTCGATCAGCTTTTACTAAGTCTGTTTGAGTATTTAAAAAAACTGTACTCGAATTTATGTAAACTAAAGTAATCATACTTAAAACAAATAAGGCAACCAAACTTTCAATCAAAGAAAAAGCTTTTTTAAATCTCATCATTTTATTCTTCTAAAAAACCAGTTTTATTTAATTTAAAAATCACAAATAAACCTTCTCCACCTACTAATTTAAAAAATTTATCTCTAGGCGAAGATCCATCGTACAAAAAACACAATTCAATATCATCATCATCTTCCGTAGTACAATTTTCATCATCACAATCTTTTAAAGAAACTCTTTCAATAGTTTTATCATAATTAGACAAGGAAGTTAAAGAGGACACAGTAACATTTGAAAATGCATTGTCACACGTATCATCTGAACTATCACCACTTTGACAGTTGCATCTTCTATTTAAATCTAAATCTCTCCATCTAACATTATTAGTGTCTGGTTCGTACAATTTTAAATTGATATTATTGCCTGAGTTTTCCATTATCACTTTATAATGTTTTCCATCTGAGAATGCTTTAAATTTAATCTCTTCGATGTAACTTTTTAAGTTTTCTTTATTAGCTCTTAGTGTTGAACCCGAATCAATTGAGGTAAAAGAGACATATCCAATACCACTAAAAATTCCAAGGATGGCAATGATAACTAAGAGTTCAATGAGAGTGATTCCTTTTTTAAAAAACATAGATAAATTAATACATATTTAAGCATAATTTAAATACATAATAATTAGACACTAATATAGGCACTATTGCAAACATCGTTGAATTTTATAAAAGTAATAAATGACCATGGCTTATTAATATATGAAAGAAAAACTACTAGTTTTTAAAGAAAAATTTTTACAAGCATTTAGAAAATTCATATATCCATTACTTGGTGGCATAAGTATTTCTAAAGAAAAAAGAGTAGCAATAGAAATCCAACAAGACAATATTAGTGTTTGCCAATTTGATGGAAAAAATCAAATTAAGCGGTTTTTTAATGAAAAATTAGAAATATCAACAGATAAAAATATTGAAAATGCTAGTGAAATATATGAGCAAAAAATTCTTAAAATTGTTAAGAAAAACATGCTTAAAGGATATGAGGCTAACTTAATATTTCCAACATCGTATTCTAAAATTCGTTTAATTAACATCCCTATTGCTGAGGAGGACGCAGCAAGCTCAGATGATGTAATTTTTTATAATTTTTCAAAAAATGCACAAGCTCACGAGTTTTGGGAAAAATATGAAGAATTAGGTGAGATAAAAGAAACAGATGAAATAAGCCATTATATAGTTTCTAAAAATGATGCAACATTAGAATTGAGTGTCATTGTTGCTATCACTGAAAAAGAAAAAATTTTATCCTTTAAAAACTTACTTAAAAACTGTGGAATAAATGCAAATCTAATTGAACCAAAATTATTCTCTATCATCAATTCAATTTTAATTAAAAAACAAGAAATTAAACCATTCAATTTTGGTATTTTAGAGTACACGAATAATAAATCATATTTTGCGATCGTAAGTGATACTTCTATAAAATTAATAGAAGTTGAAATTTCAAGATCGGATCAAGTTCTTTTAAAACAATTAGAAAAAATGCCAAGTCCAGATGGTCCGTTTTGGTTAGAAGTATTTGAGAGAAGTTTACAAAATATTAATTCATTAATTGAAGAAACAAATAATGATGAAAACAATGAGATAAAAGTTAAAGAATTATATTTTTACTCTGAAGAAGATAAAATTAATAATTTTATAACGGGATTAAAAAATAAATTCCAAGATATCATAATCAAAGAAATTTCTTTGATATCAGGCAACATGTCTGAACCAGAATTAGAAATTAAAGATAATTTAGTCGAGTACGATACGTTAAAAGAAAACCTATTAGAAAATAAAACAATTAAACTAAGTAAAAAAGTTCAAAAAACTTTTCCAGTTACCTATATAGATATTAATAAAGCGTTTCCTTTAATTGGGTCCTCACTAAGATATTTGAATGCATTTAATATTAAGAAAAAATTTCTTCCTAAATTTCAAATTAATTTAAATCCAGAAAATTTTAAGTATTTAGAGAACAATAAAATTAAAACGAGCAATTATTTGTTAAACTCAATTACAGTTCTTTTATTATTTATTTTTTCAGGTTTAATTGCTTTAAACTTGCCAGTTTATTTTGAAAAATCTAAAGTATTAAAACAACATCCATCGGTAGTTCAAAAATATGATCAAACATTAAATGAAATAAAAAATATCAGCGGCAAGTATAAAAAAATTGAAGCAGACACTAAACTTGCAAGTGAAGTTCAAAATGTAAATAATGAATATTATAAACTAGTTAAAAATACACCATCGATTGTTCCTGAGGGAGTAAAATTAAATAAATTGGAATTTTTAGACAACCAAGCTGTTTTTGAAGGTCACGCAATAACCGACTATGATCTTAACATGTTTGTCCAAAATATTAGAGATACTATTGGTAGACCAGATATTACAAAATTGAATATAGCTGTAATAGTAAATGATGATTCTCAGTCAGCACCGATTGAACAATCTGAAAGCACGTCAAATAATAATCAACAAGTTTCTCAAAATACAAGTTCTTTTAGAAATTTTAAAATTGAAGTGGATTTATAGATGATCAAAAGATTAGTCATTAAAAGAAGAGTTGTCAGAAAAAAAATAAAAAGTACTGACGACAAAATTGAAAAGTTCATTAAACCTTTTAAAATTAAAGAAGAAAAATTTTTAAATCCAAATTCCATTAACATTAAAATGTTTATGATTGGAATTTTGGTATTGGGTTTTTTTATTGGAAACTTTGTTGTAATAAAACCAACCATCAATTCAGCAAAACTTATTGAACCAGATTTACAACAGAAAAAATCTTTTTTAGACACAAGTGACACTTCTAGGATTGGTTTATTAAAAAAAACAAAAGAAGCTGAAGACCAACTTAAGCAAATCAATCAGTCATTTTTCTACACTTCAAAACCTGATGAGTTTTATGCTTTGTTTTCGGAAGCAGCACTCAACCATCAGTTAAAGATTTACTCTTTAAATAAAGTTTCTGAAGATTTTTTTAAAAAACAAAAAAAAGATGATCCCAAGGCATTTGATATTTTTGAAAAATATAAAATTGTTGAATATGAGCTAGTAATTGATGGAAAGTTTATTGATTATCTTAATTTTATAAAAACACTCGAAAAATATGATAAAAGTTTTGTAATAACTGATTCTGTTATTCAAAAAAAAAGTAATGGGACAGTTGAAATTAAAAACAAAATTAAACTGAGTTTATTAAATACATGAGAATATATTTATTTAAATTTTTTCTGATTTTTTCACTAGTTTTATTGCCTCACATTTTACATGCAGGTCAATCTGGTGATGAAGTTGAAGAAAATAGTGAATATAGTTTAGAAAATGATACTGAACAATCAAATGATAATCAATTAAAAATTAAGATTGTAAAGAAAGAAAAAATTGTAGATCCATTTTCTAAAGATTTATTAGTTGTTAAATTTTTCAGAAAAGATTTGAATACTCCAAGTGTATATCCTGTGTCATCGATGAAATTGGTTGGAACTATATTGTCCGATGGTCCTGATAACTTTGCATTAATTAAATTACCAGGTGATAATGATCAGGTAGTTGTAAAGCAAGGTCAAAAAATTGGAAAATTTGATGCAATTGTTAAAAAAATTGAAAAAGATTTATTAATTATTGAGGAAAATAAAAAAATATTAACTCTGGAGTTAGATGACTAGTTTTAAATATTTATCATTAATTTTAATTGCATTAATTTTTACTAGTTGCGCTTCAAATAAAGGTAATTCTGGAAAAATTAAAAAAGATATTAGCATAGAGGAGATCAAGAGAGATGGGCTAACCACAGTTACTAATACATTTAAAGAAGGGCCAAATATTGGTTACAATAATGCTACTAAACCACGAAGAGAAATGTCCTCTTCATCTTCTAAAATAAGTTTTCCTAATTTTCCAATTTCAATAAAATTTCAAAATTCAGATTTGCGAGAAGCATTAATTGGGCTGGGAAATTTAGCAAATAGGAATGTGGTGGTTGACCCAAATGTTCAAGGGATTTTGAACTTTTCTGTAGTTAACGAGCCATGGAATAATGTTATTAATACTGTCATTGAAATGAATGGTTTGGTTCAATCTTCAGATAATGATACTGAGATTATCAAAATTTCAGCTGGTGGTACATCGGGACAGATTCAAATGACTGAAATATTTAATATTTTTTATGAAAAGCCATCTGAAATGAAAAAACAATTAGAAGCTGTTATTAAAGGTGATCCTGTGGCTGGGGGAACAACTGTTACCTTAATTGAAAATGATAATAACCAAACTATAATTGCAAAAGGAAGTCCTTCAGATTTAAAAACATTAGAGAACATTTTAGAAAAAATTGATGTAAAAAAACCTCAAGTACTAATTGAGGCTTTTTTAGTGGAAGTGTCACCAACCTTTTCTTCTAAACTTGGAACCAGATTAGGTTTGGCAAGATCCAAAACTACTGCTAGTGGTGCAACAGAGTCTATTCGGGGTGGTATAGGAACTTCTGCTGCCAGTGTTGCTTTAGGAAACGATAATAGTAGTGCAACTGATTTTTTAATTTCAGGCACATCTGGTCTTGGAATTTTAAGAGAAACGAGTTCAGGGGATTTGAAATTTGAAATTGATGCTCTAGAAAAAGAGGGAGACTCGAGAACACTTTCAAATCCAAAATTATTTACTGTTAGTGGTAAAAATGCAATAATTAAACAAGGTACTCAATTTGGAGTGACTGAGACCACAACTGCAGCATCAGGAACTACGACATCATCAACTAAATATTATGATGCTAATCTACAGTTAGATGTTACCCCTATAATTACAGGAGATGGTACAGTTATGATGGAAGTTAAAATTACCAATGATTCAGTTGATTTGTCCGTAAATCCTCCAAAAATCACTAAAAAAGAAATAGATACAAATTTGATATTAGCTAATGGAGATATAGCTGTTGTAGGTGGTATTTTAACTGAAACATTATCAGAAACAAACTCTAGAGTTCCTGGTTTAGGCAAGATTCCAGGTATTGGAGCATTGTTTAGATCTAGAGTACAAGCAGATGATAAACAGGAACTTTTGATTTTTTTAGCACCAAGGATTATCTAAATGGAATTAAGTTCTGCTGCTTCAGAAAAAATTGCAAATCTTTTGGCTGCCAGTGGAGCTCTAAGTCAAGATAGATTAACTAAGATCACAACTCAATGTGGACCCAATAAATCAAAAATTGTAGAAGAGCTTCTAAAGAAACAATTTACAACAGAAGCAGATATCGCAAAAACAATTTCTAGAAGTTTTTCGATTAAACAAGTTGATTTAAAAGAGACTCAGATAAAGCCAGAATTAATTACTATATTACCAACTGAGTTTGTTAAAAAAGAAAAAGTAATTCCTTTTGAATTACAAGGTGGAACTTTAAAAGTTGCAGTTGCAGATCCTTTAAAACTTTCTCATGGACCTAAAATCAAATCTTTTACAAAAAAAAATGTTTTATTTTCCGTAGCAACTCTAAGTAATGTTGAACAAATTTCTAAATCAAAGGTGTGGGATATAAGAATTGCAAAAAAGGAAACAAAAACTCCAAATAAAACTTCAATTGCTGCCGCGACAGGTTCTTTAAATGTAGTAGGAGTTGTTGATAAGATTTTTCAAGATGCATTAAGAGACGGAACAAGTGATATTCATATCGAAGTTTTTAAAGATAATGTAGCCAAAGTTAGATATCGAAATGATGGGATTATGAAAATTCAAGAAAGTTTTGATCCTATATTAGCTCCTAATTATATGGCTGTTGTAACAAGACTGAAAATAATGGCTGGTTGTAATATTTCAGAGTCTAGACTTCCACAGGATGGAGCAATTACTGTTCAAGATAAAAGTAACAATGGAATAGATGTTGATGTTCGTTTCAATACTGTCCCAACTAAATATGGTGAGCGTATTTGTATGAGATTATTAAGAAGTACAAATGTTATTGGGTTAGATAAAATTGGTATACCCATGTCTGAATTAAGCAAATTTATCAAAGCAATCGAGTCTCCTCAAGGGATGGTTTTAGTAACGGGACCTACTGGAAGTGGTAAAACAACTACTTTATATGCTGCTCTCGCGCATTTAAATAAGCCAGAAAAAAATATACTCACTGCTGAAGATCCTGTTGAATATACAATGGAAGGAATAGGTCAAATCCAAGCAAATGAGCAAATAGGATTATCTTTTGCAAGTATTTTAAGAGCTTTTTTAAGACAAGACCCTGAAGTAATTTTAGTTGGAGAGATTAGAGATAAAGAGACTGTTGATATTGCAATTAAAGCTGCACTAACAGGACATTTATTATTATCAACACTACACACCAAAGATGCTATACAAACAATTATTAGGTTAACAAATATGGGTGTACCTAATTTTATGATAGCAGGAGCTTTGAATACAGTTGTTGCTCAAAGATTAGCAAGAAAAATTTGCTCGAATTGTAAAGTTGAGGATTCATCTATCACTCAATCTCAGCTCAAAGATATAGGCTTTGGATTGACAGAACTTGAAACATTAAAAGTTTATAAAGGACAAGGTTGTAGCGAATGTAAAGACACAGGATATAAAGGAAGACAAGGTATTTATGAAATTTTAGAAGTCAATCAAGCATTAGCTTCAGCAATCATTGAGGGTAAACGAGCTCCTGAAATGTTAAAAATTGCTAAAGAAAATGGCTTTAAAACTATTGATCAAGTTGCAAGAGATCATATTAGAAATGGCGTAATTACTTACGAAGAATTTTTAAGAACTATTTCATTACAAAACTAGATGTTAAATTTTAGTTATACTGGAAAAAAAGAAGGTCAAGATACAACAGGATCAATCCAAGCCTTGAATAAAGCACAAGCCATAGCTAAATTACGAGCTCAAAAGATTACTGTTTCAAAGATTAATGAATCCAAAGCTAATGGTTCATCAAGTAATGGTGCCGATCCAGAGATTAAAACATTTTTAGGAATGCAACTTCACTCTGATAAATTGAGTGATTTAGATATTATGATGTTTTCTAAAAAACTTGAAACAATGATGAAAGCTGATTTGCCTATAATGGATTCAATTCAATTAGCTAGAAGACAAGCTAATAAGCCAGGTATGATTAAATTAACCAATTCAATTATTGAAGATTTAAACCAAGGACGTCCTTTCAGTACTTCACTTGAAAAATTTCCAAAATATTTCGATGACTCTTATGTGAATATGGTTAAAGCTGGGGAAAGCAGTGGTACACTTGCTTTATTTCTTAATAAAATTGTCAGTTTAGTTGAAAAGAAATTAAAAATTATAAAAGACATAAAAGGTGCACTCACTTATCCAATTATTCTGTTAACAGTTGCCCTTTTAGTGACAACTGTCATGTTGGTAAAAGTTGTTCCAGTCTTTGAGGAAATTTATGGAAGTCTAGGAGTGCCATTGCCTGCTGCAACTCAAAAAGTTATAGCAATGAGTAACTTTTTAACTAATCCTAGCCAGGGAGGGGTTTTGGTTATGAGTATAATTGTAATAGTAACAACTATTATTTTTTTAAATAAAAAAGTTTATGCTGTAAAAAAATTTTTTCATGGGTTTTCACTAAAAATTCCAGCCTTTGGTCCTTTAGTAATTAAATCTATATATGCAAAGCTTTCCATGGTTTTATCTAATCTATTAACTGCTGGAGTTCCAATCATACAAGCTCTAGAAATCAGTAGTAGAGTGACTAATAATATTTTAGTTAGAGAAGCTATAGCAAGAATTCAAGAGGAAATTTTAACAGGTAAAAACCTTTCTGAACTTTTTGCCGGAGAAAAAATTTTTCCTATGGAGTTTTCGGAATTTATGAAAGTAGGTGAGAGAACTGGAAGTGTAGATGAAATGTTTAATTCCCTTGCAACTTATTATGAAGCCGAAGTTGATAATGCTGTTGGAGCTTTGAAACAATTTATAGAACCTGTAATGATTGTATTAATTGGAGCTTTGATTGCTGGATTACTACTTACTTTATATCAACCAATATTTAACATGGGACAGGTAGTGAAGTAAAAAAAAAGGCGCTTCTTTTAGAGCGCCTTTTTTAAAATTTAAATTTTAATTAAGTTATATTATGATGCATCTCCAATAGTTTGAGATAGAATTTCTCCATCCGCAACTCTTTGTCGAATAGTACATTCATTCGCTGTGGCATCACAAAAGATTGTAATTCTTCCATCAGCATCTGGGTCAGTTGCTGCAGCCACAGCTTTTGCATATGTTCCAGCTGCTTCATCTTGAGAGTAAGGGTTTTTATAACCTAAACCAGTTGAAGCTGTTAAATAACTTGCTATATTTGTATCTGTTGCAGCATCAATACCGTCAGAGCAAGTATCTTTTGTTGAACCTTCAGGCCATGCATAATTTCCTGAACCTAAAGCACATTTTGCCATTTCAGCATTAATCATACTTACAGTTTGAGAAAACTGTGTTCTTGATGCCTGTTCTTTAGCACTAGCTGTGTATCCAGTATATGCAGTAATACCTACAGCTGAAAGGACACCAATAATTGCAATTACCACAAGTAATTCAATTAAAGAGAAACCTTTTTTTGAGTTTAATTTTTTCATTTATTCTCCATTTAAATTGTTAACAATTATCCCTTTATACTTTTTTTTTTAATTATTCAAAGAAATTTTTTATCAACAACCAAGAGGGATTTAGAACTAATTTTAGACTAAACTAAATATAAAAGAGGATAATGAATGATAATCCCATTGAAGATCCAAAGGGAATTTCAAAATTTTTGATGTTTCTACCTAAAATAGCATAATAAACAATCCCAATTACGGAAGATAAAACTAGAAAGTATAGTAATTTTTCAAAACCTAGCCAAGATCCAAATCCAGCAATTAAATACACATCACCCAAACCTAGAGCCTCAATATCTTTTAATTTCTTAAAGATAAACCTTAAACTAAAAAATAATATAAATCCTATCAATGATGAGATTAATGAATTTTTAATTGTGATTTCAAGTGGATTTAAGTGATTAAATAATAATGCAACAACTATCCCGGATATAATTATAGAATAATTAAATACATCAAAAATAATTCTTTCATTAAGATCTATAAAAATAATTAATATAGTTATAAAAAATAAAATATTTAAAATAATAGCTTGAGCAATATTAAAATTTAAATAGTTAAGTAAAAAAATTAAGGCAGTAAAAATTTCTACTATTATATATTGTGGATTTAGATTTTTGTTACAACATTTTGTTTTACCAAAAAGAAATAAAGATGAAACAATTGGTATATTCAAATGCCAAGGAATTTGTTTTTTGCATTTAAAGCAATAGGATCTTGGTGACACTATGTTTTGATTTTTTGGAAGCCTTAGAATTAAAACATTAGCAAAGCTTCCAAATAATGCTCCTAAAATAAAAAAGATTACTCCAAGCATTAAAGCTTAATAAAAAAACATTTTAAAAATACTGTCTAAATATAAATCAATTATTTTTAATCTATCAAGAATAACTAATCCTGTAAGAGTCATTATTAATCCAATAAGGATTAAATACAAAATATTTTGTCTTTTTTTATCTTTGTCTGTTAAACTATTATTTGAAATATCTATTTTTTCCTCATCATCAACATACTCAAGATGAATATCTTTTTCCATTTCTTCAAATCTTGATACAGTTTCTTCAATTTTTTCAAATCTTTTATTATAAGTATTTGTAGCAGCATTAAGTTTTTGGACACTATTTAGTAAATCATTAATACTCGTTTGAATTTCATCACTTACTCCATCACCAGAATTATTTTGAATTTTATTTTCTAGTTCTTCAACTCTATTTAACAAATCACCTGCGTTAGGTAAATTGTGACCTGTAGAAGGAGATGAGCTAGTGGATTGCATTAATGAGTTTTCATTTATTTTTTGTATTTCAGTTTTAATATCATCTAAAACATCTAGCTTTTTTAATTGTTCAGTCTCTTTATCAATTTTATCTTCTATTTTATTAAGCGTACTTTTTAATTCTCCAAAATTATGCTTGTTAAATGGATCTGGGTCACCAGTTAAAAGAGAAGCATTAGCTTCTGCTGTATCTTCAGCAGTAAACCTTTCTTGATTATCATTTTTTGTATTTGCTTCATCTTCATCTAATAAACTTGAATTATCACCTATTAACAAACTATTATCTTCCTCACTTGTTTCGCTCATTTCATCATTTTTAATATAAGATTCTAAATCTTTTGATTCTAAATCTGTCATATTTTTATCTTAATATAAAATTGAATTAATGTTTATTAAAAAAATTGTCTTATCCCCATTACACAATAATTCATTTATTGACTGTTAGAGATCTCAGAATATATTGTGGTTATGAGTTATCCTGAAAAAAATGAAAATAATATTCAAATAATTACTATAAAAGGTGATGTGGACCTTGAAAACTCTGATGGTTTAAGAGATCAAGTATCTGCTGCATTAGATATCAATACAGCTGTTGCTTTAGATATGAGTGAAGTGAGTTACATTGATAGTTCAGGTATTGCAGCTTTAATAGAAAATAGACAAAAAGCTGATGAAGCTGGAAAAGAGTTTAAATTATTTAAACCTAGTGAGTCTGTAATTTCGGTTTTAAAGATGGCTAAACTAGATACATTTTTTGTCATTGAAAATTAAAATCATTTTTTAATGAAATCCCAGAAATTTGACGCAACGATAGAAAATTTAAAACATATTAGAAATTTTGTTGAACAAATTTTAATCGATTTGAAGATCAATTCTAAAACAGTTTTAGAGATAAAATTAGCAGTCGGTGAGTCAATTGCCAATATTATTAAGTATGGTTATAAGGAGTCTGATTCTAAGAATAAAATTTTTGTTGAAGTAGATTTTAAAGATAATCTTTTTGAAATTCACATTTATGATAATGGAATTAAAGTAACAAAAGATATGATTAAGCACCGTGACATTGATGATGTTAAACCAGGCCAAATTGGAACTTATTTTATTAAAAATATAATGGATTATTTTGATTGGTCAGAAGAAAAAAGTGATTGGGTAAATCATTTAGTTCTCAAGAAAAAGATTCATTAAATTTTAATGAAAATCTTTAAAAAAATTATATTCATTTTTTTTGTTTTTTTTTCATCAAAAACATTTTCTGAAATTACTTTCGAACAGATTTTACAAGATCCTAATAATTTAGAATTGAATTTACAATATGCTAAAGAGCAAGAAGCATTAGGCAATTATAAACCAGTTATCGCAACGTTAGAGAGATTATCAGATATATATTCTGATAACTTAGATTTAAAATTATATTTATTATCTATTTCTTTAAAGATAGATTCAAAAGAGAGAACTAAAGATATTATTGATCAGATAAAGAGAAGTCCTGTTTTAACTAACGCTATAAGACAACGATTAGATGAAATTGTTAAAACACTTGAAGCTCAAGATAAGCAACAAAAAAATGAATGGGTACAGTTTATTGATATTGGTTATAACTCAACTTTAGATAATAATGTAAATACTAAAAGTGATAGTAGCACTCTTTATATAAGTGACAGTCTAAGTAATTATGCAGCTGACACTATTGATGATGATGATTTTCAAAATATTGTTATTAAATATGGAGCCTATAAACAGTTATCAAATACCTCGAATATAAATTTTAATGTTGGAAAAGGATTTACAAGACAAAATAGAGATAAAAATAAAGAAAACGATGCTCATTCATTATTTATAAATTACAATAAACAAATTAATAAGAATTATATCTCAACCTTTTACTCATTAAATGAAAATAATAATCTTCATGAAAGTGATTATGTGGTTCATTCATTCATTTTAGAAAATAGATATGGGTTTAGACCTAATCAAAATATTGTTTTATCTGGAAATTATAGCTTAACTGATTACAGAACAGATAGCGTGTTTACAGCTGCAGAAGATAAAAATAATGAAGCTCAAGGTCTAGCAGTTGGCTATGAGTATTTTATTAATCAAAATAATAATATCAAATTTAAATATGGTTTTAATGACTATAATGCAAAATTAGATAGCTACGGATATGATAATGAATATCGAAGAATAAGCTATTTTACACGTATTAAAAATATTAATTTTAACTTATCTCAAACAATTAATTATAATACATATGATAAAGCAGATACTTTTGTTAAAAGTGACGCCATTAGAGATGATAAAATTAAAACTAATTCTATTTCTATGAGTGGAAGTTTAGATCAACTTTTAAAGCTTGAATTTTTAAAGAATATCTTTTATTCAGTCTCATATTCTGACATAAAATCTAAGTCTAATATTTTAAATTATGATTATCACAAAGATATTTATAAATTTGGATTAACAAAAAGGATTACATTTTGAAAAAGATTGTTTCATTTTTAATATTTATTAGCTTTATAAATTTTTCTAATGCTTCAGAAATTATTGTGGGCAATATTGGACTTGCAATTGGAAATATCACTAATCAAAAAGGTGAGGTATTAAAAGCAGGAGATAAGATTTATTTTGGTGATATTATTAAAGCTGAAGATCAATCAAAATCACAAATATTACTATTAGACCAAACAGTAATAACTATTGGCGCAAAAACTTCAGTTACTTTAGATGAATTTGTTTATGATCCAAATAGTCAAAAGGGTAAAATTACAACTAACATCATTGAAGGTAGTGTTAAAGTTTTAAGTGGTAAGATTAGTGAAAAAAATCCTGATAATTTAATTGTTAAAACTCCAGCAGGTTCAATTGGCACAAGAGGAACAGAGTTTCAGGCAATTGTAGATCAAGATGAAGAAGTTAGTAAAGTATTATTGATAGGTCCTGGTCAAAATAATACTTTAGGTTTAAGACCAGGTGCAGTTGAAGTTTTTAATGATCAAGGATCTGTATTGTTAGACACTCCTTTTGCATTTACTGAATTTACAGCTAATCAAATACCAGCACCTCCTGTTACAATTACCAATGAACAGTTACAAGAATTTCAAAATTTTTTAGATGTAAGAGAAGCTGGACTTGAAAATGAAGAAGTTCAAACAGCTATTAAAGAAGGCTTATTTGATGACAATCAAATTCAAGGGAATGAAATAATAGGTGAAATTGTTCAAACAGCTCTTGATACTGCTGGAGGTGGATTAACATTTGATCAACTTGCAACAGTATTAGGAGTTTCACTTGAACAATTAATTGGTGAAGAGGGTGTTGAAGAAATAGAAAATGAAAGTGCAGAAAATCAAATTGCAATGGCAAATGCGGAAGGTGGTGACGGTTTAGCTTATATTTTAAGATATGGTGGAGAAAATTTAGGTGAAACAACTTATGGTGATTTTCAAGGAATAACTGCTGGCACTTACACTTACACAGCCAATGGAGTGAATATGGCTGCAACCACAGGAACCGGCTCAGGAACATTTGACGGTCAAACAATTGTAAATTTTGCAACTAAAGAAATTTCGAACACTTTTTCTGGAACAATTTCTTTAGATGGTAAAGATACAGTTGATTTTTCACATTCATTTTCGGTCGATTATTCAGGGGGTGGTGCTTCAACAAGTTTAGACAATGTAAACTTAGATCAATTTAGTATCAATAATGGAACAGGAGCAACAACCTCTGTTACTTTAAATTTACCTGCAGATTATGCAAATTATCAACCAGCTGACTCATTATATCTTGGAGAAGCTGCTACTAACTTTTTCAATGTTAAAATGAACGGATCATCAAATTCACCTACTGGCTCAGTTGGAACTTTAAGTTTTACAGCAACCCAATATGTTGATATAGGTGGTGATATTGCTAATAGCATCAATGGTCAGAGAACTGGGGTAATGCCAGCTAGAAACTAACAATAAATATTCTTTATATAAATTTTAAAAAAATTTGAATATCTCTTTCTAGAAGTTGAATTTAATTTATTGAATGCTTGATGAGGGGTATCTGATTTTAAAATTTTTTGTTTTTTAGATGATAAAATTATTATCAAATTAAATAACAATCTAAGCAAGTTTCTTTTATTGATTAACAATATCAATTTGAATAACTGGAATATTATAAAAGGTGCAAATATTAATAAGAGGTATTTATAATTAATTTTATTAATAAATTCGTCTCTAGTTTTTTTATCATACTCAATAAAACTAGTAGTCCATTTATAATCTAAATAAGTGAAATAATTTCTAGCATAATTATAAATTTTAAATGAAAATTGCTTATTCATATTTTCATTATTTTGATCTAAAAATTGATTAATTGAATTTTTAATTCTTGAAGGTGGAATAGCCGTTGTTGGATCAAAACGAACCCAACCTAAATCATCTAGCCAAACTTCAGTCCAAGCATGAGAGTCGCTTTGAGTAAATTCATAAAAATCACCAAATTCATTTTCTGTTCCACCATAATAACCAGATACAATTCTCGAAGGAATATTTGCTAATCTTGTAAGAATAACAAACATTCCAGCATAATATTCACAGTATCCTTCTTTAGAGTTAAAGAAAAAATCTGCATAATCATTTTTGGAAGTAACTTTTGGACTTAAGCTATAATAAAACTGATTTTGATTAAAATAATTCATCAAAAAAGTTAAGTACTCTTTATCAGATTTATTTTGTTTGTTTGCTTTAACCCAGTTTACCAAATCATTAGAGATAGAGTTTGGTAATTGAGTGTAAAATTTTTTTAAATCATCTCCAATATAATTAAGTTGCTCAAACTTTGTAAATTTTATAATTTTTTTCTTTTCTATTTCAATATAGTTTTGATGAGTTTGGTTAAAGAAACTATAGTAATGATTATTCAATCCATTAGTTACAGTATAATTTCTTAAACTTGGAACCCATTTTTTATTATGGTTCTCTAAGATAATATCATAACTATCATCTAGTAATTTAGGTTTTGATAATGTTAATTGTTGCTTAAAGTTTTTTAGTAAAAAATCTTCTTTTGAAGAAATCCAGGTTTTATCTACCGTTAAATAATCAAATGTTTTAACTCTAAAATATAAATCTTTTTGCTCAAATTTTTTAGTGTTTAAGGTGAATACTTTTTTGGTGCTATCAGCAAAGCTTTGAAAAGAACCAAGTCCAATTTCATCTGGAATTCCAAGATTAGTATTTGAGCTTTCTAAAATTTTAATATTGATCTCTGTTCTTGGAAAAATTAGATAAATAATAATTATTATTGGAAATATTAGAAAAGAGACACTTAATACTTTGATTAGATTTTTGATGTTTAAATCAATAATTTTATTTTGATTAATAAGATAAAAATTAATGATCGTTAGCGTTAAGATTGTTAATGAAAGAATGGAGCTTATGATATCTTGTGAATTAATAAGACTTACTACAGAAATAACTAATGCAATTAGTGAAAAGGAAAACAATTTCTTTTTTTGATTAAGATCTGAAAATCTTAATATTAATAATAATCCTAAAATATTAATGAAATAATCTTTTGAAAATATATAGTTTTCAATAACCAACTGCACATACAGCACTATCAATGAGATTATTGATAAAAATACTGCTTTAAATCTAAATTCTATTTTATTGAGATAAAAACAAATAAATATAATACCTAAGAAGAATGTTTTATTGATTAAATTTAATTCAGCCTGAAGAGACAGTGCTCCTAATAGCATAATTATTAAACATCTAAATTTTTTATCTAATAGATTAATTTTGAACATGACTTAGATATATAAGAATTTTGTTTAAAGAAGGTTTTTCAGTTGTTAATTTAAATAATTGATCTTTATGTTTTAGGGAAATCTCTTTTTTTAACTTAAAATGTTCCAAAAAAATAAATGTGACAGTGCTTAATAATTCCTCAAAATCAATATTTGGGTATTCATTTAAATCTAATATTTTTTGTTTTGAGTGATTGCTTTTAAATGATTTAATATATTTCTTATTTTTACCAATCGATTGTTTCCAGGCAATTTTACTTAAATTATCTCCAATTTTATACTGATCTATACCATTAAACTCTTCTTGATTTTGTAAACTATTATCAAGGTTAAACTTAGCAAGGAGCTCTAAATTTTGTTTTTTTGGTTTTGGGTAAACATAAATAGTATTATTTAATTTGAATTTTCTAATAGTATTTATGATACCAAATGGAAAATCTGATTTTAATTGTAAATCATTTATTGGAATTGAACCTCTTGTTTGTTTAAAAAGGTTTAAATTGATTGAATTGTTATTTAGTTCAAGATCAAAGTTGCCTTTAAATTTTTTATCAATATAAAAATCAATATTTAACTTTTGAATCTGAGAATTGTTAAATATATTTAATTGTATTGAACTTTCTCTGTTTGCTTCAATCAGTAATTCATTTGAAGAAACGTAATCAATATTAGTTAAATTTTGATTAGAAATAATAATTGAAATAAAAAAGATAAAAAAAATGATAATAGAAATTAAAAGAGCAAAGTTATTTTCATAAAAAACAGAAATTAAAAAACAAAAGAAAACAAACGCTCCAAGAATAAATCCTGATAAATTAGGATATATGATTATTTTCTCTCTTTTAAAATTATTGAAAAAAGGAATTAATTTATTTTGCAGGACTCCATTTAACATTATTTAGGAATTTTAATTTTATCTAAAATTTCTTTATTGATAAAATTTATCTTTTCTTTTTCATTATTTAAAAATCTAATTCTATGGCGTAAAATTGAAGGTAGGATTTCTTTGATATCTTGATGAGTAATATAATCTCTTTCATCAATCAAAGCCCAACCTTTAGCAAGTTCAGAGATTTGTTTTAAACATCTAGGAGAAATATAAAAATCTTTATTCAATTGATTAATAAAACTCTCAATATCTAAAATATATTCATATACATTTTCATTTACTTTTATTTGATCTTTTTGTTGTTTAATTTTGCTCCAATCAATGCTTGATTTATCAATTTTTTCAAAAGAAATATCATTCTTTAAAACTTGTTTCTTTTGATCACTATTTAATTCTGCTAATGAAAATGAGATCATAAATCGATCTAATTGTGAGTCTGGTAGTAAGAATGTCCCTGAACTATCCATTGGGTTTTGAGTGGCAATAACAAAAAAAGGTTCAGGTAATTTGTAAGTTTCACCGTCAATTGTTACATTTTTCTCTTCCATAGCCTCTAAAAAGGCACTTTGTGATTTTGCACTACCTCTGTTTAATTCATCAGCTAAAACAACATTTGTAAAAATAGGACCTCTTTGTAATAAACTTTGTTCTCCTTTAAAGAAATTGTAACCTAAAATATCTGCTGGTAATAAATCAGAGGTAAATTGAATTCTTTTAAAATTTAAGCCTAAATTATAAGTAATTGTTTTTGCAAAAGTGGTTTTGCCTGTTCCAGGATAATCTTCGATTAATATAGAGCCTTCAGAAAAGATAGCACTGATCGAAAGTTTGATATTTTTTTGATTGCCTACAATGGTTTTTGAGCAATTATCAAAAAAATTCTTTAAATTCATATGTAAGTTATAATTTAAAAAGTTGTTTTATATAAGCATTATAATTAGTACATTGTTTATAATTAATTATCATGATGAAAAATCAAAAATTACTATTTTTTTTTAGTCATTTATTTGTTTTAGCTGTTGGCTTTGGTCTTGGTGTTTATTTACTACCAATTCTCACAGCACCAAAGTCTTTAGAGATTTCAAAAATTGATAATTTGCAAAAAGAAGCTTTATATAAAACTGAATTTGTTAAAGATTTAAGAGGCAGTGACTTATTACACTGGGGAGAAGCAGAGGTGACTATATCTAATCAAATAATAACAATTAAAGGTTCTATAGCACCTGGACCTGATTACAAATTATATTTAACAAATGAATTTGTTGAACACGAAGATGAGTTTCTAGATATAAAAAATGATGCAAAATATATTGCAGAGGTCAAAACTTTTAAGAATTTTGTAATTGATATCCCCTCAAATATTGATATTAACAATTATAATACTGTCGTAATATGGTGTGAACGATTTGAGGAGTTTATTACTGCTGCAAAATATCAATAAGTTTATGAATGATTTAAAAAGTTTTTAAAATAAAAACACCTGGATTTTCTTTTATAAAAGCTTCTGTCTCTTTTAAATTTCGAATTGGTTTAGCCACTTTTTTTATGCCTTCGAATTCAAATCCTGTTTCTAATACAACATTCATAAAATCTTCCTCTGTAATTTTTCCTTTGGTAGGCACGCTGACAACAGCCAATCCTTGTTCCCACGATACAGTAATTGTTGCATCTGTTCCAAATTTTTCACTGAAGGCTTTCGACAATTTTTCTTGGCAAGCTATGCAAAACATACCATTTACACCAGCAACTATAGACTCTGCAGCTTTTAAAGCTGTAGTGTTAAATAGAATAAAGATGAAAAAAATAAAAAATTTGATATTATTCATCTTAAAAGTATATCTTTTATAAGATTAAAATCAATTAACAATTAACTAAAGATTTAATTTCTTAATTTGTTTAAAATTTTTATCAATATTAGAAATATTTAAATATTTTTGATACCCTTTTTTAATCTTTTTCCAATCTTTATCTATAATTGCATACCAAGAAGTATCTCTATTTCTTTTTTTATAGATTGTTGCTTGTCTAAATATACCTTCAAATTTAAAACCTAGTCTTAATGCAGCTTTATTAGATCTTTTGTTTAAGCTATCACATTTCCACTCATATCTTCGATAACCTAAATTCTCAAAAACATTTTTCATCATAAGATACATTGCCTCTGTTGCCTCAAATGTCCTTTGAAGATTTTTAGCATAAGTAATCCAACCTACTTCAATCGTTCCAATTTCCGGTTTAATTCTAAGATAACTTGCCAAACCACAATAAGTTTTAAGTCTTTTTGAATAAATTGAGTAAAAAAAAGGATTGCCTGATAACTTTTCTGTAGTTAAGTATTTTTTAAATGAACTAAAGGTTTTGTATGGTCCTGTTGGCATGTAAATCCAATCAATTCCTTTTTTGTCTAATGAAAAGTTTTTATACAAATCTTTAGCATGCTTTTTGGCATTAACTGGTTCTAAAAAACAATATTTACCAATTAATTTTTTTTTTGAAGGAAATTTTGCTTTTGTAAATTTTACAGTTGAGCCAATTTTCATTATTTTTTGTAAGTTTCTGAGACCAGTTGAGCAATTATTGATAAAGCTATCTCTGGTGCAGATCTCCCACCTAATTTAATTCCGATTGGTCCATGAATTGATTTAATCTGTTCGTCACTGAAGCCAGCTTCCTTTAACCTTTGA
This sequence comes from Candidatus Pelagibacter sp. HIMB1483, assembly GCF_052048135.1. Classification (NCBI taxonomy): domain Bacteria; kingdom Pseudomonadati; phylum Pseudomonadota; class Alphaproteobacteria; order Candidatus Pelagibacterales; family Candidatus Pelagibacteraceae; genus Candidatus Pelagibacter; species Candidatus Pelagibacter sp. HIMB1483. The sequence continues at coordinate 507,127 of NZ_JBNAIM010000002.1, read as the reverse complement.
CATCTGTTCTCATGAGTCTTTTTACTTCCAAGTGCTCCAATGTAATAAAAATTTTTTTTTAAGGCATGTTGTAATGCTGGGTCATCAATTTTTGGATCATGCGTTAAAGCAATTAAAGCCGTGTTTTCATTTGTGTCTATTTCTTTAAAAGCTTCATCTGGCCACTTATTGATTATTTTCATATCAGGAAATCTTTGTTCAGATGCAAAATAACCTCTGGGATCTATAATTGAAATTTCAAAGTTTAAACTTTTTGCAAAATCTACTAAGTATTGAGCAATGTGAACTGCTCCAACTATAATTACTTTTATTGGCAATATATAAGTTTCAACAAATATTTCAGAATTTTCAATAACACCATTTTTTTTAGATTTAAAAAATTCATTAATTTGATTGGAATAAATTTCCATTTCTTTACTTAAAGGTTTATCTTTTTCAAAAATTTCACTCTCCCCTGTTTTAAGATTGGTGATTATTGCAAATTCAGATTTATTTTTCTTTTTTTCAATAATTGATTTTAGTGTTTGTAATTTCATTAATTAACTTGTTCTAAATAGACAGCGATTTCTCCACCACAAGCAAGTCCAACTTCCCAAGCACTTTCATTTGAAACTTTAAATTCTATCTTTTTACAAGGTTTATTATCTTTGATAAGACCAATACATTCTCTAACAACTGAAGACTCTACACATCCACCTGAAACAGAACCCGAGAAGTCTCCATTTTCATTAACAATCATACGGCTGCCCACTTGTCTTGGAGAGGATCCCCAAGTTTGAATTACTGTTGCTAAAACAACTTTTTGATTAGCATTTACCCAATCCTGGGCTTCTTCTAGGATTTTTTCATCAAATGAGTTTTTCATTTGATGAAATATAAATCTTAACTAACAAGCTTCAACAGCTTTTTTTGCGTATAGTGACACAAGATTTGCTCTATACTCTGCCGATGCATGCATATCAGAGTTCATGCCTGAAGATTTAACATCTGTACCTTCTATTGCAGACACAGAAAAATTAGAGCTTAATTTTTTTGATAATTCTTTATCAATATAAACACAAGATTTTGCTCCTGTTATTGCAACATTCACATCTTTTTTGTGCTTAGCAACAAAAACTCCAACTATTGCATATCTAGATGCTGGATTTGGGTGTTTTTGATAATCAGCTTTTTCTGGAATTTGAAACTCAACTGCTTCTACAAGCTCGCCACTTTTTAAAGCTGTTTCAAACATTCCTGTAAAAAACTTTTCAGCATCTATTTTTCTTTTGTTTGTATGAATAATTGCATTAAGTGCCATACAAGCAGATGGATAACAAGCTGATGGATCATTGTTAGAAATTGATCCACCGATAGTTCCTCTGTTTCTAACTTGAGCATCACCAATGTTGCCAGCTAACTTAGCAAGAGCTGGTATTGCTTTTTTAACATCTTTTGAAGTAGCAACTTCTACATGTTTTGTTGTTGCACCTATAGTTACAGTTTTTCCACTAACCTTGATGCCTGATAGTTTTTTAATGTTTTTGATATCAATAACATCTTTATAACTTGCTAATCCAAGCTTCATTGAAGGAATTGTCGTCATTCCTCCGGCTAAAAAAGCTGAGCTAGAGGAAGCTAGTTTAGTGGCATCTTTAACATCTTTTGGTGCGTGATAATTAAATGATTTCATATTTTCCTCCTATGCTGCTTTAGCGTTAGATTTTTTCATTGCTTTACAAGCCTTCCAAACTTTTTCAGCTGTAGCTGGCATTGAAATTTCTTGTCCACCTAGTGCATCAATAACTGCATTCATTACCGTTGGTGGCGAAGCAATTGCACCAGCTTCTCCACAACCCTTAACTCCCAAAGGATTTGAAGTTGCATGAGTACAAGTAAATCCTAAATTAAATTCAGGAAAGTTATCAGCCCTTGGCATTGTATAATCCATATATGAAGCGGTCATCAACTGTCCTGTTTCATCATATTGAGTATTTTCGTGTAAAGCCTGCCCTATTCCTTGAGCAATTCCTCCATGAACTTGTCCTTCAACAATCATTGGATTTACTATTCTTCCAAAATCATCAACAGCAGTATATTTCTCAACTTTTACATTTCCAGTATCAGGATCAATTTCTACTTCACAAATATGTGAACCAGCTGGAAATGAGAAGTTTGCAGGATCAAAAAATGAAGATTCAATTAAACCTGGTTCATCACCCTCTGGAATTGGTGATTTCATTTCATCTCTTTGTCCTGGTAAATAACAAGCAAAAGCAACCTCACCTATTGTTTTCTTCTTATTAGATTTAAGAGCTACAAACTCTCCATCCTTGAATTCAATTTCATCTTCATTAACTTCAAGCATTTTAGCTGCAACTCTTTTGCCTTTAGCAACAATCTTCTTACAAGCATTAACGATTGCAATACCACCAACAGTTAATGATCTGGAACCATAAGTACCCATTCCAAATGTTCCTTTATCAGTATCACCATGAACCACATCAATATTTTCCATTGGCACACCTAACTCGTCTGCAGCTATTTGTGCAAATGTAGTATCATGACTTTGTCCGTGACTGTGAGCTCCTGTAAATACTGAAATTTGACCTGTTGGATTAAATCTGACTTCAGCAGACTCCCAAAGACCAACTCCACAACCTAAAGACATAACAGCAGCTGATGGTGCTATACCACAAGCTTCAAAATAAGATGAAACACCTATTCCTCTTAATTTACCATTAGCTTCTGATTTTTTTCTTCTAGCTTCAAAGCCTGCATAATCAGCCATTTGTTTTGCTTTTTCTAATCCAGCTACATAGTCACCAGAGTCAACTGTGTGAACTAATGTTTGCTTGAATGGAAACTGAGTTGGAAAGTTTTTCATTCTGATTTCAGTTTTATCCATTCCTAGTTCCATTGCTGCTTTTTCAACTAATCTTTCAATTGTATAAGTTGCCTCTGGTCTTCCAGCACCTCTATAAGCATCGACTGGTGCAGTGTTAGTATACACAGCTTTTACATTAGAGTAAGCAGCAGGAATTACATAAACTCCTGTAGCGCAAGGTCCAAATAAATATGTTGGAGTGACTGTTCCAAACACTCTTGCATATGCTCCTAAGTTTGCAATTGTTTCATTTTTGAAACCTAAAAACTTACCATCATTTGTAACCGCAAGCTCTGCATGAGTAACATGATCTCTTCCATGAGTATCTGTTAAGAATGACTCTGTTCTTTCAGCAACCCATTTAATTGGTCTTTCAATTTTTTTTGAAGCCCAGCTACAAACTATTTCTTCATTATAAACATTAATTTTAGATCCAAATCCACCACCAACATCAGGTGCAACAACTCTTAATTTGTTTTCTGGTGCCACATTACCAAATGCTGACATCACTAATCTTGATAAGTGAGGATTTTGACTTGTAGTATATAAAGTAATTTCTTCTGAGGCTAAGTTGTAGTCAACTACACAAGCTCTTGGTTCCATTGCGTTGGGAACTAATCTATTATTAATTAAATCAACTTTAATAATTTTATCAGCTTTAGCAAAAGCTTCATCAACTGCTTTTCTATCACCTAATAACCAATCATAACAAAGATTTTTATCTACACCGTCATGAATAGCCTCACTTTTCATTGCATCAGCTGGATCTACTACAGCTTTTAAAACTTTATAATCAACTTTTACTTTTTCAGCTCCTTCTTTAGCCTCATCTAAAGTTTCTGCAAAAACAACTGCTATTGGCTCACCAACAAAGTTAGCAACATCTTTTGCCAAAGGTGGATTTGCTGGAACTTTCATTTCAGATCCATCTTCACTTCTAATTGCCCAACCAGCAATTAAACCACCAATTTTATCTTCTGCTATTTCTTTTCCTGTTAGAACTCCAACTACACCCGATGACTTTAATGCTTTTGAAGTATCAACACTTTTAATCTTTGCTCTTGCATGAGGAGATCTTACAAATACTGCGTAAGTTTGATTTGCTATATTGATATCTGCCGTATATCTCCCTTTTCCTTGTAAAAATCTTCCATCTTCTTTTCTTTCAACTCTAGATCCAACTAAACTTGCCATTTTTTATTTTCTCCTTTTTTTTAAATTACATTTTTGTTGCAGCTTCTTTAACTGCAGCCACTATATTTTGGTAACCTGTACATCTACAAATGTTGCCTTCTAACCATTCTCTAATTTCTTGATCACTAGGATTTTTTTTAGTTTGTAGCAGATCTACTGCACTCATAACCATTCCTGGTGTGCAATATCCACATTGTAATCCATGTGTCTTTTTAAATGCTGCTTGCATAGGATGGAGTTTTCCATCTTTTGCTAAACCTTCAATTGTTGTTACTTTTGATCCCTCAACGTCTGCTGCTAAGGTAGAACAACTTTTTATTGATTTGCCATTAACGTGAACTACACAAGCTCCACATTGACTAGTATCACATCCAACGTGCGTGCCTGTTAAATTTAAATTATCTCTTAAAAAAACTGATAAAAGTGTGTGGTCTGGAACCTCTTTGCTGACCTTTTTACCATTTACTTCTAATGTTACTTTTGTCATCAAGCGTCTCCTTCGTGAATAATAATAAGTACATCATATGTAAAACTGAGAAGCAATTGTTAATTTTGTATAGTTTCTACTTCCACTAGAACTTAAGATATTATTTTTAAGATATTTCTTAATTTTTTAAAAAAATGAATATATCAAAATAGCAACAGCTACAGCGACAGCAGCATAAATTAAAATTTTTTGATTTTGTTTTTTTGACTTTGGTTGATCTTGTTTATCAATTTTTTCATTGCTTGAAATTTTATCAGATGAGACTTCTTCAGATGATATTAATTCTGAAAATTTACCAAAAAATATATCTGCCATTTTCTTAGCTGTCATATCTATCAATCTAGATCCAACTTGTGCAATCTTTCCTCCAACATTGGCCTCAACCTCATAAATTAGTTTAGTTCCATTTTCATTATCTTCTAATTTCACTGTTGCCTCTCCTGAAGCAAAACCAACTGGGGAATTGCCAGAGCCAGTTATTTTGTAACTGTTTGGTGGATTAAGATCTTTAAGTTCGACATCACCTGTAAAACTAGCATTGAAAGGACCAATTTTATTTGTAGCTTTTGCAGTAAACTCGGTATCAGAATTTTTAGTAAATTCCTCGCATCCTGGAATAGCTTGTTTTAAAATTTCAGGATCATTTAGTGCTTCCCATACTTTTTCTTTTGATAAATTAATTTGATAGGATCCAGAAAGTTTCATAATATATTTATATATAAAATTTTATGGATGATAAAACAAAAAAAGAATTACAATCTGCAGCTTTTGAAAGACTATTACAACATTTAAGAGAAAGAAAAGATGTTCAAAATTTAGACTTAATGAATCTTGCAGGCTTTTGCAGAAATTGTTTATCAAAATGGTATAGAGAGGAAGCTGAAAAAAAAGGAATCACTATTTCAGATCCTGATGCAAGAGAACATGTATATGGGATGCCTTATTCAGAATGGAAAGAAAAATATCAAAAATAATTATTTTTCTTTTAATCTAGGAAATAATTCTACAAAATTACAAGGCTTGTGGTTAACATCTAATTGATGTTTTAAAATTCCATCCCAAGCATCAGTAACACCACCTGATGAACCTGGTAAGGCAAAAACATATTTACCATTAGCTAGTACAGCACATGCTCTAGATTGAATAGCTGAAGTTCCTACGGTTTTTAAACTTATATTTCTGAATACTTCGCCAAATCCAGGAATATGTTTATCTGCAATTTCATCTAAAGCCTCTGGAGTTATATCTCTTCCAGTTAAACCTGTTCCACCAGTTGTTATAATGGCATCAATTTTTTCATTATTAAGCCAATCTTTAAGTATTAAAACTATTTCGTCTTTATTGTCCTTGCATATTTTTCTATCGATTAAATTGTGATCGGCCTCTTTAATTTTATTAACTAAAATTCCACCAGATTTATCATTATCAATAGTTCTGGTATCTGTTACAGTTAATAGTGCTATATTTACTTTCATAAAAAAATTTTTATATGATTATATTACCAATATTATTTTTTATAACAGCTATTTTATATTCTAGTGTTGGTTTCGGTGGAGGATCTACTTATCTAGCTCTTTTATTAATTTGGGATATTCCTTATTATATTTTTCCAGTTGTTGCTCTTGTTTGTAATATTATAGTAGTCTCAGGAAATTCTATTAATTATATACGTGCAGGAAATCACAATTTTAAGTTATTAATTCCTTTTTTAATAGGTTCTGTTCCTTTTGCTTTTTTTGGTGGAACTTTAAAAATTGATAAAGAAATTTTTGAAATTATTTTATTCTTTGTTTTATCTATTGCTGGAACATTGTTATTAATAAATAATAAATCATATCAAAACAATAACTTAGTCATAAAAAAAATAAGTTCTTTTATTAATCTTGTGATTGGTTCTGTGCTAGGCTTTGTTTCAGGAATAGTTGGAATTGGAGGAGGAATTTTTTTAAGCCCTATTCTTTTTTTAATAAAAGCAGAAAAACCAAAAGTAATTACTACAACAGCTTCATTATTTATATTAATCAACTCAATTTCTGGAATATTAGGACAACTTACTAAAGAAAATGTATTAACCGAACTACCAAACTATTTGTCTTTATTTATTTGTGTCCTATTAGGAGGATTAATTGGCAACTACTTAAACTTGAAAATTTTTACTGGAAGAGTGCTTGCAATTTTAACTTCTGTATTAGTGATATTTGTTTCTATCAGAATGGGCTATAAAATTTTATTTTAAATTCTATTTGATTATTTTTACATTTTTTATATAAAGAAATTGCCGATTTGATCCTATTGCGGGCATTAACTGCTAAAACGGAAATCCCCAATAATAAAATCAGCAAGCATTCAAAAAGTGAGATTAAAATGGATATTAATTTTTTTAAAGAAACAAGAATTTTAGATGGTGGAATGGGTCAAGAACTGCTTGCGAGAGGTATGGAGCCTAATGGAACATTGTGGAGCGCAAATGCATTATTAAAAGAAAAATATCATCAACTATTATTAGACACACATATAGATTTTATAAAAGCAGGTGCTGAAGTAATAGTTACAACTACGTTCACCACTAGAAAAATCAGATTAAGAGATAATAAAGTTGAGGATAAATTTGAATATTTAAATACAAAAGCTGGTGAAATTGCCCAAAAAGCAAAAAAACTTTTTCCAAAAACACTTATAGCAGGAGGATTGCCACCACAATACTTAACTTATGAAGCTGATACGAGATCAGAAAATGAAATTAAAGATGATTTTTACAGTCAAGCAAAAATATTAAATCCTTATGTAGATTTTTTTTATTTTGATGTTTTAAGCAGTGTAAGAGAGTTTAAAATTGGTATCGAATGTATTAAGGAGTTTGATAAACCCTATTTAATCGGAGCACATATTTCAGAAGGTACAAAACTACCAAGTGGTGAAAAAATTTCAGAAATAATAACCAAAATAGATCATGATAAATTACTTGGAATAATCCTATCCTGCATTTCACCAGAAAATTATGAATTAAATCTAAATGAGATTAAAAATTTAAATGTTCCGTTTGGATTTAAATTAAATGGTTTTGTTAAAACTAATCCAAAGCCAAATTATACTGGTGCATATAATAAAAGTAAGACAGGAAATCCAAATGAATTTTTAGGTCAACGTAAAGATTTAACTCCAACCAAAATGGCTGAACTGGCTAAAAAATTTAAAGATGCAGGTGCAACTATTATTGGTGGATGTTGTGAGACAAGACCAGCTCACATTGAGGCTTTTTCAAAACTTAAATAGTTTTTTTAAAATCTGCTTTTCTTACAAAGTAAATACCGATGCAAACAGCTATTAAAGAGACTAATACTCTAAAAGTTATTAATTCTTTTAAGAAAATATAACTTAATATTGTACCAAAGATTGGTATTAAATAAGATACTTGTGATTGAAAAATTAATCCATTATTAACTAAAATTCTAAATCTTAATAACCAAGCAATTCCAGTTGAAAATAAACCAAGATAAATAACTGAAATAGTTGAGTCTAATCTAGGGGTTAATTCCCATGGTTGTTCAATAAAACTTACAAAGGGTATTAAAATAATTGTTGCCCAGATTAAAATTGATCCTGTAACATTTTCGTTTTTCTTCTTACTAATTTTTAAAGTTAAAACTCCTCCAATAACATAACAGGTCGATCCTAATAAAATTAATAGAGCTGATGTAAAATTATTTTCATCAATTAAAAGATTGTCAGAAAATAAAAAAACAATGCCTGAAAATCCAATTAATATTCCAATTGTTTTTACAAAGTTAAATTTTTCATTTTTTGTATAAAAATGTGCAAGTACAGTTGAGCTTAAAGGTGTAGTAGACATTAAAATTGCTGCTAAATTACTTTGAACGGATTTAACTCCATAGGCTATTAGAAAAAATGGAGCTACTAAATTTATAAATCCTATCATTGCAAACCAATGCCAATCTTTTGAAAAGGCTTCTATTTTAATATTTTTAAAATAGCAAAGTAACAAAACTGGAATAGCTCCAAAAAAAACTCTTAAAAAAGCTATTGTAACTGGCCCATAAGAATAAGTTGCTATCTTTATATTAAAAAAAGCAGAAGCCCAAATTAGTGCTAATAATGTAAGTAATAAATAATCTAGTAATTTTGGCTGTCTCATTCAGTGATATCGTTAACTAAACCATTTGTAATTTTTTGTAGTTTTGCAAAATCAATTTTAAATACACAATTAGGATGTCCTGCTGCTGCGTATAAATTATCAAACCTTTTAAGTGAATTATCAATGTAGACATTAATTTTATTTAAATGTCCTATTGGTGAAACTCCCCCAATAGTAAATCCTGTTGTATTTTTAACTTCATCTGCTGAAGCCATTGAGGCATCTTTAATGTTTAAGCTTTTTTTAATCTTGTTTAGAGACGCTTTCTTATCTCCAGCAACTAAAAATAAAGTAAATGAATTTTCTGTTTTAAAAAGTAAGCTTTTAACTATAGCTCCTACCTCACATTTTAATGATGAAGCAGCCTCAATGGCTGTTCTTGCCGATGTATCTAATGAAATAATATTTAAATTTGCATCAAATTCTCTCAAATACTTCTCTACTCTCTTAACTGGCTCTTTTTCTAATAAAGACATATTTCAACTTTAAATTGTTTATTTTTATGCCGCAAAATACTCACTTATGTAAAAAATGCATAGGTGTTATTAATTAAAAGAGCATTATTTATCAGTCTTTATTTGATACTACAACCACGGAATTACATAGGAGAAAATATGAGTGCTAAAGATGTTTTAAAATTTATCAAAGATAAAGAAGCTGAGTTTGTTGATCTAAGATTCACAGACCCAAGAGGTAAACTTCAACATTTAACAATGGACGCTACAGCAGTTGATGATAGCATGCTTGAAGAAGGAGTATTTTTTGACGGATCATCTATAGCTGGCTGGAAGGCTATTAACGAATCCGATATGATTTTAAAGCCTGATCTATCAAGATTTTTTTTAGATCCTTTTACATCACATAATACTGTAGTTCTATTCTGTGATATTTTAGATGCTATAAAGAAAACTCCTTATGAAAGAGATCCAAGAGGAGTTGCAAAAAAAGCTGAAGAGTATTTAAAATCTTCTGGTATTGGAGACAAAGCATTCTTTGGTCCTGAACCTGAATTTTTTGTTTTTGATGATGTCAGAATTAAAAATGATATGAATGAGTGTGGATTCAAATTAGATAGTAAAGAAGGTCCTTATAATTCTGGAAAAGAATACGAAAATGGAAATATGGGTCACAGACCTCCGGTTAAAGGTGGTTATTTTCCGGTGCCTCCTGTTGACAGTGAACAAGATATGAGAGGAGAATATTTAAAAAATTTAAAAGAAGTTGGAATTAAAGTTGAAAAACATCACCATGAAGTTGCCCCAAGTCAACATGAGCTTGGAATGTATTTTGGCACTTTAGTAAATCAAGCTGATAACGTTCAATTATATAAATACATAGTACAGATGGTAACTCATTCATTTGGAAAAACTGCTACATTTATGCCTAAACCAGTTGCAGGAGATAATGGATCTGGAATGCATATTCACCAATCAATATGGAAAGGTGATACACCAGTATTTTCTGGTGAAGCTTATGCAGGATTATCTGAAACTGCATTACATTATATTGGTGGAATTTTGAAACATGCAAAAGCAATAAACGCTTTTGCAAATTCTACTACAAATAGTTACAAAAGATTAGTTCCTGGTTTTGAAGCTCCAGTATTGTTAGCTTACTCTGCTAGAAATAGATCTGCATCATGCAGAATTCCAATTACATTAAATAAAAAAGGTGCAAGATGCGAAATTAGATTTCCTGATGCTGCTGGAAACCCTTATTTGACTTTCGCAGCAATGTTAATGGCCGGATTAGATGGAATTAAAAACAAAATTCATCCAGGTGAATCTTTTGATAAAGACCTTTATGATCTTCCTCCAGAAGAAGTTAAAGCTATTCCAACAGTTTGTGGTTCTTTAAGAGAAGCTATGGAAAGTTTAGATAAAGATAGAGAATTCTTAACTCAAGGTGGTGTATTTACCGATGATCAAATAGATGCTTATATTGCCCTAAAGTTTGAGGAAATTCACAAGTTTGAACATGCACCTCATCCTGTAGAGTTTGAGATGTATTACAGTAGTTAATTATTAATTACTGTTTTGTTGTAGCAATTGAATCTTTATTAACGCCTTTTTTAACTACGTAATCTTGTGTGCCGTTAGCACCAGTTTCAACTTCTTTACGTAGATCTTTAAAAAATGTTTTTTCTTTTAAAGAGTCTCTTAGGCCTTTAACAAGATTTTTAAATTCAAACTTATTCATATGAATCTTATACACTAGATATGCATTTAACGCAATACTGCTATGCAACTTATGGGATACTATTATATCTAGCTTATTTTAAAGGATTCTCCGCATCCACAACGCTCTGTTTCATTAGGATTATTGAATACAAAGCTAGATGAAAATTCCTCTTTTTTATAATCCATTTCAGTTCCTAGAAGATACATTACTGCAGCGGAATCTATAAAAACTTTAACACCTTTATCTTCAATTACCTCATCATTTGGATTAATTTCTTTTGAATATTCCATTACGTAAGACATTCCAGCACAACCACCTGATTTAACTGAAACCCTTACACCTAATGCACTTTTCTCTGCACTAGACATAATTTCTTTTATTCTATTTGCAGCATTATCACTTAACTTAATTATAGGATTCATTATAAGTTTAACTCCAATTTAGCTGCATCTGACATCATATCTTTAGTCCAGGGGGGATCCCAAACTAATTGTAAATCGACATCATCTATCTCTTCAACTTGCATTGCACCTTCTTTAACTTCTTTAGGTAAACTTTCAGCAACTGGGCAATTAGGTGTTGTTAATGTCATTTTAATTTCAGCTTTTCTACCAACTATTTTTATATCATAGATTAATCCAAGTTCGTAAATATTTACTGGTAATTCTGGATCGTAAATTTTTCTAATTTCTTCAATAATTTTTTCTTTAATTTCCATAAATATTATTCTTCTGTACTTATTTGTTTCCCATCATTTTGCATTGCTGAAACTAATGTGTGCCATGATAATGTAGCGCACTTAACTCTCATAGGGTATTGTTTAACTCCTGAAAGACACATTAGTTTAGTCTTATCATCATCTTTTAATATTTTATTTTTTAATTCTGGATTTTCTTTTATCATTGCCAAAAAATCTTCAATAATTTCTTTTGCTTCATTATCTGTTTTACCTTTAATTAAATCTGTCATTATTGAAGCTGAAGCCATTGAAATTGCACATCCACTGCCTTCAAAAGATATATCTTCAACTTTTCTTTGATCATTTAATTTTAAATAAACATGAACATTATCTCCACATAATGGATTGTTTCCCTTAGCATCTTTGTTAAAATTTTCTGTCTTCCTTAAGTTTCTAGGGTTTTTTCCATGCTCTAAAATAATTTCTTGATATAATTCTTTTAAGTTCATTTTATTTCAAAAATTTTTTTACATTTATTTATTGACTCATTTAAGTGATCGAAATCTTCTTTAGTATTATAAACTCCTATTGAAGCTCTTGCACTTGCAGATATTCCTAATTTATCATGAAGTATTTGACAACAATGGTGGCCAGCTCTTATCGCAACACCATCTTCATCTAAAATAGTAGCTATATCATGAGGGTGAACTCCTTCAATTGTAAAAGCTAACACTCCACCTTTATTTTTTGGATTACCAATGAGTTTAACTGAATTATTTTTTCTTAGAATTTCTTGACCATATTCAATTAATTCTTTCTCATGTTTGATTATAGTTTCTATACCAATATTCTCTAAAAACTTAATTGATTGATCAAATGCTATAACTTGTGCTGTAGCCATTGTTCCAGCTTCATACTTATTTGGTAAATCTCCATATGTAATTCTATCTTTCTTAACCTCTTTGATCATTCCCCCGCCACCTTGATAAGGAGGAAGTTCTTCTAACCATTTTTTTTTACCAAATAAGATTCCTAAACCTGTAGGTCCATACATTTTATGACAAGAAATAGCATAAAAATCACAGTCAAGATCTTGCACATCAATTTTTAAATGAGGTGCGCCCTGACATCCATCAACTACAACTATAATTCCTTTTGAGTGAGCAAGTTGAGTGATTTCTTTTATTGGTAAAATTGCACCAGTAACATTTGATAAATGATTAACGGAAATTACTTTTGTTTTAGGCGTTATTAATTTTTCAATATTTTCTAATGGTACTTCTCCATCATCATTTATTTCAGCAAAATTAATTTTTATATTTTTTGATTTTCTTAGATAGTGCCAAGGAACATAATTAGAATGGTGTTCTAGTTCAGTTAATATGATTTCATCTCCCTCATTTAAGTATTTTTGACCCAGAGTATTTGCCACTAAATTAAGGGCTTCTGTGGCTCCTTTTGTAAAAACAATCTCATTTTTATCTTTTGCATTTATGTATTTCTGAACCGAAGATCTTGTGTTTTCATATAGATTTGTAGCTGCAACTGCTAAATAATGAACGCTTCTGCCGACATTTGAAAATTGTTTTGTATAAAATTCGTTTATTCGATCAATAACTACTTTTGGTTTTTGAGAAGAATTAGCACTATCCAAATAGACTAAATCATTATTTTGAATTTTATCATCAAATATAGGAAATTCTTTTTTTATATTGTCTATATTCATTCTTTAAATCCTATCATCTTCTTAATTAAATCTTTTATTTCAATATCTGTAATATTTTCAATTACCTCTAATATAAATCCATTAATCAAAAGTTCTTTGGATTGTTGATAGCTCAAACCTCTAGACATCAAATAAAATATTGAGTTTTCATCTAAACTACCAGATGCTGAACCGTGAGAACATTTTACATCATCAGCATAAATTTCTAATTCTGGTTTTGCGTTAAATTCTGAAGTTTCATCTAATAATATTGCCCTACTCAATTGATAACCATCTGTTTTTTGTGCTTTTTGATCAACAAAAATTTTTCCTTGATATGCAGCTTTAGAATTTTTTTCAAGCACGCTTTTGATTAATTGATAACTTTTTGTATTTTCAACTAAATGATTTATTGTAGTTCTAATTTCATGTTGCTGATTGTCTTTTATTGAAAATATACCATTCACAAAAGCTGAGGAATATTTACCATTTAGGTTAGAATTAATTTCATTTTTTAAAAAACTAGATCCAGCAGATAATAAAAAAGTTTCTGAGACACTATTTTCATCTTGATTGATATTATTAAAGGAGTATTGAATGTTTTTATTTTGTAATTTATCAAGTTTATAATTCTTTAAGATTGCATTTTTTTTTAGTTCAAAGTCATAGAAAGTGTTAATGAAGTTTTTTTCAGAGTTATGATTAAAAAAATCAATCAGTTTTAATGAACTATTTTGCTCTAATTGAAATTGTAATCTTAAATTAATATTTTTTGATTGAATTTCATTATTTGTAAGATGATAAACAATCAAAGGTTTTTTTAGAGAATAATCTTTTTTAACTAAAATTTTATAAATTTTGTTTATGAATGCATTGTTTAAATCAATTAATGAATTACTATTTTTAAATTTTTCTTCTAATTTTGAACTCTCGTTTATTTCAATTTTATCTTGATCTTCATATTTAAAATTAATTCTTTCTACCTTGCCATTGATAAAAACAATTTTATTGTGTTCTAAATCTTTTACAAAAACGGATTCATCTACTTTATTAATAGGTGAATAGTCATTAAAAAAACTTAATTCTCCAATATCTTTTTTGATAATTTGGCTAATGTCTAAAAATTTCCAATTTTCAAGTTTTTTGCTTGGGAAACCTTTGGTGATAAAGCTATTTAAAAATTTCTTTTTTAAACTAACATCACCTTCAGACAAATCTGAAGCTTGAATTGTTTTTTCAAAATCTATTTTAATTTGTTCTGTCATTAATTAAAATTTTCATATCCTTTTTTTTCTAGCTCTAATGCTAAATCTGGTCCACCAGATTTAATTATCTTTCCATTTATTAAAACATGTACAAAGTCTGGCTTAATATAATCCAATAATCTTTGATAATGGGTAATTATTAAAAATGAGTTATCTTTATTTCTGAGTGTATTAACTCCATCTGCAACAATCTTTAATGCATCTATATCTAAACCTGAATCTGTCTCATCTAAAATCGATAACTTGGGTGCAAGCATAGACATTTGTAAAATTTCATTTTTCTTTTTTTCACCACCAGAAAAACCAACATTTAATTGTCTGCTTAATTTTTCTTCATCAAATTTCAGTTCTTTAGCTTTTTCTTTTACAAGTTTTAAAAACTCAATTGCATCAAGCTCTTTTTCACCTCGTGCTTTTCTAACTGCATTTAATGAAGTTTTAAGAAAGATATTTGTATTTACACCAGGGATTTCCAAGGGATATTGAAAAGCTAAAAAAATACCTTTGTGTGCTCTTTCTTCGGTTTCTAAATCAAACAAATTATTGTTTTCAAACAATACTTCTCCGGTTACGTCATACCCTTTTTTTCCTGACAAAATATTTGATAAAGTACTTTTTCCAGATCCATTTGGTCCCATTATTGCGTGAACTTCACCCGGATTTACATTTAATGAAAAGCCTTTCAAAATTGATTTATTATCAATATTTGCATTTAAGTTATTAATTTTAAGCATTAACCAACACTCCCTTCTAAACTTATTCCCACAAGTTTTTGAGCCTCTACTGCAAATTCCATAGGCAATTGTTGTAATACCTCTTTACAGAAACCATTCACAATCAAGCCCACTGCTTCTTCTTGATTTAAACCTCTCTGTTGACAATAATGTAATTGTTCCTCACTTATCTTTGATGTTGTTGCCTCATGAGCAATATTGGAGTCAAAATTTTTGTTCTTAATATATGGCACAGTATGAGCTCCACAATTATTTCCCATAAGCAATGAGTCACACTGAGTAAAATTACTTGAATTTTTAGCTTTAGAATTTATGTCAACTAATCCTCTATATGTCATGTCAGAAAATCCAGCGCTAATACCCTTTGATATAATTTTACTTTTAGTATTTTTTCCTAAATGAATCATTTTCGTTCCAGTATCAGCTTTTTGGTGATTGTTTGTTATTGCTATTGAATAAAACTCACCAACTGAATTATCACCTTTTAGAATGCAGCTTGGATACTTCCAGGTTATAGCTGAACCAGTCTCAACTTGTGTCCATGAAATTTTAGAATTTTTTCCTTTACACAATCCTCTTTTGGTAACAAAATTATATATACCACCTTTGCCATTTTCATCTCCAGGATACCAATTTTGTACAGTAGAATATTTTATTTCAGCATCATCTAACGCAATTAATTCAACATTTGCAGCATGTAATTGATTTTCATCTCTCATTGGAGCTGTACACCCTTCAAGATAACTCACATAACTTCCTTTATCAGCAATTATAAGTGTTCTTTCGAACTGTCCTGTTTCAGATGCATTGATTCTAAAATAAGTAGAGAGCTCCATTGGGCATCTCACTCCCTCCGGAATATAAACAAATGATCCATCAGTAAATACTGCAGAATTTAATGTTGCAAAAAAATGATCAGTAGTTGGAATTACTGTTCCTAAATATTTTTTCACAAGTTCAGGATGTTTTTGTATAGCTTCAGACATTGAGCAAAAAATGATTCCTTGTTTCGTGAGCTCTTCTTTAAATGTAGTTGCAACCGATACTGAGTCAAAAACTGCATCTACTGCTATGCCATTTAAACGTGCTTGTTCTTGTAATGGAATTCCAAGTTTTTTATATGTTTCTAAAAGTTTGGGATCTAATTCATCAAGGCTTTTTGGCTTATCTTTCATACTTTTAGGAGCAGAATAATAATATAAATCCTGATAATTAATTTTTGGATATTTTGGTTTTTGCCAATTAGGCTCTTTTAATAATTTAAATCTTTCAAATGCTTTTAATCTAAAATCTAACATCCATTTAGGTTCTTTTTTTATTTTAGAGATAAACTTAATTACTTCTTCATTTAGACCTTTGGGTGCTTTAATGTTTTCTATATCTGTAGTAAAACCGTATTTATAATCTTTTAAATTCTCTATTTCTTTTTCTCTCGTATCCATTTAAATTCTTCTTTCAGAGTTATCTTTAACAAGATCATCTAAACTTTTTTCATCAAAAAAATTATTAATATGGTTTTCAAGTTCATCCCAAAGATTATGAGTTAAACATTTGGTAGACTTACCATTACATCCTTTTTTTGAATCTTTTTTGCACTGGACAGTTTTTACTTTTTCATCTACAGCGTCAAAAATATTTGTAAGTTTTATTTCTTTAGCTTTTTTGTTTAAAACATAACCACCCTGTGTTCCTCTCACACTTTGAACTATTTCTTTTTTTCTTAATTTTGAAAAGATTTGCTCTAAATAATCCAAAGAAATGCCTTGTCTTAGAGAGATATCTCTTAAAGAAACTGGATTAATATTATCAAATCTGGCTAGATCCACTAAAGCCATTACCGCATATCTACCTTTAGATGTAAGTTTCATAAATCCTTATTTTATGAGGGTATATATAAACCTGACTAAAATAGTCAAGTATCGATATAAAAAAAAACTAACATTTTATGACGCAGTTGTGATAAATGTAATTTTTTTTTGAGAATAGTAATCAATACTAATTATGGATAACAAAATATTAGAAATATTTATTCCAGGACCAGCTGGTAGGCTTGAAGCTAAATATTATAAAAGTAAAAAAAATACATCGCCTATTGCATTAGTTTTACAACCTCATCCTCAATATGGTGGAACAATGAACAACAAAGTTGTTGTAGAAACTTTTCACACCTTTATGGATAATGATTTTTCTGTTTGTCGAGTAAACTTTAGGGGAGTTGGTAAAAGTGATGGTGAATTTGATAATGGTCAAGGTGAATTGGCTGATGCAGCAGCTGCTTTAGATTGGCTAGAGAGAGAAAATTTTGACAACTCACAATGTTGGGTTTCTGGATTTTCTTTTGGTTCTTTAATTGCAATGCAATTATTAATGAGACGGCCAGAGATAAATAGATTTATTGCAATATCTCCTCAACCTAATGTTTATGATTTTTCCTTCTTGTCACCTTGTCCAACCTCTGGACTTGTGGTTTATGGAAAAAAAGATGAGCTTGTTCCTGTTGAACATACAAATGAATTAAATAAAAGATTGAGTGCACAAAAAGGAATAAAAGTTGAATTTCAAGCGGTTTCAGATGCAAATCATTTTTTTTCTAAAGCTGAAAGCGCTTTAGCAAAATCTTTAGATAAATATATAAAAAAAGAAACGGCACTTTATTAAAAATTTTTTACTATTTCTCCTCCAGTACAAGGCTCTTTACATCCAGTTGTTAATGGAAATGAAATTGGTAGCTTTAAAAAAGATCTAATTGCCAGATAAGCAAATGCTTGTGACTCTACATAATCGCCATCAATACCATAATCATCAATAGGTTGTATCACTATATTTTTAGGTGTAATGAATTCGATTTTTCGTATTAGAGAAACATTTTTTCTTCCTCCTCCACAAACCAAAACTTTCCAAGACTTTTCTCTTGCTTCATGTATTAAACTAAAAAGACTATCTGCAATTATTCTACCTGTAAAATCTGTTAAAGTTGCTGCTCCATCTTCTAAACTAAGACCTCTTACAAAACCTAGACTGAAATCTTTTGTATCAAAAGATAATATTTTTTTATTTGGTCTATTTTCAAAATTATCTAAAGCTTGATTTAAAATTATATCATTAGTTTTTCCATGTTTTGCGATTTCTCCATTTTTATCAAATTTAAATTTTGTGTTATTTCTAATCCACTCATCAATTAAACAATTTCCTGGTCCTAAATCTGAACTCTTAAAAATATTTTCTCCAATTACTGTAACATTTGCAATACCTCCTATATTTAAAACGATAACTGGCAATTCAATTTTTTTTTGTTTAACAATTAATTTATGAAATAATGGAGCTAATGGCGCACCTTCTCCACCATTTTTAATATCGTTTTGCCTAAAATTATAAATTACTGTTTTTTTAGTTAATTGAGATAGCAAATTACCATCACCTATCTGTTTGGAGATTTTCTCTATTGAATTATGATAAATAGTTTGACCATGAAAACCAATAAAATCAATTTCTTCATCTGCCAATTCTAAAATTTCGTTTACAATTTTTGCATGAAATAATGTTATATCAATCTCCAGACTATTAATTTCATTTTTATTTTTTAAAAGATCATTAGATTTTAAAATTTTATCTCTCAAATTATGAAGATTTTCGTATATTTTTTGGTCATATTTAAAATATTTATTTGAAATTTCCCTATATTGATTGATTCCATCTGAACTAATTATTGAAACATCTACCCCATCTCCAGAAGTACCACTCATCAAGCCTAAGGCTGTATATAACTTTCCCATTATTATTTTTTTTTAATTAAATTTGTATATTGTATTAGTATTATCTTATGAATAAATTTTTAAAAGAATTTAAAGATAGAGGTTATTTCTATCAATGTACAAATGAAGATGAGTTATCTGAATTACTAAATAAAGAAAAAATCAAAGGCTATATTGGTTTCGATTGTACTGCTGAAAGTCTACATGTTGGAAGTTTGCTCCAAATCATGTGTTTACGACTTCTTCAAAAACACGGTCATAAACCAATCGTATTATTAGGTGGAGGTACTACAAGAATTGGAGATCCATCAGGTAAAGACAAAACAAGAAAAATATTATCTGAGCAAGAGATAAATAAAAATATTAAAAGTATTGAAAAAATTTTAAAAAAATTTTTAGATAATGATAATCCAAAAATAAAACCAATATTCGTAAATAATTATTCATGGCTCAAAGATTTAAATTACATTTCTTTTTTAAGAGATATTGGAAAACATTTTACAATTAATAAGATGCTTACCTTTGAAAGTGTAAAAACTAGATTAGATAGAGAACAGTCATTAAGTTATATGGAGTTTAATTATATGATTTTACAAGCTTATGATTTTTTAGAATTGAATAAAAAACAAAATTGCTCTTTACAAATTGGAGGTTCTGACCAATGGGGTAACATAGTTAATGGTACCGAACTTATAAAAAGATATTCAAGCAAACATGCATATGGCTTAACAACGCCACTTATTACATTAGCATCAGGAGCTAAAATGGGAAAAACAGAAACTGGTGCAATTTGGTTAGATGAAAAATTATTATCATCTTACGACTATTGGCAATTCTGGAGGAATGTCGATGACAGAGATGTTATAAAATTTTTAAAGATATTCACAGATTTGAGCATTGAGGAAATCAACCAAATTAAAGATGATAATATTAACCAACTTAAAATTAAACTTGCTAATGAAGCAACTTCTATGCTTCACGGTAAAAAAGCAGCTCAAAACTCAGAACAAGCTGCAAAAGAAGCCTTTTCGGGAACTTCACTTGGTTCTAATTTGCCCTCTGTTAAAATAAAAAAAAAAGATTTTAAAGATAAATTAATGATTATTGATCTTATAATTTTATCTAAATTAGAAAAGTCTAAAAGTGAGATAAGGAGATTAATTCAAGGAAACGCTATTAAATTAAATGATAAAATTATCTCTGATGAAAAACTAATTATAGATAATCAATTTTTTAAAAATGATTATTTAAAACTTTCTGTTGGAAAAAAAAGGCACATTAAAATAGAGCTAGATTAATTTTTTTTAATTTTTTCTAAAGTTCTTGTTATAAATCTCGGTGTTAATGTTTTAATTGGATTTACCGATGTTTCTAAATTTTTTGGAGGACCTTTAATCTTAAAACTCACACCAAATACTCCCTCACCAGTTTTTGATCCTACTAATATTTTACCTAATACTGGTAAAGAACCAATAAACTTATTTATTGTTGTGGCAGGTACTAAGGTTCCTCTCAAGCTAATAAGTTTATTTTTTTCAACGTATCCATCCATTAAAACAGAAATTGCAGGTCCAATTGCATACACTTCTTCAATGGTCATTAAATTTCCTTTATTTCTAAAATTCATCTCAAATTCATTAAAACGTATTCCTTCACCAGATAAAATATCGGCAATACCTTGTAGTGATGCTAAAGTTAAAATTTTTGTTAATAATGGTAGTTTTTTGAGTTTAAAATCGTAAATTTTAAGTTGAGATGCAGACTCACCATTTTTTTTTGAACTATAGAAATCTAGAGATCCTTCCTCGAATCCTTTTATAAAATTATATCGTCTAACTATAGGCTTCGCTTTATCGATATATAAAGTTGTAATTTTTTCATTATCTAAAAAATTAATTGTAAAATTCAACTTCTTATTGTCGGAAAAATTTCCATTTAAATCAGCTTTAAATATTTCTTTATTTTTTATTATTAAATATCCAGAAAAATTTTGTAAATAATGCTCACTATCTAAAAGAATTTTATCAATATCTATATTTATTTTAGAATTGATATTTATATAACTATCTTTATCATTTTCAGATAAAATTTTATCGATTAAATTATTAGCATTTAATACAGAGCCAATTAAATGATATCCATCTTTTTTTTTTGAAAATTTAATTAAATTTTTTTGTTTTTCTTCGTCAGTATATTCTAAATTTAATTCATCCAATTTAGTTATTTCAAATTTTTCATTTATAGATAAGTTTTTTAAACTAATTTTATTTTTATTTTCAATTAAATTTAATGAATTTATAAAAATTTTATTTTTTTTGTCTTTTGATCCTTTGATATCAATTAATATTTTTTCATTTTCATTTTTTTTATAGTTCAAAAATTTAATTGTTAAAGGATTATCATTTATTTTTAAGGAAGTTTCGAAATTTAATTTTTCGTTTTTTTGAGTAAAATTATAATTTAACTCATCTTCTTTGTTCTGATAAATAATGTCTCCTTTTCCATTTACAATTAAAGCATTTTTTTTGTAACTAATATCCACTTTGTTATTTTTTAAAGAAATAATATTATTTATATTGGGAAAAAAATTTTTTAAGTCAAAATCATTCTTTACTGAAAGTTGCTCAATTATCATATTCGAATTTATTTCAAGGTTATCTATTTTAAAACCTTCTTTAATTTGGAGAGAAAAAGTATTTTCAGAGCTAAATACTGTTTTCTCTATACTAAAACCTGGCAAAAAAGGTTTAATAAACTGATCTATATTTTCTTCATTCATGTCAAATTTTTTATGATTTATGTCTCCTCTTATCAGAAAATCATTTTTAGTTTTTTTGACAATAATCTTCTCTGATTTAAAATCTAAATTATTTAAAGATAAAAACATCTCATCAATTTGAAGATCATCTTTTTTATAATTAAAAATAAAATTTACTTTTTGAAGAGAATATTTATTTAAGATATTTACTCTAGCATCCCTTACAAAACCATTAATCTCATAATTATCTTTAATTTTTCCTTTTTCATCAAACTCTAGTTTTATATTAGCAATTAAATAACCTTTTTTTACAGCTTTTTCTAAAATAAATAGCTCAGGCATGTTTCGGAAAGATCTGGAGAATGAAATAAAATTTTTAATTTCCAAAGATTTTGTTGAAATTTCTAAGTTTTCTATTGAAAACCTATTTTTAAAAAAAGAACCAAGTGAAATTAGAGATTTTATACTTTCAATTTCAATTAATTTATTCTGCGTCTTAAAATTTGCACCAACTGTTTTAACATTCAGTTTAAATTTAAATGGGTTTAAAACTAATTTAATTTTTTTTAATTCTACTTCGATGTTTTTATCATTTTCTTTAATCTTGTTTATTATTTGACTATTAAACCTTTCTGTCTCAAATCCAAATATACTTAGGTATGATATTGATATTAATAATAGGAATAATAAGGTGAGAAAAAATTTTGATATTACTCTCATTTAATTTGATACAGTGATTGTTCTAAAAATTCATCAATTTTTCCATCTAAAACTTTATCTGGATTTGTGCTTTCAAAATTAGTCCTATTATCTTTAACTAATCTATAAGGTTGCAATATATAAGATCTAATTTGATGTCCCCACCCTATTTCTGATTTTGACAACTCTTCGTTTTGGTTTTCTTTCTCTTTTTTTTTTATTTCATAATCATAAAGCCTTGCTTTTAACATATTCATACAAGTTTCTTTATTTTTATGTTGTGATCTTTCATTTTGACACTGAACAACAATTTTTGATGGTAAATGAGTAATCCTAACTGCACTGTCAGTAGTGTTAACATGCTGGCCTCCTGCACCACTTGATCGATATGTGTCCACTCTTAAATCCTTATCAAGAATTTCTATATTAATATTTTCATCTACTACTGGGTAAACCCAAATACTTGCAAAACTTGTATGTCTTCTAGCACCAGAGTCAAATGGAGATATTCTTACCAGTCTGTGAATACCTGACTCCTTTTTAAGCCAACCAAAAACATAATCACCTTCTATTTTGATCGTTGAAGATTTAATACCTGCTTCATCACCCTTATGTTCACTTATTAGAGTTGCTTTAAACTTTTTATCATCTGACCACTTTAAATACATTCTTCGCAACATATCGGCCCAATCCTGGCTTTCTGTACCACCAGCACCAGCATGAAATTCTATATAACAATCAAAAGAATCTGACTCATTAGATAAAAAACAATTTATTTCATTTTTTTTTACTTGCGATCTAAGTTCTTTAATATTTTCAAAAATTTCATTTTGTATGTTTGTATTATTTTCATCAATAGCGAGTTGATTTAAATCATCTAAATCATTTAATCTATTTATAGATAACTTATAAGAATTAATTAATTTTTCGTATAATTTTTTTTCTTTTAATATTTTTTGAGACTTAGATTTATTTTGCCAAAAATCACCTTTGAGCATACTTTGATTGTGATTTTGCAACTTTAAAAAAATTTGATTTTTATCAAAGATACTCCTTAACTCTTTGATTTATTTTTTCTATTTCTTTTTTAAAATCTGTATATTTATGATCCATTAGTAAAACTTTAGTATATTATTTGTATCTAATCTATTATTTTTTGAATACAGAATCACACCATCAACAACATTCTTGCTTTTATACGCTTCCAATATTGTATCTTTAGATGAGAATTTTGCTTTTTGTCCTGTTACTGGGTCAACAACCATCATTATAATTCCCTCAGCAACTTTAAAAGGTCTTGCATCAGATTTTTTTATAGCTTTTTCAATAAAGTTTTTAAAAATTGGTAATGCAGTTTTTGAACCTGTTTCAAATTTACCTAAAGGTTGTGGATTGTCCATCCCAACATAAACTCCAATTACTAAATTAGATGTAAAACCAATAAACCAAGCATCAGTATTCTTATTTGTTGTACCTGTTTTTCCAGCTAAATTTAAATTTAAATCTTTCAAATTTTTTCCTGTTCCCCTTTTGACTACCCCTTCTAATAAAGAAGTAATTTGATATGCAGTTTGTGAGGAAAATATTTGTTTATAATTACTTTTTATTTTTGGATAAGAATTGCTAGTAAATGAAATTTGATCGCAATTCATGCAAGTTCGTTTTTCGTTATTTAAAATAGTATTACCTTCACTATCTTGAACTCGATCAATTATAATTGGAGAAACTAATTTTCCTCCATTCACAAAGGCAGAGTATGCTGATGTTAATTTTAACAAAGTAGTTTCAGCAGAACCTAAAGAAATTGATAAAAGTTCCTCAGGATTGTCATATATTTCCAAATCTTTTGAAAAATTAACAACTTTATCAATACCCAGGTTTTGTGCAATTCTTACTGTCATAAGATTTCTAGACTTTTCAAGTCCAACTCTTAAAGTAGAAGGTCCATAAAATTTTTTTCCATAATTTTCGGGCTTCCACATTTTAAGATCAGAGCCTTGATCTAAAACTAACGGAGCATCTAAAACTAATGATGAAGGTGTATAATTATTTTCAAGTGCAAGTGCATAAACAAATGGTTTAAATGCAGAACCAGGCTGTCTTAATGCTTGAGATGCTCTGTTGAACTCACTATTTTTAAAACTAAATCCTCCACTTAAAGCAATGACTCTTCCGGTATAAGGATCCATTACAACAATGCCTCCGTTTATTTTTGGAACTTGCTTTAAACTGAATTTATTATCTTTTATTTTTTTAATATAAATTACATCACCTTCTTTTAACACTTTGTCTATTTCTTTCTTTGTCCAAGAAATATCGCTATAGTCTATAAATCCTTTAACCTTGCTTTTTGTTTCAATTTCTGCAGAAAATTTTGAAATTTTTCTTACAATTCCAATCTCCCAACCTATAGACCTTTCTAAATCATATTTTTCTAAACCTTCATACCAAATTTTTGAGTAAGTTTTGTTCAACAAAGGTCCACGCCATCCTTTTCTTTTATCATATTCAATTAATCCATTTCTTAAAGATTCTGTGGCAATTTTTTGCAGTCCTAAATCTATGGGAGTATTAATATTGAAACCCTGGTTGTATACTTTTTCATAAGACAATATTTCAATTATATTTTTTCTTACATCTTCAATGTAATATTGGGCATCCTCTAAAAAAATTCTTTTTGTCTTTTTTAAATTAATACTTTTTTCCTTTAAATTATTATACTCTTGATTTGTGATAAAATTATTATCAAATAGGTTTTTTAAAACTAAATTTCTTCTAAATTTAGCTAACTCTCTATCTCTGTAAGGATTATACTTGCTTGGTGCTTTAGGTAATGCTGCCAATAAAGCTGCTTCTTCATAATTTAGTTCTTTAATTGATTTGTCAAAATATTCTAAACTAGCAGCTGCAACTCCATAAGCACCACTTCCAAGATAAATTTGATTTAGATATAACTCTAGTATTCTCTCTTTAGATAATGCTCTTTCAATTCTAAAAGCTAAAATTGCTTCTTTGATTTTTCTATTTAAACTTACTTCATTAGTTAACAGAAAATTTTTTGCTACCTGCTGAGTAATTGTTGATGCACCTTCTAATCTTTTTGAGGTCATAATATTTTGAATATTATTGATAATAGCTCTTAGAACACCTTTAGCATCTACTCCAGGATGAGAGAAAAAATTTTTATCCTCAGCAGACAAAAATGCATTAATTACATTTTGAGGTATTGATCTGTAAGGCACAAAAATTCTTTTTTCTCTAGAAAAGTCTGCAACAACTTCCCCATTTCCAGAATAAACTTTACTTGAAACTGGTGGTTTATAATTCTTCAAAAATTTATAGTCAGGTATATTATTTGAAAAATTCCACAAAATAATCAAAACTAATATTATAGAAATCAGTGAAAAACTAATAAAACCAATAAATAAATTTTTAATTATTCTGTTCATTTTGATTCCATTATATATCGGAATTTGTTAAAGATAAGGCATAAGAATATAAACAAAATTTTAACTTTTTATGAAACAATTAAAAACAACATTATGGAAAAAAATTTATACATTGATGCATCGCATCCAAATGAAATTAGAGTTGTACTCAAGTCAGATGATAAAATTGAAGACTACGAATATGAAGGTTTAAAAAACAACCTAATTAAAAATAACATTTATTTAGGAAAAGTAAGTCGTATAGAGCCCTCTTTGCAAGCAGCATTTGTAGATTTTGGAAGGGAAAGACACGGTTTTTTATCTTTTAATGATATTCAGTCTGACTATTATCAAATACCAAAGAGTGATTTAGAAATAATTAAAAAAGAAGAAGAAAAAGCCCGTGAAGAATTGTCAAAAAAAGTTGAGGCTAAAGAAGAGGAAAATCTTGCAGAAGGCAAATTAGAAATAGAAGATCCTTTAGAGAAAGAAGATCCAATAGAAAAAAAAAATACAGAAGAAAAAGAAAATCTTGAATTAGAAAAAGAAAAAAAATATGAAAATAAATTCAAATTTAAAAGATATAAGATTCAAGAAGTAATAAAACCAAATCAAGTAATATTAGTACAAGTGATCAAAGATGAACGTGGACAAAAAGGTGCTGCACTTAGTACATTTATATCGATAGCTGGTAAATATATAGTTTTAATGCCAAACACTCCTAAAGGTGGTGGAATTTCTAGAAAAATATTCAACCCTGCTGACAGAAAAAAAATTAGATCGATATTGAATGAAATTGAAATACCAAAAGAAATGGGACTAATAGTTAGAACTGCAGGCAGTAATAAAACTAAAAATGAAATTAATCATGATTTGAGCACTCTAATAAATAATTGGAATCAAATTAAAGACAATGCTCTTGGATCTATAGCTCCGTCATTAATTCATCAGGAAAGTGATATTATAAAGAGGACTTTAAGAGATATGTATGATGAAAATACCAAAAATATTATAATTGAAGGAAATGAAGGTTATAAAAAAGCACAAAATTTCATGAAAATGATGATCCCTTCACATGTAAAAAAAATAAAAAAGTACAGAGGTAAAAAACCTTTATTTATTGAGGAAGGTATTGAACAAAAACTAAATCAAATTTTTGAATCTGAAATAAAATTAAACTCTGGTGGTTATTTAGTCATTAATCCTACTGAGGCATTAGTTTCAATTGATATAAATTCAGGAAGCTCAATAAAGCAAAAAAATGTAGAAAGTACAGCTCTTGATACTAATCTTGAGGCGGCAGACGAAATTGCAAGACAAATAAAGATCAGAGACTTGTCCGGATTGATCATAATAGACTTTATTGACATGTTAAGTTATGGAAATCGTAAATTAGTAGAAAGAAGATTAAAAGAAAAATGCAGATCTGATCGAGCAAGAATTCAAATTGGAAGAATATCTAATTTTGGACTGTTAGAAATGTCTAGACAACGATTAAGAGAAAGCGCTGTTAAATGGAAGATAAATCTTACAGATGAATCTTTTGCTCTTAAGATTCTTAAATTAGTAGAACTTAAAGCGGTTGAAAATAAAGCAAAATTTGTTGATCTTAAAGTTTGCAAAAAAATTTCTGATTTTTTAAAAGAAAATTTTATAGACGATTTAACTTACTTTGAAAAAAAAAATAAAATGAAAATCGATATAATTTCTGACAATAATTTGATTATTCCTGAATACGTAATTGATATTAAAAATAAGTCAAAAAAAACTTTAGAATTATTGGAGCATTATGAAAAGTTAAAAAATATAGATTTTCAAAATGCTAATAACAACATTGTAGAATTAAAAGATAAAAAAAAATTTAAAAAGAAACCTTATAGAAAAAAGAAATTTTACAAAAAAGCTAAATAATTCCTTTTTTTGGTGAGGATGGATTTCCCATTAAATTTTTTTCAATTCTTCCAGAAAGGTACGATAATCGACCTGCTATTACAGCATTCTTAAAAGCTAAAGCCATATCAAATGGTTTTTTTGCTTTAGCAATAGCTGTATTTACTAGGACACCATCACAACCAAGTTCCATAGCAATTGTGGCATCAGATGCTTGGCCAAGTCCAGCGTCAATGATTAAAGGCAACTTAGTTTGTTTTCTAATAATCTTAATGTTGATTTTATTTTGAATACCTAGACCTGAACCAATCGGAGCTGCTAAAGGCATAATTGCACATGCGCCAGCATTTTCTAATCTCTTAGCCATTAATGGATCGTCATTACAATAAACCATTACTTTAAATCCTTCTTTTGATAAAATCTCTGTTGACTTAAGTGTTTCAATCATTTCAGGAAACAAGTTTTTTTTATCCCCCAAAACTTCTAGCTTTACTAATTTCCAACCTCCTATTTCTCTAGCTAATCTTAAAGTCCTTAAAGCTTCTTTAGAATTAAAGCATCCAGCAGTATTAGGTAAATAAGTTATTTTCTTTGGATCGATAAAATCCATTAATAGAGGTTTTTTCTTATCTGTAATATTCACTCTTCTTACAGCTACTGTGACTATATCTGCACCAGAAAGCATTATTGCTTTTGCGCATTCATTCATATTTTTATATTTTCCAGTTCCAACAATTAATCTAGAATTAAATATCTTATTTGCGACTATAAATTTATCTTTTTTCAAATTAACCACCCCCTATGAAATGGACTATTTCAATTCTATCATCTTTTTTTAATAATATTTTATCTAATTTTTTTTTATCTATTATTTCTTGATTCACTTCGATTGCTACTTTTTTTATTGGTATTTTTAAATTTTTCACAAGATTGCTTAAATTAGTACTAGACTGCAAAGTTTTACTTTTACCATTTAACTTAATTTTTATTTTTTTTATTTTTTTCATCGTATATAAGAGCTGAATGAATAATAAAATTATTATTATCAATGGTCCCAATCTTAATCTATTAGGAGAGAGAGAACAATCACAATATGGGTCTATTACATTTGAAAAATTAAAAAAAAATTGTTTAGATAAATCAAAGGAACTAGGTTTAAATGTTAATTTTACCCAATCTAATATAGAGGGTGAATTAGTAAATATTATTCAAGAGTCCAGAAAAAATTTTGCTGGTATGATAATTAATGCTGCAGCATTTACACACACATCAGTTGCAATAAGAGATGCCTTAAGTCTGTTCAAGAAACCAATAATTGAATTACACATATCAAATATATATAAAAGGGAAGAATTTAGACAAAAATCATTAATAAGTGATATAGTTACTGGCGGTATTTTTGGGTTAGGTGCTGAAGGTTATATTTTAGCCATAATTTCTATGCAAAAGCTTTTAAAAAATGAAAATTGATAAAAAAATAATTAAAGAATTAACTGATTGTTTAGAGGAGTTTAACTTAACTGAATTAGAATATACAGAGAAAGATACAAAAATTAAAGTTTCTAAAAACAATGTATCTATAAATAACCAATCAATACCAATTCAAAATAAATCTACTATAGATGACAATCCTAAGGCTACTACCAGTATTAATTCTGGTATTGAAATTACATCTCCAATAATTGGCACTGCTTATCACGCTCCAGAACCAGGGGCTAAAAAATTTATAGAAGTTGGAAAAAAAATTAAAAAAGGTGACACTATTATGATTGTTGAAGCTATGAAAACAATGAATCATGTTCCATCAACTTCAGATGGTATAGTGAAACAGATTCTTGTCTCAGATGGGCAACCAGTTGAATTTGGTCAAGTCTTAGTTGTTTTAGAGTAATGTTCAAAAAAATTTTAATTGCGAACCGTGGAGAAATTGCAGTTAGAGTAATTAGAGCATGCAAAGAATGGGGCATCTCAACAGTTGCTGTTCATTCTGATGTTGACAGAGAAAGTATGCATGTCAGATTAGCTGATGAAAGTGTTTGCATAGGATCTCATCAACCAGCAAATAGTTATTTAAATATCCCAGCCTTGTTATCAGCAATTGACTTAACAGGAGCTGAAGCTGTTCATCCTGGTTATGGATTTTTATCTGAAAATGCAAACTTTGCAAAAATATTAGAGGAAAATAATATAAAATTTATTGGAGCATCCTCTCAACATATAAAAATGATGGGTGACAAAATTCAAGCAAAAAAAATTGCAAAAGAAAATGGACTGCCTGTAATTGAAGGTTCAGAAGGTGGTGTAAAAGATATTAAGGAAGCAAAAGAACTTTGTAATAAGATTGGCTTTCCAATACTAATCAAGGCCTCAGGAGGTGGAGGAGGAAAAGGAATGAAAATTGTGCATAAA
The DNA here is from genome assembly GCF_052048135.1 of Candidatus Pelagibacter sp. HIMB1483. NCBI lineage: Bacteria > Pseudomonadati > Pseudomonadota > Alphaproteobacteria > Candidatus Pelagibacterales > Candidatus Pelagibacteraceae > Candidatus Pelagibacter > Candidatus Pelagibacter sp. HIMB1483. The sequence goes on along the minus strand of NZ_JBNAIM010000002.1, from coordinate 476,927 downwards.
GAGGAAGATTTTGAAACACTTTTTTCAACAGCAAAATCTGAAGCACAAAAATATTTTGGAAATAATGAAGTTTATATTGAAAAATTTTTTCAAAATCCAAGACATATAGAAGTTCAAATTTTAGCAGGGAAAAATAGAACTGTTCATTTGCATGAAAGAGACTGTTCTGTTCAAAGAAGGCATCAGAAATTAATTGAAGAAACACCTAGTCCTGTTCTTACCGATGAAATAAGAAAAGACCTTTTTGAAAAAACTGTCAATATGGTTAGCAAAATTGGTTATGAGGGTGCTGGAACAGTGGAGTTTATTTATGAGGATGGAAAATTTTATTTTTTAGAAATGAATACGAGAGTTCAAGTAGAGCATCCAGTATCAGAAATGGTAACTGGTATTGATATTATTAAAGAACAAATTCATATTGCATATACAGGAGAAACAGCTTTAAAACAGTCCGATATTAATCCAAGAGGACATGCAATTGAATGCAGGATAAATGCAGAGGATGCAAGCAAAAATTTCCAACCATCACCAGGTACAATAGGTATGTGTCACCAACCCTCAGGTTTTAGAACTAGAGTCGATGGTGCTATATTTCAAGGCTATAAAGTGACCCCTTACTACGATAGTATGATTTGCAAACTGATTTGTCATGGAAGAAACAGAGTTGAAGCAATTCAAAGAATGAATAGATCTTTAGATGAATTTGTAATCGAAGGTATAACCACAACTATTCCATTGCACAAAAAGCTATTAAATCACAAAAAATTTATTAATTCAGATTTTAATGTGAGCTGGCTTGATAATGAAAAAATAGTTTAATAACAACCAACTAGCCAAATATCGTAAACAGGATGATCAAAAGGAGCAATTGAAGGACTCGATGAAAACATCCATCCATTAAAAACAAAAACATCGTTTTTATCTTTATTAGTTAAATCACTGACTTGGATATATGCAGTAGTTTCAGGATTATCATCAAATTCTGAGTTTTTACATTTTAAGCTTTTAATTAACAAATCTTTGTATTTTGTATCTTCGCCATTTTTTAATTTTAATAAGATATTTTTTGATGAAATTTTATCTAAAATTTTTATGTCAGTAAAATTACCTTCTAGATTTTCATTAGATTGTAAGCTAGATGAGATAAAAAAAAATAAAATTAAGTAAAATATTTTTAAACTAATTTTTCCAGGTTTTATATTTTTTTTTAATAGCATCTTTGTTTTTATTTGGATAATAAGCTGAGTTTGTGCCTGTCAAATTAGGCTGATGAGGTTTTTGCCAATCATATTTTTTTAAATCATGATTTTTTTCAATTTTATTAGGTGTAAAATGAATCCATGAATACCACTCTACAGGTATCTTTGATGCATCAATTTCTTCTGCATAAATAACCCATCTTTTTCCATTTTTGCTCTCATAATATTTATTGCCAAAATGATCTTTTCCAACAAATTTTCCAAATAAAATAGTTTTAATTTTTGTTCCAAAGGTATCTTGATTCCACCAAATGAAAATTTTTTTTAAAAGTGTCAACATAAAAAGTTAAATTTTTTTCAATTCTAAATTGTATAAATTAAATTAGACTAAAATTTGTTTTTGTATATAAATTAATTGATTCATTATTCAAATTAATTTTAAAATAGTTGGGGTTAAATGGCAAAATATTTAGTAGAAACATATTATACATGCACTTTTAAAGTAAATCATTATTTGGATGATATAAACGAAACTGAACTTAAAAATCTAGAAAAAAGAGATGATGGAAAGTTTGAGATATTGGATGTCAAATTAGATAATAGAAAAACTAAAAGCCTAGATCCAAATAACAAAAAAATTGTTGATAGTAATGAATTAAATATATTGTCAGATAAAAAAGAGACTTCATCACAAAAAATAGAAAACATAATAAATTCTCAAAACAATAATCAAGAAAAAAATGGAAAAAGGCACAGCATGCCTGATAGACGAAAAGGCTATATTCAAAAAGCAACTATTGGAGATCATAAAGTTTATTTACACACTGGTGAATATGAAGATGGAAAAATTGGTGAAATTTTTATAGATACAAGTAAAGAAGGTGAATTAGTTAAAGCTTTAATGAATAATTTCGCAATCGCTGTTTCTCTTGGATTACAATATGGAGTTCCGCTTGATGAATTTATAAGCGCATTTGTTGGCACAAAATTTGAACCTTCAGGAAAAGTTTACGGGAACGATAGAATTCTGAGTGCATCATCAATATTAGACTATATATTTAGAGAACTAGCAATATCTTATCAAAATAGAGAAGATCTTGCTCATACACCTGCAATTGGAACTTCAGAAAACTCACATATAGAAGGACAAAATTCAGAAGATCAAAACCAATTATTAAAAATAGTTAAAGATATTACTAGTAAAGGGTTTGTGAGAAATAATTATAAGAAAAATTTAGTTGATTTATCTGATGTAAAAATCAGCCTTAAAGGAAAAAAATAGACTATTTTTTCACTTTCAAAGATAAGTTTAATTCTTTTAATTGATTTTCACTTACAGTTGATGGAGCATTCATCATCAAATCCTGTGCATTTTGATTCATTGGAAACATCGTCACTTCTCTAATATTTTTTTCATTAGCTAGCAACATTACTATTCTATCAATTCCTGGAGCTATTCCTCCATGAGGTGGAGCACCATAGCTCAATGCATTAATCATTCCACTAAATTTTTCATCAACTTGCTTTTTGTCATAACCAGCTACCGCAAACAATTTATACATTAATTCTGGAATATGATTTCTTATTGCTCCAGAAGATAGTTCTATACCATTACATACAATATCATATTGATAAGCTAGAATATTTAAAGGATTCTCAAAATTTATTTTTTCGATATCTCCTTGTGGCATTGAAAAAGGATTATGGCTAAAACCAATTTTATTTGTTTGATCATCTCTTTCAAACATTGGGTAATCTACAATCCAACAAAAAGCAAAAATATTTTCATCAATCAAATTTAAATCTTTAGCAATTTTATCTCTAGCTAGTGCTGTAATTTTTTCTAATTCTTTTTGTTTACTGCAAGCCAAAAAAATACTATCTCCTACCTTGGAATTTGTTTTATTCATTAGCTCTGTTAATGAATCTTTTGAAAAAAACTTTCCTATAGGGCCCTTGGCAAAAATTTCTTTATCTTTTTCAAACGTAAAATAAGCTAAACCAGATGCACCCTGATCTTTTGCCCATTTATCAATATTATCAAAAAAACTTCTTGGTTTATCTTTTGTGTTTTTAGTAACTATGCATCTTACTCTAGAGCCAGTTTTTACAAGTTTTTTAAAGATTTCAAATGACACGTCATCTCTTGAAAAAACTTCTGTTATATCATGAATTTCTAATGGATTTCTAAGATCTGGTTTATCAGTTCCATATTTTAATAATGCATCAGCATATGTAATTTTAGGAAACTTTTCGTACAATAATTTTTTATTTGAAAATTTTTTAAATGTATTAACTAATAATTTCTCTACTACGTTAAATACATCTTCTTGTTCAACAAATGACATTTCTAAATCTAATTGATAAAATTCACCTGGACTACGATCAGCTCGAGCATCTTCATCTCTGAAACATGGGGCAATTTGAAAATATTTATCAAACCCAGAGACCATTATTAATTGTTTAAATTGCTGAGGTGCCTGTGGTAATGCATAGAATTTTCCTGGATTCAATCTACTAGGAACTAAAAAATCTCTCGCACCCTCAGGACTTGATGAAGTAAGTATTGGAGTTTGAAATTCTAAAAACCCAAATTTATTCATTTCATTTCTTATGAATGAAATAACCTTTGATCTTAAAATTATATTTTCATGTATTTTTTTTCTTCTTAAATCTAAAAATCTATACTTTAATCTAATTTCTTCAGAATATTCTTGATCACTAAAAATAGGCATAGGTAATTCTTTACATGTGCCTAAAACAATAAAATTGTTTATTGAAACTTCTATTTCTCCTGTTTCAATATCTTTATTAATTGTTTCACTTGATCTGTTAACAACTATACCTTCAATTTGTATGACAGTTTCAAGTTGCATTTTTTCTAAATCAATGAAATTTTTATTTTCTTTATCTATAATGCATTGGGTGATTCCATAATTGTCTCTGAGGTCAATGAATAAAAGATTTCCATGGTCCCGTTTTTTATTGATCCATCCTGAAATCAAAACCTTGTTTCCAACATTTTTTTTTCTTAATTCATTACAATTGTGACTTCTATATTTGTTCAATTATTCCCCCAAAACTTCTTTGATTATTTTAAAATCAATTGATTTTTTTTTTTTTAAACTAATCTCATCAATCTTATATATAAAATCAATTATTTTTCCATATGATCTATCAATTCTTTTAATTATAAAATCAATTAACTTTTTATCTAACAATATTTGACGATCAGACAAATTTTTTAAAATTAAAGCAAATATTAAATCATCATCAGGTTTATCAATATTTTGTAAAAGAAAGTTTTTTGATCTTGATTTTAAATCATTTAAATTAAATTCCAAATTCACAATTGGCTGATTTGATGTAACAATTAAATACTTGTTATCCTGTTCAATAATATTACATAGTGTAAAAAAAAGCTCTTCATTAACTGCTGTATTCAAATTTTCCAAAACTATGTTTTGATGAATCTTAATTTTTTTTAAATCTTCATTTTTTAACAAATTTGATTCGATTTTTATGCCTTTAAATTTTTTTAAAAAAATATTAATTAAATGTGTCTTTCCTGAAAAGTTCTCTCCACTTATATTAAGAAAATTTTTTTCCCATTTAGGCCATCTATTTAATAAGTCAAAAATATGTTTATTGCTTTTAGATACATAAAAATCATCATCTTTAAAATTCTGATCATAGTCAAATTTAATTATTTCTTGATTTAAATCTTTCATTTTAAAACCCATGTTTTATTTTGGGTATTTAAATCAAAGCTCTTTTTTTTCATAAATTTTAAAAAATTATCTGGCGTCCCATTAAAAATAATATGGTAATAAATAAAATCTTTATCAAATTTCAAAATATAATAATCATAAATTAAATCAATTTCATTCAAAGTATTCTCAAAATTTGAAACTTTTAGATTATTATTTCCTTTAATCTTAATATAAATTGGAAACTTTAAAGAAGTATTAATTTTATTAAAATTTTTCCAATAATCTTCATACACAATTTTTAAATTACTAATCAAGTTTTCCCTATTTTGTTTGTTATTTAAATCTACATTAGAAAATGACAAATTTTTTAAAACTATATTATCGTTAACAGTAACCCTTGATAATATCCTAATATTATTTTGATTTTTAAAAATTAAAGTAATAATTGAGTCACTTAAGTTATATTTATTTACAATTTCTGCAAAATTGTATTTCTCAATTTCATCATAATTTTTTTTAATTAAATTTATATCCTCTAGATCTTCAGTTGGTAATAAGTAGTCAATAAGATAAAAGCTTTCTTTATAATCATTCCACTCATTAAATATTTTACTATCAGAAAATAAAGCTAAATTTTTTTTATCTTCATCAATTATAATTGGAATAAATAAAAAATTTTTTTTTTTAGGAATCGATGGAAATATATTATTATTTTCTAGATATTTAAAAATTTTTTTTTTATTGAAAGAAACACCTAAATTTACGTAATAAATTTCGTTTATAAATTTTTCTTCCTTAATTGTAAAAGACTCTATCATTCCTTTAATTTGGTTTAATCTTACTTTATTAATTACATTGTGATCTGAGGAAGTGGTTAACCTTAAAATCAGTTCTGAAAAAGCCTTAATAAATCCGTCATCTACAACCTTATTTTTATCAAAATTTATTTCAAAAGGCTTTGAAACTTCAATATTTTCAATATTAAAAGATTTTGCTTCAACTTTATCTGTGGAAAAAAAAAATAAAAATAAAGATAGAGTAATAAAAAAAATATATAAGATTTTTGAATATTTTTTAAATCTAATTACCATGCCTTATAATAATGAATAAAACTAAATTTACATATAAAAAAAGTGGTGTTGATATTGATGCTGCAGATAAATTTGTTAATTTCATATCCTCTATCTCTACAAGAAAAAAAGGCAAAAAAAAGTATAACAATATTGGCGGGTTTGGCTCCATTTCAAGTATACCAAAAAATATAAAAAGACCTAAGATAGTTGCATGTACTGATGGAGTAGGAACCAAAATTGAAATCGCAAACTTAATTAATAAATACGATACTATCGGAATTGATTTAGTTGCAATGAGTGTAAATGATTTGATTGTTCAAGGTGCTAAACCTCTTCTTTTTTTAGATTATGTATCAATAAATAAAATTGATTTACCTAAACTTAAATCAATAATTAGAGGAGTAATAAAAGGATGTAAAATTTCAAATTGCGAATTGGTTGGTGGAGAAACTGCAGAGATGCCAGGGACTTATGAAAAAGGTAAGTTTGATATAGCTGGATTTGCTGTTGGTGTAGTTGATGAACAAAAAATTTTAAATAAAAATAAAATTAGAGAAAACGATTTAATCTTAGCTATCCCATCAAGTGGTCTACATTCTAATGGTTATTCTTTAGTAAGAAATATAATAAAAAAGAAAAAAATAAACATACATAAAAATATTTTTTTAAAAAAAGAATTGATCAAACCAACAAAAATTTATGTAAAAGAAATATTAAATTTACTTAAAAAAAATTTAATTAATGGTTGTGCAAATATCACTGGAGGTGGATTACCAGACAATATAAAAAGAATAATTCCTAAAAATTTTTGTGCAGAGATTGACTTAGATAAAATTAAAGTTCCAAAAATTTTTAAATGGTTAAAAAATAATAATATTAACGATAATGAGATGCTAAGAACTTTTAATTGTGGTGTTGGTTTTTGTTTAATAATTAAACCAAAAAATTTAAATAAAATAAATAGATTTTTTTCAAAAACTTATAAGCCTTATATCATTGGAAAAATATCCAAAGGTAATAAAGAATTTAAATTTAATGGCAAAATTGATTGGTCTTAAAAAAGTAAAAACTGCTATTTTTATTTCAGGTACTGGAAGTAATCTTGAAAGTCTTATAAAATTTTCTTTATCAAAAAACTCCCCTATAAAAATAAATCTAATCGTCTCAAATAATTCAAAAGCAAAAGGACTTGAATTAGCAAAGATATTTAAGATTAAAAAAAAAATTTATAATTTTAAAAACAAGTCTGTTTCAGAAAAATTTATCCTTAAGGACTTAAAGAATAATGAGATTAGATTAATTTGCCTTGCAGGCTTTATGAAAATTTTATCAAAAGATTTTATTAAAAGATTTAAGGGTAAAATTTTAAATATCCATCCCTCATTGTTACCAAAATATAGAGGTTTAGATACTCATGCCCGTGTAATCAACAATAAGGAAAAATACTCAGGTTGTACAGTTCATTATGTTAACTCAAAACTTGATGCTGGAAGAATAATTTTACAAAAAAAAGTAAGAGTTTCAAAAAGAGATAATGCAGAATCTTTAAAGATTAAAATCCTAAAACAGGAACATAAATTATATCCAAAAGCTGTGATAAAAATATTAACTAATCTCTAAAAAAGAAATCGATTTCAATTTTTGCATTTTCAACACTATCTGAGCCATGAACAGAATTTTTATCAATTGAAATACCATATTTTTTTCGAATAGTACCATCTTTTGCATCTTTTGGATTAGTAGCTCCCATAAGATCCCTATTTCCTAAAACAGCATTTTCTTTTTCAAGTATCATTACTACTATTGGACCAGATGAAAGATATGCACATAAATCATTATAAAACGGTTTAGTTTCATGAACTTTATAAAAAGTTTCAGCTTCTGATTTTTCTATTTGTATTTTTTTTTCTTTAATTATTTTAAAACCATTTTCTATAAACATTTTTTTAATTTCATTTTCTAAATTTCTTTCTACCGCATCTGGTTTTATAATTGATAAAGTTCGTTCTAAATTACTCATAATGATCCTCTACTAGTTGATTTAATAATCTCACTCCAAATCCAGTAGCACCTCCAGAATTTAATGCTCCTCCATATTTTGAAAAAGCCATTCCAGCTATATCAAGATGTGCCCATGGTGTTTTATTTAAAATGAATCTTTGTAAAAACTGAGCAGCAGTAGTTGAGCCTGCCCCACCTACGTAGTTTATATTTTGCATGTCGGCATTTTTAGAATTTATTAATTTATCATAATTTTTATGGAGAGGCATTCTCCAAACTTTTTCTCCAACCTTTTGACCAGAGTCAAAAAGTTGTTTAGATAATTTATCGTTATTTGAGAACAATCCTGCATATTCAGAACCTAAAGAAACAATAATTGCACCAGTTAATGTTGCTAGATCAACAATAAATTCTGGTTTAAATTTTTTTTCTGTAAAAGTAAGAGCATCTGCTAAAACTAATCTACCTTCAGCATCTGTATTCAAAACTTCTATTGTTTTGCCACTATAAGATTTTACAATATCTCCAGGTCTTTGAGCATTGCCTCCAGGCATGTTTTCTACTAGACCAACGACACCAACAGCATTTACTTTTGCTTTTCTTATTGCAAGATTTTTCATTAGTCCGACAACAACTGCAGAACCAGCCATATCATAAGTCATATCCTCCATAAATTTTGCTGGTTTTAGAGATATACCTCCAGTATCAAAACATACTCCCTTCCCAACAAAGGCTAATGGTTTTTTTTTAGATTTAATTCCATTCCATTCTAAAGTTACTAAATATGACCCTCTAATACTTCCTTGGCCAACTCCTAATAAAGCATTCATTCCAAGTTTTTTTAATTTTGTTTCGTTATAAATATTTACTTTTAAACCAAATTTTTTAAGTTTTAGTAACCTTTTTGCATATTCATCTGGATGTAGGATGTTTCCAGGTTCAGAAACAAGATCTTTTGTAAAATTAGTTCCTTCAATTAAAGACTTAAATCTTTTATTACTACTAAATTTAAAAGATTTATTTTTATTGATAACATCTATTTCAAATATTTTATTTTCTTTTTTAGACTTATATTTATTGAATTCATAAGACTTTAACTCCAGACCATGAATAAACTCATCAAAAAAATATTGATTATCAGAACTGACATTTCTAATATTAACTTCATAAAATGTTGTTTTAAAAAACGAATTAGATTTTAAATAGCTATAGAAATCAGCACCAATTTTTTCAATATCCAGAGAAGTTTGATTATTCTTAATTTTTATTAATAAGATTTTTTGTGTAGGTCCAATATCAAATGATAAAAAATTCTTATCATCAAATTTATTAGAGCTAATTGATTTTTTTATAAAATTAGAGTGTTTGAACACCGAAAGTTTATTAAATTCAGCGATTTTAAAATCTTGGTTTGTAAAAAAAACATGGTTTTTGACAAGTTTTTCATCAAAACTATTTTTAAGCCTTATTTTTATTGACATTTTTTATATATATGTACTTTGAGTTGTATTTAAATTGTAAACTATTAGTTGAAAATATATATGTATTATTTTGATAGATTTCAATGAAAAAAATATTATTTAGGAAATTATTATTTGACTGTCTAGTCTTTTTTTTAATTACTCTTTTTTCTGTAGGTATAATTATATGGGTATTTCAAGCAGTTAATTTTTTAGACATTATTGTTGAAGGAGGGCGAGACTATTTTGTTTATTTAAATTTCTCATTACTAAATTTTCCAAAAATAATAAGTAAACTTATACCTTTTGTTTTATTTTTCAGTTTTTTATATGTAATAGCTAAATATGAATTAAATAATGAATTAATTATTTTTTGGAATTTTGGAATAAATAAGATTGAATTAATCAATTTTTTTATAAAATTTTCTTTTCTAATTATGCTAATCCAAATATTTTTAACAGTTTTAGTTGTTCCTAAAACTCAAGATTTAGCAAGATCTTTTCTTAGAACTTCTAATATAAATTATTTAGAGGGTTTTGTTAAACCTAGAGTTTTCAATGATGCTGTAAAAGGTTTAACGATTTATAGTAACTCTAAAGATGAAGATGGTAGTTTAAATGAAATATATTTAAAAAAAGGAACAGGAAATACTTTTCAAGTTACATATGCAAAAAAAGGTAAATTTAAACAAATTGGAAAAAATCAATTTTTAGAATTAAACTCTGGCGAAACTATAAGTGTAGTTGATGATAAAATAACTAGTTTTAGATTTTCAAAAACTGATTTTAATCTTAGTAATTTCGAAGATAACACTACTACTTATAAAAAAACGCAAGAAGTTGCCACCCTTGATCTTACTAGATGTTACCATAATTTATTAGAATTAAAATTTTTTAAAATTGATAAAACTTTTCAAGTAGAAAATTGTCGGATAGATAATATTGATAATATTTTAAAAGAGTTATATAAAAGAATGATTATTCCACTGTATATTCCAGTTTTAATTCTGATTTCTTTACTATTAATTTTTAAATCAAAAGAAAACACTAACTACGCAAGATATCGTGTTTTAATATTTTTAATTGGTTTAAGCACAATAATAATTTCTGAGATGACTATCAGACTTATAAATGAAGATATTTTTAATAATATTAAATTCTTTATAATACCGATAATTTTAATTGTAAGTCTTTATCTAATATATTTTTTTAAATTTAAATTTGTGAGATAAAAATATGAAAATACATATACAATTTTTATTAAAAAATTATTTATCGTCATTATTTAATGTTTTTTTTATATTTTTTTCTTTAATATTTATACTTAATTTACTTACAGAACTTGAGTTTTTTAAAAAGAGTGAGGTAAATACTTTTTTTCCACTTTATCTTTCCTTAATAAATACTCCAATGTTTGTATTTGAAATGTTTCCATTTATATTTTTAATATCAACTCAATTTTTTTTTAATAATTTGTTCAATAATAACGAAATTAATATATTTAAATACTCAGGACTTAAAAATTCAAAAATATTTTCTATATTAACGGTTACTACTTTTTTCACAGGTATTTTAATAATTTCAATTTTTTATAATTTGTCATCAAATTTAAAAAATTTGTATTTAGGGTTGAAATCAAACTACACAGAAGACAATAAATATCTTGCTGTAATTACAAATAATGGTTTATGGATTAAAGATATACATGATGAAAAAACTCTTATGATAAATGCCGGTTTAATAAGTCAAAATAAACTTCTAGATGCATACATTTCTGAATTTGATAAAAATTATGAAATAATAAGAAATATTAAAAGCAAAAAAATTGATATTACCAATAAAGAATGGATCATCGAAAATGCTGAAATATACATTCAAAATAATAAACAAATAATTGATGAATTAAAATTCAATACAAATTTTGATTATCAGATAATTCAAAATTTATTTTCAAACATGTCTTCACTCTCTCTTTTAGAACTTCTTGAAATGAGAAAAAATTATAAAAAATTGAGCTATTCTCTTACAGAAATAGATCTTCAATTGTTAAAATTGATCTCATTTCCATTTTATATTTGTTTAATGTTTATTTTTTCCGGGATAATTATGATCAATACAAAAAGTTTTAAAAGTAAATATTTAAAGATAACAATAGGTTTATTCTTATCAGTGGTAATCTATTACATAAATAACTTTTTTTATATATTGGGCACTTCAGAAAAAATCAGTGTTTTGAGCTCAATTTTTATTCCATTATTATTTTTTACTCTAATTAATTTAATCTTCATGAGAAATTTGAATGCTAAATAAAATATCAATTTTTATTATAATAATTTTAAGTAATTTATTTTTTTCTAGTGTTTATGGTAATGATCAATTGAATTTCGATATTTCTCAAATAGAAATTCTTGATAAAGGAAATAAAATTGTTGGAAAAAAAAGAGGAAAAATTACAACAAATGACGGTATTACTATTGATGCCGATCAATTTGAATATGATAAGATCAAAAATATTCTTAAAGCCAGTGGTAATATAAGAATCAAAGACGAAATAAATAATTATGATATATACTCAGAAAATGTTCTTTATTCTAAGAAAAGTGAAAAAATTGAAATTAAAGGTAAATCAAACTCTACAATATACTCAAATTATAACTTCAAAGCAGAAGATATAATAATTTACAGGAATGAAGGAATTATTAGTTCTAATAAAAATGTAACATTTATTGATAAAAAGAATCAAACACTTTTTGAAATAGGTAGATTTAGTTATTCAATTAACGAAGAAGTTTTGAAAGGTGAAGATTTTTTTATAAATACAAAATATAATCAACCATTCAGTGATAAGTATTTTTTTAAAACTGCAATTTTTAATTTAAAAGATCAAAGCTATATTGCCCAAGATATTGATATTAAACTGAAAAAAAACCTTTTTGGAAATAAGGATAATGATCCAAGATTCAAAGGAATCTCCTCAACTAGTAAAAATGACATAACCACAATTAGCAAAGGTATTTTCACAAGTTGTAAAAAAAATGATAGCTGTCCTCCATGGACTATTCAGGCAGATAAAGTAACCTATGATAAGAACAAAAAACAGATATATTATGACAAAGCAGTAGTAAAAGTTTATGATATACCAATTCTATATTTCCCAAAATTTTTTCACCCCGGCCCAACTGTGAAAAGACAATCAGGTTTATTAGTACCACATATTAATAATTCAAACATTTTAGGTTCATCAATTCAAGTGCCCTATTTTCATGTTATTTCTGAAAATAAAGATTTAACATTTAAGCCAACTTTTTTTGATAAGGATATATTAATGCTTCAAAATGAATATAGACAACAAAATAAAAATTCTTTTTTTATAACCGATTTTAATATTGTTAATGGATACAAGGCTGAGACAACTAATAAAAAGAAAACACTTACACACTTTTTTACTAAGTATGATGCAGATTTAAATTTTGAAGATTTTATAGAAAGTTCATTAAATATTTCTGTTCAAAAGGTGAATAATGATACTTATTTAAAGGTTTTTGATACAAATATCGTTGATGCTGATTTGAAGCCTGAAAGCTTTGATACTTTAACTTCAGATATAAAATTAAATTTAGATCATGAAAAATTTGCTTTTGACACAGGCTTTATTTCATATGAAGATCTCTCAAAAGCAGAAACAGATCGTTATCAATATGTTTTGCCTTATTATAACTTTTCAAAAGTTTTTTTTAACGATAGTAATTTCGGTTCATTTAATTTTCTTTCTCACGGAGATAATATTTTAAAAGACACTAATAGTTTAAGATCAAGAATGATTAATAATCTTAATATCCAAAGTTATGATTTTATCACAAAAAATGGTTTTAAGAATAATTTTAATTATTATTTAAAAAATACGATCACAGCTGGTAAGAACAATTTAGAATATGACTCAAGTCCCCATCTAAAAATTATGAATATGCTTGAAATGCAATCGAGTTACCCACTTACTAAAATAGATGAAAACTATGTAAATCTTATAAATACAAGATTATCATTAAGAATTAATCCATCAGAAATGAAAAATTATATTACCGAAAATAGAAGAATAAATAATGATAATATATTTAATATAGATAGATTGGGTTTAATAGACACTATTGAATCAGGGCAAAATCTTACTTTGGGAATAGATTATAAAAAAGAGAAATTAAATGATATCAACAAATATTTTGAATTTAGTCTTGCAACTGTTCTAAGAACTAAGTCAAATAAGAATATTCCGTCAAATAGCACATTAGACCAAAAAAATTCAAATTACTTTGGAAAAGTAACAAATAATTTTAATGAAAATATTAAACTTAATTATGAATTCTCAATAGACAATAATTTAAAACATTTTCAATACAATTCTTTAGGCGCATCAATCTCAAAAAATAATTTTTTAACCACATTTAATTTTATAGAAGAAAATGGAGCTATTGGAAGTTCAAACATTTTAGAAAATACAACAAGTTTTAATTTTGACGATAAAAATTTTATTACATTTAGAACTAGAAAGAATAGAGAAATAGATTTAACTGAATATTATGATTTAATCTATGAATACAAAAACGATTGTTTAGTTGCTGGTATTAAATATAACAAGACATACTATAATGATAGAGATTTAAAACCAACTGAGGATTTTATGTTAAGTATTACCTTAATTCCTCTCACATCCATTGAACAAAAAGTTGCTAATTAATTTTATGAAAATGTTAAATAAATTAAAAAATTTATTAATAATTTGTTTATTTATAATAATTAATTCTAAAAGCTTAGAGTCATTTGAAAATAAAATACTTTTTAAAGTTAATAATGAAATAATTACAACAATTGATATTTATGAGGAGATTAAATTTCTTAAAATTTTTAATCCTGAAATAAATAATCTTAATGAAAAAGATTTATTAGAAATTTCAAAAAACACAATCATAAGAGAAAAAATTAAAAAAATAGAGATAATGAATTATGTTGAGGAGGTTAAAATAGAAGATAAATTTCTCTTGAAATTTATAAAAGATAAATATTCAAAGTTAGGTATAAATTCTCTAGATAGTTTTAATGAATTTTTAAAAAGTAACAATCTTGATGTTAAAAATGCAAAAGAAAAAATTGCTATTGAATTAATTTGGAATGATATAATTTTTCAAAAATTTAATTCAAAAGTAATTATCAATAAAGATCAGATCAGAAAGGAAATATTAAAAAATTCTGAAAAAAAATTGCAAAGAGAATTATCTCTTTCAGAAATTGTTTTTGATATAAATAAAAAATCTGAATTTAATACAAAATATGAAAAAATTATTTTGGATATAGAACAAACAGGATTTAAGAATGCAGCTTTAATCAATAGTATATCTGACACTGCATCAGTTGGTGGATTTATTGGATGGGTAAAAGTAGATAATCTAAATAATGTAATTAAAAATGAAATTAACAAATTAGAAATAGGTCAATATTCTAAACCAATTAGAACATCAGCAGGATTTTTGATTATTAAAGTTGAAGACATAAAAGAATACGAGATTGAATTTGACTTAGATAAAAAAATTCAAGAAGCGATTATGTTTAAAACAAACGAACAACTAAATCAACTTTCTAATAATTATTTTAATAAGATTAAAAAAGACTTAATTTTTGATGACTTATAAGCCAATAATTATTGTAGCGGGTGAACCAAATAGTATTTTTTTTGAAATATATTTTAAAGCTATAAGATATAAAAAATTTAGAAGCCCCATAATTTTAATTGCCTCATTTGAAATACTAAAACTTCAAATGAAAAGATTAAATATAAAAAAAAAAATAAGATTAATAGATTTTTTTAAATTAGATGAGTATAAATTTGATTATAGATACATCAATTTAATTAATGTAAATTATAAACAATCAAAACCATTTGAAAAAATTTCACATAAGTCAAATGATTACATAAAAGAATCTTTTAATTTAGCATTAAAAATTTTAAAAAAAAATTTTTCAAATAAATTTATAAACGGTCCAATTTCTAAAAAATTCTTTTTAAATAAAAAGTTTTTAGGAATAACAGAATATTTAGCTAATAAATCAAAATCTAAAAAATTTGCCATGTTAATATACAATAACGAACTATCTGTATGTCCTTTAACAACTCATTTACCTTTAAAAGAAGTTTCAAAAAAAATTTCAAAAAAAATGTTAATTGAAAAGATAACACTTATAGACAGCTTCTACAAAAACTACCTTAAAATAACACCGAAAATAGGAGTTGTTGGTCTCAATCCACATTGTGAAAGTATTCATCCATTTGATGAAGATGAAAAAATAATAAAGCCTGCAATCAAATATTTATCTAAATCTAAATATAAAGTTTTTGGGCCTTATGCAGCTGATACAATTTTCTTAAAAAAAAACAGAAAAAAATATGATGTAATAGTTGGAATGTATCATGATCAAGTTTTAACGCCAATTAAAACATTATTTGAATATGACGCTATTAATATTACTTTGGGTCTTCCTTACCTTAGAGTTTCACCAGATCATGGCCCAAATGAAACCATGCTTGGAAAAAATTTATCAAATCCACAAAGTTTGATTAAAGCTTTAACTTTTTTGGATCAACAAAAGTGATTAAACCAAAGAAAAGTTTAGGACAAAACTTTTTAAATGATAAAAATATATTAGCTAAAATAGTCAGTGTGACAAAAATTGATGGTAAATCAATTCTTGAGGTTGGACCTGGAACTGGTAATCTTACTTCATACATCTTAAAAAAAAATCCAAAAAAAATTTTTTTAATAGAAAAAGATAAAAATTTAATATCTATTTTAATAAATAAATTTAAAGATCAGACAATTATAAATGATGATATATTGAGAATTAATGAAAAAAAAATTTGTAAAGAAAAATTAACTGTATTTGGAAATCTTCCATATAATATATCTACTGAAATATTATGTAAATGGATTTTAAATTTAGATAGAAACTATTTTTGGTTTGATAGTCTGGTTTTAATGTTTCAAAAAGAAGTTGCTAATAGAATCGTTTCAGAGACTAACACATCTAATTATGGAAGGTTGTCTGTATTAGCAAATTGGAAATTAGATATAAAAAAAATTTGTGACATCAAACCTAGTAGTTTTTTTCCAAAACCTAAAATTGATAGTTCTTTATTGATTTTTAAACCAAAAAAAAAATTCCATAATATAAAAAATTCCAAAAATTTAGAGACAATTACCAAAGTTTTTTTTAATCAACGAAGGAAAATGTTAAAAAAACCATACAATCAATTATTCAATGGAAATTTTGAAATTGCTAAGAAATTAAATATTGATTTGAATTTAAGACCTCAAAATTTAAGTCATGAAATATATTATGAATTAACTGAAGAATATGAAAATTTATGAGGTAAGCTTTTCTACGTGACTTCTTATATATTCCTTGTCATAGTCTTTTGAGCCATTATTTATTTCTGCATCAATTAAATTTTTAATCTTTTGAAAACATTTTTCTAAATCATTGTTAATTACGACATAATCATAATTTATCCAGTGTAAAACATCACGTCCAAATTGTTTCATTCTCTCATCTGCTATTAATTTATCTTTCATATCTCTATTAGACAATCTATCAAATAATACCTCTTTACTTGGAGGTAAAATAAAAAAAGTAATTAATTTATAGTCTAATTTGTTATTTTTTATTTGATCAGCTCCTTGCCAATCAATATCAAAAAGAACGTTTTTTCCTTTACTTAAATTATTTATTACAGGAGTTCTTGTTGATCCGTAAAAATTATTAAAAACTTTAGCATACTCTAAAAATTCCTGATTATTAATTAGCCTTTTAAATTCAGTTTCATCAACAAAATAATAGTCTTTGTTCGGAACTTCATTATGTCTTGGCTGTCGGGTAGTATGTGAAATTGAAATTTCAAAATTATTTAATTTAGACAGTAAATTAACTAAAGTTGTTTTACCAGCTCCAGAAGGAGATGATAAAATAATCATTACCCCATCCTTATCTGTGGGCATGAAAAAAGTTAATTTGCTTTTCCTTCAATAAATTTTACAGCATCACCTACTGTTAAAATTTTCTCAGCTTCACTATCAGAAATTTCTGATCCAAATTCTTCTTCGAAAGCCATTACTAATTCAACTGTATCTAGACTATCAGCACCTAAATCATCTATAAAACTAGACTCTTCAGTAACTTTTGCCTCATCTATACCTAGGTGATCTGCTACTATCTTTTTAACCTTGCTTGAAACATCTTCTGACATATTCATCCTTTTTGTTATAAAATTCTTAATAGTTTAAATACTTGTTTTGTCAAGCCATATACATGCCCCCATTAACATGTATTGTCTCCCCATTAATATAATTAGATTGATCAGAAGCCAAGAAAAGAACTGCATTAGCGACATCATCAGGTTCACCTAATCTTGCAGAGGGTATTTTTGATATTATTAATTCTTTAAATTTTTCATCTATTTTATCTGTCATAGCAGTTTTAATAAAACCAGGCGAAATACAGTTAATATTTATATTTTTTTTTGCGTATTCAATTGCTAAACTTTTTGACATCGCCACAATACCAGCTTTTGATGCAGTATAATTTGTTTGTCCTAAATTACCTGTGTGTCCTACTACAGAAGTGATATTCACTATCTTGCCAGACTTATTTTTTAACATTTTTTTTATTGCAAATTTACTTAACAAAAATGTTGAGGTTAAATTAATATCTATTACTTTTCTCCACTCTTCTAAACTCATCCGAATTGCTAAATTATCTTGAGTCAAACCAGCATTATTTATAATACAATCTAAATTCCCACCAAGTTCATTAGTTGCATTATCAATAAATTCTTCAATTTTATCACTTTGGGAAATGTCAAATTTTATAATATTAATATTTTTATATTTTGATTTAAGTTCCTCTAATTTTTCAATTTTAGTTCCTGTTGCAAGTATATTTGCTCCGAAATCACTTAATTTTTTTACTATTGAATTGCCAATTCCACCAGATGCACCTGTAATTATTATTTTTTTTTTATTAAGGTTAATCATATTTTTAAATCTTTTATATCACTATCGTTATTTATTGTATTTATTTTTACATTCTTATCTATTCTTTTTATAAGTCCTGACAATACTTTTCCAGGTCCAATTTCAATGAAGTGATCAACTCCTTTGCTAATCATGTTAACAACACTTTCTCTCCATCTCACTCTACTTTCTATCTGTTCTATTAGTAGTTTCTTTAATTCTTCTTGATTGATAATTTCTTTTGCAGTCACATTTGAAATTAATTTATTTTTAGATTCTTGGAAATTCATTTCTTCAATTTTTTTTTTCATTATTTCGGTCGATTTTTTCATAAGTTTACAATGAAATGGCGCACTTACTGGTAATTTTATATTTTTGATATTTTGTATTTTTAATAATGGGATTAATCTAGTTAAATCATTATTTTTTCCACTTAATACAATCTGCCCTTCAGAGTTATCGTTAGCAATTTCAACTGTAAAATCTTTTTCATTTTCTTTTAAAATATTTTCTATAACTTCAACTTTTGAGCCCAAAACAGCTAACATTCCACCTTCTCCTTTAGGCACTGCATTTTGCATAGACTCTCCCCTTGCTCTCAAAAGTTTAATTGTATCTGAAAAATTCAAATAATTTGCAGATGATAATGCTGAATATTCACCCAATGAATGGCCTGCAAAGTATTTTGCTTCATTTAAGTTTATATTAAATTCTGTTTTCATAACCTGAAATATAGAATAACTAACCAAAAAAATTGCTGGTTGAGTATTGATTGTTAAATCTAACTCTTCTTTAGGTCCCTCTAAAATAATTTTAGATAAAGAAATTCCTAAAGATTCGTCAGCTTCTTTAAATAAATTTTTTACTAAACTATATTTTTCAAAAAATTCTTTTCCCATGCCAATTGATTGGGAACCTTGACCGGGAAAAATTACTGAAAACATCTAAAAAAAACCTTTTTTTTATACTTTTTGCTATTGATAAATAAGGGTTATAATAGTATATCCTCACATTTTATTAAAGAACTTAAATGAATTTATACGAACACACAATTATAGCAAGGCAAGATACTTCGCCTAGTGAAATCAAGCAACTAACAGAAAAATATTCTAAAATTGTAGAAAAGAATAATGGTGAAGTAATTAAAACAGAAAATTGGGGTCTTTTAAATTTATCTTATTTGATTAAAAAGAATAAGAAAGGAAGTTACATACACTTTAAAATTAAAGGTAAAGGCAATGTAATTGATGAATTGGAAAAAAATGAAGCAATCGATAAAAAATTATTGAGATATTTAACAGTAAGAGTCAAAGAGTTTGATTTAGACTCTAATTATTTTTCAAGAAAAGAAGAGTCTGAAAAAAAAGAAAGTACTAAAAATTAAATATGCCAAAGAGACAAAGTGGGAATAAAAGAGGAAAACAAAGCAATTTTGCTAAATTAAGTATTTTTCAACCAAATAAATATAAATTTAAAAAAAGTTGTCCTTTATCAGTCAAAGGAGCCCCAAAAATTGACTATAAAAATATTAAACTACTTAAAAGATACGTATCAGAAAATGGAAAAATACTACCCTCAAGAATTACAAACGTTAGTCAAAAAAAACAGAGAGAATTGTCTTTATCTATAAAAAGAGCTAGAAATCTCGCCCTATTATAAAATGAAAGTTATCTTATTGGAAAATTTAAAAAGAATTGGATCTATAGGTGAGGTAATAGATGTTAAAAGAGGTTTTGCAAGAAACTTTTTAATTGCTAATAAAAAAGCATTATACGCTTCGAAAAACAATATAAAAGAAGTAGAAAAAATTAAATCTCAGTTATCTAAAAAAGATAACGAAAAAAAATTAGAAGCAAAAAAAATTGCTGAAAAGATTAATAAAAAAGAATACAAAGTAAAAAAACTTAGCACTGAAAACAAAGAATTATATGGCTCTGTTAAGCCAACAGAAATTTCAAAACTTATTCAAGAAATAGAAAAATTGGAAATTAAACCATCAATGATACAGCCAATAAAAGAAATTAAGTCATTAGGAAAATTTAAAGTAAAGATTTCTTTACATTCAGAGATTGATGCAGAAATACATATTGTAGTTGAGTCTGCAGAAACTATTGGATAATTATACAATTTTTTCCCCAATCAATATTAAGAATTTATTTTTCCTTAAATTTATATAAATTCTTAAAATGGAAAATAACCTAAGTTTAGTTAAAGATCAATTCAAAGAATTACCAAATAATATTGAAGCAGAACAATCTGTCATTGGATCAATTCTAGTTAATAATGAAATTTTTGATGACTTAAATACTATAATATCAAGTAAAAATTTTTTTGATCCAATGCATCAAAAAATCTTCGAAGCAATTGAAAATTTAATCTACAAAGGAATGCTTGCTAATCCAATTACTTTAAAAAACTATTTTGAAAATGAAAAAGATGAATTAAATGTCCCTGAATATTTAGTTAAAATTACAAAATTTTCAACATCTGTAAGACAGGCAACTGAATATTCCAAGATCATATATGATATGTTTGTAAGGAGAGAATTAATAAAAATTTCTGAACAAACAATTGATACTGCTAAATTAAATGACTTAAACACAAATGGTCAAAATATTATAGAAAGACAAGAAAAATTGTTATTTGAATTAGCAGAAAAAGGTACCTCTAGTTCCTTAATTAAATTCGACGAAGCTATCAAACAAACAATTGAAATGGCTTCAGCTGCTTATAAAAATGAAGAAGGTATCGTGGGAGTACCAACAGGTCTTAGAGATTTGGATGATAGATTGGGTGGACTTCATCAATCAGATTTGATCATCATAGCAGGAAGGCCTTCTATGGGAAAAACTGCATTAGCAACAAATATAGCATTCAATGCAGCTCAAAAACTACAAGACAGAGGAAAAAAATCTTCAATAGCTTTTTTTTCACTAGAAATGTCCTCAGAACAACTTTCAACTAGAATACTAGCTGAACAATCAAGAATTAAATCAAATGACATAAGAAGAGGTAAAATCTCAGATGAGCAATTTGATAAATTTATAGAAACTTCAAAAAATATTGCAGAACTACCTTTATATATTGATGAAACACCAGCTATAAGCATTGCCGCAATGAGCAATAGAGCAAGAAGAATTAAAAGAAGATTTGGCTTAGATATGATTGTAGTAGACTACATTCAGCTTATGAAAGGAACTTTTAATAATAAAGATGGGAGAGTTCAGGAAATTTCAGAAATTACACAAGGATTAAAAGCTATTGCCAAAGAACTTGGTGTACCAGTTCTAGCACTTTCACAACTTTCTAGAGCTGTTGAACAGAGAGATGATAAAAAACCTCAATTATCTGATTTAAGAGAGTCAGGTTCAATTGAACAGGATGCAGATGTTGTTATGTTTGTTTATAGAGAGGCATATTATTTAGAAAGAAAAGAACCTAGACCTGCGACTGTTGAACATGCAGAATGGCAAGCAAAAATGAATGAAATTTCAAATTTAGCAGAAATAATTATTGGTAAACAAAGACATGGTCCAACGGGGAATGTCACTCTTGAGTTTGAGGCGATGTTTACCAAATTTAAAGATACTCAAAACAACTAAATTCCAATATAAAAGGGTTAAATGATTGCCCAATTTTATCAAAACATAATCCTTAAAAATCCTAGGTCTATTTTTGTAATTTTGCTAATTACTTTATTGACTTTTGGTTATTATTCTAAAGATTTCAAATTAGATGCTTCATCTGATACTTTGCTAATTGATGGTGATCCTGATTTAAAATATTTGAAAGAAATTACAGAGCGATATGGGTCTAAGGAATTCTTAATTCTTACATATACTCCAAAAGAAGGGATGATTTCAGATGCCTCAATCAATAATCTTTTAAGTTTAAAATATAAAATACAAAGTTTAGATTGGGTTCATAGTGTTGTTACACTTTTAGATATTCCATTATTGAATAGTTCTGATGCTCCTTTACAGGAAAGACTTGAAAATTTCAAAACTTTAAAAGATGAAGAAATCGATAGAGATAGAGGATTTAATGAAATTCTAAGTAGCCCAGTTTTTAGAAACTTCGTTATCAGTGAAGACGCTAAAACTAGTGGAATAATTGTAAACATAAAAAAAGACAGAGAGCTGGAAGATATTTTGAATAAAACAACAAAAGAAATAGAAGCTTACAAGGATGAGATCAAAAAACAAAATCATCAAAATATTCTTGAAATAAGAGATGTTATTAAAAGCTATGAAAATGTAGGAAAAATACATTTAGGTGGGATTCCAATGATAGCTGATGACATGATGACATTTATAAAAAGTGACATCATTGTTTTTGGAATAGGAGTTTTTTTATTTATTATTGGAACTTTGTGGTTTGTTTTTAGAAGATTGATTTGGATTATAGTTCCAATAAGTAGCTGTTTTTTTTCAGTAATAATTATGACAGGATTATTGGGTTTATTAGGGTGGAAAGTAACTGTTATTTCCTCAAACTTTATTGCCTTAATGTTAATCTTAACTATGGCTATGAACATTCATATGAGCACAAGATTTTTACAAATCAAAGAATATCATCCAGATAAAAAAACTGAAGAATTATTAGTTTTAACAACACGTAAAATGTTTTGGCCAATTTTATATACTGCTCTAACAACAATAATTGCTTTTCTATCATTAATTTTTAGTGAAATTAAGCCAATCATTGATTTTGGCTGGATGATGACTTTGGGTTTGGTTACATCATTTTTAATTACTTTTACTTTACTGCCATCATTAATAAATTTTGCACCTAAAGAAAATATTTCACAAAAAAAATATGGTGATTCAAAAATTACATCTTTTTTTGCGGAAATATCCTTGAAAAATCATAAAACAATTTTCACTGTAACAATTATAGTAATTTTACTTAGTCTAATTGGTATAAGTCGTCTAGAAGTAGAGAATAGCTTTATTAATTATTTTAGTAAAAAAACTGAAATTTATAAGGGGATGAAACTAATAGATGAAAAATTAGGTGGCACAACGCCTCTTGAAGTGATTTTAAAATTTCCAAAAAATAAAAATCAAGAAACTGATGATGACTTTGAAGATTGGGATACCGGGGAAAATAAAGATGATGATAAATATTGGTTTACAAAGGATAAAATCGACAGAATTTCCTTAGTGCATAACTATCTTGATAGTTTACCGCAAGTTGGAAAAGTTTTATCATTTTCATCAATAATTGATGTTGCTACGATGCTTAATAATAATAAGCCTTTAGGAACTTTAGAAATGGGTGTGCTTTATTCTAAAATACCTGAAAGTATAAAAACAGAAATAATTGATCCATATATTTCTATAAAAGATAATGAGGCAAGAATTAATTTAAGAATAATAGACTCACAAGATAATTTAAGGAGAAATGAATTAATCAATAAGATAAATTATGATCTTAAAAATAAATTAGGTATTGAAGAAAAAGACTTTAAGTTAGCTGGTGTTTTAATTTTATTTAATAACCTCCTTCAAAGCCTCTTTAAATCACAAATTCTTACTTTAGGTTTAGTAATGGTGGGTATATTTGGAATGTTTTTAGTTCTTTTTAAGAATATTAAACTTTCTTTAATTGGTGTAGTTCCAAATTTTATTGCTGCTTTTTTTATTTTGGGAGTTATTGGATTACTTGGTATTCCTTTAGATATGATGACAATAACTATTGCTGCAATTACAATTGGCATTGCGGTCGACAATAGCATTCATTATATTTATAGATTCAAAGAAGAGTTTGATAATTCAAAAGATTATAAGAAAACTTTAGTGTTGTGTCATTCAACTGTTGGGAAAGCAATTTTGAATACATCAATCACAATTGTTTTTGGTTTTTCAATATTAGTTTTATCAAAATTTATACCAACAATTTATTTTGGTATTTTTACTGGATTAGCAATGTTACTAGCAATGATTTCAGTATTAACCTTGCTCCCCTCCTTAATATTATTTATAAAACCATTTAAAGATATTTAAATGCAGGATGTCTTTGTAAATTTTTATGAAGCTACTTCAATTATTGATTTGATTTATATAATCATAACAATATTGTCATTAATTAAATGTTATAAAAAGGGTTTTGTTTTAAGCATTCTTTCAATGGCGAAATGGCTAGTGGCCTACATAATAACTCTTTTAATATTTCCTAAAATAAAACCTTATTTAAAAGACATTATTGATAATGAGTATGTTCTCGACATTAGTCTTGGAATTGCAATATTTATTGTAGTTATATTTCTCGTTTTAATGGTTAATAAAGGTATAAGTAAAGCCATCAATTATACTGGTCTAGGTAGTTTAGATACTGTATTTGGATTCTTTTTTGGTTTCATAAGGGCATATATCATCTCTATATGCATCTTTTCTGGTGCTCATATAGTCTATAATCATGACAAATGGCCAATAAATTTAGATAGATCATTCATCTTCCCATATTTAGAAAAAGGTAGTAATTATTTATTGAAAGAATTTCCTAATGAAAAAACTTATAAAGACTCAAAAGAAAAAATTGAAGATCTTTAATCCAAAGCTTAAAGAAGAATGTGGTATATTTGGCATTAGTAATGCTAAAGATGCCTCAGCATTAACTGCGTTAGGTCTTCATGCCCTTCAACATCGTGGACAAGAAGGCTGTGGTATAGTTACATTTGATGGAAAACAATATTTTTCTGAAAAAAGATTTGGGTTGGTTGGCGATAAC
This sequence comes from Candidatus Pelagibacter sp. HIMB1483, assembly GCF_052048135.1. Classification (NCBI taxonomy): domain Bacteria; kingdom Pseudomonadati; phylum Pseudomonadota; class Alphaproteobacteria; order Candidatus Pelagibacterales; family Candidatus Pelagibacteraceae; genus Candidatus Pelagibacter; species Candidatus Pelagibacter sp. HIMB1483. The sequence goes on along the minus strand of NZ_JBNAIM010000002.1, from coordinate 451,693 downwards.
TTCAACAAAGAAAAAATTCTAAAAAAACTTCAGGGAGATTATGCCATAGGACATAATCGATATAGTACAACAGGTGAAAATACTTTAAGAAATATTCAACCTTTTTTTGCTGACACAAATGCTGGTGGTATAGGAGTAGCACATAATGGAAATTTAACAAATTCAATTTTTTTAAGAAAAAAATTAGTTGAAGAAGGTGCAATTTTTTACACAACATCCGATACAGAAACAATTGTGCAACTAATTGCAAAATCAAAAAGAACAAAAACTATAGATAAAATTGTTGATGCTATATTTCAAATACAAGGTGGATATGCTTTAGTAATGCTAACTCAAAGATCATTAATTGGAGTTAGAGATCCATTTGGTATCAGACCGCTAGTAATTGGAAAATTGAAAAATAGTTATGTTTTAGCATCGGAAACATGCGCTTTAGATATAATTGGAGCAAAATTTATTAGAGAAGTTGAGAATGGAGAGATTGTGCTTATTGAAAATGATAAATTAGAAAGTATTAAACCTTTTCCGAAAAAAAAAGTTAGACCTTGTGTTTTTGAATATATATATTTTGCAAGGCCTGACAGTATTCTTGATGGCAAAACAGCCTATGAACATCGTAAAAGTCTTGGAGCTGAACTTGCTAAAGAAAATGATATAGATGCAGATATTATTGTTCCAGTTCCAGACTCAGGTAATGCAGCAGCATTAGGTTTTGCTCAACATTTAGGTATGAATTTTGAGCTAGGATTAGTGCGTAATCATTATGTAGGTAGAACTTTTATTGAACCTAGTCAAAAAATCAGGAGTTTAGGAGTGAAATTAAAATTAAATGCAAATCAATCAGCTATTAAAAATAAAAAAATAATTCTTATTGACGACTCTTTAGTTAGAGGAACTACATCTTATAAAATTGTAAAAATGCTTTATGATGCTGGAGCAAAAGAAGTTCATGTAAAAATTGCTTGCCCAGAGATTAAATATCCTGATTTCTATGGAGTGGATACTCCGACTAAAAAAGAATTGTTAGCTGCAAATAAAACCAATGATGAGATATGTGAATATATAGGGGCAAAATCTTTAAAGTTTTTATCAATAGACGGAATGTATAGAGCTATCGGGTTTGAGAAAAGAAACGAAAGTTATCCCCAATTAACTGATCATTATTTTACAGGAGATTATCCGGTAAAACCAATTGATGAACTTGGTGATAATAAAATTACTCAACTATCTTTATTAAGTACTGCTTCAAATAACTAAATGAAAACAGTTAATTTTACAGAAATGAAATCAGGCACAAAAGATGAATATCTATTGCTAGATAAATATGAACAAGAATACATTAATGGAACAGCTGATAGAATTTTGAATTTTATGAAAGGTCTTACAGCTACCTTGGAAGGATATAAAATATCAAGACTTGAACATTCTCTTCAAACAGCAACAAGAGCATATAAAGATAAGGCCGATGAAGAGATGGTTGTTGCAGCTTTGCTACATGATATAGGTGATGAGCTAGCTCCTTTAAATCACTCTGAATATGCCGCAGCTGTCTTGAAACCCTATGTGAGTAAAAAAACCCACTGGATAATAGAGAAACATGGAGAATTTCAAATGTACTATTATGCTCATCATTTAGGTAAAAATAAAAATCAAAGAGATAAATATAAAGATCATGAATACTACAATGATGCTGTTAACTTTTGTGAAAAATGGGATCAAGCATCATTTGATCCAAATTATAAAAGTATGACACTTGAAGACTTTTCTCCGATGGTAAAGAGAATTTTCTCAAGAAAACCTTACTCTTTACTTTAAATAACAAAAAAAAGTATTATTTAGATCTTATGATTAATACCAAAGAACAAATTATTAAATATTTTCAATCTGGAGTTAAAGATCAAAAAAATTTTAAAATTGGAATTGAACATGAAAAATTTTTATTTGATAACAAAAACAATAAGCGAATAAACTACACAAAAATAAAAGAAATGTTTTCAGCCTTGTTAGAATTTGGTTGGAATCCAATTTTAGAAAAAGATAATATAATTGGTTTAAGTAAAGGTGAAAAAAATATTACCCTTGAGCCTGGGAATCAAATTGAATTGTCTGGAGAAAAATTAAACAATATCCATGAAGCTTGTGCTGAGTCTCAAGATTATTTATTTGAACTTAAACAAGTAACAAAAAAAATAAATATAAGCATTGTAAGTTCAGGCTTTGATCCAATATCAAAACTTAATGAAATTCCAAATAATCCAAAGCAACGGTATAAACTAATGACAAAAGATATGCCTTTAGGAGGAGAATTGAGTCTTGATATGATGTATCGAACTTGTGGAACTCAATTAAATATTGATTACAGTTCAGAGAAAGACTTTGTTAAAAAATTCAAAATTGTAAATTCCATTGTTCCTATTTCAATTGCTTTGTTTGCTAATTCTTCAATTGTTGAAAAGAAAAAAAGTAATTATTTATCTTATCGATCTAAAGTATGGCAGAATACTTCTCGAGGTGGCTTGCCAAAATTATTCTTAGAGGATTTAAATTTTGAAAAATACGCAGATTTTGTAATGAATTTTCAGATTTTATTTATTCAAGAAAAAGAGAGATATATTTCAGGACAAAAATATAGATTTAAAGATTTTATGAATGGTAGTGTTGATGAAATTAATAATCGTTTACCCAATGAAAATGACTTATCAACCCATCTAAGTACAATTTTTACTGAAAACAGATTAAAAAAATATATTGAACTTAGATCTATGGACACATGTGGCTGGGATTGTTTGTGCGCTGGTCCAGCTTTTAATGTTGGTTTGTTATATGGGAACTTAGATGAAGTTTATGATTTAATTTCAAGATGGGATAAAGATAAAATTATTAACGCTTACCTTGAGGCTCCAAAAAAAGGGTTTAATACAGAATTGATGGGTAAAAATCTTCTTTATTGGGCTTCAACTTTATTGGATTTATCTAGAAAAGGATTAGAAAATAGAGATGTTCTTAACAAAAGTAACAAAAATGAAACTTTATTTTTAAGACATTTGCAAAAAGTAATTGATAATAAAACGACAAACGCAGATCATATGATTAATAAATTTTCAAAAAATGAAAATTTAAGTGAACTGTATGATAAATAAAATTGTTGCTATTCAAGGAAATCATCCATCAAAACTTAATCCTTTAACAGATACAAGTATTTTTTTAGCAAATGAAATTCAAAAAAAAAACTATAAAATATTTTATTATGAACCTAAAAATATATCCATCATTAACTCAAAAGTTATTGCTAAAGGATTTTTTGTAAAATTTAATTATAATAAAAAAAATATTTGTAAAATATTAAGAAAACAAAAATTAGATTTGTTAAAATGTAAATTTATTTTAATAAGACAAGATCCTCCTTTTAATCTTGAATATATTTCAACAACTTACATGTTGGATACTATTAATGATAAGGTTAAAATTATAAACAATCCAACATCAATAAGAAATATTTCTGAAAAATTTTACTCAGCAAAATATCAAAAATTTATGCCTAATACTATTTTTTCTCAAAATTTAAATGAAATCAAAAATTTTTTTAAAGCTAACAAAAAAGTAATTCTTAAACCAGTGCATAGCTTTGGTGGTAATGATATTTATTTATTCTCTAAATTTAATTTTAAATCAATCCAAAAACTTCTTAAAAAACATGGCTTCATGATGTGTCAAAAATTTTTACCTAAAATAAGTAATGGAGACAAAAGAGTGTTCATAATCAATGGAAAAATTTCTGGTGCTATATCAAGAGTTCCTAAAAAAGGGTCTTTTTTAAGCAATATGAGCAAAGGTGGTAAAGCAATAAATACAATTCTTACGATATCTGAAAAAAAGATATCAAAAAAAATAGCAAGTGACTTAAAAAAAGAAAATATTTTTTTTGCAGGAATAGATTTTATAGATCAAAAACTTAACGGTGATATCAATGTTACATCCCCAACAGGATTAAAAACTTTATATGATTTATCAAAAATTAACCTGGCGAAAACTTTTTGGAAAGAATTAAAAGCATGAAAAATCTGACCGATCAACAAAAAGGTTCCTTAATGGCTTTTGTGGCAGTAATGTTTATTACACCTGATTCTTTATTTATAAGACTTTCAAATGTAGATACATGGGGATTAGTTTTTTACAGAGGGATAATTCCTTTTTTCACTGTTTTCTTAGGGATGCTTATAATATATCAGTTAAATTTTTTTAAAATTCTTTTTAGCAGTGGTTACCATGGGATTATTTATGTCGCAACATTTAGCTTAACAAATATTACTTTTGTGCTTTCAATTCAAAATACAAATGTTGCTAATACTCTTGTTATGATTGCCACTGCCCCAATGATATCAGCAATACTTGGAGCAATATTTTTAAAAGAACCTCCAGATAAAAAAACGTGGATTTCAATTATAGTTACTTTTTTAGCTATAATTTACATTTTCTTTGATTCATTAAAATTAGGTAATTTTTATGGGGATATTTTAGGTTTCATCACTGCGCTTGGTTTGGCCATCGGTGCTATCACTGTAAGATCAGCTAAATCAAAAAATTTAGTTCCTGCTGCTGTTGTTGGTAAATTATTTGTAGCTACTTTTGCTTTATTTTTTATTGAAAGTTTTGTGCTTATTGACAAAGATTTAATCATAATACCTTTGATGTGTATTCTATGTGTTGCAATACCATTTGTATTAGTAACCATAGCTCCAAGGTTTATTCCAGCAGCTGAAGTAAACCTGTTTTTCTTGTTAGAAACTATTATCGGTCCAATCTGGGTTTGGTTGATAATTAAAGAACAACCGAGCATAGAAACCCTGCAAGGTGGAGTAATTATTATAGTTACAATTGCAATCCACTCATTTATGAAGCTTAAAAATTCTTAAGCTTGTCACAATTAAGTCTTGATTTATTAATACATCGCGAATACTTACGTCGATTTTTATGAATAAAGTTTTAAAAAATTCATGGGCACTATTTTTAGGTATGGGCTTTCTTATGATGGCCTATGGTTTTCAAGGCTCTCTTCTAGGTGTCCGAGCTGTTCAAGAAGATTTTAGTTTGACTGCTACTGGTTTTATGATGTCTGGTTATTTTGTCGGATATTTCATTGGTGCAGCTACAATTCCAAATATTATTTCGAGAGTTGGTCATATCAGAGTTTTTGCTGCTTTTGCCTCATTGGCATCATTAGTAATTTTAGTCCATTCTATTTTGATACATCCATTTATTTGGTTTTTATTAAGAGTATTAACGGGAATAAGTATGGTGTGTATTTATACAGTTGCAGAAAGTTGGTTAAATGACAGATCAAGTAATAAAAATAGAGGAAGTGTTTTATCAATTTATATGGTGGTGCTGTATGGATCAATGGGTGTAGGTATGTTTTTGCTTAACTTTAGTAGTCCACAAAATTTTCAACCTTTTATTTTAGTTTCAGTTATTACCTCAGTAGCATTAATACCAATATTGTTAACTAAAAAAAAAGCACCAACATTTAAAAGAATTCAAGCGATGAGTTTAGTGGATTTGTATCAAGCTTCCCCATTTGGAATGGTTAGTTCGTTATTTTATGGAACTATTCAATCAGCATTATTTACACTTTTAGCTGTTTACGCAACCTCCATGAACTTTTCGATATTAGAAATTTCAATTGTGACCTTTTTATTAGCAACCTCTGGCTCAGTTGCACAATTTCCTATTGGAAAATTTTCAGATATTTATGATAGAAGAAAAGTTATTGTTTATTCTACATTTGCCGCAGCAATATTTGCTATTGTAGCAATAATTGTTTCTAGACAAATGTATTTACCAGAAGGTCTTGCAACAAGTAAAACTTGGTTTTATATATTTTTTATTCTTTTTTCTTTTTGTAGTTTGCCAATGTTTTCTTTAATCTTAGCACACACTAATGATTATATATCAAAAGATAAATTTGTAGCTGCAGGTGCAGGACTTCAATTTGCTTTTGGATTAGGTGCGATGAGTGGTCCTTTTTTATGTTCAATATTTATGGATTTAGTTGGTCCTAATGGATTTTTTATATTTTTATTTTTCTTCCATTCTGTAATAGGAATTTTTGGAATTTATAGAATGAAAGTTAGAAAAACGGTGGATAATCCTGACTCACAGTTTGTTGCAATGCCACAAACTATTACACCTGCTGGTATTGAGTTAAATCCAACTACTGAGCCAATAGATGAACCAGAAAAAATATCTGAACAGGCTACAAATTAATAATTTTATTTAAAAAAAAAATCACTTTCAGGTTGTACCCAATTTAGTCAGATTTTAAAATTTATTTATAAAATTTTGTTGAAAAAAAGTTTTTTCTTTAGTGAAATGGAAAAAATTAAAATGCCACAAAAAAAAAAAATTAAAAATAAAAATTTAAAAAAAAAGGCTGGTTTAGCAAAATTTGCTACGTTTACAACCAAGTCACTTAGCAGTGCATTCAATAATTATAAAAAAAATAAAGAACTTGAAAAAATTAAAACAATTAAATTACAAAAATTAGAGGAAAAAAATAGAATTTCTAATGAAAGAAAAGATCTAAAAATTTGGGAAGAACGACTTTCAAAAGAAAGTAATAAAATTAAAATAAAAGAAGAAGAGTTAAGAACGAAAGAAAAAGAACTTGATTTAAAAGAAAATACACAAAAAATAGAGTCAGATCGTTTAATTAAAAAGGATGAAGATCTTATCCAAATAGCAAAAGAATTAAGAAATAAAGAAAAAGAGCTTAAATTAAAAGAGGAAGCTCAAAATAGAAAAGATATTGATTTAAAAGTTAGAGAAGAAGAACAAAAAAATCTAGAATTAAAAGAAAAAAGACGAAGAGAGAGAGCTTTAAAAGTAATTAAGGAAGAAGAGGAAAGACAAAAAAAATTAGAATATTTAAAGATTAAAGAATGGGAAGAAAAATTTGATAGAGAACAAAAAGCAAAAGAACATCGAGAAAATTTAAGAGAACAAAGACTAAGACAAAGGGAAATGGAAAGACTGAAATCATTTGAGGAAAAAGAAAATTCTATAGAAAACAATATTTCTACTGGTTTAGAAAAATTTGAAATTAGTAAAACTAAAGAAAATTAAAGAAGTCAATCTATAATTTTAATTTGATCTCCAACTTTTATTTTTGCTGAAGTTAAAATCTGACATCTGAGACCACCTCTTCTTAAAAATTCTTTTAAAATGTTTTCTTGATCTAGCATTTCTGTCAAATGTCTACAAGGTCTGCATAAATCTATTCCTTCTATGCTAACTTCTCCAACTTTAATTTTTTTTCCAATTAATTCGTTTAACTTGATACCTTTAGTAACTATATTTCTCCTAAAATTTATATAAGGAATATTCAAACCATATTTAGAATTATAATAATCAATATTTTCTGATTCTATTAAAGATAATTGGCAATAAGGATCGTTAAAATCATCAAAGTGTCTATCTCCTACTACACCTTTATTAGCTAAAACTTCTATAGATGCTACTTCCTTAATTTCACTATTATTTTTATCGGTTATACCTAACTTAAAAACTTTAGACATAATTTACTATTTAAGGTTAACAATATAATATTTCAAAGTAAATGAATAAAGAAAACGCAAGTAAACTCTGGAAAATTATTCAGGAAGCTGGCGATTATTTGAAAGGACAACTACCAGATCACCCTAATCATCCTAAAGGAAGAAATCCATATGCCCATGTTGCAATTTGTATAAAAACTAAATTCAATTCGTCTTATAAAGATATTCCAGATGAAAAATTTAATGAAGTTTTAAGTTATATTGAATTTTTAAAACAAAACCCAAGTTAATCTATTGTTTAGGAAAATAATCTTTTAATTCCCCTTCTCTATAAACATCTGCTGTACAACAATGAAGACCTCCACCAAAAGCATAAGCATCTCTCAAATCTACTGGAATTACCTCCATCCCTAACTTATCTAATTGTTCCGCTTGATATTTTTCACTTTTTTCTACACAGACTGTTTTAGGGTCTAAAACCAAAACATTCATTGAAAGCCAAACTGATGAATAACATAGTGCTGGCGGCTCATTGTGAGCAGGTTGAGCAGCGTCAATTATTTCCCATCCATTTTTTTCAAATAGTTTTCTTTGCTCTTGCGGTAATCTTCTCTGAGGATTGTTTATGATTAAACCTTCTTTAATTGGTGTGAATGTTGCATCAATATGAATTGGATAAGGATCGCCAGGAAAATTTACTGCATGAACTCTGTGATCTTTGTAATGTCTTTTCAACCAATCTATACCTTTTAAATTTGTAGTAAAACCATGTTGAACTACCAAATCTTTTCCAAATCTTAATACATCAGCTGCATCAAACAATGGTTCCTCTTCAGTTGTTACAAAAAATTTATCCTCAGTCCATTTAAGTCTTTTTTGAATCCCTATTTTGTCAGACAAATAATCTTTTCGATAATCAGCATCTGTTAATCTAGGTTTAGGTGCAGACTCATGTCTCATATTAGGGTCATTATTATAATAATCTTTTAAAAGTGGTCGATAACATAAGTATTCAAACCAACGACATCTATAACTCATCGTCGCTTCTAAAATTTCATTTCCAACAGTGAGCAGCACATCTCTTGGAGGCATACACCCAAACATTGTCTCTGACTCCCAATCTGGTGTTGAAGTTTTTTGATTAAAATCAATAGGTGATGGCCTATCTACTTTTATGCCTCTTTTTATTAACATATTTGAAAAATCATCTAAAAGCTGGTTTGCTTTATCAACAGTGTCTTTAGTTCTGGGACCAAATTTTCCTCTCATATCAGAATCTTCTGGAACTTTTGCATCAAGAGCAGGCTCAGGTGCAGGAATACAAGTTCCATCTGCTCTACCAACAATTACATGTTTAAGTGGATCCCATTCATTCCAGCTATTTACAATAACTTTATTTTTATTCATTTTACCCCTTAATTATATTATGTTCAGGTCCAAATGGAAATTTAGTAATATTTTCTGATCCATTTTTACCAATAACTAAAATATCGTGTTCCCTATAACCTCCAGCACCCGGTTTACCCTCAGGAATTAAAATCATTGGTTCCATAGAGACAACCATATTTTCTTCTAAAACTGTATCAATATCCTCTCTAAGTTCTAAACCTGCTTCTCTTCCATAAAAATGTGAAAGGACACCAAAAGAATGTCCATAACCAAAAGTTCTATATTGTAAATATCCAAGTTCAGCAAACAGTTCATTTAACTCATTACAAATATCCGAACACTTAACACCTGGTTTAATCAATTCTAATCCTCTTTTATGAACTTTTACATTTGCTTCCCAAGCTTTTAAAGATTGATTGTCAACAGAATTTAAAAAAAGAGTTCTTTCAAGAGCTGTGTAATATCCTGAAATCATTGGAAAAGTATTTAAAGATAAAATATCACCATTTACTAATTTACGATTAGTTTTTGGGTTGTGAGCACCATCAGTATTTATTCCTGACTGAAACCATACCCAAGTATCCATATATTCAGCAGCAGGATAAGTAATTGCAATTTCTCTTTCCATCTTATCTCTTCCACTAATTGCAATTTCTAATTCTGTTGCTCCTTCTTTAATATTTTTAACTATTTCTTCGCCACCTATATCAGCAATTCTTGCTCCATTTTTAATTATTTTAATTTCCTCATCAGATTTTATCATTCTAAGTTTCATAAGTTCTTTTGAAATATCACTAAAGACTGAAAATGAAAAAATCGAGCGAATTTTTTCACTCATCTCTAAAGTTACATGGTCATTTTCAATTCCAATATTTTTTGGAGGATCATCTCTGCCTATAATTGAAACTATAGCTTTTAAAAAATTATCTCTTTTCCAATCAGTATAAATAATATTATCGCAGTGTGATCTTCGCCAAGGCTGACTTGCGTCTATATTAGCTGAGATAGTTGAAATTTTCTTATTTGTTATAACACAGCCGTAAGGTCTTCCAAAGGAACAATAAATAAAACCTGTGTAATAAGCAATATTGTGCATTGAAGTTAAAATAATCATATCAATATTATTTTTATCCATTACAGATCTTAATTTACTTACCCTTTGATCGTATTCTTTATTTGAAAAAGGAAGTTTTACTTTTTCACCATTCTTTAATGTAAAAAAATCAGGTCTTTCCATAAAATAATTTAGAAATTAATTTAGAGCAATATATCTCTTATTCCATCGCATAATAAGACTATAATAAATTAATGAAACAAAAAGAAAAAATCCACCAACTATTGTGTTTGTTGAAGGAACTTCGTTAATACCAAATAATGGTAACCATACCCAAAAAATTCCACCTATTACTTCTGTTAAAGATAGTAAGGTTAATTCAGCTGCGGGAATTGCTTTTGATCCTATAGAGTACAAAATAAGTCCTAAACAAACTAATGTACCATGCAATGAAAACATCGCGCTGTTATAGCTTGTTGCAAAAAATGGCTGACCTTTGGCCAAAATCATTATAGTAGCAATTACAAAACAAAATAGACCAGCAACAGCAACAGTTGTAAATTTAGGAGTTTCTTTTCTCCATCTTAAAGTAACTGAAAATATAGAAAAACCTATAGAAGATGTGATACCAAAAACAAAACCTATTAAAGAGTTTTTTTCTGTATTTCCTACAGCCATTATAATAATCCCTATGGTAGCAATAATAATTGATATCCAAACATTTAAAGAAATCTTTTCTTTTAAAAATAAAAAAGCTAGTAAAGCAGTAAAAAAAGGCATTGCGGCCAAACATAAAAGAGTGATTGCTGCTGAAGTATTGGTTATTGAATAAATGAATGAAATCATTGCTATTCCAAGCCCTATTCCACCAACAAGTCCAGATTTTCCGACTTTTTTATAATTTTTGTAAAAATTAATTCCTTCTTCAAAATACAAATAAAGATTTAAAATTATAAAAATCGTTAATCCTCTACCAAATATATATTGCCAAGGCACCATATGAGGATCACTCATATATCTTACAACCAAGGGACCAAAGGACCAAAGGATACCAGCAAACAAAACAACAGGAACTGCTATTTTTTCATTTTTAAGCTCAACCATATTCGATATTTAATTCTAATTAGTTTGAACTACAACAAAAATAGCTTTTTCAGATTAAAATTTTTTGTGGATGATTTGGAAGATAACATTCGACAATATCTCCTTTTTTAAATTTAGATTTACCAGATGGTAATAAAGTCCAAATATTAGATTTTATGAATGATTGAATTCTAAAAGATTCTTGACCTTTTAATATTTCAGTTTCAATTTTACCATTTTTAGTTGTACTAATTTTGCTTTTGACGAATCTTGTAAAATTAATTTTCTTAATAAATTTATTTTTTAAAACTGCTTTAAAAGGTTTTTCTTCATCAATTCCCAAAAGATTTTGTAAATATGGATAAACAAAAAATCTAAAACAAGCAGCAGATGAAATGGGATTTCCAGGAAGACCGAAGATAGCTTTGTGTTTGTTTTTAAATTTTGCAAATAAAATAGGTTTACCAGGTCTAATAGAAACACCTTTAAAATAATTCGAAAGCTTATGTTTCTTTACAACACTCGGTACAAAATCAAATTTACCTGCTGATACTGCTCCAGAAGTAATGATAATATCAACTTTTGAACTAAACATCTTTTTAATTTCTTTTTCAAATTTAAATTGATGATTATCTTTTAAAGTTCCGCCATTTATAAAATTAAACAAAAAATTATCACTCAATGAGTTAATATAATGACTATTGGAATTCCTAACTTTCCAATCAGGAATTTTTTTTTGATTTGATATTTCGTTTCCTGTTGAAAAAAATAATATATTGGGTTTTCTCTTCACTTTAACAGAATCTATTCCTAACGATCTTAAAGCTAAAATATGAGCTGGAAGTAAAATAGTGCCTTTTTTAATTAATAAATCATTTTTTTTATAATCAGACCCTTTAAATCTAATATGTTGATATTTCTTAACTCTTTTATTAACCAAAATATATTTAGGGTTTTTTTTATTTGGATAAAAAACTATTTGCTCTATTGGTATAATCGTATCAAAACCTTTTGGAATAATTGAGCCAGTCATTATTTCATAAGTTTGGAACTTTTTAGATTTTTTATTAATTGTTTTGTCCCCTGCTGCGATTGTTCCAATAATTTTGAATAATCTTTTTTTTTTCTTATTCAAATTTCTTGTATCTTTTGAATTAATCACAAACCCATCAAAAGCAGCATTATCAGCTGCAGGATTGTTAGCTTTTGAAAAAATATTATTTGCTGTCACTCTATTTACACAACTATTTATTTTTATAATTTCATCATTTATTTTGATTTTTGATTTTTTAAGTATTTGTATAGAGTTTTTATAACTAATCATTTTCTATCATCTTATATGCTTTTTCTAAATCTTCCCTAGTATTGATATTAAAAAAGGGATCCTTTTCTTTATAATCAATATTTATTATCTTTACGTCTGCTGAATCTGCCCAAAGTTCAACTTTTCTCTCACCTTTATGAAGATCAGATTCTAGCTTATCCAACAGATCCAAAGACCAAAGTCCGAATATATTATGCCTCGTATTTTTATTTTTAATAAAAAATAATTTATTTTTTTTAATATCAATCTTCTCATAAAAAATTTTTAACTCATTTTTTGTAAAAAAAGGTGTGTCTGAGGGAAATGTTGATATCCATTTGTAATCTTTTTTATTATTTTTTATCCATTTCATTGCAGTCAAAATACCACCTAAGGGTCCTAGTCCTTCAATGATATCCTTTGTTGTTGATATCTTTGTTGAGTGCTTAAATTTAATTTGATTATTAGAAATAATTAAAATTTCATTGAATTGATCAATAATTTCCGAAAGAATATAGTCTATTAATAATTTATCATTTAACTTTACTTGTGATTTATCTTCGCCAAATCTCTGAGATTTACCACCTGCTAGTACAACGCCTAAAATCTTGTTATGATCCATTAAAGAAAATATAAAACATTAATATTTGATTTAAAGAGATAATATGGATTTAAGAATTTTAGAAATAGCATCAAATACAGAGAACAATAAAATTCTCGATAAACACACACATAAATCTAAAAACAAAAACCCAATTTGTGGTGATGAAATGGAAATTAGCCTTATAGTCGAAAATAACAAAGTTGTAGATATGGGTTATCAATGTAAATCCTGCGTTTATTGTCAGGCATCTGTAAGTCTTCTATCACGAAATATTAAAGCTAAAACTCTAGATGAAGTAAAAGATTTTATAAACAGTTGTGAAAATATTTTTGAAAATAGTAAAATTGTTTTAGAAAAAAAATGGATAAGTTTTAAAGAACTTTTTGATAAAAAAAATATATCAAGAAAAGAATGCTTACTACTTCCATTACGAACTGTTAATAAAGCAATTAATGATTGAGCTAATAGATCAAATTTTTAATGGATATTTAAGAATATTGGTTGGACTAATATTTGTTGGTTTAATATTTTTAAGTCTTTTTTTTTCATCTAAGAAAACTCTTAAACATCTATTTGAATCTAAAGATAAACATTAATGATTAAGTTAAATAAAGAAATTTTTAAAAAAGCTTTGATTGCTGGTTTCTTTTCAGCATTTACAATTGGCGTGTTGACTGTTCTTACTTACAAAAGTGCCCTAGGTTTATTTTTAGCTGGATCATTTGGATCATCAATGGTTTTATTATTTGGCTTTCCGGAAAGTCCTTTTGCTCAACCACGTAATGTTTTTTTTGGACACTTAGTGACAACTTTGGTTGGAATTCTTTTTGTAAACTTAATACCATTACCAATATTCATCAATATAGCTATTGCTGTCGGTGTAGGAATTTTTTTTATGATATTATTAAATGTAGTACATCCTCCTGCAGGTGGAAATCCTGTAATGGTTATCATTGGAAGCGTATCATACGATTATCTGCTCTTCCCAATAATCTCAGGGTGCTTTATAATTATACTATTAGCAATAATTATTAATAAATTTCTCTTAAAAAAAAACTATCCTTTAAAATAATAAAATGAATTCTAAATATAAAATTACAAAATTTATAAAAGGAAAATTAGAAAAAATTGAAGATTTAATTTCTATTGAAGAACCTTTGGAAATTTCATTAAAATTTAAAGATAAAGAAAAATGGATAACACAAAGTTTATCGATAACAATGAGAACTCCGGGACATGATGAAGATTTAGTTAAAGGATTTTTATTCAACGAACAAATTATTCAAAACTTAAAAGATATCGAAAATATAGAGAGTTTTGGTGATAAAGTAGGTCAATATAACATTCAAAATAAAATTCTTGTTACTTTAAATAATTCTCAAAATGTAAATATTTCAAAAATTAAAAGAGATTTTTTAACAAACTCATCTTGTGGTGTATGTGGAAAATCCTCTCTTGATGCTTTAGAAATTATAAAAAAAGATAAAACTCCTAAATCAAATCCAAAATTATCCAAAGAAATAATAATTAATTCACCATCGACCCTCAGAAAAAACCAATCTGAATTTGCAAAAACTGGTGGTATCCATGCTAGTGGATTATTCTCATCTGATGGTAGTTTAATATCTTTAAGAGAGGATGTAGGTAGACACAATGCGTTAGATAAAATGATTGGAGATTCACTGGCGAATAACTATCTTAAGCCAAATGATCAATTTATTACATGTTCGGGACGTCTAAATTTTGAATTAGTTCAAAAAGTTTTGATGACAAATATTGGCTTAATGATCGGGGTAGGTGCGCCAACTAGCCTGGCAATTGATCTTGCGAATAGATTTGACATGACCTTAGTAGGTTTCGTAAAAGAAGACAGTTTTAATATTTATACAAATAACCAAAAAGTTATTGTAAGTTAATAAGGAGTTTTGCGGTGTCTAAAAATATAAGTAATTTATCAGGAAGAATTGGCTTAAAAGACAATTTATTTAAGAAAATGTCTGAGAATGTTCTTAATGACTCGCCAAAAGATATTAAAGAAATTGCAAAAGAATATAACTTAGGTGTTTCAACAATTCATGGTGCTGAAAGTTTCTATGAATTCCTAAGACCTTCTCATAGAGAAAAAAAAGCTTTTGTTTGTAACGGAAGTGCTTGCATGTGTGCTGGAACCCAAGAAAAATTAAAAGATAAACTAAAAGAAAAATTAGGTGATGACAAAGTTGGAGAAATGTTCTGCTTAGGACATTGTTATGAAAACCATGCATTTCATTATGATGGGGAAAATTATGCTGGAAAAGATATTGAAAAAATTGATCAAATTCTTAAAGGTGAAAATATTAAGCAAGAAAAATTTTTTTCAAAAAGTTATGCTACAACAAGTTTTTTGATGGATGATAAACTTTCTTCTACAGATCAATTCAAGGAGCAATTAAATAAATTTCTTAAAACAGATAAAAAAGAAATCGTAAAATCATTACTGGATTCGAATTTGACTGGTAGAGGTGGTGCTGGTTTTCCTACAGGAATGAAATGGGATTTTTGCAGTAAAGCAAAAGGAGATAAAAAGTATGTTATCTGTAACGCTGATGAAGGAGATTCTGGTGCTTTCTCAGATAGATATTTGTTAGAGGATCAACCTTTAAAAGTTATTTT
Source organism: Candidatus Pelagibacter sp. HIMB1483 (assembly GCF_052048135.1). NCBI lineage: Bacteria > Pseudomonadati > Pseudomonadota > Alphaproteobacteria > Candidatus Pelagibacterales > Candidatus Pelagibacteraceae > Candidatus Pelagibacter > Candidatus Pelagibacter sp. HIMB1483. The sequence goes on along the minus strand of NZ_JBNAIM010000002.1, from coordinate 436,055 downwards.
TGGAATGGTAATTTGTGGTTTTGTAATAGGAAGCAATGAAGGAGTTTTATACATCAGAGGTGAGTATCCTAAATCTATAGAGGCGATAAATGGAAGTATTAATGAACTTAAAAAGTTAGGTCTTTTGGGTGAAAATATTTTAGGAACAAATTTTTCATTTGATTTAGGAATTTGTATCGGACAAGGTGCTTATATCTGTGGAGAAGAAACAGCTCTTATTGCATCAATAGAAGGTAGAAGAGCAGAAGTTGATGTAAGACCACCCTTTCCTGTAACAGAGGGACTTTATAAAAAACCAACAGTAGTTAATAATGTCGAAACCTTAGCTGCTGCATCTGGAATATTAATTAATGGATCAGATAAATTTTCTTCAATTGGAAATAAAAAATCAGCAGGTACGAAATTAGTTTGTTTAGATAGTTTCTTTAATAATCCTGGTGTTTATGAAATTGATATGGGTACTCCAATGAAAAAAATATTTAACGAAATTGGTGGGGGATACAAAGAGGAAATAAAAGCATTTCAAATCGGCGGGCCATTAGGTGGTGTCGTTCCCTTAGCTGAAATAGATAACTTAAACTTAGATTTTCAAGAATTTACTGCCAAAGGATTTATGTTAGGTCATGCAAGTGTCGTGAGTATTCCTAAAGATTTTCCAATGACTGAATATATTCATCATCTATTTGAATTTTCAGCGGAAGAATCGTGTGGCAAATGTTTTCCCGGAAGACTTGGATCTTACAGAGGAAAAGAAATGTTTGATCAGGCTAAGAAAAAGACTGCTAAAATTCCATTAAAATTATTAAATGAATTGTTGGTAACTATGCAAAAAGGCTGTTTATGTGCCCTTTGTGGTGCAATTCCTACTCCCATTATGAACATCTTAAAATATTTTGGTGATGAAATGAAAAGTGATATGGTAAAAGATAATTAATGAGTTCTGAAAAAAGAAAAATTGCTTATATAGATGGTAAGCCATATGAAATTGGTGCAAATCATACCTCTATTCTAAAATTTGTAAAAAGTTATGTTGGAGAAAAAAAAGTTCCAACACTTTGTGATGATCCAAATTTAGCACCTTATGGAGCATGTCGAGTTTGTTCAGTTGAAGTGGCATTAGAAAAAGATGGTCCTACAAAAGTTGTAGCATCTTGCCATACTCCGGTTGCTGAAAATCAGCATATTTTTACTTCAAATGAAAACCTTCAAAATTTAAGAAAAAACATTGTTGAATTGGTTCTTACTGATCATCCAATGGAATGTGATACTTGTGAAGTTAATAATAATTGTGAACTTCAAACTGTTGCTAACGATTTAGGTATTTCTGATCACAGATATAACAGTCCTAAACAACATAAAGGGATTCCAAGAGATACTTCTCATGATTATATGAGAATGAATTTAGATAACTGTATAAATTGTGGAAGATGTGTAAGAGCTTGCGATGAAATACAAGGTTCATTTGTACTTACAATGTCAGGAAGAGGATTTGAGTCTAGAATTACAACTGATAATGACATGATGTTCGGTGATTCATCTTGTGTCTCATGCGGTGCTTGTGCACATACGTGCCCAACTGATGCGATATCAGATGTCTTTCAGTCTAAATCTGCAGCTGTAGATAAAAAAGTTAGAACAACTTGTTCTTATTGTGGAGTTGGTTGTAATTTAGAAGCATCAATTAAAGATGACAAAGTTGTAGCTATTGATACACCAAAACAAACTGAGGTTAACGCAGGTCATACTTGTATTAAAGGTAGATATGCATTTGGATTTTATGATCATCCTGACAGATTAAAAACTCCATTAATCAAAAGAAATGGTAAATTTGAAGAAGCATCCTGGGATGAAGCTTATGATTTTATAAAAAAAGAAATGCAAAGAATCATTAAAGATCATGGGCCAGATGCTTTTGCTGGAATATCATCTGCAAGATGTACAAACGAAGAAAATTATGTTTTCCAAAAAATGATAAGAGCAGCTGTTGGGACAAACAGTGTTGACTGTTGTGCAAGAATTTGTCACTCACCTACTGCCTGGGGAATGCAGCAAACATTCGGAACTGGTGCTGCAACTAATTCCACTGAAGATATTTATCATGCTGATTTATTTTTAGTCATTGGAGCAAATCCTACTAATGCACACCCTGTAACGGGAGCGAAAATAAAACAACAAGTTATGAAAGGTAAAAAACTTATAGTTTTAGACCCAATCACAACCGAACTTGCAAAACTTGCTGATTACCACATCAAATTAAGACCAGGAACAAATGTTGCTGTGCTTAATATGATGTTACATTTTATTATTAAATCAAAATTATATAATTCTGATTTTATTAGAGATAGAACTGAAGGATTTGATAATTTCCTGAAAGAAATTGAAAGACAAGATGTAGACCATTTAGCAAAAGTTGCTGGTGTTGACAAACAATTAGTTAAAGAAGCAGCAATAGCTTATGCAACTGCAAAAAATTCAATGGAGTTTCATGGTTTGGGAGTAACAGAACATGAACAAGGTTCAAAAACTGTAATGCTAATTGCTGATCTTGCAATGATTACTGGGAACATTGGAAGAAAAGGAGTTGGTGTAAATCCATTGAGAGGACAAAATAATGTTCAAGGTGCTGCAGATATGGGATGTCAACCACATCAAGGTGCAGGATATTTTGAAGTTTCAGATGAAAAAAATCAAAAATTTTATTCTGAAAAATATGGTGTAACTCACCCAACAAAAGCAGGATTAAAAATTCCACAAATGTTTGATGCAGCAATTAAAAAAGATATTAAAGGTATCTGGATCATTGGTGAGGATATTGTTCAAACAGATCCTAATAGTGCTCACGTTGTTGAAGCGATGAACTCACTAGAGTTATTAGTGGTGCAAGAAATATTTATGAGTGAAACTGCAAAACTAGCAACTGTTGTTTTACCTGGAACTACATTCTTGGAAAAAGATGGAACATTTACTAATACTGAAAGAAGAGTACAAAGAGTTAATAGAGCTGTTACACCACTGCCTGGCACAAAACCTGATGGTGTTATCGTAACGGAAATGATGCAAAAACTTGGATTTAATCAACCAGACTATGATGCTGATCAAGTATTAGCTGAAATTGCAGATATAGTTCCATTTTTTAAGGGCATTACAAGAGAAAGATTAGGAAAATTCGGATTACAGTGGCCTGTAAAAGAAGATGGGACTGACACTCAAATTTTACATACTGAGGAATTTAAATTAGGAAAAGGACGACTAAAAAGCTTCGACTGGAAAGAATCTACTGAAATTACAAATAACCAAAAAGACTATCCATTAATTTTAACTACTAGCCGTGTTTTACAACATTATAACGCAGCTACAATGACTAGAAGAACAAATAATATAAATATTGTTGATGAAGATGTGTTGTTAATACATCCTAAAGATGCTGCAGATAGAGATTTAAACACAGGAGATATAGGAAGATTGTATTCTGGAAGAGGTGAAGTTGCTCTTAAAGTAGAGGTTACAGATAAAGTTAAAGAAGGTATTGTTTTCACTACATTCCATTTTCCAGAACATATGGTTAATATGGTAACTGGCCATGGTAAAGATGAAGAAACAATGTGCGCTGAATACAAAGTTTCTTCAGTTCAGGTACAAAAAATTTCAAATCAATTTAAAACTGAAGTTAAACCTAAAGAACACCAAGCAGAAGTAAGTTAGATCTAATGACCATTGGATGGTGTTTCGATAATACTTATTCTAAATTACCAGATCCATTTAAAGAAGAAATTGGTCCTATTCCTGTTAAAAATCCAGAATTAATTATTTTAAATAAAAATCTTTCTAAAGATTTAAATTTAGATTTTTCTAATCTAGATAATAAAAAAATTTCTGAGTTGTTTTCAGGTAATACTCTTCCAGAAGGAAGTAGCAGTATCGCTCAAGCATATGCAGGCCATCAATTTGGTCACTTTACAATGTTAGGTGATGGAAGAGCTGTTTTAATTGGGGAACATCTATCTAAAAAAAAAGAAAGATACGATATTCAGTTTAAAGGATCTGGAAAAACTGCATTTTCAAGAAATGGTGATGGAAGAGCTGCCTTAGGACCAATGTTAAGGGAATATATAATTAGTGAGGCAATGCATAGTTTGGGTATTCCTACAACAAGAAGTTTAGCAGTTGTAAAAACAGGAGAAGATGTAATAAGAGAAACAGCTTTACATGGAGCAATACTAACAAGAGTGGCCTTAAGTCATATAAGAGTTGGAACTTTTCAATACATTGCTGCTAGAGAAAAAAAAGATGAATTAGAAATTCTATTAAATTATGTGATCAAAAGACATTATCCAAATATAGAAAAATCCAAAAATAAAGCATTGGATCTTTTAGAAGTGGTAATGGAAAAACAAATTGATCTTGTTGTTGATTGGATGAGAGTTGGTTTTATTCATGGTGTCATGAACACTGACAATATGAGTGTCTCTGGAGAAACAATTGATTATGGTCCTTGTGCCTTTATGGATGCTTATGATCCAAAAACTGTATTTAGCTCGATTGATCATATGGGAAGGTATGCGTATTGTAATCAGCCAGTGATTACAAAATGGAATCTATCAAGATTTGCAGAGTGTCTAATTCCATTAATCGATAAAGATCAAAATAAATCAATAGAACAAGCTACTGAAATAATTAACTCTTTTGAAAAAAAATATGAAGAAAAATGGCTAAATATGATGAGAAATAAATTAGGATTATTTGGAATAGAAGATAAAGATAAGTTTTTAATTCTTGATTTGTTAACTTGGATGCATCAAAAAAAATTAGATTATACAAATACGTTTTGTCATCTAATGAACTCAGAGATAGAAAAAAATGAAAATTTTAAAGATCATGATTTTCAAAATTGGAAAAAGAGATGGCAGGAAAGATTAAAAACTAATAACAATTCTCCTGAAAAATATATTGAATTAATGAGAAGTGTTAATCCAATGGTGATACCAAGAAATTATAAAGTAGAAGATGTTTTAAATGAAGCTAATAATAATAACATAGAACCACTAAAGAGATTTTTAGAGATTTTAAATAACCCCTATTCTGAACAAAAAAATATTAAAGAATTTCAATTACCCTCATTTTCAAAAGAAAAATATCAAACTTTTTGTGGAACTTAATTAAAGAACATAAGGCTCAGGTCTAGCCTTTTTTCCTAAAACTCTTTCGACTGCCATATTCGATATATCAATTGATTGATATGCACCAGTTGTGATTAATTCTGTAAGTGCCCTTCCTATTCCAGGTGCTTGCATTAAACCTCTTCCAGTAAACCCTGTAGCTAAATAAACATTATCGAATTTAGGATGTTTTCCGACAACTGCATTATTGTCTAATCTGTTGCAATCATAATAGCCTGCCCATCCTCCTGTTAATTTCAATTCCTCCATCGCAGGAATTCTATGTGCTAAAGCAGGCCAAACAAGTTCTTCAAAATCATCCCAAGCAGGCTCAAGATCTTTTGCATCAAAGACTGATTTAGGTGATCCTGCTAAATACTCTTTTCCTTCTGGTCGCCAATAAACTCCTGTTGTTAAATCTCCTGTTAAAGGCATTTCAGGAATATGTTTTGGACACTTAACTCTAAACACTGTGTGTTTCTGAGGTTCAACAGGTATATCTTCTAAAAGTTCTTTCGTCCAACATCCTGCAGCTGAAATAATTGTTTTAGCTTTTATTTCTGAAAGTGATCTTACTTCACCCTTAGTAAATTCTGCTCCAAGTTCGGTAGCTTTACTTTTTAAAGCACTATGAAACATAAATGGATCAATCCAGCCTTCACTCTGATTATCGGTAAAAGTTGCCGTTTCAATTCCATCACTATTAATATAAGGAAAAAATTTTGTTAATTCAGAACCTTTAATATTTTTTGTTCCTGCTTCACAAGCTTTGTGATTTTCTAAAGCTTTATATTGTTCTTCTGCATGTTCTGGCCCAAACATTAGTAGATAGCCATTGGTTACCATGCTAGCTGTTGGTTTAGGATTTTTTTCAGTTTTTAATAATTCAGGAATCTGAAAAATAAATTCTCTAGCGAACTTTCCAAGCAAAATATTTTCTTTTTGAAAAAATTGTCTTCTAAATCCACCTAATGAAAGTGGGAATGATGCATTTTTATAAGTTGGATCTCTTTCAATTACTTTTACTTTTCTACCCTCTTTAGATAAAAAATAAGCTGTCGCAGCTCCAATTATTCCACCACCAACTATTACAACATCATCCATTTAATTTAATAATAATATGTTAAGATTCAGAAATAATGCATAGCAGCACCAAAGTAAATAGGGAATCATTAAGTAATAACTCACAAAATTGACACGCTTAAATTTAATAATGAGAGTCATTATTAAAAGTATTAAAATTATTAATACAACTAATGCTAAAAATATTTGATGGAAACCAAAAAAAACAACACTCCAAGTTGTATTGAAGGCTATATGAATAAAGTAAATATAAACTGTATTCATATCTCGGTTTTTAGAATGCCAAAAAAACCATATAGCCAACGTCATCATTAGATATAATGTTGTCCAGACAGGAGCAAATATCCAATCAGGAGGATTATAATTTGATTTTATTAATTCTGAATACCATGGTTCTTTATAAGTTATTGTTGTTAAACCACCAATAAATGAGGCTGAAAAAGTAACAATAAAAAAAAGAATAAATGATAAAAATTTATTTTTTAACATATAAGTATTATACATCTTAATATAATGAATAAAAAAACAATTTGGATAACTGGTGGAAGCACAGGGATAGGCAAAGCTTTAGCTATAAAATTTGCTAATGAAGGTTGGAATGTAGCAATTTCAGCAAGACGTGAAAATCTACTTAATGAAATTTCTGATAGTTACGAAAATATTCATGGATTTCCTTTAGATGTAACTGATAAGTCAAAATGTAGAGAAGTTTTTGAGCAAATTAAAAATAAGTTTCAAAATGTTGATATTTGTTTTTTTTCTACTGGGACTTGGAATCCAAAAAAAGAAAAGGATATCGATGTTGAGCAAATAGAAGAAGTATTTAAGATAAATTTTTTTGGCACACTAAATAGTATCAAGGCTGTAGAAGAATATTTTAAAAATAAAAAAGAAGGTATTATAACTATCGTTTCATCTATAGCTGGTTATAGAGGATTACCTAATTCTACTGGTTATGGACCTTCTAAATCCGCTCTCAATAATTTAGCAGAGAGTTTATATTTTGATTTTAAAAGATCTAATGTGCGTGTTTGCTTAGTTTCACCTGGATTCATTAAAACACCAATGACAGATAAAAATGATTTTAAAATGCCATTTTTAAAAACTACAGAATATGCAGCTGAAAAAATTTATGATGGATTAATAAATAAAAATGTATTTGAAATTCATTTTCCAAAATCATTAACTCTAATACTAAAAATTTTGAGCTTCTTGCCTAGCAAAATATATTTTAGTTTAATTGGAAAAATGACAAAATATCAAAAAAAAAATTAATCTTTAACAAACACAACAGTAAGCTCAGCTACTTTGATTCCAAACTTTGTCATAGTTGCTCTATTTATAGCTACACGGTCATCTTGTTTAAATATCCAGTCATCAAATGTAATTTTCATTTCTTTTCCTTTAACCGGGACTAAAAGTACGTATTCAAATTTAAAAGCTGGTCCATATGAGTAGCCTTTTGCTTTTCCCACCACATCCCCTGCAGTACCTTCATAATTGTTTTCATCAATTTTAGTTATTTGCCATTGTCTATTTTGAATTTCTCCATCATCCCAATTAAATTTTTCATCAAGAATTAATTGGCTTCCATCCCATGTACCATTTAAATCTGCTGAAAACTGTCTCGTAACTTTACCAGATCTATTTTGAAGAACTCCCCAAGCTTTGACATTACCTGATAAATATTCTTCTATAATTAATCTTGGTTCTTTACCTTTAAAATCTTCTGGTTTCATAGCACTATTATTTGAACAATTAGTAATTAAGAATAAAGAAATTATCAATAAAATTGATTTAAAGTTAATTATTTTTCTCACATCTCTCCTTTTTGTTATTTATTTTGTAATGAAAATTGAATTAGGTCAATATTTTTTGATTTAAATCCAGCTTCACAATATGAAAGATAAAATTCCCACATTCTTTTAAATGTTGAGTCAAAACCTTGTTTCTTAATTAATTCCCACTTTTTATTAAATTCATTTCTCCACAATGATAATGTGCTAGAGTAATGGTCTGCGTAAGAATCGTAAGACTTTATCATTAAACTATTATCAGACACATATTTATTTAAACTATTTTTACTTGGAAGAAATCCTCCAGGAAAAATATATTTCTGGATGAAATCTTGTTTATTTTTATACCTATCAAATAAACTATCATCTATTGTTATTGCTTGGATTGCTGCAGTACCACCATTTGCTAAGTTTTCTTTAATGGTTTTAAAATAACTTTGTAAATAATTTTGACCAACTGCTTCGATCATTTCAATTGAAGCTATTGAATCATATTTGTCTTTTAAATCTCTATAATCTTTTATTTGAATATTAACTTTTTCATTTAAACCACAATTATGAATTCTTTCTTTTGCATATTCATACTGTTTTTTTGAAATGGTAATGCAATCTAGTTTTACATCATATTTTTTTCCTAAATATTCTGCAAATCCTCCCCAACCACATCCAATCTCTAAAACTTTATCTCCATTTTTTGGTTTAATTAGATTAATCAATTTTTGATATTTATTATTTTGAGCATCTGATAACTCTTGATTTTTTTCCTCAAAAATAGCGCTTGAATATGTAAGAGTTTTATCTAGCCAAAGTGCAAAAAATTCATTTCCTAAATCGTAATGTTTGGCAATATTTTCTTTACTTCTGTTTTTTGTATTCTTAATAAAAATATTTTTTAAAAAATTTATAAACGGTAAATCTAATAATCCAGAAAATTTATAGATGATTTTTATATTCCGAGCTGTAATTTCAATTAAGTTTGATAGATTATCTGTTTCAAATTCATCTCTCATATAACACTCAGCGAAACCGATACTTCCACCTTTAATTAAATTGAAAGTAAAGTTTGGTTTTTTTATTTTTATATTTGCTTTCAAAGAATCTTCAGGATTTCCAAACTTCATTATTACGCCATCAAAACTTGTAATTTCCAAATAACCGGACTCAATATCCTGTAAAATCTTAAATACAATCTTATCTGCGAAGTTATAAAAGTTCATTAATTTTCAAACGTTATATTATTTCTTATTTTAAATTTTTTTTTAATAAATCTTATTCCTTTAGCCCATAATTTAAACGCTTCAAAATGTATCGCTGAAATAATTTTAAAGGTCATTAATGGATGTTTGAAATATGATTTTATCAGCTGTGAGCTTGTTAGATCCGCTCTTGTTCCATCTTGAGAGGCATATAATATTTTTTCGTTTAATTGATATTGATCAATTATGACTGATATTTTTTCTGAAGGTTTTAAAATTCTAAAAAAGTAATTACAGTTCATTTCAATAAATGGTGAAACATGAAATTTTTTTTCACAATTATGTTGTAAAAGATTGTCATTTTCTACCTTAAAAATATAAGTATGTTGCTCTCCAAATGTGTTTTTAACCTCATACAATATAGAAATTAATTCTTCTTTATTGTTATAAACATAAAAAACACTTAGAGGATTAAACACATAACCTAAAATTCTTGGATAACACAAAAGTTTTATCCTAATATTTTTATTTTCTATTTTATTTTCATTTAAATTTTTTTTAACCCATTCAACTAATGATGTTCCATCTCTCTCTCCATGGTCTTTGTCAAAGAAACTAATTAAATTAAAACTATTATATGAAAAAAAACTTATATTTTTATCTAAAGTGTTTAACTCTGATAAATCGATTAGAAGTGAAAATACTTTATATTTAAAGAAATGTAACTTTGGTTTAAATCTTTTATGAATTACTGTTCCATTATAAATTGCACTAGTCATTAAGGTTTTTTAGCATTTCAATAGATGATTTTATTCCATCTTCATGAAAACCGTAACCAAAATAACTACCACAAAAAAGAATATTTCTTTTATTTTGTAAAATTTTAAGCTTACTTTGATTAGCTAGTGCTAACTGATCAAAATATGGATGAGTAAATTTTACTTTTTTAATAACTTTTGATGAATCTATTTCAAAATATGGGTTCAAGGTTAAAAAAATATTTTCTTTACATTTTAAGTTTTGTAATAAGTTTAACCAATATGTGATTGAATTTTTTTCAATTTCATTTTTTTTAATTGATGAATTCCATGAGGACCATGCCCTTTTATTTTTAGGCATAATATTTTCATCAGTATGAATATAAGCAATATTTTCTTTATAACTAAAATTAGATAAAATTTTCTTTTCATCTTCTGAAGGGTCTTCAATCATTGAAAGCGCTTCATCAGCATGAGTTGCTAAAATAACTTTATCATAATTAAAAAATTCGCTTTCACCACCATAATACAAATCAATTCCATTTGTATTGCATTTAATTTTTGTAACTTGATAATTTTTAAAATGTTCACCACTTATCTTAGATAGAATATTTTCAACATAAGTTCTGCTTCGATTTGAAACTGTGTACCATTGTGGTCTATCTTTTAATTTAAACAAACCATGATTTTGAAAAAATTTTAGAAAAAATTTTAAAGGCATTTGATTTGCTTCATAAGGAGGCATTGACCAAATAGCAGAAACCATAGGTATCAAATGATAATCTATAAATTCTTTTGAGACATTTTCTTTCTTTAAATAATCACCAAGTATTATTTCTTCATTAAACTCAACAAGATTATCACATTTTTTATAAAATTTAATAATATCAAAAAACATTCTTAAAAATTTAAAATTAATAAGATTAGATCTATTTGAAAAAATTCCATTTAATCCTCTACCACAATATTCAAAAGATGAGTCGGGAACTGAAACTGAGAAAGACATATCACTTTTTTCAATTTCAATTTTATTTTCATTAAAAAATTTAATTAAATTTGGATATGTTTTGAAATTAAATACAATAAAACCAATATCTACAGATATTCTTTTTGATCCAAGTGATAATTCTATTGTATGAGAATGTCCTCCAAAATGATCATCTTTTTCAAATAAATCTACTTGATGTTTTTTTGATAAATAGTAAGCAGCGCTTAAGCCTGAAATTCCTGAGCCAACTACAGCAATTTTCATTAAGCTTTATGCTGCATCTTCTTTAAATTCATCCATGCTTGGACATGTGCAAAAGATATTTTTATCACCATATACATTATCTACTCTTGCTACTGGAGGCCAAAATTTATTTGCTTTTAAAAATTTTGCTGGATAAGCTGCCTCTTCTCTAGTGTATTTATGTGTCCATTCATCAGATGCTAATTCAGTATCAGTATGAGGTGCATTCTTTATTGGATTGTCAACTTTATCGAACTTGCCAGTTTTTATTAGATCAATTTCTTGTTTTATCTTAATTAATGTGTCACAGAATCTATCCAGTTCAGATAAACTTTCACTTTCAGTAGGTTCAATCATCATCGTGCCAGCTACTGGCCATGACATTGTCGGTGCATGAAAGCCAAAATCAATTAATCTCTTAGCAATATCTTCCTCGGTTACACCTGTTTCAGATTTTATTGTTCTAATATCAATTATACATTCATGTGCAACATTGCCTTTGGATCCTTTATATAAAATTGGAAAATGATCTTTAAGTCTATTAGCAATATAATTTGCATTTAAGATTGCAACTTGAGTAGCAAGTTTAAGTCCCTCGGACCCCATCATTTTAATATACATCCAAGAAATTGATAAAATACTTGAGCTGCCCCAAGGAGCTGCTGAAACAGGACCGATTCCTGTTGCAGGACCACAATCTTTAACAACTGGGTGGTTAGGCAGATATATTTGCAAATGTCTTTTACAAGCAATAGGTCCCATTCCAGGTCCTCCTCCACCATGTGGAATACAAAATGTTTTGTGCAAGTTTATGTGACAAACGTCTGGTCCAAAATTTCCTGGTTTAGCAATCCCAACTAGAGCATTTAAATTTGCCCCATCCATATAAACTTGACCTCCATGCTTATGAATTAAATCACAGATATCTGATATTTTTTCCTCAAAAACTCCATGAGTAGATGGATAAGTTACCATTAATGCTCCAAGATTTTCAGAATGAGTTTCTGCTTTTTTCTTTAAATCTTCAAAATCAACATTCCCCTCTTTATCACAATTAACCACAACAACTTTCATTCCAACCATCTGGGCACTTGCTGGATTAGTTCCATGTGCTGAGCTTGGTATTAAACATATATTTCTATTTTTATCACCTCTATCTAAATGATATTTTCTAATTACCATTAACCCTGCATATTCACCTTGAGCACCTGCATTAGGCTGGAGTGAAACTCCTGAAAAACCAGTAATTGATCTTAGCCAATTTTTAAGATCTGTGAACATTGTTCTATATCCTTCCATCTGTTCAATAGGCACAAACGGATGAGGCTCTGCCAGTTCTCTCCACGAAATAGGTATCATTTCTGCAGTAGCATTTAATTTCATAGTACATGAACCTAGCGCAATCATAGTTCTATTAAGAGCTATATCCTTGTCCTCTAACTTTTTAAGATATCTAAGCATTTCTGTTTCTGAATGATAAGAATTAAAAACAGGGTGCTCTAAATATTTTGAAGTTCTTAATAAGTTTTTTGGTAGATTAGGTAAACTTACTGTCGGATCTTCTTTCTTAATTGATTCAGCTGCATTAAAAATTTTTAATAGTTGATTTACTCTATAAACATTTTTCTTTTCATCAAAAGAAACAGCAAGCATTTCTGAGTTTACTTTTCTTATATTAACTTTTTGAGCCAAAGCATTTTTAAAAATTTGATCAGTTTTTTCTTTAGTAACAATTGTTACAGTATCAAAAAAATAATCTGAATATAATTCGTATCCAGATTGTTTAATTTTATCAGCAAAGTTTTTGGCTAATTGAGAAACTCTTTCAGAGATACTTTTAATTCCATCAGGTCCGTGATAAATTGCATACGCTGCTGAAACTATTGCCAATAAAGCTTGAGCAGTACAAATATTGCTTGTCGCCTTATCTCTTCTAATATGTTGTTCTCTAGTTTGTAAAGATAATCTGTAAGCTTTATTTCCATGTCTATCAACTGACACACCAACAATCCTTCCTGGCATTGACCTTTTATACTCATCTTTTGTTGCAAAAAAAGCTGCATGAGGTCCTCCATAACCCATTGGAATACCAAATCTTTGAGAACTACCCACTGCAATATCGGCTCCAAGCTCCCTTGGTGTTTTTAGCTTTGCGAGTGCCAGTAGATCACATGCTAAAATTGCTTTACCATTTTTTTTATGAATTTTGCTTATTGCCTCACTAGGATTTTTAATATCACCTAAAGTTCCAGGATACTGTAAAATTCCACAAACAATATCTTCTTTTAACTGCTCCAAAACTTTGTCCTCATTCCCAACAAGAACTTTTAGACCCATAGGCTCAGCCCTAGTTTGTATTACGTCAATCGTTTGTGGATGACAATTTTCTGAGACAAAGACTAAATTACTATCACTTTTATTAAGTCTGTGACTCAAGCCCATAGCCTCTGCAGCTGCTGTACCTTCGTCTAGTAAAGATGCATTTGCAATATCCATTCCCGTGAAGTCAACAATCATTTGTTGAAAGTTTAATAACATTTCCAATCTTCCTTGTGCTACCTCTGGCTGATAAGGTGTGTAGGAAGTATACCAACCAGGATTTTCTAAAATATTTCTTAAAATTACATATGGTGTATACGTTCCATAATAACCCATACCAATAAAATTTGAGTAAACTTGATTTTGTTTTGAAATTGCTTTTAATTTTCTTAATGCTTCATATTCTGAATTTGACTCACCAATGTTTAATTCACCTTTAAACTGTATTTTTTCTGGAACAGTATTATCTATCAAGTCATCCAGTGATTTATAATTTAATCTTTTTAACATCTTTGATTGATCCTCTTCGGAAGGACCAATATGTCTTTTTAAAAAATCTTTTTGTGAATTGTGTAACATTATTATGAGCTCTCCTTTGCAAATTTATCATATTCATCTTTGTTCATTAAAGAGTCCATTTCCGATTTATCTTTAATTTTTAATTTAAAGAACCAAGCAGTATTTTCAGGATCTTCATTGATTTTTGATGGATCATCTACAATAGCTTGATTGGTATCAACTACCTCTCCACTTACAGGTGTGTACACATCACTCGCAGCTTTTGTTGACTCAACGACTCCTGCTGTTCCATCTTTATCTACATTAGAACCTTTTTCTGGAAGCTCTGTAAAAACTATATCTCCTAACATTTCTGTTGCATGTTTTGTAATGCCAATAGTAGCTGTATCCCCTTCTAATTTAATCCACTCATGCTCTTTTGAATATTTAACTTCACTCATTAGTTTACTCCTTTCACATAGTTTTTTTTATAAAATGGTAATCCACATATATTAGCTGGATGTTTTTTTCCTCTTACTTCTAAAAATACTTTTGTATCTTTCTTTGAAAATTCATTCTCTACATAACCCATAGCTACCGGTCCATTTACACTTGGTCCAAACGTTCCACTAGTGATCTCACCAATATGTAAGTCTTCTTGATTAAATATTTTAGTTTTTTCTCTAGCTATTATTCTTCCCTCAGGTCTAATTCCAACTCTAACTTTTTGAACACCAGTATTAAGTTGTTTAATAATAATATCTGATCCAATAAAATCTCCTTTTAAAATTCTCTCTTTTGAAATTGCCCATTTTAGATTTGCCTCGACTGGTGTCTTATCTTTACTTAACTCATGGCCATACAAACATAATCCTGCCTCTAATCTTAGAGTATCTCTAGCACCAAGGCCAATTAGTTTAGCTCCTTTTTCTATTAATTTTCTTGTAAATTTATCTGCTAATTCATTTTCTACAGAGATTTCAAATCCATCTTCACCAGTATATCCAGAACGAGTAATATAAACTTTTTTGTCATTAAATAAAAACCAATTACCTGTCATAAAATTAAGATCCTCAACACCTTTGATAACATCATTTAAAATTTCTACCGATTTAGGTCCTTGAATAGCAATCAAAGATCTTTTTTCATCTAAAACCATTTCATATTTATTATTTAATAACTTACTCAAGATTTCAAAATCACTTTCTTTACAAGCAGCATTAAGTATAATTAAAAAACCATTTTCTATTTTAGTAATTATCAAATCATCATATATTCCAGCATCATTATTCATCAAAAAACTATACTTTGAGTGATTTAATTTTAATTTCTTCAGATCTAACGGAAAAATTTTTTCTAAATCATTTACTAAATCTTCACTTCCATGAATAAATAATTGGCCCATATGTGAAACATCAAAAATACCAGAATGGTTTCTAGTAAATTTATGTTCTTCAACTATCCCATCAGAATATTGAATTGGCATTTGATAGCCTGCAAACTCAACAAATTTTGCATTATTATCTTGATGCAGTTGATACAAAGATGTTTTTTTTGTTTCCATATTAACTCACTTACCCATCTGTATATTTGCCTGAGAGTATTACTCCTTCGGCGAGAATTTAATCTCTTTCCAGAGTTAATATGTTACGGTCCTTTTTGCCTGAGAGATTCCTGGGTAGTTGCTCCTTCGGCGCTACAAATTTATGTAGTCTCTCCCGTATTTATAATTAGTACCACAAAAATAGATAAACTTAAATAATTAAAGTGACTGTTTTTCCTTAATAAATTTATTTAAAAATTGAATAACAACCGCTGTAATTACAATTGAGCCACCGATTAAAACTGTTAATGGAGGATTTTCATTTGCAAACATCCATGCCCAAAAAGGACCCAAGACTGCTTCGGTTAACATTATTATTCCTACAAAAGCAGCTGGTGTTGATCTTGCTCCAATCGTAATAAAAATAAAACCAAACCCAACTTGAAAAAAACCTGCTAAGAAACCTAAAAAAATATCTTTAGATGAAACTATGATTGTCGGTGACAACAATAAACCTATAATCATGGCAAAAATACCAGCAACTAGTTGTAATGGTATCATATCAACTTCAGGGAACTTTCTTACTATTAATATTAATACTGCAAAAGAAATTGGCATGATGAATGCAACAAGATTACCAGTCATTTGTCCTGGAGAAATTGAAGTCCCTAACATTAAAAGTATTCCCGAAATTGCTAGGAAGATACAAAAAAGGGTGAGTTTAGAAATTGTTTCTTTCAAAAAGAAATAACCAAAAATTGCTAAAAATAAGGTTTGTGTTTGAATTATAAAATTAGCATTTGCCACAGTTGTCTCATACATTGCAAAAACATAACTGGCAAATCCCACAGATAAAATTATTCCACCAACTAAGCCTGGTAATCCAGACTTATAAAGTGCACTGAAAACAGTTTTTTTATAACTAATAAAAAGAAAAATACTTATAACAAGTATAAAAAAAACTGACCTCCAAAACAATATTTGCCACAATGTAGACCCTTCAAAAGACTTAACTATAAGACCTCCAAAACTTAAGCTAACAGCACCCAAAAAAACTAGAAATGGACCAGGAATATTTTTTAATAAATTCATTATATTTGAGAAATTAGACTCTGTGTCTCCAAGTCATACAATTTAAAAAAAGTTTCTGCACTAGATAAATTAACTTCTTTAAATTTTACTTTTGAACCAGGAGTTAATTGGACTAATTTGTCATAGTCAGCACTTATAACTACACCTATTTTTGGATATCCTCCAATTGTGCCATGATCTGAAAGCATTATTATTGGATTACCATCTGCCGGAACTTGAATTACTCCTTTGATTAAACCCTCAGACTTTATATTTGTATCAACAATATTTTCTATTTTAGGCCCCTCTAATCTCATACCCATACGATCAGATAATTTAGAAACTGCGAACTCTTTCTCAAAAAAAGTATCTTTTCCCTTTTGAGAAAAATAATCAAAATTTGTCCCTTTCAGCACTCTTATGTTTTCTATTTTTGTATTTATATATTTTAGACTTTTGTGATTTATATTTTCATTAATCTTAGAAATATTTATTTTTTGATTTAATTCCAATTTTTTACCATCATTAGCTCCGATATTTGCTTTAGTATTAGTTGAACAACTAGACCATTGATATTTTACATCTACTTCACCACTTATAGATAAGTATCCGTAAACAGACTTATTAGTAGATAAAATATCTATTTCATCTTCATTTTCCAGAGTAAATGTTTTGTAGCAGATACCATCGATTGTATCTTTTTTCTTTTTTAATAAAAATTTAACATCACCTGTAACAGAAATATTTATTTGATCTCCAAAATATTTTAATTGGGGACCTTGATAAGCAAATTCGATAACAGGCGAATTATAATTATTTCCAACAAGTTTATTAGCAATTAAAAAATTTCTTTTATCCATTGCACCACTAAAAGGGATTCCAATATGATAAAGATTTTCTCGACCTAGGTCTTGAAATGTTGTGTTTATTCCTGCTCTTAAAACTTTAAAATAATTCTTAATCATCATAATTTAGATATTGATCTTTAGTAATTTTTTTAAAAACAATTAAATCACCAGGATTAATTAAATTTGGACTGGTCTCCTTAGAATTGTCGAAAATACTAATCGGAGTGTTACCAATAATATTCCATCCTCCTGGACTTTCAAATGTATAAATATTTGCAAATTGTTCTGTTAAACCAACTGATCCTCTTGGAACTTTTACTCTAGGTGTTTCAAGGCGTTTTACTCTTAAATTTTTATCAAGGTCTCCTAAAAAAGGCATGCCAGCGATAAAGCCTGTCATATAACAAAAAAATTCTTTATCAAAAAAATTTTCATAAATCTTTTCTCGTTGCATCTTTAATTTCTCTTCTAATCTTTTTATATCTAATGAGAAATTGTCATCGCAACAGACAGGTATTTCAATTTTTTTACTACTTAAAGTTTCATTATTAACTATATCTAAATCTTCAATCTCTTTTTTTAAATTTTGAAAATTGGTTTTTTGTAAATCAAAAGAAACTATCAACTTGTTATAAGATGGGGTTAAATTATTTACTCCCTGAATTTTTTTTTTTTGAATACTTTTAAAGTATTTTATTACTCGAGTATTAGTGTCTTTATTTACTTCTTGTCCAAAATCGCAATAAAGTGCTGCGTCACCAAGATTTGATATATTTTTTATCATGCCATGTTATACTTAACTATTAAGAGTATGGAAATTAATATAAATTGTGATTTAGGTGAGAAATCAAAACATCATTCTAATAAATATGATCCTGATTTATTAGAAATAGTAAATTCAGCAAATGTTGCCTGTGGATACCATGCTGGTGACGAAGAAACAATGAATCAAGTTATTGAAATTTCGAAAAAAAATGGAGTTAGTATTGGTGCTCATCCTTCTTTCAATGATCCAGAAAACTTTGGAAGAGAAAGAATGAACTTGTCATCATCTGAAATTAAAAAACTTATTACTAACCAATATGAAATACTTCAGAAAATAGCATTAAAACATGGAGAAAATGTAACTCATATTAAACCCCATGGTGCTTTAAATAATATGGCTTGTGAAGATATTGAATTAGCTACAGTGCTTGCAAAAACAATAAAAGATATAAATAAAGACTTAATTTATTTGGTTCCAACTGGCTCAAAAATGCAAGAAGCAGCTAAAAAATTAGATATGAAATTTGCTTGTGAAATATTTGCAGATAGAAATTATGAAGATGATGGAAATCTTGTTTCAAGAAAAAAACCTCATGCTTTAATTACTGATCCAGAACAAGCCAAAATACATGTTCTTAAAATGGTGAAAACTCAGTCGCTTAATTGTCACAGTGGAAAGCAAATACCTTGTGAAATTGACTCAGTATGCATACATGGAGATAATCTAAGTTCGTTAGCAACTGCTAAATCAATAAAAGAAAATTTAGTTGAAAACGGCTTGGAGCTTAAAACTTTAAACAATATGAAAAAATTTACATGATAAATGAAAAATTATTAGCTTCTATTTTCTTATCAATATTATTAACATTTAATGCTTTTGCTGCAGGCTCAAGTGATAGCGGCTCATCTAAAACAAAAACACAATATGATATGGCAGTTTCACATATTAATGCTGCAAAAAAATTTGAGCAAAAAAATAAATTGGATAAAGCAAAAAAAAGATATGAGAAAGCTCAAAAATTATTAATTAAGTCTAATAAAAAATTTCCTAATAAAGCTGATACTTTAAACTACTTAGGATTTACTACCAGAAAATTAGGTGATTTCGAAAATGGAGAAAAGTATTACTTGCAGGGTTTAGCTATTGATCCAAATCATAAAGGAATAAATGAATACCTTGGTGAATTATATGTTGCAACAAATAGACACAATCTAGCAGTCGAAAGACTTGAAGTGTTAAAGAGTTGTAACTGTGAAGAGTATGAAGAATTAAAAGCTATAATAGCTGGCGAAAAAGTTTCTAAATATTAATTTATATTTTTAACCATTTGATCGGGCATCCATAAAGCTATCTCCGGAAATATTACTACAAGTATTACTGCTAAAACCATTAATAGAAATAATGGAAAAGCACTTTTAGCGATATATCCCATATCTTTATTGGCCATACCTTGAAGAACGAATAAATTAAATCCAACTGGAGGTGTTATCTGTGCCATCTCAACTACAATAACTAAAAAAATACCAAACCAAATCATATCAAAACCTGCCTGTCTTATCATAGGTTCTATAATTGCCATTGTTAAAACTACAGCAGATATACCATCAAGAAACATTCCTAAAATTATATAAAAAATCATTAATACAAAAATCAATACATATGGAGATAAATCCATATTCTGAATCCATATTGCTAAATTTCTTGGTAAACCAGTAAAACCCATAGCTAAAGATAAAAAAGTTGAACCAGCTAATATAAATGCGATCATGCAAGAAGTTTTTGTTGCACCCAACAAAGAAGATTTAAACGTTTCCAAAGTTAAACTTTTTTGAAAATAAGACAAAATTAATGCACCAACAACTCCTAATGAAGCTGCTTCTGTAGCAGTTGCTATTCCTGTATAAATTGATCCAATAACAGCCAAAATTAATAATATAACTGGTAAAAGTTGTTTGGATCTTTTGACTTTTTCCAAAAATGAATATTCCTCAAGGATTTTTGGCATTTCTTTTTTATTTATTAAAGACCAAATGATTACATATGACATAAATATTAAAGCAATCATTATGCCTGGTATAATTCCAGCAATAAATAATTTTGCTATAGACTCTTGAACTGCTACTCCATAAATTATTAAAATAATCGATGGGGGTATCAATAAACCTAGAGTTCCTGAACCAGCTAAACTACCAAGTAAAATTTTTTCCGGGTAATTTCTTTTTCTTAATTCAGGGATCGACATTTTTCCAACTGTTGCAACTGTTGCTGCAGATGAGCCTGATATTGCTGCAAATAAAGCACATCCAACAACGTTAACATGTATTAATCCTCCTGGTAATTTTTGCATCCATGGTGAGAGCCCTTTGAATAGATTTTCAGATAATTTTGTTCTAAATAAAATTTCTCCCATCCAAACAAAGAGTGGTAAAGCAGTCAAAGTCCAAGAAGATGAGGTTCCCCATATTGTTGTTGCCATAGCATCGCCCACTGGCCTTGATGTGAAAAGCATCATACCAATGGCAGATACTCCAATCATGCTAAGAGCTACCCATATACCTGAGCCCAGAAAAAATAATAAAACACTAATAAAGAATATTGTTAAAAATATTTCTACCATTTAATTTTTTTTAAATATTAAAATAAGTTGATGAAGAACACATATAAAAAATATTGTAGATCCAATTGCTACACTAGTTTGAGGTATCCAAATTAAAATTTCATCTGCTCCTTCACTTCTTTCTTGAAACTTGTATGAAATAATTAACATTTTTATAAAATAGAATGCTAAATATCCTGAAAAAAAACTTGCTACAGCTAAACACCAAATTTCAATAATCTTTTTTTTTAATCCTGATAATTTTTCTAAAAAAAGAGTTATTCTGATATGACCCCCTTCAACAAATGTATAAGCTAAAGCAAAAAAAGAGGCTGCAGCCATACAATATCCAGAATATTCAGCAAGCCCCCTTATATAAAAACCAAAAATTCTAGATGAAATACCAATAAGGATAAAAATTGCTACAAAGATTAGAAATGTTGCAGCAATGTATCCGGAAAATTTATAAAGTTTATTTAAATTTCTATTTAAAGATTCAAACATATTTATTTAAGGCCACTTAAATAAAATAAGTGGCCTTAATGTTAAATTTGATTATTTGTAAGCTGATAAAACAGCTGCACCTCTTGATCCAGCTTTATCAGACCATTCCTTAGCCATAGTCTGTCCAACTTTTTCAAAATGAGTTTGTAAAGATGAATTAACTTTGCCCACTACCATTCCAGCATCAGCCAAAGCTTTTTTATCTCCAACATTTCCTTGTTTTGATAGTTGCCAACCTTTTCTTTCAGCTAAAGCAGCTTGCTTCATAACTAGATCTTGAGTTGCTTTATCTAGTTTATTCCAAGCATCTTTATTAACAATCACCATATTTTTTGGAAACCATGCTGCAATGTCATAAAAATATTTCACACCATTTTCCCAAATTTTAGAATTTTTTCCTGTTGTTGGAGATGTGATCATACTTTCAACTGCTCCCGTTGAAAATGCCTGACTTATTTCAGCTGCTTCTATTTTAGTTGGAGCCATACCTGTTAACTCAGCTATTCTAATAGTTGCTGAATTATACGCTCTAAATTTTAATCCTTTTAGGTCGTCAACAGAGTTAATTTCTTTTTTACTGTAAAGACCTTGTGCTGGCCATGGTACAGCGTAAAGAAATACTAAACCCTTTTCGTCCAATCCTTTTATAATCTCAGCTTTTGAAGCTTTATATAATTTCATAGCATCAGCATAAGATGTTGCTAGGAATGGTTGTGAGTCCACTTCTAACAATGGATCCTCTTTTCCTAAAGCAGACATAAATCTTTCACCGATCTGTGCTTGTCCAGTTCTAACTGCTCTGAAAATTTCTCCACCTTTAAACAATGAACCACCTGGGTGAGTAACTATTGTTAGTTTTCCTCCACTTTTTTCAGTAACATTTTTTGCAAATTCAGCAGCATTAGCTGAATGAAAATTACCGGCTCCATATGCTAAAGCCATGTCCCATTTTTCAGCAACTGCTGTATTGATTGACAAAATTAATGAAACTAAAATTGTTGATAAATATTTTATGAATTTCATTTGTCCTCCATTTTTTTTAAACATATTTCATTATGTATTAAATTAATTATCAATAAAAAAATAATACTACTTTTAATTGAATTATTATGAATATCTAATATTATGTTTCTACTTTGTTAGAAGAATTACTTATATTAGCTCAAATTATTTTCATTAC
This sequence comes from Candidatus Pelagibacter sp. HIMB1483, assembly GCF_052048135.1. Lineage (NCBI taxonomy): Bacteria > Pseudomonadati > Pseudomonadota > Alphaproteobacteria > Candidatus Pelagibacterales > Candidatus Pelagibacteraceae > Candidatus Pelagibacter > Candidatus Pelagibacter sp. HIMB1483. The sequence continues at coordinate 413,510 of NZ_JBNAIM010000002.1, read as the reverse complement.
GATTATCTTAACAGCAGATAATGCAATAATCATTGGTGTCATTTCAGCAAATTTTATTCCAAAAAATAAAAAACAAATAATTTATTGGGGTGTCGCTGGAGCTTTAATTTTTAAAGTTATATTTGCACTTTTTGCAACTTATTTATTTAAATTTTATTTTGTAAAAATATTAGGTGGTTTACTTTTAATTTGGATAGTGAATGATTTGAGAAAAGACCTATTTGAAATAAAAAAGATAAAATCTCCGACTAAAAAATCTAAAGAACCATCTTTTATTCAAAGTGTTTTCAAAGTTTTATTTGCAGACATAATGATTAGTTTTGATAATGTGATCGGAGTGGTTGGCGCAGCTAAAGGAAATTTTGGTTTTATGATATTTGGACTTGTGCTTTCCGTTGTACTAACAGGAGCTTTAGCAACATATCTTGCAAGCTATATTCAAAAACATTTATGGATTGTTTATATTGGTTTAGGCTTTATCCTATTAGTTGCCATTCAATTGGTCATTGGAGGACTTGAAGATTTAGACATCTTATCAATAAATGAACAGTTTAAAAAATATTTTTAATAAGAGTGCTTTTTAGATGGATATTTTTTAGATCTCACGTCTGAAGCATATTTTTTTAAACCTAAATTTATATATTTCTTTATATTTAAAAATCTTTTTACAAATTTAATTTTTGTTTCATTTAAACCAAGAAGATCATCTGTTACAAGAACTTGACCATCACAATGAACTGAAGATCCTATTCCAATTGTAGGGATTTTTAAATCTTTAGTAATTTGTTTCGCTATTGGTGTCTTCACACATTCTAATACAATTGCAAAAACTCCAGTTTTTTGAAGTAACATAGCATCATTCATAAGTTGTTTAATTTCTCTGGAGGTCTTACCTTTAGATTTAAATTTTCCTTTTACAGATTGTGGAAGCAATCCAAGATGACCCATCACTGGAATTTTATTTTTAATTAAATATTCAACTTGTTTGATAACTTTTTTTCCACCTTCTAATTTGACAGCATCACATTTGGTTTCGTTCAATATTTTTTTTGCATTTTTTAATGCTATATTTTTTGTAGTATAAGTTCTGAAAGGCATATCGACTACCATTAGACTTTTTTTTACTCCTAATCTCACACTCTTAGAATGATTAATCATTTCTGTTAAAGTAACTTTTCTGGTAGATGAATAATTGTAAAGTACTGAGCCTAATGAGTCTCCAACTAAAATAATATCAACATGTTTATCAATTTCTTCTGCTATATTTTTTGAGTATGCTGTGAGACAAACAATTTTCGATCTATTTTTTTTATTGATTATTTTTTTAATTTTCTTCATTCAAGTTCTATTGTGCTTGGTGGTTTAGATGTTACATCATAAACTACTCTATTTATTCCTCTTATACTATTTACAATTTTATTTGAAATCATTTGAATAAATGTTTTTTTAAAATCATAAAAGTCAGCTGTCATTCCATCTTCAGATGTTATTGCTCTTAATAAACATAAGTATTCATAAGTTCGATTATCACCCATGACACCAACAGTTTTAACTGGTAACAAAGCTGCATAAGCTTGCCAAATTTTATTATATAAATTGTTATCTTTTAACGCTTTAATAAAATAATAATCAGCCTCTTTTAAAATCTTAATTTTTTCCTTTGTTATGATTCCAGGCATTCTTATTGCTAAACCAGGTCCAGGAAAAGGATGTCTGGATATAATTTCATTACTAAGATTGAGTTCCAATCCTAATTTTCTGACCTCATCTTTAAATAAAAACTTAAGAGGTTCAACTAATTTTAGCTTCATTTTTTTTGGTAATCCACCTACATTATGATGTGATTTGATCTTGGATGTTTGACTTCCAGTTACAGATTTACTTTCAATCAGATCTGGATAGAGAGTTCCTTGAGCTAAAAATTTTACATTTTTTATTTTTTTCGCGTATCTTTCAAAAATTTTAATAAATAGATTGCCAATTATTTTTCTTTTTTTTTCTGGATCAGAAATATTTCTTAACTTTTTAAGAAATTCATTTTCAGCATTCACATAAATTAAATTTATCTTTAATTTTTTTTTAAATGTTTTGACTACTTGGATTTCTTCGTTTTTTCTTAAAAGACCTGTGTTTACAAAAATACAATATAATTTTTTACCAATTGCTTTATTTAATAATTGTGCAACAACACTGCTATCCACCCCTCCAGATAAAGCACATATAACTTTATTTTGACCCACTTGTTGTCTAACTTCTTTTATAAGCTTAATCTTTTGATCCTTAGAAGACCAATTTCTTTTAATCTTACAAATTAAAAATATAAAGTTTTTTATAATCTTTTTACCATTTTCTGTATGAGTGACTTCAGGATGAAATTGTACACCAAAATGATTTTTAGATTTATTCTCAATGATTGCAAATTTAGAATTTTGACTTGAGGCAACTACATTAAAATTTTTAGGTAGTTTTGAAACTTGATCTGCATGACTCATCCATACTTTATTTATTTTCTTATTATTAAAAAAATTTTTTATCAAAACACTTTCCTTTTTTTTGTGAATACTGGCTAGACCAAACTCTCTATATTTTGACTGTTTAACTCTTCCGCCATTTAATTTTGATAAGATTTGATGTCCAAAACAAATACCTAAAATTGGTTTGTTATTTTCCAAAATTTTTTTATCAAAAGAATATTTTTTAATTTGATAAACATTTAATGGACCCCCAGACAAAATTATTCCTTTAACAGATCTATTGATATCTTTATTCTTAACCTTCTTGTGACTTATTATTTCACAGAATACTCCAAGTTCCCGTATTCTTCTTGCAATAAGCTGTGTAAATTGTGATCCAAAATCAATGATTAGGATTTTTTCTAAACTTTTATCAAGACTCATTTTTTGGTTCTATATTTGCAAGAGTCTCTAAAATATTTTTATTTTCCTCACAAAGATTTTTACAAACTTGTGTAAATGTATTTGATAAATCTTTTACTTTTGAATAATTAGATTTTTCTAAAGCTATTTTCATTGACATCAATATTGCCTCTTCATTATTAGGCTCAATCAGTAAAGTTGTTTCTAAATTTTTTTCCTCTTTATCTTTGTCATCCTCGATATTATAAATTTTTGCTAAATAAAGATAAGAATTTGAGTCTTTTGGATTGAAAACTATACTTCTTTCAAACATAAACTTTGCATCTTCATACTTTTTATCTTTATATAACTTCAAACCTTTATTAAAAAAATTTTCTTCTCCAATTGAAAAATTAGATAAATTGATTGCTAAATAAAATAATAATGTAAATTTAAATATATTTCTCATCAGTACTTATTATCATTTTTTATTATATCAACATTATGCACCATGCTTTCGTAAAATCCTGCTTTCGTAATTTTAACGAATTGTGGTTTATTTCTTAAATACTTTATTTGTTTTGATCCAAGATAACCCATTGAAGACCTTAATCCACCTACTAATTTATAAATTACTTTTTCAACTTTACCTTTATATTTTGATAATCCTTCTACGCCCTCTGGTACATATTTTGATGTATCTTTTTGTTTAGATTGAAAATATCTATCTGCAGAACCCTTATTCATTGCTCCTACTGAACCCATCCCTCTAAAACTTTTAAATAATTTTCCATTTTTCCGTATTAATTTACCAGGAGCTTCATCTGTTCCAGCAAATAATGATCCTATCATGACAGCATCTGCTCCAGCTGCAAAAGCTTTTGCTAAGTCTCCTGAGTATTTTATTCCACCATCTGAAATAATTTTTATATTTTTATTTTTAATTCCATTTCTAACATTTAAAATTGCACTAAGCTGTGGAACCCCAATACCTGCAACTAATCTAGTAGTGCAAATTGAACCGGGTCCAATTCCAACTTTAATTACATCTACACCTAATTTTAAAAGGAATTTAGCCGCTTCTGGTGTTGCAATATTTCCAGCGCATAAAACAGTTTTTTTATTTTTATTTTTTTTAATAAATTTAATCATTTCTGAAACTTTTTTTGTATGACCATGTGCTGTATCTACAACAATCATATCTAAATTTTCTTTTAATATCTTTTCAGCTCTTTTAAATTCTTTAAGGCTAGCACCAACTGCAGCACCGACTAATAGTTTTTGTTTTTTTACCTTTTTAATCTCTAATACTTGTTTATTTATATCTAAATTTCTGTGAATTATTCCTAGCCCACCAGCTTTAGCAATGGCAATAGCCATTTTACTTTCAGTTACAGTATCCATCGCTGATGATAATAACGGTATTTTAAGTTTTAAATTTTCAGTTAATTTTATACTTGTATCAACTTCAGAGGGTAATATCTCTGAATACTTTGGGGCAAGTGTAACATCATCGAAGGTAAGTGCTTCTTTTATAGGAACCATAATCACTTATATATGATTCCTTTTAAATTTAAAGTATCTATCTAAGTTTTTTACAAATAATAAAACTTTCTTTAGAGTCTTTTCTGCTAGACTTCGGTTTAAAAACCTTCACTTCTTTAAAAATCTTTTTTCCAAGTGCGACAATTTCATTAAAAGAACCGCCCATAAATATCTTAGAAATGAAAACACCATTCTCAGCCATAACCTCCTTAGAAAAAATCATAGCCTCTTTACATAATTCACCTGTTTGAATTGAGTCTATATTTTTTATTCCAGTAGTATTCACAGCCATATCAGACATCACTACATCTGAACCTTTGTTAAGATTTTTTTTAATAGTGTTTTGAGTATTTGTTTCTGTAAAATCTCCAATTATTTGAATAGTGTTTTTAATTGGTTCCATCTTTTTTAAATCAATCGAAATTATTTTTCCATTTTTAACGACTTTTGAAACGTACTGAGACCAACTACCTGGAGCGGCCCCAACATCTATCACACTCATTCCACCTTTAAAAACTCTAAACTTTTCATCAATCTCGATTAATTTGTATGCTGATCTAGCTCTATACCCATCCACTTTTGATTGACGAACATACGTATCGCGTCTCTGTTTATTAACCCAATTTTTTGAAATTTTATTTTTTTTCAACTAATTACTAAATCTTAAACTTTTTATTATTTTTTTTCTGTCTAAAGTTTCTAATTCTATTTCTACACTTTTGTCTACTCTCATATCTACACCATTCTTCCATATTCCTGCAGCAAGATGCATTATACCAATTTTATAATTTGGTAAATATGGCTCAACAAATGTATTATTTTTTTCATCAAATTTTGGAAGTAAATTACTTGTAATCCAATTACAATTTAAAGGTAAAAACTCTGTATCTAGATCATCAATATATACTGACATATTTATTGCCAATCCCTCTGAACCAAAAATATTTCCAGCTTTAAGAGTTTTCGATAAATTATTTTGCCAAGATTTCCATCCATTAGAATCTTTTTCCAATGAAAAAACTCCAATATTTATATGAGGAGCAAAAGCTAATTTCCTTGCTTTATCTAAACCAATTTTTGATTTGATAGCATGTTTAAAATTTTGTGATTTGATCAAAGCTATTTTACCAAATAACCAGCTTGCTTTTGAAGTAATCTTATATCCGGGCCCTATAGTTTGCGTAATACCAAGTTTACCATTATCACATGCTTTAAAATATAACTCTACACTACTCCAATCATTTACCCAGGCATCGCAGTCTATCCATAAATACTTTTCATAATTTGGAAAATATTTTGGTAAAAATGCTCTTGAGACTTGACTTTTTAACCATTCTTTTCCTTTTACTTTAAATTCAGGAACTTCAATATCCCATTCTGCAGATTTAATTTCATCTACTTTCTCAAGTAATTTTTCTTTTTGATCTTCATTTAAACCTGCATCTAAAATACAAATTGCTGTATCGCTAGCCTCTTTAAATCTTTTAATAGAGTCTATTAACTCTTCTAGAAGTGGAAAATAATTAGCATCAGCTAATGAAACAATTACATTTTTTTTCATTAAAGTATATCTTCAAGATCATCATCTTCATCTTGAATTTTGTCATTTTCATGTTTCTTTTTAATTTTTTGAAAATGAAGATAACTAATTGGCAGTAAAAGTACGTAAATCATTGCACTTAAGGCAATCACATTAAAAGTGTATATTAATAAAAGCCCAAAAAATAAAACTATTCCAAATAATAAAAATATTGTGGTTCTTCTAGGGATTACAATTTTCTTAAATGAATAAGTTGGAAATTTACTAATTAATAAAAATGAAGTCACAATAAAAAATATTGGGACAATTGTATTGTAATTAAGTTGAAAATAATCAAATCCACTCAAACTTATTATTAAAGGCGTCAGAACTAATATTCCTCCTGCTGGTGAAGGTACTCCTTCAAAAAAGTTATCTTTCCATGACGGCTCTTGGCTAGAATTAATATTGAATCTTGCTAATCTTAAAGCAACACAAATTACATAAACTAAACACAATAACCAACCAAATCTCCCTAAAGAATTAAGGTTCCAAAAATACATTACAAATGCTGGAGCAACACCAAAACTAATCATATCAGTTAGGGAGTCTAATTCTTTTCCAACTTTAGATGTTCCTTTAATTAATCTTGCTATTCTTCCGTCAAGACCATCAATCAAAGCAGCGAAAATTATTGCAATAATTGCCAGCTCAAATCTTCCATCTAAAGCAAATCTGATTGAAGTTAAACCAATGCAAACACCAATTAATGTAAGCATATTTGGCAAAATTACTCTAGCGTTTTTTTTTTCTGCTACAATTTTAAAATTATTTTTTTTTTGTTCCATTTATCTTTTTGCTAAAAGTGTCTCTCCTGAAATAGCTCTTTGCCCAACTTTAACTAAAGGTTCATAATTTTCATAATATACATCTACTCTACTTCCAAATCTAATCATTCCAATTCTATCTCCTTGTTTCAATTCTTGATCTTTACTAGATTCGCAAACAATCCTTCTAGCTACAAGGCCAGCAATCTGGACAACAATTATATCATTATTGTTAGGGTCCTTAATTTTGAAATAATTTCTCTCATTATCTTCACTTGCTTTATCAAGAGAGGCATTAAAGAATTTACCTGGCTTATATAAAATTTCCTCTATCTTTCCGCCACAAGGAGTTCTATTTACATGACAATCAAAAACATTCATAAAAATACTTATCTTTTTAAATTTTTTATTTTCAAGACCAAGTTCTTTTGGTCCATCTACCTCTTCAACTTTGATCACTTCTCCATCTGCTGGACTTACAAGATAATTGTCATTCTCGATGATCACTCTCTCAGGGTCCCTAAAAAAATAGTAAACCCATACAGTTAAAACAAGACCTATTAGACCTAGAAAGTCACTAAAACTATAAAACACTAAGGTTATAATTACAGCTATAACTAAAAACTTATATCCCTCAGCGTGAATTCTTGGAAATATCTTACTAAACATATTCTTCTATTTGATAATTTTTCATTAATATGTATATAAAATCGCGAAATTCAATTATTAAGATAAAATATAAGTGAGCAAAATTACCGTAAAAAACCCAATTGTAGAGTTAGATGGTGATGAAATGACCAGAATAATCTGGGATTTTATCAAAAAAAAATTAATTCTTCCTTATCTAGATCTTGGCATTGAATACTATGATCTTGGAATGAAAAGTAGAGATGATACAGATGATCAAATTACAATCGACTCCGCTAATGCAATTAAAAAAATTGGTGTTGGAATTAAATGTGCAACTATAACTCCTGATGAAGCAAGAGTAGAAGAATTTAAATTAAAAAAAATGTGGAGATCTCCTAATGGAACTATAAGAAATATTATTGGAGGAACTGTGTTTAGGGAGCCAATAATTTGTACTAACATTCCAAAATTAGTACCCTCTTGGTCTGATCCAGTGGTAATTGGAAGACATGCATTTGGAGATCAATATAGAGCAACGGACTTTAAAGTACCTGGTAAAGGCAAAATGGAAATAAAATGGACTTCTGAGGATGGAAAAGATGAAATTAAATATGAAGTTTTTAATTTTACAGGACCAGGAGTTGCACTTTCAATGTACAATTTAGATAAATCAATTGAAGACTTTGCAAGATCTTGTTTTAGTTATGGATTAATTAAAAACTGGCCAGTTTATCTTTCCACTAAGAATACAATTCTTAAAAAATATGATGGAAGATTTAAAGATATATTTGAGGAAGTTTTTAATAATGAATTTAAGAAAAAATTTGAAGATGCTAAAATTACTTACGAACATAGATTGATTGATGACATGGTAGCTTGTGCAATGAAATGGAGTGGTAAATATATTTGGGCTTGTAAAAATTATGATGGAGATGTTCAGTCAGATACTATGGCGCAAGGTTATGGATCACTGGGTTTAATGACAAGTACATTATTAACACCTGATGGAAAAATAATGGAAGCCGAAGCAGCGCACGGAACTGTTACTAGACACTATAGAATGCATCAGCAAGGTAAAGAAACATCCACTAACCCCATTGCATCAATTTTTGCTTGGACAAGAGGTTTGGCCCATAGAGGAAAATTAGATGGTAATGATGAGCTAATTAAATTTGCAAATACAATAGAGCAAGTTTGTATAGAATGTGTAGAAAGTGGATCAATGACTAAAGATCTTGCGATATTAATTGGCCCATCAAGTAAATATCTTACAACAAATCAATTTTTAGATGTAATAGATCAAAATCTAAAAAAAAAATTAAATTAAGCTTTTAATTTTTTCAAAAGCTTCATTAATTTTACTTTGGTCTTGACCTCCAGCTTGAGCAAAATCTTTTCTTCCACCACCACCTTGACCACCAATAATCTCTGAACTTAACTTGACAAATTTTACTGCATCAAATTTTTCAGTTAATTTATCTGTTATACCAACTGCAACACCTACTTTGTCATCCTTACAAGCAAAAACTACTACGATACCTTCACCCAAATCTTTTTTGCCATTGTCTACAAGCTTTCTTAATTCTTTTGAAGGTAGACCTTCAATATTTTGAAATCTTATTTTAACACCTTTGATTTCATCATCTTTAATTTTATTCTTTGTTTTATCATTAAGAATAGAACTAACCGATAAAGTATCTAACTGTTTTGTTAAATTTTTTATCAACAATTTTTGATCTGATTGATTAATATTTGGTTTACCACCTAAACTAATTATCTGTTTAGTTAGATCTTTTATTAGCTCATCATTTTTTTCAGAAGATAAATTTAATTGTTTTTCTTTGTTGTTTAAATAATCTTCTAATTGCTTATCTCTTAAAGCCTCTATTCTTCTTACTCCTGCAGCTATAGAAGATTGGTTTATAATTTTAAACTTACCAATATCACCTGTATTTTTAACATGCGTACCACCACATAATTCAGTTGAAAAATACTTTCCATTATCATCTCCCATTGAAAGTACTCTTACTTCATCGCCATATTTTTCTCCAAACAGCGCTAAAGCTCCATTCTCTACAGCTTCATCTGGTGTCATAAGCCTCGTTCTAACATCTGATTTTTTTGAGACCATTGAATTAACAAATGACTCTATTTTGTCTATTTCCTCATTGGAGATTGGTTTCATGTGACTAAAATCAAATCTTAATCGACTTGGCTCAACTAATGAACCTTTTTGAGTAACATGAGTACCTAGAACTCTTCTTAAAGACTCATGTAATAAATGAGTAGCCGAATGATATGCTCTTGTATCATTTCTTCTAACTTCATTAATTTTCATTTCAACATTTTCACCTAATTTAATTGAACCACTTATTACTTTTCCATAATGAACAAAAAGATCCCCTAATTTTTTCTGGACGTCTGTTACCTCAAATTTAAAATCTCCAGAAATTATTTCACCAGTGTCACCTACTTGACCACCAGACTCTCCGTAGAAAGGTGTTTGATTTGTGATAATCATTCCTTCATCATTTGTTTTTAATTCTTTAGTTTCCTTATTATTTTGTAATAAAGATAAGATCACTCCTTCAGCTTGATTTGTTTCATAGCCTAAAAATTCTGTAGCACCTAATTTATCTCTAATGCCAAACCAAACATCTTCAACTGCAGCATCTCCTGATCCTTTCCAATTTTTCTTAGCAAGTTCTCTGCTTTCTTTCATTAAAGATTGAAATTTTTTTGTATCAATAGAAAGAGATTTGTTTCTTAATATATCTTCAGTAAGATCTAATGGAAAACCATAGGTGTCATATAATTTAAAAGCAACATCTCCTGGAAGCACTTTGTCTATTTTGGATATCTCGTCGTTTAAAATTTTTATTCCTCGATCTAAAAGAACTAAAAATTTCTCCTCTTCCATTTTTAAAGTTTCTTTAATTAAAGACTCGGCTCTTTTTAATTCTGAATAATTGCCTGACATCTCATTTTTCAAAGTTTCAAATAAATTGTAAAAAACTGGTTCTTTAGATCCTAGTAAATGAGAATGTCTCATTCCTCTTCTCATAATTCTTCTAAGAACATAACCTCTACCTTCATTGGATGGCAAAACTCCTTCGGCAATCAAAAATGAACTTGCTCTTAAATGATCAGCTATAACTCTAAAACTTGAAAGATTGCTTTGATCAGGTTTTTTCTTAACAATATCTGAAGTGGATTGAATTAATTTTTTAAAGTGATCAGTTTCATAATTATCATGTGTCCCTTGTAAAAGAGCTGCAATTCTTTCTAAACCCATACCGGTATCAACAGAAGGTTTTGGAAGATTTATTCGTTTATCTTTTGTTACTTGCTCATATTGCATAAAGACCAGGTTCCATATCTCAATGAAACGATCTCCATCCTCATCTTTTGTTCCTGGCAAACCACCTTTTAAATGATCACCATGATCATAAAAAATTTCTGAACAAGGACCGCATGGTCCTGTTTCGCCCATTGACCAAAAATTATCTGATGTTGCAATTCTGATAATTCGATCATCGCTTAAACCAGCTATTTTTTTCCAGAAATTGAAAGCTTCATCATCTTCATGAAATACTGTTACATAAAGTCTATTCTTATCTATTCCAAAATCTTTAGTAATTAAATCCCAAGCATAATGAATTGCCTTTTCTTTAAAATAATCTCCAAATGAAAAATTTCCTAACATTTCAAAAAATGTATGGTGCCTAGGAGTGTATCCAACATTTTCTAAATCATTATGCTTTCCACCAGCTCTTACACATTTTTGTGAAGTAGTTGCTCTTTGATAGTCTCTTTTTTCTAAGCCTGTAAATACATTTTTAAACTGAACCATTCCAGAATTAGCAAACATTAGGGTTGGGTCATTATTTGGGACTAAATTGCTAGACTCTACAATCTTATGATCATTCTTTTCAAAATATTTTAAGAATGTTTCTCTTATTTGATTTAATGATTTTTGAGCCATATTTTTAAAATACAGCTTTTTTATTCTATGTCTAGATGGTGATAAAGGGGGAAAGGCGCTTATTATAAGCGCCTTTTTATAATTTAAAGATGACCTTTAATTCTTTTTAGGAGGTGTAGCTTCTTTAGCGGCTTCTTCTTTTTCAGCTACTTTCTTCTCTTTTTCAATCTTTTCAGGATCTAGTGGATTTCCCTCAATTTTTTTCGAAATCACACCTGCTTTTTCTCTAATTGCCATTTCTATTTCTGCAGCAACCTTAGGATTTTGAGCAAGATAAGTTTTAGCATTTTCTCTACCTTGGCCAATTTTCTCACCTTTATAAGCATACCATGCACCTGATTTTTCAATAATGTCAGCTTTAGCGCCAAGGTCTACTAATTCACCCATTTTGCTAATACCTCTTCCATACATCAAATCAAACTCAACAACTTTAAATGGTGGTGCAACTTTGTTCTTAACTACTTTTACTCTTGTAGTGTTTCCAATAATTTCATCCTTATCTTTAATGGCACCAATTCTTCTAATGTCCATTCTAACTGATGAATAAAACTTAAGTGCATTTCCTCCTGATGTTGTTTCAGGGCTTCCAAACATAACTCCAATTTTCATTCTGATTTGGTTGATGAAAATCATCATTGTATTTGTATTTGAAATTGAACTTGTTAATTTTCTTAAAGCCTGACTCATTAATCTTGACTGAAGACCAACATGATGATCTCCCATCTCACCTTCTATTTCAGCTTTTGGTGTTAAAGCTGCAACAGAGTCAATAACGATAACTGAAATAGAGCCTGATTTTACTAGCGTATCAGCTATTTCTAAAGCTTGTTCACCTGCATCTGGTTGTGAAATTAAAAGTTCTTCAGTATTTACACCTAATTTCTTAGCATAAACTGGATCTAAAGCATGTTCAGCATCTACGAATGCACAAATTCCACCTGCTTTTTGAGCTTCAGCAACAACTTGCAATGCTAATGTTGTTTTTCCAGAAGACTCTGGTCCATATACTTCAATAATTCTACCTTTTGGCAAACCACCAATTCCCAATGCTAAATCAAGACTTAAAGAACCAGTAGATATCGACTCGATATCCATTGCTCTTTTTTGGCCTAGCTTCATTACTGAACCTTTTCCAAAATTATCTGTGATTTGGCTAATTGCTGCTTCTAAAGCCTTATTTTTCTCTTTGTTTTCCAATTCTTGATCTTTTGTAGATTTAACTACTTTTAGGTTATTTTTAGTCATTTTTTGCCTCTTTTTTTGCTTTTTTTAACACTCGAATCATAAAATAAATGTACACATTTTGTTCTCATTAGCAAGATAAATTATTTTTTGTCAAAAAAACCAATAATTATCTAATTTTTAGATAATCGCTATTTAGCAAACCTAAAGATTTAAGAAGGTTGAACTGAGATAAAATATAATTTCTCTCAGAATCGGCTAAAGAAATTTGAGCGTTCAATAGAAGAGAGTTAGATTGAATTACTTCTAAAGTAGTCCTTCCCGCTCCACTATTATATTCAGCTGCAATTCCTTCATTTGCTATTTCGGCAGCTTTGACTTGAGATTGAACTGAATTTAACAAACTTTTGTTTGATTGATAATTAGACCATGCACTAGCTACATCAGTTTGATTTTGTTTAATAGCACTATCTAAAATCAATCTTTTTCTATTTTCTAAACTTTTATTTTTTTTATATTTAGCAATGTTTTTTCCTCCTGAGAAAAATGGCCAAGAAACAGTTGCTTTCAATACATCTTTTTCTCTTTCATCATAAGTTGTACTTAAATCTTCCGTATAAGTTCTCTCAAAAGATAGTTTTGCTGTTGGTGCTAAATCTGATTTTGCAATTGATTTATCTTTCATTGATTGTTCATATTCAAGTTTAGCAATAATCAAATCAGGGTTATTCTTTTTTGATAATTCTATGGCTGATATCAAGCTTCCTGGAAGTTCGTAATCTGATATAGATCTTTTATCTAGAGATTTTGGATCATCAATATTTCCAATAATATTTTCATAATTAAGTTTACTTGTGATTAAATCGTTTTCTGCTTGAATAAATTTTGCTTGCGCTCCAGCTAATGAAGATTCTGATTGTGAAACATCAGATAAAGAAATTTGTCCCCTACTTAATCTAATTTTATCAGTTTCAACTTGTCTACTTAGAAGCTCAACATTAGATCTATTTATTTCTAATTTTTCATTAGCAGAAATCAACCCAGTATATGCTTCGGTAGTTTTATATAAAATATCTTGCTCCTTTTTTAAAAGTTTTGCTTTAGCAAGATCAATTCCAATTTTATTTTTTGCAAAATCAGCTCCTCTTCCAAAATCGATTAAAGTCTGAGTTACTGAAACAGATTTGGTTTCAGGGTCCACATCACTTATAGATGCATTTCCACCACCTTGATTTGTAAGTTTATTTGTCTCTTCCTGACTTCTAGTACCTTCTAAAGTAATTGTTGGCAGATAAGCACTTATTGCAATATTTAAATCTTGTTCTGAAACAATTATGTTTTCTCTTTCAGCATTTAATTCAGAATTATTTTCATATGCCTTTTTAAGTGCAGATGAAAAAGTTTCTGCAAATACATTAGAAAATAAAAACAATGTACTAAAAACAATTAATAAAATTTTTTTCATTTGTTTCTATATACTGCAGATTTTATTTGATGGTTACTATTTAAATTAAGAATAATTGAGGCATATTTAGGCATTTTCTTAAACATATTTTGAGTAATTCTTTGGTAAGTTTGCATAAAATTAATTACATCTCCTTTGCTCATAATTTTTAGATTCGACTTTTTCTTAGTATTTAACCAAAGTTTACGTTCTTGTTTTAATCTCCATTTTTGAAGCAAATTAAAATTTTTTGCTTTTAAATAAATTAGACAATTGAGTTGAGAATATAAGTTTTTATATTTTGATTTCAATTGTTGGTTTACGTATTTTCTCCAAACTTGTTTATGATCTTTTGCTTTTTCTAAAGAATTAATGTTTTTCTTTAAAGAATTATTTTTTTCTGACTTTGCACCAACACACCATCCCTCAAAAATGATAACATCTGGTTTAGCTTTTAAATCATACCAATATTTTTTATTAAATCTGTCATCTACTGCTTTATTAAAAGTTGGAAGTCTTAATCTCTTAAACTTTTTGCTTTTTGCTTTTTTGAAAAAACTTAGCATCATATTAATATCGTGAGTTCCAGGCACTCCTCTTGTTAACAGCATAGGATGAACTCTTTTTGCTAAAATAATTCGTTCTTTTCTAGTTTTATAAAAATCATCAATAGAAATTCTGAAAACTTTTAATTTAAAATATTTGGTTAATATTATTTTTATTATTGAACTTATTGTAGTTTTTCCAGTGCCCTGCCCCCCTGCTAAACCCACAAAATAAGGCCTCTTTTTATCAGCCTTTTTGCTAATCCAAAAACATAATGGAATTAAGAAAGATTTAATCATTCTTTCTTTATTCTTAAATTTATCTGCTTTTGTTTCTTGGGATTGAATAAATTTTAAGCAATCTTTTTTTACCTTACCAAAACAAAAATTGACTGATTGCATTTAAATTATTTTTTCTGATCTAAAGGATGATTGTGACCATCATTTACTGAAACTTCACCTAATTTAAATGAGTCTATTTCATCAATACATCCAACATTGAAACCTGTCATTGCAGGATTACTTCTAGGATTGTGATGTGTATAAATTCCACAAACTGAGCAAAAATAATGTTTAGCAACTTTTGAATGAAATTGATAAAGTGTTAATTTATCTTCACCCTTGATAATTTTGAAATCCTCATTCTTCACCATAGACATTATGGCTCCTTTTCTTTTGCAAATAGAACAATTACATCTTAGAACTTTTTGTAAATCACCCTCTAAATTAATTTCAGCTTCTACTGCACCGCAATGGCAAGTTAGTTTTTTCATTATTTTTTTCCTTTCTATAAATCTACCCTATACATTACTTCATTTCTTTTTAATATTGGCAATGTAAATGGTGAATTATATGATGCTCTTATTGGTGGACTTAAAACCACTATGTTATCTTGTTTGAGTGCTTTATCCAAAATATCTTTATTTTTTAAAAAATTTTTATCTGAAGATCTACCTGAATATTTAATCACAGCATAATATCCACCTTCAATTGTTAAAATTTTTACTTCAGAATTTACTGGTTTGGGTGCATTATCTTTATTAAATCTTGATGGCAAATAAAATTGCATAGTCATATTTCCATTTTTAACTTCTTGAGTAACCGGAACTGTCATTTTTATTTCTTCATTTTCTTTATTATTGCCTGAAATATAATTAAATAGCTTTCTAAAACCATTACCTTGTATTGAATTCGTTTCAATAACTAAACGATCAGAGTATTTTCTGATTTCGTAATTTTTATTCTCTTTTATTATTTCGTAATTTGCTTCTTCGTATGCCATCACTTGAGAACTTAAGATTAATATTGAAGATAGAATTAATAAAATTTTTTTCATTTTCGAATTATTTAAACTATCTCTGGTTAAAGTTATCCACAAGCATACAAAATGTAGTTTTGATGTTCACGTTTTGATTCACTTTTGATTCAGTTACAGACTCAAAATACAACCTCTTGCGTGTATTGTATAAATGCGCTATAAATTAGAACAAAACAAGAACATGAAACTGACTATCCCTTATTATCTACATAAAGCTGGCGCTGGTTTTCCATCACCTGCCACTGATTATATCGAAGAAGATATCGACCTTAATATGCATTTGATCAGAAATGTTCCAGCAACCTTCATTATTAGGGTTCAAGGAAAATCCATGGTCGATGTTGGTATTAATGATGGGGATTTATTGGTTGTCGATAAAAGTTTAAAACCAAAAAACTTTTCAACAGTTATTGCAAATGTTCACGACGAACTTGTAGTTAAAACTTTAGTTCAAGAAAGGGATAAAAAATTTCTAACATCCGGATCTAAAGATTTTTCTAATAGAATTTTGATTAATGAAGAAGAAGATGTTTTTATTTGGGGGGTTGTAACTTATGTCATCCATTCAACATACTAGAAAATTAGCTCTAGTTGATTGTAATTCTTTCTACGTTTCTTGTGAAAGATTATTTAATCCAAAAATAAGAAAGAAACCTGTTGTGGTTTTATCAAATAATGATGGCTGTATTATTTCAAGATCTAATGAAGCAAAAGCTTTAGGAATTAAAATGGGTGAACCTTATTTTAAAGCAAAAGATATTATTCTTAAAAATAAAGTTGAAGTTTTTTCATCAAATTATTCTTTATATGGAGATTTATCTAGAAGAGTAATGAGAACGCTTAAAAGATTTAATACTGAAATAGAAGTTTATTCAATTGATGAGGCATTTATAGATTTATCAAACTTTCCAGACTCTGAGGTTGAAGAGGTTGGAAAACAAATAAGAGAAACAGTTCTACAATGGACTGGTATTCCAACTAGTATTGGTATTGCTAAAACAAAAACTTTAAGCAAAATTGCAAATCATATTGCAAAGAAAAAACAATCAGGTGTTGTTAGTTTAATTGGTGTAGAAAATTTAGATCCAATTTTAGAAAAAGTTGAAATTAATGATGTATGGGGTGTGGGTAGACAGTTAACAAAGTTTTATCAAAAAAATGGAATTTATAATGCAAGGCAACTTAAGAATAAATCTAACACATGGATTAAAAAATGCTCCAATGTTTTAAGTTCAAGAACTGCAATGGAGCTTAGAGGCATTCCTTGTATCAATTTAGAAACTACTCAAACAAAAAGAAAGAGTTGTGTAGTTTCTAGATCATTTGGCAAAAGAATTGAAAGTTTTCAAGAACTAAAAGAAGCGGTTGCAAACTATTGCTTAAATGCATCTGAAAAAATTAGATCAGAGTCTTTAACTGCAAAAGCAATCACTGTTTTTGTTAGAACCAGTCCATTCCAAAGAGATTATGGCTATTATTCAAATGCAAAAACTGTTGATTTTCCAATTGCAACAAATAATAGTATTGAAACTGTTAAAATTGCAGTTTCAATCCTAGAAAATATTTTCAAAAATGGCTATCGTTATCAAAAAGCAGGCGTCATGCTTACAGGGTTACGTAATGATGATGGTAGAAAAAATTTATTTTCATCAGATAAAGATGAGAAAATAAAAAATTTAATGAGATCAATTGATAATACTAACTACAGATATGGAAGATCTACATTAAGTCTTGCAAGTGCTGGGGTTCATAAAAAATGGAATATGAGAAGACAATATTCTTCTAAAATCGATACTGCTGATTTTTATTGTCTACCAACGATTAGAGCTTAGTTAATTAATTTTGAATTAATTTTAAAAGTTTCTCTTTACTGTTAGTTCTAAATAAATTGTCATAATAGACAATTTGTGTTGGATATTCACCATGCACTTCATCGTTCCATCTACTAATCCAACTATGATAAATTCCAAATTTATTGAAAAATTTTCCACCATAACCAGTTCTTCCTCTGTAATGATTGTAAAGGACATCATTTACATACATCTTTACAAATCCTTTATCTGGATCTTTGGACATTTTGGTGTGAAATATAATTGTTGTCCACTTGCCCCGCATATCATCAATTTTAAGATGTTTGTATATCAACCCCTGTGAGTCCATTCCATTTACAGCAAAATATCTTGGTTCTAAATTGCCTCCCTTAACTCTTAACATCACTCTTGGATGTCTTTGTTGATCTGTATTTCCCCATTCGTATATCTGAAAAAGCGAAGTGCTTACAGGTTCAACTGATTTAAAGTCAGTTGGTATAAAAATACTTACTGAAATCCATTTCTCTCCAGTATATCTGTTTGAGGATGTGGAATATTCACTTCTAGCGCGATCTCCTCCTCCATGTCCAACAACAGCATCTCTTCCATTATTTTTACAATCAGAATAGTCACCCTCTTTATCTCTGCCACAATCTCGTGGAAGTAATGTAATTTTCCATGCTTTTTCACCTAAAGCTGGAGAGGTAACAGTTTCTCTAAACTTTGAAAGTTTCTTACCTGTAGCTACACTTTTTTTCCATTGAAGGTTTGTAATTTCTTTAGCATCAGCTTCATTAGATAAATTTGCATTTCCTATAGTTAATAAACTGAAGAGTATTAATACTAAAACCTTATTCATTAATTAATGTCTTTAATTTTTTTAATATCATTTATATTTGATAAAGACTTATCAAACTCAGACATATTTTCTCTTAAAGCTAAATGAGAAATTGAATAAACAGCTATTAAGAGAAAAACTAAAGGAAGGGCTGTAATTACTGAAGCATTACTTTTAATAAAATAAATATACAAAATTATAAATATTCCTGAGCGAATTAAAAAAGTATTTCTAAACACACTAATAATTGATAGCGAATGTTTGATTAATTTATAAAAACTCATTTTAGTAGGACCAAAATATCTTGTTCCTCTTACTGAAGGTATTGATATTAAATCATTTTCTATTTTTCTTAATGATCCTGAAAAACTATTCCAGGTAGCTTTTTCATTAACCATTTTTTCAACAGTTGATTTTGGCAAACAAGTAAAATTCCCAAACTTAATTGATTTACCTGTAAAAGTTAGAGTAATTAACTTATGTAATTCATAACAAGTCTTAAATAATATATCTTCAGATCTTTTAACCCTTTCACCAACAATAGGTTTTCCATTTGTATTTGAAATTTTATTAATAAAATCTTTTATTTCTTCAGGTCTATCTTCTCCATCTCCATCCATTGGAATGACATAGTCAAAATCTTCTTTTTCAAAAATATATTTAAGTCCAGTTGCAATACACCTTCCATGACCTTGATTTATTTTCATATTTAAAATTTTTATTGAATGAATATTTTCAAAATTCTTATCTTCTTCTTTTCGATCATGATTTGAAGCATCATTGATTATTACAACTGAAATCTCATGTTCTAAATTTAATAAATTTGAATTTATATCATCCAATAACTTAGAAACAGATTGCCAATCATTATAAACAGGTATTAAAATTTTAACTTTCATTAATTAATCTTTTCTAACCATTTTTCTTTTTTTTCATTTTCTAAAAATGAAGATTTAAAGGAATTTTCAATTAATTTTTTTATATCCTCAAGATTAAGATTAAGAGCCTTTGACGTTTCAATCAAATTTTTATTTAAATAACCACCGAAATAAGCTGGATCATCAGAATTAACCATTACTCTTAAACCTCTATCAAGCATCTTTTTTAAATTGTGGTTTTCAAGTTTATCAAACACACATAATTTAATATTTGATAAAGGGCATACTGTTAAAGGAATTTGCGCATGGACTAACTTATTAACTAATTTCTCATCATTTAAACATTGAACTCCATGATCAATTCTTTTTACTTTTAAAATATCTAAACTGTCCCAAATATATTCTGGGGGACCTTCCTCTCCAGCATGAGCAACAGTTATAAATCCTTCTTTCATTGCTTGTTCAAATAATCTTTTAAATTTTACTGGTGGGTTTCCTTTTTCAGATGAATCTAATCCTACTCCAATTATTTTATCTTTATGATTACAAGCTTGTTTCAAAACATCAAAACAAGGTTCTTCATCTAAATGTCTTAAAAAACACATTATTATTTTTGAGGTAATACCAAAATCTTTTTCAGCTTTTTTTAATGCTTTATGAATTCCTTTGATAACTGTATCAAAGCTTACTCCTCTTGGTAAATGAGACTGCGGATCAAAGAATATTTCTGTATGAACTATATTATCCTGCTTACATCTTAAAATATATTCCCAAGTTAAATCAAAAAAATCTTCCTCTGTAATTAATACATTTGATCCTTCGTAGTAAATTTTTAAAAAACTATCTAAATTAGTAAAATTGTAAGCAGATCTTATTTCATCAACAGTTTTAAAAGGAATTTCAATTTTATTTCTCTTCGAGAGCTTGAACATTAATTCTGGTTCTAAACTACCCTCAATATGTAGATGTAATTCTACTTTTGGAGTTTTTTTTATAAAATTAATATTGGTATCTAAGTTGTTCATTATCTTTATTTATAAGTGCCAACACAAATATCATCAATACATAGATACTCATCGGCTATGTTAAGTGTTTCATTGTTTATAAACCCTTCCCAAACAGGCCTTGATTTAAGATGATAGGATAAATTTCCAGCTTTCCATTCATCACCAACTACAAAATCTATAGATTTATTAAAATCTTGATCCCAAGCTAATTGAACTTTTTTTGCAATTTCTTTTCCTAGATAATCAGTTCTTTTATTTGTTTCTGAAATTGAAATATATGAATAAAGCATAGGTGATAAAAAAAATAAAAATAAAAATCCATATAAAAATGAATTAATTTTTTTTAAGTTTATTTGAGAGTGAAATATATAAACAAACAACACACCAAAAAACAAATAAAAAGGTGTCATCCACATAGTTCTTATTTTAGAGCCCGTGATCATAGAAGTAACAAGCATTAAAAAAATTGGCAAAATATTTACAAACAATAAAAAAAGTAATTTTTTATCTTTTAAATTAATCTTTAATTTAATCTTTTTTGCTAAAAGCCAGATTAAAAAGAAAAAAGGAATTAATATTCCTATTTGTTTAAAAATAAAAATTGTTGGATGTTTTAAGTGATCTAAAATATTAGATCCTTCTAATCCTGTTCTTTTTAGACCGTAAAAAACTGTAATAAAGTCATTGTTATAAAGCCACATAAAATGGGGTATCAATAAAACAATAAAAACTTCTAATGTTATCAAATACTTAAAGTCAAATTTTTTAATATTTTTAAAATAAATTAAATAAATAAACAGGAGCGTAATAGACAATAAAAGATAAATAAATAAATACTTAGATAAAAAACCTATTGCAGCAAATAATCCAATAAGAAAACAATCTTTAAATTTTATGTCTTTTGATTGAAATATTCTCCAAGAGTAATAAACAACCAAAGACCAAAAAGGTAATTGACATACATTCACATTAAATTCTGGGGTTGTAAAATTATAAAAAAAAATTGATGAGAGTAAAAATACAGAAATTAAACTTAATTTGATATTATCAAAAATTTCATTGGCAAATTTAAATACATAATAAAATGAAATTAATACAAAAATCTGACTTAAAAGATAATAAGCCCAGTCTTGAGGACCAAAAATTTGATAAAAAATTTCAGGAAAAAAAGCACTTATAGGTGGATGTTTGTTAAATCCCCAATCTAAATTACTTCCCCATGCAAGAGCTTCAATAGTGTCTAATGGTAAATTTTTATTAGTCAAAGATGGGACTAGTGTCCAAATAATTAAATGTGATATAAGGAAAATAAAAAAAATATTATTAATATTTCTGTTTAAAACATTCATAATCAAATATTTACAATAATTAAGGTTGCTTGACACCCCTATTTTGCTGAATATACTCCCTCGAATTCAAATTGAAATATGCCTAAAACCAGCAAAGCAAAAAAAAAAGTTACAAAAAGTAAAGCTAAACCTGTTGGTAAACCAAAAGTTAAAGCTATAAGTAAACCTAAAGCTAAACCTATAAGTAAACCTAAAGAAGTAGACAAAGGTTCAATCAAAATCTCAAAAACTTATATACCAAAAGACACTGAAAAATATATGTGTGAAAAACATAAAGTTTTTTTTAGAATGAAATTGCAAGAATGGAAAAAAGAATTAATTAAAGCTAACAATGAAGCTCTTTATAATGGCAGTATGGATGACAATAGCATATCTGCTGATATTGTCGATCAAGCTAGCTCATACACTGATAAAAATGTTGAGATGAAAGCAATCAATAGACAAATTAAGTTAATCTCTGAAATTGATAAAGCCTTGGCTAGAATTAGAGAAGATACTTATGGATATTGTTTAGATACTGCCGAGCCAATTGGATTAAAAAGATTAATGGCACGTCCAGTTGCTAAATATACTATTGCTGCTCAAGAAAAACATGAAAAAGACGAAAAAGTTCACGCAGACGACTAAGGCTGAGGAACAATCTCTTTTTCATCCATAAAAGTAAAACCTTTTTTAACAGCATCTCTTTTAGAAATTTCTAGATACCATCTAGTTAAACTCTTAAAATTTGTTAATCCAATGTCGTGCCATTGATGTCGAGCAATCCAAGGGAAAGTTCCAATATCTGCAATCGTATATTCATCTCCTGCTAAGAATTTTGATTTAGATAATCTATTTTCAAGTTCCTGATATATTCTTTTTGAAATCTTAAAATATCTATCCTCACCAAACTTACTTTTTCCAGGATTGTAATGATGAAATTGATGATGTTGACCTAGCATAGGACCAACATAACCCATCTGAGCCATCAACCATTGATTAATTTCTAAACGATTATCTTGATTATAAAATTTCCCACTTTGTTCAGCTAAATAAATTAAAATTGCACCTGACTCAAATATAGTTTTATTATTTTTATGATCAATAATTACAGGAATTTTACTGAATGGACTTATTTTTTTAAAATCTTCTTTAAACTGATCACCATTATTAATATCAATTTTAGTTACTTTGTATTCATAGCCAATCTCTTCCAACATAATACTAATTTTTTTTCCATTCGGAGTATTTGCTGAAAAAAGTTCAATCACTATTTAATTTTTCCTAATCGTCCTTTTAAAGTTTTAGATGAAGTAGTAAATTCAAATCTATATTTTTCATTTGGTCGGGCTAATTTAAAACAAGCTCTTGCTGCTAAAGCCCCTTCGTGGAAACCAGATAATATTAGTTTTAATTTACCTGGGTAATTACATATATCTCCCACAGCATAAATTCCTTTTTGATTAGTCTCAAATTTCTCTGTATCCACCTCAATAGTTTTTTTATCAATATTTAAACCCCAGTTAGCAATTGGACCAAGTTGCATAATTAATCCGAAAAATCCTAAAACATAATCAGTTTTTAAGTTTTTGATCTCTCCATCATCATGCTTTATATCAATGCTTTCTATTTGATTGGAACCATTTGCTTTACTTAATTGATATTTTGTTAAAAGATTTATTTTTCCTGATTTTACTAACTCATGCACTGTATCTACTGTTAACTGTGCTCCCCTAAATTCATCTCTTCTATGAATTAAATTTACTTTTGAATTTTTAGATAGTTCAACTGCCCAATCTAGAGCACTATCACCACCTCCAAAAATTGAAACAGTTTTTCCCTCAAATATCTTCTTATCTTTTACAGAGTAAAATAATGATTTATTTTCAAATTTTTCACATTCTTTTGGGGAAAATTTTCTGGGCTCAAAAGAGCCTACTCCACCTGCAATAATAACATTAGGTGTTGAAAAAACTTTTCCATTATTTGTTTTAACTATCCAATTATCTTTTTCTTTTTTAACTTCATCTACCCTCTCATTTAAATGAAATTTAATATCAAATGGTTTTAGTTGATTAATTAAATTATTTGTTAATTCTTCACCTGTGCATTCTGGAATAGCTGGAATATCATAAATTGGTTTATCGGGGTAAAGCTCAATACACTGACCACCAATCTTATCTAAGTTATCAACTATTTCACAATCTAAACCGATTAGTTTTAATTGATGAGCTGTAAATAAACCTGTTGGACCAGCTCCAATTATTAATGCATCTGTTTTGTTCATTTAACTTTGCTTTGATGGAATATCTACTACAAGACCATCTAATTCGTCTGAAACAGTAAGTTGACAACTAAGTCTACTATTTTTTTTTGGTTCAAAGGCCATGTCCAACATATCTTCTTCACCATCTTCTTTTGTTGGAAGTTTATTTAACCATTCTTCTTTGACATAAACATGGCAAGTCGCACAAGCCATGCCCCCACCACAATCAGCATCAATTCCTGAAATATCGTTTTGAACTGCTCCCTCCATAACTGTTAAGCCGTTTTGAACTTCTACAGTATGGCTTTTTTTATCATGTGTGATGTAAGTAATCTTGGCCATAAATTATATATAAGCTTAAAAAAAAATAGGGCAAGTATGCAAAAACATACTCGCCCTATTAAAGTCTTTAATTAAGTAAAACTAATTATCTAGCTCTACCAGGTTGTTGCATAGCTGCTGCCCAAATGATTAGACCGAAAGCGATCTTGTTCAAGAAGTCAGCTGCGTTGTAAATCACGTTAAGTGTATTTGCGTCTACACCACCTGTTAGGTAACCAAAAATGTAACCTAATGGGTAGATAGCCCAACCTACAGTAACGATCATTCTCATCGCACCAAAAGCAGTAACAAGAGCTTTGTTTCCACTCTTAGCAGCTTTTTTACCTGCTTCACCAGAGAATACTTCATAAAGAATGTAGATCCATCCAGCCATACCGATTACGAAACCAAGTGTAGCATTGATGTATCCAGCTTCTCCTAAGTATCCACCTACTAGCATTACTAATGTTCCGATCATCAGTCTCCAGAAAATTCCAGAGTCTGCTTTGTTTACTGCTGCTAGAACAAAATAGAATTCTAACATTAGTAATGGAACCGTAATTAACCAGTCAATATATCTGTAAACTGTTGGTGAGTCGCCAGTCATGATCCATACTTCTCTCATATATACGTAGTGTACGAATGCAATACCAGTTACTAGACCAGCAACAGTCATTGAAACTCTCCATCCAGCTGGAACTGAACTTCTTTCTAAGAAAAAGAATACAGTTGCTGCTAAACAAGCCATTGATACTAGCCAGAATGAAATTCCAACAAAGTCATCAGAAGCTAAAAGGACAGTTTCTGCATTTGCTGCACCAGTTACACCCATTAGGGCAACAACTGTAAGAGCAAACAATTTAAGTTTTTTCATAAAAAACTCCCTCTTTAGTTAGTTTTTATTTATTTAGTTTATATAAACTAGGCTTAAGTTTCCCTAAGCCAAAGTTGTGCGTTAAGTATCAAATTAAATCAGTTTATTGAAGACTTAATTATCATTAATTTGCATTGATTTTACTGACTTTTTAAAATTAAATACAATTTTTAATTTAAAAACCTGATAAATAATGAATATCGAATCAAATTTTTATGTCTGAAAAATTCAACAAAATTTATCAAGAGTCTATAAATAATCCTGAAAAATTCTGGCAAGAAGCTTCGAACGATATCTTTTGGTTTAAAAAACCGACTAAAATTTTAAACAAGTCTAACCCTCCTTTCTACAAATGGTACGAAGATGGAGTGACAAATACTTGCTACAATGCATTAGATATCCATATTGATCAGGGAAAAGGAAATAAAACTGCTTTAATTTACGATAGTCCTATTACGGGAAACAAAAATAAATTTACCTATGAAGAATTAAGATCAAAAGTATCAAAATTTGCAGGCGCACTTAAAAACCAAGGTGTCAATAAAGGTGATCGAGTTATAATTTACATGCCAATGATACCAGAAGCTGTAATTGCTATGCTTGCATGCGCAAGAGTTGGAGCAATACACTCAGTTGTATTTGGTGGATTTGCTTCTAACGAACTTGCAAGTAGAATTGATGACAGCAAAGCTAAACTTTTAGTAACAGCTTCATGTGGTTTTGAACCTGGAAGAACTGTTGAATACAAACCACTTGTAGATGAAGCAATAAAACAAGCCAATCATAAGATTAACAAAATGATCTTATTCCAAAGAAAAGGTCATGAAGTTAAATTAAATGCACCAATGGAGATAAGTTGGGATGAAGCTCATGCCGATGCTAAAGATGTTGATTGTGTTGAAATGAATTCAAATGAATTTGCTTACATACTTTACACATCAGGTACTACAGGAACACCAAAAGGTATTGTAAGAGATATTGGGGGTCATATCGTTGCTTTAAAATGGACGATGAAAAATATTTATAATATTGATGAAGATGATATTTGGTGGTCAGCGAGTGATATTGGCTGGATTGTTGGACACTCTTACATAGTTTACGCTCCATTATTTAAAGGATGTACCACTGTACTATTTGAAGGTAAGCCTGTGGGTACACCTGATGCAGGAGCTTTCTGGAAAATCATTTCAGATTATAAAGTTAAATCTTTGTTCACTGCACCAACAGCCTTTAGAGCAATTAAAAAGGAAGATCCTGAGGGCAAGTTTTTCTCAAAATATGATTTGAGTAAATTTGAAAGTTTATTTCTTGCAGGGGAACGAGCTGATCCAGACACAATCAAGTGGGCAGAGAATTTATTAAAAGTTCCAGTAATTGACCACTGGTGGCAAACAGAAACAAGTTGGGCAATTAGTTCAAATTGTACTGGTATTGAAATGATGAAAACAAAATATGGTTCAGCTTGTAAAGCAGTGCCTGGTTATGATGTAAAAATTATTAAATCTGATCAAAAATTAGCAAAACCAAATGAAATGGGAGATATAGTTGTTAAACTACCTTTGCCTCCTGGAACTTTTCCGACTCTATGGAATGCAGATCAAAGATATAAAGAAAATTATATGTCAAATTATGAAGGCTATTATCAAACCTATGATGCGGGTCATATTGATGAAGATGGTTACATTTGGATTATGTCTAGAACTGATGACATTATAAATGTTGCAGGTCATAGATTGTCTACCGGCGCAATTGAAGAAGTGTTATCTGAACACCAATCTGTTGCAGAATGTGCAGTGCTAGGAATTGCTGATAAATTAAAAGGTCAATTACCTATCGGATTAATTGTTTTAAAAGCTGGCGTAGATAAAGATAACGAAACAATTTCAAAAGAATGTATTAAAATGGTTAGAGACAAAATAGGTCCCGTAGCTGCTTTTAAGGTTGCAATAGTAATAAAACGACTTCCGAAAACAAGATCAGGAAAAATTCTTAGAGGAACTATTAGAAAAATTGCTGATAATGTTGAATATAAAATGCCTCCAACTATTGACGATCCTGCTATTCTTGATGAAATCAAACAAGACCTAATTGATAACAAAATACTAAATAATGGTTAAAACATATTCCTTTTTACTTATTGCTATATTTTGTGAGGTTGCTGGAACAATGTTGTTGCCAGTTTCACAAAATTTTACCAAGATTATTCCAACAGTTTGTCTTACAATATTTTATCTCGTGTCTTTCTATTTAATGACATTTGTCATGGATAAACTTCCTATTGCAATTGTGTATGCCACTTGGAGCGGATTAGGTGTTTTTACAATAGCAATTCTTGGGTATTTCTTTTTTAAACAAACTTTAGCTTGGCAGGCCATTGCAGGATTATTCCTTATTGTTATTGGCGTGGTACTTGTTAATAGTTTTGCTGGAAAAATTAATTAAAAACTAGTGGCGCTCCTTCAGGATCACCAAGAATTTTACCATCTTTCATCTTTGTTTTTCCTGCAATGATTGTCGCTACTGGAGTGCCTTTAAATTCGTTTCCATTAAACGGAGACCAACCACATTTGCTTTCTATATTTTCATTATTAATTAAAATTTTTTTATTCATATCCACTATTGTGAAATCTGCATCATAACCTTCTTTAATAAATCCTTTATTTTGAATACCAAAAATTTTAACTGGATTTTCACAAACAAGATTTATTAATTGGTTAAGAGATAACCTTCCTTCATTCACATGGTTCAACATCACTGGCATTAAAGTTTGAACACCAGGCATACCTGATGGTGAGTTTGGGTATTCTTTATCTTTATTTACTTTTAGATGGGGTGCATGGTCTGAACCAATTGTATCATTTATATTATTTTTTACTGCGTACCATAATCGATCATAATGAGATTTATCTCTTAATGGTGGATTCATCTGAGCATATGTTCCTAGTTTGTCATAACAATCTGGTGCATAGATTGTTAGATGTTGTGGGGTAATTTCAAAAGTAATATTTCCTTTATGTTGAGACAAAAAATCTATTTCTTGCTTTGTTGTTATGTGAAGCACATGAGCTTTTTTCTTATATCGTTCAGCAATTTTAACAATTCTTCTTGTAGATGATATTGCACACTCCTCGCTTCTCCATACTGGATGTGAATGGACATCTCCTTTTTTGATTAACTTTTTATTTTTATTTAATATTTCTTCATCTTCAGAATGAACCGCAACTACTTTAGAACTATTTTGAAATACTTTTTCAATATCTTTTTCTTCAGCAACTAAAAGATTACCAGTTGAAGAACCAGCAAAAAGTTTAATTCCACAACAACCTTCTAAATTTTTAAGCTCTGCTAATTCATTGACATTGTCAGCCGTAGCACCAAAATAGAATGCGTAATTGCAATACATTCTATTTTTCGCAAGATCTAATTTTCTTTGAAATTCTTTTTTATTTGAAGTTGGAGGATTAGTGTTTGGCATTTCAAAAACAGCAGTAATACCTCCCGCTACTGCAGCTCTACTTCCAGAATGAAGGTCTTCTGTATCAGTCGATCCAGGTTCTCTAAAATGTGTTTGTGTATCTATACATCCCGGTAAAACAATTAGTTCTTTTGCATCATAAACCTCTCTTGCTTCTTCAGAGATTTCTCCAATTTTAAATATCTTACCTTCTTTTACAGCAATGTCCTTATTTTCTAACCTACCATTGATGTAACATTGTCCATTTTTGATTATTAGATCTAACATTTATGAAAAAAGTTATTATATTAAATTTACGTATCAATCAAATATGAATAACAGCGTCTATATATTAGAAGATAGAGCCATACTTTATATTTATGGTGAGGATTCAAAAGATTTTTTACAAAATTTAATTAGCAACGACATAAATAAAGTCTCAGATAATTCAAGTTGTTTTGCCTCATTGCTAACTCCCCAGGGAAAATTTTTATATGAATTTATAATTGTAAAACATAAGTCAGGTTATTTTATTGATTGCGAAAAGTCTCAATCTGAAGATATATTTAAACAACTTAATTTGTATAAGATAAGGTCAAAAGTAGAAATTTTAAATTTGAGTAATGAATTTGTTGTTGCTAGTTTTGGATTTGATAAATATTTATCTATTGAAGGTGCAAAAGACATTTTAGGTTTCACTTTTAAATATAGAGAAGATCCCATAATATTAGACCCAAGAAATAAAAAATTAGGTGCTAGATTAATAATTAATTTAGAAAAACTATATTTATCTTTAAAAAAACTTGGATTAAAAAACGATAAAATTGAAAATTATTATCATCATAGTCATAAACTTGGAATTGTTCCGAAAAATCTTAACAAACTAAAGAATAAATTATTTGGTATTGAATGCAATTTCGAAGAGCTAAATGGAATTGACTTTAAAAAGGGATGTTATGTTGGACAAGAAAATACTGCAAGAATTAAACTAAAAAATAAGCTTTCTAAAAGATTATTACCAATTGAAATTATTGATGGAAACCTAACTGAAGATGAAACAATATTTTTTAATGATGTTGAAATAGGCAAGGTTTTAATTAATAAAGAATATCCTTTTGCAATAATTAAGTATTCAAATGAGAATTTTAATAAAGATTTCATATTTAAAACTAAAAATGGATCTATTAAAATTTTTGTACCTGAATGGCTAAAAATTTAATATTTTGGTGCGGCCAGAGAGACTCGAACTCTCATGGACTAGGTCCACACGGCCCTCAACCGTGCCTGTCTACCAATTTCAGCATGGCCGCAAATATGACCCACATTAAATCAATGACAAGTAGGTTTCAAATTGATAAATTTTAATATGGAATTTAATCAAGAAGTAAAAAAAGCTACCGACTCTATTTATCAAAAAATATCAAAGGTTGTGCCTGAGATTGAGTGGTCAGTACACGCTCCATACATTCACAAAATTAATAAACTTAAAAAAGAAAAAAATGCGGTAATTCTTGCTCACAACTACCAAACGCCAGAAATCTATCATGGTATCGCCGATTTTTCAGCTGACTCTTTAGCACTTGCAGTTGAAGCTTCAAAAACATCAGCTGATATTATTGTAATGGCAGGAGTTCATTTTATGGCTGAAACTGCAAAATTGATGAGCCCAAATAAAAAAGTTTTATTGCCAGATATGGATGCAGGATGCTCTTTATCATCATCAATTACAGGTAAAGATGTAAGATTGTTAAAAGAAAAATATCCTGGGGTTCCTGTTGTTTCATATGTTAACACGTCTGCTGATGTAAAAGCAGAGACAGATGTATGTTGTACCTCGGCTAACGCTGTAAAAATTGTAAAATCTTTAGGTGTAAAAAAAGTAATCTTCTTACCTGATGATTATCTGGCGAAATATGTTGCGTCACAAACAGATGTTGAAATTATTTCATGGAAAGGAATTTGCATAGTTCATGATCAATTTAATGAAAATGAAATAAATGATATAAGAAAAAATAATCCTGGAATAAAAATTATTGCTCACCCTGAATGTCCACCAGAAGTTATAAAAGCTAGTGACTTTGCTGGTTCAACTTCAGGTATGATAAAATATGTCAAAGATAATCAGCCAAAAAAAGTTATGATGGTTACTGAATGTTCTATGAGTGATAATATTCAAATTGAAAATCCAAATGTTGAATTTATCAAGCCGTGTAATATGTGCCCACATATGAAAAAAATTACTTTACCGAAAATTCTTGATTGTTTAGAAAATGAAACAGGAGAAATCATTATGGATCAAGAGACAATAAATAAAGCAAGATTGTCAGTGGAAAAAATGGTAGCTATTGGTAGATAGTTTTTTGTGTCTCAAATTAAATTAAGTAAAAATTTTATCAAAGATCGAGTTAAACTTGCTCTCACAGAAGACCTTTACCCTTCTGGAGATATAACCTCAAATTTATTAAAAGAAAATAAAATTATCACAGCAAAATTAGTTTGTAATCAAAAAGCTGTTATTGCAGGTTTATTGTTTGCAAAACAAGCCTTTGTTCAAGTTGATGATAAAGTCAAATTTTTAATTAAAAAAAAAGACGGATCTTTAGTAAAAAAGAATTCTTTGGTAGCAACAATAAAAGGTAGGGCAAACTCGCTTTTAATTGCTGAGAGAGTCGCCTTAAATTTCTTATCTCATATTTCGGGTATAGCTACTAAAACAAATAACTTTGTAAAACTTGCGGGGAAAAAATGTAAAATTTGTTGCACTAGAAAAACTATTCCAAATTATAGGGTCATTCAAAAATATGCAGTTAAATTAGGTGGTGGCACTAATCACAGATTTAATTTGAGTGATGAATTTTTAATCAAAGATAATCATATTGCTAGCTCCAATATTAGAAATCTTGTTTTATCAGCAATTAAAAATAATAAAGGTAAAAAAATTACTGTTGAAGTTGATAATATCAAACAGCTTAAAGAAATTATAGGACTGAAATTTAATCGAGTTTTATTTGATAATATGAGTATTAAAAATTTAAAAACAGGTGTTAAGCTTGCAAAAAAATATTATGAAACTGAGGCATCAGGAAATATTAATCTTAAAAAAATAAGATCAGTTGCTGCAACTGGAGTAAATAGAATTTCTGTTGGAAGCATTACTCATAGCGCTCCTGCTATAGATTTTAAATTAGAAATCATTTAACAAACTTCGAAAGGTCGGGCCTAAAGTAATTAGGACCTTTCATTACTTTTCCATGTTCATTATAAATTGGCTTGCCATTTTCATCTAATTTACTCATGTTTGAATTTTGAACCTCTTCAAAACATTTATCAAGATTAATACCAAACGCATGCCCTGCTCCATAAGTAACATAAAGAATATCTGTTAATGCATCAGCAACCTCTAATAAATCTTTATTGTTCATTGCCTCTGTTAGCTCGCTGAGTTCCTCTTTAATTAAATCGAGCCTTAGTTTGTTAATTTTATCTGTGCTAAATGAGGGTTTTATTTTAACTTCTTGGCCAAAAGTTTTCATAAAAGTTCCTACTTTATCAAAATTTGTCATTTTGCTCCTGTAAGTTTAAATAAAAGTAATATATATCTACTGTATATACTTTAAGAAATATAATTCATGAAATTAAGAAAAGAGTTCGATAGCATTGGAAAAATCAGTGTTCCAGACGATAAATATTGGGGTGCATCAACTCAAAGATCAAAAAAATATTTCGACATCGGTGAATTTTTAGTTAGACCGATTCTTATAAAATCTATTGCAATAATTAAAAAAGCAGCAGCTATTGTTCACAGAAAAGAAAAACAGATTTTACCAAATATCTCTAATGCAATTGTGAAAGCATCGAATGAAGTAATTAGTGGTAAATTAGATGAGCATTTTCCATTAAAAGTTTGGCAGACAGGCTCTGGCACTCAAACAAATATGAATGTAAATGAAGTTATTGCTAATAGAGCTATTGAAATTCTTGGAGGGAAAAAAGGCACAAAAAAACCTGTTCATCCAAATGATCATGTAAATAAATCTCAATCTACAAATGATGTATTTCCCACTGCAATGCATATCGCAATAGCTCTTGAAACTAAAAACAAACTATTACCATCATTAGAATTGTTAAATAAAGAATTAAAAAAAAAAGTTTCTCAATTTAAAAATATAATAAAAGTTGGCAGAACTCATCTTCAAGATGCTACCCCCTTATCTTTAGGCCAAGAATTTTCAGGATATCAATCTCAATTGGAAGATTGCATTGGTAGAATTAAAAATGCTTTAAAAGAAATTTATTTTTTAGCCCAAGGAGGAACTGCTGTTGGAACAGGAATTAATAGTAGAAAAGGCTTTGACAAAAAGATAATTAATGAAATTAAAAAAATTACTAAATTACCATTTAAACCAACAAAAAATAAATTTGCTGCATTAGCTGCACATGATGAAATAGTAAATTTTTCTGGCACTTTAAATACTACAGCTGTTTGTTTGATGAAAGTTGCTAATGATATAAGATTTTTAGGATCTGGACCAAGAGCTGGGTATGGTGAAATCATTCTACCTGCAAATGAACCTGGTTCATCAATTATGCCTGGTAAAGTTAACCCAACTCAATCTGAAGCAGTAACCATGGTTTGTGTAAAAGTTATAGGTAATCACAATGGTATTACAATGGCAGGTTCACATGGACATTTTGAACTAAATGTTTTCAAACCACTAATCGCTCACAACATACTTCAATCTATTGATTTGTTAGCTGATAGTACAAAAAATTTTTCACTATATTGTGTTAAAGGAATTAAAGCTGATAAAATTAAAATAAAAAAATTTTTAGATAACTCTTTAATGTTAGTTACTGCTTTGGCACCTCATATTGGTTATGATAATGCGGCAAAAATCGCAAAAACAGCTTTGAAGAATGGAACAACGTTAAAACAAGAAGCTATAAAAACAAAATTAATTAACGAAAAAGATTTTGACAAAATCGTTGATCCTAAAAAAATGATCTATCCAAAATAAGCTTGGATAATTTTATTTATAAAAGTTTTGAAGGTTATCTTATTAAAAAATTTTTCATCATTTGAATTAAATTCAGTTATAAATTTTTCTAAATTTTCATTGGTTTTATTATCAAACCTTAAATTATCAAAATAAACTTTGTTTTCATTAAAATCAAAATTAAAATCAAATTCTATCTTTTTTAAATCTTTTCTTAATTCTTTATTTATTTGAAAAGATTTATAAAAATCATCTTTGTCATTTATATTAACTGTCATTTTGCCATTAAGGCTAATTTTATCATCTTCAAAATTAAGTAAAGTATCTTCAAAACTTAAATCTAGATTATCTTTCCATTTAATTTTTGAATTTGAAAAAATCATTTTTCCTTGTTCAACTTTTAATTTTAAAGACAAGTTAGAAAACCTGTCAAAATCGTATATTTTTTTTACTTTAAAATTTATATTAGCGTTCAAATTTTGATTGTTAAAAATCTGGGATTTAAAGATTTCCATTAAAATAGGGTTAAAGAAATCTTTTAGATTTAATGCTTGATAGATCAAATCTGACTCTAAATAAAATGGTTTAAATTCTAACAATCCAGAATAAATTTTATTTGTATCTTTTAAATTAAAATTTAAAGAATTTTCTTTTATTTCGTAATTAAATAAATTGTTTCTATTTTTAAAAGTAATCTTTAGAGTGCCTTCCTTTTCTTGATTGCTATAATTAGTTTTATTTTCAATTTTAAGAACTAATTTATTTGAGTCTAATTTAATCTCTAATTCTTTATTTAACTTATCGTTTTTTATTAAAAATTTATATGGAACATTAAAAACTTTATTTTTTGAACTTAAGACATTTTTTAAGTTTTGTATGTCAAAATAAAATGAACTATCTTTAATTTGATTTATAAATAAAACTTCATCATTTTCATTTCGGAAAAAAATATTACTTTTCTTTATGACAATTTTATTCTTACTAGGTTCTATTTTCATAAGATTAACAAAAAAATCTAAGTCATTTTTTTTAATATTAAAATCAGTTTTATCAAATATTAAATCTAAAGTTTGAATTTGATTTATCTTAAAAAAATTTTTAAAGCTTATAAATATTTTAAAATTTTTAACTATTCCTATTTCTTTTTCATTGTTTAATATTTGAAATAAATTATAATTTAGCTTATTATTAAATTTAATATTAATTTGATATTTTTGAAATATTTGATTCTCTATTTCTGCTTGAATTAAATTTTTATTATAGGCAGATGGGATTAAGAAATATATAAGCGTCAAAAAAACAATTGCAACTAATCCTAAAAAAACTCTATTATTCTTATCAAATTTAAATTTTTTAAGATTTAATATAAATTGTCTTAATTTATTAAAATAACTTTCTATTAGAGTATTTATAGATAGAATTTGTTTTCCAATTTGTTTAAACGATAAATTTTGTTTTCTCATAAATTTGGACAAGTTATAATTTAAAATTAAAAATGTTAAACTCTGAATATTTAAAAAATCTTAACAAAGCTCAAAAAGAGGCCGTAATGCATCTTGATGGGCCTCTATTAATAGTGGCTGGGGCTGGATCAGGTAAAACCAAAGTTCTCACAACAAGAATAGCCAATATTATTAGAGAAAAAAAAGCTTTTCCTAACCAAATTTTAGCAGTCACATTTACAAATAAAGCGGCAAAAGAAATGCAGATAAGAGTAAGCAAAATTCTAGGCTCAAGTGCCACTGGATTGTCATGGCTAGGAACTTTTCATTCTATTTGTGCTAAACTCTTACGAAAACATGCTCCAGCAGTAAATCTAAATTCAAATTTTACAATTATTGATACTGATGATCAAATAAGACTTGTTAAAAATATTTGTAAATCAGAAAATATTGATATCAAACAGTTAGCTCCACGTTATATTTTAGCAATAATTGATCGATGGAAAAATAAAGGGTTTTATCCTGATGAAGTTGTTTTGGGAAAAAAAGATATTTATGAGAAAACAATTTTGCCAATTTATAAAATTTATCAGCAAAAACTTACTGATTTAAATTCATGTGATTTTGGGGATTTAATTTTACATTCTGTTAAAATTTTAGAGAAAAATTTAGATATTAGGGAGATTTATTCAAAAAACTTTAAATATATTCTTGTTGATGAATATCAAGATACAAATTTTATTCAAAGCAAATGGTTAAAATTACTCTCAGAAAAAAATAAGAATATATGTTGTGTGGGTGATGATGATCAATCAATCTATAGTTGGAGAGGTGCTGAAATAAAAAATTTTTTAGAATTTGATCAAGTGTATGAAAATACAAAAGTAATTAGGTTAGAGGAAAATTATAGATCAACGGAAAATATTTTGTCTGTAGCATCTAATTTAATTTCAAATAATCAAAATAGAGTTGGTAAAACATTAAAAACTACAATGGAAGAAGGTGAGCTAGTAAAATTAAATTGCTACAAAAATGGAAAAGATGAAGCCATAGGAATTTCAGATGAAATTGAGAATATTAAAAAAGATTATTCATATAACAACATCACTATTCTTGTTAGAGCTATATTCCAAACTAGAGAATTTGAGGAAAGATTTTTAAAAATTGGAATGCCATATAGAATTTTAGGTGGAATTAAATTTTATGAAAGAGCTGAAATAAAAGACTGTGTTGGCTATTTAAGATTAGTTTATCAAGAAAGAGATGATTTGGCTTTTGAAAGAATTGTTAATAATCCAAAACGTTCTATTGGAGATAGTACTATCAAAAATATACACGAGTATTCAAAAATACAAAAAATTTGTTTAGAGACCTCATCAAGAAAAATGATTCAAGAAAACTTAATTAAGCCAAAAGCAAAAATTGGATTGTCTTCTTTTTTAGACTTACTCTCAAAATGGAGAAATGATATGAGGATCAAAAATATGAGCCACGTAAAATTACTACAGACAATTCTTGATGAGTCAGGATATTCTGCAATGCTCAAAAACAAAAAAGACTTAGAAAACGAAAACAGACTAGAAAATATTAAGGAGTTATTAAGTGCAATGAAAGAGTTTGATAATTTAGAGAGCTTTTTAGAACATGTGTCTTTAGCAACATCAGTTGATCAAGAGTGGGAAGGTGAAAAAATCAATATGATGACTATGCATGCAGCCAAAGGTCTTGAATTTGATGTAGTTTTTTTGCCAGGTTGGGAGGAAGGACTTTTTCCACATCAAAAGTCAATTGAGGAAAAGGGTCAAAATGGCTTAGAGGAGGAAAGAAGATTGGCCTATGTGGGTTTAACGCGAGCAAAGAAAAAAGTGATTATATCTTTTTCAATGAATAGATTTTATCAAGGTGATTGGATTGATAGTATGGCTTCAAGATTTATTGATGAACTTCCTGAAAAATATTTAGAAAAAAATTCTTTTTTTGATGAAAATAAAGATAATCTAGATGAATTTGAATTTAATCAGGATTTTGATAATGAAAACAACATAAATAGTCCTGGGTGGATTAGATATCAAAAAAGAATTAAATGATTAAAAAAAGAATAAAAATTTTAGTTAAAAAATTCAAAAAATATAAAATTGATGGTTATGTCATACCAAAAAATGACCAGTTTTTTTCAGAATATTCTGAAGAAGACAGATTGAAAATAATTTCAAATTTCTCAGGGTCAGCTGGCTATTCAATTATTTTAAAAAATAAAAATTATTTATTTGTTGATGGAAGATACACAATTCAAGCACAAAAAGAATCTGCAAATAATTTCAAGATTGTTAACTATAACAATATTTTTAATTGTAAATTGTTTAAAAACCTCACACTGGGCATAGATCCAAAAATATTTACTTCAGAACAAATAAGAAAATTTTTTTATAAACATAATAAAATCAAAATTATTAAGAAAAATTTAGTGGATGAAATTTATAAAAAAAGCTCTAAATCAAATAAATCTTTTTATTCATTGGAGAATAAAATTGTTGGAGAAAATTATAAAAAAAAAATTTTTAAAGTCATTAATTACATCAAAAAAAATAAGTCAGATTTTTTATTTATTACTGCACCTGAAAATGTTGCATGGCTACTTAATATTAGAGGCTGGGACAACCCAAATAGTCCCATACCTAACTGTCATTTATTGATTGATAAAAAAAATAATCTTTATTTGATTTCAAAAAAAAATAAGGCTTCAAAATTGATCCATGAAAAAAAATTGAAATCATCGCAAATTATTGACCCAAAAAATTTTAAAGATTTAATTTTTACACTTAAAGGTGAAAAAGTTATAATCGATAAAAAAACCTGTTCAATATTCTACGAAGATATTTTAAAAAATAAATTTAAAATTTTGAAAAAAGAAGATCCAATTTACTTATACAAATCAATTAAAAATAAAAAAGAAATTAAGAATATGATTAATGCTCATATTATTGACGGTGTTGCACTTACAAAATTTATTTATTGGATAAAAAAAATTAATAAAAAAAAAATTAGTGAATTTGATGCACAAAATAAGTTAGAATTTTTTAGAAAAAAAAATAAAGATTACTTATTTCCTAGCTTTAATACTATTGCTGGAACGGGCGGTAATGCTGCGATAGTCCACTACAGAGCAACAAAAAAAAATACCAAAAAAATAAACAAAAAAGATATCTTTTTATGTGACTCAGGTGGTCAATATAAATATGGCACTACTGATGTTACTCGTACAATTTGTTTTTCAACACCTAAAGAAAATATCAAAAATATTTTTACAAGAGTTCTAAAAGGTCACATTGCAGTAGTAAATTCAAATTTGAACAATCATACGACTGGTAAAATAATTGATATAAAGGCCAGAAAATATCTAAAAGAAATTAATTTAGATTACGAACACGGAACAGGTCACGGTGTAGGTTTTTTTTTAAATGTGCATGAAGGTCCACAAGCAATTTCTAAATTTAACAAAATTAAAATTCGTGAGGGAATGATTTTAAGTAATGAACCTGGTTATTATAAAAAAAACTTATTTGGCATTCGTATTGAAAACTTAATTTATGTTAAAAAGAAAAAAAATAAACTTTACTTTGAGAACTTAACATTAGCTCCGATTGATAAAGATTTAATTGATTACAATTTACTTACAAATAAAGAAAAAAATTATCTTTTTAGATATAACTTAGATAATTACACTAAACTCAGTAAATATCTAAATTTTAATGAAAAAAAATGGTTAGCTAGTTTTATTTAATAAATTAAACCATTCAGCCTGTTTCAAAATTTTTATTTTTAATTCCTTTGCAGTTTCTACTTTTCGTTTTGTTGGCTTTTCTCCAATTATTAAATAATCAAGTTTTTTTGATACATTGCTCACAATTGTTCCAGAATTCTTTTCAATTAAAGATTTAGCCTCAGCTCTACTGATACCTTGTAATTTACCAGTGAACATAAAAGTTTTATTACTTAAAATACCATCCTTTTTATTTTCTATTGCATTATTTATTTTAAGAATTTTTTGAAGGCTATTAACAACTTTGAGATTAGTTTGGTTAAGAAAAAATTTTTTTAAAGAATTTATTTGAGTTTCTCCAATACCATCAATGTTTAAAAGCTCATTTATTTTTTTATCTTTAGAAAGATTAATAAAATTTTCAGCCTTTTTTAAAGTTTTTGAAATTAATTTTGCATTTTCAAAACCTATATGTCTAATGCCAAGAGAATATATAAATCTTTCAAAAGAAATATTTTTTTTTTCTTCAATTGAATATCTTAAATTTGCTACTGACTGTTTTCCCCAACCATCCATTTCTTCAATTTTCTTAAAATCTAAATTAAAAATATCTTGAGGCAATCTTATCATTTTCAAATCCCAAAAATTTTCAACAATTTTTTTTCCAAAACCATCAATATTAAACGCTTCTTTTGATACAAAATGTTTAATTTTTTCTATTGCCATCTTTTCACAATCATAACCTTCACTTGAACATCGTCTGACTGCATCTTTTTTTTTTGTTGTTAAATTATATTCTTTAATTGTTTCTGATCCACATGAGGGACATTTAGTCGGAAAAACATATTTTTGAGAATCTTTTTTTCTTTTTTTTAAATCAACTTCAATTATATGTGGTATTACATCTCCAGCTCTTTCTACAACAACCACATCACTTACTCTTATATCCTTTCTTATTATTTCATCCTCATTATGAAGAGTAGCGTTAGATACAACTACGCCTCCAATATTAATTGGTTTAATTTTAGCAAC
The DNA here is from genome assembly GCF_052048135.1 of Candidatus Pelagibacter sp. HIMB1483. Classification (NCBI taxonomy): domain Bacteria; kingdom Pseudomonadati; phylum Pseudomonadota; class Alphaproteobacteria; order Candidatus Pelagibacterales; family Candidatus Pelagibacteraceae; genus Candidatus Pelagibacter; species Candidatus Pelagibacter sp. HIMB1483. Next base: position 373,652 of record NZ_JBNAIM010000002.1, on the reverse strand, counting down.
AGGAGTCAAAGCTCCAGTTCTACCGATCTGAATATCAATATTTAAAATTGTTGAAACTCCATTATTAGCTGAAAATTTATGTGCTATTGCCCATCGAGGGGAATTAGCAACATTCCCTAAACGTTTTTGTAAATCAAAAGAATTTATCTTGTAAACAATGCCATCAATATCAAAATTAATCTCATTCCTATTTTTTTCAATTTCAGAATAATTTATCATTAAATTTTTTATACCTTTTATTGTTTTATTAAATGGATTTATTTTAAATCCCCACTCACTCAATTTACGTAAATATTCATCTTGTTTCTTAATTTTCATTTCATTCACATATCCATAAGTATACGCAATGAACTTGAGTGGTATCTTTTTTGTATCATCAGGATTTTTTTGCCTCAATGATCCTGATGCAGCATTTCTTGGATTTGCAAATTTATCTTTTAATTTTTCAAAGTCTTTATTTTGAATAAAAATTTCCCCTCGAATATCAATTTCAGTTGGAAAATCCTTTGCTAAAATATTTTTAGGAATATCATTTATTGTTCTAAGATTCTGAGTGATATCTTCACCTTCTTTACCATCTCCTCTCGAAAGGCCCATTGCAAACTCTCCTCTTTTATAGGTTAATGAGGCAGAAATACCGTCTATTTTAGGTTCAGCACTATATTCTATTTCGTAAGAACTTTTCTCATTTAAAAAATTAATTATCTTTTTTTCATAATTAATTAAATCTTTTTCATCAAAAGCATTTGATAGTGAAAGCATTGGAACTTTATGTTGAACCTTTTTAAAATTTTTTGAGGGTTTAAAACCTACTTTTTTTGAGGGTGATTCCTCGCTATGTAAAAAATCGTGTTTTGCCTCTAATAATAAAATTTCTTTTTTAATCTGATCATATTCTTTATCATCTACCAAGGGTTTGCTAAGGTCATAATAGTGTTTATTAAGATTAACTAATTTTTGTATTTTTTTTAAGTAATTTTTTTTAATCTTAGTCTTGTCCATCTCACTCAATTAGAGATTTAAATTTTTTAAGAAGACCGCCGCTCTTTTTTTTATAAGTTTTAAATCTCTCTTTTTTTTTTATTTTATAATTCTTGTCAAATAAACTATAAGAGTTTTTATACCATGTTGAAGATTTATAATTATATCCCAATAATTGAGCATACTTCTCTGCTTCATCAATTAAACCTAAGGTATAATGTACCTCTACCAATCTATGAAGAGCTTCTTCTGCATAAATTGTTGTTTCATAATTATCAATAATTTCTCTAAATCTATTAATTGCAGGGATCCATTTTTTTTTGTCAAAATAATACCTACCTATATACATTTCTTTAGCTGCCAAAATGTCGGCAATTAAATCTAATTTAAAATCAGCATCTATCGCATATTCGGTATTTGGATAATTATTTAATATTATTTCAAAATTTTTTTTTGCCTGAATAATTGCTCCTAAATCTTTTTTTTCATCCACAATTTGTTCGTAGTAACAAATAGCCAACAAATAATAAGCATACTGTAAATTTTTATGTTTTGGGTAAACAATTATGAATCTTTCCAACTCTGCAATTGCATCACCATAATAGTCTTGAGTATAGTAAGCATAAGATGCCATTAATGCTGACTTAGGTGCCCAGTCACCTTGCGGAAATAATATTTCTGCTTCATTAAATTTTTTTGCAGCAAATAACACGTCTCCACTTTCCAATGCCTCTACACCTTCCCGATAAGCTTCGATCACTTGTAAATCTAGACTTTTTCCTTTTATTAAGTTTTCTTCAACTACTTCTTTAGAACAAGAAGTTAAAAAAATAATGAATACAAATAATATAATAAACTTTAATCTATACATAGATGTTTTATATAGATTAAAATAACAATTTTAAAGATCTATATGATCCTTCTATGCTATAGATCTCAATAAACTTTTGTTTATTAATGTATGTGGAAGGTTTCTTTCTTGAATTTCTATAATTGAAAAATTCTCTTTATTTTCAAATACTTTTCTTAAAAGTTGATTAGTTAAAAAATGACCACCTTGAGAACAATTTATGCTTCCAATAATTCTATAGCCACTTGTGTATAGATCACCAATACAGTCAAGAATTTTATGATTAACAAATTCTTTTGAATTTCTTAATTTCTCAGAATTTAATATCTCATTGTCTTTAACAACAATTGCATTATCCAAGCTCCCACCTTGAGCCAATCCATTTTTTTTTATTTTTTCAATATCTTCAAATAAACAAAAAGTTCTTGACTCAAATATGTTCTTTAAATCATCTTCATAAACATTAATTTTATTCTTTTGATTTCCAATTAAAGAATTTTCATATTTAAGCTCAAAATTTATATCTAGACTTACTTTCGATGGTTCGATTGAAATTGATTTCTTACCATGATTATATGTAACTTTATTTTTAATCTTTATTATTTTAATTGGAACTTCACTTTTTTTTAATCCAGATAAAGTTAATTTTTCAATAAATTCTTTTGCAGAACCATCCAAGATTGGCACTTCCTCATTATCAATTTCTATTAAAGCATTATCAATTCCTAATCCAAATAATGCACCCATCAAATGTTCTATAGTAGAAATTTTAACACCATGTTCATTAGATATTGTTGTGTTTAATGATGTATTGCTTACATTTATAAAACTTGGATAAACTAAGTTATTATCTTTTAAATCGACTCTTTTAAAAACAATTCCTGTATTAGGAGCAGATGGATTAATGGAAATATTTGTTAATTTACCACTATGAAGACCTATACCACTGAATTTGGCAGTTTTATTAATTGTTTTTTGATTTAATAAAGTCACGAATGACTTTTAATACCCTTAGAAAAAAAACTAAAAACAACTAATATTACTGTAAAATACGAGTTAATTAAAAAAATCAAAAAATTTTTCAAAAAAACCCTTATTTTTTGAGGTTTTGCGAACTAATAAGACCTCATTTTCATTCAATCCAGACTTAATTCTGCTAGCAGTTGTAAAAATATTTGGATTTTTTTGCTCTATAAACCTTTCAATATAGTTTGCACAAAATATTTGTTTTACCAAAATATGATATTTTTTTAGAGCTTGCTCTATTTCTCTAACAAAATTTTTTGGTAAACAAATAAATCTAACATCTAATGAAAAAAAATTACATTTTAAATTTTTAGGTAATGAAAAATAATTTTTATCATCAATTAAGTAATTTTCTATGAGTATGTGAATTATTTTTTTGTCATTAAAATTTGATTGACAAGTGTTTTTAAGATCATTTAGAGGATATGATAAAACATTTGGATCAATATAATTTCCATTATTACTTTTTTTGATAGATAATTTTATCGGAAAAAATTCATCACTATCTAAAATAATGTAAATATTTTTGACAAAATTTTTTAGAATTTTTTCAATTTTAAATATGTTCTTTTCTAAAAATTCATTAAATATTTCAAAATTTAAATTATTTTGATTATCAGTTATAATTTGTTGTTCAAAATATATTGTTTCGTATGAAGTATCGTCAATAGCAGAAATAGCAAATTTTTCTTTAGTTATTAAAATATAAGTTTCAAAATTAATTTCACTATTCATTTATGATAACCTGGTTTTTCTGACGAACATCTATTAATTTAATATTACTAAATTTTTCATCAATTAATAAATCTAAAGAGAAATCTAATGATTCTTTAATTCTTTCATTGGGTAATCTAATCAAAATTTCTGAAAAGGTTTCTATGTCCCATCTTCCAGAGGGAAAAAAATATAGATTTTTTATATCTTGAAAGTTTAAATTCGATTTATCAATAATATTTTTTAAATTTAAAAAACTGTTAATATCTAAATTGCCAAAAATATAAGGTAAGTTTTTTGTATTATCTTTAGTTTCAATTAATTTTCCATTTGATCCAACAAAAAAATTTTTGCCATCAATATTTGTAATAGCTAAAAATTTTGTTTCTATAATTTCTACTTCTAATGATGAAGGATATCTTTTAAAAATATTATATTCCTCAATAAGATTATTTGAATTAAATATTTGAATTATTTGAAATTTATCTATAGAAAATAAATTATTTACTTTAAAAAATTCTAATTCTTTATTTAAATTATTATCTATATTTAAACCAATAATCTTAATCGAATTAATTTTTGGAAAACTAAAATTATTTAGATTTTTATTATTTAATGTTCCAAGTATAATAAATAAAAAAAAATATATTAAAATTTTTCTATTTATTTGTTGAGGCATCTTTTAGAATTAATTCGATTAGTTTAATAAAATTTATACCATGGTGTGATGCTATCTCTGGAACTAAAGAGAGTTTTGTCATTCCAGGCTGAGTATTTATTTCTAATAGATAAAATTTTTTTTTAAAATATTTAAAATCAGATCGTGTTACACCTCTACACCCAATTAAATTATGTGCTTTTAGAGAAATATTCATCAGCTCATTATATTCTTTTTGAGATAAATTTACTGGAATGATGTGTTTTGTTTTTGCTTTAGGATTATATTTTGCTTGATAGTCATAAAATTTCCTTTTTGGTATCAATTCAATTGCACCCAATTTTTTTTTCCCAATAATTGCAGCTTGAATTTCTCGACCTGGAATAAACTCTTCAATGATTAATCTTTTATAAGATTCTAAACTTTTTAATTTTGCAAATATATTTTTTTTGTTACAAATAAAAACATTAACACTTGAACCTTCATTTAAAGGTTTGACGACAACTGGAAATTTAAGTTTTTTTTCAACTAATTTGATCAAATCTTTTTTTGTTTTATCAAATTTGTAAAGTAAAAATTTAGGTGTAAGTATTTTATTCTTAATAAAAATTTTTTTTGATAAAATTTTATCCATTGCTATAGCAGATGGAATTACTCCTGAATGTGTATAAGGAATGTTTTCACTCTCTAAAATAGTTTGAATATATCCATCCTCACCGAATTGACCATGTAAAGCATTAAAAATTATATGTGGTTTAAATGAACTAATAATTTTTGTTAACTTAAAACTTGGTTCTGAAATTTTAACAGAGTAATTATTTTTTTTAAGTTCTTTAGAAACTTGTTTACCTGTATCAAGACTTATTGCTCTCTCTTTGGAGATGCCACCAGAAATTATTAAAATTTTTTTTTTCAATTTATTCCAATATTTTGATTTCTTTTTCTAAACTAATCCCAGTTTTTTCAAAAACCTTTTTTGTTACAAATTTGATCAAGTTATTCATATCATTAAAGGTAGCATTACCCTCGTTTACAAAAAAATTACAGTGTTTGGCTGAAATGGAAGCATCCCCAAAAGTTTTATCTAAGGGCACCGATTGCTTAATAAGTTCCCAAACTTTTTTATTTGTTTGGGAGATTGGATTTTTAAAAGTACTTCCACTTGTTTTTATTTTTGTGGGCTGTACTTGCTCTTTTTTCTTTTTTAGTTTGGCTGTCTCTAATCTAATTTTCGATGAGCTCGATTTTACTCCTTTAAATGAGGCACTTAAAAAAATAAGATCATCATTTAAGTCATTTTTTCTGTAATCAAAATTAATATCTTTACTTGGAATAGTCACGACATTTCCTGATTTATCTATTGCTTGGATTGATAATAATATATCTTTAAACTCTTTACCAAAGCATCCAGCATTCATTTTAATCCCTCCTCCAACTGTTCCCGGAATACAAGATAAGAACTCAAAACCACTCAAATTATTTTCAGATGTAAAATCTGACAAAGATTTATCTAAAACAGCACTGCCTGCTATAACAACATTTTCTCTCAGAAGCGAAATATTATTAAAATTTTTGCTAAGTTTGATTACTATACCATCAAATAATTTATCTGAGACTAGTATATTTGAACCTGCTCCAAGAATAAAAATTTTTTCTTTATTATTTATCTTTTTTAAAAATTTTACTAATTCTTTTAGATTATCAGCCTTAAAAAAAGCTTTTGTTTTTCCACCTATATTAAACCAGTTTTTTTTTTTAAGATCATATTCGAATTTAACACTATCACCAAACTCACCTAAAAATTCTTTTAATTCACTAAGTGTCATTTCATTAATTTTGGAAGTTCTTTCATCCAATTTGATATTGAGCCTGCACCCATTCCAATAACAATTTTTTTACCGTACATATTTTTTTTTAAAAAGTTTGCTAATTGATTTTTATCATTGATTAAAAATAATTTAACTTTTGAATTTCTGATTATTTCTTTTGCAAAATTTAAATAATTAAAGCCTAATTTCATTTTTTCTCCTGCTGAATATATTGGACACAAAATGACCGTATCAGCATTTTTGAAGGCAAAAGAAAATTCTTTTCTCAAATCTTTAAGTCTTGAAACTCTGTGAGGTTGAAAGATGCAAACCTTATCATAACTTTTATAAACTTTATTTACACCATCTAATACTCCTTTAATTTCAGTAGGATGATGAGCATAATCATCAAAAAAATCTATATTATTATATCTAAAAATTTTATTAAATCTTCTCTGAACACCCTTAAAATTTAACAAACCCTTTTTAATATCCAATACTGAAATACCAATTGTAATTGCTACTGCTGAAGCGGCAACTGAATTTCTTACATTATGGACTCCTAATAATGGTATCTTGATTTTTTTTATAAGTATTTTTTTTTTGTTAGGCAAGTTAACCAATAAATCAAAATCAGTATATTCTTTATTTTGATGTATATTCTTTATATAAAAATTTGATTTAGGATTTGTTCCATAGGTATAAAAATTTTGGTTTTTTAATTTTTTAATAATTTGCCTATTAATTTTGTCATCCAAACAAATAAATGATTTACCAAAAGAGGGAACCTTATCAATAAACTCGATAAAATATTTCTTTAGTTCATCAATTGATTTGTAAAAATCCATGTGCTCTCTATCTATATTTGTAATAATTGAATAAGTTGGAGGAATATGAATAAAACTTCCATCTGATTCATCTGCTTCTAAAACTGACCAATCACTTTTTCCTAATTTAGCAGTATTTTTTATAGAATTAATCACACCACCATTGATTATTGTGGGATCTAATTTTGTTTTTTGAAGTATAGAAGCTACTAAAGAAGTTGTGGTTGTTTTGCCATGTGAACCTACTACTACAATATTTTTCATTAATGAAACAATATGTGCTAACATTTTTCCTCTAGTAATTATTGGTAATTTTTTTTTTTTTGCTTCTTTCATTTCAGGATTATTTTTTTTAATTGCTGAAGAGATAACTACAATTGTTGCATCTTTAAGATTTTGTTTTTTATGTCCAATAAAAATTTTTATTCTTTCTTTTTTTAATCTTTCAATATTTTTGTTTAAAGATAAATCGCTACCTTGAACTTTAAAACCTTTTCCTTTCATTATTAAAGAAAGCCCACTCATTCCTATTCCGCCAATTCCAACAAAATGGATAATTTCGGTTTTTGCTAGTTCAATTTTCATTTATAGTTTCTAATATTTTTTGATTAACATTAATCCAAGTATTTTGATAATTTAATCTTTTTAAATTCTCTTTTTTAGTTAAAAAATCTGTTTTATTTTGAATTATATTAACAATCAGTTCCTCTATTTTTTCCTCAAAAAGTTGTTGTTTTAATATCCAACAGCAATCTTTACTTTTATAAAAATTTGCATTTTCAAGTTGATGATCATCTTTTGAAGTTGGTAAAGGTACAGTTATAAACGGTATGTTCAAAATAGATAATTCAGCTAAAGTTGAAGCTCCTGCTCTAGTGATACAAAGATCTGACTTTATTAAAATTTTTTCAAATTCTGGATCAAAGGAAAAAATTGAACACTCAACACCATTCTTTTGATAATAATCTTTTAAAATTTGAATATTTTTTTCGCTAGTTTGATGATAAATTTTAATTTGGAATTTTTTTGAAATATTAACAAACTTCTTTTTTAATTCATGGTCAAAAACCTTGGCACCTTGGCTTCCACCAACTACTAATATATTTAATTTATCATTATCAGAGGATGTGCGATTGATTTTATAAATTTTTTGTCTAACCAATGGATCTATAATTTGTATCTTATTTATATGTTTTGACGGAAAATTTTTAATTTTTTCTGTATAACAAAAAATTTTTTGGCATGAGTCTAAAAAAAATTTATTTGCTCTACCTAAAACATGATTAGGTTCTATTAAATAAATTTTCAATTTCAATAATCTAGCAGCTAATATTACTGGTAAAGACATATAACCACCTGTAGAAAATAATTTTTCAATTTTTTCAGTTTTTAATAATAGATATGATTTTATAGTAAGTATAAAAACAATTACTAAATTAAGTGGTAATAAGAAAAGATTATTTAGTTTTGGGGTATTAATAATTTTATATTTACAATCTTTTTCTAAATATTTTAATCCTCTTTTATCACTAGAAATAATTACATTTGTGTCTTTTGCCAAATGTTCATAAAGTATTATTGCGGGTATTACATGTCCTCCAGAACCTCCTGTGGAAATTAAATAATTTTTACTCATACTAATTTATTTTTCTTTTAGTCAAATTTAAAATTACTCCTGATAGTATCGAGATACTTATGATTGATGATCCGCCATAGCTTATAAATGGGAGTGTCATTCCTGTTGTTGGAAATAATCTTATATTTACTCCCACATGTATCATTGTTTGCATTAAAATTAGACTTATGGATCCTACTAAAATTAATTTTATTTTTTCATCATTTTCAAAATAGACTTTTTTAAAAACAGAATAAATAAATACTAAAAACAAAAATAAGATTAAAATTATGGCAATAACGCCAAACTCCTCAGATATTACAGAAATAATATAATCTGTATGAGCTTCAGGGACTCTATTCTTCAATGTTCCCTCTCCAATACCCTTTCCAAAAAATCCTCCACTTGTAATAGATTCTAGGGCTTTATCTGACTGAAAATTATAGGTACCACTCTCAGAGTCGAAAAAGGATATTAATCTATTTTTAATATATTCAAATTTTGGAACAAAAAAAATTACATAAAAAAAAACGATAGCTAAAATTGAAAAAAGAATAATTAGAAAAATTATACTTATACCTGAGGTAAAAATTAATATTGACCAGCTAAACAATACTAAAAGTGTTTGTCCTATATCAGGTTGAAGAGATAGTAATAGAACAACACTTAATGTAATGATAAAAGAGAAACAATATTTAAAAATAATATTATTATACTTTTGGTTACATAAGATTAAACTAGTAAAAATTATCAAAAAGGGTTTAACCAATTCAATAGGCTGGAACCTAGGTAGAAAATATAAATCTATCCATCTCTTTGACCCTTTAACTTCAATGCCAATTAAAGGAACTAGTAACAAAAAAACTAATGAAATAAAAAAAACTACAATTGAATATTTAAAAAGTTTTTTTTGATCTATTGATGAAAAAATGAAAATTACAGTTATTCCTAATATTATAAAAAATAAATGTTTAAAAAAAAATGAGTAATCATTAGTATCCAAATTATCTGATACTATTAGTGATGTTGATACTAATGAAAAAAATAAACCAACTAAAAATAACAGAATTATTAAAGAAAATATAAATTTATCAATATTTTTCCACCAACTATAATATAAACTATATAAGAGATTCTTACTTTCCATTTAAATGTTGCTTAATCAGTTGATTAAAATAATGCCCTCTATCCTCAAAATTTTTAAAACTATCAAATGACGCTGCGCAAGGACTAAATAGTATTACATTTTTTTTTAACTTTTCTAGCTTAATTAATTTAAAAACATTCTTCAAAGCATCGTTTAGTTTTATAAAATTTTTAAATTTAACTTTACCTTTAAGCTCATTATTAAAAAAAATTTTATTCTTTCCATATATAAAAGCTCTTACATTTTTAAAGTCTTTTTTTCTCAAATTAAGTTTATCTCCTTTTTTAAAAACTCCTCCTAATAACCACATTATATTTGATTTTGATTTTAAAACATCTATGCTTGAAGCAAAACTAGTCGATTTTGAATCATTAATAATAGTTAAAGAATTACTTTGAAAAATAATTTGTTGACGATACTTTAATCCTTTAAATTTTTGTATTGTTTTCAAAATCAAATGTTTTTTAAGTTTTAATTTTTTTGATATTTCTAAAACAAAAGATAAATTTTCTTTATTAGATTCTGAAAAAAAATAACTATTTTTTATTTTTTTGAAAAAATTATAATTTTTATTGACGTCAATTTTTATAATTTTGCAATTGAATTTTTTTAATTTAAGTTTTTTATTAATTAATTTGTCATCTTTTTTTATATAAGCAAAACTTTCTTTTGTTTGTGAATCTATTAATTTAAACTTAGCATCAACATATTTTTTTAAACTTTTGTGTCTTTCAATATGATCAGCGCTTATATTTAATATTGCTGCATATTTTGAAGTAAACATTTTACTGTATTCCAGTTGGTAAGAGGACACTTCAATTACAAAAATTGTTTTTTTTGTAATTTTTTTCTCTGATAAAGCTGGATTGCCAATGTTGCCTATTAATCTAACATCTTTCTTCTGATCTAACAAAATATCAAATAAAATTTTCGCTGTAGTTGATTTTCCATTTGTCCCTGTAATTGCAATACTCTTATTTTTATAAAAAGAATAAAAAACATCTAGATCTGTATAAATTTTTGATAAATTTTTTTTTAAATATTTTGATAATCTACATTTTAAAATATCAATACCAGGGCTGATAATAATTCTTTCAAAATTTAATTTGGATATTTTTTTAAAACTTATTAATTTTTTTTTTAAATTTAAATTATTTCTTAAATTATCATCAAATAAGTAAACATCTGCTTTTTTTTTTAAAAATTTATATGATGAAATTCCACTCTTACCAAGTCCATAGATTAATATTTTTCTTCTTGAAAAAATATTCTCAGTATTTTTCATTATCTTAATTTTAGTGTGGCTAAACCTATCATCGCTAAAATTATTGATATTATCCAAAATCTAATTACAACTGTTGACTCAGGCCAGCCTTTTTTTTCAAAGTGATGATGAATAGGTGCCATTTTAAATATTCTTTTTCCTGTTAATTTATAAGAAATTACTTGAACCATTACTGAAACTGCTTCTAAAACAAAAAGTCCTCCTGTGATTGCTAATACAATTTCGTGCTTAGTAATGATTCCTATAGCACCAAGAGACCCTCCAAGTGATAATGAACCTGTATCTCCCATAAAAATTTTAGCTGGTGGTGCATTAAACCAAAGAAAACCTAAACATGAACCAATTATTGCACCACAAAAAATTGAAACTTCTCCTGTGTCCTCAATATACGGTATTTGCAAATATTCTGAAAAGACAATATTTCCTGTCACATAACTAATAAAAGCAAAACAAGCCGCAACTAATATTACTGGAACTGTAGCTAAACCATCAAGACCATCAGTAAGATTAACAGCATTTGATGAACCAATAATCACAAATACTGAAAAAGGTATGAAAAACCACCCAAGATTTAAAATTAAATTTTTAAAAAATGGAAAATATAGACTAGTCATATCCTGATAATCTACTAAATAAACAAAAAAACTAACTCCTATAGTCGCTAATATAATCTGTATAATTATTTTTAATTTAGATGAGAGTCCTGAAGAGCTGCTATATTTAATTTTTTTGTAGTCATCTAGAGCTCCAAGTAATCCAAAAGAAACTGCCACGTATATACAAAACAAAATATTTATATTTGATAAATCTGCCCAAAATATTACTGAAATCAATAAACCTAATAATATTATTACTCCTCCCATTGTTGGAGTTCCAATTTTTTTAACAATATGATCTTCTGGGCCATCTTCACGTATGGGATTTAAAATTTTCTGATTAGAAAAAAATTTTATAAATGGACCTCCAATTATTAAAACAATTATTAAAGATGTAAAAACAGATAAACCAGTTCTAAAAGTTAAATATCTAAAAACATTTAAGAATCCAAATGTGTCTACAAAATTTAATAAAAATTGATATAACATTAGCTTAAGCCTTTTATTTCTTTTACTATCTGATTGAAACCTGTCGCATTTGAGGCCTTAATCATTAAATAATCATTATTTTTTAAATCTTTTTTAATCAAATCAATAATTTGAGGTTTGTTATACAAAATCCTCCCTTTTTTACTTTTTAAAAGTTTCTCATATGTAAAGAATGCTTTATTTCCCTTTATAAAAACTTTGTCAATTTTAGTTTTATTGATTATAGGTGCAATTGATTGATGAAGTTTTTTTGAATGTTTTCCAAGTTCCAACATGTCTCCTAGTAAAAGATATTTCTTTGACTTTTTTGTCTCAATTTTATCATAGTTTAGTATTGCTGATTTAAGAGATAGAGGGTTTGAATTATAACTTTCATCAATTAAATTAATATTTTTTTTATTAATTTGAATTTTAGTAAAATCTCCTCTCCCTGGAGGTATTTCAAAATCTAAGAAAACATTTTTTTTCAATTTAGAAATATCTAGGTAAATACTCATAACTGCTATTGCAGATAAAATATTATAGATATTATTTTCAAAACTATTAGAAGTTAGAAAATGTTTTATTAAATTATTTACTTTTATTTTGATTAAAAATTTTTTTTGTTTTTTAATAATATTTATAAGTTTGATATTTGATTTATAACTTTTTATACCAAAAGAAATAATATTTAAATTTTTTTTCAATGCTATGTCATTATGTAAATTAAAAAAACTATCATCTGCATTTAAAACAACAAATCCATTTGATCTAGTATTGTGAATTATTTCTGATTTTGCTAAAGCAATATCTTTTATACTTTTAAAATTTTTTGCATGAGCATAATTTATGTTAGTAATAACGCTCACATCTGGATTTATAATTTTAGATAAATGATCTATTTCTCCTTTTTTATCCATACCCACTTCCAAAACTCCATAATCATCTTTCTGACTTAAGTTAAAAAGACTTAAAGGTACTCCAAATTTATTATTATAAGATTTTGGCGAAATACTAACCTGAGAAATTTTTTTTAAAGAATTTCCTAGTAGTTCTTTTAAAGTAGTTTTTCCACAACTTCCTGTTATTGCAATTATTTTAGTATTTATAATTTTTCTAAAAATTTCTGAAGTTTCAGTTAAAAATTTTAATGTATTCTTAACTTTAACTTGACGTTCTTTATTAAATTTATTTTGAATTTTATTAACAATTACAATTGATGCTTTTTTTTTAAAAGATTGCTCAACAAATTTATTTCCATCATGTTTTTTTCCTTTAATTGCAAAAAAAATATCATTTCTTTTTACTTCTTTAGAGTTTATTCTTGATTTCTTTAAAGACAAATTGGATGGAATTTTTTTGTTTTCCGATAATTCTTTTATTATATTAAGTTTTAAACTATTTGATAAACTTGAATTTTTAAACTTTATCTCATCTAAAATTATTTTTTTATCTGAAAAATAAATTTTTTTTTTACCTAAATCTTGAATTTTTTCATGACCTTTACCAGCCACTAGTAATATGTCACCTGAATTTAAATTCTTAATTGCTTCAGATATAGCTTTAACTCTATTGGAAATCTCTTTAATTTTTCTTTTTTTTATTCCTTTCTTTATATCTTTTCGAATTTTATTAGGATTTTCAAATCTAGGATTATCATCAGTAAGATAAATTTCATCAGCATAATCATCAGCAATTTTTCCCATTTTAGACCTTTTATTCTGATCTCTATTTCCACCACATCCAAACAATAGATTTATTTTTTTATTTGGAAATTGCTCCCTCAAATTTAAAAGACATGTTTTCAAAGCCTCTGGAGTGTGTGCATAATCAAGAATTACCATTGACTTATTCTTAATATCTCCAATTTTTTCAAATCTACCTTCCACAGATTTTAGATTTGGAATAACTGATAGAATCTTTTTAAATTCTAGATTACTTTTTTGGGCAGCAATAATTGCCATTAGTAAATTTTTTAATTGAATTTTTCCTATTAAATTAAAATTAATATTTTCTATTGAGTTTTTATATTTTATTTTAAGAGTTTGAGCTTCTCCTTTAAACGAATGAGATAAAATTTGAAAATTATTACTTTTTTTATCTAAAGTATAAAGTTTTAAATTATTCTTTTTTGTAATACTTTCAATTTTCTTAAATTGAGGTATTTCTTGATCTGTTATTACATTGCCTTTTCTTTTAATAAGATCTTTAAATAAATAGAGTTTTGCTTCTAAATAGTTTTTTAAATTTTTATGATAATCCAAATGATCTTGCGATAAATTTGTAAATATCCCTGAGCTAAATTGCAAACCATCAAGTCTATTTTGATTAAGACCATGACTTGAGGCTTCCAAAATTACATTATCTATTTTTTGATTTTTAAGTTTATTTAATATCTGCCCTAATTGTATTGGATCAATTGTTGTATTGGATAAATTTAAGTTAATCTTATTTGATTTCACTCCTAACGTTCCTATGGAAGCAACTTTTTTTTTATTTAAATTTAATATCTGATAGTAAAAGTTTGCAACAGATGATTTGCCATTAGTTCCTGTGACAGCAATTAAATTTTTTGGTTTATTTTTGTATATCTTAAATGAAACTTTAGCTAATAATTTTCTAATATTTCTAGTTTGAATGAATAATACTCCATTTACAAATTCTTTTACTTTTTTTTCAGTTATAATAATTTTTGACCCTCTTTTGATTGCATTGGGTATAAAATTATTTCCATCAATTTTACTACCTCGTATTGCAAAAAAAATATCATCTTTTTTTACTTTTGTGCTGTCAAATGAAATGCCTGAAAAAAAAAACTTTTTAAATTTTTTATTAATATTTGGAATATAATCTTCAAGCAGCATATATTAATTAACTTCACTGTATTTTGTGGCTAAAATAGGCCCAATTTTTTCTAAAATTTGCCCTGTAACTTCAACTGTAGTCCAACCTGCGGTATTGAATGGAGTGCCTTTATATTTAATATTTGATCCATCCCTATAGTGATAAATATAATTTTCATTTGTTTTTGGCTCATCTAACATTAGAGCAAGAACAAACCTTGGTTTAGAAGTTGGAAATATAGCTACAAAAGAATTAATTTTTTTTTTTGAATAACTCCCTTTAAAACTTTTTTCAGCAGTTCCTGTTTTGCCTCCAACCTCATAACCATTTACATTTGCTAATGAAGCTGTCCCTTCTTTTGTTGTAACAATTTTTCTCAAAATTGGTAAAATTTTTCTTGATACTTCATCATCTAAAATTTTTTCTTTTTTCTCTTTTTTGGAATTCATTAATAAACTTGGGTTAATATCATAACCACCATTTACAATTATTGAATAAGCTTTTGCTAATTGAAGTAATGTTGTGGTAATTCCATGACCAAATGAAGCAGTGGCAAGTGGACATTTTCCCCAATTAAATTTGATTGGTGTGCCAGTTTCCTCAATATCAAAGTTGATTTGTTCTACAACTCCAATCTTTGACAAAAACAACTTAAATTTTTCTTCACCTAATTGTTGTGCAATTCTAACAGAACCTATATTCCCAGATCGAACTAAAATTTGTTCTGCAGTTAAATCTGATGGTATTTTCTTATCATATTCTCTAATTTGAAACCCAGCACAATTAAGCATTTTTGGTAAATCATTGAATTCAGTTTCTGGTTGGATAATTTTTTCATTTAAAGCAGCTGCTAGCGTAAAAGTTTTAAAAACTGAGCCAAACTCATATACTCCTTTTGTAACTCTATTAATATAATTTGAGTCAATAATTTTTTCCCTTTTATTTGGATTGAAATCAGGCAGGGAAACTAAAGAAAGAATTTCACCATTATTTACATTCATTAAAATTGCTGCACTTCCTATGGTGTTAAAAATTTGGTTAAATTTAATTAATTCAGTTCTAATTAAATATTGAATATCTTTATCAACAGTTAATTTAATTGGTTTTTTTATGTTTTTTAAATCAATATCTAATGATTTTTCTAATCCTGATATTCCATTATTATTATCATCTATTTGACCAATTATATGACTAAATAAATTTTTTTCTGGATATATTCTTGTTAATTTTTCTTCTGGTTGAATAGATTTATCTCCCAATTTCATTATTTTTTCATAATTTTCTTCTGATATTTTTTTCTCTAAGTAAAAAAAATTTTTACTTTCTAATTGAGATTTGATTTTCTTAAAATCTTTGTCAGGAAAAATATATTTTAAATTAATGATTAATCTTTTTTTATCTATAACTTTTTTGGTACTTATACCAATATCAATCGAACTCACTGTTTTACTTAAATATCTGCCATTTCTATCAATAATGTCTGCTCTATATAAATTATCAGAAGATAAAATTGAAGTATCAGTAAGCTTTGCCTTTGCACTTCTAGAGCCTAGATGAAGTAAATGAATTGAATAAATAATAAAAATTATGAAAAAGATAAAAAAAATAAATGAAATTCGATTAAAAGAAATTTTCAATTTTGATTGATTTTTTTCAAATAAAAAAGCATTTGGATCTTCCTCTATTATGATTTTTGGATTTTTATTATTCATTCGTAAAACTAAATTCGTTAACTTGAAATTTATTAGAATCTTTCTTTATTGTTCTAATTTCCAAAATGTCTTTTTTAATTAATTCGTTATCAAAATATGAATTTTGAAATTCAAGTAATTTTTCTGCGGAGCTCAAATAATCATACTCCAACTTTATATTTCCAAAATCTTTTTTTAAACTTCTGATATTTTCATTTAAAACAAAAATCTCATCATCCAATTTTTTTGTTGAATTTTTAACTATTGCTGTAAATAAAATTAAAAAAAATATTAATGATACAGTTAAAATTTTATTCATAATTTGATTCCATAATTTTCTATTTCAATTAAGTTTTGAAATTTTTTTTTAATATCAGTCTCAAAATTATAAAAATCTTTTTTTTTAACTACATACCTTAATTTAGCTGATCTAGAGGGCATGTTTTCTCTTAACTCTTTTGGAGAAGGTGTTATGGGTTTTTTTTGGACCATACTAAATAAAGTTTCTGGTTGTTCTAAACTAGGAACATAGCGTGATACACTTTTTTTTTCTGATAAACTTTTAAAAAAATGTTTAACTATTTTGTCCTCTAATGAATGAAAAGTTACAACTGCTAAAATGCCATCTTTTTTTAATACTTTTGAAGCAATAATTAATCCATTAATTAATTCACTTATTTCTTTATTAACAAATATTCTTAATGCTTGAAAAACTTTTGTAGCACTATGTATTTTAAAATTTTTTCTTTTTTTTGAATCTTCAATCAATTGAACTAGTGTTTTGGTATCAATTTTTTTTACTTTTCTTGTTTTAACTATATTGATAGCAATTTTTTTTGCTTCTTTTTCATCACCAAAAAACCTGAAGATTTTTTCCAATTCTTTAATATCTAAATTATTAATCACATCTTTTGCAGAAAATTCATTTATGCCCATTTTCATGTTCAATTCACCAGAAGAATTAAATGATAAACCTTTTGCGCTATCTTTTATTTGTGAATATGAATAACCTAAATCAAAAATTATACCTCTTACATTTTGATTTTTAAGTTTAAGATTATCTAATTGACTGAATTTTTTATTTTTGAAAACAAATCTTTCTTTAAAATTTGCAGTGATTTCATCTGCTTTTTTTTTACTTTCTATATCTCTATCTAAAGCAATTACTTGAGTATTTTTATAACTAAGTATTTTTTTTGTGTAACCACCTTGACCAAAAGTGCAATCAATAAATGTGCCACCATGTTGAGGGGTAATAATGCTAATTATTTCATTAAGCAATACCGGATAATGTTTTGGAGCATCCGATACCATGGTGGCTTCCATTTATTTTTTCGAAGACCATTAATTTTTTTGTCTTCGTAAAAAAGCAGGTATTTCTAAATCATCTTCTTCATTATTGTCTTCTGATGAATCTAATAAATCTTCTGATAATGAAGTTTGATTTTCTGAACTGAATAAATCTGGTTCATCAGCTTCAACACCAAATTCTTTTAAATCATTAAAAGATTCTTGTTCATTTTCTCTTGTTGCCAAAACCTCTTCAGAAAAAGAAGTTTCATTTTCATTAGAAGTATTTTCAACAATATGTTCTGCTTCTTGATTTTTTAACAACTCTTCATGATACTGGTTGTTAACCTCATCAATAGATTCATTTCGTACTTGATCTGACACAACCTCGTTTTCAAGTTTAAGAGCATTAGCTCCATGGGATACTGGGTTTGGAGTTGCATTTGAAAAACTAAATGAAGCTGCTCCATTACCTGTTGTAAAATCAGAATATCCTGGATTACGATTTTGAATACGATGAACCATATTGATTACTGATTTGGTTTCAGGTTGTTGCCCATCTAAAGATGTGGCCACTATCGATACTCTCATTTTGCCTTCAAGTTCAGGATCTGTAATCGCACCAATAATTAATTCGGCCTCAGGATCTACTTCGGCTCTTACTTTATTGACTGCTTCATCAACTTCAAATAATTTTAAATCTTTACCACCTGTAATATTAACCAACAATCCTTTTGCACCCTTCAAAGTATAATCATCAATTAATGGATTACTTATAGCCATTTCAGCAGCTTTCATAGCTCTGCCTTCACCTTCAGCTTCACCAGTTCCCATCATAGCTTTACCCATTGAAGCCATAACTGACTCCACATCAGCAAAATCAAGATTTATCAATCCTGGTCTAACCATTAAATCAGTTATGCTTTGAACTCCATGCATTAAAACATTATTTGAAAGATTAAAAGACTCTTCAAATGTAGTTTGTTCATTTGCTATTTTAAATAAATTTTGATTAGGAATTACTATAATAGTATCCACATGTCTTCTAAGTTCTTCTAAACCTTGTTGGGCTCTTCTCATTCTTGATGGACCTTCATATAAAAAAGGTAGCGTAACTACTCCAACAGTTAGAATATTCAATTCTTTTGCGGCTCTTGCAATCACATGTGCGGCTCCAGTTCCTGTTCCGCCACCCATTCCAGCAGCTATAAATACCATGTTGGCACCTTGCAAAATATTTACTATATCGTTTAAAGATTCATCTGCTGCAGCTTGACCAATATCAAGTTTTGCTCCTGCGCCTAATCCTTTGGTTAAATTTAAACCAATTTGAATTTTTGATTTTGCTTTACTATGTTTTAAATCTTGAGCATCAGTATTCACTGCAATAAACTCCACTCCTTGCATTCCGTTATCAATCATTTCATTTATTGCGTTTCCACCTGCTCCACCAATTCCCATTACCAAAAGTCTTGGCTGCAACTCTTTTATCTCTGGTACTTTAAAGTTAATCGTCATTTTATTATCCCCCGTTATTTGTTAAGTTGATGCTCCCATTTAAGGCTTGCTCGATTTAAATTTGCTTTTTTTCTTGCATTAACCTTAAATTTTTCAAAGATTGTTGGTTCCCATATTTGGAATGTTTTTCCTTGACCAACAAATATCATGCTATTTTTAATTTTTGCATGCTTTAGTAATTTTGGAGTTAGTGAAATTCTACCCTCGCTATCAAACTGTAAATTTATACTTTCAGATAAGATTGATGTTGCAAAAAAATCTCTTTTTTCTTCAAAAGGATTAAGTGAGTCAATTGTATTGGAAATTTTCTCTATCCTATCTTGTGGCCATGCTTCAATTGATTGATTGTTAAATGATGGATAACAAATTACACCGTTATATCCTAGGTTAGACAAATACGACCTAAAACTTGCAGGCACTGACACCCTCCCTTTTTTGTCCAATTTGTTTTCGTAGGTTGATAAAAACATAAACCATAAATTCCTTTATTCCCAGTTTATGGGAATATATGGGATAATATGGGTTTTTAAGATTAGAGTCAACAATTACTATTTGTAATTGAGACTTATAAATTTGCCCAAAATTTAGGAATCAAAACGTGAACATTTCAAATATTTATATTTAGGAAATAATTAGCCAGATGAACTATAAGCCGGGTTCTGTCATTAAAACTTATCATTTGTCTAGACTTAAGATCACTCTTAAGCTCAAGCAACTAACCCTGATGACGAGCCAAAGATAGCTTTTAGTTATTCACAATGTCATCTCTACTTAGTCTTGCTCCCAGTGGGGTTTTCCAGCGTTCATTGTTACCAATAGAACCGGTGTGCTCTTACCACACCTTTTCACCCTTGCCTTGTTAAGGCGGTATATTTTCTGTGGCACTATCCCTAGGGTCGCCCCTGCCAGGGGTTACCTGGCACTGTATCTTTGTAGAGTCCGGACTTTCCTCTTTAATTTCTTAAAGCGATAAGTCGTTCATCTGGCATATACAACTTATAGTTAAAAAAGGATTTTTCAAGTTTATTTTCAAAGCTTAAATAAGGTTTTTACTTATTAAATAACACTCTTTATCTACTTTTCCATTAATAAGACTTTGTCTAAATCTTCTTTGAAAAGCTGTTGTAAGATATTTATTGCTAGCAATTGTACTAAGTCCTTTAATATTATTATAACCAATTTTATGCAGATTCTTAAAAAATTTATTTTTTTCTGCTTTCGAATTGAGCTCGACTTTTCTAAATTTTTTAATTTTTTTTAGATCTAGCCTATGCCACCATGCTAATTTTTTTTTTGCTAGTGTCTGCCAAGGGAATTTTTCACCTGGATCTTTTTTTCGATTAGGAGAAATATCAGAATGGCCTAGAATAAACCTATTATCTACTTTATAATTTTTTATTAAATATTTTAACAGTTTTTCTATTGAAATTATCTGTTTTGGAGAAAAATTTTTATAACCATGTTGATGGCCGGGATTGGTTATTTCTATTCCTATTGATGAGCTATTCAAAGACTTATAATTTTTCCAATTAGATATACCTGCATGCCATGCCTCATAACTAACTGGCACCAAGTTTAAAATGTCTCCATTTTTTTTTATATAAAAATGTGAACTAACTTTAGATTTAGGATCTTGCAATTTTTTTATTGCACCCGACTCAGTCTTCATTCCAGTGTAATGAAAAATAATAAATTTAATTTTTTTTTTTGATCTTTTGCCTAAGTCAAAGTTAGGAGAATAACTTGCGGTCATTTTTATGCCCATTTTTAGATGCATTTTTAATAAATAGTTAATTTACTTTAGTAATTAATATAATATAAGATCGATAATGATGAAAAAAATTATGCTAATAATGCTTACAACCCTCGCGCTAACTTTAAATGTAAGTGCAGGCACAGATGGAGAATTAATATTAAAAAAAAATGAACCATCAGAAGTAAAAGACTGTTTTGAGAAAATAAACAGAGTTACTTTTGCATTTAACCAAACTCTAGACGGAGCGATTTTTCAACCAGTTGCATCGCTCTATAGAAAATTACCCTCTCCTGCTAAGACAGGTGTTAGCAATTCTTTAAACAATCTTTCTCATTTATTAACTATTCCAAATAATGTCATCCAAGGAGATTTTAAAGAAGCAGGAGTTAATACAAGTAGATTTGTAATAAACACAACTATTGGTATCTTAGGAATTTTTGATGTTGCTCAATATATGGGTCTTATAGATTATGAAAAAGAAGATTATGGACAATCATTAGCTAAGCTGGGTGTTGGTCCTGGCTGTTATGTTGTATTACCAGTTTTAGGTCCAAGTACAGCAAGAGATACTTTAGGTTCAACTTTAAATTTTTTTGGAGGAGATCCTTGGTATAACGTGACAATAAAAAATGATACTCAGTATTTTGAAAATTCAGATTACTACTTTTCAAAAGGAGCTTCTGGAGTTGATTTTAGAGCAAAAAATTATGATTCAATCGAAAATTTAGAAAAAAATTCATTAGATTTTTATGCTTCAGTGAAAAGTTTATACTTACAAGACAGACAACAAAAAATTCTTAATACCAAAAAAATTATCAGCACTCAGGATGATAGTGATTGGGAAGAAATCAGCCAATAATTAAAATAAATTATGAGAATTAAAAAAATTATTATAGTAATTTTTTTATTTTTATCATCGATAAATAACTCATATTCAATTGAAGCTGATGTATTTGTACAGTCAACAGTAAACAGGGCCTCAAAAGTATTATCTGAAAATATTTCTAAAGATGAAAAAATCAATAAGCTTAAGATTATTGCAAAAGAGACAGTAGATATTAGAGGAATAGGATTTTATACACTTGGATCGATTAGAAAAAGTTTAACTGATGATCAAAAAATTAAATATGAAGAATTATTTAATGAGTATTTTCTTAAAAGTTTTTCTAGTAGATTATCTGAATATACAAACCCAGAAATTGATGTAACATCAAAAGAGAAATTAAGCGAAAATTACACATTAGTTAACAGTATTTTAAAAGGAACCTCTGAAAGACCAGAAGTAAAAATTGATTGGAGAATTTATACAAAGAATCCAGAAAATCCATTAATTAGAGATTTAATAATTGAAGGTTTAAGTTTGGCAAGAACTCAAAAAGAAGAGTTTGCATCAATTTTAAATTCTAATGATAATGATATAAATGCTCTTTTTAAAACCTTAGAAGAATTTTCAAAAAATTAGATATATTAAATTTTTATATTTTTTTTAACCCAGTAAAATTAACTGATGACTCATTTGGTATCATAAATGCATTATATCCTTTTAAATATATCCTATAATCATTTTTTTTAAAAAAATTTATTATCTCCTCATTTTTAGTTTTCAAAAGTTCAATAAATAAAAATGGTCTAAATTTGATAATAAGATTTCTAGCACCATTTACCGCAACTTTTTCCATACCTTCTATGTCTATTTTAATAAAGTCTACCTCCTCATCAAAACTATCTAATTTAATTGTTTCAACTTCTTCAAATAATCCAGACCTTTTCATGTCAAAATTATCTGAATTTTTGAAAGGTTTGTTTAATTCAAAACCCCCAAAATTATTAAATTTGGAATAATCGGGAAGTTCAATTTTTATAACTTCATTATTTTTATCACTGACTGCATTTCTATAAAGTTTTATGTTTTTTATTTCATTAATTGAAATTGTTTCTTCAAACATTTTACAAATATTTGATTGGGCCTCAAACGCCCTAATAAATATTTTATCCTTAAATATATTAGATAGAGCTAACGAGTGACTTCCAATATTTGCACCAATATCGTAAAATAATATCTTGTCTTTATTTTTACACTTAATCTCTAAAAGCTTCGAAATAGCGAGTATGTCATCTAAGCCCCAATAATTTTGATTCAAAAAGGCTTTTCCTATGTATTGATCATTAATATTAATAACAATTTTTCCAAATTTAGTATCTATTGTTTTTAAATTATTATCAAACTTTATCATTAATTAAATGGTTTGGTGGGCCCGCCAGGACTCGAACCTGGGACCAATACATTATGAGTGTACTGCTCTAACCAACTGAGCTACAGGCCCAAACGAACATTTCTACTTTGTTTTTAATTTATAATCAATCAAGTATTTAATTATGGTGGGCCGTGTTGGTTACGCTCCAACTACCCCTGCAATGTCAATGCAGTACTCTACTATTGAGCTAACGGCCCAAAGATTAACTTTAACTTTCTAAGAAACTTTTTAATTGTTTTGATCTACTTGGATGTTTTAATTTTCTTAATGCCTTGGCTTCAATTTGTCGTATCCGTTCTCTAGTTACCGAAAATTGCAAACCAACTTCTTCTAAAGTATGATCAGTATTCATTCCTACTCCAAATCTCATCCTTAAAACTCTTTCTTCTCTTGGTGTAAGAGTAGATAAAATTTTTGTAGTCGCTTCACCTAAATTTGATTTAATCGCCTGTTCTAATGGAGCTAAAGCTTTTGTATCCTCAATAAAGTCACCAAGACTACTATCCTCTTCATCGCCAACTGGTTTTTCAAGAGATACTGGTTCTTTAGAAATTTTAAGTACTTTTCTAACTTTATCTAAAGGCATTCTCAGCTTTTTAGCTAACTCTTCTGGTGTAGCTTCTCTTCCAAATTCACTCAATATAAGTCTTTGTGTTCTTACTATTTTGTTAATTGTTTCTATCATATGCACAGGTATCCTTATTGTTCTTGCTTGATCAGCAATCGATCTTGTAATTGCTTGTCTAATCCACCATGTAGCATATGTAGAAAACTTATATCCTCTTCTATACTCAAACTTATCAACTGCTTTCATCAATCCAATATTTCCTTCTTGAATTAAATCAAGAAATTGCAAACCTCTATTCGTATATTTTTTTGCAATTGAAATAACCAATCTTAAGTTAGCCTCTACCATTTCTTTTTTAGCTATTCTTGACTCTTTTTCTCCCTTTTGAACTCTGCTAACTAATTTTTTAAAATCAGTAACTGACATACCAATTTTATGACTAATTTCTATTAATCTCTCTCTTATTTCTTTAAATTTATCTTTATTCTTTGCAAAAAATTGCTTCCAGACATTATTGGTGTCTAAAAATTTTTTAAGGTTTGGATTAATTTCATTACCAATATAAAATTTTATAAACTCATTTCTTGGTATTTTATAATCCATAGCTAATCTTAAAAGATTACCTTCTAAAGAAATAATTTTTTTATTTTCGACATAGTGCTTTTGAACTAATTCCTCAAGAACTGATGGTGATAATTGAAGCGATTTAATATTTTCAAGAATTTCTTTAACAATTTTATCATAACTTTTTTCTTTTGCAGGTGAAAAAAGTTTAGACTCTAAAGTACAATCTAATTTTTCTTTTTGATACTTAATTAGTTTATTATAATCTTTTGTTATTGAGTTTATTGTTTTTAAAACTTTGGGTTTTATTTCTGTTTCCATTGCTGCAAGTGTTGGATTAAAGTCTTCATCACTATCATCACCAGATCCTTCTTCTCCATCAGTTTCACCAGCATTTTTTTGTTTTGCACTCGGGCCTGTTGACTCATCCTCCATATAGTTTGTATCAATATCAATAATCTCTCTAACTAAAATTTCGTCCTTTTGTAATTTTTCGTTCCACTCAAAAAATTGCTGGGCTGTAATTGGACTTTGAGACAACGCAATTAGCATTACATCTTTTCCAGCTTCTATTCTTTTAGCAATAGCAATTTCACCTTCTCTTGATAATAACTCAACTCCACCCATCTCTCTTAGGTACATTCTTATAGGATCATCACTTTTTTCAATTGTTTTACCTTCCTCTTTAGAAGAACCTTCTTTTTTTCTTAAAACTTTGAAATCTGATTTTTTTTCTACTAAAGATATTTTTTCATCTAAAATATGTATAAATGCTTGAGCAAGGTTCTCATCTGAAAGATTTCTTTTCCCAAGAGATTTATTTAATTCTTCATAGGTGATGAAACCTCTATGAGTTCCTCGTCCCATTAAGCGAGCAAATGATTTTGTAATTATTCTTTCCACACTAATAAATTTGAATAGTCTTATATAATGTCAAATATATAAAAATCCATTATTAATTTATTGAGATTAATTGATATTTTGCTTTTTTTTAAGCTCTTTTAGCTCGTTAAATGTCGCTTCGCTCAAATCTTTAGAAAACTTCGATTCTAATTCTTGGATTCTAAACTCTAAGTCATAATTATTTAAGTCTCTACTTATGTCGTCTAAAATTTCAATTACTTCATGTTCGTTATTAGGCTTATTTTTTAAGATATATTTAATAGGAGCAAACTTAATTATTTTATCAATTAATTGGTCATCAATATCTAATTTGTTAATTGATAATTTTTTTCCTGATTTTAATTTTAATAAAATTTTTTTGAAGATTTGCTTATTAACATCTGTAAATAATTTAATATCTTCAACTAAGTGAATATTTTCTTGTATTAGATCTAAATTGTTTATCATCAAGTAAATCAACGAAAATTCTTTTAGTTCTACTCCAGTGAGTGATTTACTATCATTATAATGTTTTTTTGTTGTTGCTAATGATTTGGTTTTTTTAAAATAAAAATTTTTTTTATTTTGATTGGTGTGTGGTGTTAAATCAGAGATTTTTTCTAAAAAATATTCTAATACATATTTTTTTATATAATTGTCTTTGATTGTATTAGCTATATCTCTAAGTTTTTTATCAAAAATTGCCATTGAGGATGGGTTATTTTCAGTATGCTTTTTATAGTGAGTAAATATAAATTGATGAATTGAAATTTTATTCTGTGTCGAATAGTCAATAAAATAATTTTTTCCATTTTTATTTACAAAGCTATCTGGATCCTCGTTATCTGGTAAAAATAAAAATGATATTTGTTTTTCAGGTTTTAGATCTTTTATAGAATTTTCTGCAGCCCTAAGTGCAGCCTTGTAACCACTTTCATCGCCATCGAAACAAATAATAATTTCATCAAAAAATTGGTTTAATGTAAATATTTGCTTGTCTGTTAAAGATGTTCCTAAATTAGCCACAGCATTTTCAATTTCATTTTTACTTAACCCAACAACATCCATATATCCTTCAACCAAAAAAATATTTTCTAATTTGTTTGATAGTTTTCTAGCGAAATCTAAATTATATAAATTTGAACCTTTTTTAAAAAAAGAAGTTTCTGGAGAATTAATATATTTTGCAAGAAAATCACTTTTTTCAATTATTCTTCCCCCTAATGCTATTGGCTGTCCTGAGATATTATTTATTGGAAAAATTAACCGACCTCTAAATCTTTCAACATAGATTTTTTTTTTCTCATCTAGATAAAATAATCCAGTTTCAAGTAGATCATCAGTATTAAAACTATTTTTTAATTTTTCAAATAAATTTGGATTTTTTTCTATGTAACCAATTTTAAACTTTTTTACTTGATCTTTATCAATAGACCTATTTTTTAAATAGTCTCTGGCAATAGAACAGTTTTCATTCTTTAAAAGCTCATCGTGATAATAATCAACATACTGATTGAAAATTGCAGAATAAATTTTCCATTTTTCTTCTCTTATTTCATCTTGTTTTGAGAAAATATAAGGTTGCATACCAGCAAGATTAGCTAAATATTTTACAGCTTCACCAAATCTTAAATTTTGTGTTTTCATGACAAAATCAAATATGTTTCCATGCTCAGATGTTGCGAAACAATGATAAAATTCTTTTTCATCATTCACTGTAAACGATGGTGTTTTTTCATTTTTAAAAGGTGAAAGACCCACATACTCTTTTCCTCTTTTTTTTAAGCTAACAACTTTTGAAACGACTGTTGAAACCTTCAATCTTGTTTTGATTTCATTAAGATATTCTTTTGGATATTTCATTATTTATTTAATAATTCTTTAAGTAAAATTCCTGCTTTTGAGAAATCGATTTCATCAGCATGTTTTTTCTTTAACTCACCCATAACTTTACCCATATCTTTAATTGAACCAGCTCCTAACCTAGAAATTATTTCTTCACATATTTTTTTTGTATCTTGCTCACTAAGTTGTTTAGGTAAAAAACTTGTCAAAATATCGTATTCATTTTGCTCCACCTCTAAAAGATCAGCACGATTATTTTTTTTATAAATATCAATTGATTCGGCTCTTTGCTTAACCATCTTCTTGAATAATTTTTTTATATCCTCATCATCTGTCTCTTTTTTGTTAGGACCTGATCTATTGGAAATATCTAGATCCTTAATAGATGATAAAATTAACCTATAAGTTGATATTTTGGTTTTATCTTTTGATTTTAAAGCATTTTTATATTCAGTTTCGATTGTTTCTTTTAATGACATAATTTTTTAATCTACTGCAAAGATAAAATTCTTCAAAAGAAAAATTGTTTTTTTACAATTTTATAATACATCTCTGTTGCGATAATAAACCATTTATTGTATTAACCTTTAACTCATGAGTTGTAATTGAACAAAAAAGCAAAAAAAACAACCTCAAAAAAAATCTCAAAAATTCATACAGGCATTTTAGTTCTTGAAAATAAAAAAGTTTTTAAAGGCATTGGCATTGGTTATCAAGGAGCTGCTACTGGTGAGGTTTGCTTTAATACTTCATTAACAGGATACCAAGAAATAATATCTGATCCATCTTATGCGGGACAAATTATAAATTTTACATTTCCTCATGTTGGAAATGTTGGCACAAACAAAGAAGACTATGAATCTGATAAAATCTGGACTAAGGGAGTTGTGTTTAATTCGGAAATAACATCACCATCTAATTACAGATCATTTCTTCATCTAGACGCTTGGCTAAAAAAAAATAAAATTGTTGGAATTACAGGATTAGACACTAGAAGTTTAACTAATTTTATAAGGGATAAGGGCGCTCCTAAGGGGACAATTGCTCACAATAAAACGGGTAAATTCAATATCAGTAAATTAACTAACTCAACAACTAAGTGGAGTGGACTAAAAAACCTTGATCTTGCAGAAAAAGTCACAACATCAAAAAACTATGTGTGGAAAGGACTTAAGACTTGGAAAAAAGAAACTGGTTACAAAAAAAATAATAAAAGTATTTTTCATGTAGTTGCGATTGATTATGGAATAAAAAAAAATATTTTAAGGTATTTTTCCGACTTTAATTGCAAAGTAACTGTTGTTCATTGCAAAACATCAGCTGATAAAATTTTATCGCTTAAACCAAACGGTATATTTTTATCAAATGGTCCAGGGGATCCTGCTGCGACAGGAAAATATGCAATTAATATAATTAAAAATTTAATTAAAAAGAATTTACCTATATTTGGTATTTGTTTGGGTCATCAAATACTTGCACTAACACTTGGTGCAAAAACCAAAAAAATGAAACTTGGTCATAGAGGTGCTAATCACCCTGTTAAAAATTTAATTCATGATAATGTCGAGATAACCAGTCAAAATCATGGCTTTGAAATTGTTAGAGAAAGTTTGCCAAAAAATATTGAAATTACTCATAAATCTTTATTTGATAATTGTATTGAAGGTATCAGATTAAAAAATAAACCAATATTTTCAGTTCAATATCACCCCGAGTCAAACCCAGGACCTCAAGACAGCGTTTATTTATTTCAAGAATTTATTAACAACATGAAAAAAAATGCCAAAAAGAAAAGATCTTAAAAAAATATTGGTTGTTGGAGCAGGTCCGATCATTATTGGGCAAGCTTGTGAGTTTGATTATTCAGGAACACAAGCGTGTAAAGCATTACGAGATGAAGGATACAAGGTAGTATTAATTAACTCAAACCCTGCAACAATAATGACTGATCCTGATGTTGCGGACAAAACTTATATAGAGCCCATTACTTTAAAAGTTTTAGAGAAAATTCTTAAAAAAGAAAAACCTGATGCAATTCTTCCAACTATGGGTGGTCAGACAGCCCTTAACCTTGCAATGGAGGCTGAGAAAAAAGGACTACTAAAGAAATACAAAATAGAATTAATTGGGGCAAATTCTAAAGCTATCTCAAATGCAGAAGATCGAAAGAAATTTAGAAAAAATATGATTGATATAGGTTTAGATCTACCTAAATCTGAAATTGTAAACAATATCAACCAAGCATCTAAAGTTTTAAATAAAATAGGATTACCTGCAATCATTAGACCTGCATTTACTCTTGGTGGACTTGGAGGTGGAATTGCTAAAAATAAAAAAGATTATCTTAAAATTATTAAAACTGGATTACATGAATCACCTGTTAATCAAGTTTTAGTTGAGGAGTGCTTAGAAGGTTGGAAAGAATTTGAAATGGAAGTTGTAAGAGATAAAAAAGATAACTGTATAATTGTTTGCTCAATAGAAAATGTTGATCCAATGGGAATACACACAGGAGACTCAGTTACAGTTGCTCCTGCTCTCACTTTAACTGATAAAGAATATCAAGTAATGAGAAATGCTTCAATTGCATGTCTAAGAAAAATTGGAGTTGAAACAGGTGGATCAAATGTTCAATTTGCAATTAATCCTAAAAATGGACGAATGGTAGTAATTGAAATGAACCCAAGGGTTTCCCGTTCATCGGCACTTGCATCAAAAGCAACTGGATTTCCAATTGCAAAAGTTGCCGCAAAACTTGCTGTTGGCTACACATTGGATGAGTTAAAAAATGAAATTACTAAAGTTACTCCTGCATCATTTGAACCAAGTATTGATTATGTAGTAACTAAAATTCCAAGATTTACATTTGAAAAGTTTTCAACATCTCCTGCAACATTAGGCACTTCAATGAAATCAGTGGGAGAAGCAATGGCAATTGGAAGAAACTTTAAAGAGTCACTTCAAAAAGCATTAGTTTCTCTTGAAACTGGTTTTTCGGGTTTAGATAGAATATTTAATTTAAATAAAAAGCAAATTGAAAAGAAACTTAAAGAAAATATACCAAATAAAATTTTGTTAGTTGCGGAAGCAATTAGAAAAAAAATTGATTTAAAAAGAATATTCACACTATCTAAGATTGATCCATGGTTCTTAGAGCAAATCAAAGAAATTGTAGATAATGAAACTAAGATTAAAAATAAAGGTTTACCTAAAGATTTTAATGAATTTAACCGAATAAAATCAATTGGCTTTTCTGATAAAAAACTATCAGAATTAACTAACATCTCTGAAGATACCGTTAGACGAAAAAGAACAGCACTTAAAATCCTACCTGTATTTAAAAAAGTTGATACCTGTGCAGCTGAATTTAAATCTTTTACTCCCTATATGTATTCAACATATCAGCGTAACTTTTCAATTAATTCTGAATGTGAAGCAAATCCATCATCAAAGAAAAAAATTATTATTTTAGGCGGTGGACCTAACAGAATAGGTCAAGGAATAGAATTTGATTATTGCTGTTGTCAGGCTAGTTTTGCATTAAAAGATGTGGGCTTTGAAACAATCATGGTTAACTGTAATCCTGAAACAGTTTCAACAGATTATGACACGAGCGATCGATTATACTTTGAGCCTTTAAAAGAAGAATATGTCTTTAATATAATTAAAAAAGAAAAAGAAAAAGG
The DNA here is from genome assembly GCF_052048135.1 of Candidatus Pelagibacter sp. HIMB1483. NCBI lineage: Bacteria > Pseudomonadati > Pseudomonadota > Alphaproteobacteria > Candidatus Pelagibacterales > Candidatus Pelagibacteraceae > Candidatus Pelagibacter > Candidatus Pelagibacter sp. HIMB1483. The sequence goes on along the minus strand of NZ_JBNAIM010000002.1, from coordinate 342,778 downwards.
AAACCTTATTGGTATTATTGCTCAGTTTGGTGGACAAACTCCAATTAAACTTGCAAAATTTTTGCATGATAACAATCTTCCAATTTTAGGTACCCAATATACATCAATTGATTTAGCAGAGGATAGAAATCGATTTAGAAATTTATTAAATAAATTAAAACTAAAACAAGCTAAAAGTGGAATTGCTAAAACCTTTAAACAAGCAATTCAAATTTCTGATAAAATTGGTTTACCCTTAATGGTAAGACCTTCGTATGTTTTAGGTGGAAGAGCAATGGAAATTGTTTATGAAAGAAGTCAGCTTAAAAATTTTGTAGAGGAAGCATTTAAAGCTGCTGAAAAAAATCCAATTTTGATTGATAAGTTTATTGATCATGCAATGGAGGTAGATGTAGATGCTATTTCTGATGGAAACCAAGTTCATGTTGCAGGAATAATGCAACACATTGAGGAAGCAGGAATTCACTCAGGTGACTCGGCATGTAGTCTTCCTCCTGTTTCAATTAAGCCTTATTTAATAAAAGAAATAGAAAATCAAACTAAAAAACTTGCTCTTGCCTTAAAGGTTAGAGGTTTTATGAATATACAATTTGCAATTAAAAAGGATGAAATTTATGTAATCGAAGTAAATCCAAGAGCTAGTAGAACAGTTCCTTTTGTATCAAAAGCAAAAGGGCTTCCATTAGCTAAAATAGCTTCGAGAGTGATGGCGGGAGAAAAATTATCTAAATTTAATTTAAAAGATAAATCAAAAGGAATGTATGCAGTAAAAGAAGCTGTATTTCCATTTAACAAATTTCCAAATAGTGACTTGCTTTTGGGACCAGAAATGAAATCAACAGGTGAAGTAATGGGTTTTGATAAAAATTTTGGTATGGCTTTTGCGAAAAGTCAAATTGCGGCAGCAAACTCGTTACCCACAAAAGGCTTAGCTTTTATATCATTAAAAGATTCACATAAAGATGAGGGAATTGATTTGGCAAAAGATTTAATCAAGCTTAATTTTTCTTTAAGCGCTACAAAAGGAACTGCGGATTACATAAAAAAACACGGCATGAAGTGTAAAATCATAAACAAAGTAAGTAGTGGCTCACCTCATATTGTGGATATTTTAGACTCAAAAAAAATTGCACTAGTAATAAACACTGGTGGAGGAAACAGTGAGCACAGGTTAAATGATGCTATAGCTTTGAGGAGGGCTACTCTCAAAAATAAAGTTCCTTATTGCACAAATATGTCAACAGCACATGCATGTATAGAAGCAATTAAATCATTAAAAACAAGAAATTTAGAAGTAACTTCTCTTCAAGATGTTTAAGAATTTACTTTCCAGTCTGTTTTAAAAGTAACATAATTTACTTGAAGACATCTTCTTTCTTTGACTATCTTTTTTTTTTCCATTCCATGCCACGTATTTGGACCACTGGTAAATAAATACCCATAGTTATGTTTATACGGAACAGTTTTAACTTTTTCTAATTTTTCATTATAAAAATCTGTCCCTAAGTCCTCAGACTCATTCTCATTATTTATAAAGATCAAACCTGACAATAACTTTTCTTTAATATCACAATGAGGTTTCAGCCAAAATCCTTCCCTATCACAAATAACCTCAACCCTGACATATGAATTGGATAAATCTTTATTAATCATTTTTGAAATCATTTCATAAGTTTCTTTTGACTGAAGTTCATTTATAAATTTTACAAGGTTTGGAAATTGAGATGCATTTTCTTTTGTTACAAAACACCTAAATTTAATTGCTTTGCCTCCTGACGCTATTCCTTTTCTATATTCTGCAGCTCCATCATCTATAGCTCTAGTTCCATCATAAGATAAATTATGTTTGCTTACGTCAGGGATGTCAGCACCAATAATTTCTTTAATTGCATTCTCAGTTAGAGGATCATTATATTCCCAGTGATCAAATGGGAAATCGTGTTTTTTAGATTTATTTAAAATTGAATCAAGAAAAGTCATATTTTTTAAATTGTTCTTTTATATAATCTGAAATCTTATCAGTTTCATTAAGTTTATCATAACTCCATTTTTCTAATGAATTTTCCAAATCTTTAATGATTTTTAAAGATTTAAATAATTCAAAAAATTTTTTAAATCTGTAATTATTTCTAACTGGCTCCATCTGAGCTACATAAATTGGCTTACCAGTCATTGCTGCCTCTGAAATCATTGAAGTTGAATCGCATGTCACAACAATATAATCAGTCAATTTTAATGATGAGAGGTAGGCTTTTTTATCAACCTTATCAATAATTATTTGATTATTATCAAAATATTTCTTTGCATAATCAATTATTTTTTGAGGTGTCCTTATTGATGGTATAAAGATTAATTGATAGCCCTTAATGATAAAATTGTCATTTATTTTGGAAAATATTCTATTAATTTCTTTTTCATTAAAATCATAATATTTATTTGGACCGCCAGTAACCAAAGTTACAATTTTTTCTTTGTTAATTTTAGGTTTTAAATAATCAATATTTTTTTCTAATTCATCATTTCTTAGATAATGAATTGCTCCTTTGCTTTTGAGAACATTTTTCCCATTTAAACCATCATGTTCTGGAATAACAACTAAATCAAAATTTTCTAATGAAACCTTTGGATCCTGAATATGAATATTCATTATCTTATTTTTATATATTTTTTTTAGATAGATAGATGGGATGACACTTTTTCTCCCACAAGAAATTACAATATTAAAATTTTGATTAATTTTATTTTTAAAGGTAAAATTTTGAGCTGGAGTAAGTTTTGGAGGAATCATTTTCCAAAAATTATTAAGTTCAATTTTCTCGTGTATAAAATCTAAATCCAATGCCTTAGCAAGACCTTCTACTTGGCTAATCATGCCATGCATTCCTTCGGTCAATAATAAACCTTTTAATTTAGTCATTAATCACTATATAGCTTTCATATGAGTCAAAATCCAACTAAACACACAAAAGTGTTAATAATTGGATCCGGCCCTGCTGGATACACTGCTGCTGTTTATGCAGCAAGAGCAATGCTTAATCCAATTTTAGTTTATGGTTCTGCCCCAGGCGGACAATTAACAACTACTACAGATGTTGAAAATTATCCAGGATTTGCCGATGTAATTCAAGGCCCGTGGCTAATGGATCAAATGAAAGATCAAGCAAAAGCAGTTGGGACTGAAATGATTGAAGATCATATCGCATCAGTTAATCTAAAGTCTAAACCATTTGAAGCAGTTGGTGATAGTGGTCAGAAATATACTGCTGATAGTATTATCATCTCAACTGGAGCACAAGCAAGATGGTTAAATTTAAAATCAGAGCAGGAGTTTAGAGGGTTTGGAGTTTCGGCATGTGCGACTTGTGATGGTTTTTTTTTTAAAAATAAAGAAGTTGCTGTTGTGGGTGGTGGTAATGCTGCAGTAGAAGAGGCAATGTTCCTTACAAAATTTGCATCAAAAGTAAAATTAATTCATAGAAGAGATAGTTTAAGAGCAGAAAAAATGCTCCAAAAAAAATTAATGGAAAATAAAAAAATTGAGATTATTTGGGACTCGGTTGTTGAAGATGTTGTTGGTGATAAAGAACCTAAAAACGTTAAAGGAATAAAAGTAAAAAACATCAAAACAAATAAAGTTGATGAGTTAAAATTAGATGGATTATTTATTGCGATTGGTCATGATCCTGCAACTCAATTATTTAAAAATCAATTAGAAATGGATAAGGAAGGATACCTAATTACAAAACCCGACTCAACAGAGACTAATATTCCTGGTGTTTATGCGGCTGGGGATGTGAAGGATAAAACATTTAGACAAGCTGTAACTGCTGCTGGGATGGGATGTATGGCAGCACTAGAAGCAGAAAAGTTTTTATCTCACTAACTAAGAAATACTTTCACAAAAGGATTTAATTCTACTCATTGCTTTTTTTAAATTTTCCATTGAAGTGGCATATGAAATTCTAAAATAGCCATCTAAACCAAAAGCAGAGCCTTGGACAACTGCAACATTTTCTTTTTCTAACAATTTTTGAACAAAGTCACTATCTGTTTTAAGTTTTGTTTTTTTATTTAGTAAACCTTTACAGCTTGGAAACACATAAAATGCGCCATTAGGTGTCAAACAACTTATTCCCTTAATGCTATTTAAATTTTTAACAACAAAATCTCTTCTTTCCTTAAAGGCATTTGATCGTTCTTGGATAAAATCTTGTGATCCATTTAAAGCCTCTACAGCTGCAGCTTGACTTACTGAAGATGGGTTTGAAGTTGATTGAGATTGAATTTTACCTATTGCCTTAATGATATCCTTGGGACCAGCTGCATATCCAATTCTCCAACCAGTCATTGCATAAGATTTACTCACTCCATTCATGGTTAAAGTTCTATCTTTTAGTTTAGATAATTGGGCAATAGTAAAAAAATTAAAATTGTCATAACTAATATGTTCATAAATATCATCGCTTAAAATATGAACCTTTTTATTTTTAATTAACACTTTAGCTAGATCCTGAATTTCATCTTTAGTATACCCTGCTCCTGTTGGATTTGATGGAGAGTTAAGAATTAACCATTTTGTTTTTTTTGAAATTGCCTTTTGGAGTTTTTTTGCAGTAAGCTTAAAACCATCTTTCTCATCACATTTAATTATTTTTGGTTTTCCACCTGCTAATAAAACCATATCAGGATATGAAACCCAAAAAGGTGCAGGTATAATTACTTCATCACCTTTGTTTAAAGTTGCCATAAAAGCATTATAAAGTACTTGTTTACCACCAGTTCCAACTGTTATTTGATCAGTGCTAAAATCGAGATTATTTTCTCTTTTGAATTTTTCAACTATTGCTTTTTTAAGAGCAGGAGTTCCATCAACTGCTGTATATTTCGTATCTCCGCTTTTGATGGCTTTAATAGCTGCGTCTTTTATATTGTCAGGTGTATCAAAATCTGGCTCACCAGCTCCTAACCCAATTACATCTTTACCAGCTTCTCTTAGTTCTCTTGCTTTTTGTGTAACAGCTATAGTTGGAGATGGTTTAATTCTCTTTAAACTGTCTGATATTATGCTCATTGAAATATAAATTAATTCTACTACGTTGTTTAATATATGGAAAATACTTATCAAGATTTAATTACTGATATTCAGAGTAAAAATCCTAAAATCAGTGGAAAACTTGAAGGTGGTAAAAAATTTAAAATTAAATCTGATTTTAAACCAGCTGGTGACCAACCAGAAGCTATAAAAAAGTTGGTTGATGGTGCAAATAAAGAAGAATTTAATCAGGTACTTCTCGGTGTTACCGGTTCAGGAAAAACCTTTACTATGGCAAAAGTAATAGAGGCTACTAATAGACCAGCATTAATTTTAGCTCCGAACAAAACTTTGGCTGCTCAGCTTTATGGTGAGATGAAAACTTTCTTCCCTGATAATGCTGTCGAATACTTTGTGTCTTATTATGATTATTATACTCCTGAAGCATATGTTCCAAGATCTGATACTTATATTGAAAAGGAAGCATCAATAAATGAACAAATAGATCGTATGAGACATTCTGCAACAAGATCTCTTCTTGAAAGAGATGATGTTCTTATAGTGGCCAGTGTGTCATGTATTTATGGTTTAGGATCAGTCGAGGCTTATAGCAAGATGACTTTAACGCTTCAAAAAAATTATGATTACAATAGAGAACAAATAATTAAATCTTTAGTTGCTCTACAATATAAACGTAATGATCAGAATTTCTATAGAGGCACATTCAGAGCTAGAGGTGAATATTTAGAAATTTTTCCGTCACACTTAGAAGATAGGGCTTGGAGATTAAGTTTATTTGGTGACAAACTTGAACAAATAGAAGAGTTTGATCCTCTTACAGGGGATAAAGTAAGAGAATTAAGTTTAGTTAAAGTCTATGCTAATAGTCATTACATCACACCAAAACCTACTATTGAACAGGCAATAATAAATATAAAAAAAGAATTAGAGATAACATTAAAAAAACATAGAGCTGAAAATAAATTACTTGAAGCTCAAAGATTAGAAGAAAGGACAAAGTTTGACCTTGAAATGATTGAAGCAACTGGTTCTTGTGCTGGAATTGAGAACTATTCAAGATTTTTATCAGGAAGAAAACCTGGAGAGCCACCTCCTACATTATTTGAATACTTTCCAGATAATACTTTAATTTTTGTTGATGAGTGTCATGTAACAGTACCTCAGCTCAATGGAATGTATAAAGGTGATAGATCTAGAAAAAGCACATTAGCTGAATACGGTTTCAGACTTCCATCTTGCATGGATAATAGGCCACTTAAATTTGAAGAGTGGGATTTAATGAGGACACAAACTGTATTTGTTTCAGCAACTCCAGGCCCTTGGGAATTAGAACAAACAAAAGGGAAATTTATAGATCAAGTAATAAGACCTACAGGATTAATTGATCCACCAGTCGAAATAAGACCAGCCAAAAATCAAGTAGATGATTTAATGCATGAATGTAAAAAAGTTATTGAAAACAATCATAGGGTTTTGGTGACAACACTTACGAAAAAGATGGCTGAAGATTTAACTGAATACCTTCATGAAAATGGAGTGAAAGTTAGATATTTACACTCAGACATCGATACTCTTGAAAGAATAGAAATCATGAGAGATTTAAGAATGGGGGTATTTGATGTTCTTGTTGGAATAAATTTATTAAGAGAAGGCTTAGATATTCCTGAATGTGCTTTAGTTGGAATTTTGGATGCTGACAAAGAAGGTTTCCTTAGATCTGAGACTTCTTTAATTCAAACAATTGGAAGAGCAGCAAGAAATGTTGATGGAAAAGTGATCCTTTACGCAGATAAAGAAACAAAAAGTATTAAAAAAGCAATTCAAGAAACAGAACGAAGAAGAAAAATTCAATTAGCTTATAACAAAAAACATAAAATTGATGCAAAGACTGTTAAAAAAGAAATAAATGATATTTTAGAGAGTGTTTATGAAAAAGATTATGTAACAATCAGTGAAGGTTCTAATGTTGGGGGAAATCTAAAAAAACATCTAAAAGCTTTAGATAAAAAGATGAAAGAAGCAGCTTCAAACTTAGAATTCGAAGAAGCAGCCAAAATTAGAGATGAAATAAGAAAACTAGAAAGTACAGAATTAGAAATTACATTAAATCCAAAAATACGACAGTATGATGTAAAAAATAAACTTTATCCTAAAGGTAGATCCACTATGGGCATGCCTGGTACAAAAGTTACAAAAAAAAGAGATAAAAAATGGAAGCACGGAAGATAATTATCACAGGTGGCGCAACAAGAATAGGAGCCGCGATTGCAGAAAAATTATCTGGATCAAATAAAGAAATCATTATTCATTATCATAAATCAAGATCAAAAGCAGAATTTTTAAAAAATAAACTTAAAAAGAATGGAACTAAAGTCTATTTGGTTAAGGGCGATTTAAATAAAGAAAAAGATGTAAATAAAATAATTAAATTTGCGAAATCAAAAATAAAATATTTTGATTGTTTAATTAATAATGCATCAATATTTGAGAATGATAAATTAGAAAATTTTAATAAAGCTAGCTGGGATAAACACATATCAACTAATTTAAAAGCTCCTGCTCTATTAACTAAAGAATTTTCAAAAAATGTAAGAGGAAAAAATAACAACATTATAAATATCATAGATCAAAGAGTTTTTAAACTCACTCCATACTTCTTTTCTTACACAATTAGTAAAGCTGGGCTTTATACTTTGACCAAAACTAGCGCAATGAGCCTATCACCCAATATAAGAGTTAATGGTATAGCTCCAGGTCCAACTATAAAGAATATAAGGCAATCAATAAATCACTTTAAAAAACAATATTTGGCTACTCCCTTAAAAAAACAGGTTGATGTAAAAGAGATTTGTAATGCAGTTGACTTCTTCATTAAAAACAGTTCTATTACAGGTCAAGTATTAGCTGTTGATAGTGGTCAAAGCTTAAACTGGCAAACACCTGATGTTTTGGGAAAAGAATGAAAAAAAATAATTTCAAAATAGTAAAAATTCATAAAGAAAAAAGATTATTTAATTATGAAAAAAAAATACTCATAAATGAATTAATTTTAGATCTTAAACTTGGCTACTATGACTTTGAGAGAAAAAAGGCCCAGAAGGTTAAATTTAGTCTTGAAATTGATTACGAAGATAAAAAACCTAGTAACGATAAAGATTTAAAATCAATAGTTAATTATGGAACAATCGTTAAACTAATTACAAAACTAGTCAAAAAGAAACATTATAATTTTTTGGAAACTTTAGCTGAAGCTGTATTCGATGAACTATTTAAAGACAAAAGAATTGGAAAAATAATGTTAAAAATTGAAAAAATGGAAATTTTAAAAGAGTGTTCATCTGTTGGTATACAAATTACCAAAAAAAGAAGTCATGATAAGTTCTGAAATTGGCAAAGAAGTAATTAAAAAAGAACTCCCTTTAATACCTAAACTACCTGGTGTTTACAGAATGTTAAATGATAAGGGAGATATTCTTTATGTTGGGAAAGCAAAAAATTTACCTAACAGATTAAAGAGCTATGTATCAGAAAAAAATCACATAATAAGAACTGAGAGAATGCTATCCCAAACAAGAAGATTGGAGATTACAACAACTTCAAATGAAAGTGAAGCTTTGCTACTTGAAGCAAATTTAATCAAAAAACATAAACCCAAATTTAATATTTTACTACGAGATGATAAATCTTTTCCATTTATTTTTATAGGCAACAAAGATAAGTGGCCTCAAATAAAAAGGCACAGAGGAAAAAAAACAAAAGAAGGTTTTTACTTTGGTCCATTTGCATCAGCTGGATCAGCTAATTGGACTATAAAAATGATACAAAAAATTTTCCAATTAAGAGTTTGTGATGATACCGTTTTTAAAAATAGAGAACGCCCATGTATTCTTTATCAAATAAAAAGATGTTCTGGACCATGTGTGGGTTATGTTGAAAAAGATGAATACAAAAAAACTGTTGATGATGCTATTGAATTTGTCTCTGGTAAATCAAGAAAAATACAAAAAAATTTATCTGAGCAAATGGAAAAGGCAAGTGATGATTTAAATTTTGAAAAAGCGGTAATTTTAAGAGATAGAATAAAATCTTTAAATATTATTCAATCTTCTCAAAGGGTTAATGAAGCAAATTTAATTGAAGCTGATGTAGTCGCTGGATATAAAGAATCTGGCAAAACATGTATTCAGGTTTTCTTTTACAGGTCAAAGCAAAATTGGGGCAATCAAGCATTTTTTCCAAAACATGATCCAGATGAAAAATTAAGTGATATATTGAATTCGTTTGTTTCACAATTTTATGAAAATAAAAGTGTTCCCTCTTCAATAATTTTATCTGAAGAGATAAAAGAAAAGAACTTGATTGAAAAAACTCTTTCTGAAAAAGAACAGAAGCAAATTAATATTTCTGTTGCAAAGAAGGGATCAAAATTAAAAGTTATTCATCAAGCAATCAAAAATGCAAAAGATAGTTTAAATAGAAAACTTTATGAAAGTCAAAATAATAGAGAATTATTTGATTCTGTTGCAAGTAAATTTAATCTAGAAATAAACATAAATTTAATAGAGGTTTACGATAACAGTCACATTCAAGGAACTAATAGTGTTGGCGCATTAATTGCTTATGGTGATGAAGGGTTTATTAAAAAAAGGTACAGAAAATTTAATATAAAACTGCAAAAGAATGAACAAGATGATTATGGAATGATGCGAGAGGTTCTCAATAGAAGGTTTAAAAGAGCTATCCAAGAAAAAGACAATTATTTAACATTTCCTGACTTAGTAATGGTTGATGGAGGAAAAGGACAATATTCTGTAGCTCGAGAGACCTTAAATGAGTTAGGTCTTCACGACTTACCAATTATTGCTATAGCGAAAGGTAAATATAGGAATAGCGGTAATGAAACTTTTTTTCATAACGGAAAAGAATATAAATTTACAAAAAACGACCCAACTTTATTTTTTCTCCAAAGAATTAGAGATGAATCTCACAGATTTGCAATAAGCGCTCACCGAGCTAAAAGAAAAAGAGGAATTAGTAAATCTTTACTTGATCAGATCGAGGGTATTGGATCTATCCGAAAAAGAGCATTATTAAACCATTTTGGTTCTGCCAGAGCAGTAGAATCTGCAAGCCTTGATGAAATAAAATCTGTTGAAGGTGTTGAGGAAAAAGTTGCAAAAAAGATATATAACTTTTTCCACGAATAAATATTTTTATGCTTAAAAAAATACCAAATATATTGACTGTAGGAAGAATTTTAATCGTTCCATTTTTTGTTTTAGCATTCTATCTTCCGGGCTTTTATGGAGATTTGACAGCACTTATTTTATTCATCATTGCATCGTTTACAGATTTTTTAGATGGTATGTTGGCTAGATTACTTGGAGAGGAGTCTAAATTAGGTGAGTTATTAGATCCAATAGCAGACAAAATTATTGTTGCTACTGCATTAATCTTGTTAGTAATGGATGGAACTATCCGCAATTATGAAGTAATTGCTGCAATTATAATTTTAACAAGAGAAATTTTAATTTCAGGTCTAAGAGAATTTTTAGCAAAAGGGAAAATTAAATTACCTGTGTCAAATTTAGCTAAGTTGAAAACAGTTTTACAAATGGTGTCTATTGCACTTTTACTCTCTGGTGATACTGGAAATAAAATTATCAATTTTCAAGATTATAATGCTCAAACTATTGGAATAATTCTTTTATGGTTGTCTGCAGCTTTAACTTTATTTACTGGATATGATTATATGCGTAAAGGAATTGATCATGCAATATCTGAGGATAGCAAAGATTAGGCTGCTTTTTTCTTTTTAACTAAAGCAAGATAGCTTTCATTTAAATCAATTATCATTTCACAAACTTTAAATTGATTTTCAGCAATGCAAGACACAGGTGTCACTTCAGCAGCTGTACCAGTCAAGAAACATCCTACAAAACTTTTTAATTCCTCAGGTTTAATTTTTCTTTCATGAACTTTAATATTTTTAGATTTTGCTATTTCAATTACAGTTCTTCTAGTAATGCCATCTAAAAATGAATCTGGAATTGGAGTGTGCAAGTCTCCATTTTTATCCTTAAAAAAAATATTAGCTCCTGTAGCCTCAGCAACATTTCCATCATGGTCCAACATAAGTGAATCGGTGTAACCTTGTTTTTCTGCTTCATGTTTTGAGAGTGTACATATCATATAAAGCCCTGAAGCTTTCGTGTCCCAAGGAATCGTGTTAGGCGCAGGTCTTCTCCAGCTAGATATATTTAATCTAATACCTTCAATTTTAAGTTTAGGATCAAAATATGATCCCCACTCCCAAGTCGCAATAGCAACATGAATTTTTGTTTGTTGTGCTGAAATGGCCATCATCTCACTCCCTCTCCAAGCAACTGGTCTTACATATCCATTTTCTACTTTTTGTGTTGCAATTATTTTTTTTGAAGCATTATTTATTTCATTCTCGCTGTATGGAATTTCAAATCCCATTCTTTTTGCAGAATAAAACAACCTAGATGTATGTTCCTCTAATTTAAAAATTGAACCATCGTACACGCGTTCACCTTCAAAAACACAGCTAGCATAATGCAATCCATGGCTCAAAACATGAACTTTAACTTCTGACCAATCGACTAATTCGCCATTGTACCATATTTTTCCTGATCTTTTGTCGTAAGGTATCATTTTATGAAATAAAAAATTCTTACTGAAAAATATCTTTGTATCTATAATATGTCAATATAACTTACCAAAATGAAACAACTTTTATATCTAAAAGATGATCAATTAAAAGATTTAATAGAAAAGCTTTTTATTGGTTACAGAGAAACTTTCTCAGATTCAAAAAAGATTCTAAATAAGTATAAAATTGGTATAGCACATCAAAAAGTAATTCATCTACTATCTATGTATGAGGGAATTTCTATTTCAGAGCTTCTCAAGAGACTTAAAGTTACAAAACAAAGTCTTAATAGAGTTTTAAAAGATTTGATTAAATTAGAAATAATAATTTTCAAAAAAGATGAAGTAGATACTAGAATTAAACACATTTTCCTGAATGAAAAGGGAAAAAAAATATTTAACGAAATATTTGAAATTCAAAAAAAAAGGATCCATAGTGCTTTGTTAAATTCTAGTTCTGAAGAAGTAATAAATTTTGACAATGTTTTAAAAAAAATAATAAATGGATAATCTAATTGCACACATATTGGTAGTAGATGATGATGATGGGATAAGAACCCTGGTAAAAAAATATTTGAATGAGAATAATTATCTCATCACGACAGCTATTAGTGCGGAAGATGCATTAGAAAAAATTAAAATAATCAAATTTGATTTAATAATTTTAGATATAATGATGCCTGGAAAAAGTGGCTTAGAATTTATTAAAGAAAATCAAAAAAAACTGGAAACACCAATAATTTTACTAACAGCGAAAGGTGAAGCAAATGAAAGGGTCGAGGGGCTTGAGATAGGTGCTGATGACTATTTACCAAAACCTTTTGAACCTAAAGAACTCTTATTAAGAATTAAAAATATTCTTGAAAAAACAAAAAAGAATGACCAAAAAAGAGTTATAAAATTTGAAAATATTGAAATTGACCTAAATAAACAAATAATTTCAAAAAAGAATAATGAATATAAGATTAATAATACAGAAAAAAAAATTTTAGAAAAAATGATCAATAATCCAGGTAAAACTTTTTCCCGTGAGGATATAGGTTTTTTAATTGAATTAGATAAGGAAAGATCTATTGATGTGATTATTACAAGATTAAGGAAAAAAATAGAAATAGATCCAAAAAATCCCAAATTTTTACAAACTATCAGAGGAGCTGGATATGTTTTATGGATTGAGTAAATTCATTAAAAATATTCTTCCAAAAAGATTATTTTATCGTGCGCTTTTAATTGTAGCAGTCCCTGTAATTGTTTTGCAATTGATAATTACAATCGTTTTTTTTGATAGTCTATGGATTAAAACAAATAAAGGTATGACTAAGGCTTTAGTGAATGAAATTAATACATTTATTGAAGTGTATTCAGATGAAATTTATGACAAAAATGAAATAACAAGCTTATTTTCTGTCTACCAAGATTTAAATATTGAATATGTTGAGGATAATAATTTTGATTATCTTTATGATGAGAGGTGGTTTAGTCCAATTGATAGAACTTTAAGAAGAGAACTAAAATCAAAATTTGGTAGTGGAGAATTCTGGTTTGATACTACAGGATATAAAGAGTTAATTGATCTAAGAATTAAATATCAATCTGGTTACTTCAAATTTTTAATTCCACGTGACAGAGTAACAAGCTCATCAGCCAGAATATTTGCACTTTGGATAACTGTTCCAGCAGTTATAATGGTTTTAATTTCATTAATTTTTTTAAAAAATCAAACAAGACCAATTACTAATCTTGCTAAAGCTGCAGAAAAATTTGGTAGAGGAGAAGAAATAGATGAATTTAAACCATCTGGTGCTGCAGAAATAAGACAAGCTGGTTATGAATTCGATAGAATGAGAAAAAGAATTTTGAGACATCTTAACCAAAGATCAGAGATGTTGTCAGGAATTAGTCATGATTTAAGAACTCCACTTACAAGGATGAAGCTTCAAATTGCTTTTATTAAGGACAAAGAATTATCCAATAAATTGGCTGAAGATATAAATGAAATGGAAAAAATGCTTAATGAATATCTTCAATTCACCAGCTCTTCTTATCTTGAAAAAGATGAACAATTTGATCTTAGTGATTTAATCAATGAAATTGTAAAAAAATATGATAATAAAAATATTTTTTCCAATATTGCGCCCAGGATATATATTAATGGTAGAAAAAACTTAATTAAAAGATGTATTAACAACTTATTAGATAATTCAATCAAATATGCTAAAAAAATAAATATTAGTATCTCTAAGGGTAGCAATAATATATTTATTAAAATTGAGGATGATGGGCCAGGTATTCCCAAGCATGAATATGAAAATGTTTTTAAACCATTTTACAAAATGGATAAAGGAAGAGCAGATTCAAAATCTAGTGTTGGATTAGGAATGTCAATTGCCTCTGATATTGTCAGATCACATGGAGGAAATATAAAATTAGCTAAATCTGTAATGAATGGTTTAGAAGTTAAGATTTTTTTACCTTTTTAGTTTTTTTTTGATTTTTTTTGATTGATTAATTTTTTTTTCTAAATTTTCAACCCTCTTAGAAAGAATTTCAAACTCATCCTTGCTTGTTAACCTCATTTTAAAGACTATTTCATCTCTTTTTGATTTCAAAATTGTTATTAATTCGTTAGAAATATCTTTTGTTGATATCAGTCCTTGTTCAATCAATTTAGCTATTTTATCAATAACAAACTTAGAATTTTTCATATATTTATCTAATTACTTAATTATAACTATAATCTATAGTTATAATTAAAAATGTTCATTAATAATTTTGACCCAGTAGCAATTGAAATTCTTTCAATTGAAATAAGATGGTATTCTCTTGCTTATATTATTGGAATTTTGTTAGGTTGGATTTTAAGTAAAAAGATTTTCATCTCAAATCCCAAAGTTAATGAGAAATTTGATGATTACATAACATACCTAATTTTAGGAATAATAATTGGAGGAAGATTGGGATATGTATTATTTTATAATTTAAGTTTTTATTTTAATAATCCACTAGATATTTTTAAAATTTGGGAAGGCGGTATGTCATTTCATGGAGGTGTGATTGGAATTATTATTGGAACAATTTTATTTGCAAAAAAAAATAATCAAAATTTATTTAATTACCTGGATGTAGTGGCTTTTGTTGCACCTATAGGTATTTTTTTTGGAAGAATAGCAAATTTTATAAATTCTGAACTTTACGGAACAGAAACAAATGTGGTGTGGGCGGTAAAATTTATTCAGATAGACAATTTATATAGACATCCTTCGCAATTATATGAGGCTTTATTCGAGGGCATTATTTTATTTTTAATTTTAATATATTTTAGAAAAAAACATTTTGCTAAAAATCCAGGATTTATTTCAGGCATATTTCTAATTTTTTATTCAATCTTTAGGTTCACAATAGAATTTTATAGAGTTCCAGATGAACAATTGGGTTATTTATTATTTCATTTAACAATGGGACAAATAATAAGTTTATTTTTCTTATTATTTGGATTTTATTTAGTAATCACAAAATATGAAAATAAAAAAAAAGAATTTCCCATTAGATAGATTTATAAATTATTCTCTTTACGACAAAAAATCTGGATACTACATGAAAAAAAATCCATTTGGTAAAGATGGAGATTTTATAACCGCCCCAAATATCTCAAGACTATTTTCTGAAATGATTGCTATTTGGGTTTTAAGTTTTTGGAAAAGTTTAGGATCTCCAAAAGAATTTGAGTTGATAGAATTGGGAGCAGGAAATGGTGAAATGATGAGTGTGCTTTTAGAAAGTTTTAAAAATTTTCCAAAATTTTTTAAAGCTTGTAAATTTAAAATTATTGAAAAAAGTCCATCCTTAATAAAGATTCAAAAAAAAAAATTATATAAAAATAAAATATCTTGGATCAAAAATGTAAAAAACATAAAAAAAAAACCTACAATTTTTTTAGCAAATGAATTTTTCGACTCTCTTGAAATAAAACAATTCACTAAAAAAAAAGGTTTATGGTTTGAAAAATTTGTACATCTAAAAAATAATAATAAAGCACACTTTTTTGAAAAAAAAATTAATATGAAGAATTACGAAAAAAAAATAAGGTTTAATATTTCAAAAAATCAAAAATTTATTGAATATTCTGAGCCTGGTATAAGTTATTTAAAAGAAATTTCTAAAATTATTAAAAGAAACTCGGGTGGTATACTGATAATTGATTATGGATATATTGAAAATAAAATGAAAAATACCCTTCAAGCAATTTCTAAACACAAATATTCAGATATCTTAGAAAAGATTGGCAATGCTGATATTACGCATAATATAAATTTTAAATTATTTCAGAAGATCATTAAACATATGGGGGGATTAAGATATAATTTAACCACTCAGAAAAAGTTTTTGATTAAGATGGGAATAAATGAAAGAGCAGAAATAATATCTAGAAATTATAATTTTTTAAAAAAAGCAGATTTATATTATAGATTAAAAAGATTAATTGATGATAAACAAATGGGTAACTTATTCAAAGTAATGTTAATTAGAAACCATAAAAATAATTTTAAATTAGGATTTTGAACTGATCACTTCAAAAAAATTATCAAAACAAAAAGATATTAGTCATGGTTTTTTTAATAAAATTGGTGGCAAATCAAAAGGTATTTATAAAAGCCTTAATTGTGGAATAGGCTCTTTCGATAATAAAAAAAATGTTAAAAAAAATTTAAAAATTGTAAAAAAAAAATTATCTAAAAAAGGAAAAAATATTTTTTTAGTTCATCAAATACATAGCAATAAATTTGTGTTTATAGATAAAAATTATAATTTAGGTAAAAAAACTGTAAAGGCAGATGCAATAATAACTGATCAAAAAAATCTTCCCATTGCCGTTTTAACTGCCGATTGTACCCCATTATTGTTCTATGATAAAAAAAGAAAAATGATTGCAGCAGTTCACGCAGGCTGGAAAGGTGCTTTTAAGGGAATTATAAAAAAAGTTATAAATTTCATGCTTAAAAAAGGTTGTCAAAGAAAAAATATTATAGCTGCTATTGGTCCATCAATAGCTCAAAAAAATTATGAAGTTAAAACAAAGTTTATGAATAAATTCATCAAAAGTCATAAAAAAAACAAAATTTTCTTTAAATTTAAAAATGATCTTATTTTTTTTGACCTACAAAAATACATAAAATCTCAACTAAAATTTCTTAAAATTAATAAGATTGATATGATAAATACTGATACTTTTAATAAAAAAAATAATTTTTTTAGTGCTAGACGATCTTTAAGTTTAAAACATGATGATTATGGTAGAAATATTTCAATAATTATGATTAATTAAATTTTTCAATGAAATTATTAACTGGAAATAGTAACAAAGTTCTTAGTAAAAATATTTCTAAATATTTAAAAACAAAACTTGTTAATTCAAGTATCAGAAAATTTGCTGACGGAGAAATATATGTTGAAATAAATGAAAATATCAGAGGTAATAGTATTTTTATAATTCAATCAATATCGTCACCAGCCAATGATCATTTAATGGAGTTGTTGTTGTGTATTGATGCTCTCAAAAGATCATCGGCAAAAAATATAACAGCTGTTATTCCATATTTTGGATATGCAAGACAAGATAGAAAAGTTGTTCCTAGAACATCAATATCTGCTAAATTAGTTTCAAATTTAATTACTAAGGCAGGTGCTGATCGGGTTGTAACCGTTGACTTGCATGCTGGGCAGATTCAGGGTTTCTTTGACATTCCTGTAGATAATTTATTCGCAACACCAATTTTTGCAAGACATGTAAAAAAGAAAATAAAAAGTAAAAATATGATTTGTGTTGCACCAGATGTTGGTGGAACCGAAAGAGCAAGAGCACTTGGAAAACTTTTAGGTGTTGGTTTAGCGATTGTTGATAAAAGACGACCAAAGCCAGGACAATCTAAAGTAATGAATGTAATTGGGGATGTAAAAGACCAGACCTGTATAATTGTTGATGATATTATTGACTCAGGTGGAACAATAGTTAATGCAGCTAAAGCTTTGAAAGAAAGAGGTGCAAAAGAAGTTTATGTTTATATTACTCATGGAGTATTATCTGGGGAAGCAGTAAAAAAAATTAAAAACTCTGTAATAAAAAATTTAGTTATTACAGATACCATTGATAATGGTGAAAAAACTAAAAATGTTAAAAATATAGAAGTTTTACCTATTTCTGGCCTAATGGGAGAGGCGATAAAAAGAATTTCTAACTCAACATCTGTCTCAGATTTATTTAAATAATTACCTTGATTATTTGTCAACATGGGTTAAAAAACTTTGTTTTTTATGAATTCAGTAGACGCAAACATCAGAGACAACAAAACTAAAGGACAATTAAATTCTATAAGAGAGAATGGTGCTGTTCCAGCTATCATCTATGGAGGAAAAGAAGAAAATCAAAAAATCTCTATTCCAAAAAAAATATTAAAAGTATTAATTGAAAAAGAAAACTTTTTATCAAGCATAATTACTTTAAACATTAATGGTAAATCTCAAAACGTTTTACCTAGGGAAGTTAAATATCATATTCTAAGTGATGAACCTACTCACGTAGATTTCTTAAGAGTTTTGCCTGGTGTAAAAATAAAAATTGAAGTACCAGTTAATTTTATTAATCATGAAAAGTCTCCAGGGTTAAAAAGAGGTGGTGTTTTAAACATAGTAAGAAGGAAAGTTGAATTAAAATGTCCAAGTGAAAAAATTCCTGAAAGTTTAACTTTAGATTTAGATGGTATAGATATTGGTGAAAGTTTCAAAATCTCCTCAGTAAAACTTGATCCAGAGGTTTCACCAACTATTCAAGGAAGAGATTTTGTAATAGCAACTTTAGCAGCGCCAACTGTTATGAAAGAACCTGAGAAGCCTGCCGAAGCAGAAGCGACTGAGGGTGAAGAAGGTTCAGAGGGAGCAGAGGCAGCAGCGGGCACAGATGGTGAAAAACCAGCAGCAGAGGGTGATAAAAAAGAAGGTGAAGACAAAAAACCCGCTGAAGAAAAAAAATAATCCAACAATTTTGAAATATAAATTTTAATATTTTTATGCTTTTATTCGTAGGATTAGGTAATCCAACACCAGATAGTGAAAAAAATAGACATAATGTTGGATTTAAAATTATAGACACAATCAATAAAGAGTTTGGACTTACGAAACAGAAGCCAAAATTTAAAGGTTTGCTTACAACTGGAAATATTGATGGCAAAAAGATTTATGCAATTAAGCCTCTTACTTTTATGAACAACTCAGGAGTTTGTATTAGAGAATTAATTGAATATTTTAAGATTGATGCTGAGGATGTAATTGTTTTTCATGATGATCTGGATGTTGAATTTGGAAAAATAAAAGCAAAATTTGGTGGATCAAGTGCAGGCCATAATGGAATATCGTCAATCGATAAATTTATAGGAAAAGATTATTCAAGAGTACGAATTGGTATTGGTAAACCTAAAGGAAATATAAATGTGGCTGACTATGTATTACAAAATTTTGATGAAGACGAAATAATTGGTATTGAGAAAATTTCAAAAAATATTACCGAGTCAATTTCGATACTTGTAGAAAAAAAATTAGATTTATTCTCAAGCACTGTAAATAATAAGTAATGAGCTTCAAATGTGGAATAGTCGGATTACCAAATGTGGGTAAGTCAACTCTATTTAATGCTTTAACTAATTCAAACAAAGCTCAAGCAGCAAACTTTCCATTTTGCACAATTGATCCAAATGTTGGAGTTGTGCCTGTACCAGATGAAAGATTACAAAATTTAGCCAAAATTTCAAAATCAAAAAAAATTATTAATACTACCATTTCATTTGTTGATATTGCAGGGTTGGTTAAAGGTGCATCTAAAGGTGAAGGATTAGGAAATAAATTTTTGTCTCATATTAGAGAAGTAGATGCAATTATACATATGATTAGATGTTTCGATTCAGACGATATACAAAATGTAAATCCGACTGTGGATCCTATAAGAGATCTTGAGATTATAGAAACAGAGATGATGCTTGCTGATCTTGAATCGATCCAAAAAAGACTTGAAAAAAACAATAAAAAAAATATTGATGAAGATCAAATCAAGATCCTTGAAATTGCTTTAGACTCTATCAATAATAATAAAGATATTTTAAATTTGAGAACCCAATTTGAAAAAAAACAAATTAATCAAAGTGGGTTATTATCTTTAAAACCAAAGATATTTGTTTGTAATGTTGATGAACAAAGTGTCCAGAATGGAAATGAATATACGAGAAAATTCATAGATAAATATGATATTAAAAATACTTTAGTTATTTCAGCCGATATAGAGAATCAAATAAATGCACTAGATAACAACGAAAAAAAAAATTACATGGAAATGATTGGCTTAAAAGCAACTGGATTAGATATATTAATTAAAAAAGGTTATCAAATTCTAGAGCTAGATACTTTCTTTACCTCTGGACCAGAAGAAACAAGAGCATGGACAATCCAAAAAAACTGTACTGCACCAAAAGCAGCAGGTGAAATACATACTGATTTTGAAAAAGGTTTTATCAGAGCAGAAACAATTGCATATGAAGATTTTATTGCTAATGATGGATGGGTTAATTCAAAAACTAACGGTAAAATGAGACTTGAGGGTAAAGATTATATTGTGAGAGATGGTGATATTTTAAACTTTCGTTTCAATACGTGACCAAATCCTTTTCATGCTGAAATAGACTAGCACAGTAAGTATAATCAAATATACAATCGCCTTAAATCCCATTTGATGTCTTGCCTCTAAATGAGGTTCAGCCGCCCACATTAAAAAAGTTGTTACATCTTTCGACATTTGCTCTACTGAGGCAACAGTGCCATCACCATATTCAACCAACCCATCAGATAATGGATTTGCCATTTTTATTTTATTTCCATACATATATTTATTGTAATAGACCCCCTCATCTAAAGTTAATCCTATTGGAGGATCTTCATAGCCTTGTAGTAAAGAGTAAATATAATCTACACCACCTCCTCTAGCTTTGGCTAAAACTGACATGTCAGGAGGGTATGCTCCACCATTTGCCGCTTGGGCTGCCTTTACGTTTTCATAAGGCATTACAAATTTATCCGATAGTCTTCCAGGTCTACTAAACATTTCTCCATCCGAATTAGGTCCATCAGTTACTTCAAATGATGCAGCAATTGCTTTAGCTTGTTCCGTAGAAAATTCTGGACCTCCCTCCTCCGCCAGGTTTCTATAACTTAGATATTTCATAGAGTGGCAAGATGAACATACTTCGGTATAAACTTGATAACCTCTTTGAAGTGCACTTCGATCAAATTTTCCAAAAAGACCTTTAAAACTCCATTCAGTTTTCAAATATTCAACTTTTTCAGCAGCATTGGAACTAAATGGATATCCAAATAATGTAATTAGTATACTGAGTATTCTTAAAGAATTTTTCACTTAATTATCTAAACTTTCTTTATTACTATTTTTTGCAGTAGCAAGATTTGGAGATCCTCCAAGAACTGGGTCTGTAATACTCAATGGAACAGGAAGAGTTTTCTCTTTTAAACCCAAAATAGGTAGTATAACTAAAAAATGCAAAAAGTAATAAGCAGTAGCAACTCTGGCAACTAATAAGTATAAACCCTCCGCAGGCATTGCCCCAACGTAACCCAAAATTAAAACATCAGCTACTAAAATCCAATAAAACTGTTTATACAAAGGCCTAAAAACAGCAGATCTAATTTTTGAAGTATCTAACCATGGTAAAGCTGCTAAAATCAAAATAGCTGATAGCATAGCAACTACTCCTAAAAGTTTGTCAGGAACTGATCTTAAAATTGCATAGAATGGCAACAAATACCATTCTGGAACAATGTGTGCTGGGGTGACTAACGGGTCAGCTTCAATATAATTGTCTGCGTGACCTAAAATGTTTGGTGTATAAAAAACAAAAAAAGCAAAAACTATCATAAACATTAACAAGGCAAATCCATCTTTAATGACTATGTATGGATGAAAAGGAACAGTGTCTTTTGAAGGCTTTTTTATATCAATTCCAACTGGATTGTTATTTCCAGGAACATGTAACGCCCAAATGTGAAGAACTACCAATCCTAAAATTAAAAAAGGAATTAAATAATGAAGAGTAAAAAATCTTGTTAGCGTTGGGTTATCAACTGAATATCCTCCCCATAGCCAAGTTACTATCCCCTCACCAACTAAAGGTATCGCACTAAATAAATTTGTAATTACTGTAGCTCCCCAAAAACTCATTTGTCCCCACGGAAGTACATAACCCATAAATGCTGCTGCCATCATTAGCAGATAAATAATTATCCCAATAATCCAAATAATTTCTCTTGGTGCTTTATAAGAACCATAAAATAAAGATCTAAATATATGAATGTAAACGGCCAAAAAAAACATTGAAGCTCCATTGGCATGAATATATCTAATCAACCAACCATAGTTAACATCTCGCATAATATGCTCAACACTCTCAAAAGCCATATCTGCATGGGCTATGTAGTGCATAGCCAAAGTTAAGCCTGTAACAATTTGAGTTATTAGACAAAAAGTTAATATACCTCCAAATGTCCACCAATAATTTAGATTTTTAGGAGTTGGATAATCTGTTAAATGATTTGCGAGTGTTAATAATGGTAATCTATCATTGAACCATTTTCCAACTTTAGATTTAGGGGTATATTCGTGATCACTCATAATATTAACTTAACCAATCTTAATTGTATTTGAATTAACAAACTCATATTTAGGGATTTCCATATTTGTTGGGGCCGGACCTTTTCTAATTCTTCCCGAGGTATCATAGTGAGATCCATGACAAGGACAGAACCAACCATTGTAGTCTCCTTTTTGGTCTAAAGGAACACAACCTAAGTGAGTACAAACTCCAAGCATGACTAGCCACTCAGGATCTTTAGCTCTATCTTCATCCTTTTCAGGATCTTTTAAATCTTCTAACTTAACGGCTCTTGCTTCAGTTATTTCTTCTTCTGTTCTTCTTCGAATAAAAACTGGTTTTCCTCTCCACAAAACGGTTATCGTTTTACCAGGGATTACTGAGCTTACATCCACTTCTGTGCTAGCTAAAGCTTTTACTGAAGCATCAGGATTCATTTGATCAATCATAGGCCATATCGTTGCGCCAACTCCCACTGCTCCTACAGCATAAGTAGCTGTAAATAAAAAATCTCTTCTATTGGTTTTTTTTTCTGACATTGTTAGTTTTATTTAAATATACTCAATATAGATAATTTCTACTTAAATATATGAATTCATATAATATAAAATATTATATTTACTACTGAAAGAATGACACATAATTCAACTAAACATGGTCCAAAAATTGCTTTATTTGAACCAGATATACCCCAAAATACTGCAGCAATAATCAGAACCTGCTCATGTTTAGGCGCAAAATTGGAGATTATAGAGCCCTGCGGTTTTCTGCTAAGTGATAAAAGATTTAAACGTGTAGTCATGGACTATATGGATGAAAAGGAAATCAAATTCTATCAAAGCTCAGACGAATTTTTTGATTCTAAAAAGAATCAAAGAGTTATATTAATGACTACAAAAGCATCTTTGTCTTATACTGAATTCAAATTTGATAAAAATGATACAATTTTATTTGGCAGGGAAAGTGCGGGTGTTCCTGATAAAGTTCATAAGATTGTTAAAGATAGACTAAAAATACCAATGAAAAATAAAATGCGTTCGCTTAATATTGCCTCATCTGTTGCTATAATATTGGCAGAAAGTTTAAAACAAACTAAGTTAATTTGATATGGAACTAGAGATTAAAAAAGATTTAACAAGTAATTGGTTTAAGATGTTACAGGATTCTATTTGTCAAAAAATAAGTGAGATTGAAAAAAATAAAGTTGAATTTAAATCAACAATTTGGAAAAGAAATCATAAAAAAGATGAAGGTGGTGGTGAATTTAAAATTTTAGAAAATGGTAAAGTATTTGATAAAGTTGGAGTTAATTTTTCTAAGGTTCATGGGAAATTTCCTAAACAATTCCAGAAAAATATTTTGGGCGCAAAAAAAAATCCTAACTTTTGGGCATCTGGTATTTCTGTAGTAATGCATATGAAAAATCCCTTGATTCCAGCAATGCACTTTAACACGAGATATATTTGCACTACACAAAACTGGTTTGGTGGTGGCATAGATGTAACACCTTCAAAAAAAGACAATAATGAAAAAAAAGAATTTCATAAAATTTTAAGAAATATGTGTAATCGTCATAATAAAAATTATTATTTAAAGTATAAAAAATGGTGTGATGAATATTTTTATTTACCTCACAGAAAAGAGACTAGAGGAATTGGTGGTATTTTTTTTGATTATAAAAAAGATAATTTTGAAAAAGATTTTAAATTTATTAGAGATGTTGGAACTACATTTGAAAATATTTTTCAGAAAATCATTAGAAAAAAAATAAAAAATAAATGGACTAGAAAAGATAAGGAAATACAATATATCAAAAGAGGAAGATATGTAGAGTTTAATTTATTGTATGATAGAGGAACAAAATTTGGATTACAAACTGGTGGAAATGTTAAAGGAATATTAATGTCATTACCACCTTTGGCAAAATGGAAATAGTATGGAAAAAGAACCAATAACTTTAAATGGACTAAATAAACTTAAAGATGAACTAATATTTCTAAAAGAAAAAAAAAGACCCGAGATTGTAGCTGCTATAGCTGAGGCAAGATCTCATGGGGATTTAAAAGAAAATGCTGAATATCATGCAGCAAAAGAAGAACAGTCACACAATGAAGGACGAATTAATGAGATAAACGATATTATTTCTAGAGCAAATATTATTGATGTTACAAAATTAAATAATGATGGAAAAGTAATATTTGGTTCAACTGTTTTTCTAGAAAATTTAGATACTGGAGAAAAAATTAATTATAAAATTGTAGGAAAAGATGAAGCTGATCTCAAACAAAAATTAATTTATTTTCAGTCTCCCATTGGTAAAGGATTGATTGGGAAAAATAAAAGTGATTTAGTGGAAATCAATACTCCTGCCGGAATAAAAAACTTTGAAATTAAAGATGTTAAATATATTTAATTATCAATAATATTATTAATTTGTTTATCAGAAATCTCAAAATTATTCTTAACCCACTCTTCTTCTATAATTTTAAGTTTTGCTCCCAATTGTTTTCCCTCTGGAATATTGAATTTCTCCATTAAGAAGTCTGCACCCACTGGCATTTTTGGAACTAATTTATTCGAGTAATGATTAATTAATTCTATAAGGCTTTTTTCAGACTTTTTTGATTTTATAATTTGAAAGTTCAAAATATCAATTACTGCTTGCTTTCCATCAAAATAAAAAATTCTGTTCATATTATTTTCTGAAAATGTTTGAGAATGAATTTTTTCTTTATAAAAATTATCAATAATCTTTAATCTTTTATGATCTTTTTTTGAAATATTGAATTTATATAAAAAATATTCAGTATTATCTCCCTCATCAATAATCATCAAAGATAGTAAAAAAATAAAATCAAGATTTTTAAGTATTGATTTTTTCTCAGAATTCAATTTTGAGAAAATATTTATATTTTTTAATTCAGGAAATATTGATTGAATAATCTCTAAACTAATACTGTTTTTAGCTAATCTCTCTAAGGTTTCTACCTGAGTAATCTTTTTTAATTCATCTAAAAGTCTTTCTTTTGATAATTTTGATATTCCACCAATGTTAATTTTAATTTTTCTAATTAATTCAGGGTTATGAGGATATTTTGAATAATTGGTGAAAAATCTTAAGTATCTTAATATTCTCAAATAATCTTCTTTAATTCTTATATCAGAATTACCTATAAAACTTACTAACCCGTTTTCTAAATCTTTTTTACCATCAAATGGATCAAACAAATTACCCTCTAAATCAGAATAAATTGAATTCATTGTAAAATCTCTTCTAGAAGCATCTTCTTTCCAATCTTTGGAATATTGTACTTTTGCATGTCTTCCGTCTGTTGAGATATCTTTTCTTAACGAAGTGATTTCGAATTTATATCCATCAATCAATGCAGTAACCGTTCCATGTTCAATTCCAGTCTCAAAGTAATTAATATTATTTTTATTAAGAGCTTCACAGACCTCATGAGGATTTAAATTTGTTGCTAAATCAATATCATCGACTTTTTCTTTTTTAATTATCTTTCTGATGCAACCTCCCACATATCTTACTTCACTTTCTGATGAGTGAGAATTTATTGCGTAAAAAATTTTATTTGCTGGTGTGTTTTTTGTTAAATCTTTTATATTTTGACTTAAATAATCTAGATTATTTGATCTAAAAAAAATTGTATCTAAAAAACTTTTCATATTTGGCTGGGGCGCTAGGATTCGAACCTAGGATGCAGGTACCAAAAACCCGTGCCTTACCGCTTGGCTACGCCCCAATAATAAGTTCGTATAACATAAAAAAAAAAGTTTATATAGTTTTTGATGCTATACACCAGTAATTTTTATAATTTCTATTAAACCTTTTTTTCGCAAGTTCACATCTTTTTTTTGTTTGAAAATATGCAACTAAAGCTGATCCTGACCCTGTCATTCGCACAAAAGC
Organism: Candidatus Pelagibacter sp. HIMB1483; assembly: GCF_052048135.1. Taxonomy (NCBI): domain Bacteria; kingdom Pseudomonadati; phylum Pseudomonadota; class Alphaproteobacteria; order Candidatus Pelagibacterales; family Candidatus Pelagibacteraceae; genus Candidatus Pelagibacter; species Candidatus Pelagibacter sp. HIMB1483. The sequence continues at coordinate 316,422 of NZ_JBNAIM010000002.1, read as the reverse complement.
TGGATCTGATGAATTCTCGAGATATGATTTGATAATTTTTAATTTTGGATATTTAAATAAAGCCACATCTTCTAAATCATTTTTCATCGTTTTTAAAAAATCAAAACTAAACATTTTTTTATTTGCTTGATTAAGTATAACTTTGTGAAATTTCTTTACTCCAGCATATATATCTTTAGTGGAGCAACCAAAATTAGGCTTTACAACTAGAGGGTAAAATTTTTTGATATTGTTAAAATACACAACTTTATTTTTTGAGTTTAAAATTGCATTTTTTTGATTTATTCCCAAAATCACATCTGATCCAACCAAGTTAGAAATATTTTCTATCTCTTTTTTTTTTATTTTAATAAACTTTTTTTTCATTAAAAATTTTAAAATACTTGCCGCATTCATTGAACCTCCACCAAGGCCTGCTTTATTTGGTATATATTTATTAACTATAATTTGAAATTTTTGATTTTTTAATATTTTTTTCTTCTCTAATATTTCTAATAATTTAGAAATTGTATTTTTCTTTTTTATATTTTTAGAAAACTTTCCATAAAATCTTATTACATGTTTTTTTGATTTAATTTTTTTAATCTTTATTAAATCATATAGATTGATAAATGATATAATGCTCTCAATCCTATGCAAAGAATTTGTTTTTCCAACAATGTTCAGTGCTAAATTTAACTTTGCATAAGATTTAATTTTTGAATATGACATTTAAGAATTCAAGCCTTGAATGATTTTTATATTAATCTTTTCAATCATTTCCTCCTCGGTGTCATTCATATCAAGTACATTCTTCCAAAAATAGCGTGCTTGAATTTTTCGATCAAGCTTCCATAAAATATCACCGTAATGATCGTTAACTATTGGATCATCTGGCATTAACTCTACCGCTCTTTTAAGTAATTTTTCAGCCTGCAAATAATCATCAATTAAATAGTATGCCCAACCTAATGAATCAATAATGTATGGGTCATCGTTTTTAGCCCTATAAGCTATTTTCAACATATCAATTGCTTCATCAATTTTATAATCTCTTTCAAGCCAAGAATAAGCAAGATAATTTAGTATATAAGCATCGTCGGGAGTAATCTTTAGAGCATTTTGTAAATCTTTATCTGATGCTTCATAATTCTTAATTCTCTCATAACTTCCACCTCTACGATATAAAATATCAGATTTTATTTCTGCGCTATCATCTAAGTCGTTAATAATTTTAGTGTAATAATTTATTGCTTCTTCATAATTTTTTGATTTTTTATAAAAATTGGCGATATCAAATAATATCTTTTTATTTGGATTATCTATTTTTTTAAAATTTGAAGTGATATAATTTAAAGACTCTTGAATATTTCTTTGTTTTTCAATAATTTGAGCCTCTTTCTTTAATCTATACCAGTAATAAAAGTCCTCCTCTTCTGTAAATTTTTTTAAAACTTTTTTTGCTTTATCATAATCTTGATTTAAATAATGATTTTCTGCCACTAAAGACAAATTAAATTTAAATTTTGGATTTAGAAAATTTGACAAATTTAAATAAAAATTAGACATCTCAAAATTATCTTGAGAAGAATATAAGTTTGAAATCAAAAATAAAAACTCTGCAATTAAGTCATTGTGATTTTTGCATGAAAAAACTTTTGCAAAATTGTCGAAATTTTTATTTTCAATCCAACTTTTTCCCTGAGATAATAATAAAGTTGAATTGATATATTCCAAATCATCAGTAATTTTCTTAGCTTTTGCTAATTCATTATTTTCTATTAAGAAACTAAGATAAAAATAAATATATCTCGTAAAATCAGATTCTGGATCATTAATTAAATTAAGAAAGTAATTTTCTGTCTTTGGATCTTTAAGATAACATCTTTGGAATGTCTCTGAAATAATTGATAATTTTCCAAAATTCTGTTTATTGTCCAAGAACTCTTTCTCTTTAAATAAATAAACATACTGTTTTAAGCTTTCTAAAATTGCTAAGTTAAATCTGTCTTGCTCTGAATAATTAAACGCATCTAAAATGTATTGAAACGCTAATTCCAAATCATTTTTTTTTAGACTATCTAAAAATATTAATAAGTAAGCATCAAAAAATTGAGTATTATTCTCATCTTTATTTTGTCTTACTATGTTAATTGCTTGTGATACTTTGTTTTCCAGTACTAAAGAAGAAACATATCTTTTTAAAAAAGGATCGTGCTTATTAATTAAAACTTTAGATGAGTCGAAAAATTTTAAAGCCTCTGAATTTTTTTTATTTCCAAATGCTACAATACCAGAAAAGTACTTTGATAAATTTTTAGAATCAATTTTTTCTAAACTATTGCTTTTAGAAAATAATGGTGTCTGATAAAGTAAAACTAAAATTAAAATAAATTTAATTTTTTTTAACAACATTAGTACAGTTTATGATTAAAAAGACTTTAAATCAAAATGCCAAATATGCTCAAGAGTTATTAAAAACTGCCGAGCCCGACTTTGTCTTTAGTAATAAGCCAATAAATAGACTTAAAATTATTCAAAACAACAACAATTCTAAAAATAAAAAAAAAAATGAACTTCTGCTAAATTTGAAAGAACAAATTAATTCAATTCAAAATTGTAATTTAAAAGAAAACTCAAAAAATCTGATTATTGGTGATGGCGACTCAAACTCTCCCATAATGTTAATTGGTGGGGCTCCTGGAAAAATTGAAGACGAGTCTGGATCTACTTTCCAAGGTGATATTGGTTCTCTTCTAAACAAAATGCTACTTGCAATAAACATTAAAAGAGAAAATGTTTACACAACTTATTCAGTAAATTTTAGACCTCCGGAAGATAGAAAACCTACATTACAAGAAATCAAACGTTACTCAATATTTCTTAAAGATCATATTTCAATTATTAATCCAGAAATTGTTATTCTAATGGGAAGCACAGCAATGGAGGCAATTACTGGTTTAAACAAAATATCTAATGAAAGAGGTAAGTGGAAAGAGATAATTTTGAACAACAAAACATTTCCTTTAATGATTACTTTCAGTCCATCTTACTTAATTCGATTTCCTGAAAATAAAAAATATTCCTGGGAAGATTTAAAAAAAATCAGACAAAAGATAGAAGAATTAAAAATTAAAATTTAATGAAAATAATTGCTGGTGTAGACGAAGTTGGCAGAGGTAGCTTGATTGGACCTGTATATGCTGCCGCTGTAATACTCAATAAAGGTATTAATAAAAAATTACTAAAAGACTCTAAGAGTTTGACCAAAAATAAAAGAGAATTTTTAGAAAAATACATTAAAAAAAACTCGATTTGGGCAGTGGGAAAAGCTTCTGTTAAAGAAATTGAGAATATGAATATTCTTCAAGCAAGTTTATTAGCAATGAAAAGATCAATAAAAAAACTTAAAAAAAGACCAAAACTTATTTTAATTGATGGAAATAAATTACCTGAAATTGAAAATTACAAACTTAAATCAATTATTAAAGGTGATCAAAAGATACCATCCATCTCTGCAGCTTCAATTATTGCTAAAGTTACTCGTGATAAAATGATTTCTAATTTAGGAAAAAAATTTAAAGATTATCATTGGGAAAAAAACTGTGGTTACGGAACGAAACAACACCTAAAAGCAATTAAGAAGTTAGGAATTACCAAACATCACCGAAAAAATTTTTCACCTATTAATAAAAAAATATAGGTTTCACGTAGAAACACAATATCTTGTTATCTAAAAAAAAATCAGCACAAATCGAATCTAAATAATTCAATCATAGGTTGACCCAAGAATCTTTTTGGAGTCTAATTTATTTTTATAAAATGAATTTAGACTTAAAAAATAAATTAGTTAATGGAGATAGTTTAAAAGAGCTTAAAAAAATTCCTAATGAAACTTTTGATTTAATTTTTGCTGACCCTCCTTACAACTTGCAATTAAAAAGTGAACTCACAAGACCTGATAGATCAAAAGTAAATGCAGTAAATGATAAATGGGATCAATTTGAAAATTTTAAAAAGTATGATGACTTTACTTATTCTTGGTTAAGCGAATGTAAAAGAATTTTAAAAAAAAATGGAGCTATCTGGGTAATCGGTAGCTATCACAATATTTTTAGGGTTGGGACTGCAATTCAAAATTTAGGTTTTTGGATTTTAAATGATGTTATTTGGAACAAAAAAAATCCCATGCCGAATTTTAGAGGAACTCGTTTTACCAATGCTCATGAAACTTTAATTTGGGCATCTAAATCTGAAAAATCAAAATACACTTTTAATTATCAATCCTTAAAGTGTTTAAATGATGATCTTCAAATGAGATCTAACTGGGAAATACCAATTTGTAACGGCTCAGAGAGACTTAAAAAGAACGGCAAAAAAATTCATTCAACACAAAAACCAGAAGCTTTACTTCATAGAATTTTACTAGCAACTTCAAATAAAAATGATTTAATTTTAGATCCTTTTTTAGGATCTGGGACTACAGCAACAGTTGCTAAAAAATTAGGAAGAAATTATTACGGAATTGAAAAAGAAAAAACCTATTTTAAAGCTGCTGAACTAAGACTAAAGAAAGCAAAACCTATAGAAGATGATTTTCTAGATACTTTGCAGAATGGTAGATCTAAACCAAGAATACCGTTTGGTTCATTAGTTGAATTAGGAATAATTAAACCAGGAACTACTATTTTTGATAATAAAAAGAAAATTAGCGCAAAAATAATGGCTGATGGCAGTATTAAACATGATCAAACAGAAGGTTCAATTCACAAAGTAGCAGCTACAATCTTGGGTGCTGAAAGCTGCAATGGTTGGACTTATTGGCATTGTGAATTGGGAAGCTCTTTCGTACCAATAGACAATTTAAGGCAAAGATTCCTTCTAAATAAAAATCATCTATAAATTTTACCAAGATAACTTTCTAAAAACTTTTTATTTTTTGTTAATCTTTTTAAAAAAATATTTCTTATATTTTTTGTTAAAGGATTTGATAAATGGAATGCAAATTGATTAAATTTTGATCTTATATTTATTTTTTTTGTTTTATTAACTCTATTTTTATAAAAATCTTTTTCTGTATTATTTTCTATATTCTTAAATAATTCATATGCTCCCTCTATTGATTGAGATGCTCCTTGAGCAAATGAGGGTGGAAAAGCAAAAAAAGCATCACCTATGAATTGAATATTATTATTTTTTGTTTTAAAAAAATCATCACTAACAAATACTGGGAATATTTTTAATTCCTTAACTTCATTTAAAAATTCTTTCATTTCTGATGGGATATTATCCAATATCCCTTTAACAAAATTTTCATCACTAAATAATGAGTAGTTTTTTTGTTCATTGATAGAAAGATTATATTTCATTATTGCTATAAAATTAAAGTCTCCAGTTGGACTTACAGGATAAATTACATAATGAAAATTAGGACCTAAAAATAACGAAATATTTTTACGATCGATTTTAGAAGAACTGGTTATCATGCCTCTTAAAGCCAATGTATTATTGTATTTTGGTTGAGCTTTATTATTTGAAATAAGATTTTTACTTTTTGAGAAAACTCCATCTGAAATAATTAAATAATCACATTCAAAATTTTCGTTGTTTTGAAAAGTAAGTTTAATTTTTTGATTTTCTTGATCTATCTTCGAAATACTGTGATTGGTTTTAATTAAGCTACCTAAATCTGTTTTTAAGAAATTAACTAAATCAGACCTTCTCAAAGTTGTATACTTACAATCTTCTGAATTAAAATCTGAAATATTTAAATCACATATCTTGTTTGAGCTCTTAATTGAGTAAAAATTTATTTTATCTGGATTAAACTTTTTATCATTTTGAAATTTATCAAATCCAATTTGATTTAAAAGCTTCACACTATTCACTGATAATTGAATTCCATAACCCCCTTCTGTATCAGTTGAGCTATTTTTTTCATATACTGTAATTTGATAATTTAAATTTTTTTTAAACAAATTTGCAATGAACAGCCCCGAAATACCAGCTCCAATAATAGCAACTTTTTTCATTAATTTTTTTCTAAATATTGAACAACTTTCTTTGTAAATGATGGTAACATAAATGTATTCATTTTTTTTCTATCCACCCAATATGATGATGGAAATTTTTTATAATCTTTTGAATATTCAATTTTTATATTCATATTCATATTAGACATTTTAAAATTTAAATTTTCATTAAAATTTTTTGGATTAAATAATTCTTCCATGGGAAATATTGACAAATTTTTCAAAAAATTAAATTTAGTATTTTTCACAAGTAAATATTTTTGTTTTTTTTTATAAACCTTAAGAATAAAATATTTTTCTTTATTATTCTTAACGCTCTTAGTTAAAGTAAAATCTTTCTTTTTATAAGATTTACAATTTTTTGAAATTGGACACTGATCGCATACTGGATTAATCGGCTTACATATCAAAGCCCCAAGTTCCATTAGCGCTTGCGCATAATCACTAGATCTAGATGAAATGCCAAGAACAGACTTTTTCTTTAATAAATTATCTTTTTTAATTTCACTATCTTTTTTTAAGTAAAGATATCTTTTTAAAACTCTTTCAATATTTCCATCTAATGGAACGAAAGGTTTATTAAATGCTATGGCCATAATCGCGCTAGCAGTATAATTGCCTATTCCAGGTAAAGATTTTAATTGATCGTAATTTTTTGGAATTTTACCACCAAAGTTATTTACAATTAAATTAGCTGTTTTTTTTAAATTTCTTGCCCTAGAATAATATCCAAGACCTTCCCATAATTTAATTAATTTTTTTTCTTCTACATTTGCAAGTTTTGTTAAAGAAGGTAAGTTTTTAATAAATCTATTAAAGAATGGAATAACTGTTGCAACCTGGGTTTGTTGCAACATAAATTCACTTACTAATGTAAAATATTGTTTTTTTTGTAAAGATACTTTTTTTCGCCATGGTAAAGATCTTTTACTAATATCATACCATTTAAGAATTTTTTTTGTTATTATCTTTTCTCTCATATGCAATATAAAAATAATAGTAAGCAGAGATTTGGAAGCATTCAAGGATTAAGATCCTTTAAAGACACTTTGCCAAAAAATATCAAAAAGGTAATTAGCAAAAGAGGTCATATTTATTCAGAGACACTAAATAATTGGAAATATATTGCTGGTGAAAAACTTTTTAAAATCTGCTATCCAAAATCATTTAAAAGTTCAAATAAATTTAGTGTAAGTACTCTTTTAATTATGGTTCAAAGAGGGCATGAGATTGAGCTTGAATATTCAAAAAATGAAATAATGGATAGGATGAACAAATTTTTTAAGGAGGAAGTTGTTAAAAGAATAAAATTTACCAGTTTTGAGGAGGAAAACAAAATTAAAGAAAAAGAAATTTTACAAAATACAAATGTGACAAATAATAAATATATGTCTAAGATAAAAAATGTTAAAAATGAAAAAATTAAAAAGTCATTAATTGAACTTACAAAGGTATTTAAAGAAAAATGAAAAAAATTTTAATATTCTTAATTTTATTTTTTGGGTTAATTACAAATATTAATGCTGAGGTCAAAAGAATAACTTCGGGAAATGAAAATGCAAAAATAACAATTATAGCTTATGAGTCACTCACTTGTAGCCATTGTGCAAATTTTCATAAAGATGTTTATCCTCAATTAAAAAGGGATTATATCGACACAGGATTGGTTAAAATTGAATTTAGACACTTTCCTCTAGATATAGCAGCTTTTAATGCAGCTAAAATTTCACAATGTAAAGAAGATCAAAGTTTAAAAATTTTAGAAAGCCTTTACTATAATCAACAAGCTTGGGTAAAAGGAAGCACTATAGAAGAGGTAAATGAAAATCTTAAAATATTTCTTTTAAGTAAGGGTTTTAATGTTGATTATGATAATTGCATTAACAACAAAGAAATAGAAGATTTTGTTTTAAATGATCGAATCGAAGGAACTAAAAATTTTAAGGTAAATGCTACTCCTACGATAATAATTAATAATGAAAAGTTCGAAAAAACCCTTAATTATAAAAATTTAAAAAAAACTTTAGAAAAACTGATATAATTTAATCCATGGAGTTTAAAAAAATCCAACTCAATGGATTTAAATCCTTTGCTGACAAAACTAACTTCTTAATTGAGGATGGTTTAACAGGAATAGTTGGGCCAAACGGATGTGGAAAATCAAATATAGTTGAATCTTTAAGATGGGTAATGGGAGAAACCTCTGCGAAGAGTATGAGAGGCTCTGGAATGGAAGATGTTATATTTTCAGGAACTTCCAACAAGCCCTCAAAAAATATTGCTGAGGTTTCAGTTACAGTTTCTAATGACAATAATGAAGGTCCAATTCAATTTAGAGAACTAGATGAGGTAAATGTTAGAAGAAAAATAGAAAAAGATAAAGGATCTAAATTTTACATTAATGATAAAGAAGTTAGGGCAAGAGATGCACAAATGTTTTTTGCAGACTTATCGACTGGTGCCCACTCACCTTCCATGATTAGCCAAGGTCGTATTGGAGCGCTTGTTACTGCGAAACCAACAGATAGAAGAGCAATATTAGAAGAAGCGGCTGGTATTTCTGGTCTTCATGTTAGAAGGCATGAGGCTGAACTAAGATTAAGTGCAGCTGAAAATAATTTAAAAAGAGCAGATGAGCTCAGAAGACAACAAGAGAAACAATTAGCAAATCTTCAAAAACAAGCTGAAGAAGCTACTAAATATAGAAATATTTCAGATGAAATTAAAAAAATAGAGGCAGGACTATACTATCTAAAGTTATTAGAAATTGATAAAGAAATTAGGATTGAAAATGAGATTAATACTGAAGCTGAAGGAGAAGTAAGTGGGTATAATAATAAAATTGAAGAAATAGAGAAACAAATCAAATCTGAAACTGAAAAAGTTACACCTTTAAGAGAAAAAAATATCGAAAATTTATCAAAGATACAAAGACTTAACTTAGAACTTCAAAGTCTTGATGAAGAAAATAACAGAATTCAAGATGAAATTAGAAATATTAAAAACTCTCTTCAAACTTTTGATGATGACATCAGTAGAGAAAAAGGAATTGTAATTGATGCAAATTCAAATGAAAAAAGATTAAAAGAAGAAAAAAGTGAACTTATAGAAATCGACTCAAAATATTATCAAACTGAAAAACAGTCTAACGAAGATCTTAATAATTCTAAAAATAAATTAAAATTAGAGATAGACAAAGTAAAAGAATTAATTTCATCAAAAAAAAATGAAGAAGCAATATCAGCACTTGATAATTGTTACAATATTATTGATGATTATGCTGATAGCTATAGCAAAAATCAAAATATAAAAAAAGAATCTGTTAAAAGAAATGAAAGAATAAATGTAATAGATAAAGAAATAGAAAGTTGGAAAAATTTATTATCTAATTCAGAAAAAATGGTTACAGAACTTAGTGAAAGGAAGAATAAAATTAATTCAAAGCTAGATGAACTAGATAATCAACCAAAATTACAAGCAGAAAAAAAAGGGCAAATTTCTGAAAATCTAAGAATTTCTGAAGAAGAAAAAAATGAAAATGAATTAATAATAAATACAACTGATGAAAAAATAGAAAGCTTAAGAAGTCAACTCAATGAAATTCAAGAGCAATCAATTCAAATTAGAGAGCGAAAAGCAAGTTCGGGTGCAACAATTGAAGGACTTAAAAAAAGAAAAAATGATTTAGTTGACAGAATAATTTCAGAATTGAATTTAACTGAAGAAAATATTTTAGAAAATTCAAATTTATTTGGTAAAGAGGAATTTCCTGATGCTATTAATCAGGAGGATTTGTTAGATAAAAAAAAACAAGAAAGAGAAAAATTAGGTTCAGTTAATCTTAAAGCTGATGAAGAAACTAATAAATATGAAGCAGAAATTAAAAAAATGGAACAAGATAGAGCAGATTTAGTAACAGCAATAACTAAATTAAAAGATAGTATTAATGAATTAAATCAAAAAGGAAGGGAAAGATTAGTAGAAGCTTTTGAAAAAGTTAACAGAAAATTTAATGAAGTATATACTCAATTATTTAATGGGGGTAATGCTAAACTAGAATTGGTTGACTCTGATGACCCTTTAGAAGCAGGTTTAGAAATGTTGGTAAGTCCCCCGGGAAAAAGGCTTCAATCTATAACTTTGCTATCTGGGGGTGAGCAAGCCTTAACAGCACTTTCGTTAGTATTTGCTGTTTTCCTAACCAACCCATCACCAATTTGCGTGTTAGATGAAGTGGATGCTCCATTAGATGATGCAAATGTTACTAGATTCTGTAATTTACTCGAAGAACTTACAAAAATCACTAATACTAAATTTATTATAGTTACCCATCATGCTTTAACCATGTCTAAAATGAATAGATTGTACGGAGTAACTATGCCAGAGAAAGGTATCAGCCAGCTTGTAGCTGTTGATTTACAAAAAGCAGAAAGTATGGTCGCTTAATCAAGACTTTTTAAAATGCCTAAAGATCCATTTAAAACTCGCTTAGAGATTGCAAAAAAGAAAGCTAATAAAAGAAATTTAGACAATAGAAAACACGATCCATCCCCAATTGGCACTGCTTTTAAGCTTAGCACTGAACTAGTTTCGGCAGTAGCTGTAGGGACAATTATTGGGTTTATTTTAGACAAGACCTTTGGTACTAAACCATGGTTAATTTTAATATTTTTTTTTGTAGGGGTAATTACTGGAATAACCAACGTCATTAAATCTGCAAAAAAAATGCAAAAATAGATAAAAAATTTATGGCAGCAAATCCAATGACACAGTTCGAAGTTTATCGAATTGGTCCAGAAATAAAAATAGGTGCTTTTGATATTTCATTTACAAATGCAAGTTTGTTTATGGTTGTAAGCTCACTTGCAATTTTAATTATTTTTAATCTTGGATCTAAAAAAAATTCAATTCTACCAAATAAAATTCAACTTCTTGCCGAATTAAGTTACTCATTTGTGTCTAAAATGATTAGTGATACCGCAGGTTCAAAAGCTAAACCTTATTTCGCTTTTATATTTTCATTATTCATGTTTGTGCTTTTCTGCAATATGTTTGGAATGATTCCCTACACTTTTACTGTTACTAGTCATATAATTGTAACTTTTGTTCTTGCAGCTTTTATATTTATAGGGGTAACAATAATTGGTTTTATTAAACATGGGTTTGGCTACTTAAAATTATTTGTACCAAGTGGAGTACCTATTGTACTGTTACCTTTAATAGTAGTTATTGAAATTATTTCATATTTAAGTAGACCTATAAGTCTTTCAGTTAGGCTTTTTGCAAACATGATGGCAGGTCACACTATGATGAAAGTTTTCGGAGGCTTTGTAATAAGTCTTGGAATAGTCGGTGGATGGCTTCCACTGAGTTTTTCGGTTGCTTTGACTGGTTTGGAGATCTTAGTTGCTTTTCTTCAAGCTTATGTTTTTGCAATATTAACATGCATCTATTTAAACGATGCATTAAACTTACACCATTAACTAACATAGGAGGATATAATGGAATTAGAAGCAGCAAAAATGATCGGGGCAGGTTTAGCAGCAATAGCTCTAGCTGGTGCCGGTGTTGGTATAGGAATAATCTTTGGAAACTATTTATCAGGTGCGATGAGAAATCCATCTGCTGCACAAAAACAATTTCCTAATTTGCTTTTAGGATTTGCTCTTGCAGAAGCAACAGGATTATTTGGTTTAGTAGTTGCGTTAATCATTCTTTTTGCATTTTAAATTAATGATTAAAAAAATATTTTTTCAGTTAGTATTTTTCAATTTCTTTTTTATTAAAGAAGTTTTTGCGGCTGAAAGTGGAGGTATGCCTCAATTAAATCCTGAATTTTGGATTTCACAAATATTCTGGCTAACATTAACTTTTGGTATTTTATATTTTGTACTATCCAAACTAATTCTTCCAAAAATAAGTGCAAATCTAGAATTAAGAAAATCTCAAATCCAAGAAAATATTGAGGCGGCAGAAAAACAAAGAGAAAGTAGTGAGTCAAAACTTAGAGAATACGATGAAATAATCCAAAAAAGTAAATTAGAAGCAAAAAATATTTTTAAAGATGCTAGAGAGAAAATGCTTAAAAATATAAATTCTAAAAAAGAAATTTTAGATAAACAAATTGATGAGGAAATTAGTAATGCTGAAAAAGAAATAGAAACTTTAAAAAAAGGAGCTGCTGAAAAAATTAATAAAATTGCAATCGAAACATCTTCAGATCTTGTAAAAAAATTAATTGGAGCAGAAGTAAATAATAGCAGTATATCAGCAATTGTTAACGATCTTTCAAAAAAAAATGGAAATAAATACTATGGTTCTTGATTCAACTTTTTGGGTAGCGGTTTCTTTTTTTATATTTTTTGGTGGGCTAATTTATTTAAAAGTTCCACAAAAAATAAATGAAATATTAAATAAGCTTATTTTAGATATTAAAAACGAAATAGATGAAAGTGAAAAATTAAGAACTGAGGCTAAAATATTATTGGATAATGCTCAAAAAAAACTTGATACTGCTCAATCAGTAAGTGATGAAATTTTAGACCAAGCAAAAAAAGATAGCGATAGATTAATTATAGAATTAAATGATAAGTTTCATAAATCTTCTGAAATAAAAAAAAATTCAACACAAGCTAAAATCACACAAATGAAAGATACCGCAATTAAGGAAATAAAAAATGCTTCTGTTAAAATTGCAGTAGATTCAGTAAAAAAGATTATTACTACCTCTGTAGATAAATCTAAATTAGATACCTTATTTCAAAAAAATTTAGAGGAAACTAAAGAAGAGTTAAAAAAAATTAACTCATAATCCTCTTACAATTATTTGAAAAAACTATAAATTATCATAATGAATTCTGTTGTAATTGGGTCTGGTTTTGGAGGTATAGCTGCCGCACTGCGCCTAAAAGCAAAAGGTCATGATGTCACCTTAATTGAAAAACACCCAGATCTTGGGGGAAGAGCTAGAGTATTTAAGAAAAATGGATTCATATATGATGGGGGTCCAACAGTTATTACAGCACCCTACTTAATTTATGAGTTGTTTGAAATATTTAAAAAAGACCCAAAGGATTACATTAAAATTTCTCCATTAAAAATTTGGTATCAATTTGTTTTTGAAGACAAAACTAGATTTAATTATTCTGGTAATGAAATTGAAATGAAAAGACAAATTGAAGAAATAAACAAAGACGATGTAAAGGGCTATGAAAAATTAGTAAATTTCACAAAAAAGATTTTTGATAAAGGTTTTACTGAACTTGCTGATGTTCCATTTGATAAACCGTTTGTAATGATGCAACAACTACCTGCCCTTTTAAAACTCAAAAGTTATAAATCAGTTTATTCATTAGTTTCATCTTACATAAAAAATGAAAAATTAAGAAGAATGTTAAGTATGCATCCATTATTAGTTGGAGGAAATCCCTTCACCACAACCTCTATTTATGGATTAATTTTATACTTGGAGAAAAAATGGGGAATTCATTATTCAATGGGAGGAACAGGAAATATTGTAAAAGGTTTTGAAAAATTAATGAATGAGGTTGGTATTAAAATTATCAAAGGCAAAGAAGTAACCAAAATCATAACTAATAACCGAAAAATAAGTGGCATACAATTAAATGATCAAAGTATTATAAATTCTCAAAATGTTATTTGTAATGCTGATCCACCTGCTGTTTATGAAAAAATGCTAAATGGTAACAGTAAAAATTCATTTTTTTTTAAATGGAAAAAAAATAGAATGCAGTATTCTATGGGTCTGTTTGTTTATTACTTTGGAACAAAAAAAAAATATAATGATATAGAACACCATACAATAAAATTTGGTAACAAATATAAAGAACATCTTGATGATATATTTAATAATAAAAGATTAAATAATGACATCAGTTATTATCTTCACAGACCTTCAGCAACTGACAAATCAATGGCACCTAATGGAAATGATTGTTTTTATGTGTTAGTTCCTGTGCCTAATAATCAATCAAAAATAGATTGGAAAATCGAAGGTAAAAAAATGAAAAACTTGGTAATTGATAAAATGGAAAATGATTTAATGCCTAATCTGAGAGAAAATATTATTGAAGATTTCTATTTGACGCCTGATTACTTTGAAACGGAGTTGAATACAAAATATGGATCTGGTTTTTCAATTCAACCAAAATTTTCTCAATCAGCTTATTTTAGATTTCATAATAAATCTGAGATTTATGAGGGGTTATATTTCGTTGGAGCTGGAACGCACCCTGGTGCTGGTGTACCTGGTGTTTTATCCTCAGCAAAAGTATTAGACAAAATAATTTAATGGATAAGAAAAACTATCTAGCTATTTTTGCTAAATCATTTAATTGGGCAGGGTTTTTTTTGCCCAAAAAAGTTTATGAAGATTGCGCCAAACTTTATGCATTTTGTAGAATTCTAGATGATGTAGCTGATGAAAAAACAAATTTAGACTCTAGAATTGAAAAATTCAATAAAATAAAAAATTTTTTCAAAAAATCTTATGATTTAAAAAATAACGAAGAACTCGAATTAAATGAAAATGAAAAAATTATAAACGAAGTAATCAATCTTGCAGCAAACAATAATATAAAAATAATTATTTTTGAAGACTTGATTGATGGTGTTGGCTCTGATTTAAAAAAAAAAATTCATATTAGATCAGTAAAAGACTTATTAGTTTATTCTTATAGAGTTGCGGGATCTGTAGGTTTGGTTATGTCAAAAATATTAAATGTGAATGATAGAAGAGCTTTAAAAGGAGCAATTGATCTAGGTATAGCAATGCAATTAACAAATATCGCTAGGGACGTAATTGAAGATAAAAAAATGAATAGAGAATATATCAAACCAGACTTTGAAAATATTCAAGCAACCCTAAAACTCGCAGAAATGTTTTATGATAGCTCATTCAGTTCTATCCAGAAAATCCCATTTAAATATAAATTTTCAATAATTGTTGCGAGGAGAATTTACAGACAGATTGGAAGAAAAATCTTACAAAAAGGTAATATGGAAAATTATGAAAAATCAGGCAAAATTTATGTAAATAATTTTGAAAAAATTTATCAAACAATTATTTCTATATTTGACTTGATATTAGTTTATTTAAAAGAAATAGAACCTCATCAAAGAGCAAAAGAGCATAATATTATTAGTCAGGAAGTAGATTTAGATGAAAGAATTTAATTATATAATTATTGGTGGTGGGTGTGCAGGTCTATCACTTGCATATGAGTTAGATATTCACGAAAAATTAAAAGATAAAACTTTAGCAATTATTGAACCTAGATCAGAATACAAAAAAGATAAAACCTGGTCTTTTTGGAAAGTAACACCTCATAACTTTGATGATTGTATTAAGAAAAGTTGGGAAAATTTTTCAATCAACATACCAGGTAAAACTAATTTTCTAGAATGTAAAAATTATCCATACCAAAGCATAGATAGTGGATTATTTTATGAAAAAATAAATAATAGATTAAAAGAAAACAAAAATATTTTTTTCTTTAAAGATATTAAAGAAATTAATCCAAAAAACTCATTCATTTTTAACAGTGTACCACATATTAAAAAAAATCATCTAAATCTTTGGCAACATTTTTGTGGTGTGGAAATTGAGACAAAAAATAATTTTTTTGATGAGGAAATTTTTAATCTAATGGATTTTGATTGTGAACAAAGGAATAGCGTTCATTTTTTTTACACACTTCCTTACTCAAAAAATAAAGCTTTAGTTGAAACAACTTGGTTATCTAAAATGAATGATAATTCTCAAAAAAACTATGATCAACAAATTAAAGATTACATTGAAAAACATCTCAAAATTCAAGACTATGAAATTACCTACAAAGAAGAAGGTGCAATACCCCTTTTCTATCCATCTTATGAAAAAGAAAATAATAAAATAAATATTGGGACTGCTGGTGGAATGACAAGGTTAAGCACTGGATACACTTTTTTAAATATTCAAGAACACAGCAAATTTATCAGAGAAAATATTGAAAACATTTCTACGGCCACTAGATTTGAAATAAATAAAAAATATCAATTTTTAGATGATATTTTTCTGCGTGTCCTAAATAAACATCCAGAAAAAATGCCTGATATTTTCTTCAATATGTTTAAAACTTCACCTAAGACCGTGATAAAATTTTTATCTAACAAAAGTAATTATTTGGAGGATTTAAGTATAATCTTAAGAATGCCAAAAATGACTTTTATTAAAGCATTATTTTATTAAAAAAAATGAATAATCGAATAAAAAAAATTAATCTAAATCATTCTTTTATATTTTTTTTATTTTGTAATATTTTTTCTTTGGTAACTTTTGTTATTAATTATTTTACAATCTCACCATTAATTTGTTTATTATTAATTTTAAGTGTTGGAATATCTCATGGTTCACTTGATAATCTTAAAGGAAAAAAACTTTTTCAAATATATGGTATTAATAATTCTAATATTTTTTACTTAGTATATATTTTTATTTCTATCACAATAATAATTCTATGGGTAGTTATCCCGATGTTATCTTTAGTGGTTTTCTTGATTGTAGCTTCATATCACTTTGGTAAAGAAGATACTCAATTTTTGATAGTCGAAAATTCATACTTTAATCAACTATTATTTTTAATTAAAGGTTCCTTGATAATATTAGCACCAATGTATTTTCATTTTAATGAAACAGTTTCCATCTTTAAATTACTCCTTATTGATAATGAATTTTTCTATAAATTTCTAAATTTTATTGAAACGAACAGAATTTTATTTTTTGGAATTATTTTAGCAACTCTATCAAATATTATATTATTCACTAAAAATTTTGAATTTAAAAAATTTACTATTTTTTTAGATTATTTTTCAATTTTAATTATCAATTACTATTTTTCTCCATTAATTGCTTTTACTATCTATTTCTGTTTTTTACATTCAATTAGGCATAGTATTACTTTAATGTCTGAATTAAATGAAACTGACTTAAATTTAGGATTTAAATTATTCATAAAAAAAGCCTTACCATTAACTATTTTTACTGCCACTTTCTTTTTATTTGGTCTGTATTTTTTGAATAATTATTACAGTTTTAACTCCTCAATTTTAAAAATTATATTTATAGGTTTGGCGTCCTTAACCTTTCCACATATATTGCTGGAATATCTTTTGGAAAAAAATGAAAAACAAAGAAATTAAAATTTTATTATCTGCGCCGAGAGGTTTTTGTGCTGGGGTTGAAAGAGCTATAGAGATTGTAGAAAAATCAATTAAAAAATATGGAGCTCCTGTTTATGTAAGACATGAAATAGTTCATAATAAATATGTAGTTGATGATTTAAAAAATAAAGGAGCTATTTTTGTTGAGGAACTTGAAGAAATAGAGGATAGATCAAGACCAGTTATATTTTCTGCTCATGGTGTCCCAAAAAAAATTCCTGAAGATGCAAAAAATTATAATATGACTTATGTTGATGCCACTTGCCCTTTAGTTTCAAAAGTGCACAGAGAGGCAGAAAATCTCCATAAAGCTGGTTATCATTTAATCTTAATAGGTCATCAAAATCATCCTGAGGTTATTGGTACAATGGGTCAATTACCTAATGGATCTATAGATCTTATTCAAAATGAAGATGAAGCAAAAAAATATAAAGCCAAAAATCTAGATAAAATTTCTTATGTAACGCAAACAACTTTATCTGTAGATGATACAAAAGAAATAATAAATATTTTAAAAGAAAGATTTCCAAATATTAAAGAGCCAATGAAGGAAGACATTTGTTACGCAACAACAAATAGACAAATGGCAGTAAAAAATATTGCAAAAAAATGTGATTTATTTTTTGTTATTGGCAGTAGAAATTCATCTAATTCGGTTAGACTTGTTGAAGTTGCTAAAAAATCTGGATGTCTAAATTCTCAATTAATCCACTCACAAAGTGAAATCCCATATGAGCTAATTGAAAAATCTGAAACTATTGGAATTTCATCTGGCGCATCTGCTCCAGAAATTTTGGTAAATAATTTTATTAATAGCTTAAAAAAAAGATTTACAGTCAGCATAGATGAAGTAGAAGCAATAAAAGAAAACGTTGTTTTTAAAATTCCAAAAAAATTAAATTAAATGGCTGTATACACAAAAATAAATAAAAAAGATCTTTTTAATATAAACAAAAATTTTGATAGTAAAAAATTTATTAGGTTTAAAGGTATCAAACAAGGTATAGAAAATACAAATTATTTAATCAGGTCAAAAAAAGAAAAGTTTATTTTGACTATTTTTGAAAAAAGAGTTTCGAAAAAAGAAATACCCTTTTTTATGAAATTAATGGATCAATTAAATGACTTAAAAATTAATTGTCCAAAGCCATTAAGAAATAAAAAAGGAAATTATTTATTTAAATTAAGAAATAAGACTGCATGTATTGTATCTTTTCTTAAAGGAAAAGATAAAAAAACACTTAATATCAAAAATTGTCATGACATTGGAAAAATGATTGCTGAAATGCATTCTTCTACTAAAAAAATTAAACTTTATAGAAAAAACTCTATGGGGATAAAAAACTTAAATCCATTATTAAATAGTATTAAATTTAAATCAAAAAAATTCACAAATATAGAAAAATTTCTAAAAATAAATTTTAAAGATATAAAAAAAAAATGGCCTAAAAAATTACCCAATGGAATAATTCATGGAGATTTATTTATAGATAATATTTTCTTCAATAATAATAAACTATCTGGGATTATTGATTTTTATTTTGCTGCTAATGATTATTTTATGTATGAAATTGCGATATGTGTTAATGCATTATGTTTTGATAAATCTAAAAATAGATTTATTTTAAATAAAAAAAAGGTAAAAAATTTAATTAAAGGATATGAAAGTATCAAAAAATTTTCAGTTAAAGAAAAAAATTCATTAAATATTTTATGTCGTGGTGCTGCAATGAGATATTTTTTAACTAGACTTTATGATTATACGAATACTCCTAAAACAGCATTAATAAAAATTAAGGATCCAAGGGAATATTACCAAAAGTTATTAATACATAATAATTTACGCAACTATAAAGATTACCTTAATTAATGATTAAAATTTATACTGATGGTTCGTGTTTAGAAAATCCAGGGAATGGGGGTTGGGCGGCTATAATAAATAATAATGGAGAGATTAAAAAAATTAATGGAAATGAAAAAAATACCACTAACAATAGAATGGAATTAATGGCTCCAATAAACGCTCTAAAAAATATAAATTCTGATGAGGAAATAAATATTTTTACAGACTCTCAATATGTAAAACTTGGAATAACTGAATGGATAAATACATGGGTTAAAAATAATTGGAAAAATTCAAAAAAAGAAGAAGTAAAAAATAAAGATCTTTGGATTGAGCTTTATAATTTAAATAAAAGTCTAAATGTGAAATGGAATTGGGTTAAAGCTCATGCAGGAGATCCATTAAACGAAGAAGTTGATTTATTGGCAAAAAAAGCGGCTGGACTAGACTAATTCTAAAAAGTTTTCTGCAGCTGAAATTTCGCACGAACCTGTGTCTTTTTCTTCCTGAATTTTAATAACTTTTAAACTATCTACTAACATTGTGTATCTATTGGATCTAATTCCTAGCCCTCTTCCACTTTTGTCAACTTCAGCACCTATCGCTTTAGTAAAGTTTAAAAAAGGATCTCCCACCATTATAATTTTATCACCTACATTATTTTCTTTGCCCCATGCATTCATAACGAATGGGTCATTAACAGATATACAGATAATTTGATCTACTCCCTTTTGTTTGTATTTTTCACTATTGTTAACATAACCTGGTAAGTGTTTTGCAGAACAAACTGAGGTATAAGCTCCGGGTAATCCAAAAATTACTGATTTTTTATTTTTTAGAATATTTTCTATATTTTTTTTTACTGGCTCACCATTTTCAAGTACAAAAACTTCTGAATTAGGTAAGGTTTCATTTTCTTTTATTTTCATTAAATTTTCTCTTTAATATATTTTTTGATTTTATCTAGATTATTATCAATTATATCATATTTTTCTTTCTCATCCATTATAAACATTAATTCTTTAGGTAACTCGGCGTTTTGATCTATTGACTTTTTTATTGCATCTGGAAACTTACATGGATGAGCAGTAGCTAGTACCACATTATTTCCTTTCAATTTAATCTTATCAAAAGCATTATAGCCAATTGCAGTATGAGGATCTAAGATTGTTTTGTGACTATCGTAAACATTTTTTATAGTTTTTATAACTTCTTCTTCATCAACTCTTGCAGATAAAAAATCAACATTTATCTTTTCTAATTTTTTTTTATCAATGAAATAATTTCCTTTTTCTTTAATGTCTTTCATGACCATAGCTGTCTTGATATCATCATGATTATTGACATCATACAAAAGTCTCTCAAAATTACTGGCTAGTTGAATGTCCATACTAGGAGAGATGGTCTCAGAAACTTTTTCAATAGTATATTCACCCTTAGAAATTGCTCTATGCAATATATCATTTTGATTGGTTGCTACCACTAGCTTATTAATTGGTAGACCCATTTTTTTTGCCAAATAACCAGCATATACATCTCCAAAATTTCCAGTTGGAACAGAAAAATTAATTGGTTTGGATCTATCCTTAATCAAGAAAAAACTATAAAAATAATAAACGCTTTGAGCAACTATTCTTGCCCAGTTTATTGAATTAACTCCAGACATATTGATTGAACTATAAAATGATTTATCAGCAAACATTGCCTTAACCAAATTTTGACAATCATCAAAGTTCCCATTTATAGCAACATTAAATACATTTTTTTCGTTGCCTGTTGTCATTAATTTTCTCTGAACAGGAGAAATTCGATTATGTGGATGAAGTACAAATATGTTTATATTTTTTTTTCCTTTAATAGCATCAATCGCTGCAGCTCCTGTATCACCTGATGTTGCTACAACTATATTTATTTTTTCATTTTTATTACTTAAATAATATTCATAAAAATTACCTAAAAGCTGCATAGCAACATCTTTAAAAGCCAATGTTGGACCATGAAATAATTCAAGAACATATCTATCACCGACCCTATTAAGCTCTACAACATTTTTTTTTCTAAAGACTGAGTAAGATTTATCTATAATATCACTTAAATCTTTTTCATTCACAAAATCGCCCATGAATGGATAGATAATTTTTTTTGCTAAATCTGCGTATTGCAAATTTTCAAAACTATTTAAATCTTTTTGGGTATATTTATGAAGAGATTTAGGAATATATAAACCACCATCATCAGCTAAACTTTTGATAAAAACGTTTTTAAAACTGAAGTTATTTAAACTATTTCTAGTGCTAATGTAATTCATTTAATAATTTTTTCTTCTAAAATATAAATATAACAAAAGAATTGAAATCGCTAATGAAAACCATGTAATTGCATATTTTTTATGATTATTAGAAATATTAGCAGTAATTTTTTTTGGTTTTGGAAATTGATAATTGCCATCTAAATATATTATATAATTAGAAAATTTTTTGCCTGTAAATTCTAAAATATCTTCTCTGTCTAAACTAAACCAATAATTTTCTTTGATATCATTATCTGGTTTAAAAATATTTTTTCTTCCCTGAGATTTAAGTATTCCAATAATATTATTTTCATCAAACTCATAAATTTCCTTAGAATCTTTTTTTTTAAAAGGTATCCACCCTCTATTAATTAAATAATTTTTACTATCAATTATTATAGGATTTATAACTTCAAAACCTGGTGTACCATTTTCATTTAAATTATATAAATAAATTTGTTTATCAAAATCTATGGAACCTGATGTTTTTATCTTCAAGAAATTAGTTACATTAGTCTCTGACAATTGAACTGGAGGTTTTTTTATAGAAGATTCAATTTCTAAAATAAGATTATTTTTCCAATTTAACCGAATGATTTGCCATGAGCCCAAAGAAATAAAAACTAAAATGAAAAAAATTACAAAAACTGAAAATAAAAATTTATGTTTCAAGGATCAAATTAACTTCCCCAAATATATATAGCAGCGAATAAAAATAACCATACAACGTCAACAAAGTGCCAATACCATGCGGCTGCTTCGAAACCAAAGTGATGATCTTTATTGAAGTGACCTAATTTTCCACGCCATAGACATACTGCTAAGAAAATAGTACCAACAATTACATGGAAACCATGAAATCCTGTTGCCATATAAAACACTGATCCATATATATGATCTGAGAAAGTAAATGTTGCATGATGATATTCATAAGCTTGTAAAGCGGTAAAACAAACTCCAAGGATCACTGTTAAGATTAAACCATTAATAAAACCCTTTCTGTCATCTTCTAAAAGAGCATGATGGGACCAAGTAACCGTTGTTCCTGATAATAGCAATATTAATGTATTGATTAATGGAATATCCCATGGATCAAAAGTCTCAATATCTTTTGGTGGCCATACATTACCAACAAATTCATTTGGAAAAAGACTGACATCAAAATAGGCCCAGAACCACGCAACAAAAAACATTACTTCTGAAGCTATAAATAATGTCATTCCATATCTGTGGGAAATTTGAACAACTGGAGTATGATGGCCTTGATGTTCTGCTTCAATAACAACTTCTCTAAACCACATATATGCTCCATAAATTAATAAAGCAAAACCTAGATACATTCCCCAAGAAATTTCATAATGCATATATGAGACAGCACCAATCGCTAGAACTAAACAAGCAAATGAAACATATATTGGCCAGGGGCTTGGATCTACTAAATGGTAATCATGTTTTTTTTCAGCTGACATTTTTTTGGATTATGATTGTTTATAGTAATCTGTCGAGAAAAAAGTATACGACATAGTTACATCTTCTAGGTTTTTCACAGTCGGATCATTGACCATTTCGGGGTCTAAATAAAAAGTCATAACATAAGTTGCTTTTTCACCAGCTTTTAATTCTTGTTTTTCAAAACAAAAACACCCCAATTTACTATAATATTTACCAAAACTTGCAGGTGAAACATTGAAGCTTGCTACTCCAGCTGTTGGCTCATTACTATAATTAGTTACTTCAAACTCAATTTTGTTAACTTGACCAACTTTAACATCCATAACATTTGATTTAGCTTTAAAATCCCACGGTAGATTATTTACATTAGTATCAAATCTCACACTTACAACCTTATCTAAAACTATTTTTGGAGCACTATTTGATACTTGAGTAGTTCCCCCAAATCCAGTAACCCTACAAAAAAGATCATACAAAGGCACTGCGGCATAAGACAAGCCTAACATTAAAACAAAAATTCCAGCTAAAACTAGTGGAGTTAATTTTTTTCTTTCAATCATATAGCCCTATCAAACACTCCAGTGTTATATAATGTAAAAAAGAAAAGAAATATCATGAAGGCAATTATTGCTATTGCTGTAAAAATATTTTTTCTCTTTGTTTTTTTATCTGGCGAAATCATGTTATTTTATCTATCAGAAAAAGTACAAAAACCAAAAATAAATATAATATTGAGTACCCAAATATTGATTTGGCTTTTTTAGAGTTAAATTTATTTTTTTTATAATTATAAAGCTCAAAACATAAAAAATTATAATAAAAAGTTAACAATAGTGATGGAATTAAAAAAATTAATCCAACAAAATCAATTAAATATGGAAAAATTATAACTGGCAGCATTAACAATGAATAAACAAATATATTTATTTTTGTGCTCTCAACTCCATTTGTTATGGGAAGCATTGGTATATTGGCTCTTTTATAATCATCAGATTTATACAGACTTAAAGCCCAAAAATGTGAAGGCGTCCAAAAAAATATAATTAAGAAGAAAGCTAATGGTTCAATTGAAAGTGAACCAGTTGCAATTGTCCATCCAATCACAGGTGGAAATGCTCCAGCAGCTCCACCAATAACAATATTTTGCGGCGTTCTTCTTTTCAGCCAAATTGTATAAACAAAAACATAAAATAAAATTGTTAATAGTAATATTGCAGCTGAAATTCTATTCGTAAAATAATCCAACGCTACTACAGAAACAATTGATAGAGTAACTCCAAATATAAGAGCCTGATTTTTATTTACTTTTCCAGTTGGTATTGGTCTTAAACAAGTTCTAGTCATTAAAGCATCAAGATCAGACTCATACCACATATTCAATGCTCCAGCGGCTCCAGCGCCTAATGAGACTAATAAAATTCCAATTATAGCATCTTTTGTTGAAACAAGATTTGGTGCAGTTAATAAACCAACTGCACATGTAAAAATCACCAAAGACATAACTCTTGGCTTCATCAATTTAAATAACTCAGAGAAATTAAATAAATCTTCTTGTGATAAATTTGTTTTTTTTAACTTTGAACTATCCATCAATTTTTTTAGCTTTTATTTTAGCTGTGTGATTTTTCTGTCTCTTGATCATCAACAAACTTTGGCAATTCCTCAAATGTATGGAAATTAGGTGGAGATGGCACAGTCCATTCTAAAGTTGTAGCACCTTCACCCCAAGGATTTTGTTCAGCTGCTTTCTTCTTTGCAAAAGCATAAATAAGATTTGCAAAAAATACTGCTAACCCGGCAACCGCAACATAAGAACCTATTGAAGATATATAATTCCATCCAGCAAATGCATCTGGATAATCTGCATATCTTCTTGGCATTCCTGCCAAACCTAGGAAATGTTGAGGGAAGAAAATTAAGTTAACACCTATAAATGTTAACCAAAAATGTAATTGGCCCATCCATTCAGAATATTCGTAGCCTGACATTTTTGAAAACCAATAATAGAAACCTGCAAAAATTGCAAAAACTGCACCTAATGAAAGCACATAATGGAAGTGAGCGACAACATAATAAGTATCATGCATTGCAGTATCTACACCTGCATTTGCTAGCACAACACCTGTTACACCACCTACTGTAAACATGAATATAAAACCAAGAGCCCACATCATAGGTGTTTTGAATGAAATAGATCCACCCCACATAGTTGCTATCCATGAGAAAATTTTTATTCCTGTTGGCACTGCAATAATCATTGTTGCTGCTAAAAAGTAAGCCTTAGTATCTGTACTTAATCCAACTGTGTACATATGGTGAGCCCATACTACGAAACCAACTATTCCAATTGCTACCATGGCATATGCCATACCTAAATAACCAAAAACTGGTTTTCTAGAAAATGTTGATACAATATGACTGATCATTCCAAAACCTGGTAAAATTAAAATATAAACTTCTGGATGACCAAAGAACCAAAACAAATGTTGAAACAAAACTGGATCTCCTCCGGTCTGTGCCTCGAAAAAGGCGGTTCCAAAATTTCTATCAGTTAATAACATTGTAATTGCTCCAGCCAAAACTGGTAATGACAATAACAACAAGAACGCTGTTACCAAGATCGACCAAGCAAACAATGGCATTTTATGTAATGTCATTCCTGGAGTTCTCATGTTTAAAATTGTTGTAATAAAATTAACTGCTCCCAAAATTGAAGATGCACCAGCTAAGTGTAAACTTAAAATTGCTAAATCCATAGCTGGTCCTGGCTGACCTGCTTTAGATGATAACGGTGGATAAATAGTCCAACCACCACCAACTCCTGTTTGACCTGGAGGGCCATCAGCAAAAATTGATAAGATTAATAAAGTTAATGAAACTGGTAATAACCAGAAAGAAATATTATTCATTCTAGGAAATGCCATATCGGGTGCACCAATCATAATTGGTACAAACCAATTACCAAAACCACCTATCATGGCAGGCATGACCATGAAGAAAATCATAATTAAACCATGGCCAGTAACTAAAACATTATATAAATGATAATTCCCACCTAAAATACCATCGCCAGGATGCATTAATTCCATTCTCATTAAAACAGAAAAAGCTGTGCCTATAACTCCTGCAACTATTGCAAAAATTAAGTACATTGTACCAATGTCTTTATGATTAGTAGAGTACGCCCAACGTTTCCAACCTGTTGGTGTATGATGATCGTCGTGTGATGCTGTTTGTGTATACATATTTATTTACTCGCTAATTTAAGTTTATCATTTTCAATTTCTTCTTTTGCAAATTTTACACGCGCCTCAGATAACCATTCTTGGTATTCTTCTTCACTTACTACCTTAACAGTTATTGGCATAAACGCATGTTTAATCCCACATAGTTCTGAACACTGGCCATAGTATGTTCCAACTTTTTCTGCTTTAAACCATGTTTCATTAATTCTACCAGGTACCGCATCTCTTTTTACTCCAAACGATGGTAAGGCCCAAGCATGTAAAACATCGTTAGCAGTGATTAAAACTTTTACAACTTTATCAACTGGGACTACTACTTCATTATCAACTGCTAATAATCTTGGTTGATTTGCTTCTAAATCTTTTTCCTCAATCATATAAGAGTCGAAAATTATATTTTCATCCGGATACTCATATCCCCAGTACCACTGATAACCAATAGCTTTAATTGTTAAATCTGCTTTTGGTATTGTGTCTTGTTTATATAAAATTTTAAATGAAGGGACTGCCATGACTATTAGAATTAAACATGGAATTAAAGTCCATAAAACTTCCACAGTTACATTATGTGTTCTTTTTGAAGGATTTGGATTTGCTGATGCTCTAAATCTTACACATGCATAAAGCATTAAAAATAAAACGAACACACTTATTGCAATAATAATTGGTAATAAAAGTTTGTCATGAAAAGCAACAATTTCTCTCATAGACTCTGATGCAGCTTTTTGAAAACCTAATTGCCAGTCAACAGGCTGATTAGCAAAAGCATTTTGCGATATAAAAGTTCCTGAAAATATGTAAAAAATTTTTTTCATTTTTAATAGCTATATAAAGCCCTTTTATAAAAATTACACTTTAGTTTTCGCGACAATTTATCAATTAATCACATAATTTATGATCGAAATAGCAGATATCACTGCTGTTTCTGATCTTAAAATATTCTCATTAATTTTAAGAGACTGAACACCTTTAAAAGAGAGAATCTCCTCTCTCTCAGCCTCTGAAAAATCACCCTCTGGACCTATTATAATGCAAATAGGCTTATCTGTTAACTTTGATTTTTCAATTTTTTTATTATCTGAATTTAAATCAGTAAAAATTAAATCCATTGAATTTGAGTTTAAAAAATTTTTTAAATCTTGTGCTTTCTCAATTTCAGGCACATTTAATCGATTTGATTGTTCACTAGCTTCAATAACTATTTTTTCTAAACGCTCGTTATTAATTTTCCTCACAACTGTTCTATCAAAAATAATGGGTAAGAATTTTGTTACTCCTAATTCTGTTGCTTTTTGAATCATAAAATTTTGATAATTTGATTTTATTGGAGAGAATGCTAGCCACAATTCTTTTGAACTTTCTTTTTTTCTTAATTGTTTAACTGTTTTAAATTCAACAATACCTTTGGATATCTTCAAAACTTTTGCTTCCCATTCTCCATTTTGATTAAATATTGAAAAAACTTCACTTTCTTTAATACGCATAACTTTAACCAAATAATGTGATTGGGACTTATCTAATCTATCAGTCGTATCTGCGGATAATATGTTTGAAAAAAATAATCTAATATTGCTCATTTGTGTTAAGTTAGTTTATGAAAAATGTTAAAGCAATAATTTTTGATGCTTACGGAACGCTGTTTGATGTTAACTCAGCTGCTGAAAAATGTAAGGATAAAATTGGTAGCAAATGGGAGGCTTTTGCAAATTTTTGGAGGACTACACAATTAGAATATACTTGGCTTCGAAGTTTAATGGAAAGACATAAAGATTTTTGGCAAGTTACTGAAGATAGTTTAGATAAGTCAATGAAAGCTTTTAATATAGATCTTTCTATGAAAGATGAATTACTTAATTTATATAAAGTACTGTCACCCTACAAAGAAGTTCCTGAAACTTTAAAAAACCTAAAAGAAAAAAAATTTAAATTAGCTATTCTTTCTAATGGCACTCCTTCATTACTAAAAGAATTAGTTAATAGTAATGATTTAGATAATTTATTTGATGATATATTTTCTATTGAAGAAGTTGGGATTTATAAACCAAGTTCTAAAGTTTACGATATTCCAATAAAAAAATATCAGATTGAAAAAAGTGAAGTTGCTTTTTTAAGTGCTAACACTTGGGATGTTTCTGGTGGTGGAAATTATGGTTATCAATCTATTTGGGTAAACAGAAATAATAATATTTTTGATAACCTTGATTATGAGCCCAAAAATCAAATCAAAAATTTAAAAGATCTGTTACCCAAAATAAATTAATTTAAGCTTTATCTCCATACTCAGTCATGTGTTTTGGAATTCTTTTATTTTTCCCATACATGAAATGATTTTCCATATTTTCTCTATACTTACTTGCAGGAACTTTTAATCCAATTGACTCTGCAACTTCTCTTATCAACATTGGGTTAGCACCACAGCAAACACCAAGATAGTTTATGCCTAGTTCATGAGCGTCTTTTGCAAATTTTCCAATCTCATATCTGTTACAAAAATGTGGATCAAGTGCTGTTGGAAATGTTCTTCCATGTGGAGATGGACAAGAACAATCATCTCTATCTGGTAAATTGAAAAAAGTTGGATGTTGATCGTTAGTTCTATAAGGAATAGGTAAAGCTCCTACATGACACTTAACGGCTTTTCTTATTTCTTTTAAAAAAGGAAACATGGTTGCTGGTCCTCTAAAACAATTTAAACCAACTACATCCGCACCTTTTTGCTCTAATTCTTTACAAGTATCAACAACAGAATTTCCATCTCGCATTACATTTTCACCCATTGGAGAAATAGTTAATACAGTTGGAAGATTTGCTTTTTTCATAACCTCAAGAGCTTTGAAAGCTTCTTCGGCATAATAAAAAGTTTCACCAATAAGTATATCTGCTCCTTCATCTACTGCCCATCCAATCATTTCAGAAAACATACTCTCAACTTCTTTTTGAGATTGTTTGTCATTTTCTTTCCAAATGTTAGAATTAGAAATATTTCCTGCCATCAAATTTGGTTTCGATCCTTTGGGTGTATCTAATGCAACTTTTTTTGCTATTTTTAAAGCTGCACGATTTAAAGGTTCAAGTAATTCTTCCTTGCCAATTACTCTCATTTTTTCTCGATGTCCATTGTAAGTAAATGCTTCAACAACATCAGAGCCTGCATGTTGAAATTCTCTATGTAAATTTTCAAGTACTTCAGGATGATCTAAAGAAACCATTGGCACAAACTCTCCTGATGCCATGTAGCCTCTTCTTTCAATTTCAAATAAAAAACCCTCTGCACAAATTACAGGTCCTTTATCTAATCTTTGTTTTAATTCATTAGCCATTTTCTTTCCTCCAATAAATAAATGGAGAAAAGAGACTAATAAAAAACCAAGAGGGTAAAAAATTGTCTCTTCTCTCCTTTTTAGTGCTTTAGCATAATGCAAGGTGCACAATATGGTTCAAATACCCGGTTTAGTTTTGGAAGTTCAAAAAAAAACCACCAGCTGAAGCGGTGGTTGAAGCGTCGCTTTAGCTGGATTTTTAAAGCGCCCGCAATTTAACTTAAATCGGCGCTATATTTATTTA
This sequence comes from Candidatus Pelagibacter sp. HIMB1483, assembly GCF_052048135.1. NCBI lineage: Bacteria > Pseudomonadati > Pseudomonadota > Alphaproteobacteria > Candidatus Pelagibacterales > Candidatus Pelagibacteraceae > Candidatus Pelagibacter > Candidatus Pelagibacter sp. HIMB1483. The sequence goes on along the minus strand of NZ_JBNAIM010000002.1, from coordinate 286,797 downwards.
TAACATAAAGCTATATTTAAATCAACAAAATAAAACTTATTAAGTAATAGCTAAGGATATTAATTTATGACTAAAGGACAAAGAGCAGGTAACGGAGCAATTGCAGTAGAAGTTGAAGAAGGCAAATCTTATTTTTGGTGTAGTTGTGGTAAAAGTTCAAAACAACCTTTTTGTGATGGCTCTCACAAAGGTTCTGAATTTAATCCTGTTGCATATAAAGCTGAAGCGACAAAAAAAATGTTTTTTTGTACTTGCAAACAAACTAACAATCAGCCATTCTGTGATGGATCACACAATAAATAGAATATGACAAATATATTGGATTTAATTGGTAGAATTTTTATCTCTATAGTTTTTTTATTAAGTGGATTTCATAAAATAGGAAATTATGAGGGAACAGTTGGTTGGATGGAAAGTTTTGGGCTTCCTGGATTTTTATTGATACCAGCAATTATTTTAGAAATAGCTGGACCAATATTGATTATTGTTGGTTATCAAACAAGAATTGCTGCTGGAGCTCTAAGTTTGTTTTGTATAGCTACTGCTGTTATCTTTCACAATGATTTTTCAGATCAAATGCAATTTATTGCATTTATGAAAAACATCGCTTTAGCAGGTGGATTTTTATTTTTAGTTGTGAATGGTGCTAAAGGTTATTGTTTAGACAAAAAGTAACCTTGAAATAAATATTTAATTAATTATTTGAATGACATGAAAAATATTGAAGTAAAACAAATTATTGATCCTATCCCTGCTTCTGATGGAGCTGGTGTTAAGCTTAAGAGAAGTATTGGAGTTGAACCAAATTATTTTGATCCCTTTTTGATGTTGGATGAATTTGGTTCAGAAAATAGTGAAGACTATATTGCTGGTTTTCCTCCACATCCGCACAGAGGGATTGAAACTGTTACATATATGTTGGCAGGTGATTTTGAACACAAAGATAGCACTGGTGGTGAAGGTAGAATGACAGCAGGAGATGTTCAATGGATGAAAACTGGAAGTGGAATTATTCATTCTGAAATGCCTGCAATGAAGGAAGGTAAACTTCATGGGTTTCAATTGTGGATTAACATGCCAGCCAAATTAAAAATGAGCAAACCTGAATATATTTATATTGATGCAGATAAAATGAGTGTGCATCAAGATCAAGACAAGCAAGTAAAAGTAATAGCTGGTAAGTTTGAAAAAGCTGAAGGTCCAGTAAAAGGACACAATGTTGAGCCTATATATTTTGATGTTGAGCTACATAAAGATAAAGAATTTAATTTTAATTTACGATCTACACATAATACTTTTGTTTATTTAATTGATGGTGAAATAGAAATTGGTTCAAAAAAACATGATAATGTCAAAAATAGCACTTTGATATTACTTACAAAAGGTGAGGAATTAAAAATTAAAGCAAAAACAAAAGCAAAATTTTTAGTTATATCAGGTAAACCAATTAATGAAGAAATTGCAAGAGGTGGACCTTTTGTTATGAATACCAAAGCAGAGATCTTGCAAGCTGTTCAAGATTATCATAATGGTACATTTGTAAAATGAAAGCAGTAATAATTTCAAAAAATGGCGGACCAGAAGTTTTAGAATTAAAAGATATTAAGTTAGGTGAACCTAAATCTGGTGAAGTTTTAATTAAAAATGAAGCTATTGGTTTAAATTATATTGATACCTATCATAGATCGGGCCTCTACCCTGTTGAATTGCCATCAAATATTGGAATTGAGGGTGCAGGAATAATTGAAAAAGTTGGACCAGATGTAAAAGACTTTAAGGTCGGAGATAAAGTTGCTTATGCATCAATGCCAATCGGTTCATATGCAACACACAGAATTTTTCCAACTAAAAAATTAGTTAAAGTACCTGATAAAATAGAATTAGAAAACGTTGTAACGTTAATGACAAAAGGTTTCACAGTTTTTTATCTTCTTCATAAAACATATCCAGTGAAATCAGGTGAAACTATATTATTTCATGCGGCTGCGGGTGGTGTTGGACAAATATTTTGTCAGTGGGCAAAAAGTTTGGGTTGTACTGTTATTGGAACTGTTGGATCTGATGAAAAGATTGATATAGCTAAAGCTAATGGCTGCGATCATGTAATTAATTATTCTAAAGAAAACTTTGCTGAAAAAGTTAAAGAAATTACTAACGGAGTTGGTGTTCCGGTAGTTTACGATGGTGTTGGTAAAAAAACATTTGATGATTCAATTGAATGTTTAAAAGTTAGAGGAATGATGGTTTCTTTTGGAAATGCATCTGGTCCTATAGAACCATGTAATGTTGGAAAATCTTTAGCACCAAAAGGATTATATTTAACAAGACCAAGTATTGCTCATTACACTTCTACAAAAGAAGAATTGGATGAGGCAGCTAATAAAGTTTTTGAAATGTTCATCAATAAAAAATTTAAATTAAATATTTTTAAAAAGTATTCTTTAGAACAAATTGTAAAAGCACATCAAGAGTTAGAAGGAAGAAAAATTTTAGGACCTGCTGTAATTATTCCTTAATCAACATCAACATCCATATCTGACATATGAAGTTTTAAAGCATTAGTTGATAAGTGAATTTCTCTTATAAAAAATAATATAGATATAATCATAGATAAACAACAAGATCCAAAAATTAATCTAGCAATAAAAACTTCGTTTAAATAAAGTCCAAGAACTGTAAGCATGTTGAATAAGAAACCAAAAGCAGCAAACATAATAGTCCATCTCAAAAGTGTTATTCTTCCACTTAAATTAATAAACTGCTTTTTCCATTCAGGAGGTATATGTTTTTCATAAACATGTTCATCATGTAATTCTCTAATTAACTTACTTAAGGTATGAAATCTGTTGCTATAAACGCTCATTAATAGAGGAATAGCTGGAAACATCAAAGCTGTGACTGTGTAATCTATATTCATACGAATCAATTTGATTATCAATCTTGCCTTTGTTATTTACAAGTAAATTTTATGAACCAATTTATCTTATTTATTGAACTTACTAGACTAAAAAAGCCAATTGGATATATGTTGCTTTTTTGGCCATGCGCATGGGGTTTAACTCTAATTTATGATTTTTCTCAAAATTTAAATAATTATTTATTTTATCTTTTACTTTTTTTTCTAGGCTCAGTTCTAATGAGATCAGCAGGATGTATAATAAATGATATCCTTGATAGAAAATTTGATAGCCAAGTTTCACGAACTAAGAATCGACCAATTGCATCAAAAAAAATTTCAGTATCAAGGGGTTTAATCTATGCAGCTTTTTTATGTGGATTAGCGTTTCTGGTTCTTATAAATTTTAATTATTTTACAATCTTGGCAGCATTAGCATCAATGCCTTTGGCATTCACTTATCCTTTAATGAAAAGATATACTTATTGGCCCCAACTTTTCTTAGGTATTACTTTTAATTATGGTTTAATTCTTGGTTGGACGTCAATAACAGAAAGTATAAATATCATTCCAATAATTTTTTATTTAGGGGCCATATTTTGGACACTAGGATACGACACAATTTATGGATACCAAGATATAAAAGATGATGAAATTATTGGATTAAAATCAACTTCGATAAAGTTTAAAGGAACAGCTAAAACTTTTTTAATTATATGTTACTCAATATTAATATCTTTATTAGTCATTGGAGGTTATCTAATGGATTTTAATTTTCTCTACTTTTTATTTTTAATTATTCCTGCAGCTCAATTGTTTTTGTTTCAAATCAAATGTTTTGATTTAAATAACACAAGTACTTGTTTAAAAATATTTAAGAGCAATAATTATTTAGGATTAATAATCTTTATAAACATTCTAATTGGCAAAATTTTTTAATGAATAAAACTATAACTCTTAAAAGACTTTTTAGAGAATACACAAAAAAATATGTTAAACAAATTTTTATAGCTGTATTTTTTTCTCTTTTAGTTGCCGCAAGTACTTCTTCTATTGCATGGCTTTTGGATCCAGCCATTGAAAAAATATTTATTGAAAAAGATCAAACTTTATTAATGATCATTCCAATACTAATAGTTATTGCTTTTACAACGAAAGGTGTCTCCCTTTATCTTGCAAAAATTATCATGATTAATGTTGGGGAAGATATTAAAAAGAAACTTCAATTTGACATGTTAAATACTTTAATTCGAGCAGATACTCAGTCAATTGATGAAAAACACTCTGGAAAGTTTATTTCTAATCTTACTTATGATGTTATGCACATTACAAACCTTCTTAGCCATGGAATACTTAATCTTTTTAAAGACAGTCTAACCTTAATTGGACTACTTACGGTAATGTTTTTACAAAATTGGAAACTTTCTCTTATAGCAATAGTTTTGATACCAATAGCAAGTACTGCTGCAAGAAGTTTAGGAAAAAGAATGGGTAAAGTTACAACACAAGCCCAAGAAAAATCTAGTTTCTTAACAAAGTATCTTGTTGAATTGTTTAAAAATCACAGACTGACAAAAATTTTTCAAAAAGAAAAATACGAATCAAATAGAGCTGATAGTTATTTAAATCAACTTAAAGAAAAAAATAAAAAAATTGGACATGTAATAGTTAGAATTTCTCCAATAATGGAAGTATTAACTGGAATTATGATTGCAATTTTGATCTTTTATTCAGGAAAATTAATTGCGCGAGACGAACTAAGTGTTAATAATTTTTTTTCATTTCTTGCTGCAATGATGTTAGCTTATCAACCTGTAAGATCTTTATCGACTTTAAATGTCATTCTTAATCAAGGTCTTTCTGCAGCATCTAGAATTTTATCAGTTGTTGATACTGAAATTTTTATTAATGATAAATCTGATGCAAAAAAACTTGATATCAAAAATGCCCACATCGAATTTAAAGATGTAAATTTTAGCTATAATAGATCAGATGGAGTAGTTTTAAAAAATGTTAACTTGATTTTTGAAGGTGGAAAAATGACTTCTCTCGTGGGTCATAGTGGATCTGGAAAATCTACTATTTTGAATTTAATCCCAAGATTTTATGATCGTGCAACAGGTGATATAAAAATAGATAATCAGTCTATTTATGATTGTACAATTGATACTCTTAGAAAAAATATCTCATTAGTGAGCCAAGAAACAACTTTATTTGATGACACAATCAAAAATAATATAAAATATGCTAATTTAGACGCTTCTGATGAAGAAGTTTATGAGGCTGCAAAACTTTCACATTCTGATGAATTTATAAATAAATTACCAAATAAATATGAAACTTTAATTGGTGAAAATGGAGTTAGACTATCAGGAGGAGAAAAACAAAGGATTTCTATTGCAAGAGCTATGCTTAAAAAAAGCTCTATAATTCTTTTAGATGAAGCAACATCATCTCTAGACTCTGAAACTGAAACAAAAATTCAAGAAGCGTTAAAAATTTTAACAGAAAATAGAACTACAATTGTAATAGCACACAGATTATCAACAATTTTAAATTCAAATAATATTTATCTCATAGATTCTGGAAGAATAGTTGATAATGGGAAACATCAAGAATTACTAAAGAAATCTGAAATTTATAAGAACTTTCATGATAAACAAATTAAAAGATAATGATTTTTTTTATTTACCAATTATTAATTCTAATAATACTATTACTTGCACCTATAATTATAACTCATAGAATTCTCAAAGGTAAAGAAAATAGAAAAAGCATAAAAGAAAAATTTTGTTTTTTTTCAAAAAAAAGAGGTCCTGGTAAACTTATTTGGTTTCATGGTGCAAGTGTGGGTGAAATACTGAGTATAATACCAATAATTAAAAAGTACGATAATGATAAATCTATTAGTAAGATTTTAATCACATCTAGTACATTAAGTTCATCAAACGTTTTGGGGGGAATTAAGTTTAAAAAAGTAATTCATCAATTTTATCCTATCGATTATTTTTTCTTTTCAAATAAATTTTTAGATTATTGGAAACCCAATATTGCTATTTTTTTAGAATCAGAAATTTGGCCTAGTATGTTTAAATCAATTAAAAAAAAAAATATTCCTTTAATTCTATTAAATGCAAGGATTACAAATAAGTCATTTAATCGTTGGTCAAAATTAAAAAGTTTTTCAAATTCAATTTTTAACTTAATTGATATTGCATATCCCCAAAATAAAGAAACAAAAAATTTTTTTCAAAAAATTGGATTAAAAAAAATTAAGGTAATTGGAAATTTAAAATATATTGATGATGTCTCACAAAATACTCAAATTGACCAAAAATTATTTTCTCAATTTAAAAAGTATAAAGTCTTTATTGCTGCAAGCACTCATGATACAGAAGAAATCTTTGCAGTAAAAACTCATATTCTACTAAAAAAGAAAATTAAAAATTTAATTTCAATTATAATACCGAGACATATCAATAGAGTTCCAGAAATAGTTGATCAAATTAAAAAACTTAACCTTAACGTAATTACAAGAAGTTCAAAAAAGAAAAAATTAATTAATACTGATATCTTTATCGTTGATACCTTTGGAGAATCTAGAAAATTTTATAAGATTGCTACCTCAGTCTTTTTGGGAGGCTCAATAATAAAAAAAGGTGGTCAAAATCCATTAGAGCCAGCTCGATTTGGAGCTAAAATATTGCATGGTCCTGATGTTGGTAATTTTAAAGAAGTTTATCGTTATTTGAGTCTATTAAAAATATCACATAAGGTAAAAACTCCATTGCAATGTGCAAATTCAATTATATTTAAAAAAAATATGAAAAAAGTACAAAAAATGAAATTTCTTGGAGATAGTATTCTTAAAAATACCTTAAATGAATTAGATAAATCAATAAATAATGATACTTAAAAAACCCAAATTTTGGGATTATAAAAAACCAAATGTAATTTCATATATACTTTGGCCAATATCTATCTTAATTGAAATTGTTAACTTACTCAAAACTATTAATCCAAAAAAAAAATATTCATCAATCAAAACAATTTGTGTAGGTAATATTTACATTGGGGGTACTGGAAAAACCTCATTGAGTCTAAAAATAAATGAAATTTTAAATAAAAATAAAATTAAAACATGTTTTGTAAAAAAATTTTACCGAGATCAAATAGACGAGCAAAATATATTAGAAAATAATGGCAAACTTTTTAAAAATAAAAAAAGAGCAGACTCTTTAGAAAGAGCTATTAGCGAAGGATACAAACTTGCAATTCTTGATGATGGACTACAAGATCCGTCTATTAATTGTGATTTTAATATTGTCTGTTTTAATAATATCAATTGGATCGGAAATGGACTTACAATCCCATCTGGACCTTTAAGAGAAAATATAAAAAATATTAAAAAATATAAGAATGTATTTCTAAACGGAAATAATGAAAATTTAGAAGAAATGAAAAAATTTATACTTAATATTGATCCAAATATAAACATTTATCAAGGTATATATGTTGCTAAAAATTTAAGTGAATTTAACTTAAATGATAATTTTTTAGCATTTTCTGGAATTGGTAATCATGAAACTTTCATATCGATGCTTAAAATTAATAAATTTAAAATTATAAAAGATATTGAATTTCCAGATCATTATAAATATTCAAAAAAGGATATTGATAATATTATTTCTATCTCAAAAGAATTGGATTGTAAGATTATTACAACAGAAAAGGATTTTATGAGATTAAAAGAAAATAAATATGATGATGTAAAATATATAAAAGTTAATCTAGAATTATTAGATGAAAAAAAATTTGTGAGAGATATATCAAAACTTTATGAATAAATTAAAATATTTTTTTCAATTTATATTAATTATTATAATTTTTTTTATTTTTAAAATTTTAGGTGTAAAAATTTCATCTTTTCTTGGAGGAAAATTATTTCAATTAATTGGCCCTTTTTTTAGATCAAAAGAAATAATTAATAAAAATATAAAAAGAGCATTTCCAAATATAGATAAGGAAAGATTAAACAAACTTAAATCATCAATGTGGAATAACTATGGAAGAGTTTTTGCGGAATATATGTTTTTAAAAAATTTTAGAAAAGGGTTTCTTGATAAGAATATTACTATTGATGGAGAGGAAATTCTCAATAAAATAAAAGATAATAATCAAAAAGTGATTTTTATTTCAGGACATTTTAGTAATTTTGAATTGATGGCAATGCAAATTGATAAATTAGGTTTAAATATTGCAGCAATCTATAGACCTTTAAATAATATTTTTTTAAACAGTATTATGGAAAAAATAAGAATTAGATATATTTGTAAAAATCAAATTAAAAAAGGTATAGGTGGATTAAAAGAATTAATGAGATTAAATTATCAAGGATACTCTACAGCACTAATGATTGATCAAAGGGTCTCTCAAGGAATAAAATCAAATTTCTTTGGTGAAAAAGCGTTTACAACTACCATCCCAGCTCAATTAATCAAAAAATTTGAAATCCCTGTTGTTCCAATTTTTATTGAAAGATATGAAAACATAAAGTTTAAAATGAAAGTTTTTGAACCAATTAATTTCTCTAAAGAAGATTCAATAATGAATATTACTGATAGATTAAATGAGATACTTGAAAATATGATATTAAACGATCCAAAAAGTTGGATCTGGACACATAATCGTTGGAAATAATTCTATTTTTTATCTAATTCCTCTCTTTTTATAGAAGCCTCAATGTATGAATAATAAGGCTCTTGTAAATCAACATTCCAATAATTTAGATTTTCAAGACTAATTGATTTTCCAGAAACTGCACAAATAACATAGTCACCTGGTTCAATTACTTGAAAATTATTTGGTAAATATTTTAATTTTGCTAATTTTTTATTCATTTATAGTTTATATGTTTATATATGAAAGTTGGTATTATTGGAAGTGGAGGACGAGAACACGCAATTTGTCACTCAATAAATAAATCAAAAAAAATAAATAAAATTTATTGTTTTCCTGGAAATGCAGGTACTTCAAAAATAGCTGAAAACATAGATATAAATTTTGATGAATTTGAAAAAATAAAAGATTTCATTTTAGAAAAGAAAATAGATCTTGTAATTGTTGGCCCAGAAAAACCGTTGGTAGATGGAATAACTGATTATCTTGAAAGTTATAATATAAAAGTATTTGGACCAAATAAAATAGCTTCTAAATTGGAAGGCTCCAAAATTTTTACAAAAGAAATATGTAAGAAATACAATATTCCTACAGCAAATTTTGGAATTTTTAAAAATAAAATTGAGGCAAATATTTTTTTAGATAAATCAAATCATCCAATAGTGATTAAAGCAGATAATTTAGCTGCTGGTAAAGGTGTTTATATTTGTGAAAATAAAGATCAATCAAACCAGGCAGTCAAAGAAATTTTTGAAGGTAAATTTGGGAAAGCGGAAAATGTTCTTATTGAAGAATTTTTAAAAGGTGAGGAAATGAGTTTTTTTATAATTACCGATGGTTCAAGTTTTCAAAGCTTTGGCACAGCACAAGATCATAAAAGAGTTTTAGAGGGTGACAAGGGAAAAAATACAGGTGGAATGGGTGCATATTCTCCGTCAAGATTAATTAGTCAAGAATTGGAAAAAAAAATTTTAAACAAGATCATAAATCCAACTCTTAAGGCCATAAGAGATTTAAAAACTCACTATAAAGGTTTTTTGTATGCTGGATTGATGATAAATAATAATGAACCGTACTTAATTGAATATAACGTAAGAATGGGAGATCCAGAATGTCAAACTTTACTTCCTAAATTAGAAAGTGATCTTTATGAAATACTAAACGCATGCTGCGAAAGTAATTTAGATAAAATAAAAATTCAATGGAATAAAAAAAAAAGTTTGTGTGTTGTTTTATGTTCAAAAGGTTATCCAGATAAATACAAAAAAAATGTAATAATAAAAAATTTAAATAATTTGAATCTTGAGACTGATGATTATTTGTTTCATGCTGGAACCATAAAAAAAGATACTCATATTTTAGCAACTGGAGGACGAGTATTAAATTTTGTCTCACTATCAGATAGTTTTGCAAAAGCTAGAAACAAAATTCATAAACAGATAAATAACTTAAACTGGGAAGATGGTTTTTTTAGAAAAGATATTGGTTTTAAAGTAATTGATAAATGAGAATAATTGGTGGGTATTTTAAAGGAAAAAAAATTTTAGTTCCAAAAGATAAAGAGACAAGACCGCTAAAGGATTTAACAAAAGAATCTATTTTTAATGTGTTAAATCATTCAAATAAATTTAAAGTAAATATAGAAAATTCTATAGTTTTAGACTTATTTTCAGGTGTTGGATCATTTGGCATAGAATGCTTATCAAGAGGAGCTGAACATGTCACTTTTGTTGAAAATTACAGTGGTGTCTTACCAATTTTGAAAAAAAATCTATCTAATCTAAAAATTACCAATAAATATGAAGTGATTGATCAAAATTTATTATCAAATTTCAACTTTGAAATAATCCTTAAAAAGTTCGATATAATATTTTTAGATCCACCATATAAAGAAAAGAAATTGAATAGTTTGATAGATAATATCTATGATAATAAGATTCTAAAAAATAATGGTTTACTAATTATTCACAGACACAAAAAGGAGAAAGATCAATTCTCTAAAAATTTTAAAATTTTAGAACAAAGACAATATGGTATATCTAAAATTTTATTTGGGACTTTGAATTAACAGTTTTTTGGTTTCTTTTTTTATAAGTTCGACAGCAGGTTGATTATAAGGATTAACTTTGAGAGCTCTACCGATTAAAATTGTTTCTAAAATAAAAAAACAAAACAATTCACCCAATGTTTTTTCATCTCTTTTTTTAATCTCAAAACTTCTAAATGGAATATTCTTCAAATTAAAAACTTTTTCTGTAGCTTTTTTTTGTGAAAAAGTAATTTCACTAATATTGTTTTTACTTATAAATTTATGAGATGGTAAAATATTTTTTCCTAAAATTTTTGAATAACTATTTTCATGTGTGTAAAAAAAAGTAAAAAAATTATTTTTAAATCCATCCAAGTAAAGTTGCATGACGCTATGATTGTCTTTGGGCATATTTGATAATATTGGCAATATACCTGTCTTATTTTTACCCAAGCTTTCTGCGACTAACTGTTGGTACCAAGAAAATAAATCTTCAGATTTTTTATCATAATTTATAATGACTGAATTAAATTTTTTTTTTTTTATAAAATAAATTATTGCGCTTACATTTGAAATCAGTGCATTCAAATATTTCTTATTTTTAATAAGATTATTAAATTGTCTAAATCTTTTAGAATTTAACCCCATTAGCTCAGCTGGTAGCATTCCAACTTCTGATAAAACTGAATATCTCCCACCAATGAAGTTATTATGGTGAATAATTTCTGCTTTTAATTTTTTTGCAAGTTCATGAAGATAGTTTTTTTTATTTTCTGTAATAAATATATTTTTATCATTTTTCTTTACATAGATATTTGAATTAACAATTGTCTCGATCGTATTACCTGATTTAGATACAATTAAATTTAAATATTTTTTTCTTTTACTAATTTTTTTAACTGGAGATAGATTGTTAATAAAAGTAAAATTTTTTTTAATTTTATGTTTTAAAAAATTATAAATTGCTTGTGTCCCAAGAGATGATCCACCCATCCCTATAATTCTCACATCTTTATAATTATTATAAATTTTAAGATTTTTTTTTTTAAAATTATCTTTGTAGTTATTTCTTAGTGAATTAATTACAAAATCTTTATCGTTAATTAAACTTTTTAGTTTTTTTTGAATATTAAATTGATTTTTTTTTAATTTAAAATTTTTAAAAAAAATTCCAGTAGTTATCATTAATTCTTTTTAATTTTTTCTAAAATAGAATTCTCAAAATTTTGACTTTGATTTACATTACTTTCTGTATCAGCCAAAGAATTTTCATTATTAGAGATTAATGATTTTATATTACTCTCTTCAACTTGTTCTGGATTTTCATTAGTATCACTTGGTAATGGTAACTCGTCAAAATCTGGTGGCATTACAAGTGGTGATTTTTTTTCAACCAAAAATTCATCAATACTATCTTTCTTTTGCGATCTAAAACCATCTTTTACTGTGTTGCATGCATTTAGAAAAACAATTGGAATAATAATTATTAATAATATTTTATTTTTTTTCATTAGTTTGTTTATAAATTAATTCTTGTAAAATCAAAAATAATACTCCTAAGGATATAAATATATCTGATACATTGAAAATAAACCAATGAAAATTTCCAATATGAAAATCTATAAAATCTGGAACTGCTTTATAAAAAATTCGATCATATAAATTACCTAATGCACCACCTAATATCATCAAAAGTGAATATTTTTTTATGCCTTCACTTCTCAAAATCATAAAAAAGATTATGGTAATTATAATAGCAATTAGAACTGTCAAAAAATTATATAAATTAACTTCATTAAATGAGAATAGACCAAACGCTATTCCTTGATTCCAAATTAAACTTATATTTAAATATTTAGATGCGAAAATATCGGGTGATAAATTTTTTTCATTTAACAATATTACATAATATTTAGAAATTCTGTCTAAAGCAAAAATAATTATAACTATCAAAAAATTTGAATACAAATTTTTATTTATATAATCTGACATTTGGGATGTCTTTCACATGGTTCATTTCTTATTTTCCAACAAACTGAACATTTTTTTCCTGATGCTTTTTTAGTTGTAACCAAGGTTTCTATTTGATCCTCAAAAGAAATGTTTACTTTCGATGTAATACACAACTCAGATAATTCAATATTATTTAAAATTTCTTTAAATTTAGTATCAAGTTTTATGTTAAGCTCAGCTTCTAAACTTGATCCTATTTCTTTACTAGCTCTTTTTTCCTCAATACTTATATTACAAATATCCCTTATCTTAATTAATTCAGTCCATTTTTTTTCAACTTCTTTATTTTCAAAATTTTTTGGGAAATTTAAAAAATTCTCTAAATGAATACTTTTATTTTTTTTTGATGCCAATTGATAGATCTCTTCAGTGGTAAATGAAATGATTGGAGCAAACCATCTAAGCAATGAATTCAGTAAAATATTTAAAACAACTATAGATGATTTTCTTTTTTTAGAATTTAATGGATCACAATATAACGTGTCTTTTCTGATATCAAAATAAAATGCTGACAAATCTACAGTGCAAAAATTTAGTAATTCTTTATACAAATTATGAAAATCATAATTATTAAAATATTTTTTAAACTGTATGTTTAAAGTATAAATTTTGTGCAGGATAAACTTTTCAAGCTCAGGTAAATTATTGATATCAACTTTTTCTAAATCAACATCTTCAAAATTATCATTAAGATTCCCCAATAAATATCTAAAAGTATTTCTTATCTTACGATATGATTCTGAATGTTGATCTAGTATTGAATAATCTATTCTAAGATCCTCTGCATAATTAGATGAAGCCACCCAAATTCTTAAAATATCAGCTCCATACTTTTTTAAAATATCTTCAGGCGCAATAACATTTCCTAAAGACTTAGACATTTTAAGACCTTTGCCATCTACAACAAACCCATGGGACAATATTGACTCAAATGGCGCTTTTCCTCTTGTGCCACAAGACTCTAATAAGGATGAATGAAACCATCCCCTGTGTTGATCAGAGCCTTCAAGATACATAGATGCAGGCCACTTTAAATCATCTCTTTTTTCTAATACAAAAGAATGCGTAGATCCGCTATCAAACCATACCTCAACAATATCACTAAGTTTTTCAAAATCTTCAGATTTATATTTATTCCCAAGAAATTTCTGAGGATCGTCAGAAAACCAACAATCGGAACCTTCTTTTTCATAAATACTTGCAATGTTTTCAAACACATTTTCATCAACTAAAATTTTTTTTGTTTTTTTATTTACAAAAATTGGTAATGGAACTCCCCATACCCTTTGCCTTGAAACACACCAGTCAGGTCTAGTTTCAATCATTGATCTCAATCTTTCTTTACCTTTGCTCGGATAGAAATTTGTTTCATCTATTGCTTTTAATGCTTTGCTTCTAAGTTTGTGACTTTCCATAGAAATAAACCATTGTGGCGTAGCTCTATGAACTAATGGGGCTTTTGATCTCCATGAATGAGGGTAAGAATGAATCAGCTCTCCATTAGATAAAAGTTTTTTTTGTTCTTTAAGCTTTTCAATTACAATAGGATTAGATTTGAAAATGTGCATTCCTTCAAATAAAACAACGTTATTGGTATATTTTCCGTCTCCATCAACTGTCTCTATTGCCTTGATACCATTATTTAAGCAGAGATTGAAGTCATCTGGGCCGTGACTTGGTGCACAGTGAACAATGCCAGTTCCTTGATCAGTCGTAACAAAACGTGCTTCTAGCATTGGTATATCATAATCATAACCAAGACTATGAAATGGATGGTTGCAAATAGTTCCCTTAAATTCTTTGCCTTTAAATTTATTTAAATTTTTATATTCTTTAATTCCACAATCTTTGATAACAGAATCTAACAATGTCTCTGCAATTACAATTTTCTTATTTTCAAATTCACTCTTGTCTTTAATTTCTATCACTAAATAATCTAAACTTTCGTTATAAGCTAAAGCTTTATTTGCTGGAATAGTCCAAGGAGTTGTAGTCCAAATAACAACATCACAATTTCTTAAATCGTCAAGATTTGTAAATTTAACTGGAAAGCATGCATAAATAGTATCTGATTTGTGATCTTGATACTCCACCTCTGCATCTGCTAAAGCAGTTTTTTCTACAGTTGACCACAAAACTGGTTTAAATCCTCTATAAAGACTCCCTTCTTTTAAAAATTTACCAAGCTCTCTAACAATTTGAGCCTCTGCATCAAAACTCATTGTCGAATAATAATTTTCCCAATCACCAACAACTCCAAGTCTTTTGAATTGCTTTTTATGAACTTCTATCCATTTTTCAGCAAAGGATCGACATTCTTTTCTAAATTCTACTATTGGGACCTCATTTTTATTTTTTTTATTTTTTTTATATTGTTCTTCTATTTTCCATTCAATTGGCAAACCATGACAATCCCAACCAGGCACATATACAGAGTCTTTGCCATCCATTTGGTGAAATTTTACAATAATATCTTTTAAAATTTTATTAAGAGCTGTACCCATATGTATATTCCCATTTGCATATGGAGGACCATCATGAAGTACAAATTTTTCTTTTCCTTTTCTATTTTTTCTTAATTCTTGATAAAGATTTATTTTATTCCAAAGTTCTAATATTTCTGGTTCTCTGACTGGCAGATTAGCTTTCATTGAAAAAGCTGTTTTTGGTAAATTTATTTCAGTTTTGTTCATTTTGTTTTTCTCGCAATCGAAAGGTCAATTTTAATTTGTTTTTTCAATTGTTCTACATTTTTGAATTTTTTTTCACTTCTAATAAATTTTAAAAATTCAACTGTTAAATACTTATTATATAAATTTCCATAAAAATTAAATAAATGAACTTCTAATAATATTTTTTTCCCATTAAAAGTTGGTCGATAACCTAAATTTGCTATCCCTTTTGTATAATTTGAACTTTTTTGTTTTTGAGTTTTTACTGCATATACTCCAGGTTTTGCCAGTATATAATCTTTGATATCTATGTTAGCTGTTGGGAAACCAATTTTTTTTCCCAGCTGTTTTCCTTTTTGGACTCTTCCTGTAATAGACCAGTTTCTTTTTAAAAGTTTATTTGCATCTTTTAATTTCCCAATTTGAAGATATTTTCTTATTAATGAAGATGAGATTACTTTTTTCTTTATTAATAAGGGTTGTGGTTTAATTATTTTATAATTATATTTTTTTTCATATTTTATTAATTCTTTAACATCTCCTTCTCTTTTATTTCCATATCTAAAATTGTTACTAACAAATATAAACTTTGGTTTTAGTTTATGACCTATAATTTCTTTAATAAATGAAATAGATTTTGTTTTTGAGAAATTTTTATCGAATTTTTTTGTAATAACAAAATCAACATTTAATTTATCAAAATTATTAATTTTTTGTTGTAAATTTGATATCCTAAAATTTTTTAAATTATTGTTAAAGTACATTTTTGGCATTGGCTCAAAAGTCAACACACCAATTTTTAAAGAATATTTTTTTTTGTAAGTTTTAGCTATATCAAATAGTTTTTGATGACCAGAATGAATGCCATCAAAATTACCAATTAGAATAATTGAATTTTTATGAAAATTTTTAATTTTAAAATTCTTATATATTTTAATCATTTTACCATTTTAGATCTGACTGAATATAATTACAAATTGCTTCATATGATTTTGAAGTTTTTTCAATACCCATTTGTTCAATTTCATTTTTATGTATTCCATTTGAAATTATTAATGAATCATAATTTAACAGATTAGCACCTTTAATATCTGTATTTAAATTATCACCGATTGAAAGTATTTTCTTATTTTCGTTGTTAAAAGACATATTATATACTTCAGGATAAGGTTTACCAAAATAGATAACATCTCCTCCCATTTTTTCAAAAACCATCGCAACAGAACCAGCACATAATTCTCGAACTCCTCCTTTGTCAACTATTAAGTCTGGGTTTGTACAAATCATTTTTTTTGAAATAAAATTTTGAAGAAAATTTTTATAATAATTTAAGTCAATCTTTTGCTCATCATATAAACCTGTGCATAATAAGTAATCTGCATTTTCAATTTTTTCTACCTTTTGATTTCTAAAATCAATAAATAAGTCAAAATCTCTTGGAGGACCGATGTGAAAAAATTTTTTTGAAAAAAAATTTTTTTTAAGATAGGCTAAAGCTGCTTGACCTGATGTATATACATGATCCCTTAAATTTTTCTCCATTCCTAATTTTTCTAAAAAATTTCTTACATTTGAATTTGGTCTTGGAGCGTTTGTTAAAAGAACAAAATCTTTTTTTAACTTTCTTAATTCATTAAGTGCTTTAATAGCATTTTGAAATAATTTAACACCATCGTGAGTAACACCCCATAAATCTATATAAAATAACTGATATTGATCAGCTATTGCTCTTAGGCCATCTTTATCTAAATTTTTGGTCATCAAAATAATCTATAACCGAAAAAATGCTTTATTTCCTATCTTTTTTAACAAACTATTTATGAAGTATATCTTGAAATAGTAAGACCAATCTCTATATGAAACGCATATTTATAAAGGAGAATTTATGAAATTTAGACCGTTACACGATAGAGTTCTAATTGAAGTGTTAGACAGTAGTGAAAAAACTGCTGGAGGAATTATTATACCTGATACAGCTCAAGAAAAACCACAGGAGGGTAAAGTTGTTGCAATTGGTGGTGGGGCAAAAACTGAAGATGGAAAAGTGATACCAATGGATGTTAAAGTTGGTGATAAAGTTCTATTTGGCAAGTGGTCAGGAACTGAAGTCAAAATCGATGGTAAAGAGTACAGCATAATGAAAGAGTCTGACATTATGGGTATTTTAAGTAAATAATATAATTAAAGGAGAAGTATAATGGCAAAAATTGTTAAATTTGACGCTGAAGCAAGAGCAGCAATGATAAGAGGAGTAAATATCTTAGCTGATACAGTTAAGGTTACGCTAGGTCCAAAAGGAAGAAACGTTGTGATGGATAAGTCATATGGAGCTCCAAGAATTACAAAAGATGGTGTTTCGGTCGCAAAAGAAATTGATCTAGAGGATAAATTTGAAAATATGGGTGCACAAATGGTTAAAGAAGTTGCCAGCAAAACTAATGATGAAGCTGGAGATGGTACAACCACAGCAACAATTTTAGCTCAAGCAATAGTTAAAGAGGGTGTTAAATATGTTACAGCTGGCATGAATCCTATGGATGTTAAGAGAGGAATTGATGCAGCAGTTGATGTTGTTAAACAAAATTTAGTCTCTTCAGCTAAAAAAGTAAAAGATAGCGATGAGATTGCACAAGTTGGAACTATTTCTGCCAATGGTGATAAAGAGATTGGTAGTATGATTGCAAAAGCAATGCAAAAAGTTGGTAATGAGGGTGTAATTACTGTTGAGGAAAATAAAGGAATTGAAACCGAGCTAGATGTTGTTGAAGGTATGCAGTTTGATAGAGGATATTTATCTCCATACTTTATTACTAACAGTGATAAGATGACTACTGAATTAGACAATCCATTTATTCTTTTACATGAGAAGAAATTAACTAACCTACAACCGATGGTTCCACTTTTAGAGGCTGTTGTTCAAGCTGGAAGACCATTAATGATTATTTCTGAAGATGTTGAAGGTGAAGCTCTAGCAACTTTAGTAGTAAATAAATTAAGAGGTGGTTTAAAAGTTGTAGCTGTTAAAGCTCCAGGATTTGGTGATAGAAGAAAAGCTATGCTTGAAGATATTGCAATTTTAACTGGTGGAAGTGTCATTTCTGAAGATTTAGGAATTAAACTTGAAAACGTTAAATTAGATGATCTTGGATCATGCAAAAAAGTTAAAGTTGATAAAGATAATAGTACTATCGTAAATGGTAGTGGTAAAAAATCTGATATTGAAGCAAGATGTTCTTCAATTAAACAACAGATTGATGAAACAACTTCTGATTATGATAAGGAAAAACTTCAAGAAAGATTAGCTAAATTAGCTGGTGGTGTTGCTGTAATTAAAGTTGGTGGTGCAACTGAAGTAGAAGTTAAAGAAAGAAAAGATAGAGTTGAAGATGCTTTAAATGCAACAAGAGCTGCTGTTGAAGAAGGTATTGTAACAGGTGGTGGATGTGCATTACTTTATGCTGCTCAGGATTTAGATAAAGTTAAAGCAAAAGGAGAAGATCAAAAAGCCGGTGTTGATTTAGTAAGAAGAGCACTAGAAGCACCAATAAGACAAATTACTAAAAATGCTGGTGTAGATGGTTCAGTAGTAGTTGGTAAATTGTTAGAACAGAATAAAAAAACTCACGGCTACGATGCACAAAATGAAGAATATTGTGACATGTTCGCAAAAGGAATTATCGATCCTGTAAAAGTTGTTAGAACTGCTTTACAAGATGCAGCCTCAATTTCCGGATTGTTAGTAACTACTGAAGCAATGATTGCTGACAAACCTGAAGAAAAAGATGCTAGTCCTGCTGGAATGCCTGGTGGAATGGGCGGCATGGGTGGTATGGGAGGAATGGGTGGCATGGGAATGTAATCCCCATTTTTCTCCAACAAAAATTCAAAAAGGGCAGTTTTTACTGCCCTTTTTTTTTACCCTAAACAAAAATCTGCAATGAAGTTTGCAATGAATGTTCAATGAAGTTTTTAGAATCAAAAAACGGTGCTGAAGGCAACCCTAGTTTATTATTAAAAACAAAGAGTAATTAATTTCTTAAGCAGGATTTGGACATTCTATTACTCTACCCATAGAGTCTCTATCTCCACATTTTTTTGGTTTTACTTTATAACCCAATTGTAAATATATTAAACTATAATAGTCATAATTTCTTTCAACAGAATGAGCAGTAATAATTCTGTTATTATCAAAATCAATAACCACTTGTTGTCCGTGAGCACCATCCATCATTAAAATAGGTCTGTCTTCTAATCCGATTGGGTCAAAGTGAAACTGGCCACCGTAAGTTTGTGTAGCGCTGTGATTACCTCTAAACTTACTATACTCACTAAATTGTTTATCAACTCTATTTTCATACATTGTTTTTAAATACTTACCAACACAAGTATCATTGTTCCAATGATTCATCATCATGTTAGCAATTCTTAAATAATCATATCTGTCAGCATAAAAAGAATATCTACCATACTCACCAGATTTTCTGTTACCTTTATCAGCATTTAAAGTCTTATGAAAATAAACTCTTTTAGCAACTTTAGCGTCTTCTACAAATATCTTATGTAATAACTTGTTCCAGTCATCACCAGTTTTGTAAATAACATAGTTCATAATAACATTGGTTGTCATGGCACTATAGTTATAATAAGTACCAGGTTCTAAACCATCAACACCTTTAAAGTATTTCTTCATAACTTTGTGAATTGGTATTGTGTTAAGATTAGGACCTTTACCTTTGTAAGGGTTATCCCATGCATATATTCTTTGTCCTACTATTTTATCATCACCTGCCTGCATATTAAGTAAGTTAATTAATTTTTGATTTTCATATAAAGTTCCTGCAACCGTTGGGTAATCTATTCTGTCATAAACGGTATGATTAATATAACCACCACATATTGCATAACCTGTAACTAAAGATACCAAAGACTTACCTATGGAATGTGAAGGATAAGGTCCTTTGTATTTACTTTTTCTATTTTCATCAACTAAAATTTTATTGTTTTCAAATAAGATGTAAGAAACTAAACCAGTATCTTTACGTGATATTTGTTCTTTAACTTTTACAGATAATTTATTAGTTTGTAAATCAATCTCAAACTCATACGTGTCATTTTTCTTATCACCTATTTTGTATTTGTGGTGACAATTAAAACAATATTTTTCACCAGCAAATGTTACGCCGATCATTATAAATAAAGAAAGGATAAAATAAATAATTCTACTCATTAAATTTTGTATATTGAAAATTTAACTGAATTCTAAAATGAAGTCATCTTTTAACTTGCTTTTAAATTAGAGGATTTTCTCAATGAAGTTTTCAATGAAATTTTTTAAAAAGTAAGATATTATGCGAGGTATGAGAGAATGTTCTGCGAATGTAATCCCTTCCAAATAAAAAATTATGTCTAAACGTTATAGTGGAAAATCATTTAAAGATTCGAGTGTAAAAAAAAAGTCTAAATTAAGCTTTAAAGAAAAAAGAAAGATTAAGAGAGAAAAGCGAAAAAAGCTTAATTAACTACAATATATTCAAATTATGCATGTTAAATATGGTTTTTTTTAAGTTTTCAAAACAATTTATTTATGTATAAGAGCCTCAAAAAATGACAAACAATATAAGAAACATCACTATTATTGCTCACGTTGACCACGGGAAAACAACTTTAATTGACAACTTAATGAAGCAAAGCGGCTCATTTAGAGAAAATGAGGTTGTTGATGAAAGACTAATGGACTCTGGAGAATTAGAAAAAGAAAGAGGAATAACAATTTTAGCAAAACCTGCATCAATAAATTGGAAGGAATCAAGAATTAATATTATTGATACTCCTGGTCACAGAGATTTTGCTGCAGAAGTTGAGAGAGTTTTAAGTATGGCAGATGGCGCTCTTCTATTAATAGACTCTGCAGAAGGTGTAATGCCACAAACAAAATTTGTATTATCAAAAGCACTAAAACAAGGACTTAGGCCAATTGTAGTAATTAATAAACTTGATAAGTCTGATCAAAGAGCAAATGAAGTTTTAGATGAAACTTTTGATTTATTTGTGAGTTTGGATGCAAACGAAGAACAGTTAGATTTTCCCGTTCTATATGCAAGTGGGAGATCTGGATGGGCAGATAATGAGGTAGATGGCCCAAGGAAAAATTTAAACCCTTTATTAGACAAAATTATTGAACACGTTGAACCTGCTCAATTAGATAAATCAAAACCATTTGCTATGCTATCAACACTTCTTTATGCAGATAGTTTTTTAGGAAGAAGTTTAGTTGGAAGAATTACTCAAGGTACTGCTAAAGCTAATCAAGCAATAAAGGCAATTAATTTAAAAGGTGAAAAAGTTGATGAAGGAAGACTTACTAAAATTTTTAGATATGAGGGCACAAAAAAAGTTCCTATTGAAGTTGGTGAAGCTGGAGATATTGTAGTAATTGCAGGTTTAGAGAAGGCTAATGTTGCAGATACTATATGTGACCTGGAGGTTAATGAACCAATTAAAGCAACACCTATAGATCCTCCAACAATGTCTATTACAATCACTGTAAACACTTCCCCTCTAGCAGGCACAGAAGGTAAAAAACTTACTAGTACACAAATTAGAGATAGATTAATTCAAGAAGCACAAAATAATGTTGGAATTACATTTTCTGAAAATGAGGGAAATGACTCTTTTGTAGTAAGTGGTCGAGGAGAATTAATGTTAGAAATTTTACTCACTCAAATGAGAAGAGAAGGTTTTGAAATGACTGTAAGCCCACCAAAAGTTTTGTATAAAAAAGATGAAAATGGAAACAAACTTGAGCCAATTGAGGAAATTACTATGGATCTTGATGAGGAGCATTCATCAAAAATTATAGATTCTATGAACAGAAGAAAAGGTAAATTAATTGAATTAAAAGATACAGGTAAGAATAAAAAACGACTTATATTTCATGCACCAACGAGAGGCTTGATGGGATACACAAGTAGATTTTTAACTCTTACTAAAGGTAATGGGGTAATAAACAGAATTTTTCATTCTTATGGTCCATTTGAAGGTGATATGGAGGGAAGAAGAAATGGTGCATTAATTTCAATGGAACAAGGAAAAGCAGTTGCATTTGCAATATTTAATTTACAGGCAAGAGGAGAGATGTTCGTAACACACAATGATCCAGTATATCCAGGTATGATTGTAGGACTATCACCTAAACCAGGTGACATGATTATAAATGTCATGAAAGGAAAAAAATTAACTAATATGAGAACACAAGGAACAGATGAAAATGTTGTCTTAACTCCAGTGAGAAAAATGTCAATCGCAGAACAATTAAGCATGTTAAATACTGACGAAGCTTTGGAAATTACACCAGATTCTTGTAGATTAAGAAAAGCTATTTTAGATCCACACGAAAGAAAAAGAAGTGAAAAAGCTGGCGCAGCAGCTTAATCAAATATTTTATCAACTAAATAAAGTCCTAAAGCAACACAAGGGCCTATTCCAAAAGCAAATAACAAAGTTCCAACACCAACAGTTCCACCTAAATACCATCCAATACTAACAACTGAAATTTCTAAAGTTGCTCTGACAACGGCTATAGGAAAATTTGTAACTTTTTGTAAACCAATCATCAATCCATCCCTTGGACCTGCTCCTAAATTAGAAACTAAATATATACCTCCACCAATACCAACTGTAATTACAGATATAACTGCTAAAATTAATTGATTAATATAATTAGTTGGAGTTGGAACAAATTTGATACAAAAATCAATCATCAGTGCAATTATTAAAGCATTAAAGATTGTTCCCATGCCTGGCTTTTGACCTAAAGGTATCCACAAAATTAGAACAGCAATACTAATCAATAAAGTTATTGTGCCAATACTTAAATTTACTTTAAGAGAAATACCTTGTGCTAAAACACTCCAGGGAGAAGCTCCTGTAAAAGAAACAATCAATAAACCTTCCCCTAGTCCAAACAGCATTAATCCAAAACATAAAAAAAAGAATGTTGAGAATTTTGGTTTAAGATTATGTGGTCTATCTGATGTCCAATTAACTTTTGGTATTTTCTTAATTTTTAAAAACATTTTTTGATAAACTACTTCTATTATAAAAAAAGTCTATTATTGTAATCATTAAATGAAAAAAATTTTGATCATAATTATTATATTATTATCCCCAAATGTACTTGCCCATATAGACCATTATAAAAAATATAATAAAATTGAAATGGAAATTTTTAGGAATGGTGAATTAATAGGATACAATTATTATTTTTTTACAAGAAAAGGTGATGAAACAATAATAACTAATGAAATAAAGTTTTCTGTTAAACTTCTTGGAGCTACAGTTTTTCAAGTAGAAGGATCTGGAGAAGAAAAATATATAAAAGATCAATTAATTTCTTTTAACTCTAAAACTTTGCAAAATGATAAAGAAAAATTTGTTAATTTAGTTTTTGATAGAAATAAACAAAAATTTGTTATAAAAGGTTCCTCTTATTCTGGAGAAGCATCAATTGATAATATTGTGGGAAATTGGTGGTCTCATAAAATTTTACAAACTAATAGTCAGATTAGTCCAATTTCAGGAAGTATAAAAGAACAAGTTGTGACGTTTATTGCTAAAGAAAAAATTGATCTTTATGGAAAAACTTATGAAGTTGATCATTTTAAACTTAGATCAAAAGATATGAGCTTACCAAAAGATAAAAGATTAGATTTTGATATATGGTATGATCCAGAAAGTTCTCAAATTATAAAAGTATCATATTCGAGAATGGGTGATTGGGAATATCGTTTAAAAAATTTTGAATAAATTCTATTATTTACCTGCTACAACCATACCTTCAATCATCATAGTTGGAGAGTTAGTTGCATATTTAAATTCTAGATCATTAGCTAGAGTAATGTTTTTGAACATATCTTTAAAATTTCCTGCAATTGTAATTTCATTTATGGGGTATTTAAATTCCCCATTTTCAACAAGAAAGCCTGTTGCTCCTACTGAATAGTCTCCTGTTACAATATTGCTTCCATGACCTATTGTTTCTGTAATATAAAGGCATCTTGGATTAGAATTTAAAAGATCATTATAAGAAATATTTCCATTATCAAAATAAAGATTGCTTGTGCCTCCACATCTTCCATTCGATCTAATATTCAATTTTTTTCCATTATAAGTGTCCATTAAGTAATGCTTTAAAACACCCTGCTCCACCAACTTTAAAGTATTTGTTTTTACCCCTTCTGAATCAAAGCTTCTAGAACCAAGACCTTTTAATATATCCGGCTTATCAAAAATATCTATTTCATCTGAAAATATTTTTTGATTTATTTTATCTTTTAAAAAAGAGGTGCTTCGTGAAATAGCAGAGGAAGATATTGCGCCAGCAAAAGTACTTAAAATTCCTTTTGCAATTCTTTTATCAAAAATTATAGCAATTTTTTCACTACCAATTTTTTTTGGGCTAAGTTTTTTAATAGTTTGTTCAGCAGCTAATTTTCCTAATTCTTCTGCACTATTAATATCATGTAAATGACATTTGCTAGTATATTCATAATCACGCTCCATGCTTTTATCATCTTTAGCAACAATCACACTTGATGCTGTAAATGACGAACTTTTATAACCTTTCGAAAAACCATCGCTATTTGCTAAAATGAAGTTTGATTTATCTTCAATAAAACTGGATTCTGTATTTACTATTTTTTTATCACTTGAAGCTGATGCCTCTAATCTCTCTAAATATTCAATCTTATTTTCATTTTTTATATGAGTATCATCATATAAATTCAAATCTTTTAATTCTTTGGCAAGTAAATCTTTATCTGGAAGTGAGTTAAATTCATCCTCTGGAGTATTTTTTGTAGTTTCAATACATTTTTCTATTAGAGTATCTAAATTTTCTTTTAATAGATTTGAAGATGATATTGATGATTTTTTTTTACCAATATAAATTGTAATACCTATAGCAAGATTATCTGATCTATTTGATTCGTCTAATTTTTTGTTCCTAAAATTTACTGATTCAGAAATTGAATTACTTACAACAACGCTTGAATCTGTTGCCCCTAATTTTTTTGCTAGATCTAGACAATAAGATGCTTTTGCAGATAGATATTCCTGATCTTTGATCATTAAAGTTTTGTTCCACCTACTGTCATTTTGTTGATTAATATAGAAGGTTGAGCAACTCCAACTGGAACACCTTGACCAGCTTTACCACAAGTTCCAATTCCTGGATCTAACATCATATCATTTCCAACCATCGATACTTCTTTTAATATAGATGGGCCATCACCTATGAGAGTCGCACCTTTAATCGGTGACCCAATTTTACCATTAATAATTTCATATGCTTCAGTACAATTAAATACAAATTTACCTGAAGTAATATCAACTTGCCCACCACCAAAACTTACAGCAAAAATACCTTTATCAACTGATTTAATCATCTCTTCTTGAGTATGATTACCATTTAACATCATAGTATTTCTCATCCTTGGAAGAACAATATGTCTATAGTTTTCTCTTCTGCCACTACCAGTCGATCTGGTTTTCATTAATCGCGCATTTAGTCTATCTTGCATGAAATTTTTTAATATTCCATTTTCAATCAATACTGTTTTTTCTGATGGAGTTCCTTCATCATCTATTGTGAGACTACCTCTTCTGTTATCAATGGTGCCGTCATCAACTATAGTAACACCTTCACTCGCCACTTTCTGGCCCATTAAATTATGAAATGCAGAAGTTTTTTTTCTATTAAAATCTCCTTCTAAACCATGACCTACTGCCTCATGAATTAAAATAGCTGGCCAACCTGGACCCAATACAACTTTCATTTCCCCTGCTGGAGCAGGCTTACTCTCTAAATTTACTGAAGCTATTCTTAAAGCTTCGTCACAAACTTTTTTCCAGTTATCGTCTTTTAAATAAGCATCATATGATTGTCTTCCACCTATACCGTACCCCCCTGACTCTTTTCTTCCATTTTTTTCTAGCATTACTGATACATTAAATCTAACTAAAGGACGTATATCAGTTAATGTTTCTCCACCAGATCGGATTATTTCTATAGACTTTTTTTCCCCAAGAAAATTTGCTGTTACTTGCTTAATATTATTATCTTTTGATCGTAGATATTTATTTACTTTGTTTAAAATTTCTATTTTTTCATTTAGTGTTTTTTGTTCAATTGGATTAATGTTTTCATAATATTTTTTATTAGATTTAGGTATTTCATGGTTATAAACACCTTTAGCTGATTTTAATGTAGATTTGAGATTTTCAGAAGATTGTTTAAGGGAGTTTTTTGATATCTCATTTGAATGGGAATAAGCAACAATTTCATTAGAAATAGCTCTAAACCCAAAGCCTAAATCAGAACTATAACTAGAATTTTTAATTTTATTATCATCTAATAAAATTGATTCTGATTTAGAATTTTCTAAATATAATTCGCCATCATCACATTTCTGCAATGTGTCTGAAATTATACTTTCTGCATCACTTCTTGATAAATCTGATTTTTCGAAAAAATTACTCATAGCCACTAATACATAGTTTGTTTAAAGAAATTTTCAACATGTGTATTTTACGCATATACATAACTTTATTTTTTTGTAATTATTATACTTTATGAAAGTTTATTTTAATAATTCTTGTAAAATATGTAGGGCTGAAATTGATTTATATAAAAAAGAAAAAATTCAAGAAATTGATTGGATAGACATTACAGATAATACTTTAGCTACAGAGGAAACATCAAAAAATAGCAAAGAACTGCTTCGAAGGCTTCATGTAAAAGATGGCGAAAAAATTTTAGAAGGTGCAGAGGCTTTTTTGCTTGTGTGGAAAAAAATACCTAAATACAAATTTTTATATAATTTTTTTAAATTACCAATAATCTTTAATATTTTTTCTTTCACTTATGAAATAGTGGCTTTCTTTCTCTATCTAAAAAATAAGAGACAATTAAAAAATTAACTAGTAAAAAATAATAAGAATTTACTTAATAATGACATTGAGGCTATAAACATTATAAGTACGATTGAATACATTAACAAAATAACTTTATTTTTTTTTCTTCTTAACCTTACAAAATCCTTATCATCTAAATCGGAAATATCTCGCTCACCAACAACAGGATAATCATAAGTAAACCTCCAAGTACTTTCTCCAAGCCTAGCATCTAAATTATTATAGTACGTTATCCAAGCAATGATGTACCTTAATATCAAATACAAAATAATTAAAAAAGCTGTTCCTAAAATCATTACAGATAATACCTAAATAAATAAAAATATTTAATTATTATTTTTAACTCTTTTTCTTGCAATTAGTTGCGTTAAAGAGTCTACCATTGTGTCAGATGCTTTGAATATATCTACACTTCTAAATTCATGAGAAATATTTTTTTCAGGATTTGATTTGTCCTCAATAACTATACCTTCATCAGGAGAATTATTTTTAATGTAAATTAACAATAACCACTCTTCATCTTCTGACTCATCCCATTTAATAAAAATTTCTCCTGTTTCAAATCTTCTATCGATGCATCTAAAAATAGACATATCACGGGTAATATGTCTTTTATTTAATTGAAAGACCAAACTACTAGCACTTCTATAAAAACTTTCTAATGCGAACTCAATTTTTTGACGAGCTAGCGTATATTCTTTTTCTTTTAATAATAAAGTATCTCTATCCTCATCTCCTTGAAGTTTTACACCAAGAGCTTCAACTCTTTCTTTAATTTTTTGATCTCTAATTATTCGGTATTTTTCTTTTAATTTATCAATTCTTTCTTGTAACCCAGCATAATCTTCTCTTTTTTCTTTTAATGAAATTTTTTCAAGTCTTTCTAGCTCTTTAACTTCTCTAATTCTAAATTTTTCAATTTGTTTTTCTAATCTTAATTGTTTTAAAAATTGTTTTTGTTTTTCTGCTTGTTCAATTCTTAAAAGAGCCTGCTCTTTTCTTAAAAATAATTTTATTTCTTTTGTTCTCTGTTTTTCTAATCTAGCTTCCTCTTTTAACTCTTGTTCCTTTAGTTTTACTTTTAACACTTCTTCTTTTTTTTTTTGCTTTTCAAAAGCAATCTTTGCTTCTCTCTCTTTTTCAATTTTTTCTATTTCAAGCCTTCTTTTTTCGTCTTGTTTTAAGTCTTTATAACTCGAAATAGTTTCAGAAATTTTATCAAAAAATCCTTGAATATATTTTTCTAAACTAAAATTAATTTTGAAATTGAATTGTGGCTTTAATGATAACTGCAGTTTTACTAATTTTAAAACCAAACTTTCTTTTTGAGTTTTTTTAATTTTGAATTTATATCTTGTTTTTTTTACTTTGGTTTTTTTTAGTTTTTTAATTTTAACTTTTTTAATCCTTTTTTTTCTTTTTTTTGACTTTTTAACAGATTTTCGAGTTGATATTTTTCTTACAATTTTACTCTTTCTTTTTGATCTTTTTTTTTTATTTTTCATTTTTTGAGGAAATAAGATTCTATCAATAATTTATTGATAAATATAGTCCCTAGTAACAGGAGTTGATCTATAATTTTTCGTAAGTTGAAATTGATATACAACTTGATCTCCCCACTTGAATGCCATTTCACAACCAGCAAGATAAAATTCCCACATTCTGAAAAATTTATCATCAAACATATCAATTATTTTATCTTTATTTTTTAAACAATTTTCTTTCCAATGTCTTAATGTGTGAGAATAATGAAGTCTTAAAACCTCAATATCTGTCACTATTAAACCTGCATTTTCTATTGGAGTGGTAACCTCACTCAAACTTGGCGTGTAACCTCCAGGAAAAATATATTTTGTTATCCATGGATGAGGGTCTCTTGGTGGATTAACTGATCCAATTGTATGTACTAATGAAACTCCATCTTCTTTTAATAAATTCTCAATCTGATTAAAAAATTTTTTATAGAATTTTCTTCCAACGTGTTCAAACATTCCCACACTTACAATTCGATCAAATTTTTCCTTTAATTCTCTATAATCCATTAATTTAAATTTCACTTGGTTTTCTAAATTCATCTCTTTAGCTTTTTGTTTACAATAATTAAGCTGATTTTCTGACAAAGTAATTCCAGTCACTTCACACTTTGCACTTTTTGCTATATCAATAGCAAGTGATCCCCATCCACATCCTATATCTAAAACTTTTTGATTAGATTTAATGTTCAATTTTTTAATTATATGTTGGATTTTATTATTTTGGGCAGTCTCAAGACTATCGTTCTCATTTTTGAAATATGCACATGAGTATTGTCTTTTTGGATCTAAAAATAAATCATACAGATCATCTTTAATATCATAATGATGAGAAACATTCATTTTAGATTTTTTAATAAAATTAAAATTAGTTAAGTATCTGTAAGATCCTCTCAATCTATTAATTAAATAACTAAAAAAATTTAGCTCACCTCTTCCAATATTCATTAAGGCTAAATCTAAAAAATCTGTCAATGATCCATTCTCGATAATTATATCTCCATTTGTATACGCCTCTCCAAAATAAAGGTCAGGATGAAATAGCAATTTATAATGAAGGCTTTTATTTAGAATTTTTAATCGAATTGGATTGTTGTCTGGTTCACCAATTATATAATCTTTTGAATTGGCATCTGTTAAAATAAAACCTCCTTTTTTAAAAATTTTATTTAAAAAACTTGCCAATTGCATTTTAAGCTGCCTGTTGTGAATTTGATTTAAAATTAAGATCTTTTAGATCTTGCATAAGTTGTTTTTCATCTGAAGTATTTAAGAGACTTAAAGGTGGTAACAAATTTTTATAAATCTCATCATCTTTAGAAAAGAATGTATGAAGTGATGAAATTAAATTATATTTTTCAAAAGCAGCTCTTACATCAATTAATTTTTGATTATTTAACTGATCTTTATTATTTATAAAATCATCATATACGCTCCGCGCAAGCTGTGAAGTGGCATTACAAGTAGCTGTTATAATTCCTGAACAACCATGTTCTAAACCTTTTAATAATTTTGCTTCAGAACCTGGCATAACTGAAAAGTTATCTAGCTTTAAATTTTCAAATAAATTATATGAACTATCTTTTACTCCAACTATTTGCTCAGGAAATTTCTTAACAAGTTCTTCAACACATTCAATGCTAAATTTGTAACCACTCAATTTTTCAAAA
The DNA here is from genome assembly GCF_052048135.1 of Candidatus Pelagibacter sp. HIMB1483. Taxonomy (NCBI): domain Bacteria; kingdom Pseudomonadati; phylum Pseudomonadota; class Alphaproteobacteria; order Candidatus Pelagibacterales; family Candidatus Pelagibacteraceae; genus Candidatus Pelagibacter; species Candidatus Pelagibacter sp. HIMB1483. Next base: position 256,333 of record NZ_JBNAIM010000002.1, on the reverse strand, counting down.
TTATACAACACTATTTCACTTTCAGGTACAGCATCAACGATTTTTGAATAAAAATTTATTACATCCTTATCTTGATATTTGTAATAAGCAGGTGGCATAATCAAAAATTTTTTAAAACCTAATGAGAGTGATATTTTTAAAAAATTAATTGTTTCATTTAATGAATTCATTCCAGTTCCAATTAAATGTTTGTCTTTATATTTTGAATTTGAAAGAATATTTAATAGCTTGATCTTTTCTGAAATTGGAATTAACTGAGCTTGTCCAGTGCTTCCAAAAATTGCTGTTCCATGACAACCCTGATCAATGAGATTTTCGGCATGATTTATTGTTTTTTCAATGTTAAGGCTTAAATCTGGATTAAGCACTGACATTGAAGCTGCGAATATCCCACTTATTTTTGTCATAATAAAAATTTATATAAAAAAAATGATTAGTAAAGTTTATAAATAACTTATGAAAATATTAGCTATCCAAAATAGAATGGGTATTGGAGATACTGTAATTTTTTTACCTTTTATTAAGGCTATATCAAAAAAATATAACTCACCTATTAGTATATTGGTCAAGGAAAATACAAAAGCTGAACAGTTTTTATATGAAACGAATTATATTGATAAAATTTTAATTCTAGAAAGAGATCGAAATAATAATAATCATGGAGGTTTTTTTGGAACTTTTAAATTAATAAATTATATAAAAAAATATAAATTTGATAAAATTTTTATATTTAATTCGTCCCTTAGATTTTATTTGATCGCAAAACTTTGTGGTATACCTGAAATTTTCCAATATCCTTTATTAAATAAAACTGGTCAACATATTATTGATACTCCAAAAAAATTTTTAAAAGATAAATTGAATATTTATGTTAACGATGATCCTAAAATTCAAATCAATAATTCAATAGTTTCACAAACAATTACTAAATATAAAATAAATAAAAACGATATTAATATTCTTTTAGGAATTGGTGGCTCAGGTCCTACAAAAAGAGTACCATCAAAAATATTTTTGAGTTTTATTGATAAAATAACAAAAGTTAAAAATTGCAAATTTTTTCTTGCAACTGGTAAAAATAAAGAGGAACAAATTATATTGAATGAAATACTCAATTCAAAATATAAGAATAATTGTGTACCTCTTGACGATTTAAAAATAAAAGAAATTTTACCAATAATTAAAAATTGTAATTTATCAATTTGTAACGACTCTAGTTTTAGTCATTTATCAGCTGCATTAGATGTAAAAACAATAACCTTAATGGTAGATACACCAATAATTTATGGAAATTATAATTCTAAAATGTTTCCAATTATTCCAGATGGTGAAAAAACTGTCAGCCACCATACTTCTGGTAAGAATAAAATAAATCCACAAAAAATATTTGATAAAACAATTGAAATTTTAAATTAAGAAATATCATTTAGCACAATATCCTTAGCTTCATTTACAATTGAAGACAATCTAGAGGTTTCTGGTGATACATCGGGGTGAATTTTTTTTTGTATCTTTACGTATGCTTTATTTACATCTTCTTTTGTAATTTTCTTATTCATATCTAAATTTAAAATTTTATAAGCTTCTGAAACCGATATAGAGGATGAGTTATTTGAACCAGACTGATTAAATGAAAATCTTCCTGATCTTCTCAAGGTTTGAATAAGTCTAAATAAAGATATTAATTGAAAAATTGATAAACCTTTTAATTTTAATAAAGCTAAACTTGCTAAAGTTAGGGGTAAAGTAAGCAAAAATCTTCCAGCAACAGCAAATAGAATTGCTAAAACTATTAATCCTAAAACTAAAATAATTCTTAGGCCTTTCGATATCTTTTTTGAAGAAATGTTACTTATAAATTTAAGAAGAAAGTAAAAAATGGTCAAAATAACTAGTGTATAAATTATTATATTCATATATTTCTTCTTTTTTATGAAAGTACCACAACTTAGAAAAAAACCAGAAATAAAATCTTGTCACAATGTTACTTGGGAAGATAATTATAGCTGGATACACCAAAAAGATATTTTAGAAGTTTTAAAAGATAAAAATAAGTTAGATCCAGAGGTAAAAGAATATCTAATTAAAGAAAATAATTTCACTGATTATCATTTAAAAGAAACTAAGCCATTACAAAAAAAATTATTTGATGAAATTAAAGGTAGAATTAAGCTTGATGATGAATCTCTTCCCTATAGAGATCATACTTATGATTACTGGACAAAAACTACAGTTGAAGGAAACTACTCGATAAAACTTAGAAAAAAAATAAATTCTAAGGATGTTGAAGAAATCTGGAATGGAGATAAGGAAAAAGAAAAGTTAGGAGTTGAATATTTTGGAGTTGGTGATTTAGAAGTGAGTCATGATGATAAACTTCTGGCATACTCTTTGGATACAAAAGGATCTGAATATTACACAATTTTTATCAAAGATATCTCCTCTAATCGAATAGTAACAAAAGAAATTAAAGAAACATCTGGCAGCATAATTTTTAGTTTAGATGATAAATATATTTTTTATTCAAAACTAGATAACAATCATCGAGCTAGAAAAATTTTTAGGCATAAAATTGGAAATTTTGATGATGAAGATGAATTAATCTTCGAAGAAAAAAGTGAAGCTTTCACAGTAAGCATAGGTATAAGTTCAGATGAAAAATATTATTTTATTTCAACATCAGATCACAATACCTCTGAACAATATTATTTTTCTATAAATGAAAAACTTCCTAAACCAAAACTCATAATTAAAAGAGAAAAGGGAATTCTGTACTCTGTAAATTCTTGGGATGGAAAATTTTATAATCATACAAATAAAGATGCTGAAGATTTTAAGATTGATATTTCTGAAAGTTTAGAAAAACAGAATTGGAAACCTTTTGTTACTGGAAAAAATGAGGTCCTTGTTGGGGGCTGTATATTTTTAAAAAATTGGATAATTCGTTCAGAGACTTCAGAAGCATTAGATAAATTATTTGTAAGAAATATTTCTACAGACAAGGAGGAGGAATTAACTTTTTCTGAAGAAAAAGTGTGTGTGCCAAATATTTCTTTAAAACAAAAAGATAGAAACACTGATGAAATTTATATTGGATATTCTTCTCCAAAAACACCTTCTAGAGTTTATTCTTATAATCTTTTAACAAAATCTAAAAAACTTTTGAAAGAACAAGAAATTCCATCTGGACATAATCCTGATGATTATATTGTTGAAAGAGTTGAATATGAGTCTCACGATGGCAGAATGGTTCCGCTTACAATTACAAGACACAAAAAAACTAAAATTGATGGTTCAGCAAACCTACTTCTATATGGATATGGTTCATATGGAAATTCTATGAGTCCAAGTTTTTCATCTACGAGACTAAGTCTTATTGATAGAGATATAATTTGGGCAACCGCACATATTAGGGGTGGGATGGAAAAAGGTATGAAGTGGTGGAAAGAAGGAAAACTTACAAATAAAAAAAATACATTTGAAGATTATATTTATGCAGCAAAATATTTAATTGAAAAAAAATACTCCGCAAATAAAAAAATAATTGGAATGGGTGGTTCAGCTGGAGGGTTATTAATGGGAGCTGTGGTAAATAAAGAACCACAATTATTCTTAGGAATTATTATGGCCGTACCATTTGTAGATTCTCTTACTACCAATCTTGATCACTCTTTACCTTTGACGGTTGGTGAATTTGATGAGTTTGGAAATGCTAAAGATAATAAAGAACATTTTGATTATATATTTTCTTATGCACCCTATAACAATATAAAAAAAATGGACTACCCACACATTTTAATTACTACAAGCTTAAGTGACAATAGAGTGTTATTTGATGAACCAGCAAAATTTACTGCAAAACTAAGGGACTTTAAAACAGATAACAATCTTTTACTTTTAAAAACTGAAATGAATGCAGGACATGGTGGTAAATCAGGTCGAGATGGGGCCATTGAAGAGATAGCTTTCGATTATGCATTTGCATTAAAGATTTCAAAAAAAAATTGATTTAACAATCTTGAAAAAATTAAACTAATTACCATATATAATTTGTTGGTCGCCTTATGGGGCTAACAAAAATAAACTTGCTTAAAAAAGGAGGATATATATGACAAGTAAGGATCTATCTATATTTAACTCACTAAGACCATTTTCAATAGGTTTTGACGATATGTTTGACCAATTTGAAAATATGTTGGGCAATGGTGCAATGACTATGCAGTCAAACTATCCACCATACAACATTAGAAAAACTGGTAAGGACAACTACGCCATAGAAGTTGCTTTAGCTGGTTTTAATAAAAAAGATGTCGAGGTTGAGTTTGAGGATAATTTATTGACTGTAAAAACTAAACAGGTTGATAAATCTGAGAACAAAAATGCTGATGGAGAGATTATCCATAAAGGTATTTCTCAAAGACAATTTGCAAGATCATTTACTATTGCTGATGATGTAAAAGTGAGTGGTGCTGAACTTAAAGATGGTCTTTTAACAATATCTTGTGAAAGAATTGTTCCTGAGCATAAAAAGAAAAAACTTATTGAAATTAAATAAGTTAAGCCTTGCTTGTGGGGATAAATCCCCACAAGTTTTATATTAAATTATTTTTTTGCCATTACTGCATTTAAAACAAATGCCAATAATCCAGCTGGTATTAATCCAGTAGTTAATAAAAGCTTTAAACTTATACCAAAATCTGGAATATTTTTTACAAAGTCTGGTAATAGAGACATTCCGATACCAAAAGAAAGAGAAAGTCCTAAAATTAACATGTTTCTCTGACTCATTTCCGATTTTGAAACAAGTTTTATTCCTGCAGATGCTATCATACCAAACATTATAATTGCAGCTCCACCAATTACAGATTCTGGCATTGCAGCAATAATACCTCCAAGTTTAGGAAATAAACCCATTAGTATTAAAATCACTCCTGCAACTGTTCCAACATGTCTGCTTACAACACCAGTGAATGCAACTAGTCCAGCATTTTGAGAGTATGATGTATTTGGCATTGCATTAAATAGTGCACCAAAAGCAGTTCCTACTCCATCAGCCATTATACCACCTGATAATTCTTTATCAGTAGCTTCTCTCTTAGCGCCTCCCATTGTTGTGGCACTAATATCACCGATAGTTTCAATTGTTGTTACAATTGACATGAACAACATTAAAATTATAGCTCCAGGCACAAAATCAATTCCATACTGAAGTGGTGTTGGAAAAGCAAACCATGCAGCTGAGGAAATTTTACCATAATTGACCATTCCTAAAGCCATAGCAACTATATAGCCTGCAATTATACCTATAAGGATTGAAGCTGAAGACATCATTCCTTTACCCTTCATATTAAAAAATAAAGAAACAATTAAAACAGTAAATGCAATTGTTAAATGATTAGCATTGGCAAATAATTCAGGCTTATTATTCATCAACCAGCCACCACCACCTGCATACATAAACCCTACTTTTAATAAACTAAATCCAATCATTAAAACCACTATTCCAGTTACAAGTGGTGGAAATAAATGTCTTATTGGTTTTAAAACTTTACCAATAAAAAATTGAAAAATACCTCCAATAAAAGCTGCTGTGAAAACCGCACCTAATCCTGCTGCTTTAAAAGGCAACATAATTGGTATAAATGCAAAACTTGTTCCTTGAATAATTGGTAATCTAGATCCAATATCTTTATATCCAATTGTTTGGATAATTGTTGCTACCCCTGCAACAAATAATGCCATTTGAATTAAAAATATTTTTTGTTCAGGTGTTTGACCAAATACTCCAGCAACAATAATTGGAACAGTAATATTTCCAGCAAACATAGCCAGAACATGCTGTATACCCAAAGGTATAGTTTTATTCATTGGAAGTTTTTGGTTTGGATTACCTGTAGATCTATTATTTGATCTTTTTGACGCCATGTATCCTCCGTTTGTTTTTCTAACCTTAAAACAAATCAATTTGAATGTAAAATTTAACTAATTCAATTAAATGTGAATTTTTATTAAATTATTGTTCAATTTGGGGTGATTATTTTAGATACACCCACTCGAAGTAAAACTCTCAATAATATTATTTTGATTAATTTCGAATTTTCTCTCGCAAGGAATTCCATATTTTTTTGTTTTATAAACAAATACCTTGTTGCCTGACTCATTAATGTAGTCTTCTGTAGGATTTCCTAATTCAATTTTTAAATCATTCATCTCTTTCCCAACTAATTTTCCATATTTTGCATTTTCTTTTTCAGCAATAGAGTCTGATTTTTCTTTTATTGTTTGGCATCCTGAAAAAATAAAAAAAATTGATAAAATGACTAATAAATTTTTTAAATTCATTTTAAAAATGTATCACAAAATAAGGACAAATAATTAACCTAAGAGTTGTAAATTTGATTGAATTAGTAACAATTCCTCATAAATGAACACACTACAACAGGATTTTTTGAATCGAATCAAATACTGTACCTTAAAAATGGAGGTCTAATGTTAGATAACTACTTTAAATATAAACAACATAAGACGGACTTTAAAACAGAAGTTGTGGCTGGAGTGTCAACTTTTTTGACTATGGCTTACATTATGTTTTTAAATCCACTTATATTGTCTGAAGGAGGCTTTGATAGAGGTGGTGTTTTTACCGCAACTGCTTGTGCGACGGCACTAGCTTGCTTTATCTGTGCTTTCTACGCAAAGACTTGGCCTGTTGGACTTGCGCCTGGTATGGGAATAAACGCGTTTATTGCATATGGTGTATGTCTTGGAATGAATTATACGCCTGAAGAAGCTTTAGGTGCTGTATTAGTTGCAGGTGTAGTGTTCTTGATAATTTCACTAACACCAATCAGGGCTTGGTTAATAAACTCAATTCCAAAAAGTTTAAAACTCGGAATAGGAGCTGGAATTGGATTATTCTTAGCAATTATAGGATTCCAAATAATGGGATTAACCGCAGATAATCCAGCAACTTTGGTAGGTCTTGGAGATTTATCAAATCCACTTTTATTACTTGGTGCTGGAGCTTTTGTTTCAATGATTGTGATGGAACAAAAAGGTATCAAAGGAAATATAATTATTGGAATTGTAGGATTTAGTGCAATCGCTTGGGTAACAGGTTTAGGAGATTTCTATGGTGTTGTATCAGCACCACCATCAATGACTTATCTCTTTAAATTTGATCTAGGTGCTGCGCTTTCAGCTTCAATGGTAACAGTAATATTTACTTTATTCTTTATCGATTTTTTTGATACAGCTGGAACACTAACAAGTGTTGCAAATGTTTCTGGAAAAATTGGAAGAGATGGTAAAATACAAGACATTGATAAAGCAATGCTATCAGACAGTGTGTCTACAGTTGCTGGTGCCATGATGGGTACTTCTACTGTAACTACTTATGTCGAGTCAGCTGCAGGAGTGAAAGCAGGTGGTAGAACTGGAATGACATCTTTGGTAATAGGTATTCTATTTCTTTTATGTTTATTCTTTAGTCCACTTGCAACAAGCTTACCAAAAGAAATAGATGGGGCTGCGCTTATATATATTGCAACACTTTTTGTTAGAAATATAACTGATATTGAGTGGAATGATATATCTGAGTCAGGTCCTGCTGTTCTTGCTATGATAGCAATGCCATTTACATATTCTATATCACATGGAATTGCATTGGCATTTATTTCATACGCTGCAGTAAAACTTGTAACAGGTAGATTTGATACAAATCCTGCTATTTGGATTATTGCTATAGCAAGTGTAATAAGTTTTGCTATATAAATTATAGAGATATATTTAAATTTTTTAAAAGGCGGTCTTTTAGATCGCCTTTTTTATTTTTTATGTTTTTTTTTAATTTCTTCTATTCTAATTTCTTCGTAAATTTCAAAGGGTTGCACAATCCAAGGGTCAGCATTTAATTTGATTGCACAGAAATCCGGGTTAAATGTGGATTTTTTTTTCTTCCACAATGTTGCTGTTTTAATATCTTCAATTTTACCTTTAATTGGTTCATATTTTTTTAACCAATCAATACTTTTGTTGAATGTAATTCCTGTATCAGATAGATCATCACACAATAAAATTCTTCCCCCCATATTAGGGGCAATAGAGCTCATTTCCCTTGAAAATACAATATCTCCTTGCTCATCCTCCACACCTTTTCCGCTGTAAGACTCAACTGCAAGATAAGCGCATTTCAATTTAAAAATTCTACTAAGTACATCAATCATTGGAGCAGCACCTCGCATAATTCCAATCAATATTGTTGGCTTATAGTCACTTTCCTCTATCTGAATTGCCAACTTTTCAACTGTATTGTTATAGTCTTCCCAGCTAACAATTAATTTATCTGACATTTTAATATTAATATATTACGTTTTAAATATAAATATAACTGCAGCAAGTAATAGCAAAGCAATTATTGAAGTAAATAAAATACTTGGTTTATTAATATTTCTACCTCTTAAGTTAAAATAATGTCTTCCAAGTGCTGATATAATTGCGATTAGACATAAAATTAACCAATTATATTTGTGATAAACTAAAAAGCTATAATGCCCTGATAACATTATGAATAACACTAAAAATGTTGAATAATTGTTATGTATTGATCTTTGTTTAGCAGCTAAAGATAAGCTCATATCAAATTCTTTATTATTCTTGGCACTATTAATAATGTTCATCTGATTTGGAATTATTACAGTAAAAACATTAGCAAACATATTTGTTCCTATAATTAAACCAACACTTAAAAATGCAAATTTTGCCCCAAATACTTTTGTTAAACCAAATGATAAAAGGCCTAATAAAATTAACATCGTGGTCAAAAATAAAAAATTATTTTTTATTAGTCTAGATTTGCACAAAAAGTCATAAACAACCCAAGATAAAATTAATGATAAAACTGAATAAGAAATTGCAGTTAATGGGGATATTTCTAAAACTCTTTTATCAACTATTAATACACCTGAGTTGTAATAATATATAACCACCAGCAATAGTATCCCAGTGACAAATGTTAAATAACTTTGCCACTTAAAAATCACAAGTTGATTTAGATAAGATTTATTTGGAGAAGTTTTTAACCTAGATAGCTTATAAAAGAAACCTGAATGCATTAGATATCCTTCACCATCTGCATTTTCTGAGCTTATATTTTTATTTAATTTATTATCTAGATAATTAAACAGAAAACTATTTCCAACCCACAGGATTGCAAATAATACGTGGCCCCATCTCAATATTACCTCTGACCATTTAAGTGCGTATGTGAAAACTTCCATTTAATATTTAATCTTATCTTCTTTATTTTGCCAAATCTTAAATGCTTCAAGTGCTTCGTCTCTATTTAGTTGAGTCATTTTAATTTTTCTTTCATTTATTTCTTTTTTAACTTCTGAATAGATAAATGAATCATCAAAATCTATGTCTTTTGCATCCATTCTGGTATTTGCATAATATATGTTGTCTACATGTGACCAATATATCGCCGATAAACACATGGGGCATGGCTCACAACTTGTGTAAAGATCACATCCCTTTAAAAAAAAATTATTTAATTTTTTACACGCATTTCGAATTGCAACTATTTCTGCATGAGCTGTTGGGTCATTATTTGATGTTACTTGATTGTGTCCCTCAGCAATTATTTGATTATCTTTCACTACAACACATCCAAATGGGCCACCCTTGGCTTTTGCACTCTTTATAGAAAGCTCTATAGCTTTCATCATGAACTTAGAATTATTAGACATCAATTTAAATTATATTTTTTAATTTATTTATACTCAATAATATTTTTTCAGGTGTTGCTGGAGCATCAATAATTGGTGATTTTTTATAATTTGCTGTAGAAGCAATTGCATCTTTAATTGCAAAAAAAACACTCATTGCCAGCATAAGTGGAGGTTCTCCAGTAGTTTTTGCTTTGTTCACAACTTTTTCAACATTTAAACCTTTTTTAAAAATTTCAACATTAAATTTTTTTGGAATATCGTTTATTGCAGGTATTTTATAAGTTGATGGAGAATAAGTTTTAATTTTTCCAGACTTATCCCAAACAACTTCCTCCATTGTTAACCAACCTTGACCTTGAACGAATCCTCCTTCTATTTGGCCGTGTTCAAGAGCTGGGTTAATCGCATTTCCAACATCGTGTAGAATATCAACTCTATCTAGAACACTCTCACCTGTAAAAGTATCAATAGTAACCTCTGTGACTGCTGCTCCATAACAAAAATAGTAAAATGGCCTGCCTTTGAAAGTTTTTTTATTGAAATTAATTTTTGGTGTAGAGTAAAAGCCGGAAGATGAAAGAGATATTCTGTTTAAATAGGCCTGCTTAATTATCTCCTCAAAATTAAATATTCTATTTCCAACGTATATATTTCCATTTTTATATAAAGGTTCAATTTTAGAAAAAATCTTATATTTTTTTTTGATAAATTTATTCAAATTGGATTTGATTTTTGAAACTGCATTTAGGGTAGCTGCTCCATTTAAATCAGTTGTCGAAGAAGCTGCACTAGCTGAAGTGTTAGGAACTTTTGATGTATTGGTAGATGAAATTTGTACTTTTTCATAAGGTAAACCAAATGAGTTTGCTACTAACTGTGCAATTTTTGTATGTGTGCCCTGACCCATTTCAATACCACCATGATTCATATGGATACTTCCATCTGTATAAACATGAACAAGAGCGCCTGCTTGATTAAGATGTATTGTGGTAAAAGATATTCCAAATTTAACAGGTGTTATTGCAATACCTTTTTTTTTAAATTTGTTTCTTTGATTAAATTTTTTAATTTCACTATACCTTTTTTTATAATTTGATTTAATTTTTAAATCTTCAAATATTTCATTAATAACATTGTCATTAATTTTCATTCCATAATAAGTTATATTTCTACTTTTTTTTCCATAAAAATTCCTCTTTCTAACTTCAGAAGGATCTTTGTTTAAGTGTCGAGATATGTTGTCAATGATATTTTCAATAGCCATCATACCTTGATTTCCACCAAATCCTCTGAAAGCTGTTGAAGAAGCAGTATTAGTTTTACATAAATAATTTTTTATTTCTAAATCTGTTAAACAATATGCATTATCAATATGTAATAAAGCTCTTTCATTTATTGCAAGTGAAAGATCTGGAGACATTCCACATCGAGATGCAAGTTTTAATTTTAAACCATTAATGCAACCATCATCATCAAATCCTACCTCATAATCAGAATAAAAATCGTGTCTTTTTCCAGTTATGATTATATCGTCATCTCTATCCAACCTAAGCTTTATTGGTTTTTTGGTTTTATGAGATAAAAGAGCACAAATAGCAGAAGTCATAAAATTAGTCTCCTTACCACCAAACCCTCCACCAATTCTTCTTACTAAAACATCAATTGAGTTACTTTTTTGATTTAACATTTTTGCAATAATCTGTTGCGTTTCAGAAGGATGTTGGGTTGAACTATAAACTGTATAATTATTATCTTCTTTAGGGATCACAAAAGCAACCTGTCCCTCCAAATAAAAATGTTCTTGGCTGCCAGTTGTGAAATTACCTTTAATTTTATTTTTTGACTTTTCTATTTTTTGATTTGGATTACCTTTTTTTATAATTCTAGGTTTGAATAATAAGCTATTTCTTTTTAAAGCATCATCAATTGTAACTATTGGTTTTAAATCTTGATAAAAAACTTTTGCTTTTAATACAGCTTTTCTGGCAAGCTCTATTGTAGTTGCAGCAACTGCAAAAAGTGGTTGCCCATAATATTCCACTTTATCTTTTGGAAAAATAGGATCACCATCAAATACAGGTCCTACATCATTACGACCTGGTATATCAGAATGAGTTACTACGGTTAAGACTCCTTCACTATTTTTAACAGCATCTAAATCAACTCTTTTAATCTTTGCATGTGCATTTCTACTCCACCCTATAGCACCATAAAGTGTATTTAATGGTTCACTAATATCATCAGTATATTTTGCTAATCCTGAAACATGTTTGGCTCCACTATCATGAGCTATACTCTTATTGAATAAAGAATTATCACTTTTCATCAGTTTATCCTAATGTTCCTTTTGGTTTTTATTTCATAAAAAAATTTCATTAAAAGATTTCTAGCAATTTCTAATCTATAATTTTTACTTGCTCTCATGTCACCAATTGGTGAAAAATCATCTTTAATCAAATTCTGAGCATTTAAAAAAAGCTCTTCAGAAAACACTGAATTATTAAGTTTTTTTTCAATTGAAGTTGCTCGTTTTGGTATTTCAGACATTCCACCATAAGCTATTTTTGCTTCTACTATCTTATTATTTTCAATCAAAAAATTAAATGAGGCACATACGGTTGAAATGTCATCATCAAATCTTTTTGAAATTTTATATGCTCTAAAATAGTTTTTCTTACTTATCGGTATTTTTACTGAATAAACAAAATCACCTTTTTTTAGCTTTGTTTTTCTATAAGAAATAAAAAATTTATTTAAAGGTATTGTTTTTAGACCACTTTTAGTTTGAATTTTAACAACAGCATCCAAACTTAATAATAAGGGCAATGTATCACCAATTGGTGAAGCTGTAGCAATATTTCCCGATATTGTTCCAACATTTCTTATTTGAACTGAACCATATCTTTTCAATATATTATAAAAATCTAAATAATAAGATTTAATTATATTTTGAAAATCATATAAAGAAACTCCAGCTCCAACTTCTATAAAATTTTTATTTTTCTTAACAAAATTTAATTCTTTAACAGAATTTAGAGAAATAATGTTTTTAATTTCTCCTCTTAATTTTGTAACTTCTAAAGATAAATCTGTTCCACCACTTAAAAAGTGAGCATTAGGATTTTTTTTGATAATTTTTTTTAAACTATTTGTAGATCTTGGTGAATAATATTTTTTATCTTTATAAGTAATTTCGATTTCATTGTTATTAATTTTTTTCAGTAACTTTATAATTTTTATTTGATCTTTTTTAAAATGATCATTGTCTTTTTTATTGTTTAGGCTTTTAGCTGCATCAATAATTGGTCTATACCCAGTGCATCTACACAAATTACCAGAGAGTGTTTCTTCAATAATTTCATCATTGAATTTTTTAAAATTTTTATACATTGCAAATAATGACATAATGAATCCGGGGGTACAAAAACCACATTGCGAACCATGAAATTTTACCATTGCTTCTTGAATAGGATGCAATTGATTTTTTTTGGACATTAAATTTTCAACTAAAATTAAATGTTTTCCATTAATTGAGGGCAAAAAACTTATACAAGAGTTAATTGATTTATATATCAGCTTTGAATTTTTTAATTCTCCAAGAACAACTGTGCAAGCACCACATCCACCTTCTGCACATCCTTCTTTAGTTCCATTTTTTTTTAAATCATTTCTAATGTAATCTAGAACTGTTTTATTGGGATCAGGATTTTTTATACTATAAATTTTATTGTTATAGATAAATTGTATCGTGTTGGAAACCATTAGCTTCCTCTATAAGTTGAGTAACTCCAGGGTGAGACTAGTAAAGGAACGTGATAACTTTCTTGGTTATTTGAAATGCCAAATCTAACAATTACTTCATCTAAAAATGGTGGATCTTTAGTTTCAATAATTTTGTTAAAGTAATCACCGATATAAAAAATCAACTCATATTTTCCAGATATAAATTTATCTTTTTCAACTAGGGGCTTATCTGTTCTTCCATCATTATTTAAAATCAAAGTATTAATTTTTTCTTTTTTTTCTCCATTAATAAAAAATAAATCAACTTTAATACCTTTACCTGGCTTACCAGAGTAAACATCTAAAACATGTGTCGTTAATTTGGTCATATAGTACTTATATACTATACAAAAATTCAATAATAAATATATTAAAACATCAAGTTAAAGACATAATGAATTTTATAAATAATTTAAACTCCTTATCTGAAAATGAATTTGTGTCTATTTTTGGAAGTGTGTTTGAAAAGTCAGAATGGATTGCTAATGAAGCTTATAAATTTAAACCATTTAAAGATGCAGAGGACTTAATGAATAAAATGACAAACATTTATGAAAATTGTTCTAAAGAAAAAATTCTTGAAATCTTTAATTTACATCCAAAATTAGCCATCGAAAAAAAATTGACTAACTTTTCCTCGAAAGAGCAAAGTGGAGCTAAATTAGATAAATGTACCAAAGAAGAATTGTTAGAATTTGAGAATTTAAATTCGAACTATGAAAGGAAGTTTAAATTTCCATTTATCATTGCCGTAAAAGGAAAAGATAAAAATAATATACTTAGTAATTTTAGACAAAGAGTTCAAAATGACTATTTCACAGAATTCAATGAAGCAAAATCACAAGTGAAGAAAATAGCTTTATTCCGTCTAAATGAAATTTTTATTAATAACTAATTATTTGTGCTTTTAGATACATAGTAAGAGACAGCATCTATTTCATCATCACTCAAAACTCCCATTGCTGAAGGCATTACTCCAATTCCATTTACAACTGCATTTTTAACTCTCTCAGCGACTGGTCTAATTTCATCTAAACTTGGGCCTATGTTTGCAACTGAGCCTGCATCTTTTAATGAATGACATGCGGCGCAATTTCCAGAATTAAGAAAAATCTCTTTACCTTTTAAAAAGACTTCGTCAGACGATAAATTTTGAAAAAAAAATATTTTAAAAAATAAAATAATGTAGATAAATAATTTCATGTTAAAATTCTGTTTTATTCGATATAAATAGTAAATTTTATAACTAATTAAAATAAAAAATATTAATGAAAAAAGCTTATTGGATAAGTTTATATTTAGAAGTAAACAATCAAGAAAACCTAAAAAAGTACGCTGAAACAGTAACACCCATAATCAAAGGTTATGGTGGAAAGCCTTTAGTAAGAGGTGGCAATCATCAAACTTTTGAAGGAGATGATTTTGTAAGAACTGTAATTTGGGAGTTTCCAAGTTATGAACAAGCTTTAAAATGTCATAAGTCAAAAGAATATCAAGCAGGTTGGGATCTAGCTAAAGACACTACAAGAAGGCACATGCAAATCGTTGAGGGATTTAGTACTGAATAGGTTCAGGATCAATACTTCTCCAAAGATACCATGTGGCTACCGAACAATAAGGTGAAAACCTTTTTCTTAAAAAATTTACGAACTTTTCTGGAGGTAAATATTTTTTTTTATAATTTTTTGAAATTGCTCTCAAAAGACCAATATCTTGAACTGGCCAAATATTAGACCTGTTGTAAGTAAATAATAAAATCATTTCTGCTGACCACCTTCCTATTTGTCTTAATTTTGATAAATATATTATTGCCTCTTCATCATTCATTTTACTTATAAGTTTTGGATTGAAGGATTTATTAAGAATTACCTTTGATAAACTTTTGATGCCTAAAACTTTTTGTCGACTAAGACCACAACTTTTTAATTGAGAGGAGCTTAATTTTGAAACTATTTTTGCATTAATTTTACCATTGCATTTTTTTTTAAATTTTAAAAAAACAGAATTAGCCGCAGCAACACTAATTTGTTGTCCTATTATGCTTTTACATAAAGAAAAGAAAACATCTCTTCTTGATGTTAAAATAATTTCAGAAGGACTTTGATAACTTTTAATTAATTTATACATTATACGATCTTTTTTAGATAAGTACTTTTTTGCCTTATCCCAATATTTTGGAACTTTAGTCATTGATTGTTTTAGAAGTAATAATTTTTTTATTATAAATTTCTCTTCTAAAAATTATCAGTGTTGAAATAATTACTAATAAAGCACCAGCTAATGTTTTAATTGTAGGTATTTCCCCCCAAATGAGATATCCAAAAATTATCGCAAAAACTAACGCTAAATACTTTAAAGGAGTTACTAGAGAAACTTCAGAAAATTTATAAGACTGACTCAACCATAAATTTGCAACTCCACCAAAAATTCCAATTAAAGATAGTAAAAGAAGATGATTAAAGCTAGGCATAACCCAACCTTGTGGAATTGTAAAAAAACTCAATAAAGTAATCGATAATGAAAAATAAAAAGAAATTAACCAAACAGGTTCTGTTGATGATAGTTGTCTAATAGTTATTGCTACATAAGAAAGCCCTAAACAAAATATTATCGGAAATATATAGTAGATATTTAATTCACTTATTCCTGGTTCTGTAATTATTAAAATACCTATAAAACCTACAATCACTGCAAGCCATCTAAAAATTCCTACTTTTTCGCTTAATAAAAAAATTGAAAAAATAGTTGTAAATATTGGTGCAGCAAAAGAAATACTTACTACTGTAGCTAATGGTAGTTCTCTTAATGCTATAAATATTGCTACTAATGCAATTAATCCTGAGGCACATCTTAAAAAATGTAAACCTGGTCTTTTTGTTATATAAAAATTATGAAGTCTGTCCCTTGGTATAATAAAAAAATAAAAAATAATTCCAAAAAAACCTCTGAAAAATAAAACTTGTCCCAGTGGATAGTCAACTGACCATTTTACAATTACATCCATTAGTGAAAATGCACAAATAGACATAAACATGTACAAAAAACCCAATTGATTTTTACTAAGCATATGAATAATTTGTAAATTAATTTAAATCATAATCAATGGAAATAGCAGTTTTAGCTCTTGGATGTTTTTGGGGACCCGAAATCAAATTTAGCAAAATTGATGGTATTATTAAAACTGAAGTTGGTTATTGTGGTGGCAATAGCTCTACAACAACCTATAAAGAAGTTTGTACTGGCACAACCAATCATGCAGAAGTAGTCAAACTTGATTTTGACGAGAAAATTATTTCCTATGAAAAAATTTTAAATATTTTTTTTGATATCCATGACCCGACTACTCTTAATTCTCAAGGGCCTGATTTTGGAACACAGTATAGAAGTGAAATATTCTATTTGAATGATGAACAAAAAAAAATTGCTGAAAAAGTTTTAAACAAAGTGAATAAAGAATTATCTGGTAAAGTAGTCACTAAAATTTCATTAATAAAAAATTACTGTCCAGCTGAAGAATATCACCAAAAATATTTAGAAAAAAGATAATTATGTCTTTAATTGAAACTGAGTGGTTAGAAAAAAATTTAGATAATGTAAAAATTATTGATTGCTCTTGGCACATGCCTCAGACTGAACGAGATGGTTACGAAGAATATAAATCACAACATATTCCAAATGCTATTTTTTTTGATTTAGATAATAATTCTAAAAAAAATACTAATCTACCTCACATGCTAGTCAATAAAAGAGATTGGGAAAAAATCGTATCAGGAATGGGTATCAACAAAAATGATAAAATAGTTGTATATGACAACTCTGATGTAATTAGCTCATGTCGTTGTTGGTTTAATTTTGTTTATTTTGGCCATGATCCAAAATTAATTCATGTTTTAAATGGTGGTTTAAATAAGTGGTTAAAAGAAAAAAGAGTTATAACAAAAGATATATCTCACATTGAAAAATCAAATTATAAAAGTTTTGAAAAAAAAGAATTGGTCAAAGACAAATATTCAATATATCAAAATATAAAATCAAAAAAATTTAAAGTAATTGATGCTAGAAGCAAAGATAGATTTTTAGGGAACGTTCCAGAACCTAGGAAAGGATTAAGAAGTGGAAAAATAGAAAATTCTTTTTGTATTCCATTTAGTTATTGTATTAATAACGACAAAACATTTAAGAGTAAAAAAGAACTAGAAAAAATTTTTCTATCTTGTTTAGAAAATATAAATGAAAAAAATATAGTTTTTTCGTGTGGTTCTGGCGTTACAGCATGCGTTTTGGCACTAGCATATTCTTTAATAAATGATAAATATCAGCCTAGTATTTATGACGGTTCTTGGTCTGAATACGGTATAATTTAAATCGACATGAAAAGATCAACTAAAATTACTTCTATAGTTCTTATATTTTTCTTAATTATTGCAATTGTAATAGTTGGAAGAACAATGATTGGAAATCATTTTAAAAAAAAATTTAGTAAAAGACCACCTCCAGGAATCATAGTAACTGAAGTTATTAAAAAAGAATTCTCAGATAGAATAGATACTTTTGGTACTGCAATTTCAAAAAAGTCAGAAACATTTAAAATTAGAAAAGAAGATCTTTTCGAAGAATTAAAGTTAAAAAACTTTGTTAAAAAAGGAGAAATTTTAATTAAATTAAAAAGTGGAAATATAATAGCTCCTTTTAGTGGAGTTCTTGGATACACTGGTCTTACTGAGGATATTTTAATATCAAATAATATTTTTATTATCACACTTGATGATAACTCAATTATTTATTCTGATATAAAAATTCCAGAAAATTATTCTGCATCAATAAAAAAAGGTTTGCCAGTCGAAGTTAGGTTATCAAGCTTAAAGGACAAAATTTTTTTAGGAGAGGTTGATTTTGTTTCAAGCAGAATAAACGCAGATACAAGAAGCTTATTATCACGTATTAAAATTGCTAATACAGATTTAGAATTAATCTCAGGATCTTTATTGGAAGTAAGTGTCAAATTTAATCTAAGAAATTCATTAAGTGTTCCTGATACTAGCGTCATGGTAGAAGGAGACAAATCCTTTGTTTATAAAATTAATGAAGAAAATATAGCTAACAAAACTGAAGTTAAAACTGGATTAAGAGCTAATAAAAATATCGAGATAATTTCTGGACTTAATGAGGGAGATATTATTGTGGCTGAAGGTTTAAAAAAAGTCCGTCCTAGAGGAAAAATAAAACCAATTAATAAATAAATGTTTATTACTGAATTAAGTATTAAAAGACCAGCTGTTTCATGGGTAATGTCCCTAATATTGATTGTTTTTGGTTTATTTGTTTTTTGGAAATTGCCAGTTCGAGAATTACCTAATGGTATCCAGCCCCCTGTTGTTCAAGTACAAATAAACTATAAATCTGCATCTGCTTCAATAGTGGATCAAGAAGTTACTCAGGTTGTTGAAGATGTAATTGGTGGTGCTGAAGGAATAAAAAATATTGATTCTAAATCTGAAAATGGAAGAAGCACAATAAACGTCGAGTTTGATACTAGCATTAATCTTGATAATGCAGCTAACGACATTAGAGAAAGAGTTGCGAGAGTAGTTGATAATCTACCATCTGAGTCTGATCCTCCTCAAATTCTCAAAAGAGCTGCAGGATTTACAACTACAATGTGGCTATCTTTGTCATCCTCTACTTGGAGTGATCTTGAGTTAGGAGATTATGCCGAGAGATATTTAGTGGATCAGTTTTCAAGTATTAAAAATGTTGGAAGAATATTGGTTGGAGGTTTAAGAGAGCTAAGTATTAGAGTTTGGGTTGATCCAATTAAACTTGCTGCAAATGATCTAACTATAAAAGAAGTTGAATTAGCTATGCGAGGAGAAAATATTAGTCTACCTGCGGGAACTCTTGAAGCAGATAATATTGATCTAACACTTAATTTGGATAAGTCGTATAATGATATAAATTCAATCAAACAACTCCCAATTAAAAAAACTGCTAATAAAGTTATTTTATTATCTGATATTGCTAATATAGAATTTGGTCCTGTTTCTGAAAAAACTTTATTTAAATCTCAAACTAAAGATCAAGTAAACTTGAAAACAGTTGGAATTGGGATTTATGCAAGAAGTGGAGCATCAACTGTTGAACTTTCAGATGATATTAAGAAAAAAATAATTGAAGTTAAAAAAACCTTACCAGATGGACTTGATTTAAGAGTCTCTTTTAACAGAGCTAACTATGTGGAAGCTGCTATTGAAGAAGTATACAAAACTCTCCTAATAGCATTTATTTTAGTTGTACTAATAATCTATTTGTTCTTAGGAAATCTTAAAGCAGTAATTGTACCTGCTATTGCTCTACCTGTTAGCTTAATTGCATCATTTTTAGGTCTTTATATTTTTGGTTTATCAATAAATATTTTTGTACTTTTAAGTTTTATTTTAGCAATAGGAATTATTACTGATGACTCTGTGATAATGACTGATGCAATTTATAGAAGAATAGAAAATGGTGAAACACCACTGGTTGCTGCATATAAAGGTTCTAAACAAATTTCATTTGCAATTATAGCAACTACACTAATTTTGGTAGCAGTTTTTCTACCATTAATTTTTATTGAAGGTATTTCTGGTACACTATTTAGAGAAACAGCAATTGCATTATCATTTTCAATTGTTGTTTCCTCTTTTGTGGCATTAACTTTATCTCCAATGCTTGCAAGTAAATTTCTGAACAAAAGAACATCTAAAAGAGTTTTGATTAAAAAATTTGAAAATATTTTTTTAAGTTTTGCTAATTTTTATAAAGAAACTTTAGAGATTGTTATTTATAAAACTAAAACTATAAGTTTGTTTATTGTTTTAATTATTATATCTTCAGTTTTATTATTTAGTTTTTCAAAAAAAGAACTTCTTCCTCAAGAAGACCGTGGTGCATATTTGATAATTGGTTCTACTGATGAAGGAAGTTCTTTTGAGTATACTCAAGAACAAGCCCAAAAAGTTGAGGCAAGATTGATACCACTTCTGCAAGCCGAAGATAGTCCATACTCTAGATTTATAATGAGAGTACCAGGTTTTGGTAGCTCAGCTAATTCTTATAATAGTTTTATAATTATTGCCTTATTGGATGATTGGAAAAACAGAAAGAAAGGTCAAGAAGTAGTTTTGAGAGAAGCTATTGGTAAAATAGTTACTTTACCTCAAGCGTTAGCTTTTCCAATATCTCCCCAATCAATAAGAGTCTCGAATTACAACAAGCCAGTTCAAATGGTTGTTTATGGAAGTACGTATGAAGAACTTGAAGAAATTCAATCAAAAGTAATAAGAAAACTTAGATCTAATAGAAATCTTTCCAGAATTGAATCTGATTACAATCGAAATAAACCAGAAGTAAAACTAATAATTGATCAAATTAAAGCTAAGGATTTAGGTGTTTCAACAAGGTCAATAGGTGAAACTTTAGAAACTCTTTATGGGGGAAAAAGAATTACTACATTTAATAGATTAGGCAAAGAGTACCCTATCATTGTTCAACAATATTTGTCAGATAGAAGGAATAAAGAAGGGATTTCAAAAATATATGTACGTTCTGAAACTAATGGAAAACTTATTTCTTTAGCTAATTTAGTAAATTTTAAAGAGGAAGGTACTGCAAAAGAGCTTGCTAGATATAATAGACAAAGAGCTATAACAATTTCTGCTAATATTAGTGAAAGCTATACTTTGACAGAAGCAATCAAATTTTTTGAACAAGTTATGTCTGATGAAGCACCAGAAAATCAAATTACCTGGAAAGGTAAATCTGAAGAAATTAAAGAAACAAGTAATGAATTATTTATAATTTTTGTATTAGCTCTGCTTACATCTTATCTTGTGATGGCAGCCACATTTAATTCATTTGTTCATCCTTTTATAATTTTTTTAACAGTACCATTAGCAATTTTTGGAGGGCTGGTATTTATTTTATTTTTAAATAGCTCTGTAAATATTTTTTCTCAAATAGCTTTGATAATACTAATTGGGATCTCAACCAAAAATAGTATTTTAATTGTTGATTATGCAAATCAAATTAGAACTATGGGAAAAAATATAGACATAGCGGTTAAAGAGGCTTGTTCAGTTAGATTTAGACCAATTATAATGACATCTCTAAGTACTATGATAGCGATGATGCCATTAGTAATAGGTAATATTGGACCTGGTGCTGGTGAGGGCTCAAGATTAGCAGTTGGATCAACCATATTAGGAGGAATGATTATTTCCACTTTCTTTACATTGTATGTTACACCATCAATGTATTTAGCTTTAGCAAAAAATACTAAACGAATTGATACTATAGATTTAGAATTAAAAAGAGAGTTATCTAAAAAATAATATACTTTTTCTTATTAAGTAAATTTCTACAATTAAATAACTGTTTTTTGTAAATATTTGATTGCTTTTCTACTTTTTTTGCAAGTTTAATTACTTTTTTATTAATTTTATAATTTTTATAATTTCCCCACCCTTCATGATATGCAATATATTGTTTAAAAGCATCTTTTTTAGAAATTTTTAAAATAGACTCAGTTTTATTTGTATACCATCCAATAAAGTCTACGCTATCTTTAAATCTGACTCTAGTAGCTAAATTATTTCCTGTTTCTTTTTTATATTGCTCCCAAGTTCCTTTAACTGCTTGAGAATATCCAAATGAACTTGACGGTCGCTTATAAGGAATGACTTTAAAAATTTTCTGTCTTGCTGGTTTTGCCAACCAATCAAAGTCGGATTCCATCTTAATTATAGCAAGTTGTATATAAATAGGAGTACCCCATTTTTGTTCAACTTTTTTAGTATGTTTGTACCAAAGATATCTTTCATCAAAAATTTGACAACTGTTGGCTGTATTTGACGGAATCGATGAACATCCAGTAAATAAAAAAAAAATTAAAATTATTAAATTATTTTTTAAATACTCCATATTTATATATAAGATTGTGAATAAAAATTACAACAATCACAGCTAATAAATTTCCAAACAAGTCTGACCATTGAAAACTTCTCTCAGGTATTATTAAATGTAAAATTTCAAGTAAAATTGATGATAAAATTAGATAAATTATTAAAATTTTTAAATCTTTTTTTTTTTTTGAATACGTGAAAAACCCTACTATTGAAATAATCAAAAATGCATAAAAATGATTCGAAGAAATTATAGCTAAATCTGGAGTAATTTGAGGCTGTCTTTTACAGTCATCTAAGAAAATACAACCAAAGATACTTCCTGGAAAAAGGTATAAAAAAATTAAACATACATTTATAAAATAAAAAATAACTTTATATTTAAAAAAAAATTTTATCATTTATTTAAGTGATTTAATTATAAATATATTTTAAAAATTATGATATGAGTTTTTTAATATTAGTTAGACATGGTCAAAGTGTTTGGAATTTAGAAAAAAGATTTACTGGATGGGTTGATGTTGATCTAACAGAAAAAGGTAAATTAGAGGCTGAAAAAGCTGGTTTATTAATTAAAAAAAAAAATATTCAAATTGATTTTTATTACTCATCTCTTCAATTAAGAGCAAATAACACTTTAAAGATAATACAAAAAATCATTAATGATGAGAAGTTGTTTACAAAATCTTGGCAACTTAATGAAAGACATTATGGCGCTCTCACAGGTTTAAATAAAATTGAAATGAGTGAAAAACTTGGCAAAGACAAAGTTTATGAATTTCGAAGATCCTGGGATATTAAACCAGACCCATTGAGTAAAAATAGTCCATATCATCCAATAAATATTGGAACATATAAAAATTTATCGCAAAATTTTATTCCTGACACAGAATCACTCAAGGATACTTATGCAAGAGTTGTTGAATATTTCGAAAAAGAAATTAAAGAAAAATTGGTCAATCAAAATATTTTAATTTCTGCACATGGAAACTCTATAAGAGCTTTATGTAAATATTTATTTAAATTAGATAATAATCAAATATCTGATTTGGAAATTCCAACCGGAAACCCTTTATTAATTGAATTTGATGAAAAATCTGAAATAAAGAGTTGTGAGTACCTTGATAAAGAAAGAGCTAAAAATCTTTTAGTTTTTTAAAAATCTCTAAATTTGTTAAGTGATAAAACTTATTAAAACTTTCAAAACCATTTAATTGTTTTTTATTTAACAATTCATTCCATACTTCAGATATTGAAAAATTATAAACTTTATATTTTTTAAAGAGATTTTTATTTAAAATTTGACAACCAATATAAATAAAATCTTTATTTAAATTTTTACTAAGTAAATTATCTTTTAATTGAAAATCCCCTTTAAGATTTTTATCATAGCTTAAATTCTTGTTTGTAACCAAAAGAATATTACTTAATTGATTTGAATAATAAAAATTTTGCAGTTGATTTATCTCATTTATATAGTTTTCTTTCCACAAAGTATCAGGATTAAAAACTAAATAATCATCATCTTGAGAATTACTGATCATATTCAAAATCCCACCTCCAGTATTGAGGATTTCTGTGCCATCCTCTACTATTCTGATATCCGCAGAAAATTTTTTATCATTCAAAAAGTTTTTAATTTGTTCACTTAAATGAAAGGTATTTAAAATAATTTTTTTTATTCCTAAACTTAAAATCATATTAATACAATTTTCTAACATTGTTACATTGTTTACTTTTAAAAGTGGTTTAGGTGTTGATAGAGTTATTGGGTTTAGCCTCTTTCCATATCCAGCACATAATATTAAGGCAGTTTTGATTTTCATAATTTTCTCTTTAAATTTTTACTTAAAAGATTTTTTAAATCTAGAAACAACTCATTTTCATGAATTCTTAAATCAATTAACTTCCAAGCATAAGGTATTAACTTTAAGTAATTTTTTTTATTATCTCTATGTGCAAGACGCATAAATATGCCAATTATTTTTAAATTTCTAAGAATGGATAATATTTCAAAATCGTTTTTAAACTTATAAGTATTCAAGTTACTCTGTTTACTTAAATAAAAATTAAAAATTTTTTTTTTAAACGAGTTTGAAGTTTTTAATCTTACATCATCAATTAAAGATGCCAAATCATATGCCTTGTTTCCAATTAAAGCATCCTGACTATCAATTAAACCTATCTTATCACCAACTAACATTAAATTAGAGACATGAAAATCTCTATGTACAAATACGTTATTTTTTAATTGTAAATTGAATGCTAATTTTTTTACAATTTTTTTAAATTTTTTCGTAAATATTTCTCTCTTTTTTTTAGATAATTTTTTTTTTATATACCAATCACAAAATAAATTTGCTTCTTTAACCAATATATTAGTATTATATTTTGGAATTTTATAGTTCCTTTTTTTAAAATTTTTTATTTTCGTGTCTTTGATTAATTGTATTTGATTTAGTATTTTAATAATTCTTTTGAAATAATGAAATTTATCATTTTTATTTCTTTTTAAAATTTCAAAAATTGTTTCGTTGCCAAAATCTTCTATTTCAATATAATTTTTTTTATAATTTTCTTTGTATAAATTTGGTGCTAAAATTTTATTTTTTCTCAAAATTTTATTTATAGCATCATAAATTATTAAATTTTTTAATTTTTCTTTTTTTGCAAAAACTATAATAGAGCTTAAATTTTTATTTTTTTTTCTATAAAATTGTCTAAAGGATGCGTCTCCTTTTAATTTTTTTAAATTTTTCATTTAAAATTACAAATTTATACCTTTTATTTGTACAGATCTTTGTTGGTGATTTTCATCATATTTAAAAACTAACTCTATCAAATTTTTAGGTTTTTTATTAATTATTTGTGGCCATTCAACTAAAGTAATTGAATTTAACCTGTCATCAAATAAATCTAAATTTCTAATTTCATTCAATGATTTGATTCTAAATAAATCAAAATGATTAATCTTGGTTTGTTTAATTTCATATTCATTTATTAAATTAAAAGTTGGGCTAGTAACTTCGGTCATCTTTAAGTTATTTACTCTTTGAAAACCATTTATCAAATATCTGACAAATGTTGTTTTGCCTACTCCTATTTCACCGTATAAAAAAACTACATCTCCAAGTGTTAATTTATCTATAAATTTATTTGCTAATTCTTCTGTTTTTTTTTCTGTAGATAAAATTATTTTATCATTACTAGTAGCGATAGGCATTAGGTTTAAAAGGCCCTTCTACTCCTACACTAATATAGTCTGCTTGTTCTTTGGATAGCTTTGTTAATTTAGCACCAACTTTTTTAAGATGAAGAGTAGCAACTTTTTCATCAAGATGTTTTGGCAATACGTATACTTTGTTTTCATAATTTTTGTGATTATTCCAAAGTTCTATCTGCGCAATAACTTGATTCGTAAATGAAGCACTCATAACAAAACTTGGATGCCCTGTTGCACATCCCAAATTAACTAATCTTCCTTCAGCCAAAAGAATTATTCTTTTTTTACTAGGGAGTTCGATTTCATGTACTTGTGGTTTGACCTCACTCCATTTATAATTTTTTAGAGCTTCAACTTGAATTTCATTGTCAAAATGACCAATATTACATAGTATGGCTCTATCCTTCATATTTCTCATATGATCAGCAGTGACGATATCTTTATTGCCAGTAGCTGTTACAACAATATCAGCTTTACTAATTGCTTCATCCATTAAAACAACTTCATAACCTTCCATTGCTGCTTGTAATGCACAAATAGGATCTGCCTCAGTAACCATAACACGCGCTCCACTTTGTCTTAAAGACGCTGCACTACCTTTTCCAACGTCACCAAATCCTGCTACAATCGCAATTTTACCCGACATCATCACATCAGTTGCTCTTCGAATTCCATCAACTAAACTCTCTCTACACCCATAAAGATTATCAAATTTTGATTTTGTAACTGAATCATTTACATTAATTGCTGGCACTAGAAGCAAATTATCTTTTTCCATTTTATTTAATGCCTTAATTCCAGTTGTAGTTTCCTCTGACACACCTCTTACATCTTTTAATAAACCTTTATATTCATTGTGCATTATTGCAGTTAGATCACCTCCATCATCTAAAAGCATATTTGGTTTCCAATCTTTTTTACCAACTATTGTTTGTTTTATACACCAAAGGTATTCTTCTTCTGTTTCACCTTTCCATGCATAAACAGGTATTCCTGCTTTAGCTATAGCAGCTGCAGCATGATCTTGAGTTGAAAAAATATTACAAGATGACCATCTCACTTCAGCACCTAAATCAACCAATGTCTCAATTAGTACTGCTGTCTGGATTGTCATATGAAGGCATCCAATAATTTTTGCTCCTTTTAATGGAGACTTACCAGAATATTCTTCTCTTAATGCCATTAGGCCTGGCATTTCACTTTCTGCAATCGAAATTTCTTTTCGACCAAATTCTGCTAAAGAAATATCTTTTACTTTATAATCTTCCATGGACGGACTTCTAGCAATAAAGGATTAATTAATCAATAGAACTCTTTAAACTCTAGGAAATACTATTTCCATACTCGCTCCTTTTTTATCTGACCTGTTAGAAGCACTTATTGTTGCATTATGCAAATCAACTAAATTTTTTACAATATTTAGACCAAGCCCAGAATGTTGTCCAAATTTATCTGGTCTATTACTATAGAATCTTTTGAATATTCTGCTTGTATCTTTTTCTTTAAAACCTTGGCCTTCATCTAATATTTTAACTGACACACCATTATTATTTGATACTGAGACTTTAACCAAAACATCTTTATTATCTTCACTAAATGATATTGAATTATCTAAAAGATTGGCAATTATCTGTTCAATTCTATTTTCTATTCCATTTATAAAATATCTTTTTTTTCCATCATTTAAATATGAAATTTTTATCCCTCTTTTTAATTTATAAATATTATTAAAATCATCTACAACAGATTTAATAATTGGCTCTATATCTATTTTCTTTATCTTTTCTTTACTTAGAGCAACCTCATCTTTGAGCATTTGAGAGTAATCTGTGATTAATCTTTCAATTCTCTGAACATCATGGCTCAAAATATCAATTAATTTTACTCGTTGATCTATATCATTTGTGTCATGTAAAATTTCAGAAGCACTTTTTAAAGAAGCTAAAGGATTTCGTATCTCATGAACCAAATCAGTTGAAAAATTTTCAGCCTGTGAAATTCTTTTTTGTAACTCAAAAGTCATTTCATCTAAAGACTTCGAAAGTAAACCTAACTCATCATTTCTTATTTTTAAAGAATCTATGTTGGTTTTTTTTGTATCTTTATTTCTTATATTTTTCGTATAACTAACTAAATTTTTTATTGGCTTAAGAAAGTATCTATTTAAAACAAATGAAAATATTAATATTACTATTCCAACTGCGATTGCAGTCCTAATAATAAATGTTTTTCTCTCATCAATTGCAGCTTTAACATCATTTGCATTTTCAGTAATAGCCAAATACCCAATATTTTTCCCATCCCTTGTTACATTTTTGATTGTAGATAATTTGAACTTATTAAATTCTTCTTGAATAAATGTGAAATGAAGTCCAAAATTTTTTGATGAAGCATAATTTATCAACACATCATTTAAGGATATAACATTTTTATCGCCAACAGCTATATTTTTACTCTCAGTAATTTCTTTAGTTTTTTCATCACTTAAAATCTCTAACTCTACAGTGTCTAGTCTTTTTGAAAATGATCTTGGGTCTAGATCAAGTGTATCTGAGTCTCCAACAAGATTTAATTTATCATCAAAAAATATTACCCTATCAAGATTTTGAAAAAGAAATCTTGTTGAAAACAAAAATTTTCTAATATCTTCTTCAACAAATTTAACGTTTAATCTGTTTAAATTATCAACTGTATTATTAATTACCTCTATATGAATTGATGATTTTTTCTTTATTAAGTTTGGTTGTACATTTTTAAGATAAATAAATGTAAATAATCCAATTATTGTAAAAAATATTAAATTTAAAAATAAAAATTTTTTTAAAATAGATAAATTTTTAAGAAAGTTACCAAACATTAGCTAACATTCCACCTATACCCACTCCCATATCTTGTCTCTATAGCTGAAAAGTCTGGATCAACTTTTTTAAATTTTTTTCTAATCCTTTTAACATGACTATCAATAGTTCTGTCTTCTATATCAGTATCTTCTCTGTAAGCTATATCCATTAATTGAGCTCTTTCTTTTATAATTCCTGGCCTTTTAGCTAATTCTTTTACTAACAAAAATTCAGTAGTTGTAAGTTTATCTGGTAATTGTTTACCATTCCATTCACATTCTAATTGTGACGGATCTAATTTTAATTTACCATGAGATATAATGCTCTTATTTTCTTCTAAAATTTCTTTCGAATCTTTTTTTCGAAGCTGAACTCTTATTCTCTCTATTAATACTTTAATTGAAAAGCCTCCTGATTTTTTAACAAAATCATCTGCACCTAATTTTAACCCAAGCAATTCATCAATTTCATCATCTTTGGAAGTTAAGAATATAACTGGTAAAGAAGTTTTTTTTCTTAATTTCTTAAGTAATTCCTCACCATCCATTTTTGGCATTTTAATATCTACTATTGCAAGATCAGGAGGGGTTCTGGTTAAACCAATTAAAGCACTTTCACCATCAATATAAGTTTGAACTTTGAAACCTTCTTTTTCTAAAGCTATACTTAAGCTTGTTAATATGTTTCTATCATCATCAACTAAAGCAATTGTTTGTTTATGCATAACTTTATATAAAAATACTAAATTGTTCTAATTTGGGCAAATGAATTTAATTAGTGGAGTGTCCCCCAATTTTCACCTGTATTCAAATCTACTGTTAAAGGTATTGAAAAGGAATGCTGGTCGCTTTTTGCAACACTTGTCATTTCATTAATTATGATTTCACTGATTCTTTTTGCTTCATCTTTAGGTGTTTCGAAAATTAGCTCATCGTGGATTTGTAAAAGCATTTTAGTTTTATCATTTTTCTCGTCACTTAATTTTCTGTAGAGTCTTATCATAGCTAGTCTCATGATTTCTGCTGCTGACCCTTGAATTGGAGCATTTATCGCAGCTCTTTCTTGAAAATTTCGAACATTATAATTTTTGTCATTTATGTTAATAAAATGAGATCTTCTACCAAATATATTATTAACGTATCCACTCTTTCTGCAAAATTTTATCGTTTGCTCCATATAAACTTTAATCTCAGGAAATTTAGCAAAATATGCATTTAAGAATTCTTCAGCTTCATAGTTCGAAACATTTATTTGTTTTGCTAATCCATATTGAGAAATTCCATAAATAATTCCAAAATTAATTGCCTTGGCTTTTCTTCTTTGATCTTGATTTACCTTTTTTATATCAACATTAAAAATTTGGCTTGCTGTGAGTGAATGTATATCTTCATTGTTTTTAAAAGCTTTTTTTAATTCCTTAACATCTGCTAGGTCTGCTAAAATTCTCATTTCAATTTGATTGTAATCAGCAGAAATTAAAACATTATCTTTTTCTGCTATAAAAGCTTTACGAATATCTTTTCCATCCTCTGATTTAATTGGAATATTTTGCAAATTAGGATCACTTGATGCCAATCTACCAGTGTTAGTAGCTGCTAATAAAAAAGAAGTATGCACTCTATTGGTATTAGGGTTAATATGTTCTGGTAAGGAGTCTGAATAAGTATTTTTAAGTTTTGACAATTGTCTCCAGTCTAAAACCAATTGTGGAAATTTGTGTCCTTTAAAAGCAAGATCCTCTAAAACTGCAGCACTTGTAGCAAAACTTCCTTTTTTTGTTCTCTTCAAATCTGCTATTTTAAGATCATTATATAATATTTCTCCTAATTGTTTCGGTGAAGCAATATTAAATTCTTTTTTTGATATTTTAAAAACTTCTTTTTGAATTTTTTCAATTTTTTTTTCAAATTTTGAAGATAATACTTTTAAAAATTTATTATCTATTTTTACTCCCTCCATTTCCATTAAAGCTAAAATTTTTAACATCGGTTTTTCAAAACTTTCATAAATATTTATTAATTTTTCCTGCTTTAAACTTTTATGAAATTTTTTGTATAATCTATAAGTAACGTCAGCATCTTCAGCAGCATAATCTTTTGCTTTTTCAACATCTACATCTCTAAAATTTATTTCTTTTTTCCCAGATCCAACTAAATCTTTAAACGCAATAGTTTTATGATTTAAATGAATTTCCGACAATGTATCCATATTATGTCTATTTTTACCTGCATCGAGCACATAAGACATGAGCATCGTATCTTCCATTGATGTCATATTAATTCCATGCTTAAAAAATACTATAAAATCAAATTTAATATTTTGACCTATTTTTTTAATACTAGAATCTTCAAGAATAGGTTTTAATTTTTTTAATACTAAATCTTTACTTAAAGATTTTTTTGAGTCGTGTCCTATAGGAATATAACAAGCTTTACCAATTTTTGAACTTAATGAAACACCAATTAAACTAGCTTGGTGAGGGTCTAGTGAGTCAGTTTCTGTGTCAACTGCAATTTCACCAACTTGTTCAGCATCTTTAATCCATTTATCGATTTGTTTTAAGTCTGAAATTAAATGATAATCATTTTTTGTGATTGCTTTTTGACTTTCAACAGTTTTATCTTCACTTTTATGACTGCTTAGATTTGGTTCTCCATAAGCTGAAATTGCAGAACTTAATAGTCTATTAAATTCCATTTCTCTTAGAAATTTATAAAGTTTATCTTTATCTACTTGCTTTAATGCAAAATCATTTAAATCTTGATTAACAGGTGCATCATTTTTTAATGTAACTAATTTTTTACTTATTAAAGCTTTATCTTTATTTTCAATAAGCGTCTCTCTTCTTTTATTTTGTTTTATTTCATGTGCAGATTTTAAAAGTGTTTCTAAATTACCATATTTGTTAATTAGTTCTGCGGCAGTTTTTACTCCAATTCCTGGAACACCAGGAACATTATCACTGCTATCTCCAGCTAAAGCCTGAACATCTATTACCTTACTTGGATCAACTCCAAATTTTTTATGTACATCTTCTTCAGAAATAAATTTATTTTTCATTGGATCATAAATACGAACATTTTTTCTGTATAACTGCATTAAATCTTTGTCAGAAGATACTATTGTCACTTTAGCTCCTCCTTTTAAAATTTTATCTACATAAGTTGCTATTAAATCATCTGCTTCATAATTAATTAATTCAACAGAGGGTAAATTGAATGCTAAAACAGATTTTCTTATATATTCAAATTGTGGAGCTAAATCGTCTGGTGCTTCTGACCTATTGGCTTTGTAATCACTATAAATTTCATTTCTGAATGTCTTTCTAGCTGAGTCAAAAATTACAGCAAAATGTGTTGGTTTTTGTAAATTCTGATTTGATTTAGAGTCTTCTAGTAATTTAAAAAGCATACTACAAAATCCACTCACAGCTCCTGTTGGTAGTCCATCACTTTTTCTTGTTAAAGGGGGAAGCGCATAATATGCTCTAAATATATAACCAGATCCATCTATTAGATAAAAATGATCTGTTTTTTGAATTTTGCTCATTATAAATTAATATAGATTATTAAAAAAATAAGAGTATTATTATTTTATGGAACTTACTAAAAACTTTATTAACAATTCAAAAATAATTAGATCTACTATATTTGTATTGATTGGCTCTGCTTTACTGGCTATTTCGTCTAAAATACAAACTCCATTTACACCAGTACCTGCAACCATGCAAACTTTTGTGGTAATGTTTCTTGGTATAGTTTTAGGATATAAATTAGCAACTTTGACGGTAATTATATATTTAATTGAGGGTTCTTTTGGTTTGCCAGTTTTTGCAAAAGGTGGTGGAATAGGATATTTATTCGGACCAACGGGAGGTTACTTAATTGGTTTTATTTTTACAGCATTTTTTGCAGGTCATATAAATGATAAAAAAGATCCAATAGTAGTATTTTTGTATTTATTATTTTCAGTAAGTATAATTTATGTTCTTGGATTAGGTGGGTTATGGAATTATATGGGTTTAGATAAAAATTTTAATGAAATTTTTTTGGTTGGAGCTAAACCATTTTTATTAATAGAAATATATAAAATATTGATACTCACAGTATTATCTAAACAGCTATTTAAAATTAGAAAATTTATTTAGGTGATCTTTTAGACAATATTCTTTGCAAAGTTCTTCTATGCATTTTAAGCCTTCTGGCAGTTTCAGAAACATTTCTATTACAAAGTTCAAACACTCTATGTATATGTTCCCACTTAACTCTATCTGCTGACATTGGATTTTCTGGTGGAGCAGCCTTTTTTGCTGGATCAGCTAAAAGAGCTTTCTCAACGTCATCTGCATCTGCAGGTTTAGCCAAATAGTCGATTGCACCCTCTTTTATTGCTGCAACCGCAGTTGGGATATTTCCATATCCAGTTAACATTATAATTCTACTATTTGAATTAGAAGATTGAATTTCTTTAACAACCTCTAAACCATTGCCATCAGCAAGTCTTAGATCAACTACAGCGAATCCTAGTTTTTTTGCTCTTACTGTATCAATCCCTTTTTTCACACCCTCAGCTTGAATTACCTCAAATCCTTTTTTTTCCATAGCTCTGGCCAATCTTTCTCTAAATGGATTATCATCATCCACTATAAGTAAGGATTTATTATTAAAATCAGCTAAATTTTGTAGTTGTCCTTCATTTTTCATAGCACTTATATGGCCATTTTTTTCCACAATTCAATAGGTCATTATTTGCTTTACATTGAATAACTATTGAATTAACTGCTCGAATTATGAAAGTTTTTTTAAAATAAAAAGACTTTTTTTTTGTTAAATTTTTTTTTGGGGGGCATTATAAAATGCAAAAATTTAAGTCAGTTGAAGATTTAGTAAATCAACTGAGACCAGACAAACCGGTATACTGTATAAGGAAGAAATCAATTCTTTCTGCGTCAAATTTTTTTCAAAAAAAGTTTCCTGGAAAAATATTATACGCTGTGAAAACTAACCCACATCCAGAGGTGATCAGAACTTTATTAAAAAGTGGTATAAATCAATTTGATGTTGCTTCAATAGAAGAAATTAAATCAGTTAAAAAATTTGATCAAACAGCCAAATGTTCATTTATGCATACTATTAAAAGTAGAGAAAGTATTAGTGAGGCATATTTCAAATATGGAGTTAAGACTTTTGCTTTAGACACAAAAGATGAGTTAATTAAAATTATTGAAAGTACTGGAAACGCCAAAGATCTAGAATTGTTTGTAAGAGTTGCAGTATCTAATGAACATGCAGAAATTGATTTATCTAAAAAATTTGGTGCTTTAAATTCTGAGGCTGCTGGATTATTAAGATTAGTTAAACAACATTCAAAAAAAATTGGTTTAAGTTTTCATGTTGGTTCTCAATGTATGCATCCAATTTCATATGCAAAAGGAATTTCAGAAATTGCAAATATTATAAAAAAAACAAAAATTATTCCAGATTATATAAATGTAGGAGGAGGTTTTCCTACAATTTATCCTGATTTAGTTCCGCCATCCTTAGATAGTTATTTTGATGAAATCAAAAAAGGATTTGAAAATTTAAAGATTGATAATTTACCTGAAATTATTTGTGAACCTGGTAGAGCTTTGGTTGCTGAAAGTGGTTCAACAATTGTTAGAGTAAATTTAAGAAAAAAACAGAAACTTTATATTAATGATGGAACTTATGGAACGCTTTTTGATGCGGGTACACCAAATATTGTTTTTCCATCTAAGATGATTAAAGATAATTCAAACAAAATTATCTCAAAGAAATTAACAGCCTTTGATTTTTATGGTCCAACTTGTGATAGCATGGATTATATGAAGGGTCCTTTTCTTCTACCAAACAATATTAGAGAAAATGATTATATTGAACTAGGTCAACTTGGGTCATATGGGCTAACTTTTAGAACACAATTTAATGGTTTTTATTCTAATGAAATTTATGAAGTAGAAGATAGTCCAATCATGAGCTTATATGATAAAGACATCAATAAAGCTACTTTAGTTGCTTAATGTCAAAAAATAAAAATTTAGGCCACAATAGTAAAAAAGATTTGCTTAAAAACCCAGTTGAACACATCGATATAACATCATTTGACACTCGTAAGATTATTTCATCTATGGAAAAAATGTCTTTTGTTTCAAGAGAAACTGCTAATGCTGCAAATATTTATAATGAAATGCTAAAAGATAAGGAGTGTACCATCTTCTTAACCTTAGCTGGGTCTACTTCTGCAGCTGGATGTATGAATATTTATAAGGATCTTGTTAAATATAATATGGTAGATGCTGTTGTTGCAACTGGTGCATCCATCATTGACATGGATTTTTTTGAAGCATTAGGATTTAAACATTATCAAGGATCTCAGTTTCAAGATGACACTGAACTTAGGAAAAACTACATTGATAGAATTTACGACACATATATTGATGAAGATCAATTACAAATCTGTGATAAGAAAATCTGTGAAATTGCCGATAACTTAGAGCCTAGAAGTTATACTTCAAGAGAATTTATCTTAGAAATAGGAAAATATCTGAAAAAAAATTCTGTAAAAAAAGACTCTCTAATTGAAACAGCTTATGACAATAATGTTCCGATATTCTGTCCAGCATTTACTGACTCGAGTGCTGGATTTGGCTTAGTTATTCATCAAGAAAAAAATCCTAAAAATCATATTACAATTGACTCAATTAAAGAATTTAGAGAATTAACTGAAATAAAAATTAGATCAAAAGGTTCTGGCCTTTTTATGATTGGTGGTGGTGTACCAAAGAATTTTATTCAAGATACTGTAATATGCGCTGAACTTTTAGGTAAAGAAGTTG
This sequence comes from Candidatus Pelagibacter sp. HIMB1483, assembly GCF_052048135.1. Classification (NCBI taxonomy): domain Bacteria; kingdom Pseudomonadati; phylum Pseudomonadota; class Alphaproteobacteria; order Candidatus Pelagibacterales; family Candidatus Pelagibacteraceae; genus Candidatus Pelagibacter; species Candidatus Pelagibacter sp. HIMB1483. The sequence continues at coordinate 220,961 of NZ_JBNAIM010000002.1, read as the reverse complement.
ATATGCATAAATATGCTGTACAAATCACTGTTGCAGACTCAAGAGATGGAGCTTGTAGTAGCTCTACCTTAAAAGAAGCAAGCTCTTGGGGCAAAGTTGATGTAACAAAAGAACAAATGGTTTTTGCTGAAGCAACAAGTGTATTACCATTGATTGCTAGTGATGCTTATCACAAGGGTGAATGGAAAAAAAGAGATAGAAAAAACTTTACAAAAATTTTTGGATAAAAAATTGCAATATCTTTCTAACAAAAATGGTTTTCTAGGAATTGATAACAAATTCAATTTCAAGGAAAAAGTTATTATAGTTCCTTTTGGTTTGGAAAAAACTGTAAGTTATGGTGGTGGTACAAAAAATGGTCCTAAAGAAATAATCAAAGCATCACATCAAGTTGAATTGTATGATGAAGAACTAAATTGTGAGCCATATAAAAAAATTGGGATAAAAACTCTAAAACCATTCAAGATTGACAAAAATATTAAGAAAGCCTTAAAAAAAATAGCCAGTGTAAATAAAGAAATATTAGATAAGAAACTTTTTCCAATGACATTTGGGGGAGAGCATTCAATTACACCAGGATGTATAGTCCCATTTGTAAAAAGATACAAGAAAATATGTCTATTACATTTTGATGCTCACGCAGATTTAAGAGATAGTTATAATGGTGAAAAGTTTTCACACGCATCTGCAATAAGAAGATGCTTGGATTATAAAAATGTGTCACTAATTTCATTTGGAATTAGAAATATTTCTCAAAGTGAAATCCCATTTTTAAAAAAAAATAAATCCAGAATAAATATTTTTTGGGCAAAAGATAAAAACAAGTGGGATTTAAAAAAATTTCAAAAATTAATCAAAAATAAAACTGTATATTTAACTTTTGATGTTGATGGTCTTGACTCAAGCATTATGCCAGCAACAGGAACTCCAGAGCCTGGAGGGCTATTATGGGATGAAACTTTAAATATTTTAAAAATAGCTTCTAAAAACTCCAATATTATTGGTGCTGATATAAATGAGTTAGCGCCAATACAAGGATTTAACTCATATAATTTTTTAGTAGCAAAACTCGCTTACAAAATATTATCGTACAAATTTCTTTGCTAAATTTATATTGGCCTAAATGTTTTCAAAAGTAATCTAAATGGGATAAGCATTAGCAATGCTACTAAAATCTTAACACCAAGATCTCCTAATGATAATGTAATCCATGGTACATCAGTTGCATAAAATGCAATCGAAAAAAATAAAAATGTATCTATTGTTGAACCAATTATTGATGAAGTAAGTGGTGCTACAAACCATTGTTTTTTTCTTAATTTATCAAAAATCTGAACATCTAAAAGTTGTGCAACTAAAAAGGCTGATCCAGAACCTATTGCAATTCTTATAGAAATATAATCTGCAAAATCTGTGGAAAATATAATGGTAAAGCTAACGCCTAAAAAAAAACCAAAATATACAATTTTTCTAGCAATCATTTTACCAAAAGATCTATTTGCTAAATCAGTTATCAAAAATGCGATAGGATAACTTAATGCACCATATGTTAAAATTTTATTTAAACCATAATAATTAATAGGAAATTGAACTAAATAATTTGAAGATAAAACAACAACTCCCATCAGAAATGAGAGAGAGAGAAATGATTTATTCATTAAGCAGTTTTAGATTGAACTATTTTTTTTTGAAAAGGAGATTTAATTAGCAAACTTTTTTTTAATTTTTTTAATCTTGGAGATAAATTTTTATTCTTAACAGTTTTTAAGAACTCATCAAAACTACCTTTTTTATCTACAGATCTTACTCCTGCATTACTAACAGTAAGCTTTAAGCTTCTTTTTAAAAGCTCACTTGTAAACTTAACCTTCTTAAGGTTTGGTAAAAACCTTCTTTTTGTCTTATTGTTAGCGTGACTAACGTTATGACCTTTTAGAGGAATTTTTCCAGTTAATTCACATTTTTTTGACATAATAACAACGACTATATAAGGTGCGATAATGATTGCGTCAAGTTTATAAGATTTAAGATATTGTTTTTTTTCCTATAATTTCAGTAAAATTTTTAACACCATCTTTTAATAACAATTCTTTTAGCTCCTTTTTAATCATGTTAACAATATTTGGGCCTCTATAAACCATACCCGTATAAAGCTGAACATAGCTAGCTCCAGCCAAAATTTTTTTATAAGCACTGATTCCAGAGTCTACCCCTCCAACTCCTATGATCTTTATCTTATTCCCAAGTATATTATAAAATTTATTAATTAAATCTGTAGATTTATCTTCTATAGGTTTACCAGATAAACCACCTTTTTGATGTTTCTGAATATCGTTTAATTTATCTCTAGTTGAGTCAGATGTATTTGAAATAATAACTGCATCAATATAATTGCTTAAAAGAACATCAGAAATTTTTTCTATTTCTTCATTTCTAATATCTGGTGAAACTTTAACTACAATCGGTATTTCTGAACTCAATTTATTTTTTTCTTCTCTAATTGTATTTAATAAAACATCTAATTTTTTTTGATTATGAAGATTTCTTAACTCCTCTGTATTAGGTGAAGAAATATTTATTGTAATATAATCTGCAACTTTATGAAAAGTTCTTAAACATTCAACATAATCTTGAAGTCTGTCTTTTGTATCTTTATTTGGGCCAATATTAACTCCTAACAAACCAATTTTCTGATTTGATAATATCCTATCTAAAATATTTTTTGCACCTAAGTTATTAAATCCTAATCGATTAATTAATGCTTCATCTTCAACTAACCTAAATACTCTAGGCTTAGGATTACCATATTGTTTTAAAGGTGTGACTGTTCCAACCTCCACAAAACCAAAACCAAGTCTAAATAAAGAATTATATACCTCAGCATTTTTATCAAATCCTGCTGCCATACCAATTGGGTTATCTAAATTTTTATTAAATAGTTTTGTTTGAAAAAATGAATTGTCCTCATCTTTGTCTAAAATATTTGGCACAAAATTAAATTTTAAAGATTTTATTGCTAAACTATGGGCTGTCTCAGGATCTAATTTAAAAATTAAAGATCTTATATTTGAAAACATTATTTAATCTTATTTATTATAAGATCTTTAGTTTCTTTAACACCAAAAAAACTTATAAAAAAACCCATCCGAGGCCCGTTTTCAACACCAAAAACAACCTCATAAATTAATTTAAACCATTCTCTCAGATTTTCAGAATATCCATTCTCTTTTCCTGTAGAGTAAATCAATGTTTGGATATCTTCTGGTGCCATTTTATCATTGCAAGACTCTAGTGTTTTTATTAATGCCTCTAATGCTTTTTTTTCTTCTTGATTTGGAGTTTTATATTTTTTTTTAGATTTAATCACATCATTAAAATACTTAATTGCATATCCAACTAGATTATCAAAAATTGGATAATCTTTTTCAGAAATATCTTTTTTATATTTTTTAACAAATTTCCATAAAAGTTTTTTAGTATCTGCATTACTGGTCTCAACAAGATTTAATAACATTGAAAAACTCATTATCATTTTTTCTTTAGGAACTTTACTATTATGTACATGCCATACTGGATTCATTAATAGTTGCAATTCATTTTCCGTTTTAGCTTTTTCTATAAAATCTAGGTATTCATCAACAGCTTTAGGAACTATTTCATTATAAAGTTTTTTAGCTCTTTTAGGATTTTGATACATATATAATGATAAACTTTCAGGAGACGCATAATCTAACCATTGTTCTATGGTAATACCATTTCCTTTTGATTTTGAGATTTTTTCACCTTTTTCATCCAAAAAAAGTTCATAAGCAAAACCTGATGGGTTCGTTTTTCCTATCAATTTTATAATTCTAGTTGATAATATTGCACTCTCAATAAGATCTTTTCCGTACATTTCAAAATCTACATCAAGTGCAAACCATCTCATTGCCCAGTCTACTTTCCACTGAAGCTTGCAGTGTCCATCTAAAATACTAGTTTCTAAATCTTTTCCTTTGTTATCAAATATTATGGTAGATTTTTCTTTTTTTATTTCTTTTACAGGAATCTCTAAAACATGCCCAGTCTCAGGACATATTGGTAAAAATGGACTATAAGTTTTTTGACGTTCCTTTCCTAAAGTAGGCAAAATAATTTGCAATATTCCGTCATAATTTTCTAAAATTATTTGGAGTGTTGAATTAAAAAAACCAGATTTATAAAGTTCAGTAGAACTTTTAAAATTATAATTAAAATTAAATTTATTTAAAAAATTTTTTAACATTTGATTGTTATGCTCTCCAAAACTTTTAAATTTTCCAAAAGGGTCTGGAACTTGCGTTAAAGGCTTATGTAAATTTTTTGTTAATAATTCTTTTTCAGGAACATTATCTGGTACTTTTCTAAGACCATCCATATCATCTGAAAATGTAATAATTTCTGTCGGTAAATCAGTTAAATGTTTTAGAGCATTAACCATCATTGATGTTCTAGCAACTTCACCAAAAGTTCCTATGTGCGGTAGTCCACTGGGTCCGTAACCTGTCTGAAGTATGATTTTACCTTTTTTTTCTATAAAAGATTTTCGTTCTCTAAGCATTTTTTTAGCTTCAACAAAAGGCCAAGAGCTTGTTTTTTCTAAATTTTCTTTCTTAATCATGAATAATACAAATATAATCTAAAATTAACGATCTACTTAATTCTTATAGAGTTGAAATTTATTTACCATAAAATAATGTTCTTTCAAAATGACTAATTATAAAACAGTTTTTTTTACTCTAGGAATTCTTCAAATAATTCTAGGTATTTTTATGCTTGTTCCAATAATTGTACAATTTATTTATGATGAAATAGACTCATCTTTTTTTGGGGCTTCAATTGTAACGATTATTTTTGGTACCTTATTTTTTTTGTCAAACCTAGATCATGAGAAAAAACTAAATTTACAACAGGCATTTTTATTAACCGCATTGTCTTGGTTAAGTATAGCTGTTTTTGGTTCACTTCCTTTTGTATTTTCTGATTTAGAATTTTCAATTACAGATGCATTTTTTGAAAGTATGTCAGGAATTACAACAACTGGATCAACTATAATTTCAAATTTAGAAAGTATGCCAAAAGCTATATTGCTTTGGCGTGCAATTCTTCAATGGCTAGGTGGAATAGGTATTATCATCATGGCTATAACATTAATGCCAATTATGAATGTAGGAGGAATGCAACTTTTTAAAATATCAAATAACGATTCCTCTGAAAAAATTCTTCCTAAATCAAAAGAAATTGCTTTAAGATTGATTTATATCTACTTTGGTCTAACTATTCTTTGTGCAACAACTTACATTGTATTCGGCATGAATATTTTTGATGGCATGACTCATTCAATGACAACTATAGCAACAGGAGGTTTCTCTAACTACAACCAATCAATTGGATTTTTTAATAGTTTGGCAATAGAAACTGCAGCTATGATATTTATAATTTTAGGTAGTATACCTTTTATTATTTATATCAAATTTATAAATGGAAATAGATCTATTTTCACTTCAGATAGTCAAATAAGAACTTTTTTTAAAATCATATTTTTATCCATTATAATTTTATCAATATATCTTGCTTTTAATAATTCAAATTCATTTAACATTAGGACAATTTCTTTTAACGTTGTTTCAATTTTAACAGGTACAGGATATGTAAATGCGCAATTTGATAATTGGGGTAGTTTTCCTTTAGTTTTATTTTTAGCATTAATGTTTATTGGTGGGTGTGCTGGTTCAACAACATGTGGAATAAAGATATTTCGTTTTCAAATTCTTTATTCTTTTGTGATAAACCAACTAAAGAAAATAATTTATCCTAAAGGTATATTTGTATTAAAATATGATAAAAATCCTATAGATAATAAATTTATATCTTCAATAATTTCATTTATTTACATGTATTTAGTAATTTTTTTTCTATTAACAGCATTGTTATCTCTTTCAGGACTTGATTTTGTAACAGCAATCTCTGGTGCAGCAACTTCAATTTCAAATGTAGGTCCAGGTCTTGGTTCTATAATTGGTCCTAATGGAAACTTCTCAACTCTGCCAGATATTTCAAAATGGATTTTAACTTTAGGTATGATTTTAGGAAGACTTGAGTTGTTTGCAATTTTAGTATTGTTTTTACCGTCATTTTGGAGAAACTAATTATGATTGAAATAAAAAAACAATCCTTGTCAGAAACATTCTCAGTTTACTTTGATAAACGAATGTTAAAAATATTATTACTTGGAGCAATTTCAGGTTTTCCATGGGTATTGATTGGTAGCAGCCTAAGCTTGTGGTTGAAGGAAGATGGATTGAGCAGATCTACTGTTGGTTGGGCGGGTCTTATATTTGCTGTTTATGCATTTAATTATTTGTGGGCCCCCCTTATAGATCGAATTCAAATACCTTATCTAACAAAAAAGATTGGTCATAGAAGAGGCTGGATTGTACTCATGCAGTTATTTATCTTAATTTCACTTTTTTTATGGAGTATAATTGATCCATCGGAAAATTTAGCTTTAGTCATTTCTGTAGGTCTTTTAATTGCAATATCATCTGCAACACAAGATATTACTGTTGACGCATTAAGGATTGAGCAAATTGGAGAGGATGAAAGTAGATCAATGGCAGCAGGTGCCGCCATGGCAGTAGTTGGGTGGTGGAGTGGATACAAATTAGGTGGTGTATTATCTTTATTTTCAGCGGAATTTTTTGAACGAGCAGGATTTGAAAACTACTGGCAACTAACATTTTTAATTTTAGGAGTTTTAATAATTTTAATGAATATTGGTCTGATGTTTGTTCATGAAAAAAATGACTCAATTAGACAAGAGACTCAAAAAGAAAATGATAGAATAATTTCAAATAAATTTAATAAAAAAAATATTCTCACACAAACTTTAACTTGGATAAGTGGAACAATTAGTGGACCCATAATCAGTTTTTTCAAAAAAAATGGATTTAAAATTGCAATTGGAATTTTAGGATTCGTTTTTTTATTTAAAGTTGGTGAAGCTTTTCTGGGTCGTATGTCGATAATTTTTTATAAAGAAATAGGTTTTAGTAAATCTGATATTGCTATTTATTCTAAAACGTTAGGATGGATAACAACAGTTATATTTACACTCTTGGGAGGTCTTTTTGTAATTAGATCTGGTGTTTTAAAGGCTATGTTTTTAGCAGGAATTTTAATGGCAAGTACCAATCTCTTATTCAGTATCTTGGCATGGAGTGATAAATCAGAATTTTTATTTGCTGTTGCGGTAATTTTTGATGACATAGCTGCAGCATTCGCAACAGTTGCATTCGTAGCATTTATTTCATTACTAGTTGACAGAACATATACAGCCACTCAATATGCTCTTTTAGCATCAATTGGAACTGCTGGTCGAACTACTCTTGCATCTTCTTCTGGAGCTCTTGTAGATTGGCTCAATGGTGATTGGGGAGTATTTTTTATTTTAACAGCTTTAATGGTTATTCCTTCATTAATAATATTATGGATTTTAAAAAATAAATTAAAAATCTATGAAAAATAATTTTTTAAATTCATCTTTTGCTAATATTAATTCTAAACCATCCTCAAACTCTGAAGTGCTTTCACAAATTTTATATGGGGAAAAGTTTAAAATTTTGAGTAAAAAAAAAAACTGGGTAAAAATTCAAACTAGTTATGATAATTATGTTGGTTACATCAAAAAGGATAAATTTTATGAGAAATTTATTCCAAAACTAAAGATATTTAAGGTTAAGTCAAAAATATTTGTAAAAAAAAATAATAAATTTTTACCTTCAAAAAATTATTTGTATTTTGCATCTGGAATATCTGTTTTGAATAAAAATAAAAATTTTATAGAATTTAAAAAAAATAGATGGATAAAAAAATCAGATACAAAATCAATTTCACATCAAGAAAAAAATTTTACAAAAATTTTTAAATTATTTTTAAATAGCAAATATTTATGGGGTGGAAAAACTAGTGATGGTATTGATTGTTCAGCATTGATACAAATTTATTTTTACTATAATAGAATATTTTTTCCAAGAGACTCAAAAGATCAGATTAAATTTTGTAAAAAAAAGAGTGTAAAAAAAAATATAAAAGGTGACATTATTTTTTGGAGAGGTCATGTTGGAGTTTGTATTAATAATTCAAAATTCATTCATGCATATGGTCCTAAGAAAAAAGTTATAATTATGCCTACTAAATTTACTGTTGATTTGATTCATAAAACAGCAAATTTGATTGTAAAAAAAATAAGTAATATTAAGAATTATTAATCTCTTCCAAAATCAGGTTTATTTATATCCTGTTTTAATTTGATGATTTTAGATCTTACTTTTTTAGTTTGAATTAACTTTTTTAAAATTGATTTATTATTTTTTGAATTAATATCTCTTTTAAAAGCATTTAAGTTTTTAATAAATATATCAATTGCTTTTGATACATTTTTTTTATTATCAAAAAAAATATCTCTCCACATAATCTCATTAGATGCAGCTATTCTTGAAAAATCTCTTAAGCCACCAGCGCTGTATTTAATCAAATCATATTTTTGTTTTTTTTCAAAATCTTGAGCTGATTTAACCAAGTTATAAGCAATCAAGTGTGGAAGATGGCTAGTAATTGAAAAAATTTTATCATGCTTTTCGGAGTTCATTATAACAACTTTAGAGCCCATTTTTTTCCAAAAATAATTTAAGAATTTTAAATGTTTTAAATTAGTTGATTTATCTTTAACTAAAATACACCATTTATTCTCAAACATATCTGGCTTACCATATTCTGGGCCACTTACCTCAGATCCAGATATTGGATGACCTGAAGTCCAAAAAATATTTTTCTTTAAATTTTTTTTTATAACTTCTTTGGATTTTAATTTTGATGAACCAATATCTGTAATTATATGTTTTGAATTAAGATTTTTATTAATTCTTAATATAATTTTTTTGTATTCACTCATAGGTGTACAAAAAATAATCAAATTTGATTTTAAAACTGCTTCGTTAATTTTTTTTACTATTATACAAGGTAATCTTAATTTTTTTATTTTTGATATATTTTTTTTTGATTTTTCATAAACAAAAATTTTCTTTGCAACTTTTTTTTTATGAATACTTCTCACTAAAGAAGATCCCAATAAACCACAGCCAATTATTAATATATTTTTCATCTTTTAAATATACTTTTTACTGCACTCATAAATCTGGCATTATCTTTTTTTGAACCAATAGTTAATCGTAACATGTTTTTGATTTTATAACCATCTTCGGTTGATCTTAGTATGATTCCTTTATTTTTTAATTTTTCATTAAAATATCTAGCTTTAATTTTACATTTCTGAAAATTTAATAATAAAAAATTTGCAGATACTTTATTCGAGGTGATGCCATAATCATTCAATAAAAGTTTCAGTTTTTTAGCATAAAAAAGATTATGCTTAATCGATCTATTTATAAATTTAGAATCTTTTAAAGACTCTATTGCTGCTTTTTGTGCAACTTCATTGACATTAAATGGTGGCTTTATAATATTTAATGCTTCAATAATTTTTTTTGATCCATGGCCCCATCCAATTCTTAAAGAAGAAAGTCCATAAATTTTTGAAAATGTTCTTAATATAAAAACGTTTTGTTTGTTTTTAAATAAATCTAGTCCAGACTTATAATCTAAATTTTGCATATATTCAGCATATGCGTCATCTATGACTAACAAAATATTTTTTTTTAATTTTTTTCTTAATTCAATAAGTTCTAATTTAGTCAAATAAGTTCCTGTTGGATTATTTGGATTAGCCAAAAAGACAATTTTTGTTTTTTTGGTAACTTTTTTTATTATCTCTGAAACTGAAGCTTTAAAATTTTTTTCTTTCGAAAATATTACTTTACCACCTACTATTTTTGCATAAATTCTATACATCAAAAAACTAAACTGAGGGACTACCACCTCATCATTTGGTCTAAGAATTAATTGACAAAGCATCTGTATCACTTCATCTGATCCAGCTCCACAAATAATTTTATCTCTGTCACACTTAAATTTTTTGGATATTTCTTTTCTTAGTTGTTTCGATTTTGGATCTGGGTATCTAAAAAAATTTAAATTATTATTAGTTATAATTTTCTTAACTTTTGGACTTACTCCTAAAGCAGACTCATTTGCAGATAGCTTTACAATATTCTTGATATTTTTAATTCCAGATTTACCTGGCTTATAAGCTTCTATATCGAATTTTTTAAATTTAACTATTGTCATAATTTTTAAATTTTAAGACCTTTATAATTAAAATAACAATTTTTTATACTGTATTAGTGATAATATTTTAAAAATTGACATACTAAATAACTTCTTGTACAAAAAATTCGTGCGCTGATTTAACTGAATTGCGAGCGCTTTAAAAAAACCGCTAAAAAAGTTTTTTCTCGCTAAATTCAATATTCAGCTTTAATTATGAATATAAATGAAAATATAAAAACCTTGGTAGTTAAAAAACCACTTAAACTTGATTGTGGAAAAACTATTAACAACTTTCCTATAGCATATGAAACTTATGGCTCACTAAATGCTAATAAAGATAATGCTATTTTAGTATTCCATGCATTAACTGGTGATCAATTTGTTGCTGGCATTAACCCTATTACCAAAAAAGATGGATGGTGGTCGTATGCTGTTGGTCCCGATAAAGCTATTGATACTAATAAATACTTTGTAATTTGTGCAAATGTTATAGGTGGATGTATGGGTTCTTTTGGTCCAAGCCATGAAAATCCTGAAACAAAAAAAATCTACGGCATAGATTTTCCCGTAATTACTATTAACGATATGGTGAATGCTCAAGCAAATTTATTAGATTTTTTTGAAATAAAAAAACTTTTTTCTGTTGTAGGTGGTTCAATGGGTGGAATGCAAGTTTTACAATTTGTAAGTAATTTTCCTGATAAAACTAAAACAGCAATTCCAATTGCTTGTACCTCGAGTCATTCAGCACAAAATATTGCATTTAATGAACTTGGAAGACAGGCTATTACTGCAGATCATAATTGGTCAGATGGAAAATATATATTAAAAAATATTGTACCTGACAAAGGTCTAGCAGTAGCAAGAATGGCTGCTCATATAACTTATCTGTCTAAGAAAGGATTGCAGGAAAAGTTTGGAAGAAAACTTCAAGAAAGAGATGATCTTAAATTTGGTTTTGATGCTGACTTTCAAATAGAGAGTTATTTAAGATATCAGGGCTCAATATTTGTTGATCGTTTTGATGCTAATAGTTATCTTTATATAACCAGAGCTATGGATTATTTTGATTTGGTTAAGCAGTTCAATGGAAATTTATCTATGGCTTTTAAGAATACAAAAGCTAAATTTTTTGTGATATCTTTTACCTCTGATTGGCTTTATCCAACACATGAAAATAAAGATATTGTTATCGCATTAAATGCAATAGGAGCAGATGTAGGTTTTGTGGAAATTGAGTCTGACAAGGGTCATGATTCTTTTTTGTTAGATGTGCCAGATTTCTTAAAAGCTCTTAAAAATTTTATAGATAAATCTTACACTGAAAAAAAATTATGAAATTAGAATATAATATAATTTCAGACCTTATTGAAAAAAACTCAAGAGTACTTGATGTTGGATGTGATGATGGAACTTTAATGCAATATTTAAAAACCAATAAAAATGTTGATGTGAGAGGAATTGAAATTTCAAAAGATAAAGTTCAAATTTGTATTGAAAAAGGATTAACTGTAATTGAGGGAAATGCAGAATTTGACTTAAAACAATTTCCGAACAACTCATTTGATTATGTTGTACTTGGTCAAACATTACAAGCATTTATTAATCCAGAAACAGTAATTAAAGAACTTTTAAGAGTTGGAAAAAAAGCTATCGTAACAATTCCCAATTTTGGTCATTGGAAAGTAAGATTTAGTTTATTAACTAAAGGAACAATGCCGATTACAAGTTCATTACCTAATGATTGGTATAATACGCCTAATATTCATATGTGTACAATTAAAGATTTTTTTAAATTTTCAAAAATAGTTAACTTTAAGATTTATAAATCTCTATCACTTATGAACAAAAATGTTTCAAATATAAATAAATCTAATTTATTTATTAAAAATTTGTTTGGTGAACTGGGTATATTTTTAATTGAAAAATAAATGGATATTGAAATAATCAAGTGCCTTAAAGATAACTATAGTTATCTAATTATTGACAAAAGTACTCAAGGAGCATGTGTGGTAGACCCTAGTGAAGCCAAACCCATAATAGATACTATTGAACAAAAAAAAATTAATCTTAAATATATTTTAAATACCCATCACCATTATGACCATGTTGGTGGCAATCTTGAATTAAAGAAAAAATATAATTGTGAGATAATTGGATACAAAGATGATAAATATCGTATTCCAGAAATAGATATCCTTGTTGAAAACAATGAAGTTTGGAAAAGAGATAATTTTGAGTCAAAGATTTATCACATTCCAGGTCACACTACAGGACATATTGCATTCCATTTTTTTAAAGAAAACAAGATCTTTACAGGTGATACTTTATTTTCCCTTGGTTGTGGTAGAATTTTTGAGGGAACCTATGAACAAATGTTTAATTCATTAAACATAATTAAAAAACTTCCAAAAAACACAGAAATTTATTGTGGTCACGAATATACGTTACAGAACTCAAAATTTTGTAAAATTAACGATCCAAAAAATATTAAGCTAAAGAATAAAATTGAAAAAATAAAGGAAAAACTAAAGAAAAATTTACCTACTATACCAAGCACTTTAAGTGAAGAATTAGAGTGTAACATATTTCTTAGAGCAAAAGACTTAGAAAGTTTTTCAAAATTGAGAGATTTAAAGGATAATTTCTAGTTAATAAGCTTGACTAAAAGTTTGCTCTGATTATATTGCGGTAATTAAAAAATACGCTATGTCATTCGCAGTTATACAAACAGGTGGAAAACAGTACAAAGTGAAATCTGGTGAAATATTAAAAATTGAAAAACTTCCAGATTCTAAAGATAACACCAAAATAGAATTTAAAGAAATCTTAGCTTATGGAGATAACAAAACTGTAGAAATTGGATCGCCGATCATTCAAGGAGCAAAGGTTGAGGCTAATTTAATTAAAAATAGTAAAAATAGAACAGTTTTAATTTTTAAAAAAAGAAGAAGACAAAATTCAAGAAGAAAAAATGGTCATAGACAACAATACTCAATGATAAGAATTAATAAAATTTTTTCAAAAGATGGTAAAGTTTTATCTGAAGCTGAAAAAATCTCCAAACCTTCTGTAAAAGAAGTATCTAAGAAAGAAGTGAGTAAATAAAAGGTATAAATTATGGCAACAAAAAAAGCAGGTGGATCATCAAGAAACGGACGAGATAGTGCTGGAAGAAGACTTGGTGTTAAAAAATATGGTGGGGAGACTGTAATACCTGGCAATATAATTGTAAGGCAAAGAGGTACCAAGATATTTCCTGGTGAAAATGTTGGAATGGGAAAAGATCACTCAATTTTTTCGGTAGTAAAAGGCAAAGTAGTTTTTAAAAAAACTAAATCAGATAGAACTTTTGTTTCAGTAAAACCCAATTAATAGTACAACTTAAAAATAGTGTTGTATTATGAAATTCTTAGATCAAGTAAAAATCTATATTAAAGCTGGAAATGGTGGAGACGGATCACCAAGTTTTAGACGAGAAAAATTTATTGAATATGGTGGTCCAGATGGTGGTGATGGTGGAAATGGAGGCTCAGTAATATTAAGAGCAGAAAGAAATCTTAACACCTTAATTGATTATAGATATCAACAACATCATAAAGCTAAAAGAGGAAATAATGGTTCAGGTCAAAATAGAACAGGAAAAAGTGGAGATGATTTGATTCTAAAGGTTCCTTTAGGTACTCAAGTTTTTGAGGAGGATAATAAAACTTTAATTTTTGATTTTACAGAAATAGGTGAAGAATTTGTTGCAGCCGCTGGAGGGAAAGGTGGACTAGGAAATACCAGATTTAAGAGCTCTACTAATCGAGCTCCAAGAAAATTTACCAAAGGTACTTCTGGTGAAGAATTTACTATTTGGCTTCAGCTAAAAACAATTGCTGATGTTGGAATAATTGGATTGCCTAACGCTGGAAAATCCAGTTTACTAGCGGCAATAACTAATGCAAATCCAAAAATTGCAAATTATCAATTTACAACTTTAAATCCAAATCTTGGGGTAGCAAGTTATGATGATAAAGAAGTTACTATTGCAGATATCCCTGGTTTAATAGAAGGTGCACATAAAGGAACTGGTCTTGGTATAAAATTTTTAAAACACGTTGAAAGATGCAAGTCTCTTTTGCATATGATTGATATTACTAATGATGATATTAAAAAAAGTTATAATCAAGTAAAAAAAGAATTAAAAAAATACAGCGCTAAGCTATCTAAAAAAAAAGAGTTAATAGTTTTGAATAAAATAGATTTAATTGATGAAAAAAAAGTAAGGGATATTGTTAATGAATTCAAAAAAAATACAAAATCTGAAATAATCACAATGTCAACATTAGAAAAAAAAACTATATCTAAAATTAAAGCAAAATTAATATCTTATGCATCTTAAAAATTCTAAAATAATCGTGATAAAAATTGGATCTTCTTTACTAGTCAACAAAGATAGAGAAATTAGAAAAAAATGGTTGTCAAGTTTTGCCGAAGATATCAAAAAACTAAAGACTAATAATAAAAAAATTATTATCGTTAGCTCAGGTGCAATTGCTCTTGGTTGTAAAAAAATGAATTATAAGAGAATGAATTTAAAACTAGATAAAAGTCAAGCTATTGCATCTGTTGGACAAATAGAATTGATGAATCTATTTTCACAAACATTTTCAAAATTTAAATTAAATATTTCCCAAATTTTATTAACTTTAGAAGATACTGAAGAGAGAAGAAGATCAATAAATGCAAAAAGAACTTTTGAGAATTTATTTGAACTTGATTATATACCAATTGTAAATGAAAATGATACTATAGCTACTTCAGAGATTAAGTATGGTGATAATGATAGATTGGCGTCTAGAGTAGCTCAAATAACAAATGCTGATACCTTAATTTTATTATCTGATGTTGATGGATTATTCACTAAAAATCCAAAACTATATAAAGATGCTAAACTAATAAAAAAAGTAAATGATTTTGATAAAGATATAAAAAATATTAACATCAAAGGTATTACAGAATTTGGTAAAGGAGGAATGAATACAAAAATTGAAGCAGCAAAAATTTGCAACTTAGCTGGTTGTAATATGATTATTGCTAGCGGCTTATATCTAAATCCTATTGATCAGATAGAGAAAAAAAATAATTGTACTTTATTTGTTTCAAAAATAACCAAACTACAGGCGAGAAAAAAGTGGATAATTAGTTCTGTTTCACCTAAGGGAGAACTTATGATTGATGAGGGTGCTAAAAGAGCTCTTTTAAATGGAAAAAGTTTATTGGCTGCTGGTATAAAAAAAGTTTCAGGAAAATTTAACAAAGGTGATCACATTAAAATTATGGATATCAAGAGAAATGAATTCGCAAGAGGTTTAAGTTCTTTTTCATCAGAAGAAATAATCAAAATTGCTGGGTGTCATTCAGGTGAAATTGAAAAAATACTTGGCTATATTTCAAAATCTGAAGTGGTACATAAAGATGATATGGTTAAAATTTGATGAAAAATCTATTAGAAAATATTGGTAAAAAATCAAAGAAGGCTTTTTTTCAAAAATTAAGTTCAAAAAAAAAAGATAAAGTTTTAAGGGATTATTGTTATCTTATTAATAAAAATAAAAAATTAATAATTAATGAAAATAAAAAAGATATTAAGATTGCTTTAAAAAAAAAATTAAAAATTAATTTAATACAGAGGCTTATTTTAAATGATAAAAAAATTTCAGATATAATTAATTCAATAAAAAAAATCATAAAATTAAAAGATCCTACTAATGTAATATTGCAAAAATGGAAAAGGCCAAACGGTTTAAATATTTCTAAAATTTCAATTCCTATTGGTGTTATAGGGGTTATCTATGAAAGTAGACCTAATGTTACGTCAGATGTAGCTTCTCTATGTTTTAAATCTGGAAATGCAGTAATACTAAAAGGTGGTACTGAAGCTTTTTATTCAAATTATATACTGTCAAAATTATTTAGAAAATCTTTACAAAAAAATGGTTTGGATGAAAATTTTGTTCAATTTTTAAAATTAAAAAATAGAAAAGTGGTTGATTTTATATTAACTCGAATGAATAAATTCATTGATGTAATAATTCCTAGAGGTGGAAAAAGTTTAGTAAAAAAAGTTCAAGATCTCTCAACGGTTCCAACTATTGGTCATTTAGAAGGGGTTTGTCATTCCTATGTTGATGTAGATGCAAACCCTAAGATTGCATCAAAAGTAATTCATAATGCTAAATTAAGAAATACAGCAATTTGTGGTGCAACAGAGACAATTTTATTACATGAAAAAATAGTTAAAAAAATTGGAAATCAAATTTTAAGAAATCTAGAAAAAAATGGATGTAAAATTATTGGTGATAATAAAATTAGAAAAGCTTACAGTAAAAAAATTAAAAAAGCTTCAA
Source organism: Candidatus Pelagibacter sp. HIMB1483 (assembly GCF_052048135.1). NCBI lineage: Bacteria > Pseudomonadati > Pseudomonadota > Alphaproteobacteria > Candidatus Pelagibacterales > Candidatus Pelagibacteraceae > Candidatus Pelagibacter > Candidatus Pelagibacter sp. HIMB1483. Next base: position 204,321 of record NZ_JBNAIM010000002.1, on the reverse strand, counting down.
TAAATGATTGGTCAAAAGAATATTTAGCTCCAGTGGTCTCTGTAAAATCTGTCAAAAATCTTGAGGAAGCAATTCAACATATAAACAAATATGGTACTATGCACACAGATTGTATCATTACACAAAACAAAAAATCTGCGAAAAAATTTTTAAATGAAGTAAAAAGTTCAATTGCAATGCATAACACATCAACACAATTTGCTGATGGAGGTGAGTTTGGTTTTGGTGGAGAAGTTGGAATTTCTACAAATACTCTTCCACCACGGGGACCTGTTGGACTTAATCAGTTAGTTTCTTATAAATATCAAATCACAAGCAAAGGTGCAGTAAGGAAATAAATTGGACTTGAAAAAAAATAAAATTGGTATTTTAGGTGGTTCATTTGATCCAGCCCACAAAGGTCATTTAGCAATATCAAAAGAAGCTGTAAAAAGATTTAAATTAAAAAAAGTAATTTGGGCAATAACTAAAAAAAATCCATTTAAAAAAAAAAGTAGCCTAAATCTTAATGAAAGAATTAAGACTTGTAAAAAAATCTTGAAAAAAATAAAAAATATAGAAGTAAGATTTTATGAAGATAAAATTAAATCTAACAAAACTTTAAATCTTATTAATTATTTTACTAAAAATAAAAATAATGAAATATACTTTATAATGGGAGCAGATAATTTAATTAATTTTCACAAGTGGTATAAATGGCAAACAATTTCAAAAAAATGCAATATTATTGTATATGACCGTTATGGGTATAAAAAAAAATCTCTAAATTCAAAGACTTATAAAAGCCTAAATAGGGACAAATTGAAATTTATAAACTTTAATAAAGTCAATATTTCTTCTTCTCAATTAAGAAAAATTTGATAATCTTTTAACAATTAATGGATAAAATTACAGATTTAAAAAAAATTATCATTAAAACATTGGATACCAATAAAGCTCAGGACATAATAAGCATTGATCTTAAAGATAAAAGTTCAATGGCTGATTTTATGATTATAGCAAGTGGAACTTCATCAAGGCACATACAATCATTGTCTGAACAAGTTTTAGAGAAATTTAAGGATAATGGTATACAAGAATCTAAGATTGAAGGAAAAGATAGTAATGAATGGAAGTTGGTGGATGGAATAGATTTAATTGTACATATTTTTCATCCTGAAAAAAGAAAGTTTTATGAACTTGAAAAAATGTGGTCAGAATTAATTCCTAAAGAAAAATTAATCATATGATTAAAAAAAGATTATTATCAATTTTGTTTTTTTATTTTATTTTATTAAAAGGTGTTTTTTCCTCTGAGACTAATATTTATAAAAAAATTGATTTATTTGGTGAAGTACTTGATAAAATAAATAGAGAATATGTAGATGAAGTAAACCAGTCTGAAAGCATGGATTCTGCAATAAATGGTTTGTTACAATCTTTAGACCCTTATTCAGCTTATATGCCGCCTGAAGTTTTTGATGAAATGCAAACTGAGACTAGTGGCGAGTTTGGAGGCTTGGGTATAGAAGTAACTATGGAGTCAGGAGTTGTAAAGGTTATTTCTCCTATAGATGATACTCCAGCATCAAAAGCAGGAATAAAAGCAGGAGATTACATTGTAAAAATTAATAATATTCAAGTTCAGGGAAAATCATTAAACGAAGCAGTTGATTTAATGAGAGGCCCAGTTGGATCAGGGATTGAATTGACTGTTAGAAGAAGAGGTGAAAAAAAAGCTTTAATATTTAATGTAGTTCGAGAAGTTATTCAAATTCAGTCTGTTAAAGCTGATTTGATAGAAAAAAATATTGGTTATATAAGATTAACTTCTTTTAATGAAAATAGTGGAAAACAAATTGAAAGAAAAATTCAAGAATTAGAAAAAAACAAAGCAGTAAATTCATATATTTTAGATCTAAGAAATAATCCTGGAGGATTACTTTCACAGGCTATAAAAATTTCAGATTTTTTCCTAGATAATGGTGAAATTGTATCTACAAAAAGTAGAAAGGTTTCTGAAAATAGAAAATGGTTTGCAAAAAAAGGTGATGTAATAAATGGAAAAACTCTTGTTGTTTTAATTAATTATGGTTCAGCTTCAGCATCTGAAATTGTTGCTGGTGCTTTGAAGGATCATAAAAGAGCAATTTTGATAGGTGAAAATAGCTTTGGAAAAGGATCTGTTCAATCAATAATACCTCTTAAAAATAATGGCGCAATTAGACTTACTGTAGCAAAATATTATCTACCTTCAGGAAAATCAATCTCTGAAGTTGGTGTATCACCTGATATAGAGGTTGATGAAGAAGGTGAGGAATTTAGGATAAAAACAGAAACTGATAATCAATTAAACTACGTAATTAAATTACTTAACGGTTAATATGAAAGAAAAATTTAAAAACCTTCCACTTAGAAGTGGAGTGGGCATCATTGTTTTAAATAAAGATAACAAAATCTTTGTTGGTAAAAGAATTGATAATCCAAAAAATTTTTGGCAAATGCCCCAGGGAGGAGTTGATAATGGAGAAGATTTTTTAACCGCTGCATATAGGGAGCTAGAGGAGGAAACTAGTATTAGTAATGTGAAATTAATAAAAGAAATTAATGGTACTTTGACTTACGAATTACCAGATAATTTATTAGGAATTATTTGGAAAGGTAAATATAAGGGCCAAAAACAAAAATGGTTTTTAATGAGATACTTAGGTGAAGACAAAGATATTAATATAAAAACAGACAAACCTGAATTTTTAGAGTGGAAATGGGTGGATATAGATAAAATCACTGAATTTGTAGTAGACTTTAAACTTCATGTTTACAAAGAACTTAAAGAAAAAGTTAAAAAAATAATTAATTAATTGATTTTAATGTTTCAACTTTTTGATCGGCTAAAAATTTATATTGATCACTTTTATCTGCCTTGTTAGCTTCTTCCTCAGCAATTTTAATTAAATCTTGTAACTTATTTTTTTCAATATCTTTTAAATTTAAGATTGAACTGGTAAGCACAGATAAATTATTATTTTTGAACTCAACAATTCCATCTTCTATATAATACTTCTCCTCCCCAGATTTTGATTGGATAGTAATTATTCCTGGTTTTAAAAAAGAAATTATCGATATATGATCTTTAAGTATTCCCATTTCACCCTCAAATGCTGGCACAACCACTTCTGTAACGTCCTCTTTAAACAAAAAAGAGCTATCTGGATTTACAATTTCTACTTTAAATTCTTCACTCATTAAGCAGCATCTTTTTTCATTTTTTCAGCTTTTTCAATAGCTTCCTCTATTGTACCAACCATATAAAATGCAGCTTCAGGAAGATGGTCATACTCACCTTTACAAATTGCATCAAAACCTTTTATTGTTGATTCCAAATCTACAAGTTTACCTGGTGATCCAGTAAATACTTCAGCAACAAAGAAAGGTTGAGATAAAAATCTTTGAATTTTTCTAGCTCTTGCAACAGTTAATTTGTCTTCTTCTGACAATTCGTCCATACCCAAGATTGCAATAATATCTTGTAAAGATTTATATGTTTGAAGAACTTTTTGAACCTCTCTTGCAACTCTATAATGCTCATCACCAACTATTCTAGGATCAAGGATTCTTGAAGTAGAGTCTAATGGATCCACAGCAGGATAAATTCCAATTTCTGCAATTTGTCTAGAAAGTACTGTAGTTGCATCTAAGTGCGCAAATGAAGTTGCGGGCGCAGGATCAGTTAAATCGTCTGCTGGAACATAAATAGCTTGTACAGAAGTAATTGATCCTTTGTTTGTTGTTGTAATTCTCTCCTGTAAGTTACCCATATCGGTTGCTAAGGTAGGTTGATAACCAACGGCCGATGGTATTCTTCCTAAAAGTGCCGATACTTCTGAACCAGCCTGAGTAAATCTAAAAATGTTATCAACAAAGAAAAGTACATCTTGACCTTCTTGATCTCTGAAATATTCTGCTACAGTTAATCCTGTAAGAGCAACTCTAGCTCTTGCTCCTGGGGGTTCATTCATTTGACCATACACTAACGCTGCCTTTGAACCTGAACCATCTTTTTTTATTACACCAGACTCTATCATCTCGTGGTAAAGATCATTTCCTTCTCTAGTTCTCTCACCAACACCAGCAAAAACAGAAAAGCCACCATGTGCTTTTGCAACGTTATTAATTAACTCCATAATAAGAACTGTTTTTCCAACACCAGCACCTCCAAATAAACCAATTTTTCCACCCTTGGCATAAGGAGCTAACAAATCAATTACTTTTATTCCTGTAACTAAAATTTCTGTTTCAGTAGATTGATCATTAAACTCAGGTGCAGGTCTGTGAATTGGCCAACTCTCTTTTGTTTTGACATCGCCTCTTTCATCAATAGGTTCACCAATTACATTAATAATTCTACCTAGAGTCTCTGGACCCACAGGAACTTTAATCGGCGCCTTTGTATTAACTACTTCATCTCCTCTTTTTAATCCCTCAGTAGCATCCATCGCAATAGTTCTCGCTGTGGACTCTCCTAAGTGTTGAGCAACTTCTAAAACTAAACGATTGCCACCATTTTTACATTCTAATGCGGTTAAAATTTCTGGAAGTTCTCCTTCAAATTTAACGTCTACTACTGCCCCAATAACTTGTGTAATTATTCCTTTGCTCATAACTATAAACTTTCTGCTCCTGATATAATTTCTATTAGTTCTTTTGTAATTGCTGCTTGACGGCTTCTATTATACTCAATAGTAAGTTTGTCAACCATTTCACCTGCGTTTCGAGTAGCATTATCCATTGCACTCATTCTTGCTCCTTGTTCGCTAGCTGAATTCTCTAACATTGCTTTAAATATTTGTGTTGAAATATTTTTAGGCAATAAATTGTTCAAAATTTCATCTTCATCTGGTTCAAATTCATAACTTTCATCTGAACTATTATCATCATTATTTTCAGTATTTAATGGGATAATCTGTTGAGCCTGAGGTATCTGAGTTATCACATTTTTAAATTGATTATAAAAAATCGTACAAATATCAAATTCCTCTTTTTCAAATTTTTCAATTATAATTTTTCCTACTTTTTCAGCATCGAAATAATTTGCATTTTTTGAATTTTTAAAAGATATATTTTCAATTATTTTATCTCCATAAAGTCTTTTTAGCTGATCATTACCTTTGGACCCAACAGTAATAATTTTTAATTCTTTACCTTCCTCTTTTAATCTTAAAAAAAAACTTTTGGCTTTTTTGATTATATTAGCATTGAAACCACCACACAAACCTCTGTCAGAAGTCATCACTACACAAAGATGAATTTGCTCATTTCCTGTACCCGATAAAAGTTTAGGAGCATTACTCTTATCAGATATACCACTAGATAAATTTAAGATAACATTATTCATTTTTTGTGAATATGGTCTGCCTTTTTCTGCGCTATCTTGAGCTCTTTTAAGTTTAGCAGCTGCAACCATTTTCATAGCTTTAGTGATCTTTTGTGTAGATTTTACACTGGAAATTCTTTTTTTTAGATCGTCTAAACTAGCCATAAAATTTATTAAGATTTAAAATTCTTTTTTAAATTAGATATCACTTCAATTAAACTTTTTTCGGTATCTTCCTCTAATTTTCCTGAACTTAAAATTGATTCAATAATCTCAGGTTTATCAGATTTACATCTATCAATTATCTTATTTTCAAAATCTGCAATATCTTTTAGGTCTATATCATCCAAATATCCTTTTACTCCACAAAACACCGAAATCACTTGTTCTGCAACTGTCATTGGAGAATATTGTTTTTGTTTTAAAAGTTCAGTTAATTTGGATCCTCTGTTTAAAAGTTGTTGAGTTGAGGCATCTAAATCAGAACCAAATTGAGCAAATGCAGCCATTTCTCTGTATTGAGCCAATTCAAGTTTCATCGAACCTGACACTTTTTTCATTGCTTTAGTTTGAGCAGCTGATCCAACTCTAGAAACTGACAATCCAACATTAATAGCTGGTCTTATACCTTGATTAAATAATTCTGTTTCTAAAAATATTTGTCCATCTGTAATTGAAATTACATTAGTTGGAATATATGCAGACACGTCACCACCTTGTGTTTCAATAATTGGAAGTGCTGTTAAAGATCCTCCACCATGTTCATCACTTAATTTTGCTGCTCTTTCTAATAATCGACTGTGTAGGTAGAATACATCACCCGGATACGCCTCTCGTCCTGGAGGTCTTCTTAATATTAGTGACATCTGTCTGTATGCTACAGCTTGTTTTGAAAGATCATCATAAATAATTAATGCATGCATTCCATTATCTCTAAAATATTCACCCATAGCACAACCAGTATAAGGAGCTAAAAATTGTAAGGGTGCAGAGTCAGAAGCTGTTGCAGCTACAATAGTTGTATATTCCATTGCACCAGCTTCTTCTAAAGTTTTTTGAATTTGTCTTACTGTTGATCTTTTTTGTCCTACAGCAACATAAATACAATATAATTTTTGTTTCTCATCACCCGACTCATTAATTTTTTTTTGGTTTATTATTGCATCAATTGCAACAGCTGTTTTACCAGTTTGTCTATCACCAATAATTAATTCCCTTTGACCTCTTCCAATTGGAACAAGACTGTCTATCGATTTTAATCCAGTTTGCATCGGCTCACTGACTGATTGTCTTGGAATAATCCCAGGAGCTTTTACTTCAACCCTACTTTTCTTAACTCCTTTATCTAAAGCACCTTTTCCATCAATTGGATTTCCTAATCCATCTACAACTCTACCTAATAACTCTTTTCCAACTGGCGTATCAACAATACTTCCTGTTCTTTTTACAACATCTCCTTCTTTAATATTTCGATCATCTCCAAAAATAACTACTCCAACATTTTCACTCTCTAAGTTTAAAGCCATACCCTTAGAACCATCTGAAAATTCAACCATCTCTCCAGCCTGGACATTGTCTAAACCATAAATTCTTGCTATCCCATCACCTACAGATAAAACTTGTCCTACCTCAGAAATTTCAGCTTTTTCTCCAAAATTTTTTATTTGTTCTTTTAATATTTTTGTAACTTCAGACGGATTAATTTCCATATTATGCCTCTATCATTCTAGTTTCTAATTGTTGTAATTTTTTTTTAATAGAAGTGTCAATCATTGTACTACCAATTTGTACAACTAAACCTCCAATTAAACTTTGATCGTGAGTGTAGTTTAATTTTATTTCAGACTTAAAATTATTCGACAATTCTTGTGTAATCTTATCTATTTCTTGTTGAGTTAAATTTTTGGCTGATTTTATCTCTGCTTTTAATTCACCTCTTTTTTCTGAGCAAATCTCATTAAAGTTTTTTAAGATCTGTTGTACATAAAAAAATCTTCTTTTTGCAATTAAAAAACTTAAAAAATTTTTGAATAAAACTTCCAAGCTAAAATTATCAGATATATTCTTTATAACATGGTTTAAAATATCTCTACTTATCGTAGGGTCTTTTATTAAGTCATTAAAATCTTTACTGTTTGAGATTAATTTCAATAATGCATGTGAATTCTCCTCAATTTTTGACAGAGAATTGGACTCGCTAGCTAATTCATATAATGCTAAAGAATATCTATTAGCTGAAGTATCAGAAAATCCTTTATTTTTACTCACCTTATTATCCTCAAATGTAAGTGATTAATTTTAAAATCACGCTCTAATTAGCATATGCAATTATAGTCTTCAAGTAACACATTCGCTAAAAACTCTTTTTTTTAGCCTTTAATTAAAGCTTATTGGATCAACATCAACTGAAAGTTTTATTCCTGATGAAAATTTATATCTTGAAATTATTGAAGCTAAAGAGTTCTGTAATTTTAAAGTTTTTGAACCTCTTATAAGTAGTCTAACTCGATATTTTCTCTTTAACCTAAATATTGGTGCACTTACTGGACCTAAAATTTTTCCATAAATTTTATTTTCTATAGCCAGTTTAAATTTCATAGCCTCTGTCTCTAATTTAACTTCATTTTCTCCTGTTAAAATTAGCGAAATAAATCTTTGAAAAGGGGGAAGGCTATTTTTTTTTCTTATTTCAATTTCTTTATCTAGAAAAATTTCAGGATTTTTATCAGTAATATCTGAAATCATTTTTGTATTATAATTATAAGTTTGAAAATAAACTGTTGAAGATTGACCTGTACGCCCTGCTCTTCCAGATAGCTGATGATATAATTGTAAATTTTTTTCAGCACTTCTTAAATCATGGCCTTGGGAAGACAAATCAATATCAACTACAACAATACAATTTAAATTTGGAAAATGAAAACCCTTAGATATTAATTGTGTGCCAACTAAAATTTGAATTTCATTATTAATTATTTTTTCTAATTTATCCTTTGAACTTTTTTTATTCATTGTATCGCTAGAAAAAATTTCAATTTTTTTTGACGGAAAATTTTTCTTCACCTCCTCTGAAATTCTTTCTACACCTGGTCCACTGAATATAAAATCACAAAGCCCATCTTTTGTGCAATTTCTTTCTAGAGAAGATTTAAAACCACAGTAATGACATAATAAATTTTTTTTATTTTTATGATAAACTAAATTTATTGAACAGTTAGGGCACGAAAAACTATTAAAACATTTTTTACATAAAACATTAGGTGAAAAACCTCTTCTGTTTAAAAAAAATAAAACTTGATCTTTTTTTTCTAAATGAGAATTTACTTTATTAATTATCTGCTTAGAAATCCAAGAATGATTTTCTAATTTAACATCATTTAGATTTATTATTTCATAATTTGGCAAAGAGGCATTTTTGTATCTCTTAGTAAGTTTAGAAATATTGTATTTTTTCTTTTTGATATTTTCGTAAGTTTCTACTGATGGGACTGCAGTAATTAAATTAATAGGGATATTTTCAAATGATGCTCTTGAAATTGCCATGTCTCTTGCATTGTATATTACTCCTTCATCTTGTTTATATGATTGATCATGTTCTTCATCAACAATGATCAATCCTAATTTTTTAAATGGCAAAAATAATGATGATCTTGCTCCTATAACAACTTTGATTTCACCATTTATTATTCCACTCCAGATTATTTCTTTATTTTTTTTAGTAATACCTGAATGCCATATCGCTGGCTTAAAACCAAAAAATTCTATAAACTTCTTTTCAAATTGATTTGTTAAACCAATTTCTGGTAACATTATTAATCCTTGAAAACCTTTTTTCAAAATTTTTTTTAAAGCCTCAAAATAAACAATTGTTTTTCCTGATCCAGTTGTGCCTTGTAATACATGAACATTAAATTTTTGATTTGAAATATTAATCTCATTTAAAATTTTTTTTTGTTCATTTGTTAACTCAAACAAGTTTTTTTGAATTGTATTATTAAAATCTGAATCAAATTTTTTATCAAATTTTTCAACAGCTTTTCCACTTAATAAAACAAGTTTTAAAGCCATCCCTTTTGGAACAATATTGTATTCTGAAAACCAGTTTAAAAATTGTAATGTCTTTTTTTTTAGATTTGGAATTTCTAATTTTCTAATTATTTTCCTAACTTTAAAACTTTTCTTACTATTTTTTTCAAAATTATCCCAGACAACACCTGTAATTTTAGATTTACCAAAGGGTACTTCAACAAAATCTCCAATCTTTAATTCAATATCACTTTCATATGTAAATGGATAATTGAAGATATTCGGTAAAAGAATCGGAAATTTCATATTTTAATAATATGAAAATATTTTAAGAGTGTATTGCTCTTTTATCTACCGATAATGCTGCTTCTTTAACAGCTTCTGAAAATGTAGGATGAGCATGACAAGTTCTTGCTATATCTTCTGAGCTTGCCCCGAATTCCATGGCAACACCAATTTCTGCAATCAATTCACCGGCATGAGGACCTATTAAGTGCGCTCCTAAAACTTTATCTGTTTTTGCATCTGCTAAAATTTTTACAAATCCTTCAGATTCATCAATGGCTTTTGCTCTTGAATTAGCCATAAATGAAAATTTTCCAATTTTATAATCTATCTTTTTTTCTTTTAACTGTTCTTCTGTTTTGCCAATTGAAGCAACTTCTGGTGTTGTATAAACAACTCCGGGAATAGTATCATAATTAACATGGCCTGACTGACCAGCAATATTTTCAGCAACTGCTATTCCCTCATCTTCAGCTTTATGTGCAAGCATAGGACCAACTATTACATCTCCAATAGCATATATATTATTTTGATTAGTTTTAAAATTTTTGTCTGTTTTTATTCTTTTTTTGTCATCAAGCTCAATTCCTGCGTTCTCAATATTCAAACCATTGGTATTAGCTTTTCTACCAACCGAAATTAAAACAACTTCACAGTCAAAATCTTTCTTATTTCCATCTTTGTCTGTAGTTGAAACTATTGCACCCTTATTATTTTTTTGGATTTTTTCAACTTTGTGCTGCATATGGAATTTCATTCCTTGTTTTTTTAAAATTTTCATAAACTCTTGAGAGATTTCCTTATCCATTCCAGGAGTAATATGATCTAAAAATTCTACTACATGAACTTCTGCTCCTAATCTTAACCAAACAGAACCCATTTCCAGACCGATATAACCTCCTCCAACAACGACCATTTTTTTTGGAACTTGCTCGATTTTCAAAGCTCCTGTTGAAGATAATATTGTTTTTTCATCAAAATTAATTCCAGGTAGTGACACAGGAACTGATCCTGTAGCAATTACTATATTGTCAGCTCTAATTATCGTTTCTTTATTGTTTGCATCTTTTATATTAATTTCATTTTTTGACTTAAAGCTTCCATGACCTTTAAAATATGTAACCTTATTTTTCTTTAAAAGAAATTCTACACCTTTAGTTAAAACTGTTACGGCTTTATCTTTACTTTTCATCATTTTACTCAGGTTTAGTTTTACCTCACCAACTTCTATACCCTTATTTGATAAATTTTTAACTTTATGAAATTCTTCTGATAAATTTAGTAAACTTTTAGAGGGAATACATCCAACATTGAGACAAGTTCCTCCTAATGAACCTCTGGACTCTATACACGCAGTTTTTAATCCTAATTGTGCTAATCTGATAGCACAAACATAACCACCAGGACCACCACCAATTACTACTGCTTGAAATTTATCTGCCATTTAAATATCTAAAAATAACCTTCTTGGATCTTCCAAATTTTCTTTAATCATCTTTAAAAATGATACGGACTCCTTACCATCAATAATTCTATGATCATAAGAAAGTGCCAAATACATTATTGGTCTAATCTTTATTTCCCCATCGACAACAACTGGTCTATCAACAATATTATGCATGCCTAAAACACCAGATTGTGGAAGGTTTAAAATTGGAGTTGATAACATTGAACCATAAACTCCTCCATTGCTTATAGTAAAAGTTCCACCTTGAAGATCTTCTATGGTAAGTTTACCATCTCTAGCTTTTTCTGAAATTTGTTTAATATTTTTCTCAATATCTGCAAAAGATAGCTCATCTGCGTTTTTTAATACAGGAACCACAAGACCTTTATCTGTGCCTACTGCAAAACTTATATTATAATAATTTTTGTAAACAATCGTATCACCCTCAATTTCTGCATTAACTGCAGGAAAATTTTTCAATGCAACAACACAAGCTTTAACAAAAAAAGACATAAAACCTAATTTAACACCATATCGATTTTGAAAATCATCTTGATTTTCTTTTCTCATATTCATGATATTCGACATATCAACTTCATTGAAAGTAGTAAGTAATGCAGCATTTTCTTGTGCTTGTTTTAGCCTTTTAGCAATAGTTTGTCTTAGTCTGGTCATTTTAATTTTTTCCTCATGACCATATTTAATTTTTCTTTCTGAAGGAGGTGGATTTACTCCCATTAAATTTATTAAGTCACCTTTTAAAACTCTTCCATCTTTTCCAGTTCCTTTTATTGATGAAATATCAATTTTATTTTCAGTCACAATTTTTCTTACTGCAGGAGATAAATTTTGATCATTTTTTGATTTAGTTTTTTTTGGTTCTACTTTGATTTCTTCTGTCAGAATTAATGGTTTTTCCTCTTCTGCTTGAATTTCTGTTTTTTCCTCAAAAATTTTTGGCTCTTCCTCATCTTTTTGAGTTTCTAACTTAATTACATTATCCTCTTTTACTGTTGGCTGAATTTTTTCTATTTCCTCTGTTTTTTTTGAAGCTGAACCATTCTCAGAAACAGATCCTAAAAGAGCACCAACTTCAACAATTGAACCATCTTTTGAATTAATCTCAGTCAATGTCCCTGAAATAGGTGATGGTACTTCTAAATTAACTTTATCAGTTTCTAACTCAACAATTGGTTCATCAGCTTCAACTGTATCTCCCTCATTTTTTAACCATTTTGAAACTGTGGCTTCTGTAATACTTTCACCAAGAACTGGAACTAAAATTTTTTCACTCATTATTTATTATTCAAAAACTTTCTTAATAATTTCTTGTTGTTGAGAAATATGTCTTTTAACATATCCAGTTGCAGGAGACGCATCAGGACTTCTTCCAATATAAGAAATTTGATTATTATTAGCCTTAATACTGTCTAATGTCCATTGGATATAGTCTCTAACCGAAAACCATGCTCCCATATTTTTTGGTTCTTCCTGACACCAATAAAACTTAGCCTTTTTTGCATAAGGCTTAAGTTCTTTAACAAGACTTTTTGCTGGAAATGGATATAGCTGCTCAATTCTATAAAAAACTATATCATCCTTTTTTAGTTTTTCCCTAGTTTCTAAAAGATCAAAATAAATCTTACCAGAACACAAGATTACTTTCTTAATATCGTTTGATTTTTTAAGTCTTATGAAGCCCTTGCTCTTTGGATCAATAGCATGATCCCACAAAACTCTATGAAAAGAATTTCTTTTACTAAAATCCTCAATATTTGAAACACAATATTTATGACGTAATAAAGATTTAGGTGTCATTATAATTAATGGCTTTCTAAAATCTCTATGCATTTGTCTTCTCAAAGCATGAAAATAATTTGCTGGTGTTGTACAATTCATGATTTGCATGTTATCGTTTGAACAGAGTTGTAAAAATCTTTCTAATCGCGCTGAAGAATGCTCTGGACCCTGACCTTCATATCCATGGGGCAACAACATAACCAAACCAGATGCTCTAGACCATTTTCTTTCACCTGATGCTATAAACTGATCAATAACAACCTGTGCTCCATTTGCAAAATCTCCAAATTGTGCTTCCCATAAAGTCAAAGTGTTTGGTTCTACCAAACTATACCCATACTCAAAACCTAAAACTGCTAATTCAGATAAAAAACTATCAACAACTTCAAAATTTTTTTGATTTTTTGAAATATTATTTAATGGAACATATCTTGAATTATCAATTTGATTTCTTAAAACTGAATGTCTTTGACTAAATGTTCCCCTCCCAGAGTCTTGTCCAACTAATCTTACAGGATAACCCTCTTCTAAGAGTGAACCAAATGCTAATGCTTCAGCTGTAGACCAGTCAATTCCAGATCCATTTTTGACACTAAGTTTTCTGTTATCTAAAATTTTGGTAATAGTTTTATGAATATTAATTTCATTAGGAATTGTATTAATCCTGTTAGATATTTCTAATAACTTTTTAGTATCCGATCCAGTGACGCCTCTTTTATCTTTACCTCTCTCAGGTTTATATCTAGACCAAGTTCCCTCAAACCATTCAATTTGAGGTTTGTAATCTTTAGCTGTTTTAAACTGATCATCTAGCAGATTCTTAAACTTTGTTATAGAGACATTCAAAAAATCTTTTGAAATTGACTTGTTGTTAATTAATCTTTCTCCGTAAACATTTACAGGAGATGGATGGGATTTAATTTTTTTATACATTAATGGTTGTGTAAATGAAGGTTCATCACCTTCATTATGTCCAAATCTTCTATAACAAATTAAATCTATGACAACGTCTCTGTTAAATTTTAATCTAAAATCTGTTGCTATCCTCGCGGCATAAACAACTGCTTCTGGATCATCCCCATTTACATGAATTATTGGAGCCTCAACCATTTTTGCAATATCTGATGGATATGGTGAAGATCTTGCAAATCTTGGACTTGTAGTAAACCCAATTTGATTGTTAATTATAATATGTATAGTTCCTCCAGTATTATGACCTGGCAATCCTGACATTGCAAAACATTCTGCAACAACTCCTTGTCCTGCAAAAGCAGCATCACCATGAATCAAAATTGGAATAACCTTTTTTCTTTCTTTATCTTTGTGAAAAAATTGCTTAGCTCTTGTTTGCCCTAGAACAACTGGATTGACAGCCTCTAAGTGAGAAGGGTTGTCAGTTAAACTTACATGAACAGAATTTCCATCAAATTCTCTATTAGAAGAAGCTCCAAGATGATATTTTACATCTCCAGCACCATCTTCTGAAGTGCTAATTTCACCTGCAAACTCATTAAAAATTCTTTTATAAGATTTTTGCAAAACATTAGCTAAAACATTAAGTCTTCCTCTATGAGACATTCCTATCTTAACTTCTTTTACTTGAGACTGTCCTCCAATTTTTATTATTTGCTCTAACGCTGGAATTAAACTTTCACCACCATCAAGCCCAAATCTTTTTGTTCCTACATATTTTGTGTGTAAAAATTTTTCAAACCCTTCAGCTTGTATCAATTTATTTAAGATTGCTTCTTTACCATTTTGGGTAAATTTAAAATCATCAGCTTTTTCAACTCTATCTCTAAACCATTTTCTTTCAGTTGGATTAGAAATATGCATAAATTCATATCCAATAGACCCACAATATTTATCTTTTAAAAATTGTAAAATTTCTCTTATATTTGAATATTGTTTATTTGTTACTCCATCTAAAAAAATTTTCTTATTATAATCATCTTTTTTGAAACCATAAGATTCTGGGTGCAATTCATCTAAATATTCAGATTTCATCATGCCTAATGGATCAAGCTTAGCTATAAGATGACCTCTCTGTCTGTATGATCTAATCAGGGCTACTGCTTTTATTGAATTTGCATTAGATTTGATTATCTCTAGTTCATTTGTTTTACTATTTTCCTCAGAAACCTGCTGAAGATTTTCAATTGAAATTTTATTTTTTTTTGGGCTCCATGAAGGTCCATTAATTTCATTAACAACAATGTCCACCTCATCACCAATTTCATCAAAGTAATTTTTCCAACCCTCTGGTAAACTTGGATCTTTATTGATGTATTGTAAATACATCTGCTCAATAAATGCACTGTTAGATTTACTTAAAAACCCGGTTTTTTCAAATTCTAGATTTTTTGATGAAGACATCTTTTATTTTAATATAATCCTAGAAACGAATATTTCAATTAGACAATTTATTAAAAAGAGTTTTACCAATTTTTGAAGGTGAATTGGCAATAGTTATGCCACAATCTTCCATTTTTTTTATTTTATCTTGTGCACCACCTTTTCCACCTGAAATAATAGCTCCAGCATGTCCCATTCTTCTTCCAGGAGGAGCTGTAACGCCCGCAATAAACCCAACTATTGGTTTTTTAATTTTATGATTTTTAATAAATTCTGCTGCTTCTTCCTCAGCAGTTCCTCCTATTTCCCCTATCATTAAAATTGATTGAGTTTCTTCATCATTTAAAAATAAATCTAAACAATCTATAAAATTTGTACCATTAATTGGATCTCCACCAATTCCAATGCAAGTTGACTGACCAAGTCCGTTTTCGGTTGTTTGGGCAACAGCCTCATAGGTCAATGTTCCCGATCTAGAAACAATACCAACTGATCCTTTCTTATGAATATTACCAGGCATAATGCCAATCTTACATTCTTCAGGAGTTATAATTCCTGGACAGTTTGGACCAATCAATCTCGAATTTGATTTTAATAATCTTTGTTTTACTCTTAACATATCCTGAATAGGTATACCCTCAGTAATACAGACTATAAGTTCAATTGATGAGTCAATTGCTTCAATGATTGCAGCAGCTGCAAATTTTGCAGGAACATAAATCATTGTAGCATTTGCATCTTCAGAGTCTTTAGCTTCCTTTACAGTATTAAAAACAGGAAGTCCTAAATGTTTTTGTCCACCTTTTTTAGGTGTAACACCACCAACCAATTTTGTTCCATATTTAATTGCTTGTTCAGAATGAAATGTTCCATGTGAGCCAGTGAAACCTTGGCAAATTAATCTTGTATCTTTATTAACTAAAACTGACATTTATTTAATTGCCTCAACAATTTTTTTAGCTGCATCATCAAGGTTCTCAGCAGAAATTAATTTTAAACCAGAATTATCAAGTATTTCTTTTCCCTCTTTAAAATTTGTGCCCGCTAATCTTACTACAAGTGGTGCACTAATATTAATTTCTTTTGCTGCATCAACAACACCTTGGGCAAGAACATCACATCTCATAATCCCTCCAAAAATATTTATTAATATTCCCTTTACGCTTTTGTCTGACAAAATTATCTTAAAAGCAGCTGAAACTTTTTCTTTTGAAGCTCCTCCTCCAACATCTAAAAAATTAGCTGGTTCTTCGCCATATAACTTAATTATATCCATTGTTGCCATAGCTAGTCCTGCACCATTGACCATACAACCAATACTTCCATCTAATTTTATATAAGCTAAATCGTGTTTACTTGCCTCAATTTCTGCTGGATCTTCCTCATTTAAGTCTCTAAGTTCTAAAATTTCCGGATGTCTAAACAAAGCATTGCTATCAAAATTAACTTTTGCATCTAAACAAACAATTTTTTTTTCTTTAGTTAATATTAGTGGATTTATTTCAACCATATTTGCATCTGTCTTAATAAACATTGTGTAGATTGATTTAATTAGAGAAATTGCTTCATTTTTAGAACTACCTTCTAAATTAAAAATTTTAATTATTTTTTCACAGTCTTCGTTTGAAATTTCTTCATTTAACTCAACTTTAGTTGTCAAAATTTTATCTGGAGATCTAACGGCTACCTCCTCAATATCCATTCCTCCTTGATCGCTAGTAATAAATGCAATTTTTGAAGTAGCTCTATCTACCAAACAAGATAAGTAAAATTCTTTTTCGATGTTTGATGATACTTCAACATATAGTCTTTTTACTTCTCTTCCTTCTGGACCAGTTTGATGAGTAATTAATTTTTTTCCTAGAAGTTCTTTTGCTGATTTTTCTAATTCATTTAAATTATCTAAAATTTTTACACCACCAGCTTTTCCTCTGCCACCTGCATGGATTTGAGCCTTTAAAACATATTTGTCTGTTTTTAATGATTTGCATTTTTCTAAAAGTTCTTCAACAGTGAAACCAAATACTCCCTCCGGTACAACCGCACCAAATTGTTTCAAAATTTGTTTAGCTTGATGCTCGTGTATGTTCATTATTTAGCTAAATCTGTATCTATATTAGACGCTGCTTCCCAAAGTTTTTTTACAGCTTCGACAGAGTGAAGAAATTCAGATTTTTCTTTCTCATCTAAATTTATTTCTTCAATTTTTTCAACACCATTTTTACCTACAATAATTGGAACACCGGCATAAATATCTTTAATTCCATATTCTCCATTCAAGTAAGCAGCACATGGAAGCATTTTTTTTTCATCTTTTAGATAAGCTTTAGCCATCTCAACTCCTGAAGCTGCTGGTGCATAGAAAGCTGAACCTTTTTCCAAAAATTTAACAATTTCAGCTCCTCCATCTCTTGTTCTTTGGTTTATTTCTTCCAATCTTTTTTGAGAAATTTTTCCTTCTTTAACCATGTCTAACAAAGGTTTTCCAGAAACTTTTGTAAATCTCGGCAACGGAACCATTGTGTCACCATGTCCACCCATTACCATTGCCTCTATTTCTCTTACTGGAACATTAAACTCTTCCGACAAAAATAATTTAAATCTTGAACTATCTAATATACCAGCCATTCCTACAACTTTGTTTGGAGAAAGACCGGAAAATTTTTGAAACGCCATTACCATTACATCTAAAGGATTAGTAATACATATTACAAATGCATCTGGAGCATTTTGTTTTATTCCCTCAGCAACTTGTTTAATTATTTTTAAATTAATTCCAAGTAAGTCGTCTCTACTCATTCCAGGTTTTCTTGGTACTCCAGCTGTGATAATTATTACATCTGA
Organism: Candidatus Pelagibacter sp. HIMB1483; assembly: GCF_052048135.1. Taxonomy (NCBI): domain Bacteria; kingdom Pseudomonadati; phylum Pseudomonadota; class Alphaproteobacteria; order Candidatus Pelagibacterales; family Candidatus Pelagibacteraceae; genus Candidatus Pelagibacter; species Candidatus Pelagibacter sp. HIMB1483. The sequence continues at coordinate 186,211 of NZ_JBNAIM010000002.1, read as the reverse complement.
GCCTTTAATATCTTTGTAATCATCAGTTCCTGAAAACTTAACATTGAAACCGTCAACTGATGATGACTGAGCAATATCAAGAGCTTTACCTTTTGCTATCCCACTAGCCACATCAAATAAAACTACTTCATTAACTAATTCTTTTATTCCAATTAAGTGTGCGAGAGTTCCGCCAATTTGGCCTGCTCCAATTAAAGATATCTTGCTCATTTTCTCCTTTATTTCATTGTTGGCATCACAAATTCAGCATTAGAACGAATTCCAGAAGGCCACCTTGAAGTTATTGTTTTTAATTTAGTGTAAAATTTTATTCCTTCCATACCATGCATAGCACTGTCACCGAATAAAGATCTTTTCCAGCCTCCGAAACTATGGAAAGCCATTGGAACTGGTATTGGAACATTTATTCCAACCATTCCAACTTGAATTTTACTCGCAAATGTTCTTCCAGCATCACCATCTCTGGTATAAATACTAACTCCATTTCCATACTCATGATCATTTATTAATTTTGCAGCTTCTTCAAAAGTTTTTACTCTAACAACTGACAAAACAGGCCCGAATATTTCCTCTTTATAAATTCTCATTTCTTTTTTTACATGGTCAAACAAACAACCACCGATATAAAATCCATTTTCATATCCTTGTAATTTTAAGTTTCTTCCATCAACTAATAATTTTGCTCCCTCTTTTACTCCTAAATCAACATAACTTTTTACTTTTTCTAAGTGTTCTTTTGTAACTAAAGGGCCCATTTCAGAATTTTTATCCATTCCAGGTCCAACTTTTAAAGCCTCTGCTTTTTTTGATAATCTTGATACCAACTCATCTCCAATGTCTCCAACAGCAACTGCAACTGATTGTGCCATGCACCTTTCACCCGCCGACCCATAAGCAGCTCCCATCAAACCATTTACAGCACCATCTAGATCACAATCAGGCATAACAACTAAATGATTTTTAGCACCACCTAATGCTTGAACTCTTTTTTCGTTTTTAGCAGAATTTTCATATATATATTTTGCTATAGGAGTTGATCCTACAAAACTTACAGCCTTAATATCTTTATTTGTAAGAATTGCATCTACTGCCTCTTTGTCTCCATTTACAACATTAAAAACACCATCTGGTAACCCTGCCTCTTTTAAAAGTTCCGCTAATTTTATTGAACATGATGGATCTTTTTCTGATGGCTTTAATATAAAACTATTTCCACAAGCAACAGCTATCGGAAACATCCACATTGGAACCATAGCTGGAAAATTGAATGGTGTAATTCCTGCAACGACTCCTAAGGGTTGTCTTATAGACCAACTATCAACGTTAGTTCCAACGTTTTCCGAAAATTCTCCTTTAAGTAAGTGTGGAATACCACATGCAAATTCAACAACTTCAAGTCCTCTAGTTAAAGATCCTTTTGCATCTTCATAAACTTTTCCATGTTCTGCTACAATTAATTGTGTCAGTTCATCTGAATTTTTTTCTATTAACTCCTTAAATTTAAACATTATTCTAGCTCTTTGAAGAGAAGGTTTTAGTGACCACTCATCAAACGCTTTTTTTGCAATTATAACTGCTTGATCTAAATCTGCTTTAGAAGCTAATCTTACTTCTTTCTCTTGTTCTCCAGTTGCAGGATTAAATACTTTGCCTTTTTTATCAGAAGTTCCTGGTATTATTTTTCCACCTACAAAATGTTCAATTAATTTCATGAATAGGATCTTTTAGAGTAAAAATTCTTATTAGTCTATTATTTAAATATTAGCTGTTGCTAACATTTTTTTTATTTCAGCTATTGCTTTTGCTGGATTCAATCCTTTAGGACACGCACTTGTACAGTTAAGAATTGTGTGACAACGATACAACTTAAGTTCATCAGCAACTTTTTTTAATCTAGCTTCTCTTTCCTCATCTCTGCTATCTACAATCCATCTATATGCTTGTAATAAAACTGCTGGGCCTAAATATTTATCACCATTCCACCAATAACTAGGACATGAAGTTGAACAACATGCACACATTATACACTCATATGCACCATCTAACTTTGCTCTATCCTCTTTTGATTGAATTATTTCTTTAGTTTCTGACTTAGAATTAGATTTTAACCAAGGTTCTATTGATTGATATTGTTTGTATAGGCCATCTAAATCACCAATCAAATCTTTTTTAACTTTTAGATGGGGTAGTGGATAAATATCAATATCTCCATTAATTTCAGAATGCGGTGTTGTACAAGCTAAACCATTTTTTCCTCCCATATTCATTGCACATGAGCCACAAACACCGTGGGCACAAGATCTTCTATAAGTTAACGTTGGATCTATTTCATTTTTAATTTTATTCAAAACATCTAATACTTTGGAAGGACAGTTATCCATATCAACTTCATATGTATCAATTCTTGGGTTTTCTCCAGTGGAGGGATCCCATCTATAAACATTTACTTTTCTAAGATTTTTGGATCCAGTCTTGTCTTTGTAATATTTACCTTTTCTAACTTTAGAATTATCAGGTAAATTAATTTGAACCATTAATAAACTCTCTCCTGAGGTGGAAAATATTGAACTTCATTTGTTAAAGTAGATTTATGAACTTCTCTATAACTTATTTTTGTATCTTTGCCATCACACCAAGCAAGTGTATGCTGCATAAATTTCTCATCATCTCTTTTAGGAAAATCTTCTCTTGCATGTGCTCCTCGACTTTCTTTTCTGCTATATGCAGAATCAACTGTTACGACCGCTTGTCTAATTAAATTATCAAATTCTAAAGTTTCAACTAAATCAGTGTTGAATATTAAAGATTTGTCTTTTACAGACAAACTATCTAAACCATCAAAAGTTTTTCTTATTTCTTCAACACCTTCTTTTAAAGTTTTTTCTGTTCTAAAAACCGCACATTTAGATTGCATTGTTTTCTGCATTGAAAGTCTTAATTCTGCGGTCCCAATTTCTCCATTAGCATTTCGGATTTTGTCAAAACGATCTAAACACTTTTGAGTTTCTGTTTCACTTATTTCCTCATGTGGTGTTCCTGGCTTAATAAGTTCTGCAGCTCTTTTGGCTGCTGCTCTTCCAAAAACAACTAAATCAATTAATGAGTTTGAGCCAAGTCTATTTGCACCATGAACTGAAACACACGCTGCTTCTCCAATTGCCATTAGTCCTGGGACAGTTTTTTCTGAACCGTTCACTGTTAAAACTTCAGCTTTATAATTTGTTGGGATACCACCCATATTATAATGGACAGTTGGCACAACTGGAATTGGTTCTTTAGTAACATCTACATTTGCAAACAATCTTGCAGCATCAGTTATACCTGGTAATCTACTCTCAATTATATCTTTATCTAAATGACTTAAATTTAAGTGAACGTGGTCTTGGTCCTTTCCAACACCTCTACCTTCATTAATTTCAATAGACATCGATCTACTTACTACATCTCTTGATGCTAAATCTTTTGCTTTTGGTGCGTACCTTTCCATAAACCTTTCACCCTTAGAATTTGTTAGATATCCTCCTTCACCTCTTGCACCTTCTGTTATTAATGTCCCATGTCCATAAATTCCTGTAGGATGAAATTGAACAAACTCCATATCTTGTAAAGGCAATCCTGCTCTTAAAACCATTGCATTACCATCTCCAGTACAAGTGTGAGCAGATGTTGCTGAATAATAAACTTTACCATAACCACCTGTTGCAATAATTACAGTATGAGCTCTAAATCTATGAATAGTTCCATCATTTAAATTCCAAGCAATTAGTCCCTTGCAGGCTCCATCTTTCATTAATAAATCCAACGCAAAATACTCAATAAAAAATTCTGTTTTATGCTTTAGTGCTTGTCCATACAAAGTATGTAAAATCGCATGACCAGTTCTATCAGCAGCAGCACAAGTTCTTTGTACGATCCCATTTCCATAATTTTTAGTCATACCACCAAATGGTCTTTGATAAATTTTTCCATCGTCTGTTCTGCTAAAAGGCACACCATATTTTTCTAGTTCTATAACTGCTTTAGGCGCTTCTTTACAAAGATATTCAATACTATCTTGATCTCCTAACCAATCTGCACCTTTTACTGTATCATACATGTGCCAACGCCAATCATCTTCACCCATATTGCCAAGGGCAGCTGAAATACCTCCTTGCGCAGCAGAAGTATGACTTCTAGTAGGAAAAACTTTTGAAATACATGCTGTCTTTAGTCCTGCCTCACTCAAGCCAACCGCAGCTCTTAACCCTGAACCACCAGCTCCTAAGACTACCACATCATATTCATGATCTATAATTTTATAAGAATTCATAACCTAGATATTAATATAATTGTAATTAGTGGAATTACCACTGCCGATGCATACAAAAGTCTGTTTGCGACATTTTTGATTTGATCATTTTTAATATAATCTTCAAAAACCTCGCTAATACTTAGTGCTGAAAAAAAATAAGCATTAATAATGAATAAACTAAATAAAAACTTTGATAATGGGCTCGTAAAAAAATTTATAACAACAAAGTAGGTTTGATCATAAATTGTAATAAAATTTAAAATAAACCATATCATTAATGGAACTAATGTTGCCCCACTAATTTTTAGAAAAATCCATTTTTTAGTTGCATTAATCATTTTAAAAAAAATTCTTTCCAATTAAATAGAAAGCTATTGTTAAAATTATCGATCCAAATATTACAATTAACCCAGTTATTTTTGTCGTTCTAAGTTCAAAACCATACCCCAAATCCATAATCAAATGTCTTATCTCACTCAAAATTTGAAAAGAAAAAGACCATGTAAGTCCTAAAATAAAAAATTTACCTATTAGTGAACTTAAAAATAAATTTATGAATTCATAATTACTTTCACCAAAAACAAGTAGTGAAACTAATAAACAAATAAATGAAATTGCAATTATATTTATAATTCCCGTAATTCTATGAGATATAGATACTAAAGATGAAATATGCCATTTATAAATTTGAATATGAGGAGATAATGGTGTTTTATTTTCCATAAAAATTATTCTTAATTAGTGTCTCAGCAATTTCTACTGCATTCAAAGCCGCGCCTCTTAAAAGGTTATCCGAAACAATCCACAAATTTAATCCATTTTTTATAGTCTTATCCTCTCTTATTCTTGAAATGAATGTTTCGTCTTTTCCCTCTGCTTCTAATGGAGTTACATATCCACCATCAACTCTTTCATCAATTACCTTACAACCATCAAAATTATTTAATGCATCTTTGACTTTTTCTATAGAAAATGACTTTTCAAATTGTAAATTCACTGACTCTGAATGTGAAACAGAAATAGGTAATCTTACACAAGTTGCTGTTAAATCAATTTTTCTATCTAAAATTTTTTTTGTTTCATTAGTCATTTTTAATTCTTCTTTTGTGTAACCGTCATCTGAAAATATATCGATATGGGGAATAGCATTAAAAGCTATTTGTTTAGTAAAATTTTTAGATGTTACTAATTTGCCATCTAAAACTAATTTTGTTTGCTCAATCAATTCATCCATTGGTGCTTTACCACCACCTGAAACTGATTGATATGTAGAAACTACTATTCTTTTAATTACAAAAAGGTCATGCAAAGGTTTTAAAGCGATCACTAATTGTGCTGTTGAACAGTTTGGGTTAGCAATGATATTTTTTTTAATATTTTTTAAATCATCTGAATTTACCTGTGGAACAATCAAAGGGACATCTTGATCCATTCTGTAGAAACTTGAATTATCAATAACTAGACAATGTTTAGCAGCTTTCTCTGCAAATTTTTCTGAAATTTTTCCCCCAGCTGCAAAAAAAGCAATTTTAACTTTGGAAAAATCAAAATTTTCTAAATCAAAAATCTCATGCTCTTTACCCTTAAAACTAATTTTTTTCCCAGCACTTTTGGATGAAGCAACTAAATATAGATTATCAATAGATAGTTCTTTTTTTTCGAGAACTTCTAAAGTTTTTCTTCCAACATTTCCTGTTGCTCCTACAATTGCAATATTCATGATGTAGGTTTTATACTAGATGAAAGGCAAATCGCAAACTTTTACAGCTAAAGAATTTCCTTCAATTTCCAACAATCCCATTGTAGATGGTTTGCAATAAGGCTCATTTATCATTGCTATTCCTATAACTTTTTTAAAATGTGGCGAATAACAAGCTGATCTTAAATCACCAATAAAATTTCCCTTATCATCTTTAATGTTTAATGATTTGGTTAAGTTAATTTTATTAGCATCTATTTGGACTCCCATTAATCTTCTTTTGATACCTTCTTGTTTAATTTTCTTTAATTTTTCTTTACCTAAAAAAATTATTTCAGATTCTAAGTTTACATATTTATCAAAGCCACATTCAAAAGGATTATCATTATTATCAAAATCATTTCCGTAAGATAAAAGGCCACTTTCGATTCTTTCTATAAGATTTGGGCAGCCAGGTTTTAAATTAAATTCTTCACCTATTTCAAAAAAATAATCATAAAGATCTAAACCGGATTGGGTATTTTCTACATATACTTCAAATCCTCCTTGTTTAGACCATCCAGATCTAGCAATTAAATGCTTAACTCCTTTAAAATCAAAATAATCAAAACCAAAGAATTTTAATTCATTTATTTTTTTTCCAAAAACTTTTTCCATTAGATCAAATGATTTTGGTCCTTGTATTGCAATTATGTCGACATTAGGTTCAAAAATTTGAACTTCAAAATTATTCCCAGATGCAAGGCCTTTGGCAAAAAAAATAACATCTGAATCAGCAATTGAAATCCACCATCTATCTTCAGCTAATTTCAAAATTACAGGATCGTTTACTAAGTTTCCATTATCATCAATAATAGGACAATAATAACACCTTCCTATTTTTGATTTTGACAAATCTCTACAAGTCATCAGTTGAACAAGTTTAGCTGCATCTTTTCCATTAATTTCTACTTGTCTTTCAGCTGCAACGTCCCAAACTTGAACATTTTTTTTAAGATGGTTACACGAATCTTCTACAGAACCAAATGCAGCAGGTAGCAACATATGATTGTAAACGGTATATGCAGTGACACCTTGTTTTTCTATTCTTGAAGTATAAGGAGTACTTCTTATTCTTCTTGATTTTGCAATCGAATAATTTTTCATGAATTTAAAAATTCTAAAATCTTTTCTCGCATTTCAAAAGCTTTTTCAATCATTATCATATGTCCACACCCCTTAATTACATGCGTTGTTGAGTTTTTTATTAGACCTGAGAATTTTTTTGCTGTCTCTAGATTAACCATTTTATCTAAGTCCCCAAAAATTAATAAACTAGGAAAATTTATTTTTTTTGCTGCCTCAGTGCCGTTAAAGTAATTATTACATGCATTTAAATCAACTGCTAATATTTCACTTATATCTCTAGGAGATTGAATTATTTTCTCCACAGGATTTCCACCAATAAATTTTTTTGAACCCTCATATCCCCATTTCATCATTAATTTGACAGCATCTGAATCTCCATTTTGAGAAAGTTCTATTAAATCAGGATGAACAGGCATTTTGTTTGATCCTCCAACAAAAACTAATTTATTTATTCTATTTTTATATTTGTTTGCATACTCAAGTATTTCTAAACAGCCTTGTGAATGACCAACTAAAATTAGATTAACTAAATTTAATTTATTAAATACTTTTTCTAACCAATCAGCAATTTTTTCTATACTATCTAAACAAGGTCCTTCAGAATTTCCATGGCCAGGTAAATCTATTGATAATACGTTAAAATTTTTATTTGAAAAAAATTGTTCACTTAGAGACCAAACAATGTGAGAAAGGCCACTTCCATGTAAGAATACTATAGTTTTTTTCGTGATATCTAAACCTTGACCAGCATCTGATGCATGAATGTTTCTATTTTCTATTTGAAATATCAATTACTTACCTAAAATTTTTTTCTAAGCTCAAACTTTTGAATTTTACCAGTTGAAGTTTTAGGTAAATCACAAAAAACTACTTGTTTTGGTACTTTAAATCCAGCAAGTGTTTCTTTACAAAAACTTATTAATTCTTTTTCTGTTACGGGTTTGTCTTTAACCATTTCAATAAAAGCACATGGAACTTCACCCCATTTATCATCTGGTTTAGCTACTACCGCCGCAATAGATACGGAAGGATGTTTTGATAAAGTATTTTCTATTTCAATTGAAGAGATATTTTCGCCTCCTGAAATAATGATATCTTTTGATCTATCTTGAATCTTAACATATCCATCAGGGTGCATGACAGCTAAATCTCCAGAATGAAACCAGCCTCCATCCATTGCTTTAGATGTAGCTTCTTTATCTTTAAAATATCCTTTCATAACAACATTTCCTTTGATCATAATTTCACCAATAGTTTTTCCATCTTTAGGGACCTCTGTCATTGTTTCAGGATTCATTACCGCTATTCCCTCAGTATTTGGATATCTCACTCCTTGTCTTGCTTTAATCTCGTTCTGTTTTTCTTCATCAAATTCATTCCAAGCATCATTCCAAGCACATTGGGTAACATGCCCATAAGTTTCTGTTAATCCATAAACATGCATCACTTCAAAACCTAACTCATTCATTTTTTTAAATATAATACTTGGCGGTGGTGCTCCAGCAGTTAGCACATAAACTTTTTGTTTTAATTTTTTTCTATCAGTCTCTGGTGCGCCAGTAATCATATTCAGTACTATTGGTGCTCCACCAAAGTGAGTTACGTTATATTTGTCAATTAATTCAAATATTTTTTTAACATCAATATTCCTTAAACATATAGTCCTTCCATTTAACATGGGAATAGTCCACGGGTACCCCCAACCATTGCAATGAAACATTGGAACAATAGTTAAAAAATTTAATCTATTTGGCATATTCCAGGCGACTGCACTTCCAGTAGACATAAGGTATGATCCTCTATGATGATAAACAACTCCTTTTGGATTTCCTGTAGTACCAGATGTATAACTTAATGATATTGCTTGCCATTCATCCTCAGGCATTTTCCACTCATAATTTTCGTCACCAGTATTTAAAAAACTTTCATACTCTAGTTCGCCAATTTTTTCACACTTAGATTGATCTGCAAATTTATCATTTATATCAATTATTATAATTTTTTTTTTAAGAGAACTTAAAGCCTTTTTCACTTCTACATGGAGTTGTCTATCAACAACTAATACTTTTGCTTCGCTGTGATCTAAAATATAAGCAATTGTTTTAGCATCTAATCTAATGTTAATAGTATTTAACACTGCTCCTGTCATTGGCACAGAATAATGGCCTTCAAAAATTTCTGGGGTATTAAATGCTAAAAAAGAGACTGTATCACCTTTTCCAACACCAATTTTATTAAGTGCACTAGCAAATTTAACTGTCCTTTTATAAACCTGATCCCAAGTATATTTACGGTCCTCATAAATAACTGCTTCATAATTTGGATAAATTTCTTTAGCCCTTTTTAAGAAAGTTAAAGGGGTTAATGGAATATAATTTGCATTATTTTTATCCAAATTAGTATCGTAATGGCTCATTTTAATTAAATTTGAAATTCATTAAATTTGAACTACCAGAGATACCTGACTTATAATGTTGTTCAACTCTTGGTAATACTTTGTCAAAGTAAAATCTTGCAGTATTTATTTTATCATCATAGAAGTTCTTATTTTCATTATAATCTTCAAAGCTAACCTCTAAAACCTTAATCCATGCATACGCAATAGACACATAACCTAAAATTTTCAAATAGTCGTTTGCAGCTGCACTCACGTCATCTTTTTCTGTTTTTGATCTATCCATCATCCAATCACTAAATTTTTTCAATACACTTAGATGGTTATTAAATTCTGATATAAATGGTTTAATTTTTTCATTATTAGATTTACATTCAGATTTTACCTGGTCTAAAAATTTATTGATTATACTCCCATTTTTATTTGATAATTTTCTAAAAACTAGATCAGAAGCTTGAACTGAGTTAGTTCCCTCATATATGGGTGTAATTCTGTTATCTCTATATAACTGTTCTATTCCTTGATCTTTTGTATACCCATAGCCCCCATGAATTTGCATTGCATCACTAGTTATTTCCATAGCCAAATCAGTAAATAATGCTTTAACAACAGGAGTCATCAGAGAAACATAGTCAGACGCCTCTTGACGAACTTTTTCATCTGGATGGTACAAACTAACTTCAGTCTGTTGAGATAACCAGAAACATAAAGCTCTCTCACCTTCGATAATTGACTTCATATTTAATAATGTTCTTCTAATATCTGCATGTTCAATAATAAAATCAGCTCCATTTTTTGATTTCGTCTTATTTGTTTTTCCTTGTTTTCTTTCTTTTGCATATGACAGAGAGTTTTGGTAAGCAATTTCTGAAATACCTAAACCTTGAATACCAACAACTATTCTCTCAAGATTCATCATCGTAAACATGGCACTCAAACCTTTTTCTTTATTACCAATCATATATCCGGTGGCATCATCAAAATTTAAAACACAAGTAGCTGATCCTTTTATACCCATCTTAGTTTCTATCGATCCTGTTGAAATCCCATTTCTAGGTCCTATAGTTCCATCATCCTTAACAATAAATTTAGGTACTAAAAATAAACTTATTCCTTTTGTTCCTTCAGGAGAGTCATCAGCCCTTGCTAAAACTAAATGAATTATATTTTCGGTCAGATCATGATCGCCAGAAGTAATGAAGATTTTTTGTCCGGTTAATTTATAAGTTCCATCAGATTGTTTTTTTGCTTTAGTTTTAAGTAAGCCTAGATCAGTTCCACACACCGGCTCTGTCAAACACATGGTGCCACTCCATTTACCTTCAACTATTTTTGGTAAATATTTATTTTTAATGTCGTCTGTAGCATGATGATTTATACAATTATACGCACCAATACTAAGTTCACTATAAAGTTTAAATGAAAGACTAGCTGAGGATAACATTTCATCGAAAAAAGCACTTACTGTTTTTGGCATGCCTTGTCCTCCATATTTTGGATCACAAGATAATGATGTCCATCCATCCTCAATATATTTTGCATATGCTTCCTTGTAACCAGGAGGAGTTCGCACGACTCCATTTTCTAAAACTGCAGGATTTTCATCTCCAGCTTTTGCTAGCGGTAATATAAGATTTTGATTTATCTTTGCTGCTTCTTGTAAGATATCTTTTACAAGGTCTGGGCTTACATCTTTATATTTTTCTAATTCATTATAATTCTTGTTGTTTCTCAATTTTTCAAAAAGAAACATCATGTCTTCTACTGGTGCTGTGTAGCTTGGCATAAAATTAGTTTAAAATAATTAATTGATTATTGCAATTTTGAAATTATCGCATCACCCATTTGAGAAGTAGATACTTCCTTCATTCCATCAGATAAAATATCTTTTGTTCTCAATCCATCGTTAAGCACGTCCTGTACAGCTTTTTCAAGCACCTCAGCTTCTTTATCTAAATCTAAAGAATACCTTAATGCCATAGCAAAACTTAATATTGTTGCAATTGGATTTGCGATACCTTTCCCAGCTATATCAGGTGCAGATCCATGTATAGGCTCATACATAGCTCTCATTTCTCCATCTTTATTTTTAGCTCCTAACGACGCTGAAGGCAAAAGACCTAATGAACCAGTTAACATTGATGCTTGATCAGATAACATGTCTCCAAAGAGATTATCTGTCACTATTACATCAAACTGTTTTGGATTTCTTAGCAGTTGCATTGCACAATTATCCGCAAGCATATGACTTAACTCTACATCTTTATATTCTTTATCATGTAGTGTTTGGACTTCTTCCTTCCAAAGTTGCCCTGCTTCCATGACATTTGATTTTTCACAAGAGGTAACTTTATTAGATCTTTTTTTAGCTAAATCAAAAGCAATTCTGGCAACTCTTATTATTTCACTACTTGTGTAAGTGTGAGTATTAACTCCTTTTCTCTCACCATTTTCAATAGGTTTAATTCCTCTTGGTTCACCAAAATAAATTCCTCCAGTTAATTCTCTAACAATCATTATGTCTAGACCAGAAACAATTTCAGGTTTTAAAGTTGACGCATCAACTAATTGCTTAAAACAAATTGCAGGTCTTAAATTTGCAAATAATTTTAACTCTTTTCTTAACTTTAAAAGTGCTCTCTCTGGTTTTTTAGAAAACTCTACGTTATCCCATTTAGGACCACCAACAGCACCCAACATAACAACTGCACTTTCTAAAGCTTTATAAAAAACTTCATCAGTAATAGGTGTCCCATGTTTATCGTAAGAACAACCACCAGCTAAATCTTCGTCTATTTCAAAATCCAAAGATTTTTTATCATTAAACCAATTAATTATTTTTTTTACTTCACCAATAACTTCAGGTCCAATTCCATCTCCAGGGAGTAATAATATTTTTCTTTTTTTTACTTTAATCATTAATAATCCATGGTTTTTGGTTTCTTAAATTTTTTTCAAAATTTTCAATTTTGTCAGATTTCTTTAAAGATAATGCTATATCGTCGAGTCCTTCGAGAAGACATTTTTTTTTAAATGAGTCTACTTTAAATTTTACCTCATTATTTCCATAGATTATTTTTTCTTCATTCAAATCTACTGAAATTTCTTCTTTTCTATTTGCATATTCTGATAGCTCTTTAATTTTTTCATCATCAAGAATAATTGGTAAAATTCCGTTTTTAAAACAATTGCTAAAAAATATATCCGCAAAACTAGAACTAATAACACATGTTATACCAAAATCTAATAATGCCCAGGGAGCATGTTCTCTAGATGATCCACAACCGAAATTCTTACCTGCTATCAATATTTTCGAATTATTAAAAGGATTTTGATTTAAAATAAAATCATTAATAATTTTTCCTTTTTCATCATATCTCATTTCATAAAATAAATTTTTACCTAGACCCGTTCTTTTAATTGTTTTTAAAAATTGTTTTGGAATAATCATATCTGTATCAATATTCACTATTGGTAAATATGCTGGAATACTTTTTAATGTCGTAAATTTTTGCATTAGTTTTGATACTTTCTCACATCATCTAAATTTCCTGAAATTGCTGCTGCAGCGGCCATTCCAGGACTTACAAGATGAGTTCTCCCACCTCTACCTTGTCTTCCTTCAAAATTCCTATTTGAAGTTGAAGCACATCTCTCCTCTGGTTTTAATTTATCTGCATTCATTGCCAAACACATTGAACAGCCTGGTTCTCTCCATTCAAATCCTGAATTAACAAATATTTTATCTAAACCTTCTTGTTCAGCTTGCTCTTTAACTAATCCAGATCCTGGAACCACCATTGCATGAACATGTGAGGCAATTTTTTTATCCTTTAAAATTTTTGCCGCTTCTCTTAAATCCTCAATTCTTCCATTTGTACAACTCCCAATAAAGACTTTATCTATTTTAATATCTTTAGCTGCCATATCAGGTTTTAGACCCATATATTTTAAAGCTCTTTCTATTGAATTCTTTTTGTCCTCATCTTGCTCAGTATTTGGATTAGGAACTTTGCCATCAATCGTAATAACATCTTGAGGTGAGGTTCCCCATGTAATCATTGGCAAAATTTCATTTGCTTCCAAACTAATTTCTTTATCAAAAGATGCATTATCATCTGAGTTTAAATTTTTCCAATATTCAAGAGCCTTGTCCCATTTTTCACCTTTTGGTGACATTGGTTTTCCGTGTAAATATTCAAAAATTTTTTCGTCTGGTGCAATTAATCCTGCCCGTGCTCCACCTTCAATAGTCATGTTACATATGGTCATTCTTTGTTCAACACTTAAAGAGCGAATTAAATCACCAGCATATTCAACAACGCAACCAGTCCCACCAGCAGTTCCAATTTTTCCAATTATTTGCAAGATTACATCTTTTGAAGTAACACCTAATGGAAGTTTTCCATTTACATTTATTCTAAAATTTTTTGCTTTTTTTTGAACTAATGTTTGTGTTGCCAAAACATGCTCTACCTCTGATGTTCCAATTCCAAAAGCTAAAGCTCCAAATGCACCATGAGTAGCTGTATGGCTATCACCACAAACAATTACAGTACCTGGTTGAGTAAATCCTTGTTCAGGACCAATAATATGAACAATCCCTTGTCTTTTATCATCCATACCAAAAAGTTGAATGCCAAATTCTTTACAATTATTTTCTAAAGTATCAACTTGAATCTTGGACTCTTGATCAGCTATTCCATTTGTTCTATCTGTTGTTGGAACATTGTGATCTGCTACCGCCAAAGTTAATTTAGGATGTCTTACCTTTCGATTTGAATTTCTTAGACCTTCAAATGCTTGAGGACTAGTTACTTCATGAACAAGATGTCTGTCTACAAAAAGTAAAGCCGTACCATCAGTTTGTTGGTCAACTAGGTGATCATTCCAAATTTTATCGTATAATGTATTAGGCATTGAAAAAAAAATTATTTTTTTTCTGGTGAACTTTCCGTTTTATTCTCAGCTTCTACTTTTTTTGGTTCTGCTTTAGGAGTTTCTTCCCTTTTTGTTTCTACTGCAGATACAGTTTTTTCTTTAGAAGATTCTTCTTTATTATTATCTGGTTCTAATGTAGCTGGCGCTAGGTTTTCCTCATTTACAGTCTCTGGCTTAACATCAAGATCAATACCAATTTTCTTTCTGATCTTCTCTGCAATTCTAGCTGATTTACCTGTTCTATCTCTTAAATAATATAGCTTGGCTCTTCTAACCTTTCCTGATCGAATTACTTTAATTGAATCTATTACAGTTCCAAATAGTGGAAATGTTCTTTCAACACCCTCACCAAATGAAATTTTTCTTACAGTGAATGAAGAATTTAAATCTCTATTTTTTTTTGCAATACACACACCCTCAAAATATTGAATTCTTTCTTTTTTTCCTTCAGTAATTCTCACTCCAACTTTAACTACATCTCCTGGAAAAAACTCCGGTAGTTTCTTTTCAGAAAGAATTTTTTTTACATTGTGCTGGTTTATTTCTTCTATTGTTTTCATATTAGTATTTAGCAATTTAATCCTTCTTATATTTTTGCCATAAATCTGGTCTTCGGACGCGTGTTATAGCCTCAGATTGAGATAAACGCCAGTCTTTAATTTTGCTATGATCTCCTGATAATAAGACTTCTGGAACTGATTTTTCCTCCCAAATCTGGGGTTTTGTATATTGAGGATACTCTAAAAGTCCATTTTCAAATGTTTCATCTGAAGCTGATTTATCATTTCCCAAAACACCTGGTAAAAGTCTCAAAACACTATCAAGAACTACTAAGGCTGCTGTTTCACCGCCTGATAAGACATAGTCACCTATGCTTATTTCTTCAATATTTCTTGTAGATAAAACTCTTTCATCAACTCCCTCAAAATGTCCACAAATTAAAGAGAATGAATTTTCTTTTGATAAATCTTGAGCAAGTTTTTGGTCAAATTTTTTACCTTTTGGTGAAAGATAAAAAATTCTCTCTCCTTTTTTAACATTATTGTCAATGGAGTTTGCCAATACATCAGGTTTAAGCAACATACCTGAACCACCACCATAAGGAGTATCGTCCACTGTTTTGTGTTTATCTTTTGCTGAGTCTCTAATATTAATCACATTTAAGCTCCACAAATTTTTAGCTAATGCTTTACCGTAAAGACCTTTGTTTAAAGGTCCAGGAAAAATTTCTGGATAAAGTGTAAATAATTGAGCTTGCAACATGGATCAAATCAAGATTATTTCTTCTCCTCTTTAGGAGCTTCTTCTTTTTTAGCTTCTGCCGCTGGTGCTGCATCTGCCTTAGGAGCTTCTTCTTTTTTAGTTTCATCAGAGCCCTCTTTTTTTCTATCTTTTTTTGGAATTGCTTTTTGAGGATTTTTTCCATTAGCAGGCATAGGCATTAATTCGTTTTCACCTAAAATTCTTGCCACTCTTGTTGTTGGTTGTGCACCTTGACTTAGCCAATATTTGATTCTCTCAGCTTCTAATCCAATCCTTTCTTTTTTCTCTTTAGGTAACAATGGATTAAAAAAACCTACTTTCTCTATAAATCTTCCATCCCTTGCAAATCGACTGTCAGCAACAACAACCTTATAAACAGGTCTCTTTTTTGTGCCACCTCGTGATAATCTTAGTTTTAACATTTACTCTCCTTTTTTATTTTAGTTGATTAAATAATTCTGGAGGTATTCCTTTGTCAGACATACCTTTCAGATTTCCTTTTGACATCTTTTTCATCATTTCAGACATCATTTTAAATTGTTTTAACAATTTATTGATAGTGGCTGGATCAGTTCCAGAACCATTAGCAATTCTTTTTTTTCTAGAACCATCAATGATTTTTGGGTTCTCTCTTTCTTTTTTAGTCATAGATAAAATTATAGCTTCATTTTTAGTAATAACACTTTCATCAATTCCAGCTGCATCCATTTGTGATTTTACTTTAGAAACTCCAGGCATAAATGACATGATACCTTCAATTCCACCCATTTTTTTCATTTGTCTTAATTGAGTTAAATAATCTTGCATGGAGAATTGCCCTTTTTTTAAATTTTCCTCAGTCTTTTTAATATTTTCTTCCCCTAAATCTTCAGCTGCTTTTTCAACAAGGGATACAATATCTCCCATTCCAAGAATTCTGTTTGCAATTCTATCTGGATGAAATACCTCAAGATTGTCAATTTTTTCACCTATACCTAAAAATTTAATTGGAACTTGTGAAACAAATTTCATACTAACCGCAGCTCCACCTCTAGCATCACCGTCTGCTCTAGTTAAAATTATTCCTGAAAGATTTACCGTGTTTTTAAATTCTTTTGCTACAGAAGCTGCTACTTGTCCTGTAAGAGAGTCTGCCACTAAAAAAATTTCAGCAGGATTTATGATGTTTTCAATTTGCTTAATCTCACTCATCATTTGCAAATCAATCTGTGTCCTACCAGCTGTATCAAATAATATGATATCAGCACCATTTAAATTAGCAGCACTGATAGCTCTTTGACATATTTCAGTTGGCTGTTGACCTTCAATTATAGGCAAAGTTAAAATATTATTTTGCTCACCTAAAGATTTTAATTGTTCTTGTGCTGCTGGCCTATAAATGTCTAAGCTGACCATCATTACTTTCTTTTTTTTTGTTTTTTCGAGATATTTAGCCAGTTTGGCAGTTGAAGTAGTTTTACCTGAACCTTGTAACCCTACCATCATCATAGGTACTGGCGGAACTGCATTAAGATTTATATCATTATTTTTTTCACCTAATAAATTTACTAACTCGTCATAAACAATTTTTACAACCATATCTCCTGGAGATGTAGATCTGATTATTTCTTGGCCTAAGGCTTTAGGTTTAACTTTCTCAATAAAATCTTTTGCAACTTCTAGAGACACATCCGCCTCTAGCAAAGCCTGTCTTATGCCTCTTAATCCCTCATCAACTTGATTTTCATCAAGTGATGGTACTTTTTTTAAAGAGGAAAAAACTTCCTCAAATTTATTTGTCAAATTTTCAAACATATTTATTACACGCATTAGTAATCGCACTAGTGGGCGAACCCTCGCTGACTAGTGTCGATCTCTTTGTTTCCAAAGACACCGCAAATTTAACGTTTTTGCGGAAACTGGCACAAACTATAATAGAGGTTCAAAAAGTCAATAAATAAGTTAAATAACTATATATGGACATTAAAGCTTTTAAAATGGATGGATTAGGTAATGATTTTGTTATCATTGATAATAGACAAAAAACTACCAATTTAACTAAAGATCAAATAATTAAAATTTGTGATAGGAATTTTGTTGGTTGTGATCAATTAATATTAATTGGAACTGACAAATCTGTTGATGCTAACTTAAAATTTTATAACTCTGATGGTGGTGAGTCTGGAGCATGTGGTAATGGAACTAGATGTGTAGCAGATTTAATTTCAAAAGAACTTAATAACAAAAGTGTAGTTTTAAAAACTTTATCTGGAAACTTAAAATCTAAAATATTAGGAAATAATATTGTTACAACAGAGATAGGAAAAGCTAAAATAGAATGGAATGAAATACCATTGTCAGAAAAATTAAATACTAATAATTTGAATATCAAAATTAATGACAGAAATAATAAAGAATATTCAGGTGGTACAGCAGTTAATGTTGGTAATCCACATATAATTTTCTTTGTCAATGAAATTGATAATTTTGATATCAAAAAAATTGGTCCAAATATTGAAAATCATAAAATTTTTCCAGAAAGATGTAATGTCACAATTGCTCAAATTATTAATAGGAGTTTAATTAAAGTTAAAGTCTGGGAGAGAGGAGCTGGTTTGACTAAAGCGTGTGGCACTGCTGCATGTGCGACTGCCTTTGCTGGTAAATTAAACAATCTAACAGATAACGAAACTGATATAGAATTTGAAAAAGGGAAATTAACAATTTCAATTGATGAAAAAAATTCAATTCATATGAGAGGTCCTGTTTCAGATATTAAAGAGATTAATATTAAATTATAATGGGAATTTTCGATAAATTTAAAATAGGTTTTAAAAAAAGTGCTTCAGCTCTTACATCGGGAATTAAAGAAATAATTATAAAAAAAGAAATAGATGATGAAAACTTAAACAAAATAGAGGAATTTTTAATTCAATCAGATGTAGGTGTGGAAGCGGCATCAGAAATAAAAGAAATTATTTCAACAAAAAAAATTGATCCTAAAAAAGATTTATCAAATGAAATAAATCTAATTTTAAAAGAGTACATTATTTCATTAATGAAACCTTTGGAAAATAATTCATTTTTTGAAAAGAAAGATAAACTTAATGCAACTTTAATTTCAGGTGTAAATGGTGTTGGCAAAACAACTACTATTGGAAAAATTGGTAAAATTTTAAAAACTAATGGAAATAAAGTTATGTTTGCCGCTTCAGATACTTTTCGAGCTGCCGCAATTGAACAATTAGAAGATTGGGCAAACAAAATAGGTGTTCAAATTACTAAATCATCACAAGGGTCTGATCCAGCATCTGTTGCTTATAAAGCAGTCGATGAAGCTATAAAAAATAATTTTAATCAAGTTTTAATTGATACAGCCGGAAGACTTCAAAATAAAAAAAATTTAATGGAGGAATATAAAAAGATAGCTAATGTAACAAAAAAAATAGATCCAGATGCACCACATAATGTAATTTTAGTTTTAGATGCAACTTCTGGACAAAATGTAATCAATCAAGTTGAGGAATTTAATAAAATTATTCCTATAACAGGTATAATTATGACAAAATTAGATGGAACAGCAAAAGGTGGTATTCTTTTAGCTTTAGCAAAAAAACATAAACTCCCTATCATTGCATTAGGCTTAGGTGAAAAAGAAGATGATTTACAATTATTCGACGCTAAAAAATTTGCTGAAGCTTTTACACAAATTAATTAATCAAATTACTTGAAATTAAAGGTTTATAGATATTGCACTTATAGTTATCTTTAAATTTATAATATCCACAATCTTTAGAAAAAGATGAAATAATAAAATCAAATTTACCAGTAGTTGGATACAGTTCTAATCTTTTATTAATTATGTCATATTTGAAATTTGCATTTAAACTTTTTACTGCACTAATCATTACTAAAGTTTTATCGTCTTTTAATAAATAGTATGCAAAATCATCTGGAAATACAGGAAAGTCATATTCTTGTAAAAAATATTTAGCTTGTGAAGGAAACCAATCATAAGAGATTAGGGGAGAAGATAATTTGGTTGAATGATTATAAATATAAAGATCTTTTGGATAATCATTTATATAATTACTTTCTTCACCTCTAGCTAAAATAGATTTCTCTCTACCCTTAAAATATAGTGTAAACTCTTTGTTATGTGAGTCCATATGATCAATATGAAATAAGTCATCAGGCTGAAAAAACTTATCTTGAGAATAAGCAAAATTTATTAAAAAAAGATAAGAAACAAAAAATAAATAAATTTTTTTCATCATTCTAACTTTAAAAAAAAATTTGAAATATCTTTGTTTGGATTATGGCTTAATTTATACTTTTAAGAAAAGAATTTAGAGCTTTTATAAGATTTTCGTCATATTCCATCATATGATTGTCATGTTTTGTAAAATAAGAATATTTTGGTTCATTGGCAATTTCGTACATTTTTTTACCCATAAAAAAAGGTACTATTTGATCAACTTCACCATGCATTATTAAAACTGGAATACTTACATTTTTAATCTTACTTTTATTGTCAAACTTGTCTTTCAACAACAAGCCTACAGGTATGTATGGATAAAAGGTTTTTGCTGCATCAATCATGGATGTAAAAGGAGTTTCTAAAATGAGACCACCAAAATTCTTATTTTGTGACAAATGGGTAGCTACGCCAGTACCTAGTGACTCACCATAAATAACAATATCTTTTTCCTTAACACCTTTTTCAAGCACCCAATTTATTGCACTTTTGCCATCTTCGTATAAACCTTTTTCCGACGGTTTTCCTTTGTTACCGCTAAAACCTCTCCATGCAATAATTAAAAAATTAACATCCATTTCGCGAAAATGATTTAATTTATGGATCCTATTTTCCAATGATCCTGCATTTCCATGAAAAAAAATAATTGTTTTATGTTTTTTTAAATCTTTTTCATGATACCAGCCTAATAATTTAATATTATCACTGGTACTAATGTTTACTTTTTCAACATAAACAGACAATTGATCGTCAAAATAATTATTTTCATTAGGATGGTACATTAGGTTCCTTTGATAAAAATATAAAAAAATTAAGATTATAAAATATACAAAAATGATTATTTGAAAAAGTAACAACAAATTAATCCTAAACTTTTTTAACATTATTTTTCTTTGCTAAGTATATTCCAATAAATACTAAAATTGTTCCAATGAAATGATAATTTTCAAATTTCTCATCAAATAAAAAGTATCCGTAAATTGCTCCATAAACTGTAAAAACATAAAGTGTAAATCCTGTTAAAGAAGCACCTAGTTTTTTTTGAGCCATCGTATAAAGTGTAAAAGCAATTATTCCTGGTGAAATAGCTGCAAAAATTACCCATAAATAAAATTCAGGTATAAAAACCGTCTGTTTGTAAAATAACTCTTCCCCGATATAAAAAGGTAATAAACTTAATGCTCCAAAAAATGATATTAAGGTAAATCTTTCAAAAATTTTTAATTTAGAGTTCCAATAAAATAAATAGATAGAATATAAAGCCCAACCAATAGCTGCAGCTAACATCCATAGATCACCAATTGTAAATTGCAAATTAATTAATAAATTTAAATCACCTTTAATTATAATTGTAAAAACACCGATTAAACAAGCAATCAGACCAACTATTTTTGTAAAATTGATATTTTCATTGAAGAAAAAATATGAAATCAAAATTATAAATACTGGTGATGATGTATAAATAATTCCCATATTTGTAACTGTTGTAGTTTCTCCAGCTAAAAATGGGAAGGCCCCACAAACTCCACATCCCATGGAACCTAAAAAAAATAGTTTTTTATATTCTTTTTTAATTACATTAAAATTTTTTTTCAAACTCAAATAAGTAAAAGGAAGTAATAAAAGAAAAACAACTGTCCACCTCCAAAAAGCCAAAGAGATAGGTGGCACAAATTCCACACCTCCTCTTGCAACCACCAGATTACTTGCCATAAAGATCGGCTGAATAAATAATAATAAAAGCGGAAAGAAATTAATCTTAAAGTTTTTCAATTTAGCTAAAATTAATTTTTATCAAAGAAAGCTTCGTAAACCATCATCACTATCGCAATACCCATAAGTATATAAACTGGTAAAACATCTAGAAAACCAATCATCATTGATCTAGTTAATGTAGTTGCTAAACCAACTAAAAAAAAGATTGCAAAAGATAAACCAACAATTGTAGTTATTTTATTCATTTTATTCGTGACATTCCTTTTCTAACCATCTAGCTACTCCCAAAAATCTATGATCATCATATCGATCACCGACTAATTGAACTCCTAATGGTAAATTATTTTCGCCCTCAAGTAAAGGAAGAGAAATACACGGGGTGCCTAGATAAGACCAAACTTTATTGAATTCTGCCGTACCTGTGCTCTTTAATCCCTTTGGAGCAACACCAGGACTAGAAGGTGTTATTACTCCATGATAATCTTCAAAAACTTCTTGATAAGATTCATAGCTTTGTTTTTTAAAATCAATTGCCTCGGCATATTCTTTTGCAGAATGTTTATTGCCCTTCGCAATAGCAGTTTGCATATATTTTGATAATTTTGATTTATATTTTTTATAATAAATACCAAAATTATTTGCTAAATCTGTTTCATGAATTATTTGATGATATTTATGTATATCTTTAAAATAAGAAGGTGTATCAAAGACTTCAATATTTTTAAATGATTTGATAAAATATTCAAAAGCCTCCCTTGATTTTTTTTCAATTATCTTCCAATAGTCAGTTTTATAAAAAATAAATTTAGGTTCAAACAAAGGTCCTTTTTTAGTTTCATTTAAAATATTCTCTGCTGAATAATAAATAGTTGCTGGATCATAATTATCTTTTTTTATCAATACTTTTGCTAATAAGGCAACATCTTCTATTGTTCTCCCAAACATTCCTATGTGATCCAAAGTATATGAAGTTCTTAATACCCCGTTTCTTGAAATCAAACCATAGCTGGGTTTATATCCAACTACCCCACAATATGATGCTGGTCTTATAATCGAACCGCCTGTTTGAGAACCAATTGACAATGGCGCCATTAAAGAAGCCACGGATGCAGCAGAACCACTAGAAGATCCACCTGGTGTTCTTGAATAGTCATGTGGATTAGTAGTTTTCGGAGGTCCTAAATATGCTAGTTCAGATGTTGTTGTTTTGCCCATAACTATTGCACCTGCTGCATGCAATAAATCAACTATCTCAGCATTTTGCGAATAGGATTTACCTTTTCTGATAACAGTCCCACATTCAGTTGGCATATCTATTGTGCCTACAATATCTTTAACAGCTACAGGAATTCCATGTAAAGGTCCAACTGGTTTTCCAGATCTTCTATATTCATCTGCCTCTGAAGCTTTTTCTAATAAAACTTTTTTGTCAAAATGAGCCCAAGCCTTAACATCTTTTTCAAATTTATTTATTCTTTCAATATACTTTTGACAAACTTCAACTGAAGTAATTTGTCCATCCTTAATTTTTGATGCCAACTCTTCAACGCTTAAAGAAAAAATATCTATCATTTAGGTCTCAAAATTAATTTGCAAATAATGTCTCTGGCAACCATAAGGCAATTCCTGGGAACCAGTACATTAAAACCATCGCTAATATTACAATGGCTAAAAAAGGCATTATACCTCTAAATATATCCATTAATTCAACATTTCTAGATTGAACACCTTTTAAATAATAAGCAGACATTGCCATTGGTGGTGTCAAAAATGATGTTTGTAAATTTAAAGCAATTAACATTGCAAAGAAATATGGATTTACTCCAAAAAATTCTACTAGTGGTAAGAAAATTGGAACAAAAATGATTAATATTTCAGTCCATTCCAATGGCCATCCTAATAAAAAAATAATTATTTGAGTGATAACTAAAAACTGCCAAGGCTGAAGATCTAAAGATTTAAAGAAATGTTCGAACACTTCGTGACCACCTAAATATGAAAATACAGATGCAAATGTCCAGGAACCAATAAATAACCACATTATCATTGCAGTTGTTTTAGCTGTTAAAAACACTGACTCTTTAAAATTCTTCCATTTCAATGTTTTATAAAAATAAGATAACACTAAGGCTCCAAATGCTCCTACTGCTGCAGCTTCTGCTGGAGTAGCAATACCGGCAAGTATCGTGCCTAAAACTAAAATGATTAATGAAAATAATGGTAAAAATGAAACTAAAACTTCTCTCATGATTACTGCAGTTGGTGGAATTTCTTCTGCTGCTGGCTTAGGTGCAATTGATGGATTTAGCCAGGCTCTGAAAATTGCATAACCAATGTAAAGTCCTGCCAACATCAATCCTGGAAATATAGCTGCAGCAAATAATCTTAATGGAGATAATTGCGCAATAACAGAGTAAACGATCAGCATAATACTAGGTGGTATTAAAATTCCTAAACATCCACCTGCACAAATAATTCCTGATGCAAATTTTTTATCATATCCTGCTTTAACCATTGCTGGCCAAGCTAAAAGTCCCATCAGAGTAACAACCGCACCTATAATACCAGTTGCAGTCGAAAATAATGTACAAGTTATTAAAGCTGCTACTGCCATAGAAGCTGGAAGTTTATGTGATGCTAATCTTATTGCAAAAAATAATTTTGCAACTATCCCCGCTCTTTCAACCAAGTAACCCATAAATAAAAATAAGGGCACGGCGGTTAGTACATTGTTATCCATTACTGTATAGGTATTTTGTACAAATAATTGGAAAATCCTATTATCAAATAGATGCTCCATCTTTGTTGGGTCAAAATAAGCGTAATAACCAAAGCCTAAACCCATTGCCATTAACGTGAAGGCAATTGGGAAACCTAATAGAACTGCAAATAAAAATATTCCCATCATTAAAATTGCAACTTCAGGATTTGTGAGGCTAAATAACATCGTCCGTATTACCTTTCTGTGCAGTTCTCATTAATAATTTTTCTGTCTCTTCAGCATCTGCTGAATCTCTCTCTGGCCAATTTCCAGTTTGAATACAAATAATACATCTAAAAACTTCACTAACACCCTGAATAGTTAAAAGTGCACCCGATAAAGGTATTAAAGATTTAGCCATATAAATTTGAATTTGCGCAGGACTATTCCAGCTCGTTTCCTTAATCTTCCAAGCTAAAGCTGCATATTCATAACCATAAAATGCAAGAGCAACAACTCCAGGAAAAAAGAAAATGAAATATAAAACTAAATCAATATAAGCCTGAGTTTTTTGAGAAAATAATCTATAAATTACATCTCCTCTTACATGTGCTTCAGTTGATAATGTATAAGCCCCAGCCATCATGAAAATAGCACCATACATTTGAAGACTAAAATCAAAATTCCATAAAGTGGGAGCATTTAATGCATATGCCATAAAAACTTCATAGCAAGTTCCTCCCATTAAGATCACTATGCACCATGAAAAAGCTTTACCCATGGAGATGCTTAATCTATCTGCAAATTTTATAAATGATCTCATCATAAATAAAGACTTTTATTGAATTGTCTTGAATTAATCAAATAAAAAGGGGGCCGAAGCCCCCCTTTTAAAATTTTAAAAGTTATTAGATTTTAACTTTTCCAATTGGTCCAAACTCATTTTCATATGCAAGTTTGTAATTAGGCTGATTCATCAGCAAGTATTTCATTACTTTCTTCGCATATGCTTTTTGAGAATCAACGATCTTCTTAAAGAAAGGATCTTTCTTATTGAAGTCACCGATTACTTTATCCCAACCTTTTAATTGTTCAGCAAGGATAGCATCTGAAGTTTGGTAAACATTTACTTTATGCTCATTCATTAACTTCGCAAGGTCGTTTGAGTATCTTACTAGAGCTTTAAAGTAGTTATCACTGTTTGCAGCATAAGCAGCATTCTTCAATATTGCTTGGTGTGCAGGTGATAAACTATTATATGTTTTTTTGTTAACTGGAATCTCAAACATCTCTTGAGATTGGTGGAAGCTTCCTAAGTGATAATGCTTAGAAACGTCTTGCATACCAAATTGAGAGTCTGAAGTTGGGTTGTTAAACTCAGCAGCTTCAATCAAACCAGTTTTCATTGCTGGTTGAATTTCACCACCTGGTAATTGTCTAACTACCATTCCCATTGCAGTTAAAACGTTAGTCGCTAAACCAACAGTTCTGTACTTCATACCTTTTACATCAGATACTTTAGTTACGTTCTTTTTGAACCAACCAAAAGGCTGTGCAGGCATAGGCATATGGAAGAATCCAACATAATCGAAACCAACTTTTGCAAGTGTTTCGTCATATAATTTTCTTCCTCCACCATACTCCATCCATCCCATAACTTCTTGAGATGACATTCCGTATGAAGGACCAGTTCCAAATAGTGATGCAGCAGGATTTTTACCATACCAATATGCAGTCACCCAGTGACCCATATCTACTACACCGGAACTTACTGCTTGTCCGATTTCTGAAGTTTTAACAACTGCACCAACGGGTTGAAGATCTATCTTAAGTGTTCCTCCAGACATTTCATCTACCATTCTGCAGTAGTCTCCAGCCATTTCAAAAAAGATGTTTGCTCCACTTGGCCATGCAGCTTGCATCTTTAAAGTTTTATGACCGCTTGCAGTTGCGATGTTTGGCATTGCAACTGTAGCTGCAGCTACAGCACCAGCTTTAGCAGCAGTTTTAAAGAACTTACGTCTTGAAGATGTTTTCACCTTCAATGATTTATTTTCTTTTGTCATTATTTCTCCTATATGAGTTAATTAACTGTTCAAATTTAAGCATAAAATTAGATTAGAGTCTTTCTAAAAAGTAGCGCAGATATCTATAAATTGTATTTTTATACAATCTTGAGTAGTATTAATTTACTTTGTTCTTACAATTTCCTGTTTTAAAAAACTCATCAATATTATCAATAGCCAAGTTAGCCATTGCAATTCTTGTATCTTTTGTTGCGCTTCCTAAATGAGGTAAAATAAAAGCTGATTTAATTTTTAAATACCCAGGATTAAGATTGGGTTCATTTTTATATACATCTAAACCAACTGCATAAATTTTCCTTCTATTCAAAGCATCAATAAGAGCTTCGTCGTCAACTATATCTCCTCTTGCAACATTAGTAATAACGGCCCCTTTTGGAAAATACTCTACTGTTTCTTTGTTTATCATATTTTCTGTTTCTTTAGTTGCAGGACAACAAATAGATAAAACATCAGATACTGAAAAAAGGCTTTTTATATTATCATGATAAACAGCACCTTGTTCTTTATCTTCACTTAACTTTGATCGATTATGATAGTGAATTACCATTCCTAATGATTTCGCAATTTTTGCTATTTTTTGACCTATTCTTCCCATTCCTAAAATTCCAAGTCTTGTCCCTGTTAATTGTTTTCCAATTAAATAGTCCGCTGACCATTTCCATCCACCATCTCTAGCAGCCTCAATCCCCTCAGCTGCTCTTCTACATGCACCTAAAATTAACAAAACTCCAATTTCTGCAGTTGCATCTGACAAGACCTCAGGTGTATTTGTAACTGCAATACCTTTTTTTTTGGCTGCTTCTAAATCTATGTTACCAAAACCCACTGCAAAGTTTGAAATGATCTTAATTGTATCTGGTAATTTATCGATTGTATCCTTATCCATTTTATCTGTTAGAGATGTTAATATTCCATCACAACCATTACTCATCTGTATTACTTTTGATTGAGAATATAATTCATCATTAGAATTGAATATTGGATCAAAAGTTTTGGAAGCTTTATCTTCACTATCTTTAATTAGTTTTCTTGTAATTAAAATTTTTTTCATAAATTATCCTTTAAATTATCAGTTAAGATCAAATATTTTACCTGGATTCATTATATTGTTTGGATCTAATGTTCTTTTAATTGATTTCATTACTGGAATATTATCAGGATGTTGTTCTAGCAAATACTCTTTTTTGTGAAGCCCAACACCATGTTCACCAGTAATAGTTCCATTAAGCTCTAGTGATTTTTTTATTAGCGTATCGTTGAAAGCTCTAATTTTTTTATAACTTTCTTTATTTTCTGGATCAAAAGGTAAAATCACATGAAAATTCCCGTCACCCATATGGCCTACCATTGGAGCTCTAACTCCAAATTTTTTTGCTTGCTCTTCCGCAAATTTTACACACTCTGTGATCTTAGATATTGGAACACATACATCAGTTGAATAAACTCTACCATTGTTAATTAGAGCTTTAACAGAATAATATACATCCCACCTAGCTTTCCAAATTTTATTTCTTTCCTCTAAATCCTTAGCCCACTTAAATGAGCTACCATTATTATCTTTTGATATTTCCTCTACAATTTTTATGTTTTCATTATTAGAAATTTCAGATCCATGAAATTCAAAAAATAAAGTTGGTACTTCCTGAATGTCTTTTAGTTTAGAATAATTTATGCTTATGCCCATTTGTTCTTTATTAAGCATCTCTATTCTTGCTATTGGGACACCATATTGAATAACCTGTTGAGCTGTCATTACAGCATCCTCTAAAGAAGGAAAATGGCAAACAGCACTCATTATATTTTCTGGTATTGGGGACAACCTTACGTGAACTTCAGTGATAATACCTAAAGTTCCCTCTGATCCTATAAATAAATTTGTTAAATTATAACCTGCAGATGTTTTTTTAGTTCTACCACCAGTTTTTATAATATCACCATTAGGCAAAACTACCGTAAGACCTGAAATAACTGTTTTCATGGTTCCATATTTTACCGCCATTGTACCTGATGCAGAGGTCGAAGCCATTCCACCTAAGGCAGCATTAGCCCCTGGGTCAATTGGAAAAAAAACTCCATCCTCTCTTAAATACTCATTCAATTGTTCTCTTGTTACACAAGCTTGAACTCTACAATCAAAATCCTCAACATTAACACTTAAAATTTTATTCATCTTCTCCAAACAGATGGTTATGCCACTTTCATTACCCACAACATTTCCTTCTAAAGAAGTTCCTGTTCCAAACGGGACAACAGGGATTTTATGTTCATTGCATAATTTTAATATTTTTGAAACTTCCTCATTAGTTTCTGGAAAAACTACTGCTTGAGATAAAACTGGGTCATAAGTATCTTCACCTCTAGCATAATTAGCTCTCGCAGATTCAGAGGTTGAAAACCTTCCATTAAGCATTTTCTTTAACTCTGCTTGGACTTGTTCATTCATATTATTTGATATTATTAAAGAATTACAAAAAAAACATCTTATTTAGTGAGCATTTTCTTTATATTCTCTAAAGCCTGAGAAATATTATCTCTAGACGCAGCAAAACTAAATCTAACATAATCATTGCAAGTTTTTCCAAATGCAGTTCCAGGTACTATTGCCACACCTGCTTCATGCATTGCCTTTTTACAAAATTCAGATCCATTCATACCTGTTCCAATAACTTTAGGAAAAGCATAAAAAGCACCACCAGGTAAACTACATTCAACGCCCGGTAAATCATTTAAACCCTCATGAATTAGTTTTCTTCTTGCCGTAAATTTTTCCATCATTTCATGAATTGAGTCATCTGGACCGTCCAAGGCGGCAATACCCGCAAACTGAGCTGCAGCGTTTACACAAGATACACTATTGATTAATAATTTATTTACATGTTCAATTAAGTTTTCTGGCCAGAAGCTCCAACCCAGTCTCCATCCAGTCATTGAATATGCCTTACTCCATCCTTCTAAAACAATTAATCTATCTCTTAATTCTGGATAATTAAAAAAAGTAGGCATTTCTTTATTATCAAAGATTTGTCTACTATAAATTTCATCACTTAAAATAGTTACATGAGGATGTTTTTTTAATCCTTCTGCCAATTTATCAATTTCTGATTTTTCAACAAAACTTCCTGTGGGATTATTAGGGTTAATTAAAATTAACAATCTGGTTTTTTCAGTTATTAAAGATAAAATTTTTTCTGCACTAAATTTTAGATCTTTATCTTCGGTAAGATCATATGGAACTGCAGTAGAGCCAGTATAATTTATCATCGACTCATAAATTGGAAAAGCAGGTGTTGGGTGTATTATTTCTGCCCCAGGTTCTCCAAAACATTGTATTGCATAATGCATAGTAGGTTTACCACCTGGCATTATAAGAATTCTTTCAGGATCTACATCTGCACTGTAACGTTTCTTAATCCATCTAGTTACTGCTTGTCTACACTCTAAAATTCCGTTTGATAAAACATAACCATGATGTCCATCATCTAAAGCTTTTTTTGCAGCATCAACAACGTGTTTAGGTGTTTTAAAATCAGGCTGACCTAAACCTAAGTGTATCATTGGTTTTCCTTGAGCCTCTAATTTTTTTGCTTCAGCTAAAACTGAAAACGCAGACTCTGTTCCTAGTCTTTCTAAACTTGTAGCTAATTTCATAAATTTTATTTTTTATAAGAAGTTCTATAAATTAATTTTGAACTATTCAACTCTTTTAAGTTTTTGCAGCCCATTAAAACCATATTCCTATTTATCTCATCGTGCATGTTTTTAAGCAATTGTTCAACTCCCTGCTGACCCCCTGCGGCTAAAGAGAACAAAAACATTTTTCCAAAACTGCATGCTTTAGCACCTGCTGCAAGAGCTTTTAAGACATGGGTACCACGTCTTACACCTCCATCTAAAATAATTTCGAGCTTATCACCTACAGCATCTGCAATAGCTTTAACTTGATCGAAAGGAGATCTTGATCCATCCAGTTGTCTTCCTCCATGATTTGAAATCATTATTGCTGTACACCCAATATCAATAGCTCTTTTTGCATCTTCGACTGACATCACACCTTTCAATGCAAATGGACCATTCCATTTTTTAACGCAATATTCAGCATCTTTCCAATTCATTGCAGGATCATATTGTTCGTTAATATATTCAATGACTGATTTAGCAATATTTGTGCCTTTGTCAGTTTTTGTTGCAACATTAGCTAATTTAAATTTTCCATGAGTTAAATAATTAAAAACCCAATTAGGATGCAGCGCAAAACTCATTAAACTCTGCAAAGTTAATTTTGGTGGAGTCGTAAATCCAGTTCGATGATCTCTTTCTCTATTACCTGCAACTAAGGTATCAACGGTCAAACACATGCCATCAAACCCAGATCTTTTACAACGATCTATTAAATCATTAGTAATTGATTGATCCTTATGAACATAAAGCTGAAATAGTTTTGGACCACCAGAAATATTTGAAATCTCCTCAATAGTGTTATTAGCCATTGTAGACATACTGTAAAATGTTCCAAATTTATCAGCAGCTCTAGCCGAAGCCTTATCACCCTCATGATGGTAAAGTCTTTGCATGGCACAAGGTGATAAAAAAATTGGCATATTAATTTTTTTACCAAAAATAGTTGTTGATAGATCTGGTTTGCCAACACTTGCAAGTATATTAGGGACTAAGTCACAATCATCAAAAGATTTTGTATTTCTTTTAAGAGTAATTTCATCATCAGCTCCACCGTCAATATAATGAAAAATTGGTGAAGGTAATTTTTTTTTTGCTAAATTTCTAAAATCCTCAAAATTATAACAATCTTTTAAGGTCACTATCTTCTAAATCTTAAATTGCTTCTACTTAATTCTGAAATATTTGTGCAACCCATTAATTTCATATCTCTTACTAATTCAGATTTATATTTTTCTAAAGCTCTTTCAACACCTGCTTGTCCTGCAGCAGCTAATGCATAAAGATAAAGTCTTCCACCAGAACAAGCTTTAGCACCCAAAGATAATGCTTTTAACATATGTGTTCCTCTATGAATTCCACCTTCACAAATTACATCTAATTTATCTCCAACAGCATCAACAATTTCTGCAAGCTGATCAAAGGGCGATCTAGATCCATCAAGTTGTCTACCACCATGATTAGAAACCATTATTCCAGTACATCCAATATCGACTGCTTTTTTTGCATCTTCAACACTCATAATTCCCTTTAAAGCAAAGTGACCACCCCATTGAGCACAAAGTTTTTCTGCATCTTTCCAATTCATAGATTGATCCAACATAGTTGAAAAATAATTTCCAATTGAAGTATTTGTGCTGGTTCCTTCTTTTACATAATCTTGAAGATGTGGTAATTCAAATTTACCTTTAGTTAAATAATTTATTCCCCACATTGGTTTAGTCGCAAAACTGAATAAACTAGATAATGTAAGTTTAGGTGGAGATGTAAAACCTGTTCTCAAATCTCTTTCTCTATTTCCTCCTGTAATTGTATCAACTGTTAAAGCCATTACATCAAATTTTGCAGCTTTTGCTCTTTCCAAACATGAGTCGTTTAATCCTCTATCTTTATGAAAATAAAACTGAAACATCTTTGGAGTATCAATCATAGAAGATATTTCTTCCACGCTAACTGTAGCTAAAGCTGAAACACCAAACATTGTATTAAATTTTTGTGCTGCTCTGCCTACTGCTCTTTCACCATCATAATGAAAAAGTCTTTGAAGAGCTGTTGGTGCTAAATAAAATGGTAAATCTAATTTTTTTCCGAATATTGTTGTAGATAAATCTACGTCCTCTACACCTCTTAATACATTAGGAACTAAATCGACATCATCAAAAGCACTTGTGTTTCTTGCATAAGTAATTTCATCATCTGCTGCACCATCAATATAGTGAAAAATAGGCGAGGGTAATTTTTTTTTCGCAAGTTTTCTAAAATCACTAAAATTGTGACAATCTTTTAATTTCATCACTATAATTTAGAACTTTTTAAGAAAGTTAAACATATAACTATTTGCCCCAGGATTTTTATCTCCTAAACTTGCGTTAGATAAATGATTATATGAAAAACCGAGCTGACTATCTTTTTGTAAATTAAGAGAAAGTTGTACCTCACTTTTAAATTCCAACATATGTCCTAAGTCTTTACCATCTCCTTGTTCATAAAGACCCGGAGTAAAGCTTGGAATTATATTTAATGCACCAAGTGAGTAATGCGCCTGAACACCAGTATAAATGTAAGCTGCATTGTCGGCAGTTAACATCAGGCCTGTAATGGGAGATAAATTTCCTAAAAATGTATCTCTATTTAAATCTACATTTTGATGTTGAAACCCAATTAATGTTGATCTCTTGCCATCATCACTAAAATCAAACATTCCTGTATAAACGTTAAACTTTGTATTGTTGTTATTTACTTTAAACTCCTCAGCAATTGAGGAAAACGCAACAAAAGATAATATTAACAAAAGTTTTATAATTCTTAAATTCATACTTTAAAAAATTATTTTTTTTTAAATATAGATAATTTAAATATAATTGCACCACCTAATAAGAATATCAAAATTGGCAATAACCAAAGGAAATAGGTGTTTTTATTAAATTCTGGATCATATAAAATCCATTCACCATATTTATCTTTTAAAAAATCGTAAATTTGTTTTTCATTGAGACCTTGATCCAATTTTTTATTCACTAATATTTTTAGACTATTTGCAAATTCAGAGTCTGAGTCGTAAACTGATTGTCCTTGACAAATTAAACATCTCAAGTTTTTTGTAATTTTAGCACTTTTATTTTCAGTTTGAGAATATACAAAACTAGAACTAAATAAAAAAAAACAAATAATTAAAAATTTTAAAATTCTCATTTAATTATATCTTTTATTTCAAATAATGATTTTTGACTTATTGGTCCAATAATTTTTTTTATAATCTTATTATCATAAATCAAAAAAGACTCAGGTACACCATAAGCACCTAATTCAATTGATATTGTTCCATCTTGGTCTGAATAAATCGAATTATACGGATTATTTAATTCATCTAAAAAATTTTTAGCATTTTCATATTTATCTTTGTAATTAAGTCCAATTAATTGAATATTTTTTTCTTTGCTAAGTTCCACTAAATACTTGTGTTCTTCTCTACAAGGGACACACCAAGAGGCCCAAATATTCAATAAATAGAATTTATTGGACTCAAAAATTTGATTTGAATCTATTAGATTATCTGAAGCAAATTTTTTAACTTCAAATATAGGAATTTTTTTTTCAATATTATTTTCTGGTACATAGATATTAGAATTTTGTAACCCTTTGTAAAAAATGAAAAAAACAGTTATAAAAATAACAAACCAAATTATTGGAAAAATTTTACTTTTCATACTTCCTTTGAACAAAACCTAATAAACCACTTAAGCTTAACATTATTGTAGAAAGCCAAATCCAAAACATAAAAGGTTTAAATTGGTATCTAATATTAAAATAATCTTCATTCTGAACATAGTTCATAGTCATAAATTTATCATAAAATAAATTAATTTTTATATCAGCTTCACTGGTAATTATATTTGGTTGATTGTAAATTCTTAGCTCTGGTTGCATTACGTCAATATCTTTACCTAATTCCTCTATAATAAATTTTCCAATAATAGATTTAAAATTATTTTTATTTTTTTGCTCTATACTTTCAAAAGTTATTTTAAATTTCTCTGTTTCAAAAGTTTCATTAACTTTTAGATTGGTAATTAATTCAGAGGAAAATATATTGTTAAATAAAATACTAAGTATTAATAAACTGAAACTAAAATGTGCAAAGTTTTGAGAAAAATTTCTTATTTTTTTCCTAAAAAATTCCCTCAGTGAAATAAAGAATAAAAAAAATGCTGATGTAATTAAAATAGTATTTATAAGAAAATTTATCTTTAGGTCTTTAATTATAATCATTGATAAAATTAAAGAAATTATGAAAAATGAAAGTAGATAAAATTTATCTTCTATATTTGATTTTATCCATTTTAGTTTTGGCCCAATAGCCATAGCAATTAGAAAAGGAACTAAAAAAGGGATTATTAACTTGTTATAAAATGGTGGGCCAACAGAAATTTTTTCTGAAGATATCACTTCTAAAAAAATTGGA
Source organism: Candidatus Pelagibacter sp. HIMB1483 (assembly GCF_052048135.1). NCBI lineage: Bacteria > Pseudomonadati > Pseudomonadota > Alphaproteobacteria > Candidatus Pelagibacterales > Candidatus Pelagibacteraceae > Candidatus Pelagibacter > Candidatus Pelagibacter sp. HIMB1483. The sequence goes on along the minus strand of NZ_JBNAIM010000002.1, from coordinate 151,616 downwards.
TAAGTGGTTCCCACTAAAACTACAGATAAAAAATACATCATAAACCAATTATTAATTAAAATTGATGTTTCTTTACTTAAACCAAAAAAGTTTTTTGTATTTTTAGTTTCTTTTTTATAAAAAATTAAAAAAACAAAAAAAGATAAAAAAATTAAAATAAATAAAAAAATTAAAATAAATAATCCTCTTTCTGGATCATTTGCAAAAGTGTGAACAGAATTTAAGATCCCTGATCGCACTAAAAATGTACCACACATACTTAAAGCAAAAGTGGTTATTGACAATATTACAACCCAAGAAGTAAGAATTAATCTTTTTTCTAAAACTAATATACAATGTAATAATGTAGTCAGTGCAAGCCAAGGCATTAAAGATACGTTTTCAACGGGATCCCAAAACCAAAATCCTCCCCATCCTAATTCATAATACGCCCAAACTGAGCCAAGCAAAATTCCTAAAGTTAAAAAAATCCAAGCAACTAAAATCCACTTTTTAATATGTGAGGCCCATATTTGTGAAATATAATTTGAACAAATAGCGGCAAGAGCAGAAGAAAATATTATAGATGTACCAACATAACCTAAATATAAAATTGGTGGATGAATTGCTAATAAAGGGTCTTGTAAAATTGGATTTAAACCTAATCCTTCTTGAGGCACTGGAAAGATATAATTAAATGGATTTGAAGTTTTTAATAAAAAAACAAAAAAACCAAAAATAATAATTTGCTGGAATAATAATGTTAAAATTCTATATTTTTTTGGTTGATCTTTAGATTTGATCAAAAATAAAAATAAAAATAGTGTTAATACTAACAGCCAAAGTAAAAGACTGCCCTCATGATTTCCCCAAGTGCCAGATATTTTATAAAAAAGTGGTTTAGTTGTATGTGAATGGTTAAAAACAGTTTCATTACTGAAATCAGAGTTAACAAATGAAAAAATTAATCCAAAAAAACTAATTGTGACTAATAAGAGTTGTAAAAAAACTAAATTAATAATTTTGGTATCTAGTTCTTGCGTATCATTTAAGTTTTTAATAGAAAAAAAATATATAAAAAAAGATAAACAAATTCCAAAAATTAAAGAATAATATCCAATTAAACTGGGCAAATTTATTTCTCCTCTAATGCAGCTTTTACTTCAGGCGGCATATAATTTTCATCATGTTTTGCTAAAATTTTTGTAGCTGAAAAAAAACTTTTATCTTTTAAATATCCCTCTGCCACAACACCTTTACCCTCTGTAAATAGATTTGGAACTACCCCAGAATACACTACATTAATTTCATTTTTAAAATCTGTAATTATAAAATTTAATTTTTTATCAACAATATTAATTGAATTTTTTTTGACCATACCACCAATTCTAATTTTACTCTTGCTTAATTCTGGTAATATTTGAATATCCGTTGGTGATTTAAAAAAAACCACATTTTCCTCTAGAGATTTTAAAATTAAAAATACTGATAATGCTAAGGTTACTAAAATTAATAAAATGTAAAAAAATCTTAATTTAACTTTACGACCATACATGGTTTAAAAGTTAGATATTTGACGAGTTAGATAAAATTTCTTTATTAATACTTTGATTTCTTGCAGAAGCTGCTCTTTCAGAGTTTAAGTTTCCAAATTTTGCTATAAACTTGTTTTTTTCTTTAACGTATTGAGTCTTAACAACAAGATACAAAGATAAAAAACTTAAAAAAGTAAAAAGAAATGAAGACCAAACATACAGCCCATAGCCATTCATTGTTAATAATTCATTTATCATAATCTATCTAAACCTTTATTTTTTATCTTTATCAGTTCTGTATTATATTTCATTAAAAAAATAAGCAATGAAAAAAGAGCAAATGCCGCAGTCATAATCAATAAGGGAAACAGCATAGAAGAATGAATTGATGATTTTGAAAAAATATTAATTGATGCTGGCTGATGAAGTGTATTCCACCAATCTACTGAATATTTAATGATGGGCACATTAATTATTCCTAAAATTGTTATAATGGTACTTACTTTAAAAATTTTTTCTTTATCCTCATGAATTCTCCAAGAAATTAAATACATTCCATAAAATAAAGCTAATATAAGCATTGAAGTTATCCTAGCATCCCATGCCCACCATGTGCCCCATGTTGGTTTACCCCAAATTGAACCAGTAACTAAAGCGACTATATTAAAAACAAAACCAGAGGGTGCTAAACTTTTTGCAATTAGAAAAAAATTTTTAGACTTTGTAATATAACCTAAGATTGACAATAAAGTAATTGCTGAAAAAATCCCAAGTGTAATCCATGCAGCGGGAACATGAACATACATAATTCTTACTGAGTGACTTTGTTTGTAATCCTCAGGAGACAAAATTAATGCCTCAGTTAATCCAACTGATAAAACAATTATAAATAAAAATAAAACGTATTTTGGAGCTTTTGAAGTAATTGAAAAAATCTTATTTGGTTGAAAAAGTTTAAGCATAAATATTTAGTTTTTTTTAGAATATTTATTATGAAAAGATAATCTGATCAAGAATGCAGAGGGAGATAATAACGAAGGGTATAATTAACACTCTTGATCAGAATTAACTAAATATATCAATCTCCTGTGACCAACGTTTGAACTAAATGTGTTTAAAAAGTGATTTTCTTTAATTTGAAGGCTTAAAATAAGCAGAGCCTTTTTTCCCTGAAAAAATCTCCTCAATAAGAGGGTGCTTAATTGGCTCATCTGAATCATCCACTAATAAATTTTGTTCTGAAACATAAGCTTCATAAGTAATTTCATCGTTTTCAGCTAATAAATGGTAAAACGGTTGATCTTTTCTTGGCCTAACGTTTTTAGGGATAGATTGATACCACTCTTCAGAATTATTAAATTCAAAATCAACATCATAAATTACACCTCTAAATTCGAAATGTTTATGCTTTACGATATCGCCAATTGAAAACTTAGCTTTTTGAATTGCCATATACTTAGTATGGGTATTTCAAAACAAAAATCAATAACAAAAATTTAGAGTTTCTTTGAAAATATTATTTATGTTAATATCTTTTAAGTGAATAAATCTTTTTTAAAGTTTCTTACTGATTTTGGGCCTTTAGTAATTTTTTTTTACTACTATTACGATAGTGGAAAAGACTTAAAAGTTGCAATTCCTCCATTTATAATTGCGACAATTCTAGCATTAGGGATTGTTTGGTTTTTAGAAAAAAAAATACCAAAAGTTCCTTTATTGAGTGGTGTGTTAATTACTTTTTTTGGAGGTTTAACAATTTATTTTAATAATCCAGTTTTTATTTATATCAAACCAACAATAATAAATGTTATGTTTGGTCTTGCTCTAATATTTGGAAGATATTTCACAAGTGAACCAGTTTTAAAAAAACTAATGGGCAAATCAATTTCTTTAACTAATGAGGGTTGGGAAATATTAAATAAAAGATGGATATATTTCTTTTTTGGATTAGCAATTTTAAATGAACTTGTTTGGAGAACACAATCTGAAGAGTTTTGGGTAAATTTTAAAGTTTGGGGATTATTGCCAATAACTTTTATTTTCACAGCTTTTCAAATAGGATTAATTAATAAATATAAAACTAATGAATAATAACTTACGTCTTGTAGTAAATAATACTGATATTAAAAGACTAGAAGATAACCATTTTTTTGAAAAGGATGAGTTAAAAATTATATTAGATCTTTATGCAAAAATGGTTTCGGAGGGATCTTGGAAAGATTATGGACTTAGCATTTCAAGTAAACAGGTTGGCTTTAGTGTTTTTAAAAATGCAGCCGAAAATGCAATTTATAAAATTTGTAAAAATTTCAAACCAAAGAATAAAAATCTCAAATATTTAATTACAGATACTAACGGAAAAATATTGAAGAATTCGTCTGAATTAAACTCATTATTAAAAAATACTAACTGGAAAAAACTTCAGAAATAAAATTATCTTCTTTGACCAAAAAGTCTTAAAAGCATAATAAAAAGATTAATAAAATCTAAATAAAGAGTTAAAGCGCCCATCACAGCTTTTTTACCCAACAATTCACCTGAATCTGAAGCTACGTACATATTTTTAATTTTTTGAGTATCGTAAGCAGTCAAACCAACGAATATTAAAACTCCTAAAATTGAAATAACAAAATACATCATAGAAGATTTCATAAAAATATTAACTATTGAAGCTATGATGATCCCTATTAATCCCATCATTAAAAAAGATCCTAATTTTGTTAAATCTCTTTTAGTTGTATATCCATAAATACTCATCGCCCCAAAAGTTGCTGACGTTATAAAAAACACTCTTGTCACACTCATTCCAGTGTAAACTAGTAAAATTGAGGATAAAGATAATCCCATTAGAGCTGCAAACACCCAAAAGGTTGTTTGTGCTTTTGATGCACTCATTTTACTAATGCCAAAACTCATATAAAAAACAATTCCAAGTGGCGCTAACATTACAAGCCATTTCAATCCAGATAGATAAATTGCATTGCCCATTTGAGTAAGACCCACAATTGATCCGGAAGCATCTGTAACAACAGACATTTTAAAAGTTAATAATGCAATTATTCCAGTAAGCAAAACCCCTGTTGCCATGTAGTTGTAAACTTTGAGCATATAAGCTCTTAAACCCTCATCGGTTACAGCTGTTTCTTGAGCTGCTGCTCTTGCTCTTGCTAGTATGCCTTTTTTATCAAATTCCATATGAATAAGATATATAGTCTTTTACTAATTATTCAAGATGCCTTAAAAGATTGTTAAAATAAATAATACAAAAAACCTTAATGAATTACAAAAAATTAGGAAATACTGATCTTGATGTAAGTACAATTTGTCTCGGTACTATGACTTGGGGTGAACAAAATACTGAAGCAGAGGGGTTTGAACAAATGGATTTTGCTTTAGATCAAGGTGTAAATTTTTGGGATACTGCAGAAATTTACTCCGTTCCACCAAAAGAAGAAACTTTTGGTAATACTGAAGAAATTATAGGTAATTGGTTTGAAAAAACAAAAAAAAGAGACAAAGTAATTCTTGCTTCAAAAGTTTGTGGACCAATGAGAGAATATGTGAGAGGTGGTGGAAATCAATTTGGTAAAAAAAATATTACTGAAGCTTTAGAAGGAAGCTTAAAAAGATTAAAGACTGATTACATAGATTTGTATCAACTTCACTGGCCTGAGAGAAAAGCAAATTTTTTTGGCAAATTGGGTTATGAGCACACTGATGATGGTGAATGGACAAAATTTGAAGATGTTTTAGAAAATCTAAAAAAATTTATTGAAGAAGGAAAAATAAGATATGTTGGATTATCAAATGAAACTCCATGGGGTTTATCTAAGTTTTTAGAAATATCTAAAGAAAAAAATCTTCCAAGAATGCTGTCAGTTCAAAATCCATATAACCTATTAAATAGATCTTATGAAATTGGTCTTGCAGAAATGTCAGTAAGAGAACAAGCGGGACTTCTTGCTTATTCTCCTCTAGCTTGTGGATATTTATCAGGGAAATACAGAAACAATCAATTACCGAAGGGTTCAAGAATTGAGCGTGATGGCGATTTTTGGACCAGATATAATAAACCAAACTCAGGTAAAGCAGTTGATGCTTATTATGAAATAGCAAAAAAATATAAATTAGATTTAGCACAAATGTGTTTAAAGTTTTTAGAAATTCAACCTTTTGTAACCTCAGTTATAATTGGAGCTACGACAATGGAGCAGTTGAAAACCAATATAGAAAGTGTAAATATAAATTTGACAAAAGAAATTATAAACGAAATTAATGAAATACAAAAAATCTATCCAAATCCATGTCCATAATTAAAAAAATCATATTTTTATCATTTGTTGTGTTGGCAGTTTTTGCCTCAAAAACATTTGCAGATGATTTAAAAAAAATAGGCAAATATAAGGATTGGGAAGTAATGGTTATGTCAGAACAATCTGGAAAAGTATGTTTTGCTCAGTCAATACCAGTTTTACAGGCACCCAAATCAAATAAAAGAGATGCAAGATTATTTGTAACATTTAGACCGGGTGAAAAAATTTCTAACGAAATAAGCGCAACTGGAGGGTATGAATTTAACAAAAATAATACCGTTTTAGCAACTTCAGGAAATAATAAATTTAAATTTGATATTAAACAACAAGGCTTTGCTTGGATGACAAGCAATAAAAAAGAAAACATAATGGTTAAAGTTATGAAAAAAGGATCAAGAATTATGGTTAGTGGCTATAATGAAAAAGGATCTCAAACTATAGATCATTATTCTCTACTTGGATTTACAAAAGCATATAATACTGCGAAAAAAGCCTGCAGTTAAAAATGAAATCAAAAAAAAGAATTGTTTTAGCTTATTCGGGAGGGTTAGATACATCTATAATTTTAAAATGGCTTCAAGAAAATTATAATGCTGAAGTCATTTGCTATACAGCAGACATAGGTCAAGAAATAGATCGAAAAAAAATTATATCGAATGCAAAAAAATTTGGGGTTAAAAATATAATCATTAATGACCTAAAAGATATATTTGTAAAAGATTATGTTTACCCAATGATAAGGGGACATGCCATTTATGAAGGTGTGTATTTATTAGGAACTTCAATTGCAAGACCTTTAATAGCAAAAGATCAAATTAAAGTTGCAAAAAAATATAAAGCATACGCAGTCTCTCATGGATCAACTGGTAAAGGAAATGATCAAGTAAGATTTGAGCTTGGATATCATTATTTTAGCCCAAAAATAAAAATTATCGCCCCCTGGAGAATTTGGAAATTGAAATCTAGAACAGATTTAATTAATTATGCAAAAAGATATGGCATCCCAATTCCCAAGGACAAAAAAGGTGCACCACCTTTTTCTGTAGATGATAATTTATTTCATACTTCAACAGAGGGAAAAATTTTAGAAAATCCAAAAAATTCAGCTCCAGAATTTATTTTTCAAAGAACTATTTCACCTGAAAAAGCTCCGAATAAACCAACCTTTGTTACTATAAGTTTTAAAAATGGAGATCCAATTGGAGTTAATGGAAAAAAATTAAGACCTTCAAAACTGCTTGAAAAATTAAATCAATTAGCTGGAAAGAATGCAATTGGAAGAGTTGATCTTGTTGAAAATAGATTTTTGGGAATTAAATCGAGAGGAGTTTATGAAACTCCAGGCGGAACATTGTTAATTCATGCACATAGAGCAATTGAGTCTGTTACTTTGGACAAAGAAACAATGCATAAAAAAGATAATATTATGTCTAGATATGCAGAGCTAATTTACAATGGCTATTGGTACTCAAAGGAAAGGTTCAAACTTCAAAAGATTGTAGATCTCAAAAAAAACAAAGTTAATGGATCAGTTAAACTTAAACTTTATAAAGGCAACATAACTATTCAATCTAGAATTACTAATAGTAGTGCTTATTCTATGAAGAAAGTTTCTTTTGAAGAAAATAAATCTTTTAATAAGTCAAATGTTGAGAAATTTATAAACTTTCATAAAAAAAAGTTAAGAAACTAACAATTATTTACGGACAATTTAGGCATTGTTAATCTTGAAAAAAAACTTAGTTTAGTTCATATGGATGGTTTAAAAAAATGGATGCAAGAGTCAGCTAATATACTATTTGATGATAGTAAAAATGACCTTAGATCTTTGCCTAAAGCAGTAAGATTACAAATATTGTTAGTATTAAGTTTTATTTGGACAACTGTATTCAGTTTATACGTTTTTTCTTATACAACTTTTGCTTTTGGATGGGCTGGAACATATATAGCTCATGTAGGACTAATATTTGCAGTGTATATGACATTTAAGCAATTTCATAAAGCAGAGGAAAAATCGAGTAGTGTTTTTGAAACAAAAAATTTTGATCCATTTAAAATTATGGTTATTGTTTTTGTAATTGTTTTTATCTTCGTTTTTTCGAAAGGTATTGAGGTTTTAACAAATACTAACTCTTATTCGATACCTTATGATGGACCATCAAAATCAGTATTTGAAAAATGGTTACCATTTAGTAAAGATAAGTAATGGAAAAAATAGCAAAAAATTTACAACTCGTACTAATGGTTATCATTTTGATAAGCACAGTAATCGCCGTTGGAATTGAAATAAGTAAAATGTTTCAAAATCGATCTGTAACTTTAGCTGACTTGCTATTGATGTTTCTATATTTAGAAGTGCTTGCTATGGTAAGAGTTTTTTGGCATCAACAATCAATTAGTATTACTTTGCCATTGTTAATTGCAATTACTGCACTAGCACGATTTATCATTCTTCAAGGTAAAGAAATGGATCCAGCAGCATTAGTTTATGAAGCTGTTGCGATCGTTCTTATTGCTGGAGCTATTGTAATCTTAAGATTAAGACACAGTGATAAATTAGGTCTAAAGAAAAAAAAATCAAAATAATTTAAAATGAATTTTGAAGCTTCAAGGGCTAAGGCCTTAGACAAATTAAATTATTTTATAGAAAATAATCTTTCAGAATATTCTAAGTTAAGAAATTTTGATTTTGGACCAGAGAATAGATCCAATATTTCATGTTTATCTCCTTATATTACTCATGGAATTATAAATGAGGAAGAAGTGATTAAAAAATCACTTGGTAAGTTTTCCTTTTCAAAAAATGAGAAATTTATTCAAGAAATTTTGTGGCGTACATATTGGAAAGGTTGGTTAGAATTAAGACCAGATGTTTGGTCAGACTATTTAATAGAATTAAATAAAATTAGAGAAGATTTCAAAAACAATCAGAATTATATGAATGCTGTTGAAGGTAAAACAAATATTGAATGCTTTAATGCTTGGGTAAATGAGCTTAAAGAAAACAACTATTTACATAATCATACAAGAATGTGGTTTGCTAGTATTTGGATTTTTACCTTAGAATTACCTTGGCAATTGGGTGCAGAATTTTTTATGCAATATCTTTATGATGGAGATGCTGCATCAAATACTCTTGGCTGGAGATGGGTTGCTGGAGTTCAAACTCAGGGGAAACATTATTTAGCAAGCGAATGGAATATCAAAAAATTCACCAATAATAGGTTTAATAATATTAAATTAAATGAAAATGCTCCTCCAAAAGTTTCTGAAAAAACTTATTCGATTAATAAACAAGATTTTAACAATCCACAAAATATAGTGGATAAAAATCTTTTAATCTTTGAGAACAATCTCGCTTTTGAAATAACTGATTTTCAGAATAATAAATTTAAAAAAATTTATTTAATTTCTAATAAAAATGATAATCGATCTATCGAACTTAGTGAAAAAGTAGTGAAATTTAAATCCCTTTTGATTGAAGACCAAGAACAAAGATTAAAAGCTAAGTCTTTTGATTGTGAAGTAATAAATATAAGTGAAATTAAAAAAATTGAAAATTGCTATGCTTTATATCCAACAGTGGGTGAAAACTTGGACTATTTAAATTCAAATAATATAAAGATAGATTTTTTATATAGAAAACTTGATCAGTATTCTTGGCAATATTGCAATAAAGGTTTTTTTAATTTTAAAAGTTATATTCCTAAAATTATTTCAACTTTTAATTAAAACCACCTAAACATCCCAATAATACCAGCTGTAGCATAAAAGAATTGTAAAAATAATATTCCTCTATGACCGCCCCTATAAGCCCAAATTCCAATTAATATTGCAGATATAAGTAATAAACAAAAACCAAAAAACTCTATACCAATATTCATAGCTACAAATAATGAATACAATATTGCAGTAATGACCCCTGCCCATTCAAAAATTTTATTATTCATGTTGTTTGGATGTTTTAAAATTTACTCAGTAACACTAGACCACTTTTTGAGTCTTGTATTTTTTGATCAATCTTAGCAACTTTTCCTACATTAAAACCAGCATCTTCAATCACGTTTTTAAAATCTTTTTCTGTAAATGATGTACTTCCAGAAAAGTTAATGAATGCAACACCTTCCTGCCATGAAACGTTTATATCATTTTCTCCTGTAGCAGCTTTAAGTTCCTTCGTTACTTTCTTTTGACAATCTAAACAAATCATCCCATCTACCACACCAATCATAGCTACTTCACCAGATATCGCAGGTTTTTGAGAGCAAATTAGAAATGTAAATATAATTAAGATAAATTTTTTCATAAGAGTTTTTTAAAATTATTATACAAAATATTTGAATAATTATTCATGTCAATCATATTATCTTTTGCAGATTTATCAAATTTTTCTAATGCTCCATCACCTAATTGATCTTCTAAAGCTTTTTTATATTCTGGTACACATCCCCACTCGTTGACTGTTGTGTCCTTTATTTCAATATGAAATTGAATTCCATAAGCATGATTTTGATATTTGAAAATCTGATATTTGGTCACTGGTGATGAGGCTAATAAGGTAACATCTTTATTATTTTCTATTCCTTGAACCTCATACGAATGCCATTGCAAACTTTTAATCTTATCAGGAAATTTAGAAAATAAATTATCTTGATTTTTTTCTTTGGTAAAATTGATATCCAACATTCCAATCTCTGCTGGACTTGATTTAACAACCTTACCACCAACAACCTCACCTAATAACTGACAACCTAAGCAAAAACCTAAATAAGGTTTTTTTAGATCAACAACAAACTCTTTAATTCTTTTTTTTTCTTCAATTAACCAAGGATATTCTTTTTCCATATGAGTATCCATTGGACCACCCATGCAAAACATTCCATCAAATTTACTAAGATCCTCTGGTATTTTTTCACCTTCGTCTAACTCTATTGTGGTTAAATTAAATCCATCAGATAACATTAAATCTTTAATGTAGCCTGGATCCTCTATTTTAATATGTTGTAGTACAATTATATTCACTATGACTAACTTAACTTAGAACACTTCTTGGAACAATATTTTACTCTATCCCAATTAAGTTTCCATTTTTTCCGCCACGTAAATGGTCTTTTACATATAGGGCATATTTTTGTTGGTAAGTTTTCTTTTTTCAATTTAATATTCTTTAAAATTTCTATTCCAAAGATCTAAAGCTTCATCCCAGCTTGGAATTTGATCGCTTTCATAACCATATGTAGAGCCTGTTGCAATTGCTTTAAAATTTCTCATGGCTTTTGAATGCTCATTTCCATTTAAATATTTAACCATCAGCTCTCTATCTTTCCAGGCCGTTAAAGTATGCTGGTATCCTTTAAATGACTTTGTTTCACAAAATATATTTCCTTCAGCTTTTTGTGCTGCTCTAAAAGATGTAATTGCTAACAACCAAAATCTTAATTTTGAAAAAAAATTTTTTGGCTTTAAACCAGTAATAGCAATATACATAAAATTTAGTTAGTATTTTGTTTAATAAATTTATCTGCAGCTGACAAAATTAATTTTTTTCTTTCAGTTTTCATTTTATCAAAAATTCTTACCATCATAGAAAGTCTTGGATTTTTCAAAAAAAATTTTCTATTACGATCAATAAATCTCCAATATAATCCATCCATTGTATTACACCACTCGCCTTTTTTAAAATCCATCATTTTCATAAAATAACTAGATCCACATATATAAGGTTTGGTAGCAAATATTCCACCATCACTAAACAATCCCATCCCATAAACATTAGGTACCATTACCCAATCAGAAGAATCTACGAACATCTCCATGAACCATTTGTAAACAAGAGTTGGTTTTATTTCACATAGATTCATTATGTTGGATAAAATCATTAATCTTTCGATATGATGAGACCATCCATAGTTTAAGGCATTCTTAATTGCATAATCGAGTGGAGGCAATCCAGTTGTGCCCTCATACCAAGATTTTTTCATTTTTCTATTTTGTTTGAAGAAATTTACAGTTTCCATTTCGTTTGAATAACTTTGATAAATTCCTCTCATAAACTCTCTCCAACCAATTACCTGACGTATATAACCTTCTAGTGAATTTAATCTTATCTTTTTACTTTTGTGGAATTCTAAAACTTTTTTAATAATAAATTCTGGAGTGATCAAACCTAAGTTAATGTATGGACTTAATGCACTATGAAATAAAATATTATCTTTTTGATCAACAGCATCTTCATAATCTCCAAATAAATTTGATTTCTCTTTGATAAAAAAATTTAAAAGTTTGATGACATCATTATATTCAGTAGCAAACCAAAAATTTCCAGTTTTGCCTGGATGATCTTTGAATAATTTTTCAATAATTGGTTTTAACTTTTTAGTATGATTAGTTTCATTTATTTTTGGAAATTTTGGAATTGAAATATTTTTTGGTAATTTATTTCTATTATCTTCATCAAAGCTCCATTTACCTCCAATCGGGTTTCCATCCGAACCCATTAATATCCCTGATTTTTTTCTGACATCTTTATAAAAGGTTGCCATAAAAGGTTTTTTTGATTTGGATAGATATTGTTTAAATTCATCTCTTGAATTTAAAAACATTGGAGTTTGAATAATATTCCATTTTATTTTTTCCTTTTTAAGAAATTGATTTATTTTTTTTTCAAAAAACTTATCTTCAACTTCAAAACTGGAAATTTCTTTTATTTTTTTTGAGCTAATTACTTTTTTTAATTTTTTTAAATAATCATCCTTGAATTCTTTATCCTCAATTTTTATATACTCTAATTTAAATTTATCTCTTTTAAGACTGTCTGCATGTGAACGCATTGATGATAGGAAGAGGAGTATTTTTTGTTTATGATGTTTTTCATAAGTACATAATTGGTAATCTTCAGCCATAAAAAATAGGTGGTCTTTTTTGAAGCGGTCCAAGTATTTTGATGGAAATAATTGATTACCCAGTATAAAAAATAACTTCATAGTTAAATATAACTAATAAAATTTTTTATGTCAGAAAAATATCTCATTTTTGGTGCGACAGGTTCAATCGGATCTAGCTTAGCTGAGCAATTAGTAAACTCAGGAAATTCTGTTCATTTGGTTGGAAGAAATGAAAATGAAACAAAAAGTATTTCTGAAAAAATTGGTTGTGCTTTTACTGTAGCTGATGTTTTAGAAGATGGATTTATAGAAAAGGTTAAAAATGATATTTCAGATATAAAAGGTGTTGCTTATTGTGTTGGTTCAATAGATTTAAAACCTTTAAGAATGGTAAATGAAAATGATTTTAATAAATGTATGAAATTAAATCTTTATTCAGCAGTTGAGGTTATTAAGGGTTATCAAGAAAGTTTAAAAAAAAATAAAGGTTCAGTAGTTTTATTCTCTACAGTAGCAGCACAACGAGGATTTACTAATCACGCAATAATTGCTTCAACTAAAGCTGCGGTCGAAGGATTAACTGTTTCATTAGCAGCTGAATTCGCTCCAAATATAAGAGTGAACTGTATTGCTCCAAGTTTAACTAATTCAAAGATTGCTGAACCAATGTTGAAGAATAAAGCATTAGCAGATGGAATAGCTAAAGCTCATCCCTTAAAAAGATTAGGTGAAGGAAAAGATTCAGCTTCTCTTGCAAAATTTCTCATCACAGATGACAGCTCTTGGGTTACTGGTCAGATTATTGCTGTTGATGGTGGTAGATCAAAGCTTTCTTAAAGTGAGAAAATTTTTCATTTCCATATTCTTTTTTTTAATTTCTATACATGTTTCATTTGCAGAAAATCTTAATTTTGAAAAGATTGCAGATTTAAATGACCCATGGGGCTCTACATTCATCAATAATAATGAACTTTTGATTACTGAAAAAAGTGGAAAAATTAAATTGATTGATCTTAATTCTAAAAAAATCTCTGAAGTTAATCATGATCTTAATTACCTCGAGCATAATCAAGGAGGTTTGTTAGACATTTTGTTTAAAGATACTTTTGTTTATATTTCTTATTCAGAAAATAGAGGGGATGGAAAAACTAGTACTTCTATTGCTAAAGCAAAATTTAACGACAAAAACTTAAATTTTAAAAATATTTTTCAAGCTAATCCTCCCATCAACTCTGGTTATCACTTTGGATCGAGATTAGCGATTAAAGATAATTTTTTATTTGCATCGGCTGGTGAAAGGGGTGAGGGTATGATTGCACAAGATCCAAAAAAACACCCTGGAAGTATTATTAGAATTAATATTGATGGAAGCATTCCAAAAGATAACCCAAAATTTGAAGGCAAATCTGATTGGTTACCAGAAATTTATCAAATAGGAATAAGAAATCCTCAGGGTTTAACTTTATCTCCATTTGATGGAAAAATTTATTTAAGTAACCACGGAGCAAGGGGTGGGGATTGGTTTGGTGAGGCAAAAAAAGGTGAAAATTATGGATGGAAAATTTTAGGATGGGGAGGTACAAATTATTCTGGTATTCCAATTGGTCCTAAATGGAAGCCTGGCTTTACAAAAGCGATATATTACTGGGTACCTTCAATCGCAACAAGTGCAATAACTATTTATAGAGGCAAAGAATTCAGCGAATGGAATGGACATGCTTTAATCACATCGCTTAAAGATCAATCTTTAAGAAAATTAATATTTAGTGACTTGTCAAATATTAAAGAAGATATCATTTTTAAAAATAAAATTGGAAGAATAAGAGATATACAAGTTCACCCGGTAAATGGAAAAATATATTTTCTTGCAGGAAATAGCTTATGGTTAATGGAAAAAACTTATTGAATTATAATTAATTTTCGAGAATTTTTTTTTTAGCTTTTTCAAACTCTTCTTGGGTTAAAACTCCACTTTTTAAAAGTTCATTTAGTTTATTTAATTCACTACTTAGTTGATCAGAATTACTTGTGATGCTTTCAAAGTTTTCTTCCTCATTTTTTTCAGGTCTGTTAGATACTTTCGCAGCAAAACCTTTCATAATTGCTGATCCACCTAAATAAATTACAAATGCCAAAGCTGGAAGTGCTAATGAAAAAAAAATTATCTTTTCCATAAATTAATCTTCATCCTCATTTCTCCAACCTTTTTGATACATCAAATAACCTGCTAAAATTACAGCCAATGTACCAGCTATCATCCCAAAATTAAAGCCCATCATCTTTCCGTATAGATACCATCCCAGTTGAGTTGCTCCAATTGGAATTACAGTTAATATCAGCATGATTATTGCAATTCTATATTCATAAGGTGGTTTCTTCATATTTTAAACTTATCAAAGAAAAAATTTAAATAACCAAAATTTCATAAGTTGAGACAATAATACTTAAAATTAAAAATGTTTATTTTTGGGATCTTTTAAAACAATCAATTGTATTTTTGAGTAAACAAGCAATAGTCATAGGTCCTACGCCACCAGGTACTGGTGTTAGTGCTTTCGCATTTTTAGAAACTTCATCAAATGCTACATCGCCAACAATACCTTTGTCGGTTTTATTAATACCAACGTCAATTACAATTGTATCTTTTTTAACCCAATCACCTTTAACAAGTTCAGGTATACCAACTGCAGCAACAATAATATCTGCTTCTAAACATTCTGCTTTTAAATCCTTAGTACGTGAGTGTGTGATTGTCACAGTGCAATTTTCTTTTAAAAGAAGTTGTGTCATTGGTTTACCATTTAAATTTGATCTCCCAACTACTACTGCCTTTTTACCACTTAAATTCGGTTCGATTTTTTTAATTAATAAATAACATCCTAAAGGAGTACATGGCACAGAACTTTCATAGCCTGACGACAGGTTTCCTACATTCATTGGATGAAAACCATCTACATCTTTTGAGGGATCAATTGCTTCAATAACTTTTTGCTTATCAATATGTTTTGGTAAAGGTAGCTGAACTAAAATACCAGATACTGATTCATCTTTATTCAATTCCTCTATTTTATCTAATACAACTTTTTCTTCTACACTGTCCGGATATTTTATTACTTCAGACTTAAGCCCCACTTCGTTAGCTGATTTTTCTTTATTTCTCACATAGATTTGACTTGGAGTTAAATCACCAATCAAGATTACAGTTAATCCAGGAACTTTGTTAAATTTGGTTTTTAATTCTGAAACCTCTTTTTTGAGTTCTTCTCTTAAAGATGCAGCTTCTTTTTTACCATCAATTAAAATCATAAATTTTAGAATATTATCGGTGCAATATAGAGCTTCATACACATTTCTATAAACCAAATCAATAGTAGTAAAACGATAGGGGATATATCTAGGGCACCTAAGTTTGGAAGGAAACCTCGTATTCTGCTTAGAAAAGGTTCAGTTAATCTATAAGTGAGTTCTAAAAGAGCATAAACAAATCTATTTTGCGTATTTAAAACATTAAAAGCAATTAACCAACTCACTATAACATTCGCTATTACAACATAAGAATAAAGTTTTAATATTTGTAATACTAAATAAAAAATGGCGATCATTTTTTTTCAATATAAATTGAAGAACTTGGAAACGCGAACGAAGCTTTATTATTTTCTACAATCTGTTTGATTTCGATAGCAAGTTTTTCTTTTACTGATAACCATTCGTTCCAACTACCAGATTTTGTAAAACAACGAACATACATATCTATCGAACTATCTGAAAATTTATCAACCCTTACCGCCACTCCAACACTGGTATTAAAATCTTCACTCTTATTTATATGATCTTCAATTTGATCTCTAATAGTTTTTAATTGATCTACAGTAGTGTCATATTGCAAAGTAATAATCCAACTTATCAACCAATTAGAAGTTTCACTTATGTTAACTACCGCATTTTCTGCAAACTGAAAATTAGGAATAATTGCTAAAGACTTGTCAAATTTTCTAATTGTTGTTGAGCGAAAACCAATTTTTTCAACTATGCCCTCAATGACTCCATCAACTAAAATCCAGTCACCTATTTTAAACCTTTTTTCAACAAGAACTAAAATCCCAGAAATTAAATTTTTAAATAAATCTTGTGCACCTAGTGCAACTGCTACTCCAAACAATCCCAGTCCAGCAATAATTGGGCCTATCTTAATTCCCCATAGTTCTAAAACTGCTGCAAGTCCTAATATAAATATTAATATTTTTAGTGATTTAATAATCCAACCAATTAACTCTCTTGTTAAAAGTTTGTCGAGCCCACTTAAAATATAAGAAACAGGTTCAATAATCTGATGAATAACCCAAAAAATTAAAATTGTTATTAATGTTCTGTTAATTGTATCAACAATTTCTCTACCCTCTAATGAGAATGTCATATAATAGCTTGCAATAAAAAATCCTAAAACAATAGGTAAAAATCTTGCTGGTCCAATTAATGATGAAACAAAAGTGTCATCTAATTTATTTGTCGTTCTTTTAGAAATTATTTCCAATTTTTTAATAATTAGCTTGCTGATTATTCCTCTAAAAATTAAAAAAATTAGAAAGATTCCTATTCCAATTAATATTTGGAAAATATCGACACCAAGAATTCCTTTATTCCAAACTGATAAAAATATTTCCGAAAAATTATTTAATAATTCCATAATTAAATTTTATATAACAAAAACTCCTCTTCACCAGGATTAAAAAGAAATATTTTTTTCCATTTAACATCGTTCAATATAGATGAAGTTTTTTCACCTATACACATTAAATTAGTATTCATCCAAAGGCTTTGTAATTGATTATTTTTAATGAAATTTAAAAAACTTAATGCGCTATTTTGTGAATAAACATAGACAATATCAGGCATATTTAGTCGAAGCTCTTTAATGAATTTTTCATCGAAATTTTGATTATGACTTGCTCGATAATTAATAATTCTTTTAATATCGAAGCCCTCATTTAATAAATGTCGATCTAGGTCAAATGAGATTGATTCACCACTAACATACAACATTGGTCTACCTTTAGTTTCATAGTTTTGTAAGATTAATTCTTTTAAATTTGAAACATTTCCCTCAGCAGCAATAGTTTTCTGAAAACCAATGCTTCTAGCTTTTTTTTCAGTCGCTTCTCCGACACAAAAACATGCAATATTTTTATCTAATTTTTCTAAATTTAAAAATTTTATCGCATTAGCACTGGTAAAAATTATCCCACCATAATCAAAAAAATTAATTTCTTCATAATTTATTTTTTCTATATTTAATAATGGTAGATGAGACACATTATGACCTAATGATTTAAACTTTAAAATCATTTCTGAACAATCTTCTAATGGTCTAGTAAATAAAATATGCATATTATCTTTTATATGAATTATTTGATTTAGTTTTTAAAATTTGTCCAATTTCTTTTCCAATTTGTCTATATTTGTCAGTTTTTTCAATTTTTTTTTCATAAAATCGCTCTGAGCCATCTAAAGAAAAAAGTTCTGCTTCAAGAATAATATTTTCACCTTCAATTACAGAATGTGCTCCTACAGCAGTTTCACAATCGCCTTCTAAAACTTTTAAAATATTTCTTTCAGCATGAGCTCTTTTATAGGTTTCATCATGATTAATCTTTTTTAAAAGAGAGATTATTTCTTGACTATCCTCTCTACATTGAAGTGCAATAATACCCTGGCCTGCACTTGGTATTATTTCTTCAGTTGTGAATATTTCAGATACTTCATTCTCAAGATTTAAACATTTAATTCCTGCATAAGATAAGATGATCGCATCATACATACCTTCTTTTAATTTTTTTATTCTGGTATCAACGTTCCCTCTAATAAGTTTACAATCTAAATCAGGTCTTATTTTTTTTATTTGAAACTCTCTTCTATATGAGGACGTTCCGACTATTGATTTAGTTTCTAAATCTTTTAATTTTTTATTATTTTTAGAAATTAAAATTTCTTTTGGATCATTTCTTTCTAAAAAAGTGTCTGTGATTAAGCCAGCTGTCTCAATAGCAGGTAAGTCCTTCAGAGCATGAACTGCTATATCAATATTTTTGTTTTGAAGCTCTTTTTCTATATTGCTTGAAAATAAACCTTTGCCTCCAAAATCAGACAATCTTGCATCTTTTACTTGATCACCTTCGGTAGTTATAGTTTTTATAATAACTTCAGATTCACCAAAGTCTGTATTCTGAATAATAGTGTTCTTAACATTTTGTGCATAGAGCAATGCTAATTTACTACCTCTAGATCCAATTAATATTTTTTTACTCATCAATAAATTTATTTCTTTTTTGTATTGAGATTGTACAATTATTAAAAACTATTTGAATGAGTAAAAAGCCCTTTATTTTAGGAATTGAGACTAGTTGTGACGAAACAGCTGCATCAATAATATCAATTAATGATGATGGAAGTCCAATCGTTTTATCTAATGTTGTATCCAGTCAAGTGGATGTTCATAAGGAATTTGGTGGGGTTGTACCCGAACTTGCTGCTAGATCTCACATAGAAAAGATTGATTGGATTGTAAAGAAAGCAATTCATGATAGTGGAATAAATATTAAAGAAATAGATGCTGTAGCATCAACAGCCGGACCAGGCTTAATTGTTTGTCTTTCTGTTGGTTTGAGTTTTGGAAAAGCTTTTGCCGCATCTATAAATAAACCATTTATTGCAGTAAATCATTTAGAAGGTCATGCATTAAGTCCCAAATTAAATTCAGAATTAAATTATCCATATTTACTACTACTAATTTCAGGAGGACACTCTCAATACTTAAGTGTAAAAAATTTAGGTGAATATATAAGACTTGGAACAACAATTGATGATGCTATTGGTGAGGCATTTGATAAAACTGCAAAACTTTTAGGTATTGAATTTCCTGGTGGTCCACAAATAGAAATTTTAGCAAAAAAAGGAAATCCAAATAAATATGATTTACCGAAACCAATCTTTAATAAAGGAGGATGTAATTTATCATTCGCTGGACTTAAAACAGCAATATTAAAAATCACAAAACAGATTAAAACTGAACAAGAAAAATTTGATTTAGCAGCATCTTTTCAAAAAACAGTTGTGGAAATTTTGTATAAAAAAACAAAAATAGCCTTCACTGAATTTGAAAAACAAGTGAAACCGAAAGAAAAAAAGTTTGTTGTTGCAGGTGGTGTTGCTGCAAATAAAGATATTAGAAGTATGTTAATTAAACTTTGTAAAGAAGAAAACTACGAACATATTTTCCCACCTATTGAATTGTGTGGAGATAATGCAGCAATGATAGCTATGGTTGGATTAGAAAAATTTAAGTTAAACCAATTTAATAATTTAGATTTTCCTGCAAAACCAAGATGGCCCTTAGATGAAAAAGCTGCCTTTCTAAAAGGTGCTGGTGTTAAATTATGAGTAAAAAATATTGGTTATTAAAATCTGAACCAGATGTGTGGTCTATTGACCAACAGAAAAAAGCTGGAAACAAAGGGGCCACATGGGATGGTGTAAGAAACTATCAAGCTGCAAAAAATCTAAAGGCAATGAAAAAAGGTGATCAATGTTTTTTCTATCATTCCAATATTGGTAAAGAAATAGTAGGAGTTGTTGAAGTTATTAAAGAAGCTTATCTAGATAAAACAGACCAATCTGGTCGGTTTGTTGCTGTCACTGTTAAATTTATTAGAAAACTTGATAGACCTGTTGCGCTTGAAAATATCAAGAAAAGTAAGGAATTACAACATTTATCACTCATAAAACAAAGTAGACTGTCTGTAATGTCTATTGACTCTAAAAGCTGGAAAATTTTATATAACATGAGTAAAATTTAAATATTCATTTATGCCAAAAAAAAAGAAGAAAACAAAATCAAAAAGAAAAACTTCAAAGAAAAGAAGAAAAAAAATTAAGAAAAGGTCATCTAAAAAAAGAAAAGTCTTAAAAAGAAAAAATAATACAGGAAAAAAATATCAAAAAAAAACAAAAGAAAAAAATAATCAGACATCTTCTGAATTGATTTTCAAAACTAAACCAGAATGGATAAAAAGTAGTCTTGCAAATAAAGCTCAATATCAAAAAAAATATAACGACTCTATTAAAAATAATAATGCTTTTTGGAAAAAAGAAGGAAAAAGAATTACCTGGATTAAACCATATAAAAAAATTAAAGATGTCAAATATAGTAAAGATGAAGTGAGGATTAAGTGGTTTGAAGATGGTACATTAAATGCTTCAGCGAACTGTATTGATAGACATTTAAAAGATAAAAAAGATAAAACTGCAATTATTTGGGTTGGTGATGATCCAAAAGATAATCAAAAAATTTCTTATAAACAACTTCATCAAAAAGTTTCTAAGGCTGCAAATGGATTAAAAAAATTAGGAATAAAAAAAGGAGATAGAGTTACAATTTATCTTACTATGATACCTGAGCTAGCAATTTTAATGTTGGCTTGTGCAAGAATTGGAGCTGTTCATTCAATAATTTTTGGAGGTTTTTCAGCAGAATCTATATCAGGAAGGGTTAATGATTGCGAGTCGGAGTATATAATTACTGCTGATGAAGGTGTGCGAGGAGGAAAAACAATTCCATTAAAAGCTACAACAGATGAGGCGTTAACTAACTGCCCTAATGTGAAAAAATGTATTGTTGTAAAAAGAACAGGTAATTATGTTTATTGGAATAATGATCGAGACGTATGGTATCACGACTTAATTAAAGATGTTTCTAATAATTGTGAACCAGAGGAAATGAATGCTGAAGATCCTCTTTTCATTCTTTATACTTCGGGATCTACAGGCAAACCAAAGGGTGTTTTACATACGACTGGTGGATACATGGTTTATGCATCAATGACTCATCAATACATTTTTAATTACAAACCAAAAGATATTTATTGGTGCACTGCTGATATCGGTTGGGTCACTGGACATAGTTATATAATATATGGACCTTTATCAAATGGTGCTACAACCATAATGTTTGAAGGTGTGCCTAATTATCCTGACAGCTCAAGATGGTGGCAAATAGTTGATAAATTTAAAGTAAATACTTTTTATACTGCCCCAACTGCAATTAGAGCTCTTATGAGAGAAGGCAGTGATCCAGTCAACAAAACATCGAGAAAATCACTAAAACTTCTTGGAACAGTAGGTGAACCAATAAATCCAGAAGCATGGATGTGGTATTATAAAACTGTTGGAAATTCTAAATGTCCAATTGTTGATACCTGGTGGCAAACAGAAACAGGAGGAATATTAATTGCTCCTCAAACTGGAGCTATCCCTTTAAAACCTGGGTCAGCAACAAAGCCTTTTTATGGAATAAAACCTTGTCTTGTCGATAAAGATGGCCAAGAAATTAAAGGCGCTGGAGAAGGTAGATTGTGTATTTCTCAATCATGGCCAGGTCAAATGAGAACAGTCTATGGAGATCATCAAAGATTTATAGATACATATTTTTCTCAATTTGATGGAAAATATTTTACTGGTGATGGATGTAGAAGAGACAAAGATGGATATTATTGGATTACAGGAAGAGTAGATGATGTAATTATTGTTTCTGGTCACAATCTTGGAACAGCAGAAATTGAAAGTGCATTCGTTGCACATCCAAAAGTAGCTGAAGCGGCAGTTGTGGGATACCCACATGATATAAAAGGAAATGGTTTATATTGTTATGTAACTTTGAATGCTGGAGAAACTGAAACAGGTGATCTTGAAAGAGAACTTAAACTTTGGGTTAGAAAACAAATTGGGCCATTAGCCACTCCAGATTTAATTCATTTTACTCCAGGACTTCCTAAAACAAGATCAGGAAAAATTATGAGAAGAATTTTAAGAAAGATAGCAGCTAATGAACATGGTCAATTAGGAGACACAACGACGCTAGCTGACCCAAGTGTTGTAGATAGTTTAGTGGAAAATAGAAAAAACACTTAAAAGTTTATTCTTTCATTAAATTCTTTTTTAACCACATCCCATTTTAAGATTACTGAATTTAAAACAATCTTACGATCTAAGCTTTTTAATTCATCAGATATTGGGGCCCATTCGTAAAGGGATAAAGCACTAGGATTAAAAGGTAAGTCTTTATAATAATTATCCCAATTTAATTTATGTAATCTTTCATCAAAATCTTTTTTAGCTTTATCAATGATATCTAATGGCATTTTATTTGATATCTCATCATCTAAAATTTTAAAAAAAATTTCTTTTGCTTTGTTAACTTCATTATAATTATTATTCACTTTCAAATGGGAAAATGTAAAAAAAGTAAGATCTTGAAGAGCAACTGCATAAATATTCCATTTGGCTAGATTTACAGAAGACATAAACTCATCATTATCAAAATGAAGAACATATCTAGTTCCCATTCTAGTTTTTAAATAACTATAAAGTGTAACTTGGGATACCCAAGCTGACTTAGTTTGTATAAAAATCTCAAGATCGTCCAAGGTTTTAATTTTTTTCTTGGGAATAAAAGCTTTAAACATTGCAAATAGGTAAACTTTAAAATCATTCCAAGTCAGATCTTTCCAGGATAATTTATATTTTGACATAAAATGCGGTATTTTGCATACTTATAACTCAAAAAGTCCCTTATTATTAACAATTTTAATACTTTAAATCTCTTTCATAATGGTTATGGTTTTTGCCAGTTATAACTAAAAAGAGAGAGGTATATATGTCAAAACAAGCACAACACTGGGAAAAAACCAGGGGATTGCTATTTGTTACATTAGCAATTTGGTTTGTATTCTCAATGGGCATCTTCCTTTTTGGGGCAGAAATGAACGAAGTTACGGGACCATTTGGTTATCCGTTAACTTATTGGTTCACTTGTCAAGGTTCTCTTGCAATTTTCGTAATCCTTATTTTCTGGTTTTCGAATAGACAAGAAAAAATTGATGAAGAGTTCGGCTTCAGCGAGAGAGGAGATGACTAATGATAAAAGGTAATTTTATAGACAATTTGCCTAAAGTTTATGGAATCTATACAGGAGGATTTATAGGTTTCATAATTATTATGGCAATTGCTGAGCAGATGGGTATGTCGGCTAAAGCGATTGGTATCGCTTTCGTAGCATTTACAGTAGCCATCTATGCTATAATTGGTTATCTATCACGTACAGCTCAAGCAGATGCATATTACGTAGCTGGAAGACAAGTACCAACCGTGTTCAATGGAATGGCGACAGCAGCAGACTGGATGTCTGGTGCATCGTTCGTTGCAATGGCAGGTGGTATTTATTTCAAAGGTTATGGTTATATGGCACTACTTGTAGGTTGGACTGGTGGATACGTGTTGGTTGCATCTTTATTAGCACCATACCTAAGAAAATTTGGCTGTTACACAGTTCCAGATTTTATCGGTACAAGATACGGTGGTAATTTAGCTAGATTTTGCGCAGTTGTAGTCTTAACTGTTGCATCATTTACTTATGTGACTGCACAAATTAACGCGACTGGAACTATTGCATCTGTTGCTTTAGATATTCCATTCCAATACGCTGTTTATGTTGGATTAGTAAGTATCTTATTATGTTCAATGTTAGGTGGTATGAGAGGAGTAACTTGGACACAGGTTGCACAATACATCGTGTTGATTATAGCTTATCTACTTCCAGTATTCTGGATCAGTAACAAAATTGGTGCAGGGTTTTTCCCTCACTTCATGCTAGCAGATGAAGTAGCTAGAATTGCTGATTTAGAACAACAGTTTGGTTTTGTAGCTAACTCGAAAGAGAATCTTGCTATGGTACCAAAAGGTTTAGCTGGAATAACTAAAGCTCACTCAGCGGTTAACGCTACACCTTGGGCATTTATTTCATTAGCACTAGCGATGATGATGGGAACAGCTTCATTGCCACACGTGATGATGAGATATTTCACTACTCCAAGTGTAAAAGCAGCTAGAAAATCTGTAGGTTGGTCAGTATTCTTTATCTTCCTACTTTATTCTTCTGCGCCAATGTTAGCGACACTGTCTAAATTAGCATTGATTGATCCGTCATTACCAACTGGTATTATCGGTAAATCAGTAGCAGATGTTCAAGCGATTGATTGGTATCAAAACTGGAACCAAGCTAATCTGATGTTTATCAGCGACTTTAACGGAAATGGAACTGTTGAATTAAACGAGTTCTTCATGGGTGGTAAAGCCGTTGTATTAGCAACACCAGAAATAGCTGGATTACCATATGTAATCTCAGGTCTAGTTGCAGCCGGTGGTATGGCAGCTGCCATGTCAACAGCAGATGGTTTAATTCTAGCAATTGCAAACGCTATATCACATGATGTTTACTATAAGATCATTGATCCAAAAGCGGAAACTGCAAAAAGACTAGTTGTTGCAAGGGTACTACTTGTAGTAATTGGTTTTGCTGGAGCAACAATCGCAGCTATGGAGATCCAAGGTATCTTAGGTTCAGTTATCTGGGCTTTTGACTTTGCGATGTCTGGTTTATTCTTCCCACTTGTACTAGGTGTATGGTGGAGTAGAGCTAACAGAGAAGGTGCAATAGCTGGTATGGTTCTAGGATTACTTTCAGGATTAGGTTACCTAATTTGGGTACGTAATGGTGGAAGTGGATTCTTAGGTATCACACAGTTAACATTTGGTATCTTCGGATCAGCTGTTAGTTTAGTTGCTATGGTAGTTGTAAGTTTAATGACTTCAGCACCTAATGCTGCTACACAAAGAATGGTTGATGAGTGTCGTATACCATCAGGTAAATCGATACTTGGAAAACAACACTAAATAATCTTATTAAGGGGCGATTAATTTCGCCCCTTTTAATTTCTCAAATTTTCCAATATAAATTTTAAATGTCAGCTAACTTTCATCCTTTAGTTTATATAATTGATTATATTCTTGGAGTGATTATGTGGACTTTAATTGGAAGAGTGGCTATGAATATTTTTCAAAGAGAAGACTCTCAATTCTTTTTTATGAGGGTGTTTGTAAAATTTACAAACCCTTTGATTACTTTATTTAAACCAATAACTCCTTCTTTCATAATCGGGCCTATGGTGCCTTTATACGTGGCATGGTTTTTCTTTATGATAAGATTTTATCTAATGCCTTGGATTTTAGGATATTCGGTAATGGGGATGTTATCTTTTCCATTGGAAAGTGAAATTTCGAGACAAATTTACCAATTTTTTAATTCAATTAAATTTTAAAAATTGATACTAGTTATTCTGGTTATCAATGAAAAAAATACAAATTTCACCCTCGATTTTATCAGCTGATTTTAGTCAGCTAGGTAATGAAATTAAAAGATTAGAAGAAGCTGGTGCGGATATGATACATGTAGATGTTATGGATGGCCATTTTGTTCCAAATTTAACTATTGGTCCTCCAGTAATAAAGGCATTAAAAAAACAATCATCAATGATTTTTGATGTCCACTTAATGATTTCTCCAGTTCATAAATATATCGAAGCCTTTTCAGATGCTGGCGCAGATATAATTACAATTCATCCTGAAGCTACTGATGATTTAAGTTCATCAATTCAAAAAATAAAAAAATTAGGAAAAAAAGTAGGTGTTTCTTTAAATCCTGAAACCAAAATTCAAGTGATACTTGATCACCTAGATAAAATAGATTTAGTTCTAATCATGAGTGTTAATCCTGGATTTGGCGGTCAAAAATTTATGCCAGAAGTATTAAATAAAATTAAAGATTTAAAAAAAATACAAAAAAGTAAAGGGTTTGATTTTGATATAGAGATAGACGGAGGTATCAATTTTGAAAACTCTAAAGAAGCTATAGAGGCTGGAGCAAATATTTTAGTTTCGGGAACTACAATTTTCAAAAGCAATAATGGAGATATTAAAAAAAATATTGAATTATTAAAATCAAAGTAATTTCATGATTTATATAAATCGATTATTTTTTAATTTTTTTGATTATATAAGAAAAATTTACCTTAACTCTACTTTTTATGACAGAAAAATTTCTAAAATTGATAATCATAATTTAATTTATAAACCTAGTCCTCACTTACTTTCATCATTAATTAAATATCATAAGCAAAAATTTAGAATTGAAGATTTTGCATTGGATAAAATTTGGAATAATAACAATATAACTACCAAAGATTTTAACCGTTTAAATAATTTTTATTGGTTCTTTAGCTTAGATTTAAAATCGTCAAGAAAAAATACTCAATCTGTTATAAACAATTGGATCAAACATAATTTTAAATATAACGAAAAAAGTTGGAATTTTGACTTAACAGCAAAAAGAATAATTGCTTGGTTATCTTGCCATAATCTTACTTATGATAATGATAATGAAGATTACAGAAATAACTTTAATTTAATTATTCAAAAACAGACAAATCACCTAATAAATGAAATAAATAAATCAAAATTAATTGATGATAAATTAATTGGGTGTGCATCAATCATATTAGTTGGTCTTTGTTATCAAAATGAGAATAAATATTTATCGTATGGATCAAATTTATTAAAAAAAATATCTAAAGAAGCTTTAGATAATTTTGGTTTTCCAAAATCAAGAAATGTCAAACAATTAGTTCTTTACTTAAAATATTTTATCTTAATTAGGGAGTGGTACAAAGAATCCCAAATTAAAATTCCCGAACATATTGATGAAACTATTCATTATCTCGGACAGGGCTATGCTTTTGTTTGGCAAAATATAAACTTCGATATTTTATATAATGGAAACAACAACTCAGATAATATTAATTTTGACAATTACCTTAAAAGATTGGGATATAAATTCAAAAATGAAAATCAAGATTTCGGGGGGTATATAATTTTAAAAAATAAAAAAATTTGTCTCACAATGGATGTGGGGCCAGTCCCGGTTTCAACATTTTCTAAGGATTATCAATCTGGTGCATTATCAATTGAAATAGTTTCTAATGGAAAAAAACTTATTACTAATTGTGGTTATTCAAAAAAAAATAACATCAAATTGAATGATTTATCAAAATCAACTGCAACACATAATACTCTTACAATTGATGACAATTCCTCTTGTAAATTTTATAAAATAGATAAAGTTTTATTTGTTAAAAAAGGACTTAAAGTATTTAAAAAAAATACTGTTTATGAAAAAAATTATTGGAAAATCAACGCTTCACACGACGGTTATAAAAAAAAATATAAAACAATACATGAGAGAGAAATTGAATTTTTTCCTGAGCAATCAACCTTTGTAGGTATAGATAAAATTATAAAAAAAATTAATAAAAATTACAAATTTGATATCAGATTTCATGTAGAGCCTGATGTTAAATTGATGAAAACACAAGATAACAAATCTATCTTAATTCAGTTAGAGAATGAAGGTTGGAAATTTACTTGTGATAACTTTGATATAAATATTGATAATGGTTTATATTTCGGTAATAAAAATTCATATACAAATAATCAAAATATTTTTATTTCTGGAATTTCTAACAACCAGATTGAAAATATAAAATGGAAAATTGAAAAGATATAATGAAAAAGATTAAATCAGCATTAATTTCTGTTTCTGACAAATCAAATCTAAAACCACTTCTGGAAATATTAAAGAAAAATAAGATCAATTTAATTAGTTCTGGTGGAACATTTAAAATAATAAAAAAATTAAAATTTGATTGCACCGAGGTTTCAGATTACACAGGATTTAAAGAAATTCTTAATGGCAGAGTTAAAACATTACATCCAAAGATTCATGCTGGAATTTTAGTAAAGAGAAATAATAAATCTCATTTAAAAGAATTAAAAAAAAATAACTTTGAAAATATTGACTTAATAATTGTCAATTTTTATCCTTTTGAAAATACTATAAAATTCACCAATAATAGAAATAAAATTATTGAAAACATAGATATTGGTGGACCTGCAATGGTTAGAGCAGCAGCAAAAAATTATAATGACGTAACTGTCATTACTTCTACAAATCAATATTCAGAACTTATAAATCAATTAGAAAAAAATAATGGAGCTACTTCATTAAAGTTTAGAGAAGAAATGTCTACAATAGCTTTTGCTGAAACGGCTTATTACGATTCTGTCATATCAAATTATCTTAATTTTAAATCTAATAATCATTTTCCCGAAAAGAAAACTGTTTATGGTAATTTAATTGAAAAATTACGTTATGGCGAAAATCCTCATCAAGAAGCTGCCTTATATTCACAGGGTGAAAATTTACCATTTAATAAACTTCACGGAAAACAATTAAGCTATAATAATTATAATGATATTTTTTCAGCATTAACTATCTCTAAAAATCTGCCAAAAAATGTGGGTACAGTTATAGTTAAACATGCCAATCCCTGTGGAGTATCAAGTTTAAAAAATAAAATAGATAGCTTTAAATCTGCTTTAGCATGTGATCCAATAAGCGCTTTTGGTGGTATTGTGTCTTGTAATTTTAGAATTAACAAAAAATTAGCAAAAGAAATTAATAAAATTTTTTTTGAAGTTATTATTGGTAATGGTTTTGACAAAGATGCTCTTCGAGAATTAAAATTAAAAAAAAATTTAAGAATTATTGATGCTTCAAATCTTTCATTTAGTGAAATTCTTAAACTCAATTCTGTAAATAACTCAATTTTAGTACAATCTGAAGACAATAAAATTTTTTCAAAAAAAGATTTTAGAATTGTTTCAAAAAAAAAACCAACAAAATCCCAATTTGATGATTTAATCTTTGCCTTTAATGTTTGTCGTTATGTTAAGTCTAACGCAATAGTGCTTGCAAACAACAAAAGTACTGTTGGTATTGGATCTGGACAGCCTAGCAGAGTTGACAGTTGCCAGATTGCAATTGATAAAATGAATAAATTTAATAATAACAAACATGAGATTGTTGCTGCATCTGATGCTTTTTTTCCTTTTGTAGATGGTGTGGAGAAATTAGTTCAATCTGGTGTTTCAGCAATTATTCAACCAAGTGGATCTATAAGAGATAAAGAAATTATTAAATTTGCTAATTTAACCGACACAGTCCTAATTTTTTCTAAAACTAGACACTTTAGACACTAAATCTTATCGATTTTGGCTGCCAATATAAAATCATTTTCTGACAACCCTTCTATTGCATGAGTTGTAATATTTATTTTAGCATAACCCCAGCCAAATGTAATATCTGGATGATGACCTTCTTCTTCAGATATTTTTCCTACTTCATTAATAAATTTCTGACTTTCTAAAAAATTTTTAAATGTAAATTTTTTTTCCAAAAAATATATATTCTTTTTATCATTCACTATATCCCAGCCATCAACTTTTTTTTGATATTTATGAATTTCTGAAATATCAAATGGCAAAACACCACCCTCGCATGGAATACATTTTTTTTCTGAAAGCTCTGACATATAAAATTATCTTTATGTTTTTTTGGAGCGGGCAAAGGGGGTCGAACCCTCGACCTTCTCGTTGGCAACGAGACGCTCTACCACTGAGCTATGCCCGCAAAAAAATTTAATATAGTGTGTCGTTTTTTTTAATTCAAGTAATATTAAATATGGTATGTTTTTATGATGAAAAAAGAAGAACTACCTCAAATATTATCAATTTTTCCTTTAAGCAATTTTATAATTTTTCCTAAAACTACAGTACCCTTAAATATTTTTGAGCCAAGATATATTGATATGATTAACGATAGTATGAGTAATAATAAACTCATAGGAATGATACAGCCAAGAAATTCAAAAAATGATCAATCTATTCCTCAGTTATATGATGTTGGTTGTATGGGAAAAATAACCAGTTTTAAAGAAAGTCAAAATGGTCAATTTTTGATTGAATTACAGGGTATAATTAGATTTGAAATAGTAAATGAAATAAAATCAGCCAAAAAATATAGAGAGTGCAAGATAGAATTTAAAAATTTTTATGAAGATTTAAATACACAGAATGACAATATCCAATTTTCAGATTTAAAATTAATTTTTAAAGATTTAAAAACTCTTTTTGAAAAACGAGGTTTTATTATTAATTGGAAAGGACTAGAAAAACAGAGTTTAAATGAAACAATAAATGCCTTGGCTATGGCATCTCCATTTACACTTGAAGAAAAACAAATTCTATTAGAAGCTAAAAACCTAGAATTAAGAAAAAACAGAATTTCACAAATTCTAACAACTTATTCATTTGATAACTACAATAAT
This sequence comes from Candidatus Pelagibacter sp. HIMB1483, assembly GCF_052048135.1. Taxonomy (NCBI): domain Bacteria; kingdom Pseudomonadati; phylum Pseudomonadota; class Alphaproteobacteria; order Candidatus Pelagibacterales; family Candidatus Pelagibacteraceae; genus Candidatus Pelagibacter; species Candidatus Pelagibacter sp. HIMB1483. The sequence goes on along the minus strand of NZ_JBNAIM010000002.1, from coordinate 120,738 downwards.
ACTACAATTCAGTAGTGTCAAAAATCTAATCCGTTATTAGCTATTTTTTCAAATGATTTGTTTAAAAATTTGTTTTTTCCAATTACCTGAATTGATTTGCTTAAAATATTATTGTCCATCTTACTTTCAAGATTAAAAAATTCATAAACATAATCTATTCCGCGAGAAAAAAGATAATTTTTATGTTTAGTTTTTTTTTCAAAATCAATACAAATTGATTTATCTAATTCTAATCCATTATCTATTCTACAATTTATTAATTCACACAAAATATTAATATCCCTTATAGTCATATTAAAACCTTGTCCTGCGAGTGGATGTATTCGATGCAACAAATCTCCAAATGCTAAAATATTGTTGTGATAATAAGATCTTAGGTTAGTTGATTTTAACTCAAATGATGCTGGTTTTTCAAATAAAACTGATTCATATTTAAAATTATATTTTTCAAATAATTTTTTTAAATCAATATTTTTTTCACCTTTAACTGAATATACAATAGAAGTCTCTGTTTCTGATAGAGGTAAGAAAGCCAAGGGGCCTTTTCGAGTAAATATTTGACAGGCAACATTATTTTTTATTTTTTTATGTTTAATAATTGTAGTGTGTGCAAAACTATTATATTTTTTAATCAAATTTTTATAAAAAAATTTTTTTGTTATTTGATTTCTACTATCGCAATTAATAATTAAACTATATTCTTTTAAATTTAAATTTTCATAATTTTTTTTTTTTTTAAAATTACAAAATTTGTTAATTGTAAGTTTTGAAAGTAACTCTTTTTGTAATTGAAAATTTTTAATCATTGAAAAAAGGTCATAATTATCATTTTCAAAATTAAGGATTTTTTCACCCTTTAAATTTTCAGAATAAATTTCTATTTTATTTATGTTCCATAAAAATTTTTCAATATTTAGAATTTCACGATTGAAAAAATCAATATTTTTTTTTGATAAACCTATCGTTCTTTTTTTATTAAAATCTAAATTTTTTTGATCCAAAAAAATATCAACAAATATTCCTTTATTAACCAAAGATTTGGCTAAACTTAAGCTTGTTAATCCATTTCCTAATATACCAAGTTTCATAATATTTTTTTAATTTTAACAACAAAAATTAGATGATACAAAGTGTTAAATTTGATTCATCTAATATGGATATAAAAAAACTATCAAATACAGCATTGGCTTTTATTATCAAAAGATTAATTGAATTATTTGGTATTTGTATTTTTTTATTAGGTATTTTGTTAATTATTGCTTTAATCTCGTATTCTCCTGAAGATCCAAATTTTATTTTTCCAGAAAATACAGAAATCAAAAATATATTAGGATTTCAAGGCAGTTTCACATCAGATTTAATTTTTCAATCTATTGGTATTATTGCTTATTTAATTCCTTTTACTTTTATTTTCACAGGATTAAATATTTGTAAAAAAAAAGAAATTTTACTTTTTATAGAAAATTTTTTTCTAATCATAATTTATTCTTCCATAGGATCTTTATTTTTTAATTTTTATTATACAGAAAGTTTTGAATTTTATATAAATGGAAGTGGAGGTTTTGTTGGTAATTATTTGAACAAAACATTTATAAGCAATATAATTGAAACCCAACCAAATTTTTTCTACTATTTTCTTATATTAGCAGCACTATTTTTTTTCTTATTAAGTATAAGTTTCAACTTAAAGAATTTTTATCTAAGTTTAAAAAAATTAAATCTAATTTTCTTTAAAAAGGATATTAAAAATTATACGAATAAAAATGAAATTATAAATGAGTTCATTCCTCAAGATGAGATAAAGGATTTAATTCAAGAGGATCTACCATTTATTAAAGCAGAAAGTAATAGATCAACTAACAAAACCAAATTTTCCCTACCTACTGTCGATCTTTTAAAGATTCCAACAAAAAAAGAAAGAGACAATTCAGAAAAAAATGAAAATAGTGATCCAGAATTTCTTGAAAAAATTCTTTTAGACTTTGGTGTAGATGGAAAAATTAAAAAAGTTAGTAATGGGCCTGTTGTTACTTTAAATGAGTTTGAACCAGCGGCTGGCATTAAAGTTTCAAAAATAATTAATCTTTCTGATGATATTGCTAGAAATACAAGTTCCGAATCTGCACGTATTGCAACAATACCAGGGAGTAATACTATAGGAATAGAGCTTCCAAATATTCAAAGAGAGAATGTTTATTTAAGTGAAATAATTAATCACATAGATTTTAAAAAAAAGGATATCAAATTACCAATAGCTCTAGGAAAAAGTATTTCTGGTACACCATTAATCGGTGATTTATCATCTATGCCTCATTTACTTATAGCTGGTACTACTGGTTCTGGTAAATCCGTATGTATTAATACTATAATATTATCTCTACTCTACAAACATTCACCTGAGCGGTGTAAATTTATTCTGATTGATCCTAAAATGTTAGAACTTTCTACTTACGAAGGAATTCCACATTTATTATGCCCAGTTATCACTGAAGCCAAAAAAGCTGCATCTGTTTTAGGTTGGGTTGTAAAGGAAATGGAAAGTAGATATCGGTTAATGACCAAAGAAGGAGTTAGAAACATAGATGGCTACAATTCAAAGCACAAACTTCCTATGCCTTACATAGTTGTAGTTGTTGATGAAATGTCTGATTTAATGTTAGTTGCTGGAAAAGAAATAGAGAATTATATTCAAAAATTATCTCAAATGGCTAGAGCAGCTGGAATTCATATAATTATGGCTACTCAACGTCCAAGTGTCGATGTAATTACAGGCACAATCAAAGCAAATTTCCCAACTAGAATATCTTTTCAAGTAACATCAAAGATAGATAGTAGGACAATCTTAGGCGAACAAGGTGCAGAACAATTATTAGGTAAAGGAGATATGTTATATATGTCCTCTGCCAACAGAATAATAAGAATACATGCACCTTTTGTATCCGATAGTGAAATTGAAAAAATTAATAATTTTTTAAGATCTCAAGCTGAGCCAGATTATGTTGATGAAATTTTAAATTTTGCAGATGAAAAAGAAATGAATGAGTCCTCAAAAAATCAAGGTGATAAAGATGAATTATATCAAACCGCAGTAGAAATAATAAAATCTGAGGGAAAAGCATCAACCTCTTTTTTGCAAAGAAAACTTCAAATCGGATACAATAGAGCTGCAAGAATTATCGATATGATGGAAGCTGATGGTATTGTTAGTAAAGCAAATCATGTTGGAAAAAGAGATGTATTATAGTAAAAAAATTTTTGTAATTATTATTTTTACTTGTTTAATTAACAATGCCTCAGCCTCAATTAAAGAGAATATAATAAATAAATTTAAGAACATTGAAAATATATCATTCCAATTTGAACAAAATATAAATGGTAAAGTTGAAAATGGTAATTGCACTATTGAGTATCCAAAAAAAATTTATTGTAAATATGATCTTAGTAATCAAAAAATCCTGGTTTCTAATGGAAAATCTTTAGTTATTAAGACTTTAAGTAGCTACTATTTATATCCATTAGAAAAAACACCTTTAAATTCTATTCTAAATAAAGATTTCTTACTAAATAAAATTAAAAGTTTAAACGAAAGAAATGTTGGCGAAAACTTTATCAACTATAAATTTATTGAAAATGAAAATGAAATTAATTTATTTTTCGACAAAAAGACTTTCAACTTAATTGGCTGGCAAACTATTGATTTATACCAAAATATCAGCATTACTTATCTCTCTTCTATAAAAAGAAATCAAAAATTAGAAAAAGAATTATTTGTACTACCTAAACAAAATTAATTATAAAAATATAGTTTCAGTTTTAAAAATCCTCATGCCCCTAGCAATATAATTATTTAATGCATTTTTATGATCTAGTGAACAAGTGTGCACCCAAACTCTTTTTGCTTTATATAAAAATGAATTTCTAATAGCTTTTGATAGTAAATATGAGCCCAAATTTTTATTTTGATATTCCTCCAATAAACCCAGATACGCTATCTCAACCTCATTTTTCTCTGGATGTAAATTCAGTTCAAAATAACCTACAAAATCATCTGCATTTTTTAGAACATATGTTTTTACATTTTTATTAGATACATAATCAATCCATTGTTTTTCAGTCCAAACCAACCTATCTACCCAATGATGTTTTTTTCCAATATTTTTGTAAAAAAATTTATTCAATTGAAAATCAACAGGATCTACAAGATTAATAGAATAGTTTTCTGAAAAATTAGACTTCTCTTTTAAATCTTCTAAAAAATTTATTTCTAAATAATTTCTTTGAACTTTTTTGCTCACTCAACCATTTTACCAACTCTTTCACCTCCAAATAAATGAAAGTGTAAATGAGGTACCTCTTGGCCTCCATGTTCACTGATATTAGCTAGAGCTCTATAACCTTTTCCTGTATCTACTGAAATCCTAAGTTTTTTAGCAACAATATTTATTCCTTTTAATAGACCCACCATTTCATCAGATGATGCATTTAAACTAAAGTCGTCAAGATCGATATATTTTCCTTTTGGTATAACAAGGGCATGGATCTTTTTTTGGGGATTAATATCATGAAATGATAATACAAAATCATCCTCATAAATTTTTTTACAAGGAATTTCTCCTCTTAAAATTTTTGCAAAAATATTATTATCGTCGTAACTCATTTTTTTCTTTTGTTTAGTTCATTCATAACATCTTCTATTCTTACATCATTTGACTCTAAATACATTATTAAGTGATAAAAAACGTCAGCAGCTTCATGAATTTTGTTTGAATTATTTTCTACAGCCTCGATAAGTTCATTAATTTCTTCTAGTACTTTTTTTTTACTTAAAGACTTGTCACTTAATAATTTGTTTGTATAGGACCCATCTATAGGAGATTTTTTTCGTTCTCTCGCAAGATTGAATAAATTTTCTAGAGCACTTAGCATATCAAATTCTAACAGGTATTCCTTTTGAGTCCAAATATTCCTTTGCTTCTTTTACTGAATGTTTTCCGTAATGAAATATGGATGCAGCTAGAACAGCACTTGCTTTTCCTAATTTAATTCCATCTACCAAATGATCTAGATTCCCAACTCCACCCGATGCTATCACTGGTATATTTACTTTAGATGAAATTTTAGACATCAAATTAATATCATAACCAACTTGCGTACCATCTCTATCCATAGAGGTTACTAATAATTCTCCTGCACCATTTTCTTCCATTTGTTTTGCATAATCCAAAGCATTAATCCCACTGTTGTTTCTTCCCCCATGAGTGAATACTTCCCATTTATCTCCATTCTTTTTGGCATCTATTGCAACAACAATACACTGAGATCCAAACTTTTTTGAACTTTCTAGAACTACTTTTGAATTTTCGACTGCAGCTGTATTTATAGAAACTTTGTCAGCACCGCAGTTAAGTAGTTTATTAATATCTTCTACACTTCTAATTCCACCACCTACTGTTAAAGGAACAAAACATTTCTTCGAAGTTTTTTCTACAACATTATAAATTATATCTCTATTTTCATTAGAAGCTGTAATATCTAAAAAACAAATTTCATCTGCTCCACCATCACTGTAGATTTTGGCTTGTTCTACAGGATCACCTGCATCTTTTAGATCAACAAAATTTATACCTTTTACAACACGTCCATTTTGAACATCTAGACAAGGGATTATTCTATTTTTAAGCATCTTCTTTTACTAATTCTTCTAATTTAATATCACCATCATAGATGGCTTTACCAACTATTATACCTTCAATATTTTTTAAATTCTTTGCTTGTTTAATATCATCTATAGATGAAACTCCACCAGATATAACTACAGGGCAATTTGATAATTCAGCAACTTTTAATGTTTCATCAAAATTTGGACTTTGTTTCATACCATCACGATTAATATCTGTATAAATCAATCTGCTAACACCGTAATCGTTAACCTCTTTTAAGTAGTCTAAAGTTAATTGATTAGAACTTTCTTTCCATCCAGATACTGACAAATACCCATCTTTAGCATCTAAACCTAAAGCAATCTTATTTGGAAATTTTTCACATGCTTCTTTTAAAAAATTTTTATCTTTTATAGCAGCACTTCCTAAAATTACTTTATCTACACCAGCGTCTATATATTTTTGAATATTATCAAGATTTCTAATACCACCACCTATCTCAACCCTAAGATCAAATTTAGCAATTATGTCTTTAATGATATCTTGATTAACTGTTTCACCAGTTAAAGCACCATCTAAATCAACTATATGTAAATTTTTAAATCCATGCTCTTTGTATTTTCCTGCTTGCTTAACTGGAGACATTTTATACTCAGTTTTATTATCAAAATCTCCTTTAACTAACCTCACACACTTTTTATCTTTAATATCAATTGCTGGAAATATTTTCATTTACAAATTTATAAAATTATTAATTATTTTTAGACCAATCTTATCACTCTTTTCAGGGTGAAATTGAGTTCCAAAAATATTTTCTTTTTCAACAGAACAAACAATATTTGATGAATAATCAGTTGTTGCTGAAATTACATTTTTATCATTTGGTATAAATTCATAACTATGTACAAAATACATGTGAGAGTTATTTTCTATATTTTGAAAAATTTTACTTTCTTTTACAATATTAATTTGATTCCAACCAACGTGAGGAAGTTTAAATTTTCCATTTTGATTATCTATTTTTGATACTTTACCTGGAATCCAACCTAAACCTTTTCTTTCAGTTTCTTCATATCCAAAATCAGCAAACATTTGTAAGCCAACACAAATCCCAAGAAGAGGTTTTTTATTTGTGATTGCAAATTCGTTAAGTGTATCTGTAAGGCCTTTAATTTTGTTTAAAGCATCTACACAGCTTTTAAATGAGCCCTGCCCTGGTAAAACCACTTTATCACTTGATTTAATCTTATTTAAGTCTGAAGTAACTTCAATATTTACTTTATCTTGAGCAACTTCTTTAAAAGAGTTTATCACCGAGCTTATATTGCCCGAGTTATAATCAACAATAGTAACTTTCATTAATTTTATAATGAACCTTTAGTAGATGGAATTGATTTACTATTCCTAGGGTCTATTTCTAGTGCAGCTCTTAATGATCTTGCTAATCCTTTAAAACAAGACTCAATGATATGGTGACTATTATCACCATAAATATTTTCTACATGCAAAGTGATTCCTGCTGCTTGAGAAAAAGCTTGAAACCATTCTTTGAATAATTCCGTATCCATCTCACCAAGCTTTTCGACTTTTAATTTTACTTTCCAAATTAAATAAGGTCTATTCGAAATATCAATAGCAACTCGAGATAAAGTTTCATCCATTGGTATCATCGCATGTGCATATCTTCTAATGCCAACAGAATTTTTTAGTGCCTTTTTCAAAGCCTCACCGATTGCTATACCTGTATCTTCCGTAGTGTGGTGGAGATCAATATGAGTATCTCCTTTGGCTTTAATACTCATATCAATTGATGAATGCTTTGATAACTGTTCAAGCATATGATTAAGGAATCCTATTCCAGTATTAATCTTATACTTTCCCTTACCATCAATATTGAGATCAACACTTATACTGGTCTCTTTTGTTTTTCGACTAATTTTACCTTTACGCTTCATAATTTAAAAGAGGTATACATATATTATCCAAATATGGCAATAATACTAAACCTAGCCTTGAACTATTAAATTTAATATCCATTTATAAGCTATGACAACAATTGTGCTAGTGAGAAAAAACAACGAAGTAGTAGTTGCAGGTGATGGCCAAGTAAGTATGGGAAATACAGTGGTTAAAAGCACTGCTTCAAAAGTTAGAAAAATTGATAAAAGGGATGTTGTGGCTGGTTTTGCAGGATCTACTGCAGATGCATTAACTTTGTTTGAAAGATTAGAAGCTAAAATAGAAAAACATGCTGGAAATTTATCGAGAGCGGCTGTTGAATTAGCAAAAGATTGGAGAACAGATAAATATTTAAGAAGACTTGAAGCATTAATGGCTATTGGTGACAAAGATAATAGTTACATTATTTCTGGTACAGGTGATGTTTTAGAGCCTGAGGGAGATGTTATTGGAATTGGATCTGGTGGAAACTATGCTTTAGCGGCAGGAAAAGTTTTAATGAATACAGATATGAGTGCTGAAGAAGTTGCAAAAAAAGCAATTGAAGTTGCATCTGAAATTTGTGTTTTTACAAACAATAATATCAAAATTGAAAAAATTTAATGGAAAAATCTAACGTTACACCTCTAGTTCCTAAAGAAAAAAATTCTAAAGAAAATGAAACTTTAGTTAGTTCTTTATCTCCAAGAGAAATTGTATCTGAACTAGATCGTTTTGTAGTAGGCCAAAACAAAGCAAAAAGAGCTGTAGCTGTTGCCCTTAGAAATAGATGGAGAAGACAAGCTTTAAAAGGTGAAATGAAAAATGAAGTTTTGCCAAAAAACATTCTAATGATTGGACCGACTGGTGTTGGTAAAACAGAAATATCCAGAAGGCTATCGAAACTAGCAGAAGCACCATTTGTAAAAGTTGAAGCCACAAGGTTTACTGAAGTTGGTTATGTAGGAAGAGATGTCGAACAAATAGTAAGGGATTTAGTTGAGATTGCTATTTCAATGGAAAAAGTGAAGAAAAGGAAAGAAGTTTTCGCTAAAGCACAAAAAATGGCTGAAGAAAAAGTTTTAGATGCATTAGTTGGAAAAAAAGCAAGTTTAGCAACAAGAGAAAGTTTTAGAAAAAGACTTAGAGATGGTGATCTAGATGACAACGAAATAGAGATTGCAGTAAGTGATAGTGGTGGTAATAGCACCTCTTTTGAAATTCCAGGAATGCCTGGTGCCAATGTAGGCATGATTAATATTGGGGAAATGTTAGGCAAATCTATGGGCGGCAAAGAAAAAAAGAAAAAAATGACTGTTAAAGAGTCTCATGAGATTTTAATTAATGATGAGTCAGATAAATTAATTGAACAAGATAAGATTATTAAAGCCGCTAAAATTTCTACTGAAAATAATGGAATAGTTTTTTTAGATGAAATTGATAAAATTTCAGGAAGAACTGACAGAGTTGGAGGAGATGTTTCAAGAGAAGGTGTTCAAAGAGATTTATTACCTTTAATTGAAGGAACGACAGTAAACACAAAGTATGGGTCTATTAAAACTGACCATATTTTATTCATTGCCTCAGGAGCCTTCCAGCTTGCAAAACCATCGGACTTATTACCTGAGCTTCAAGGTAGACTTCCAATCAGAGTCGAATTAGAGGCTTTAACTAGTGATGATTTTAAGAGAATTTTGAAAGAACCAGATTTTAGTTTAATTAAACAATATATAGCTTTATTAAAAACTGAAAATGTTGATTTAGAATTTTCTGAAGATGGAATTGATACAATCGCAAAAATCGCTTCCGAAGTAAATACCACCGTAGAAAATATTGGTGCTAGAAGATTGCACACTATTATTGAAAAAATTTTGGATGAAATTAGTTTTACAGCAACTGATAGATCTGGAGAAAAAATTATAATAAATAAAGAATATATAAATAAAAATTTAGATACTCTTGTTAAAGATACTGATTTGTCAAAATTTATACTATAAAATCATTTTAGATAATTAAGTTCTCTCATCTCATTTTGAAGTTCTTTTTCTAAATTATGCTTAATTTCTTTGCTTGGACTAAGATTTTTCTGTAGTTCAAGCCCATTTATTTTATTTAAATCACAGGTTTTTAATGTGTTTTGAAATTTATCTTTCTCTAGAGTAAAGTTAACTTTACCCATACGAGAAATAAATTTTAAAATTTCTATAAAAACTTTTTCAGTGTCATAAATTATGTCTTCATATTTAATTAGACAATACCTGTTAAATTTATCAAAAGTTTTCCATGAATTATAATGATATTTCCAAGAACCTAGATAAGTTGTGCAATGATTTGAGGAATCTTTTCCTAGATATTGATGAGTCAAAATAATTTCTGATGATTGTTGATCAGATTGCTTAAAATCATTGGTCAAAGAAGACAATATACTTATAGGATCTCTAACAATATAAATTACTCCAAGAGTGTTATGTTTGTCAGTGAATTGAAAATCTTTTCTACTTACAAAACAACTATGTGTTTTTAAAAATCTAATAGCGTTTCCATCGGAATATAATTTTTGTGCTTTAATATAATTTCTATACATTGTTTCTTCATTGTTTATGTCCACTCCTAATTGCTTGAATAGTTCATTGTCAGGAAACTGTTTAATATTATTTAGTAATTCAGGATTATAAGAACCATCTTGTGAAAATACATATGTGGATAATAATGTTCTTATGATCTCATCTCCACTCTTAGGATATGATGCTAGCCAAATTATCATAACTAAAGTTATTATATTTGAGAATTACCAAAAATAAATAAATTATTTTTTTTTCAAATAAATATAAAAAGCTCCACTACCCCCATCCTCTATACTTGCCTCTTTAATATCAGAAATAATTTTCATGAGTTCTGAATTATTTTTAACAAACTCTGGTATTGAATATTTCAAAATACTAAGATCTTTTGAAACATATGGATTTTTTTCATTATCTGAGTGAAGACCTTTGCCGGTAACAATTATTAATTTGAAAATTTTTTCTTCATAAGACTTCTTAATGAAATCCTCGAGTACCTTATTAGCATTATCTAAACTATAGCCATGAAGATCTAAAGATTTTTTTTTTTTAACTTTTTTATTATTTTGAATATTATCCTTGTCAGGTAAATGATCTTTATTGGATAAAAAATTTTCCCAGTCCTTTTTATCTTTATTTGAAATTTTATTATTCACTTAGTTAAGAGTATTAACTAATAACCAATTTGGGTTAGGTGATCTCATATCTCTCGAAAATGTCCAAGTATCATATATAGTTTTTATTTTATCTGGACTTCCTGATATAATTTTTTTTTCTTTATCTCTTATACAAGTTATTATTTCACTTACAAAATCTACTGTCACTTGTAAGACTTTATCAATTTTTTTATGCTCTTTTATATCTGCTGACTTAATGCCAATAAAAGTTATCTCAGCAAAATGACCTCTATCATTTCTTTCTTTTAATGCTTTATTAAATTCTTCATAAATTTTTTTGCTAAGTAGAGGTTTGCTTGCAATAAGCTTATTATCGTTATCGCTGAAATCTGTAATTATAGTTTCATAAGCAATTTTAGCACCTTTCAAAAAATCACTCTGTGCTTCTTTATCAAAATTATCTTTTTTATTAATTTTATTTTCTTGATGGACTTTGTTCAAAACATTTTCAAATTGTGGTGATGTTTTTCCTTCAAAACCAGTCCTTTTGCCAAGAATTCCTCTTAATCTTAAGAAAATAAATCCAGCAATCATGGCTAATAGAATGATGTCTATATATTCGAAACTATAATTCATAGTAATAATTTAATTACTATGTTGATTAATTTCAACTAGCAATTAGATTAAAGACAAATGAACTCAGTATTAATTACTATTATCTTGGTACCGATTGTTGAGATTTATCTATTTATAAAGATTGGCGGAGAAATAGGAGCTTTAAATACAATTTTCCTAATATTTATAACTGCAATTATAGGCATAATATATGCCAGATACGAAGGTTTAAACACTCTTAGATCTGGATTTTCTCAGTTGATAAAAAATGAAACTCCTGCTTTTGAAATAATATCGGGTGCAGCGATTGCATTTGCTGCAGTGCTTTTAATTGTACCAGGATTTTTAACAGATATTTTGGGATTTATTTTAATATTTCCTATTACAAGAAAAATTCTTTTTAAGAAGTTTTCAAAAAAATTTAATGATGATACAAAAATAAAAAAACCATATATAGAAGGTGAATTTGAAGATTTAGAGGAGGATGATGAGCGAAAATTATAAAATAATGACTAAATTTATAAAAGATATATCTGGGGAAACACCTGATGTTGAAACATACATATATGCAAAAGATTTAATATCTAAATATCAGTTAAATATTGAAATTAACTCAAAACCTTTAAAAACACAGATAGTAGAAATTAATACAATGATTAAATTTCACGATAATACCGAAAGCAAAAAAAAAGCTCATTTTGAAATGACTTTTACAACGGTAATCAAATTAGATGACCAAATTAAAGATAAAAATATTTTACAAAAAATAATTTTATGTGATGTTCAAAAAGAAGTATATCCAGAAATTGAAAAAGCATTATTAAATCTTTTACATACCTCGGGGTACCCAAATATTAAATTTGAGAAAAAGGTTGATTTTGAGGAACTGTATAACAAGAAATTTAATTAAAAAAAATTTTTTTTCAAAAAATCTTTAAGATATTTTTCATGTTTTAGTTTTTCCTGTTCATTAGGTTTTATAATTTTTTTAAAATATAAAACATTTTTTTGATTTTTTATTTGTTCATTATTTAAATTTTCTTCTTCGAAATTTAAACTTGGTTCTTTTTGATCTAGCAAATTAATATAAACTTTTGATAATAATTGACAATCAATTAAAGCTGTATGGTTAGTTCTTTGAGAATTATCGATTCTATATTTTTTACAAAGTGCATCTAAACTAATAGAAGACCCAGGAAATTTATCTCTAGCCAAAATTAATGTATCGACAACTTCATTTTTGATAGAATCCTTTCCTGCTATTTTCAACTCATTATTCAAATGAGATATATCAAACTCTGCATTATGAATAATCAATCTCTTGTTTTTTATAAAACTTAAAAATTCATCAACTATTTCTTTGAATTTTTTTTTATCTGATAAAAATTCATCTGTATAACCATGAACCTCTAGAGCTTTTTCAGAAACTTTTCTCTCAGGGTTTAGGTAACAATGAAAATTGTTTTTTGTAGGTATTAAGTTTTCTAACTCTATACAACCTATTTCCACAATTCTATGACCATCTTTGGCCGATAATCCTGTTGTTTCTGTATCTAAAATAATTTCTTTCATTTATTGAATTTTTTTTAAAATATATTTTATATCTTTTTTTATGGATTTATTTGTAAAATTATTTTTTATAACAAATCTTGACCTTTTCTTTTTGTAGTCTAGTGGAAGTTGAATTTTTTTAAACCTCTTTACCAAATCACGATTAAAGTTATTCCTTTTTTTTAGTCTCCGATTTATGTCATTTTTTTTTGCTTGAATAAATATTAAAATATCACTTTTTTTATTAATCTTATTTTCTAACAATAACGGAATATCTAAAATAATTATTTTCTTTTTTTTATTTTTCCTCAAAAAAATTTTTAATTCTTTTCTAATTTCTAAATGGATAATTTTTATTATTTTTTTTAGGTTAATTTTATTTTTTAAAATAGCGCTAACAATTTCTTTTTTATTAATAGGAAATGAAGTAATAAATTTTGGTAATTGTTTTTTTAATTTATTAAATATTTTTTTATTCGTTTTATATAATTTTGATACTTCTGAATCTGCGTTAAAAACAGGATAGCCAAAATTTTTAGCTACATAACTTTTGCCAGAACCTATATCTCCTAAAATACCAATCCTAATCATTTGTCCAACAGCTTATATATTTCTTCATTTATTACTGGCTTAACTCCATGCCACAACTTAAAAGCCTCATAAGCTTGGTAGATAAACATTTTTTTTCCATTAGCAGTAAGATTTCCTGATTTTTTGGCATTCTTAAGAAAATTTGTTTCCGGTGGATTATAAATAATGTCAAAGAAAAACTTGTTTTTTTCTAATTTTGAAAAATCTAATTCAATTTTATCACTAAAATTTAAACCTAAACTTGTAGCATTAATTATCATATCAAAATCAGGTAGGTTTCCCCAATCCACAACTTTTATGTTTTTAAACAATTCTTTAACGTTTTCTGCTTTTTTTCTAGTTCTATTGCTCAATGTAATATCATTGACTTCCATTTTTTTAAGAGCAAAAATAATTGATGGAACTACTCCACCAGCACCAAGTATGAAAACTTTTTTTCCTTTAACATTAAAGTTTGTATCCTTTAAAGAATGTTCAAACCCTGCTATATCTGTATTATGCCCAATAATAGTGTCTTCATCTAAATAAATTGTGTTAACTGATTGAGTACTTTCTGCCTCTGGACTAAGTTTATCTAAATATGAAATTATTTCTTTTTTAAATGGTACTGTAACATTAACACCATTGAGTTTTTTTTCTCTTATTTGATCTACTAAACTTTTAAGATCAGAAGTATTTAATTTTTTCTTATCGTACTCTGCAAATATATTGTTTTTTTTTATCCAATAATTATGCAGTAATGGGGACAAAGAATGTTCTATTGGATTTCCAATTACAAGATATTTTTTCATTCCAAATAAGTTTTATTCATTAGTAATTGCTTAAGTATTCCTTTATCTTTTTTATAGGAAGACCCATTATTGTATCTTCATCACCATCAATATTTGAAAACAAATGTCTTCCCTCTCCTTCTATTTGATAAACATTATATGAATATAATGCTTCATCTGATATTTTTGACAAATATTTTTTTAAATCATTATCATCAAATTTTTTCATAGTAAGTGTTGCTTTATCTGTAAATTCCCAAATTCTTGTACCATTTTTCGAAATACAAACTGAACTCACTAGATTGTGTTTTTTTCCATTTAATTTTTTTAAAATTTCAAAAGCCTCTTCTCTACTTTTGGGCTTAGAAATTAATTCACCATCCAAATCAATCACACTATCTGCACCTAAAACTAGTTTATCAATTTTTTTTTGGCTGACTTTACATGATTTAAGTTCAGAAAGATTTTTTGATATAATTTCTGGTGAAGCTTTTTCTTTTAATAGACTTTCTTTTATAACATCTTCATCTACATTAGATGGTTGAATTGTGTTTGGAATATCATATTTGTCTAATATGTCCTTTCTAACCTTACTTTGAGATGCGAGAATTATTTCAACCATTTTGTTTATATATTTCGTATATTTTAATTACTGAAGCCGCAGTTTCCTCTACCGACTTTCTAGTAACGTCTATTAAAGGCCATTTATATTTTCTAAAAGTATTTTTTGCATCCTCTACTTCTTTTCTTATCTTATCAATATCAACATATGAATTATTCTCTGTTTCTTTTAATGTGTTCATTCTATTTTTTCTTATCTCAGCCAATCTTTCTGCCTCAGTACTTAGTCCTATTACGCATGATATTTTTGGATTTTCCTTCAAAATTTTTGGTATAGAGTTTTCATTTACTAATGGAATGTTTGATGTTTTAAAGCCTTTGTTTGCTAAATAAATTGATGTTGGTGTTTTACTTGTTCTGCTTACACCCAACAATATTATATCTGACTTTTTAATTTCTTTAACAAGATTGCCATCATCATGGTTCATTGTAAATTGGATTGCTTCTATTCTCTTATAATATTCATCATTTAATTCATATTGACCACTTGGTTGATGTGAAGCTTTTTGATTTAAAAGTTTCGAAAAACTTAAAATTAAATCACCTAATATACCGAAACATGGAATTTTTTTTTCATCACTTACTTTGGCCAGATGTTTAGCAAGATTACTATCCACTATGGAGTACAAAATTATAGAGCTAGAGTTTTTTTGTGCCTCAGAAATTATTTTACTAATTTGATTCTCGGTTCTTGTAAAAGAATAAGTGTGTATTTTATAATCTATATTGGTAAATTGAGCTTTAATAGCAGTAAAAATCCTATCCAAGGTTTCCCCCGTAGAATCAGATATTAAATAAATTTGATAAGTATTACTCATGTATAAAATGTTGATAAAATTGTTTAACCCATTCTATTAATAACATTTTTTTTATTATTAAAAATTTTGTTGTAAAACATAGCTTTTATTAACATTATTAAACAACTGTATAAAGTTTTTGCATGAATTGTGGATATATTATAATTAGCTTCAATTTTACTTATATATTTAATTAATTTTACACTCTAAACGTTAACAAAAGCTTTATAAAATGTGTATAAAAATTAATCCCCATTACTCACTAGTTATACTACAAATACAATTAATTATATTAAATTATTAATATGTCAGACATCAAAAGAGTTATTTTAGATAAAAATACAGATTTAAATCCTATATGGATTATGAGACAAGCGGGAAGATATTTACCTGAATTTAAAGAAATAAGAAAACAAAACCCAAATTTTATTAATTTGTGTCTCAATAAAGATTTATCATCAGAAATTACTTTACAACCACTTAAAAGATTTGATTTAGATGCAGCAATAATATTCTCTGATATTTTGATGTTGCCGTATGGATTAAATCAAAAAGTAGAGTTTAAAAAAGATTTTGGTCCAATATTAGGTGAATTAAATTTAAATGAAATTTCAAAAATAAATGAAATTGATTTTACTAAAAAAATTTTACCTGTTTATAAAGCAATCAATATTGTCAGTAACCACAAACTTACTAAGAGTAAAAGCACAATAGGATTTGTTGGAGCTCCGTGGACGCTATTAGTCTATATGATCAATCAACAATCACCTAAAAAAAAATTAAAAGATAATTTTTTTAAAGATGATTTTTTAATTAATGAGATTCTATTAGTTATTGAAAAATTTTTAAAGATTCATATAAAAAATCAAATTAATAATGGTGCAGATATTATTCAAATTTTTGATAGTTGGGCAGGCCTTTTGGATGAAAAAGATTTACCAAATTACATTTATAATCCTACTTTAAATTTAGTTAACTATATAAAATCTTTAAATACTCCAGTTATATGCTTCCCAAGAGAAATAAAAAATTATAAAGAGTTTTGTGAAATCGTTAAACCTGACGCTATTAGTATTGATTATAATGCAAATCCCAAAGAAATTATCAACAATATAAAAATTCCTGTCCAGGGTGGTTTAGATCCTAAAATTTTATTAACAAATAAAGAAACATTAAAAAAAGAGGCGACAAAATATTTACAAATTTTTAAAGATCATCCCTATATTTTTAATCTTGGGCATGGGATATTGCCTGAAACCAATCCAGAAATGGTAGAATATTTAGTTAAAATAGTAAAAGAGTTTAAATGAAAAAAGCTGTAATTTTATTTAATTTAGGGGGTCCAGATAAATTAGAAAACGTAGAGCCTTTTTTGTTCAATTTATTTAATGATCCTGCAATTTTAAATTTGCCAAGTTTTTTTAGATATCCTTTAGCCAAATTAATTGCTAACAGAAGAGCTCCAACAGCAAAAAAAATATATGAGGAATTAGGAGGCTCATCACCCATCTTAAAACTTACTAAAGAGCAGTCTTCTTCTTTGGAGTTAAGATTAAATCAAGATGATAATTCATCAGATTATAAATGTTTTATAGTTATGAGATGTTGGCACCCAAGAGCAGAAAATGTTATTAAGGAAGTAATCAATTACAATCCTAAAGAAGTAATTTTAATGCCGCTTTATCCTCAATATTCAGCAGCAACCTCAGGTTCATCAATTAAAGAATGGAATGACATTTGTAAAAAAAACAATTTTAATGTTAAAACAAGCACTATTTGTTGTTATCCAACTGATGACAATTTTGTTCAAGCACACATAGATGAAATAACAAAAAAAATTTCAAATATAGAAAATTTTAAATTAATTTTTTCTGCACATGGGTTGCCTGAAAAAAATATTAAAAAAGGAGATCCATATCAATGGCAAGTCGAACAATCTGTTTATAAAATAGTTAAGTCTTTAAATATTCAAAATTTAGATTGGATACTAAGCTATCAAAGTCGAGTTGGACCTTTAAAATGGATTGGTCCTTCTACTGAGGACATCATTGTTGAAAATTCAAAATTAGGAAAACATATAGTTTTAGTTCCAATTGCTTTTGTATCAGAACATTCTGAAACTTTAGTCGAGCTAGATATAGAATATAAAGAATTAGCTGATAAAAATGGGTGTAAAAATTATTCAAGAGTGCCAGCACTTGGGACAAATAAAAATTATATAAAAGCAATGTCAAATTTAATTATTAATAAACAAGATTATGATTTGAATGGAAAGCTTTTTCCTCCAAAGACACAATGTCCAAATCAATTTAAAAAATGTCCATGTTCAAGTTATGAATAGTTATTTGTTATTCAAAAGTTTACATTTAATTGCACTCGTTTCTTGGATGGCTGGTCTTTTATACCTTCCCAGAATTTTTGTTTATCATGTTGAAAGCAAAGATAAAAAAGTAGTTACGGATGTGTTTGAGGTGATGGAAAAAAGATTATTCTTTTACATTATGCGACCAGCTATGTTGCTTACCTGGATTTTTGGATTAATATTAATTTATCTCAATGGAATAGAAATTTTTTCTCAATTATGGATGCAAATAAAAATTGTTCTAGTTATTTTCTTGTCAGCATATAATGATTATTTGGGCAGATGCCTTACTGCTCTAAAAAATTCTACAAACACAAGATCTGCAAAATTTTTTAGAATTATTAATGAAATTCCCACAATAATTTTGATAATAGTTGTATTTTTGGCAATTTTTAAGCCAATCTAGGGTTGAATATTTTTAAACAGCATATATATTACAACCATTATTAAGTCCTTAATAATTTAAAATCATGAACATACAAGAATTAAAACTTAAATCGTCTGAACAGCTTATCACTCAAGCAGAAGAGCTTGGTATAGAGAATGCTAGTACTTTAAGAAAACAAGAAATCCTTTTTGCAATTTTAAAAAAAGTAGCAGAAAAAGAGGAAATAACTGGTGCTGGAGTTTTGCAATTACTTCAGGATGGTTTTGGTTTCTTGAGAGCTATGGAGTCCAATTATTTACCTGGTCCAGACGATATTTATGTCAGTCCAAGTCAAATCAGAAAGTTTGGTTTAAGAACTGGCGACACTGTTGAAGGTCCAGTTAGAGCCCCAAAAGAAGGTGAGAGATATTTTGCTTTGCTGCAAGTAAGTAAAATTAATTTTGAAGAACCAGAAAAATCTAGACATAAAATTGCTTTTGATAACTTAACGCCTCTATACCCAGATAAACAACTTGTCATGGAGGTAGAACAAACAAAACCAGATAAAAAACAAGACTTAACACCTCGCTTGATAGACCTTGTTAGTCCAATTGGCAAAGGTCAAAGATCTATTATTATTTCACCTCCTAAAGCCGGTAAAACAATGATTTTACAAAGCATAGCAAACTCAATAGCAAAAAATTATCCAGAATGTTATTTGATAGTTTTGTTAATTGATGAAAGACCAGAGGAAGTAACAGATATGCAAAGAACTGTAAAAGGTGAAGTTATAAGTTCAACTTTTGATGAACCTGCCCAACGACACGTTGCTGTTGCTGAAATGGTTATAGAAAAAGCAAAAAGATTAACAGAACACAAAAAAGATGTTGTAATTTTACTAGATTCAATAACAAGATTAGGTAGAGCTTATAATGCCGTTATACCTAGTTCAGGAAAAGTTTTAACAGGTGGTGTTGATGCCAACGCATTGCAAAGACCAAAAAGATTTTTTGGTGCTGCAAGAAATATCGAAGAAGGTGGTTCATTAACAATTATTTCAACAGCTTTGATTGATACTGGTAGTAGAATGGATGAAGTAATTTTTGAGGAGTTTAAGGGGACTGGTAATAGTGAAACAGTTCTTGATAGAAAAATAGCAGATAAAAGAATCTATCCAGCAATCGATATTACGAAATCGGGCACAAGAAGAGAAGAATTGTTATTTGACAAAAATGATTTGCAAAAGATGAACGTTTTAAGGAGAATAATAGCCCCAATGGGAACAATGGATGCAATTGAATTTATTAATTCTAAATTAAAAGATACAAAAAATAATGCTGAGTTTTTTAATTCTATGAACAAGCCAGCATAAAATTATTAAATGGCGTCAATTCAAAATTTAGAATTTGAATTACAAAATTTATTTAAAGAAAAAAGATACTCAGAAATAATCTTTGAAATTACTTCTAAAACCAAAGAAGAGGACAGGAACGCTGGATTATTTGTTTTGTTGGGCATCAGTAGAATGTCTCTTGGCAAAAAAGATAAAGATCAAGTTAGTCTAGCTGTAAATGATTTTAAAAAAGGATATCTTAAAGAAAAAGAGAGCGTTAATGGTCTTAATGCTTTAACTAATTATGTAGTAGCTAGTTCAATTTTGAGTGATTTTGAAGATAGCAATGTAGATTTTGATGAGATAAAAAGTTTTTATAAGGCTTCACCAAAACCTTTTTGCGATCAAAGGCCAATAAACATTGCTATGTCTACAGTTTATTCTAGGTTGAGCGATTATAAAGGAATGATATTTCATCTTGAAAAAATAATTAAATCTAAAGATTTTATTATTCAGGATTTATGTAATTATGGATATTGGAGATGTTTTGATAAAAGTTGGTCTCAGCAGGACTTCTTTAAATTTGGTAAGTTTTTAAATGATAATTTAAGAGAATACCCTCAAGAAAAAATAATAAAGTTATCTAATAAAAAGAACAAAAAAATAAAAATAGGCTTTTTATCAGCTGATATTAAAGAGGCTCATTCAGTTACTTATTTTTTAAAAACAGTATTGTTAAACTATGACAAATCAAAATTTGAGATAGTTTTATTTACCAATCAAATTAAAGAGGACAAGACATCAGAGGAATTTACTAATTTAGTTGATAAAACAATTAATGTTGGGAAATTTAACGATTTTAAAGCACTCAATACAATAAGAGAATTCAATCTAGATATAATGATAGATATTATGGGATACACCTCAAGAAATAGAATTGAATTATATAAAAATAGATTGGCCAAAAAACAAGTTATTTGGATGGGTTACTGTAATACTTCTGGCTTAGATAATATGGATTATATTATTACAGACCCAAATCTTATTTTAAAAAGTGAAAAAAAATATTATTCAGAGAAAGTATTATATTTACCAGAAATTTGGAATTGTCATTCTGGTATGAATTTTAAAAGAAAAGAAAATCCAGCTCCTTTTTTGAGAAATAATTATTTAACTTTTGGTTCATTTAACAATCCTGCTAAAATAAATGACAATGTTATTAATTGTTGGTCAAACATATTAAAAAAAATTAAAGGTTCAAAATTGATTATTAAATGTGCAAATAGAAGAAGAAAATTAGATAGAATTGAAAAATTATTTAAAAAAAATGGAGTTCTAGACTCTGTGTCATTTTATACTCGAATTGATAATGTAGAGGATCATTTAAATTTATACAAAGAAATAGATATTGCATTAGATACCTTTCCATACAATGGTGTAACAACGTCATTTGAGGCTATTTGGATGGGCGTTCCGGTTATCACTTTGTCTGGTTATAATTTCAATTCTAGATGTGGTGAGTCAATTAATAGAAATTTAAAAATGGAAAGTTTAATAGCTAGCAATGAGGAGCAATATTTGTCGAAGGCAATAAATTTATCGAAGAATACAAAAGAATATTTAGACCTAAGAAAAAATATCTTTCTTAATGCTCTAGAAAGTCCCTTATTCAATCAAAAAAAATTTTCAGCGAGTTTTTTTAAAGCTATTGAAGAAATTACTGTTTAGAAATATTTATTTCCAATATCTTAAGTATAAGATTATACTTATTACATGACAATCTATGCTCTTTCCTCAGGTCCAGGTATTTCTGGGGTATCAATTATTCGTCTTTCGGGTCCAGAAACGGCAAAAGTAATAGAGACACTAACTGGTAAAGAAATTCCAACTCCAAGAATGGCAACCCTAAGAAAAATAAACAATATCAACACTTCTGAGCTTATTGATGAGGGCATAATTTTATGGTTTCCTGGACCTGAGAGCTACACAGGCGAAGACATGGCCGAATTACATGTTCATGGTAGTAAAGCAGTTGTTTTAGCTGTACAGGAAGCAATATCTAATATTAAAAATTGTAGATTAGCAGAGCCTGGAGAATTTACTAAACTTGCATTTCAAAATGGAAAGATAAATTTATTAAAGGCTGAAAGTATAGCTGATTTAATTTCTTCTGAAACTGAAATTCAGAGAAAACAAGCAATTAAAATCATGAATGGGAGTACATCTAAAAAATTTAATGAATTAAGAGCAAAATTATTAAAAATTTTGTCCTTTGTGGAAGCAAAAATAGATTTTCCAGATGAGGATCTTCCTGATGAAAACATAAAAAAAATAAAAATAGATATCAATGATGTTCTGAATGAAATAAAAAAAATTTTAGATGATCAAAAAGTTGGAGAAATAATTCGTGAGGGTTTCAAAATTGCTATAGTAGGCCCAACTAACGCTGGTAAATCTAGTTTGTTAAATAATCTATCAAATAGAGAAGTTGCTATAGTATCTGAGATTGCTGGTACTACTAGAGATGTCGTCGAAACACATTTAAATATAGATGGATATCCGGTTATTATTTCTGATACTGCGGGCATAAGAGATTCAAAAGATGAAATAGAAAAAAAAGGAATAAGATTGTCTCTTAAAAAAGCTGAGAATGCTGACTTAAAATTAGTAGTAGTTGATGCTAAAAGCATTGATATTAAAGGCTTTTTGAACGATTTGTTGAAAAATGATGCTATTTTAGTCATAAATAAATCAGATCTTCTAAATACAAAATTGGATCCAAAAATTCTTAAACTTAATCACGTTTTGATATCATTAAAAGATAATTTAAATATAGATAATTTAATTTCAAAAATTAAAGACAGTCTAAAGAATAAATTTATAACTGAAGAGGATATTTTAATAACCAGAGAAAGACACAGACAACATTTAATACAATGTGTGGATCACTTAATAAATTTTTTAGAAAAAAATGAAAAAGAAGATTTTGATAAAGCGGCTGAGGATTTAAGGTTAGCAAGTAGACATTTGGGAATGATTGTTGGAAAAGTTGATGTAGAAGAGATATTAGGCAGTATTTTCAATGATTTTTGCATTGGAAAATAATGACGATTTTGCTGTATTTTTAGCCTTTTTTTTATTCTTTTCGTTGATAAATATAGCTTATTTGAGAAAAAAAACTCAAATCTTGTAAATATTTTAATCAAATATAAATTTATACCATGAAAAAAGATTTATCTTTTGATGTAGTTGTAATTGGCGGCGGTCATGCAGGTTGTGAGGCAGCTGCAGCTTCTGCGCGACTTGGAATTAACACAGCCTTATTTACTCACAACATAAATACCATAGGGGAAATGTCATGCAATCCTGCTATTGGTGGTTTAGGTAAAGGTCATCTAGTGAGAGAAATTGATGCTCTAGATGGGCTCATGGGAGAAGTTGCTGATAAGTCTGGAATACAATTTAGATTATTAAATAGAAGTAGAGGACCTGCTGTAAGAGGACCCAGAACTCAATCTGATAGATATTTATACCGTAAATTTATGCAAGAAAAGCTTGTAAACTATTGTAATTTAAGCATTTTTTCTGATCCTGTAACACAATTTATTTTCTCAAATAATGAAATAAGTGGATTAATAACACAAAAAGGTTACAATATAAGTTGCAGTAAATTAATCTTAACAACTGGCACATTTTTAAATGGATTGATACATATTGGTGATACAAGAACTCCCGCAGGTCGTTTCAATGAAAAACCAAGTACAGGTTTAAGCGAACAGTTAAAGAAATATAATTTTAAAATTGGTAGATTAAAAACTGGGACCCCTCCTAGACTAGATTCCAGATCAATTAATTTTGAAAATTTAGAAAAACAATTTGCAGACGATAATCCATATTTTTTTTCTTTCCTAACAAAAAAGAATTTAAACAAACAAGTGTCATGTTCAATGACCTACACAAACGAAAGGGTTCATAAAATTATTGAAAAAAATTTATCTAAAAGCGCAATGTACTCGGGTAGCATTCAGGGTGTCGGTCCAAGATATTGTCCTTCTATAGAAGACAAAATAGTAAAATTTGCAGATAAGACTAGACACCAGATATTTTTAGAGCCTGAGGGTTTAAATGATCACACAATTTATCCAAATGGTATATCAACATCTCTACCTGAGGTTGTTCAGTATGAAATACTCAACAATATCAATGGTTTAGAAAATGTTAAAATAATTAGACCAGGATATGCAATTGAATATGACTATATTGATCCCAGAGAGCTTTTTTTGACATTAGAGACAAAAAAAATCAGGAATTTATATCTCGCTGGACAAATTAATGGAACCACGGGTTATGAGGAAGCAGCTGCTCAAGGTCTTATAGCTGGTATTAATGCTGCTTTATCTTTTAAAAATATGGAGCCATTTATACTAGATCGATCAGATGCTTATATTGGTGTAATGATTGATGATTTGGTAACCAAGGGTGTTGTTGAGCCTTATAGAATGTTTACTTCTCGAGCTGAGTATAGATTAAGTCTTAGATCTGACAATGCAGATTTAAGACTAACACAGAAGGGTATTGAGATAGGTCTAATATCAGCGACGAGAAAAGAGATATTTGAGGATAAATTCAATAAATTGAACAAAATTTCTTTACAAATGGTAAATTTGACTATTTCTCCATCAAAAGCAGATAAATTTGGTATAAAAATTGCAAAAGATGGTGTTCTTAGATCCGCTGATGAAATTTTAACTCAAAAAGAGGTTAATATGAAAAAAATCAGAGAGATTTGGCCAGAAATTATGGATAGTGGCTTTGAGATCGATGAGCAGATCGAAATCAACTCTCATTATAGAGGTTATTTAAAAAAACAAAAGGCTGATATCTTAGCTTTTAAAAGAGATGAAAATTTAACGATTCCTGATAATATTGATTATGACCAATTTTCCGGTCTTTCTAATGAGGTTAAATCTAAATTTAAAGAAATAAGGCCAAAAACGATGGGTCAGGCACTCAGAATTGATGGAATTACTCCTGCAGCTGTATATATTTTGTTGTCACATGTCAAAAGAAAGTCTATTAAGCATATAGCTTGATGGATAATTTGATTTTAAATTCTTATTCTAAAATTTTTAGTTTTAATGTTTCACGTGAAACTTGTAATCAACTTGAAACCTTAATTTCAATGATACTGGATAAAAATAAGCATATAAACATTATAAGCAAAAAAATACAGGAAAAACAGCATATAAGAGAACGTCATATAATTGATTCTGCGCAAATAATTGATTTTGTTGATTTAAATAGTAATACAACCTCTGATTTAGGTAGCGGGGGAGGAATGCCCGGCTTAATCGTAGCTGTCGTGATGAAACAGATAAAAAATAGTATGAAAGTCAACCTTTATGAAAAGAGTTACCATAAATGTGCCTTTTTAAGAGAAGTTTCAGAAAAATTAAATTTAAACACAGAAGTAATTCAAAAAGACATTTTTACAGTTAAAGATATTGAAACAGGAACAATAATGTCCAGAGCTTTTAAACCAATGCCGATAATACTTAATTTAATAAATAAAAATTTTAATAAATATAAAAACATAATTTTTTTTATGGGAAGTAGTGGTAGAAAAATTCTAAAAGATACACTTCAAGATTGGGATTTAGATTATGAAGAAAAAAAAAGTCTAACTAACAAAGACTCATTTATACTTAATATAAAAAAAATTAAAAAAAAATTTTCATGAAAATTATTTCTATAATAAATCAAAAAGGTGGTGTTGGTAAAACAACAACTGTTATTAATTTGGCTTCTGCATTATCTCAACAAGGTAAAAAAATTTTAGTAATTGACCTTGATCCACAAGGGAATGCCACAACTGGTCTGGGGTTGTCTAATACTGAGCAATCGGACCAAACAATTTATGGAATTCTTAATGGGACGATGTCAATTTCTAGTGTGATAAAAGAAACAAAATTTAAGGATCTTGATTTAATAAGCTCTAATGTAGATTTGTCTGGGTTGGAAGTAGAAACTGCTGGTGATAGTGATAGAGCCTTTATTTTGA
This sequence comes from Candidatus Pelagibacter sp. HIMB1483, assembly GCF_052048135.1. Classification (NCBI taxonomy): domain Bacteria; kingdom Pseudomonadati; phylum Pseudomonadota; class Alphaproteobacteria; order Candidatus Pelagibacterales; family Candidatus Pelagibacteraceae; genus Candidatus Pelagibacter; species Candidatus Pelagibacter sp. HIMB1483. The sequence goes on along the minus strand of NZ_JBNAIM010000002.1, from coordinate 94,894 downwards.
AGTCTAAATTAACCGCATATTTAAATGATTCTAGAACATTATATGATTATATCTTAATAGATTGCCCCCCATCCCTTAGTTTGTTAACTGTAATGGCTTTAGTATCATCAAATTCTCTATTGGTACCACTTCAAACGGAATTTTTTGCATTAGAAGGACTTACTCAATTAATGAAAACTATTGAACGAATAAAAGTTAAATTGAATCCAAAACTAGAAATACAGGGGATTCTGTTAACAATGTATGACAGAAGAAACAAACTATCATCCCAAGTAGAACAAGAAGCTAGAGATTATTTTAAAGAAAAAGTTTATCAAACAGTTATTCCTCGTAATGTTCGTTTATCGGAAGCCCCATCTCATGGAGTCCCAGTTTTGATATATGATAAAAATTGTCCTGGTAGTAAATCATATTATAGTTTTACTGATGAATTTATAAATCAAGAGAATAATCTAGGAAGTGCTGCATAATGAATAAAATCAAAAAAGGACTAGGCAGAGGGTTATCTTCACTTATTGGTGAGACAAAAGTTGAGTCTAAAACGAATAAGTTATTATTAAGTGATATTATTCCAAATAAATTTCAGCCAAGGAAAAACTTTGATGAAGAGAATTTAGATGACTTATCTAATTCAATAAAAGAACGAGGAGTAATCCAGCCAATTATAGTTAGGAAATCTCTGTCAGAAAATTCTAAGTTTGAAATCATTGCAGGTGAGAGAAGGTGGCTAGCTGCTAGAAAAGCAGGCCTACATGATATACCTGTCGTAGTTACAGAGGCAGATGATTTAAAGTCACTAGAATTTGCAATTGTTGAAAACGTCCAAAGACATGATTTAAATCCGCTTGAAGAAGCACAAGGTTATAAAAGATTAATTGATGAATTTTCATATGATCAAGAAAAAGTCTCTAAATTTATTGGTAAAAGTAGAAGTTATATCACTAATTCTTTGCGATTATTATCGTTACCTACTTCTGTATTAAAGTACATTGAAGAAAAAAAAATTAGCGCTGGACATGCTAAAATATTAGTAGGCATGGATAATGCTGAATTTATAGCTTCTAAAATAATAGAAAAAAAACTCTCTGTTAGACAATCTGAAAATTTTGTTAAAATTTTTAAGAAAAAAAAAGGATCTTTTTCAAAATTAATAGACCCGAATATTCAAAATCTCGAAAAATCTATTTCTGATAAAGTTGGATTAAATGTTTCTATAAAGAATAATAAAAGAAACAAAGGAACCATTACCTTTTCATATCATGACCTTGATCAATTGAATAAAATTATAGATATAATTAAATCTAATTATTAGTATTTGAGCCTTGCTCTAATATAAAGTTTGTTACAATTAAAATTGGATTATTAAAACTTTTCTTGATTTGAAGTTCTGTGTTATTCAGCTTATAAATTAATTCTTTTATTTTTTGTTGATTCCATTTTTTTAATTGTATTTTGACAATTTCTTTATCTTTCCAAAATATTGGAGGTTTAGCAGACGAGATTGTTTTATTTAAATCATTATTTTTTTCTAATTCCTGAGAAAGTTTAAGAACCTTTTTTGCTTTCATCAAAAAAGTTCTTAAAATAACTATACAATCTTCGTTGCTAAAGTTATTTTCATTTAAAATATTTATAATTTTATTTTTGTTTTTAGCTAAACAGTTATCAATTAATTCTGCAAAACTGTGATTTTCACTTAAATTTATAAGCTTTAAGATTTCCTCCGTAGAAATGCTTTTTTTTTGTAACGCAAAAGTTTTTATTTTTTCAAGCTCACTTTTAAGATTATGTCTGTCTCCATTGCATTTGTTTACAATCAAATTTATATTTTGTTGAGAAATTGAGATTTTTCCTTCTTTAAAAAATATAGCTGCCAATCTAGCTAGTGTTTCATTATTATCTGGATATACTGGTATACAAGCTAGTTTTTTTTCTTTTTCAAATAAAGATCTTAGTTTTGATTTTTTTTCAAGAATTTCGGCGTTTATTATAATTTTTATATCTATTATTTTTTTTTCTATTAATTCAAGTATCAAATCATGAATCTTGTCACTCGCCCTATTTATTATGATCAATTTATTAGTTTCAAATAATGAGCCTGATAAAATATTTTCAAAAAAAATTTCTTTTTCTTCAAAAATTTGTTTTTCTTCATAATTTAAAATTTTCCCTTTATTTCTTTTTGTTATTTCTTTAATAATTTCTTCTTTTAATCCTTCATTTTTTCCATGAAGTAAATAAAAGGTATAATCATTACTAATTTTATTTATTTCGTATGATTTTAATATCATTCAATAATTGACAATCTAAGGATTAATCTTTGCGATATAGATGTAGCTAAATTTTTCTTTATATTCTCTTCATAATTTTTTTCTTCATATTTATCTGTCATTTTTTGAAAATTAAATTTCTCATTAACAGTAAATGTTTTAAGATTTTGATTTTTCTCAATTGAAAAAGTAGTAACCGCTGTACTCTGATAGTCAGTAATGTTTCCTGCTGTATTTTTTGCTAAAATATTTTTTGTATATTCAGAATTTATTTTAATAGTAATAATTTCATTAGAATCTTTTTGACTATTTCTTAAAATACTATCCACTAGAAATTTGTTAAATTTTTTGTCACCAATTATATCAGTTACAACAATTTTATAATTTGTCTTATTAGATTCTGAATATATTGGTTTATATTCACAGCCTGTAAAAATGATAAAAGTAAGTATGATTAAAATTTTTTTTTTCATCAACATTTAAACTATTATATTCATTAGTTTATCTTGAATATAAATTTTTTTTTTTATATTTTTTTGGTCAGTATACTTCATTAATTTCTCATCATTCTGAATTATTTCAAAAAGTTTTTCCTCTGTCATATTTGGTTTAGTTGAAATTAGTCCTCTTTTTTTACCATTTATTTGAATAACGATATTTATTTTATCTTCTTTTAACATTGACTCATCATACTCTGACCACTTGAAATCTTTTATATTCATTAATTCAAGACATTCACTTGCAAAATGTGGAATAACAGGTGTGATTGCAATTAAAATTTTTTGATAATTTCGAAGAAGAGTTTCTTTAGTGTAAGGCTTATCTATTTGTTTATTTAAGAAAGTGTGCATTTCATGTAAATTAGCAATGATTTTGTTGTAACTAAAACTTTCAAGATTATCAGTAACATTTTTTAAAAACTTATTTGTATATTTTTCTATTTCAATATCATTGTCTTTTGAGTGATTTTTTTTTACTTGATCAGTAATTTTTTCATTTAAAGTCCATAATTTTTGAATAAATTTGAATGACGAAGCAATCCCTTCTTCTGACCATTGAACATCTTTTTCAGGAGGACTATCAGATAAGATGAATAATCTAGCAGCATCTGCACCATAATTTAAAATAATATTTTCTGGGTCAATTGTATTTTTTTTTGATTTGGACATGGATTCAGAGGGCCCGACCGTAATCAATTTAGAAGTATCCTTTTTCAAATATCGCTTTCCATCAATGTTTTCAATTTCATCAGGACTGACCCAATTATTGTCAGGGTCCTTATAAGTTTCATGACACACCATACCTTGAGTAAAAAGACCGTTGAATGGTTCTAATAAGCTAAACTCTTTGTTATTGTATGAAAGAGCTTGCATAAAAAATCTCGAATACAGTAAATGCAAAATAGCATGCTCAACTCCACCAATGTATTGATCAACAGGCATCCAATAATCTATATCTTTTTTATTAAATCCATTAGCTGTTTCTTTTGGTGAGCAAAATCTTAAAAAGTACCAAGATGAACAAACAAAAGTATCTAATGTGTCTGTTTCTCTAACTAGATTTTTTCCGTCAATGACAACTTTTTTCCACTCTGTTTGGCTATCAAGAGGATTACCTTTAACATTAAGGTTTATATTTTCTGGGAGCTTTACAGGTAACATTGACTTAGGAATTGGATAAGCTTTACCATTTTCATCATATGCCACTGGTATTGGGCAACCCCAATATCTTTGTCGAGATACTCCCCAATCTTTTAGTCTAAAATTAATTTGTTTTTTGCCTAATTTTTTTTTTTCTAAAATTTTTATAGTTTCTAGGACTGAATTTTCTGGTGCTTCAAAACCATTTAAAAACTCTGAATTAATTATTACACCGGCACCTGAATAAGCTTCCTTTTCTACTTTAAAAGAATTATCTTTATCGTGAGGTCTAACAACTGTTTTAATTTCAAGATCATATTTCTTTGCGAAATCAAAATCTCTTTGGTCATGGGCTGGACAACCAAAAACAGCTCCAAATCCGTAGTCCATTAAAACAAAATTAGCAAAATAAACTGGAACTTTCTGTTTTGGATTTAAAGGGTTTTCAGCAAAAAGATTTGTTTTAAATCCAATTTTATCTCCAACAGCTATTGCCTCTTCAGTTGTGCCTGTTTTTGAACATTTTTCTTTAAATTTAGAAAAATTATCATCATTTTTATAATATTTTGAAATTTCATGATCTATAGATAATGCAATAAAAGAAAATCCAAAAAGAGTATCAGGCCTAGTAGTAAAACATTTTATGTTTTTTACAGGCAAGTCTCCCTCTATTTTAAAATCAATCTCACAACCAAATGATTTTCCTATCCAATTCTTTTGCATTGTTTTTACTTTATTAGGCCAAGATTCTAACTTTTGTAGTCCATCCAATAAATCTTGAGAAAATTTAGATATGTTAAAAAACCACTGGCTTAATTTTTTTCTTTCAACAACAGCACCTGAGCGCCATCCTTTTCCTTCAATTACCTGTTCATTTGCAAGAACTGTTTCATCAACTGGATCCCAATTTACATAATTTTCTTTACGGTAAACAAGTTTTTTTTCTAATAGTTCCAAAAAGAATGCTTGTTGATGTTTATAATATTCTTCACTGCAAGTTGAAATTTCTCTATCCCAATCAATAGATAGACCGAGTTTTTTTAATTGTGTTTTCATTTTTGAAATATTAGATTCGGTCCAGGTTTTTGGATCTAAATTATTTTGTTTAGCTGCATTTTCAGCTGGCATACCAAATGAGTCCCAACCCATAGGGTGTAATACATTAAAACCTTTTAAAGATTTATATCTGGCAAGCACATCTCCTATTGTATAATTCCTCACATGTCCCATGTGAATCTTTCCCGAAGGATAAGGAAACATTTCAAGACAATAAAATTTTTTTTTTAAAGAATCTGTTTCAACTTTAAAACTCTTATTTTCTTCCCAAAAAGTTTGCCACTTAGACTCAATAGATTTAAAATTATATCTGCTCATAACTATTAATAGTAAGTTTTAAGTAATTATTCGCGTTCGTTATCCTGAGTAGATTGGCGATAAGGTTTAAAATTTTTATCCTTCTTTTGTTTTTGATAAATTGTAGCTTTTGTAAGTATTTGTTTTGTGATTTCTTTTTTTAGTTTTCCATCTTGTTTATTTATTTTACAATTATTTATTGTTACACATTTTTTGTAAAATACATCCACACTAATTGCATCGGATCTAATTTCATTACTTAGAAATCTAATTGTAATTTTTATGGCCTCATCTGCATTTCCTTGTTCAGAATACCAATCAGTGATTATTACCCCACCACTATAATTAGCTGATGTTAATGGCATAAAATCTAAAATATCAAGTGAAGCTCTCCATAATTCATTTGAACTTGCAAATTCAAAATTAGTTCCCTTTCTTGCCCCACCTATAGCATCGTTAAGTCTAAAACCTCTTCCCTCTTCTAAATTTTTCTTAACCCTTTCTCTTGGATCAGGAGGATTTTCTCTTGCATCTCCAGGTTTAAAGAAATCCTTTCCACATGAATTAAGAGTAAAAAGAAAAACTATGCATGTGAGTAAAATTTTATTTGATATTATTTTTAACATTTGTGAATTTATAAAATGAAACTTAAGTAAATATACATTTAATTCTAATATATTAAAAAAAATTCATGAATTTTGGCCTTTAATTGTGTTGCATAAATACAACATAAAGTAAAAAATTATTAAAAAAAGGGATATTTGAACGTTTTTCTTTTAAAAAATGATAATTTGCTCGTGTTTATTATTAATAATTAAACAATAAAAAGGAGTAATTAATATGAACAATTTAAGAAAAATTGGATTATCAGCTCTTGCTGGTTCTCTTGCTACTTTTTCTGTAAATGCTGCTGAAGTATCAGTATCAGGTGGCGCGTCAATTTCATTAGACGACACTAACAGAGGTGGTAACGAGGCTAATGGTACTAGAGGCAATGGCTTCTACATGGGTGATAGTCTTAAGTTTAACATGAGTGGTGAAACAGATGGCGGTTTAGGCGTTGCTGTTTACTACGAAATAGATGGTGGTGCATTAGATGACTACGACATGACACTATCAGGAGACTGGGGATCATTAAAATTTAATGGTTCTGGTTCTTCATCTGCATTCGGTGCGGTTGACGATGTAACTCCAAATGCTTACGAAGAAGCTTGGGATATTGTTGACGATGATGGAACAGCTACAACTGGTTCTCCAACTGTAATCAATGGTGGTGGTGGAGCAAATATGTTCATCTACACATCTCCAAGTGTTGGTGGAGCTACGTTTACTATGGCTTACCAAAATGATGGTGGTGGTGCTGCTGTTGCTGAATCATACACTGACTTTGCAATCGCTGTATCTCCAGAAGGTATTGACGGTTTAACAGTTGGTTATGCATCTTCTGACAACCAAGAAGGTGTTGCTGTAGATGCAGCTGAAACTACAATGTATGCTAAGTATGCATGGGGAGCTTTCACAGTTGGTATACAAAACTCTGATAGAGACCACACAACTGCAAACTCTGACCAAGAGTCACAATCTATGGGTATTACATACGCTATAAATGATGACTTCTCAATCGGTTACAATAAACACACAGTGGATTTTGAATCGGCTTCACTAGATGACCAAGTGTCAACTGGTATTTCTGCTTCATACACTATGGGTGGAATGACACTAGCTGGTGCTACAAACGAAGTTGATAACATTGCTGGTACTGCTGCTAGAGATACAGAAGGTTACGAGTTCACGTTATCATTTGCATTCTAATTAATTTAGATATCAAATTTAAAAAGGGCCCCTTTTTAGGGGCCTTTTTTTTGTTCAAAAAAAGATATACCGGCAAAATGTGTAATCTTCATTAAATTTAGTTTTTTTAGATTTTTCCCAGATATACCACCTAAAGCAATAATATTTTTTTTCGTATATTTTGAAATCTTTTTAAATTTATAAAGTCCTAAATAGTTTTTATTTTTTTTAAATAAAGAAGATATAAAAATACTTTGAACTTTTTGAAGTTCTTTAATTCTTATTTCATTTAAATTGTGAGCAGACCCAATTATAATAAAATTTGGATGAAATGAAAAAGATAAGTGTTTTAGTTCTTTATTGAATGAAGGAATATACACACCATCTAATCCTAATTTTAAGGCCAATCTAATGTTATTTGCTAGGAGAAATTTATTGCCACGTTTTTTTAAAAAATTTTTTAATCTTAATATTCCACTTATATCAATCTTAGATGAAGTATAATTTCTATAAATTATAATAGTTTCTTTATCTTGTTTTATGATATTTTTTGTATCAAGTGACTTAATAAAGTAGTATTTTTTTAATGATTTATAATGCATAAAATAATCCAAAATTTAATTAACATCCAAAAAGAAATAAGATCTAATTTAGATAATTCAAAGTTAGTTAAAGTACCAAAGATTATTGCTGTATCAAAGACTTTTACTATTGATAAAATAAACCCCTTAATTGAATATGGACATTTGGATTTTGGCGAAAATAAAGTTCAAGAAGCTCTAGATAAATGGACTAACATTAAATTAGTTAATAGAAATATTAATTTACATTTAATTGGTAGTTTACAAACAAATAAAGTTAAATTTGCAGTTAAATTGTTTGATTACATTCATTCAGTGGATAGTGAAAAACTTGCAAAAAAAATTTTTGATGAACAAGAAAAACAAAATAAAAAAATAAAAATTTTTATTCAAGTAAATATTGGAAATGAAAATCAAAAATCCGGTGTAAGCAAATTATCTCTTCCTTCTTTATATTCTTACTGTAAAAGTTTAAATTTGAATGTAATAGGTCTTATGTGCATTCCACCTCTAGATAAATCTGCTAACATTTATTTTAAGGAAATGAATAAACTAAATAAAGATCTTGGGTTAAGCGAATTAAGTATGGGTATGTCCTCAGATTACTTAGATGCAACACTAAATTCAGCCACTTACTTGAGAATTGGATCTAATATTTTTGGCAAAAGGTCTTAATAAATATTAATTTTTGTTTTCCTATCTATCAATCTTAACATGATCAAAAAATCTTTTTTACTTAATGCTATGCAGCCAGCAGTAGGTTTGTAGTTTTTAGTTAAATGAATAAAAATACAACTTCCCTTGGATTTTATTGGATTAGAAAAGTTGTATTTAATTGGTATTATTAAATCGTATTTAAAATCTTTTCTGTATAACTTTTCTTGTTTAATCTTTTTATTTATAACAAGCCTGTTATAATATTTTGAAATATTAACATCATCACACCAACCCATTTTTCTATTAATCTTTATACATTTTAATTTTGTTGATGGTTTTCTTATCCTGTCATTTCTGTAGTATAAATTTTCAATCCCAAATGACCCAATTGGTGTTTTTTTGTCACCTTCTATTTTTCTCTTACTTATTCCATTTTTTCCTACACAACATTTAAAACTAAAATCATCAATCATGAGAGTGTGTTTATTTTTTAAGTAAATTATCATATTGTATTTATATATGAGTAATCAAAATTTATTTATTTATGAATTTGAAGAATTATATAAGATCTTGAGTGAAATTAAAAAAGATATAAATGTTGATTTGGATAAAGCTTCTGAAAATCAACTTTCTGAGATAAACCAAAGATCAAATAGTTTGATTTTTACTCGAAAAAAAATCCCTGACGTAGATAATCAAATTATTTTCGATAAATTTCCAGTATCTATATTTAAATTATTAGAAAAAATTAATATAGAATTTTTAAAAAAAAATTTTAGTGAACAATCTGAAATTGAGATTGGTACATATAAATTTAATTTAAATTCAAGAGAAATGTATAAAGAAAAAACTAAAATTAAACTTACAGAAAAAGAGATTAATTCTATAATTTATTTAAATAAAGCAGGAGAGTCAGTCAAAATTCAAGAACTTCAATCAAAGGTTTGGGGATATCAATCTGAATTAGAAACCCATACTGTTGAAACTCATATATATAGACTTAGAAAAAAAATTTTAAAAATTTTTAATGATGAAAATTTCATAATAAGCGATAAGAATGGTTACAAAATTATCAAAGAAAAATAAGTTTGCTCAAGACTTGTTTACTAAAAAATATAAACCTAGAATTATAAAACCAAAAAAAGGGAAAGGTAGTTTCAAAAGAAAAAAAATTAAAGTCTAGCTCCAATTTGTTGAATTATTTTTGATGATAATTCAGTCCCTTTTTCTAAACAATCTTCTTTAGAAAGCTTATTAACAAAACCATGTAAATAACCTGCTGCGAATAAATCTCCAGCACCAGTTAAATCTTTTATTTGTAAATTTTTTATGGCATCAATTTCCGTAATTTCATCTTCTATTATGGATACAGCTCCTTTTTCACCCCTAGTAATTACTAAATGTTTATTAATTTGTTTAGCAAATGTAATTACTTCATCAAAATTTTTAGCATTTATTAAAGACATAATTTCTCCCTCATTAGCAAAAGTTATGTCTAATTTTTCTTTTACTAAGTTTAAAAAACTTTTTTTATGTCTCTCTACACAAAATTGATCAGAAAGAGTCATAGCTGCCTTATTTGAATTAATAATTGCTTTCTCAAATGCTTTTTTTGGCTCACCCTCATCCCATAAATAACCTTCAAGAAAAATTATTTCACTTTCTTTAATTGTCTGAATTTTAATATCATTTTCATTTATTTTTCCTGCTATTCCTAAAAAAGTACACATTGTTCTTTCAGAATCAGGAGTAATTAAAATCAAACAAGTTCCAGTAGGAATAGTCTCTTTTTTTTTTGAATAAAAGTATTTTACATTTTCTTTTATAAGCCCTTCTTCATATTTATGACCCAAATTATCATCTGCAATTTTACCAATAAATCCAACATCATTTTTTAATTGAGATAAACCCACTATAGAATTAGCAACAGATCCACCAGATATTGTTTTTTCAATTTTAAGATTTTTAATTAAATTTTTAAATTCACTTTCATCAAAAATTAATTTCATTGTGCCCTTGGTTAAATTATTTTGGGAAATAAAATTTTCCTCTACCTTACAGATCACATCAACTATTGCATTTCCTATACCAAGAACTTTCATATTAAGCTTTTTTTGTTTTAACAGGTTTTTTTCTTTGAGGATAACAAGTGGTGCAAATTTTACAAGTTATTCCATAACAATCTCTTGCTTTGCAAAATTCTCTTCCATAATAAATTATTTGAAGATGAAGTTTATTCCAATTTTTTTTTGGGAATAGTTTTTTTAAATCTTTTTCGGTTTGGATTACATTTTTTCCATTGGTCAAACCCCATCTTTGAGCAAGTCTGTGAATGTGTGTATCAACCGGAAATGCTGGGTGACCAAATCCTTGAGACATTACTACACTCGCTGTTTTATGACCAACACCTGGTAGTTTTTCTAGTTCTTCAAATGTTTTTGGAACTTTACCCCTATGTTTTGAAATTAATATTTTTGATAAATTATAAATACTTTTGGCTTTAATTCTAAAAATACCTATTTTTTTTATAAGTTTTTCAATTTTTTTCCTTCCCAATTTTACAAAATGTTTAGGTTTATAATATTTTGGATAAATATTTTTTGTAACATTGTTTACATTTACATCGGTACATTGAGCTGAAAGAAGAACAGAAATTAATAAAGTAAATACATTTCTACTTTTTAGTGGAACTGTTATTTTAGGGTATGTTTTATTTAAGATTTTTAAAACTATTTTAGCTCTATGAATTTCATTCATTATTTGAAATTCATCATGTCTCTCATTGAATAAAGACCAGGCTTTTTATTTATTAACCATCTCGCAGCTGATAGTGCTCCTTCAGAGTATAGAGCTCTATCAAAAGCCTCATGATTTAAAGTTATAATTTCTTTACCACTAGAAAATTTAACCTCATGTTCTCCAATAATTTCACCTTTTCTTAAAGAATTAAAATTAATTTTTTTTCCATAGGGAAAATTTTTTTTATTTAAATATTTTTTTCCTATTAAACTGTAAAAATTTTTATTTTTTCCTACAGCAATTCCTTTACCCAACATTAATGCTGTGCCCGAAGGATAATCTTTTTTATGTTTATGATGTACCTCAAAAACTTTACTTAAAAAATTTTTTCCTAAAGAGCTTGACGCTATTTCTGTTAAATACATTAAAAGATTTATACCAAGACTCATATTACCTGCTTTTAAAATTGGTATTTTTTTAGAAAATTTTTGAATTAATTTTTCTTCATTTTTTGTAAATCCAGTTGTCCCTATAACTACTCTTTTTTTTAATTTTGAGGCTATCTTTAATATTTCAAAAGTGCATTTTGGAATTGTGAAATCTATTATTATATTCGCCCGCCTAAATGCATTTTCACTATTTACAGTTAATTTAATCCCATTAATTTTTTTGTTTATTTTTTTATTTTCTGTGAGGGAAATTATTTTAAAATTTTTGTTTGATCTAACGGATTTAATTATCTGTTGACCCATTCGTCCCATACATCCTGAAACTGCTAGATTAATTTTTTTCATTTAAAAATAAGATTTAAAACTACCACAATAGATATGACAATTACAGACCAAATAAATAAATTCTTAAAGAATTGTTTTGAATTTGAATTTGAACTTAAAAAGCCTGGTAGAACTAAAATTAAAACTGCTATTAAAAAAATTGCTGGAATTATTTGCTCTAATCCCATTATCAACCATTCCAGAAACTTTTAGCTTTTTGGAAAAATTTTTTAATGCTTGGGTTAGATTTTTCGTTTTCAATTTTTCTAAATCTTTCTAGTAAATCCTTTTGTTCTTTGTTCAAATACACAGGTACTTCAGTTTTAATTTGTACATATAAATCTCCAAAATCTCCTCTTCGCATAAATGGCATGCCTTTTCCTTTTAGTCTAAATTGTTTTCCATCTTGAGTACCATCAGGGATCTTTATTTTAGCTTTTTTACCATCAATAGTAGGTATTTCAATTGTTGTGCCAAGAGCTGCATCAGCTATGGAAATAGGAAATTCAAAAAATAAATTTACATCTGATCTTTTAAAAAGATCGTGAGATTTAACATTTATAAATAAGTATAAGTCTCCACTAGAGCCACCTCTAGTGCCAGCCTCACCTTTTCCTGCAAGTCTAATTCTTGTTCCATCATCAACACCTTTAGGTATTGAAACAGATATTTTTTTTGTGGCTTGTTTATTTCCTGCTCCTCCACATTCATTACATGGATTAGTTATTTCTTCTCCACTTCCAGCACATTGTGGGCATGTTTGTTGAACAGTAAAAAACCCTTGGTTAGATCGAACCCTTCCATTTCCACCACAATAAGTACATCTATCTGGACTTGAACCTGGTTTAGATCCATTACCTTTGCAGGTATTACATTTTTCAGAAGTAGAGAATTGTATATTTTGTTTTTTTCCTAAATATGCTTCTTCCAATGTTATTGATAAATCGTATCTTAAATCTGAACCGCGATTGTTGGAATTTCTTCTACCTGAACCTCGCCCACCTCCACCGAAATCACCAAAGAAGTCCTCAAAAATATCTGAAAAATCAGCACCACTAAAACCACCAAAGCCACCAAAGCCTCCTCGACCGCCTCCACCATTTTCAAAAGCAGCATGACCAAAATTATCATAATTTTCTTTTTTTGATTTGTCTGAAAGAACTCCGTATGCTTCACTTGCTTCTTTAAATTTATCCTCTGCAGTTTTATCGCCTGGATTTTTATCTGGATGATATTTTACAGCTAACTTTCTATAAGCAGATTTTAATTCATCTGGACTAGCATTTTTTGTAACACCCAAGACATCATAATAATCTCTTTTAGCCATTAAAATAACCTGGACAAATAGATGTCAGTTAAGCGCTTTTTTCTTTATTTTCGTCTTTTACTTCTTCAAAGTCCGCATCAACAACATTATCGTCTTTTTTTTCCTTTTTGTCTTTTCCATCATCTTTATTAGAATCTGGTTTTGAGCTTTGTTGTGATTTATAAATTGCCTCTCCTAATTTCATTGAAGCCTGCACTAATGTTTCAGTTTTTTTCTTGATATCTTCAATATCTTCACTTTTTAAGGATTCTTTAAGTGCATTTGATCCATCCTCAATTGCTTTTTTCTCTGCATCTGAAATTTTAGAACCATGCTCTTTTAGATTTTTTTCAGTTGAGTGAATTAAAGTGTCAGCTTGATTTCTGGCATCTACAGACTCTCTTTTCTTTTTGTCAGCTTCTTTATTTGCTTCAGCATCTTTTACCATTTTTTCAATTTCTGCATCACTTAATCCACCAGATGCTTGAATTTGAATTTTTTGCTCTTTACCAGTTCCCTTGTCTTTTGCTGACACATTAACAATTCCATTTGCATCTATGTCAAAAGTTACTTCAATTTGTGGAACACCTCTTGGAGCTGGAGCAATTCCAACTAATTCAAAATTTCCTAGTAATTTGTTATCTGTTGCCATTTCTCTTTCACCTTGAAGAACACGTATCGAAACTGCTGGTTGATTATCTTCAGCAGTTGAAAATACCTGGCTTTTTTTTGTTGGTATTGTCGTATTTTTTTCTATCAATTTTGTTGATACACCACCAAGTGTTTCAATACCAAGAGACAACGGTGTTACATCTAACAAAAGAACATCTTTGACGTCACCTTGTAAAACACCTGCTTGAATTGCAGCACCCATAGCAACAACTTCATCGGGGTTTACACTTTTATTTGGTTCTTTACCAAAAAAGTTTTTAACCTCAGATATTACTTTAGGCATTCTAGTCATACCACCAACCATCACAACTTCATCGATATCATTTGAGGAAATTCCTGCATCTTTAAGCGCAGTTTTGCAAGGTGGAATAGTTCTAGCAATCAAATCTTCCACTAAAGCTTCAAGTTTTGCTCTAGTCAATTTTAAATTAATATGCTTAGGACCAGTCTTATCTGCAGTTATAAATGGTAAATTGATATCTGTTTGTTCAGCAGCAGATAATTCAATTTTTGCTTTTTCAGCAGCTTCTTTTAATCTTTGTAATGCTAACTTGTCTGTTTTTAAATCTATACCACTATCTTTTTTAAATTCAGCAATTAGATATTCTACAACTGAGTTATCAAAGTCCTCACCACCTAAAAACGTATCACCATTGGTAGATTTAACTTCAAATACACCATCACCCAATTCTAATATAGATACATCAAAAGTTCCACCTCCTAAATCATATACTGCAATTTTTTTATTTTGTTTTTTATCCAAACCGTAAGCAAGTGAGGCAGCAGTAGGTTCATTAATAATTCTTAAAACCTCTAGACCAGCAATTTTTCCAGCATCTTTGGTAGCCTGTCTTTGTGCGTCATTAAAATATGCAGGAACTGTAATTACAGCTTTCGTGACTGCTTGCCCTAAATACTTTTCAGCAGTCTCTTTCATTTTTTGGAGTATAAAGGCTGAAATTTGTGAAGGTGAATATTTTTCTCCTTTTGCTTCAATCCATGCATCACCTTTTTCAGAATTTACAATTTTAAAAGGCGCTGCTTCAATATCTTTTTTTACTGTTGAGTCTTCAAAATTTCTACCAATCAATCTTTTTACAGCAAAGATTGTGTTTTCTGGATTAGTGACAGCTTGCCTTTTAGCTGGTTGTCCAATTAATTTTTCATTTTCATCTGTAAATGCAACTACTGAAGGAGTCGTTCTTGCCCCTTCTGCATTTTCTAAAACTTTTGCCTGTGTCCCTTCCATTATGGCAACACATGAATTTGTTGTTCCTAGGTCTATTCCAATAATTTTACTCATAATATTAATTTCTCTCCTTGGTCATATAGGGTTTAAATGTGAAACTACAAGTTGATCCTATAATTATTTATTTTCTAATTTTTCCTTATTTTCTTTCGTTTTTTCATCTTTTTTTGCAACATTTTTTGATACTCCAACCAATGAGGGTCTTAGAAGTCTATCTTTAATAGTAAAACCTTTTTGAATTTCTTGAATAATAGTTCCAGGCTCTTTTGTATCATCTTCTATTTCCATCATTGCTTGGTGAAAATTTGGATCAAGTTTTTTGTTAAGACTATCAATTTGTTTGATATTATTTTTTTCAAATATTGAAATTAAATCTTTTTTAATAATGTCTAAATGTTCTAGAGTTTTTTTTAAAGCTTTTGTTTCTTTTAGCTCGTCATCACTTTCCAGAACTTGTTTAGAACGATCGAGGTTATCGATTAAATTAAGGGCTTCTTTTGCAAAGCTATAACCACCATATTCAAAAGCATCCTCTTTTTCTTTTTCAAATCTTCTTCTTTGATTTTCCATTTCAGCAAAAGTTCTTGTAAGTTTATCTTCAAGTTCATTAACTTTTTCTTCTGGAGTTGGTTCTTTAATTTCTTCTTTAGATTCCTGGCCCGTTTCTTTTTTATTTTTGGAGTTTAAATTTTCTTCATTTTTAACAGATTCTTCAACCGTATCTTGATTTTGTTCTTTATAAGTATTTTTTTGGTTTTCTTCTTTTTCCATAAGAGCTTATATGGTAAGGATTTTGATAATTTCTAGATGTCTAAGCAAAAAAATAATAAATTACTTATTGGAACAAACAACAAAGGTAAATTAGGTGAAATCAAGGCTTTATTACCAAAAAGTATCAAGATTTATTCTACAACTGAATTTAATCTTAAAAGTCCAACTGAAAATGGAAAAACATTTGAGAAAAATTCTTTAATTAAATCTAAGTATTTTTCGAAAAAATCAGGATTGATGTGTTTGGCAGATGACTCTGGTCTAGAGATAGATTTTTTAAATAAGAAACCTGGAATTTATTCTGCAAGATGGGGAGGAAAGCATGGTGATTTTAGCAAAGCAATAAAGAGAGTTTATAGAGAGTTAAATAAAAAAGATAAAAATTGGAAAAAGAGAAAAATCCGAGCCAGATTTGTTTGTGCTTTATCAATTTCATATTTTAATAAAAAAATTGCTTGTGTTTTAGGAAAAGTAGAAGGGTATATATCACATAAGCCAAAAGGAAAGAATGGATTTGGTTACGATCCAATTTTTATACCTTTAAAAAAAAAAAGAACTTTTGGACAAATGAAACCATCACAAAAATATAAGTTAGACCATAGGTATCAAGCTTTTAAAAAAATCAGAAAATTTCTTTAATTTTTCCCTCATCAATTTCATAAAAATTTAATCTATGATTAATTTTGTTATTCTTAATATCAAAAATACCAATTTTTCCTTTAAAAGAGTTTTTTTTCTTAAATAAGTCATTTATGTTCGATAAATCATTTTGAAATGATAAATAATATATTAGACCCAACAAATCATAACTTAGTAGACTTAGGTGATTAGGTTTTTCATTAAATTTTTTTTCAAATTTTTTATTAAAATTTTCTAAATTTTCTTTATTTATTGATGGATAATATAATGGTTGAATATTTACTTCCTGAAATAAACTTTCATCAAACCATTGATTAAAAGTAATAAACAATTTTTTTCTTGGTGATACATCTGTGTATAATAGCGATGTAATTACACTTTTTAGACTTTCATCAAAGTCTGATATAATTACAGAGTCAAAATTCACATTCCCAATCGTGTATCTTTTTTTAAGTTTTTCAAGTTGCTTTTCTTTATCCGGAAGATCAGAATTTTCAACTCTATAAATTTCATCAGCCAAATTTTGTTTACGAATTTTATAGTTTGTAATCTCTTCAATTTGGTTAGTGAGTATGGTTGGCTCAGTATCATATACGAAGTGTTTATAAACTTTAAGTTTTGAATCTTTTATAGCTCTTTTTATTTCATCTTTATAATCAAGATCTGGTGTTAGAAAAATAGTTTTTTTTTTTTCATTTAGTTCTAAAAATTTTTTTATTGTATTTATTTGCGATAATGAATTTACACCACTACTAATTACATTGTTTGGAAGATCTTTAGTTTTATTTGTTAAAGATAAAAAAACCACATCTTCAACTTCATCTAAATAGAGTAAACTTTTAAAAAAAATAGGACCTATAAAAATTTTTACACCTTCTTTTTTAAGCTCTAGAGCAGATTGTAGAGCTATATTTGGATCTATATTTGTATTTCTGGGATAAATTTCAATTTCATTTGTACCAATATCATCTAAAGCCATTCTAGTTGATTTGATTATTAATTGTCCTAATTCCTTATATTCACCAGATAAAGGTATTAATAGACCAATCTTAATTTTTTCATTATCTGCAAATGCATGTTGATTATTAGATAGACCTATAATTATTGTTAATAAAATAATTTTAAAAAATTTATACATTTTAGTGATATTATATTATTTCAATAATAAATATGATTGTAAAATCAAAATGTTTAAATACAGATAAAAAAAAAAACCTTTATATTGTATCAACACCGATCGGCAATTTAAGTGATATTAGCTTTAGAGCAGTGGAGACACTAAGAAAATCAGATTATATTTTGTGTGAAGATACCAGAGTATCTAGAAATTTATTAGATAAATACCAAGTTCAATCAAATTTAATCTCAAATCACAAGTTTAATGAAAAGAAAAATTTATCTAAGATTATTAAATTAATTAATGAGGGTTATTATGTTTCTTTAATATCTGATGCTGGCACTCCAAGTGTATCCGATCCAGGGGCAATTTTAATTAGGGAATGTATAAAAAATGATATTGAAATTATACCATTACCGGGTCCATCCGCTGTTACATCTGCTGTAGCAATTTCAGGCTTTTCTGAAAAATTTTTCTTTTATGGTTTTTTTCCAGAAAAAAATAAAGTTTTAATAGATGATTTAGACGCATTATCTAAAATTGATTGTTCAATAGTTTTTTTTATTTCTCCTAAGAAAATTAACAAATTGATCCTATTAATTAAAAAAAATTTTGCAGGAAGAAAGATACTTATTTGTAGAGAAATGACAAAATTTTTTGAAGAATATTTAAGATCTGAAGTTAACAAATTAGAATTATTTAAGCATAATTTAAAAGGGGAATTAACTATTGTTATTTCAGAAAAAACTGATCAAAGAAAAAACTCCAATATTTTAAGTGAATCAGATAAAAGATTTGTTAGAAAAATGATAAATAAAATTAGCATTAAAGAAATATCAAATTTTTTAAATCAAAAAAGTAAAATTTCAAAAAAAATTATTTATGATTATTGTTTAAAAATTAAAAATGAAAAATAAATTATTTATAATAATTATTGTAAGTCTATTTTTAAATGGATGTGTTGGAGTTTCATCATCTGGGATTTTTGGAACTGGTGTAAGTGTTGCAATTGATCCTAGATCCTTAGGTACACAAATAGATGATTCATTAATGCAAAAAAATCTATCTGCAAGAATTCTTATTGAAAATAAAAATTATCTTTTAAAAGTTAAATCTAAAGTTTTAGACGGTAGAGTTTTTTTAACAGGCAAGGTTGATGAGCCAGAAGAAAAATTAAAATTAACAAAAATAGCTTGGGAAACAGAGGGTGTTAGATCAGTTAGAAATGATATTAAAATAAAAGAAGAATTTAATCTGAAACAATCTACTAAAGATTTATTAATCACTTCTCAATTAAGAACTGCTATGATCTTAAATAAAAATATAAAAGCTACAAATTATCAAATAGATACTTATAAAAAGAAAATTTATATATATGGAATAGCTTTAACTGATGAAGAAAAGAATTTAGTGATATCTGAAGCTAAGGAAATTTTAGATGTTGAGGATGTCATAGCTAGTATTTTACTTGTTGATAATTTAAGAATACAAAAAAATTAATTTTTTTTATAATCAATTACATCTGCTGAATAAGCTGCGATTGAAGCTAAATTAATAATTTCAGATGTTGAGGTTCTTAAAGGTGCAATCTCAATAGGCAATCCTAAACCAATCAACAATGGTCCTATAACTTTTGCTCTACTCATGGATTTGATCATTTTATATGAAATTGCTGCACTGTGTTGACTTGGCATAATTAATACATTTGAATTTCCAACAATTTCAGAAAAAGGATAAAGTTCTTTATAAATTTCCTCTAATGCCACATCTGGCTGCATTTCTCCATCAAATTTAAAGTTAACTTTTTCTTTTTTAAGTATTTCAACTGCATCGCTAAGTCTTTTTGTTCTATCAGTAGCTGGTTGACCAAAAGTTGAGTGAGATAAAAAAGCAACCTTAGGATCAAAGCCAAAAAGTCTAACAACTCTTGCCGCTGATTTTGCCATTTCAACTAATTGTTTCGCGTCTGGATATTCTATTACGGAAGTGTCACAAATAAAAATAGTTTTACCTCTATTAACTATTAGGTTTAAACCAAACATAATTTCACCATCTCTTGGTTCAACAACTTGTGTTATTTTTTCAAGAGATGCAGAGTATCTCCTTGTATTGCCCGTAACCATTGCATCAGCGTCACCACAGGCAACCATACAAGAGGACCAAATCACTCTATCATTTCTTATTAACCTGTCACAATCCCATTCTAACATACCTTTTTCTCTTTGAAGTTTTTTGAATAAAAACTTTACATATTTTTCTCTTTTTGAAGTATCTTTTGAATTAACTATTTCAATATCAAAATTTTCATTATAACCAATTTTTTTTATTTGATTTTTTATTAGCTCTTCTTTTCCTACTAAAATTGGTATTCCAAGTTTTGAATTTTTAAAAGCTATAGCTGCTTTAAGAGTATTTTCATCTTCACCATCTGCAAAAACAACTTTCTTTTGTTTTTTCTTAATATAACTATGCACACCTTGCATAATAGTAACTGTAGGATCTAATCTTTGTTTAAGTTGATCTTTGTAGATATCAAAATTTTCAATTTTTTTTCTTGCAACACCAGTATCCATGGCAGCTTTAGCCACAGCTGATGGTATTACACTTATTAATCTTGGATCAAATGTTGATGGAATTATGTACTCTTTTCCGTAGTGGGGTCTCTCACCTCCCATTGCAGCAACAACTTCATCTGGTACATCTTCTTTTGCCAAGTCAGCAATTGCTCGGGCAGCAGCAATTTTCATTTCTTCATTTATAGTTTTTGATCTCACATCTAATGCACCTCTAAATATATAGGGAAAACCAATAAGATTATTTACTTGATTAGGATAATCTGATCTTCCAGTAGCGATAATTGCATCGTTTCTTACTTCCTCAATTTCCTCAGGTGTTATTTCTGGATCAGGATTTGCACATGCAAAAATTATCGGGTTTTTGGCCATTTTTTTTACCATTTCTTTAGTTAAAGCACCTTTTGCCGATAAACCTAAAAATACATCTGCATCTTTAATGGCATCATCTAATGTTCTATCTTTAGTTTCAATAGCATGACCTGATTTCCACTGATTTAAATTTTCTCTTCCTCTAAAAATAACACCTGTTCTATCAACCATTGTAATGTTTTTTTGTGGTACACCACTTTTTTTGAATAAATTAGTACATGCCATTGCAGAAGCTCCTGCACCATTTACAACAATTTTGACTTTATCAATTTTTTTTTTGTTTATGTCGAGTGCGTTAATTAATGCAGCAGTCGTGATAATAGCTGTTCCATGTTGATCATCGTGAAAAACAGGTATATCCAATATTTCTTTTAGCTTTTCCTCTATAACAAAACAATCTGGAGCAGCAATGTCCTCAAGATTTATACCTCCAAAACTTGGTGCGAAATTTTTAATACTGTTGATGATTTCATTTGTATCAGCTGAATCAATTTCGAGATCTATAGAGTCAATGTCTGCAAATCTTTTAAATAAAACAGCTTTTCCCTCCATAACAGGTTTAGATGCTAAAGCACCTAAGTTTCCCATTCCTAAAATTGCTGATCCATTACTTATGACAGCAACAAGATTTCCTTTACTTGTATAATCATACGCAGCTTCAGGATTGTCATTTATTGCTCTTACAGGCGCAGCTACACCTGGAGAGTATGCCAAAGCAAGATCCCTTTTTGTTGTCATATTTTTGGAAGAAGATATTTCAATCTTCCCAGGTTTTTTATGACTATGAAAATCTAAAGCTTCCTTATCTGTATAATGATCAATTTTTGTTTTTTTCATTTATGTTAATTAGGTGTACAAATGGGGTAAAATTAAGACTAATATGATTTATGAATTTAATTAAGTCAACAGGGACTTTTGGTTTTTATACTATAATTAGCAGATTACTTGGCTATTTAAGAGATGTTTTAATTGCTATCTTTCTTGGAACAAGTTTTTTGGCGGATGCATTTTTTGTTGCTTTTAGAATACCAAATACTTTTAGGAGATTATTTGCTGAGGGAACATTTAATGCTGCTTTTGTCCCGAGTTACACATCAGAGTTAGTTAAAAATAAATCAAAATCAAAAACTTTTGCAAATCAAATTTTTAATTTGTTATTTTTAAGTTTATTTTTTCTAGTTTTGTTAATTGAAATTTTTATGCCCACATTTGTGAGTTTAATAGCACCAGGTTTTGTTCAAGATCCAACTAGAATTGATTTAGCAATTCAACTAACAAGATTAACATTTCCATTTTTAATGTTCGTTAGCTTAGCTTCTTTTTTCTCAGCAATTCTGAATTCGCACAATAAATTTGCCGCAGCTTCTGCCGCACCAATTATATTGAATTTAGTTTTAATAGGAATTTTGTTGGTTGGAAAATATCTAAATGATGACCTGGTTTATTTTCTTTCATATGGTGTATCAATTGCTGGATTTCTACAACTTATTTTTTTATATAAATTTGTTAAAAAATTTTATGTTATTAAATTAAATTTTAAATTTACAATAAGCAGCAAAGTTAAATTTTTCTTTAAAAAACTTTTACCAAGTATTTTTTCATCAGGTGTTACCCAAATAAATATTTTGGTAGGAACTATAATTGCTTCTTTTCAAGCAAGTGCTGTTTCTTATCTATATTATGCTGATAGGATCTATCAAATAAACCTAGCTATCGCTGGTATAGCCATTGGTGTTGTTATTTTACCTCAGCTTTCCAAATACGTTCATCTAAAAAACAAGAGCAAGATCCTACAAATTCAAAATAAGGCTTTGGAATTAAGTATTTTTTTAAGCTTACCAGCTGCCGTTGCTTTGTTCGTTGGTTCTGAAGAAATTATTTCAGCACTATTTGGTTATGGTTCATTTAGTGAAATTGCTGTTTTAAATTCTTCAAAAGCGCTTTATTATTTTGGACTTGGCTTGCCTGCTTTTGCATTTATAAAAGTTTTTTCAACTTTCTTTTTTGCAAATCACGATACTAAAACTCCTTTTTATATTTCGTTGATTGCTGTAATTTTAAATATTCTTATTAGTATCTATTATTTCAAAAATATTGGTTTTATAATTATTCCAATAGCAACGACAATTTCCTCTTGGTTTAATGCATTAGCTCTGCTTATTTTTTTGTATCAGAAGAATTTATTTAATTTTAATGGAATATTTTTTATAAAATTTATAAAAATATTTGTAGCTTCAATTATTATGGGAATGTTATTTAAATATCTTATTTCATTTTTTGAATATGAATTAGCATACGATTTTAATCTCAAGTCTATTTATTTAATAATGTCAGTTTTTTTGAGTATTATTTTTTATTTATTATTTTCATTGTTTATCAAAGCTTTCAAATATAAAGATATTAATTTAAAGTATTAAACTATGGGAAAAAAAATATTTTCAGGTGTCCAGCCAACAGGTAATCTTCACTTGGGAAATTATTTAGGTGCAATAAAAAACTTTGTAAAATTGAATAATGAATCTGAAAATGAATGTGTTTTTTGCGTTGTAGATCTTCATGCTATTACTGTAAATCAAGATCCGAAGGATTTAAGAAACAATATACGTGAGACAGTAGCTGCATTTGTAGCAAGTGGTATTGATCCAAAAAAAAATATTATTTTTAACCAATCACAGGTAAGTGCTCACTCTGAGACAGCGTGGATATTAAGTTGTGTTGCGAGAATGGGATGGTTAAATAGGATGACACAATTTAAAGAAAAGGCTGGTAAAGATAAAGAGAAAGCAAGTGTTGGACTTTATTCTTATCCAGTTCTAATGGCTGCTGATATTTTGTTATATGATACAACGCATGTGCCAGTTGGTGACGATCAAAAACAACATTTAGAACTTTGTCGAGATATAGCTCAAAAATTTAATAATGATTTTAAAGTTGAAGATTTTTTTAAGATACCCGAACCTTTAATTCAAAAAGAATTCTCAAGAATTATGAGTTTAAAAGATGGTACTAAAAAAATGAGTAAATCAGATCCTTCAGATTTAAGTCGTATAAATTTAACTGATGATAAAGATCAAATAGTTAATAAAATTAAAAAAGCAAAAACAGATCCTTTACCATTACCATCAAATATTATGGATTTAGAAAAAAGACCTGAGGCTAAAAATTTGATTGGCATTTATGCAAGTTTAACAAATTCAAATTTAGAAAAATCAATTAATGAATTTTCAGGAAAAAATTTTTCAGAGTTTAAAGATAATTTATCACAAGTTTTAGTTGATAAAATAATTCCAATATCAGAAGAAATTAAAAAGCTTTTAATTGAAGAAAAGTATCTTGATGAAATACTTTTGAATGGATTTGAAAAAGCAGACAAAATAGCATCAAAAAAAGTGAAGAAAATTCACGAAATTATTGGTTTTTAAATTAATATATTATCAAGTTTCAATTTTAAAATTATTGATTATATATAAAATATGTTTGTTCAAACTGAAATTACACCAAATCCAAATTCTTTAAAATTCTTGCCTGGTAAAGTAGTTTCTAGTGATGGTTCGTTCGAAATTACAAATAAAGAAGAAATAGACAACGAATTAGTAAGAAATCTTTTATCGATAAATGGTGTAGAAGGAATTTTTTTAGGTAAAGACTTTATATCAATTAATAAGTATGATGATTTTACCTGGGATGAAATTAAGCATATAGTAATTTCATTAATAAATGATTTTTATTCAGATGGGAAAGAATGTGTTATTGAAAAAAATTTAAATGAAATTAATGATGATTTAAAAGATATAGAAAAAAAAATTATAAAATTATTAGATGAAAAAATAAGGCCAGCTGTTGCAAAAGATGGTGGAGATATTAAATTTAAAGAATTTAAAAATGGAATAGTGAAAGTCCAACTCCAAGGTAGTTGCTCAGGATGTCCAAGCTCAACAATGACTTTAAAACAAGGTGTCCAAAATCTTCTTTGTCATTATCTACCTGAAGTTAAGAAAGTAGAGGCTATTTAAATGTTTAGTTTCAAATTCAAAAATTTTAAACTCTTAAATCAAATAATTATTTTTAAATCAAAATTTTTATTTTTTAATATTAGAAGAAAAAATTTAAAAATATTTAAATATTTTGATGATAGAAGAATTGGTTCGATACCAAGAACATTTTTAACAAGTATTTTTGTTATATTTAGTTTTTATTATATTCCTTCAATAATAGAGTTTACGAATAAACAATTTGCAAATAATGAAGAGTTTCAAAATAATTCCAAAGCTATTTTGGCATATACTTTAAACAAAAAAAACAGCGGAATATCTGATAATGAAAATTTAAATGAAAAAGATTTGTTAATAGATATTTTTAGCTTGAATGATCTTGAAACAGACACTGTAAGATTAAATGCATCTACCATTAAACAGTTATTTGAGGATACAGATTATAAACTGGATGACGTAAGAGAGACAAAATTAGTTAAACCTGTTGCTCTAACTCTTCTTCCTGCTGAAATAAAGATGATTGAAAGCACAAAGAAAAGGAAGGAGTTTTTTATTCAAATTGTCCTACCTTTAATTCTTAAAGAAAATAATAATATTCGGTTGGATAGGAAAACACTTTTTAATATCATTAATAAAAGTAGCAATACTCAATTAGAAAAAAAGTGGCTTGAAAAAAAATATAAACAATATGGTGTGATCTCAAAAGATCTCTCAATATTAAAAATTAGAATGGATGAAGTTCCTGTTTCGTTAGCTATTGCGCAAGCAGCAAAAGAAACAGGCTGGGGAACTTCCAGGTTTGCTCAAGAAGGTAATGCTCTTTTTGGACAATGGACATGGTCAGGTGAAGGTTTAAAGCCAAAAGAGGCTGATGAAAATAAAGGTCACAAGGTAATGAAATTTAATGTCTTACAGGCATCAGTTAGAGCATATCAAAGAAATTTAAATACTCATCCAACTTACGAGAATTTTAGATTAGCACGTGCGCATTTGAGAGACAAAGGAAAAAAGCTCGACAGCATAATACTTTCTCAGTTTTTAGATAATTACGCAGAAACAGGAAATCAATACGTAGAGGTTTTACAAAAAATTATACAACAAAATAATTTACAAGATTTTGACGATGCTAAATTACTTCCATCAAGTGTTGAGCTAGAAAGTTTAATTTAATTTTTTATTATTACAAATTGAGTACCAAACCAACGCCACTTACCATTATCATTTAAAGAACAGTTAATTCTTCCTCTTCTAGGAATGAATTTTTCGTCAAAATTAATTATAAGTATATTATCGTTAAAGCTTAAATTTGATCTTTTCCAGTTACCACCATCATCTGAATAACAATTAATGTTTTTGATATTTTTTTGTTCCTTAAAAAATTCAATTACTAATTTTGGTGGATTGTTTTCACTAGTAAGTTTTTTTTCTTCAGGTTTTATAGACTTGTATTCTAAAGGAAGGTAATTAATTAAAGATTTAAATCTTTTCATTTCACCATATTTTTCATTGATAGGAAATCTAGGAAGCTCGAATTTATCTTTATTTATATCAATAACTCCAGAGTGTTGTCCAAAAGCAATTTTAAAATTTTTAGAAATATATTTTTTCATATAGAGAGAGTACTCACCAAAAGGATATGAAAAGATTTGAGGTGAATATCCAATTTTTTCTTTAAAAATATTTGTTGCAGTTTCAATATCATTTATAAAATCATGTTCTTTCATATCAATTAAATATTCATGTGTGTGAGAATGATGTCCTATAAATCCAAATTCAGAATCCTCTACTTCTTTAATTTCATCCCAGTTCATATATCCAAATTTTCCAACTGGTTCTGTTGAAATAAAAAGAATAAATGGAATTTTATGTTTTTTTAAATATGGCCAAGCTTCATTATAAAAAGATTTAAATCCATCATCAATCGTAAGCAAAATTTTCTTTTTTTTTTTGGGTTTGTGAAATTCATCTATTAAGTATTTTGGATTATAGAATTCATAACCATTATTTTTTAAAGCTTGCATTTGCTTATCAAAAATATCCATTCGAATATTTGTTGAAGGGTATTTATTTTCATTAAATCGATGATACATCAAAGACAAAATTCCACTATCATTTGAATAATATTTACTATTATTTTCATCTGAATTAGAATTATGAACTAATAAAAATTGAAAAATGATTAGACTAATAATTGATGCTGCTACTGATAAAATTTTTTTAATGATCATTAATAATGATATTAATTATCATATGTCTTTTGAAAATAGTAAAAATAATTTCGAAAAATTAACTTTACTTATTAATGAATTTTTGAAGATGAAAAATTTGGATATAAACAAAGTTAAACAAATTTATGTAAATAGGGGTCCTGGAAGTTTTGCTGGAATAAGAAATTCTCTATCAATAGCAAAAGCCTTAAATGTGGCTAATAGTATTGACTATTATTCTTTCAGTTTTACAGACTTTGTTGGAGAAAATGACATAAAATTTGAAAATATACCCGCACTATGTAAAAAATTTAAAGTTAAAAAAAATTTGATTAATCCCATTTATTTGAGTTAAAATTAACTATGTCAGAAACAATAGAGCAAAAATGTTTATCTAAAGGTGTCAAACTTACAGATCAGAGGCGAGTAATAGCAAAAGTAATGTCAAAGTCTACTGATCATCCTGATGTAGATGAGCTGTACAAAAGAGTTTCTCAAATTGACCCAAAAATAAGTATCGCAACAGTTTATAGAACAGTTAAGTTATTTGAGGAGTCTGGCATATTAACTAAGCATGAGTTTAAGGGTGGTAAGGCAAGGTATGAAGAATTAAATGAAGGTCATCATGATCATTTGATAGATGTGAAAACAGGTGAAATTATTGAATTTGTTAATGATGATATTGAAAAATTACAAAAAAAAGTTGCTGAAAAATATGGCTATAAGTTGGTAGATCATAAACTTGAGTTATATGGAGTTAAAATAAACTCAAAAGATGAGTAAAAAAATATTTATCAAAACTTTTGGTTGTCAAATGAATGAATACGACTCCAATCGTATTCTTGATACTGTTAAAGAAATTGGGTTTTTTAAAACTAATAATATTGATGAGGCGAATTGTTATTTGTTAAATACTTGTCATATTAGAGATAAGGCAAAAGAAAAAGTTTATCATGAGATAGGAAGAGTAAAAAAAAATTTTAGATTTAAAAATAAACCTCTTGTTATAGTTGCTGGTTGTGTGGCTCAAGCAGAAAATGAAGAAATGCTCAAAAGAGAACCATATATTGATTTAGTAATTGGACCTCAAGCTTATCATAAGATTAATGGTAAAATTAAAGATTATTTAAAAAAACAAAAAAGATTAGATGAAACAGAATTTGATGCTATTTCAAAATTTAATTTTTTTGAAAAAGTTAAAAATTCATCACAAAAAATATCCTCTTTTTTAACTATTCAAGAAGGTTGTGATAAATTTTGTCATTTCTGTGTTGTCCCATACACACGAGGACCAGAATATTCTAGACCTTTTGAGACAATTATTAATGAGGCAAGAATATTAGCAGCTAACGGAGTAAAAGAAATTACTCTTCTTGGGCAAAATGTGAACGCTTATAGAAATGAAAATTATAGCTTATCTAACTTAATTTTAGAGATTGAAAAAATTCCAGGAATTTTAAGAATAAGATATACCACATCTCATCCAAAAGATATGACAGATGATTTAATCGAAACTTACGCTAAGTCAAAAAAATTAATGCCATTAGTTCATTTACCAGTCCAAAGTGGATCAAATAAAGTTTTAGAATTAATGAATAGGAAACATATTATTGAAGATTATTTCAAGATTTATCATAAGTTAAAAAAGATTAATTCTTCAATCAAATTTTCAAGTGATTTTATTGTTGGTTATCCTGGTGAAAATGAAAATGATTTTAATGATACACTCGATTTAATTAAGGAAATTAAATTTATAAATTCTTATTCATTTATATTTAGTCCTAGACCAGGCACAGTCGCTTCAAAATTAGAATTAATTGATAGAAAAATATCTTTAAATAGACTCGAGAAAATTCAAAAAGAATTATTCAATCACCAAACTGAAATGAACAAATCGTTAGAAAATAATATTATTGATGTTTTGGTTGAAAACAAGACAGAAGAAAGAGGTAAATTTTTTGGTAAATCTGAGTACATGACTTCAGTAATATTTAATGCTAAAGAAGAGCATGTGGGTAAAATTGCAAAAGTTAAAATTAACAAAAGTAACCAAAACACTCTCTTTGGTGAGATTGTAAAAAACACTAAACTGAAAGTAGCTTAAATTTGAGTGATACTATAAAGAAAAATATTCAAAACAGCTTAAAATTTGTTTATTCAGAAAATAATACATTAAGTGTAATATTTCATGACAATAACTTGTTAATGGGAATTGTAGGTGAGTTTAATAAAAATCTTAAAGAACTAGAGAGGATTACAGGTGCTAGTTTGTATTCAAGAGGAAACTCAATTTTAATTAAATCATCTAGTGAGAAAAACGAAATTGTAAAAAATGCAATTCAATTTTTGGTTAACCAATTTTTAAATAATGGCAGCATTGAAAACAAAGATATTTTGTCTTCAATTGATCAGTTTATGATCAATGAAAAAGTAAAAAATACAAATGTAACAGATATTATTAAAACTCCAAAAAAATCAATTATTCCAAGATCCGAAAAACAGAAAGAATATGTTAGGGCATTGAGAGAAAAAGAGATTATTATATCAGCAGGCCCTGCAGGAACTGGTAAAACATTTTTGGCAGTTGCAATTGGTTTAACAATGTTACTCGAAAAAAAAATAGAAAGAATAATTTTGTCTCGACCTGCAGTAGAAGCTGGTGAGAGATTAGGTTTTTTGCCAGGTGATATGAAGGAAAAAGTTGATCCATATTTGAGACCTTTATATGATTCACTTTATGACTTATTTCATTTTGAAAAAATTCAAAGAATGATTGAAATTGGAGATATCGAAATAGCTCCTCTTGCATTTATGAGAGGTAGAACTTTAAAAAATTCTTTTGCTATTCTTGATGAGGCACAAAATGCTACTGATACCCAAATTAAGATGTTTTTAACAAGAATTGGAGAGAATTCTAAAATTGTGGTTAACGGGGACCCTTCACAAATTGATTTACCTAACAAACAAGCGTCGGGTTTAGATAGAGCAAAAAAATTATTATCTCATCTAAATGAAATTTCAGTAGTAGATTTTGATCATTCTGATGTTGTTAGACATCCTTTAGTATCAAAAATTGTTAAAGCATATTCTAACAACAATGATCAAAGTTAATGTAATATCTGAAGAAGAGTCTTGGTCAAAAAAATTAAAAAAAAAAGAAATTTTTTTTAATAATCTCTGTAAAAATTTTCCTGAAAGATTTAGATTTACTAAAAAAAGAGTTTATCTAACTCTTTTACTTTCAAATAATATAAATATTAAAAAATTAAATCGAAGATTTAGAAATAAAAATAAAGATACAGATATTTTATCATTTCCATTCCATCAAAAATTAAAAAAGACGAAAGAAATTTATTTAGGAGACATAATAATTAGTTTTAATTATATGAATAAACCTAAAAATTTAAGCTTATATGATTTTAAAAAAAAAGTAGCAAAAATTTTTATTCATGGTTTTTTACATCTATTAGATTTTGATCATATTAAAAAAAAAGATTACTTAAAAATGATTAAAGAAGAGAAAAAAATTTTTAAATCAGTTCAAAAAATTATTAATTAAATTGAAGAAAAAAATTATATTTGATGTTTTAATAATGTTAACTTTGGGTGCCTTAAGTTCATTGAGTCTTCCACCAATTAATTTTTTTTTAATAAATTTTTTTACATTCAGTATATTTTTTATTTTTTTATTTAAAAAATTGGACTTTCAAAATAGTAAAAAAACTTTTTTTTTATACGGTTGGTTATTTGGTTTTGGCTATTTTTTAACAAACACTTATTGGATAACTATTTCTTTGTCATTTGATCAAAACTTATATTTTTTGATACCTATTGCTCTTATAGTAATCCCTGCATTTTTGGCAGTATTTTATGGAATTGCAACTTTAGTTTTCTATGTTTTTAACTTTAGAGATGTAACAAGCTCCTTTCTTCTTTTTTCACTACTATTTGGGTTAACTGAATATATTAGAGGAAATATATTAACGGGTTTTCCATGGAATTTGATAATTTATAGCTTTTCAGAAAATTTAGAATTCATAAGTTTTCTTTCAATTATAGGAACTTATTCATTTAATCTTATTGTGATTAGTTTTTTTACGGTACCTGCAATTTATATATTAAGAAAATCAAAAAAAGAAATTTTTGTTTTTATTTTATTATTACTATTTCCAATTTTATTATTTACATATAGCAATTTCTATAAAAAATTTTTTTTAGCAAAAGAATTAAAAGAAAATCCTTACACAGTAAGAGTTATAAGCTCTAATATAAGCTTAGATAGATTTTATCAAAATATAGATGCTGAAAATGTTATAAATGAATTAATAAGTTTAAGTTCTCCCAATTCTGAAAAAAAAATATTTTTTTTATGGCCAGAAGGAATAATACCAGACACTTATCAGGATCAAATAATTTTATACAAACATTTGTTTAAAGATAATTTTGATAAAAATCATTTAATTGGTCTTGGTATAACAAGTAGGTTGATGAGTGATGATCAATATAAATATTATAACTCTTTTTCAGTTTTTGACAGTAATTTAAATTTAGTGGATTATTACAAAAAAATTAATCTTGTTCCATTTGGTGAATTTCTACCACTTGAAAATCTTTTAAATAAATTTGGTTTTAAAACAATTACTAATAATTTTGGATCTTTCACAAGTGGTGAAGAAAGAAAAATTATTAATTTAGAAAATGATTTTAAAAATTTTAGTTTTTTACCACTTATTTGTTATGAAATAATATATAGTGGAGAACTTACAAAAAATTTTAATTTTAATTATATCTTAAATATCTCAGAGGATGGATGGTTTGGAAAATCTGTAGGACCACAACAACATTTAGCCCACAGTATTTTTAGAGCAATAGAAAGTGGTAAATATGTTGTTAGATCTGCTAATAATGGTGTGGCAGTAATTATTAACCCACTTGGTGAAATAGAAAAAAAAATAGATTATGGAAAAGATGGTTATATTGATTTTACAAGCAGAAGAGATCTAGAACCAACGATATTTTCTATATATGGAAATAAAATATTTTTAATTTTAATTTTGTTGTATATTTTTTTAATTTTTTCATTTAATAGGTTCAAAAATGAGTAATTTAAAAAATTTTCTTTTTACAAGTGAGTCAGTCTCAGAAGGACATCCAGATAAAGTTTCAGACAGAATTTCTGATATGGTAGTTGATACATATATATCAGGAGATCCTTATGCAAGAGTTGCCTGTGAGACACTCACTACTACAAATAAAGTTGTTTTAGCTGGTGAAGTTAGAGGTCCAGAAGTAAAAAAAGATCATTTAATACACAAAGTAAGAGAATGTATAAAGGATATTGGATATGACCAAGAAGGTTTTACATGGAAAGAAGCAACTAAAATAGAAAGTCATCTTCATTCACAATCAGCAGATATTGCAATGGGAGTAGACTCAGCTGGCAACAAAGATGAAGGAGCTGGAGATCAAGGAATTATGTTTGGTTATGCTTGTAATGAAACAGAAGTTTTAATGCCTGCTCCAATACACTATTCACACAAAATTTTGAGATTGATGGCAAAAGATAGAAAATCTGGAAAATTAAAAAACATTGAACCAGACTCTAAAAGCCAAGTAACTTTTGAATATGTTGATGGCAAACCATCGAAAGTAAAATCTGTTGTAATTTCTTCACAGCATTCAGCTGATGTAAATCAAGATCAAGTGAGAGAATTATTGAGACCATATATGATTAATTCAATACCTGGAAGTTTCCTTGAGGGGTTTGATGAAAAAGATTTTTACGTAAATCCAACTGGTAATTTTGTTATAGGTGGTCCAGACGGTGATTGTGGACTGACAGGAAGAAAAATTATTGTAGATACATACGGGGGTGCAGCACCACATGGTGGTGGAGCTTTTTCGGGAAAAGATCCAACTAAAGTTGATAGATCTGCAGCTTATGCAGCAAGATATATTGCAAAAAATGTCGTTGCTTCGAAAATAGCAGACAAATGTTTAATTCAATTAGCTTATGCAATTGGAGTTTCAAAACCACTTTCAATTTATGTAAATCTTTTTGATAATGATTTAGATAAGAATAAATTTGTAGAAGAAAAAATTAAAGAAAATTTTGATTTGAGTCCCAGAGGTATTAGAGAAATGCTTGGTTTAAATAAACCAATATATGAAATAACAGCAGCCTATGGTCATTTTGGTAGAGAACCTGGGGACGATGGTACCTTTTCATGGGAAAAAACCAATAAAACTGACATTTTTTTAAAATAGTTTTTATTGAATAATTAAAAAACTTTTATATATTGCGCTTACATTGTTGAATTATCAAAATGGGCCTTGGCCCATTTTTTTTTGGAGTAAGCAAAATTATGTTAAATAAAAGAGCAGACAAGCTTGAATTACTAAGAATCGCTGAAGCAGTAGCTTTAGAAAAATCTATTGATAAAGAGTTAATCATTAGCTCAATGGAAACTGGTATTGCAAAAGCAGCAAAATCAAAGTTTGGACAAGATAATGAAATCAAAGTTGTAATTAATAGAGATAATGGAGATATTGAAATTTTTAGAAAATTAATCGTTTCTGAAAATCCTGAAAACTCAAATACTGAAATAAAATTAGAAGATGCAATAATTTTAAATGAAAACAATAGAGATAAAAATATTGGTGATGAGGTTTTACAACCACTGCCATCTTTTGATTTTGGAAGAATTGCCGCACAAACAGCGAAACAAGTTATCAATTTTAATGTAAGAGAAGCTGAACGTGAAAGACAATTTAATGATTTTATAGACAAAAAGGATACTATTTTAAGTGGAATAGTAAAAAGATTAGAATTTGGTAATGTAATAGTTGATTTAGGTAGAACAGAGGCAATTATTCAAAAAAATGAACTGATCCCTAGAGAAAATATTAAAGCTGGAGATAGAATTAAAGCTTATTGTCATGATGTTAGAAGAGAACCAAGAGGGCAACAGATCTTTTTATCTAGAGCTCATCCTAAATTTATGGAGAAATTATTTGTTCAAGAGGTTCCTGAAATTTATGATGGGTTAATAGAAATTAAATCGTCCTCAAGAGATCCTGGAAGTAGAGCAAAAATTTGTGTTAAAGCTGTTGATACATCTCTTGATCCGGTGGGTGCATGTGTAGGAATGAGGGGCTCAAGAGTGCAAGCAGTAGTAAATGAACTTCAGGGTGAAAAAATTGATATTGTTAACTGGTCAGAAGATCCAGCAATTTTAGTTTCAAATGCATTGTCACCTGCAGAGGTTCAAAGAGTTAGTGTTGATTTAGAGAGAAAAAAGCTTGATGTAATTCTTACAGAAGAAAATTTAAGTAAAGCTATTGGTAGAAGAGGTCAAAATGTAAGACTTGCTACTAAATTATTAAATTATGAGATCAACATAATGACTGATGCAGAAGACTCAGAAAGAAGACAGTTAGAATTTAAGGAGAAAACAGATAATTTTGTAAAAAATTTAGAATTAGATGAAACATTAGGTCAATTACTTGTGGCTGAGGGTTACTCTACGATAGATGATATAAAAGACAGTTCTGTTGAAAATTTATTAAAGATAGAAGGAATTGAAGAGGAAACTGCAGAAGCTCTTATTGAAAGGGCAAAAGAATTTTATAAAAAAGATCAAGAGGATATTTCAGATAGGATTAAAGAATTGGGTCTTGAAGATTCATTAATTAATTTAAAAGGATTGACACCAGGAATGTTAGTTACATTAGGTGATCAAAAAATACTAACCCTTCAAGACTTTGCTGATTTGGCTTCCGATGAATTAACAGGTGGTTATGACGTTGTAAAAGGTGAGAGGGTAAAAGTTCAGGGTTACCTTGAGGATTTTGCACTGTCAAAAGAGGAAGCAGATGGATTAATTATGTCTGCAAGAGATATCATTTATAAAGACTGAGAGATGAGCTATGGAGAAAAAAACAAAATTAACAATATCTGGTGGCATAGCAAAAAAGTCTATTAAAAATATTGATAAAGCAAAAAATCTTGGAAAAAATTCAGTAATAATTGAAAAACAAACAGGAAAATTTCCTGGTAAATCAGGAACATTTAAACCAGTTTTTTCTAAGTCAAAAACTAGCTCAACATTTAGTAAAGGGAAATTTAATAAATCAAATTATAACGTAAAATTACCCTCACCAACAAGTGATTTTGAAAGAAGAAAATTAGCTGAACAAAGGGCTACCAAAAGACTTAAAGATGAAAATGAAAATAAAAATAAAAAAATAATAAAATCTAGCACTAATAAGAGAGAACTAAAACTAACTGTTTCTAGAGCTCTAAGTGATCAGATTGAAGCAAGGGAAAGAAGTTTAGCTTCAGTTAAAAGAGCAAGACAAAAAGAAAATAGAAATTTAACAAAAGAGGAAGTTCAAGAAAAATTAAAAACTATAAGAGATATAAATATTCCTGAGGTAATTACAGTAAGAGAACTTGCAAATAGAATGGCGGAACAGTCCAGCAATATAATTAAACATATGTTCGGCATGGGAGTAACAGTAACCATAAATCAAAATTTAGCTGCGGATACAGCTGAGTATTTAGTTAAGGAGTTTGGACATAATCCAATTAGAGAAGAGAAAGCAGAGGAAATAATAAAAAAAATAAAAGCCTCGAGAACAGAAAATTTAAGAAATAGACCACCAATAATTACAGTTATGGGCCACGTTGATCATGGAAAAACGTCTGTTCTAGATGTTTTGAGAAGTGCAAATGTAGTTTCAGGAGAATTTGGAGGAATTACTCAACATATAGGAGCTTATCAAATTGAAAATCAAACAAACAAATTAACTTTTATTGATACGCCAGGTCATGCTGCTTTTACTGAAATGAGGGCTAGAGGATCAAAACTTACTGACATTGTAGTTCTTGTTGTTGCAGCTGATGATGGAGTAAAACCACAAACAGTAGAGTCAATTAAACATGCTAAAGCCGCAAATGTACCAATAGTGGTAGCAATAAATAAGTGTGATTTGCCAGATGCAGACCCACAAAAAATTAAAAATCAGTTATTAGAATATGAACTAATTGCTGAAGATTTATCTGGGGATACTTTGATGGTTGAAATTTCCGCCAAAACAAAAAAGAACTTAGATAAATTAATTGAGGCAATCACTCTTCAAGCTGAAATTTTAGATCTTAAAACTGATTTTGAGTCAAAAGCTACAGGTGTTGTTTTGGAGTCTAAAATTGATACTGGAAGAGGACCTGTTGCAACAATTATAGTTACAACAGGAACTTTAAAGAAGGGAGACTTTTTTGTAAGTGGATTGAAATGGGGAAAAATTAGAGCAATCATTAATGATAAGGGAAACAATATTGATGAAGCTTTACCCTCAACACCAGTTGAAATTTTAGGCATAAATGGTGCTGCTAAAGCAGGAGACGATTTTATCGTTCTTGACAATGAGAAAGAAGCAAAGACTTTAAGTGAAAATAGAGCTCAAGAGAGTAAAGATGGAAAGAATCCCCTGACTTTTGCCACACAAGAATCGGCATTTTCAAATAAATCAACTGAGGAATTAAATCTAATTATTAAATCTGATGTACATGGATCATCAGAAGCAATTAAAAACGCAATTAGTCAAATTAAGCATGAAGAAGTAAAACCAAAAATAATTTTAGCAGATATTGGAATGGTAACGGAGACAGATGTGACATTAGCAAAAGCATCACAAGCAGTATTAATTGCATTCAATGTTAAACCAAGTAAAGAAGCAAAAAAACTTGCAGAAATCGAAAAAATTCAAATTTCATCTTATAATATAATTTATGAAGTTTTAGATTTTGTGAAAAAAAAGATGTCTGGACTATTAACACCAGATGTGGAGGAAAAAATTATTGGTGTTGCACAAATTTTAGAAATATTTAAGGTTTCAGGAGCTGGCAAGGTTGCAGGTTCAAAAGTAACAGAAGGTGAAATTAATAGTAATTCAGATGTAAGAATAATTAGAGATGGCACAATTATTTTTACTGGAAAAGTTGGAAGTTTGTTTAGAGAAAAAAATCAAGTAAAACAAGTAAACAATGGGCAAGAATGTGGAATTACAGTCAAAGATTATATTGATTTCCAAAAAAATGACACAATAGAGGCTTTTAGTGTTACAACGAAGGAAAGGTCGATTTAATGGCAGATAGGATAGGAAAACCAGTTTCGCAAAGACAGTTAAGAGTTGGTGAAATGATAAAACAGTCTTTAAGCATGATTTTTATCAGAAATGAGGCTAAGGTTCCAAATTTAGAAACTAACAATATAACGGTTACTGAAGTAAGAATGAGTCAGGATTTAAAAATTGCTAAAGCATATGTCCTTCCACTTGGAGGAAAGAATGCTGAGGAAACAATTGATATTTTAAAAGAATATTCATTTTTAATTAGAAAAATTTTATCACAGAAAGTGGTTATGAAATTTTTACCAAAATTACTTTTTAAAAAAGACGAGTCTTTTGAGTATGCGGAAAAAATAGAAAACTTAATAAAACAAACAAATAAATAGGAAAACTATGAACAAAAAAGCACAAGAACTAGCAATGCATGATAAAGATACTGGATCATCGGAGATACAAATTGCATTGTTAACAGAAAAAATTGATACTCTCTCAAAACATATTAAGCAATTCAAAAAAGATAAACATTCATCAGTTGGGTTGTTGAGAGCGGTCAATAGAAGAAAAAAATTGTTAGATTACCTAAAAAAAAATAAGGTAGATTCTTACAAAAATGTACTGTCGAAATTGAATTTAAGAAAATAGAAGTCAAAATAGATAGAACGAAATGGAACGAAACGAAATGGAAATGAAATGTTTAAAGTATACAAGAAGGAAATTGAAGTAGCAGGAAAGAAGATAAGTTTAGAAACAGGTAAAGTAGCAAGACAGGCAGACGGTGCAATAATCGCAACATGTGGAGAAACGGTTGTTTTAGCAACAGTGGTAGGAGCAAAAAAAGTAAATCCTGATGTGGATTACTTTCCATTGTCTGTAAACTACCAAGAAAAATATTATGCAGCAGGAAAAATTCCAGGCGGATATTTTAAAAGAGAAGCAAGACCAACCGAAAGTGAAACATTAATCTCAAGATTAATTGATAGACCAATTAGACCATTGTTTCCTGATGAATTTAAAAATGAAGTTCAGTTATTACCAACTGTAATTTCTTATGATAAAGAAAATGAAGCTGATATTTTATCAATTACTGCTTCATCAGCAGCATTAGCTATATCAGGAATGCCTTTTATGGGCCCTGTGGGTGCTTCTAGAGTTGGATATATTGATGGAAAATATGTTTTAAATCCATCAAAAACAGAATTAGAAAAATCAAAATTAGATTTAGTTGTAGCAGGTACAAAAGATGCCGTGCTTATGGTTGAGTCAGAAGCAAGTGGTTTAACAGAAGAAGAAATGTTAAATGCAGTTAAATTTGGTCATGAGGGTTTTGTTCCAGTAATTGAAATGATAGAAGAACTTGCAAAAGAGTGTAGAAAACCAGAGTGGACAGTTGAAAAAAAAGATCTATCTGAAGTTAAGAAAAAACTTGAGTCAAATTTTACAGAAGATCTTAAGAAAGCTTTTGGAACAAGAGATAAACAAGATAGATCAAATCAAATATCAGAAATCACAGATAAAGCTAAAAAGCTTTTTGAGGAAGATGAAAATTATACAGACTTAGATGTAAATTCTGAACTTAAAAAAATCGAAAAATCTATTGTTCGAACAGATATTCTAAAAAATAAGAATAGGATTGATGGAAGAGGATTGTCTGAGGTTAGACCTATTTCTTGTGAAGTGGGTATTTTACCAAGAACTCATGGTTCTGCTTTATTTACTAGAGGAGAAACACAGGCAATAGTTACAGCTACTTTAGGTACTTCTGATGATGAACAAAGAATTGAGAGCTTAGATGGACTTCAAAAAGAAAGATTTATGCTTCACTATAATTTTCCACCATTCTCAGTTGGAGAAACAGGAAGAATTGGAACTGGTAGAAGAGAAATTGGACATGGTAAATTAGCATGGAGAGCTATTCATTCTTCATTACCTTCAAAAGAAACATTTCCGTATACTTTTAGGGTTGTTTCTGAAATTACAGAGTCTAATGGGTCATCTTCAATGGCTACTGTTTGTGGAACATCATTAGCATTAATGGATGCCGGTGTGCCAATTAAAGAACCAGTTGCAGGTATAGCAATGGGTTTAATTAAAGAAGGTGATGATTTTAGTGTTCTATCGGATATCTTAGGTGATGAAGATCATCTTGGGGATATGGATTTTAAAGTTGCAGGTACTAAAGATGGGATTACTTCACTCCAAATGGATATAAAAATTACTGGTATTACATTTGAAATAATGGAACAAGCATTAAGCCAGGCTAAAGATGGAAGAGTTCATATCTTAGGAGAAATGAATAAAGCATTATCAGCTTCAAGAGCAGACGTTGGGAAGCACACTCCAAAAATGGAAAAAATTAATGTTGATAAAAAAGATATTGCCGCTGTGATTGGAAAAGGTGGAGCAACGATAAGAGAGATAGTTGAAAAATCAGGTGCAAAAGTAGATGTAAATGACGAAGGTGTAGTAACAGTTGCTGCTCCTGATGAAGAATCTAGAAACACTGCTATGCAAATGATCAAAGATATCACTGCTAAAGCTGAATTGAACAAAATTTATTCAGGTAAAGTTATGAAGATTATGGAGTTTGGTGCATTTGTTAATTTCTTAGGAAAACAAGATGGACTAGTTCATATCTCAGAACTTGCAGATAAAAGAGTTGCTAAAGTTACTGACGTTGTCAAAGAAGGTGACGAAGTAAAAGTTAAAGTGATTGGTTTCGATAGAGGTAAAGTTAAACTTTCTATCAAACAAGCTTCTGAATAAATTTAGGGGCACCTGGCAACAGAACGCCCCTAAAAATTAGATAACCTTTTATTTCCAACAAAACTTAAAAATTATTAACTATGTACCTACATCATAAAAATAACTTTTTCTTAAATTAAGGATTAATAGTATTCTAAAGATGAAAGAAACTCATACAAGTATGAACATCCGGATCCATCTTGTCGGGTATTCTTTTAAAGTTAATATGTGTTCCTATTTCAGCATTATTCCAATGTGCTTTTTTATGCAAAATTCTATTTAATAATCTTAAATCTAAATCACAGTATAAGTGTCTGCTATTATCTTTGCCTTTTACTATTTGTATGTTCTCGTTTTCTATTTTTAAATAAACATTAGACTTTACTTCAATATTAAATTTCTTAATTCGATCAATAAATTTGTTCGAAGCTAAATTTAGTTCATCTTTTAATATAGAAATATTAGGCATTTCATCATTTTCATACTCATATTTTTTATCCTTCAACGATTGGATATATTTTTTCATCTCATTGACATCTAATTTCTCATACTTTTCTAATTGTTTTTGATTTTTAATATCGTAAATTTGATTTTCTCTTAAACAAAATACTTTAGAATCAAAGTTCAAATTTTTGTTAAGATACTCAGCACACTCGTCCCAAGTTGTAGTTCCTAAATATTCATTCTTATAATAGTTTTTACCTCCAATAATATACGATCCTGCGAATGGTAATACTGATTTAGGTTGAAGAATGGGAATAATATTACACAAATGATCAAAGTTTCTTTTTAATATTCTTTGATTTTCACTTATTTTTTCTTCAGTAGTTAAATTGTCAAAACAAGAAGGATAAGGTCCTGCAGCGTTATAATTTAACATTGCTAAATCAATATTTTTAAATCTATTTTTTAATAAAATACACGCATCTTTATCAGGTCCGTTATCATTAAAATTGATGGCGGTTACCCCTTCATTTTCTAAAACTAAAGCACTATCAATTAAATTACCAATTAGGGACTCTTCAAAAATATGTTTTGTAAAAGGTTTGAATAAGGTTAATTTGAACTCTTTAAATTCTGTTGTTTCTTTATCTTTTATTTCTATAAAATTACTATAACCTTTATTAATTAGATTTTTTTTTAAAAAATTTGGTCCCTCATTTAAAATGATCAGGGGTATGTTTTTTGGAAAATCAAAGTTTCTTTCGTCATAATGGTCTGGGTGAATATGACTAACATAAATTCCATCTACATCTTTAATATCAGATAATTTTGTCTTAAGTGGTGGATAATGATACCAGGCATCTTCAAATACCCCATCTACTATCCAAGGATCACATAAAATTCTAGTTCCCTCTGAACCTATGAATATACTACCAGCATTACCAATAAATTTAAATTTCATTATTTTGATATATTTCTATTTTAAATATTGAATATTATAACCCTTAAAAATATTTTCTAGTGCGCTAAAAACCTCAATTACAAAGTTATCACAAAGAAATGATCAAAAGACTATGTACCCTACTATGTACCTATTCAAAAAGTGTTATATTCTGTTATAAGTTGAATTAGGACTGACAACAGAACGCCCCCTATTTTTAAGTTATGTTTTTAGGATCTGGCATTCCAACTTTGTTATATCCAGCATCTACATAGTGAATTTCACCTGTAACGCCGTTTGCAAGATCACTAAGTAAATATAATGCTGAATTCCCTACATCATGGATATCTACATTTCTCTTTAGGAAAGAATGGTCTTCATTCCATTTATACAAGAATTTTGCATCTCCAATTGCAGATGCAGCTAATGTTTTAATAGGTCCTGCACTAATTGCATTAACCCTCATACCTTTAGCTCCTAAATCTCTAGCTAGATATTTAACACTTGCTTCAAGGGCTGATTTACATACCCCCATAACATTATAATTAGGAATAGCTTTTGTGGACTCATAAGTTAAAGTAAGAAGACTTCCTCCTTGTTTCATTACTTTTGATGCTTCTTTTGCCACTTCAGTAAATGAAAAACAAGAGATCAACATACTTCTTAAAAAATTTTCTCTAGTAGTATTTAAATATTCACCCGATAATTCTGATTTATCTGAAAAAGCAACTGCGTGAACAACAAAATCAATTTCTCCCCATTGAGATTTAATATCCTCAAATAATTTGACCACTTCTTCTTTTTTTTCAACATCACAACTGAATGTCACTTTTGAATTTAATTTTTCAGCTAAAGGTACCACTCTCTTTTTTAGTGCATCACCTAAATATGTGAATGCCAATTCGGCTCCTGCTTCAGCGAGTTTTTGAGAAATACCCCAGGCAATAGATCTCTCATTAGCAACACCCATAATTAATCCTTTTTTACCTTTCATTAAACTCATAAATTAAACCTTTTCAAAAATTAAAGCTGCATTAGTTCCACCAAAACCAAAACTATTCGACATTACCGTATTTAAAGTTGCACCTATTTCAGTTTTTGAAACTATAGGAAATTTTTTAGCCTCATCATCCATGTCAGTAATGTTTGCTGATCCAGCAATGAAATTATTTTTCATCATAATTAAACAATAGATAGCTTCATGAACAGAGGCAGCACCTAAAGGATGACCTGAGAGAGATTTTGTCGAACTTATTTTTGGAATATTGTCTCCAAAAGTATTTTTAACTGCATTTAGTTCTGTAATATCTCCTACTGGAGTGGAAGTTCCGTGAGTATTGATATAATCAATTTTATTTTTAGCTGTTGCCATTGCCATTTGCATACATCTTACTGCTCCCTCACCAGATGGTGCTACCATATCATATCCATCTGAAGTTGCTCCATAACCGGTTAATTCTGCATATATTTTAGCTCCTCTAGCCTTAGCGTGTTCGTATTCTTCAAGCACCAAAACTCCACCACCACCAGCGATTACAAATCCATCTCTAGTTTTGTCATAAGCTCTTGATGCTGTCTCTGGATTATCATTATATTTTGATGATAGAGCAGTCATAGCATCAAACATTGCAGTCATTGCCCAATGAATTTCCTCACTACCGCCAGCAAAAACAACATCCTGTTTACCCATTTGAATCAATTCCATAGAGTTTCCGATGCAGTGCCCACTAGTTGCGCATGCAGAACTCATTGTATAGTTAGTTCCTTTTATTTTGAAAGGTACAGCAAGTGTTGCGGAAGCTGTACTTGCCATTGTTCTTGGAACAATGAATGGTCCCATTAATTTTGGAGTTTTAGCTCTAGTTTTGTCTGCTGCTAAAATTACATTTTCAATCGATGGACCACCAGAGCCCATAACAATTCCAGTCTTAAAATTACTTACTTCTTTTTCTTCTAGGCCAGAGTCTTTGATAGCTTCTTTCATTGCAATATAGTTGTAAGCTGATCCTGATCCCATAAATCTTATCGTTTTTCTATCAACATGATCCTCAAGTTTAATATTAGGTTTCCCATGAACATGGCTTTTGAGATTGTGTTCTTTATACTCTTCAGAAAAAGTAATGCCTGATTTTGAGTTTAAAAGTGATTGATGAACTTCTTCTTGATTATTTCCTAGACAAGATACAATACCTAAACCTGTAATTACAACTCTTCTCATTATTTAAATAACCCCACTTTTAAACTATCTGCTGAATAAATTTTTTTACCATCAGCTAAAACAATACCATTAGCTAGACCAACAGTTGTTCCACCAGGAGACATAATTTTTTTCATATCAATTTCATATGTTACTAATTTAACATTTTGGAGTACTTCACCTGTGAATTTCACCGTTCCAACTCCTAACGCTCTTCCTTTTCCAGGGTTACCTATCCAACCCAAATAAAACCCTACTAGCTGCCACATAGCATCAAGTCCTAAGCAACCTGGCATTACAGGGTCTTCTTTAAAATGACAATCAAAAAACCAAAGGTCTTTTTTAATGTCTAATTCCGCTTTTAATGATCCTTTTTTAAAAGCGCCATTACTATCATTAATTTCTGTAATTCTATCAAACATAAGCATTGGAGGAAGGGGTAATTTGGCATTACCAGGCCCAAAGAGCCCTCCATTTCCACAATTTATAAGCTCATCATAAGAATAGGAGTTTTTTTTCATAAATTGAACACCTTATTACTTGATTTTAGATCATTATAATATACATAAAGTTTAGAATAATTATAAGATACAATGATAAAAAACCCTGAATTTACTTATAAATTAAGATCCTCAGGTCTAAGACCCACAAAACAAAGACTAAAAATCTGTGAGGTGTTGTTTAATAGAGAAAAAACTTTCCATTTTACAATTAATGATCTAGCAAAAAAGATCTCTAATGAGTTAAACGAAAAGATATCTTTAGCGACAGTTTATAACACAGTCCATGCGTTTAAAAAAAAAGGTTATTTAAAGGAAATTTCTATCATTAGTAGTGGTAAAAGCTATTTTGACACAAACACAGCTAATCATCATCATTTTTTTGATGAAAGAACAAGTGAACTAACTGACATATCAGAAGATAAAATAGAAAAAATTAAATTAAATACATCTTTACCAGGAAAAAAAATCACTTCTGTTGAAGTTCTAGTGAAAGTAGAAAACAAATAATCATTAAAATTTCCAATTATTGCTATTGAATTCTAGTTTAGAATGATTATAAAGTGCATATATTTAACATCAAAAAAAAGGATAAAAAATGAGTTCAGAAATTTCTAAAAATGGATCAGGAAAATGTCCTGTCATGCATGGCGGTATGACAAAAACAAATCAATCACCAACATCTGAATGGTGGCCTAAAAATTTAAATCTAGATATTTTGCATCAACATGACTCTAAAACTAATCCTATGGATGTTAAATTTGATTATAAGAGCGAAGTAAAGAAACTAGATTTTAATGGTATAAAAAAAGATTTAATTAATTTGATGACTGACAGTCAAGAATGGTGGCCAGCAGACCTTGGACACTATGGTGGACTTTTTATTAGAATGGCGTGGCACTCTGCAGGAACATACAGAATTGCAGATGGTAGAGGTGGAAGTG
Organism: Candidatus Pelagibacter sp. HIMB1483; assembly: GCF_052048135.1. NCBI lineage: Bacteria > Pseudomonadati > Pseudomonadota > Alphaproteobacteria > Candidatus Pelagibacterales > Candidatus Pelagibacteraceae > Candidatus Pelagibacter > Candidatus Pelagibacter sp. HIMB1483. The sequence goes on along the minus strand of NZ_JBNAIM010000002.1, from coordinate 50,294 downwards.
GAACTGGTAATCATAGGTTTGCACCATTAAATTCTTGGCCAGATAATACAAACTTAGATAAAGCTAGAAGATTATTGTGGCCAATTAAGAAGAAATATGGAAATAAAATTAGTTGGGCTGATTTAATGATTTTAGCTGGCAATATGGCTTATGAGTCAATGGGACTTAAAATGTATGGTTTTTCTTTTGGAAGAGAAGACATTTGGCATCCAGAAAAAGATGTGTATTGGGGATCAGAAAAAGAATGGTTAGAAAATAAAAGATACGACAATAATGAAGACAGAACATCACTTCATAATCCTTTAGCTGCAGTTGTAATGGGTTTAATTTATGTAAATCCAGAGGGTGTAGGTGGTAAGTCTGATCCTTTGAGAACGGCTCATGATGTAAGAGAGACTTTTGGTAGAATGGCTATGAATGATGAGGAAACTTGTGCATTAACTGTTGGAGGTCACTCAGTAGGAAGAGCTCATGGAAATGGAGATGCTTCGTTGTTAGGACCTGAGCCAGAAGCTGCTGATATCCATGAACAAGGTTTTGGTTGGAATAAAAAAGGTGGAGGTGGTCTTGGTGTTAATCAAGTGACTAGCGGTATTGAAGGTGCATGGACAACTCACCCAAATAAGTGGGATCATAGTTATTTAAATTTACTTTTAAACTATGATTGGGAGCTCAAGAAAAGTCCTGCAGGAGCAAATCAATGGGAACCGATTAACATGAAAGAAGAGGATAAACCTGTAGATCTAGCTGATCCTTCAATAAAAAGAAATCCAATAATGACTGATGCAGATATGGCAATGAAAATGGATCCGAGTTATAAAAAAATTGCTGAAAAATTTCATAAAGATCCAAAGTACTTAGAAGAAACATTTGCTAAGGCTTGGTTTAAATTAACTCATAGAGATTTAGGTCCTAGAAAATATTATATTGGTCCTGATGCTCCAAAAGAAGATTTAATCTGGCAAGATCCAGTTAGTGATGGAAAAGATTTTGATGTAGAAAAAGCAAAAAAATTGATTGAAGGTACTGGTTTAACTAGCTCTGAAATGATTTCTACAGCATGGGATAGTGCAAGAACATATAGAAGAAGTGATCATAGAGGTGGTGCAAATGGAGCAAGAATAAGATTAGAACCTCAAAAAAATTGGGAAGGTAATGAGCCCGCACGACTAAACAAGGTACTAGGAAAACTTGAGAGTGTTGCTTCTGAAACCGGAGCTAGCGTTGCTGACATAATTGTTCTTGCAGGAAATGTTGGCCTTGAACAAGCAATCAAAAAAGGCGGATTTAATATTAAGGTACCTTTTTCTGCAGGCAGAGGTGATGCCACACAAGAGCAAACTGATGTAGAGTCGTTTAAAGTGTTAGAACCTATTCATGATGCCTTCAGAAACTGGGTTAAAGAAGAATACTTAGTTGATCCTGAGGAATTAATGCTTGATAGGGCCTCTTTAATGGATTTATCAGCAAAAGAAATGACAATATTAATCGGTGGTATGAGAGTACTTAATACTAATCATGGAAACAGCAATCATGGAGTTTTAACTGACAATGTTGGTGCTCTTACGAATGATTTCTTTGTTAATCTTACAGACATGAAGTTTAAATGGAATTTAGTTGATAAAAATCTTTATGAGATTGTAGATCGTAAATCTAATAAAGCTAAGTTTACTGCAACAAGAGTAGATTTAGTATTTGGTTCAAATTCTATTCTTAGATCTTACGCTGAAGTTTATGCGCAAGATGATAATAAAGAAAAATTTGTTAAAGACTTTGTTGAAGTGTGGAATAAGGTTATGAACGCTGATAGACAAGAGTTAAAAAAAGTTCATTAATATTTAATTAAAGAAGGTTAATGAATTTAGCACAAGAAAATATGTTTGCTGATTTTTATCAGGTTCCAAATTTAAAATTTGATATATTAAGACTTCGATCAGATTTAGAGCTTGTATTAAAAAGAAGAAAGTTCAATACACCAGGTATAACTCATTTTGGAGCTATACCAGTTAATCAGATACCTAACGACGATGACTCTATTAAAGGGCACAAATTAAGAGGACAATATTGGACTATTCCTGATGAGACTGGAAAAGAAGTATCCAGAGACATCCAAATAGATGAGTCTAAATATACTCAGTTAGTTCCTGAATTTCACAACACTTATTTCAAGGAAGTTTATGAAGTTTTAAGTAAGCGTTTTAAACTTGGAAGAGTAAGGTTGTTATTAAAGGAACCTAGATCTACACTAAGCTGGCATAAAGATCCAGAACCAAGATTACATGTACCAATTATTACAAATCCAGGTTGTTCAATGGTAATAGAAAACGTCGCAAAACATTTACCAGCAGATGGATCAGTCACGATCACGAATAATAGAAAGTATCATAATTTTTTCAATGGTGGAGAACAAGATAGAATACATTTAGTTGCTTGTGTTTTGGAAAATCCGTTTAATTAACTAAGCCCCAAACATTATCTATTTTAATCCAACCTTTGATTTTTTTGGTTTTAACTTTGCACCATTCGCCTTCACATTTTTGAACTATTAAAAGCCGACCTTCTTTAATTTTCGCTATAGGTTTTGAAAAATTGGAAGGATTTTTAAATAAAATTTTATCTTCTAAAGGAATTATAGAATTGATTTTTTTTAATTGAGACCAATGTATCCATCCACTATTATTTTTAGAATCTATAATTCTTCTCCAATTTTCTTTCTTATCAATTTGTTTTATTGGTAAATGAATTTTTTTATACACAAATTTAATTGGTGACTCAAAACTTGGACCATATCTTACGTTTACTTTATTTTTTTTTAAAGAAAGAAATATTTCATCTGAAACTAAATAAGATGGAACTAAAAGCCAAATAAATGTTAAAAAAAAAATTTTTTTCATTATTTTTTTTTAAATTTAACTTTTCTAAAATTAAGATTTAATAGGTCTATAATTAATATTTGATTTTTCAAGTTTTGACCAATCTCCATTATCATTTTTAAAGCTTCATTTGCTTGGGTAGTGCCTACTACTGACGCGGTTGTACCCAGAACTCCTTCAAATTCACAATTTAAAATATCATCAGAAATCTCTTTTTCTTGGTAAAAATTTTTTAATGATGCTGTCTTTTTATTTTTGAAGTCAAATGTAAATATATGACCATCAAATTTACTTATAGCACCAGTTACTAGTTTTTTTTTTAATTTCATACAGTAATCATTAATTAAGAATTTAGTTTTAAAATTATCAGTACCATCAACAATAAGTTCATAATTTTTAATTATCTTTTCAATATTATTTCTGTTGAGTCTTGATTTGTAAGTTTTAATCTTTGTAAGTGGATTTATTTCTTTTAGTTTTTTTGCCGCTATACTAACCTTTGTTTTTTTTATATCTTTTGAATTAAATAAACTTTGTCTATGAATGTTTGAAAGGTTAACAATATCATTGTCTATTAAGCCTATAGTACCAATGCCTGCTCTTACTAGATTTTCTGCTGCAGGGCACCCTAAACCACCTAATCCAACAATCAAAACTTTAGAGGTCATAATTTTCTTTTGTCCTTTAGCACCTATATCTTTTAAAACTAATTGTCTTGAAAATCTTTCTACTTGAGATTTGTTTAAAGTATTTTTCATTTACCAGTTGATCCAAAACCTCCCTCACCCCTTATAGACTCTGGAAGTTCTTTTGTTTCCTCTAATTCCATTTTTATAATTGGAGTTAATACCATTTGAGCAACTCTATCTTTGTTGTTAATTATAAAATTTTCACTCCCGTGATTAAATAAAATAATTTTAATTTCACCTCTATAATCGCTATCAATGGTTCCTGGTGTATTTAAAACACTTATATTATTTTTTGCTGCTAAGCCAGACCTTGGTCTAATTTGAATTTCATATTCTTTCGGGAATGCAACTGACAAGCCAGTTGGAACAAGACAAGATTTACCTGGTTTTAAATTAATTGGTTTTTCTACAAAAGCCATCAAATCCATGCCAGATGCACCATTAGTTTTGTATATGGGCAATTGGACATTGGCACTTAATTTTTTGATTAAAACTTTAACCATTAATTCAAATGATTAATAATTTTTTCTACGACTTCATCTGAAATTTCAGATTTAGGTTTATATTTAATTTTTTCAGAATTTTTATTTTTATAAAAAATTGACACTTCATTAAAATCTGAATCAAATCCAATTTTCTTATTAGATACATCATTTCCAATTATCCAATCACAACTTTTTTCATTTAGTTTTTCATAAGCATGTTTTTCTAAATTGTTTGTTTCTGCAGCAAATCCAATTACAAGCTTTGGTCTCAAAGAATTATGATTAGAAATGTAATTTAGAATATCTACATTTTTCTCTAATTCTAAATTGAGATTATCTTTTTTTTTAATTTTTTCTTTAGAAACATTTTTTACTTTATAATCACTGACTGCTGCAGAAAATATTGCAACATCAGCAGGTAAGCTATTAAGTGTTGACTGAAACATTTCTTCAGCAGTTTCAATCTTAATTAAATTAATATTGTCATTTACTTTCAAATTTGTTGGTCCAGAAATTAAGGTTGTGTCAAAACCTTTGTTTGATAACGATTTTGCAATCTCATATCCTTGTTTTCCGCTTGATTTATTTGTAATAAATCTTACTGGATCAATGTATTCATTAGTAGGTCCTGCGGTTACTATTGCTTTTAACTTATTGTTTTTTTTTAAACTTTTAAAATAGTTTTCTAATTCATTTACTATACTTATTGGTTCAGACATTTTTCCTTCACCGTATTCACCACATGCCATATCTCCTATTTCAGGACCAATTAATTTATAGTTATAAGTTTTTAGTTTAGCTATATTTTGTTTAGTAGATTGATGATCCCACATTCTTACATTCATTGCAGGAGCAATGAAAATTTTTTTGTTTGATGCAAGAGCAACAGTGGATGCTAAATCATCAGAATTTCCATTGGCAAGTTTAGATATTGTATTAGCTGTTGCAGGAGCAATTAAAATTAAATCTGCCCATCTAGAAAGGCTAATATGATCCATTTCTGCTTCATCTTCTATATTGAAAAGATCTTGATAAACTTTTGATTGAGATAACGAAGTAATCGAAAGAGGTGTTACAAATTCAGCACCATTCTTGGTAAGGATTGTTTTTATAATTACACCACATTTTTTAAGAAGTCTTATTATCTCAAGACTTTTGTAAGCAGCTATTCCTCCACAAATTATTAGTAGAATTTTTTTATTGTTCAAATTATTCATCGTGTGAATTAAAATACCAATAGACCAAAAATTACAAGAACTAATAATCCAATAATAGATTGATTTTTAAAAGCTGTCATTTCTGACTTTTGATTATTCAAAGCTGTATAAGAGTTGGAGTTTTGAGGTATTTGCCCACTAGCTAAGTAAGTAAGAGCTTGATTAGCTTTATCCATTATTTCTGGAAAATCTGGTAATCTTTTGATTACTTCTGATGTATTTTTAAGAGTCTCGTTTAATTTTGTCATCGGATCTTTAGTTTCTTTTAGCCAGCTTTCAAGCACAGGTTTTGATGTTGTCCAAATGTTTGTTTCAGGATTTAATTTTCTTGCTACTCCCTCAACAACAACCATTGTTTTTTGTAGCATAAGTAATTGAGGTTGTGTTTGCATGTTAAATTTTTCAGTTACATCAAAAAGTTGTTTTAATAATTTTCCTCCAGAAATATCTTTCACCGCTTGACCAAAAATTGGTTCTCCAATTGATCTCAATGCCTGTGCAAGGTCATCTATTGGAACTTGTTTTGGAACTAAGCCTGCAATTAAATGTACTTCAGCAACTTTACGGTAATCTCTTTGAATAAAACCAAACAATATCTCAGCTAGAAATCTTTTGCTCATCTCATCTAATCTACCCATAATACCAAAATCAATAGGTACAATTTGACCATCTTTATCTATAAAAATATTTCCTTGATGCATATCGGCATGAAAAAAACCATCTCTTACAGCATGTCTTAAAAAATTTTGAATAATGTCTTCTGCAATTTTTTTAGTATCAAAATTTTTATTTTTGAGCTCTTGGGTTTCTCTGATCGATATTCCATCAATCCAATCTAACGTCATTACATTTTCACTTGTATAATTCCAATAAATTTGAGGTACCTTAAATCCCACATCATTTTTAGTATTTTCAGCGTATTCATTTGCTGCAGCGGCCTCAAATCTTAGGTCCATTTCTAAATTTGTAATTTCTTTTAATAAAAAAACTACTTCAACTAATTTAAGTCTTTTTGTTTTTTTTATAAACGACTCAACTAAAAAAGCAAAAAGCATAATTGCATCTATTTCTTCATTAAATATTTTTTTAATATTTGGTCTTAGAATTTTAATTGCTACTTCTTTTATGGTACCGTCATCATTTATTTGAGCTTTGTGAACTTGTGCAATAGAAGCGGCTGCAACTGGATCACTCAAGTTAATTATAGAATTATATGTATCTTTTCCTAAATCATTTTTTATTATTTCTTGCGCTTGAAGTAATGAAAATGGAGGTAATTTATCCTGAAGATTTTCTAATTTTTTTGAAAGCTCTTCTCCAATAATGTCTGGTCTTGTAGCTAAAAACTGACCAAGTTTTATAAATGTTGTACCCATCGATTCAAGAGAGCTAGATAATCTTTCTCCTTCGTCTTTATCTCTGTTTATCTTTTTTTGCCCAGAAAAAGAAAAAGATAAAACTTTAAAGAGTATCTTTATGGCTAGAGGAGGTTCTTGAAATTTTGATACTATGTTTAATATATCAGATTTAGCAACTTTTCTTCCAAGATAAAACAGTGTTATTAATTTTTTAATCATTAAATTTTCCATCCGCTATGTATAGAAACTATACCTCCAGATAGATTTCTATAAGTACATTTTTTAAAATTTTGTTTTTCCATTAAATCAATTAATTCATTTTGATTTATGAAATCTTCTATACTTTTAACAAGATATTCATAAGGTTCATTTTCACCGACAATGAATTTTCCAATTGTTGGTATAATTTTTGAATAATTTTTATAAATTAAATTAAGACCTGAATTCTGTATTTTTGAGAATTCAAGACACAAAAATCTTCCACCAGGTTTTAAAACCCGATAAGCTTCAGCTAGAGATTTATCAAGATTTTTAGTATTCCTTAAACCAAAGCTTATTGTGTAAAAATCAAATGAATCGTCCTTAATAGGTAGTTTTTCTGCAGGCGCTATAATCCAACTTAAACTCTTATACTTGCTTAATTTTTCTTTACCTTTATTTATCATTCCTTTATTTGGATCAACACATGTAATTTTAGAAAATTTATTTACATTTTCTAAAAAGAGTTTAGCTATGTCACCCGTACCACATGCAACGTCAATTATTTTCTGGTTTCTAGAAGGATTCATCATATTTAGCATATTTTTTTTCCATAATCGATGAATTCCAAAAGACATAAAATCATTCATAAGATCATATCGATCATAAACTTTATCAAAGACATTTTGAACTAGCCCTTTTCTATTTTGAAGATATTGTTGCATAAAAAAAAATATATATTCAATATAGTATTAAATGCCAGAATTACCAGAAGTAGAAATTGTAAGACAATCACTGAATAAAAAGGTTAGGAATCAAAAGATAAAAAAAGTGATAGTTAGAAATCACAAACTTAGATTAAAAATTCCTGCTAATTTTGAGAGTTTTTTAAAATTTCAAAAAATCATAAAGATTAAAAGATTTTCAAAGTATATAATTTTCTGTTTTTTAAATGGTAGTTATTGTTTGTTACACTTAGGCATGACTGGGACAATTCATATCATAAATAATAATAAAAAAAACTTTATTACTAATGCAAGTTTTTATAGTTCACCTACTTTACCAAAAAAACACAATCATGTAGAAATAATTTTTAAAAATTTAAAAATTATTTATAATGATCCAAGAAGATTTGGTTTTTTTGAAATTATAAAAGATTCATCTTTACTAAAAAAAAAATTTTCAAAATATGGTCCCGAACCATTCCAATCAGAATTTAATGTAAAATATATTCTTTCATATTTTAGCAAAAAAAAAAGGACTGTGAAAAATTTTTTACTTGATCAGAATTTTGTATCAGGAATTGGAAATATATATGCAAGTGAGATTTTATTCTTAAGTAAAATAAAACCTCACAAAAAAGCATTTTTAATAGGAAGAAAAGATTGTGAAAGAATCGTAATTAATTCAAAAAAAATTCTCCTTAAAGCCATTAAAGAAGGAGGTTCAAGTATAAGAGATTTTAAGAACACTTCTGGTAAAAAGGGAAATTTTCAAAAAAATTTTAATGTTTATGAAAGAAATGGATTAAGTTGTAAAAGAATTGGATGCAGTGGTATTATTAAAAAAAAAATTATTTCAAACAGATCTACTTTTTTTTGTAATTTATGCCAATTATGATCAATTATTTAATTGACCAATATAAAATCTCAAGTTATACCCCTGCGCATGGCTAACACAAAATCTGCAATTAAAAGAATAAGAAGAATAGCAAAACAGACTGCTGTTAATAGAGCAAGAAAAAGCAGATATAAAAATGCTATAAAAAAAATGAATACATTAATCGAGAGCAAAAAGAAATCAGAAGCTCTAAAGTTCTTACCTAAGTTGAATTCAGAACTAATGAAAATAGCAAAGTCTGGTATAATTAAGAAACAAAATGCTTCAAGAAATGTTTCAAGATTTACTAAAAAAATTGCTTTAATTAATTAAATAACACTTCAGGTTGTTTAATAATACAACTTTTAATTCTACATGATCTGCGATTAAAAATTTTTTCAATACAAGATTTAGATTTAGTAAATAAATAAATATATTTTATTCAATTATAAATTTTATTTCTAAATTTAAATAAATAAATTTTTATAAAATATTTTTTTTATTATTGTAAAATTTGCACAATCCTAGATTTTATTTTTTTTTATTTTTAATAAATTATTTGTTGCAAAATTCCAATTATAGTTCTAACTGAACTTTCTCCAACATTTATGAATAATTCTAACATAAACAAAAAGTTAAATAGTTCTAACGCTCAGAAGATTGACTGGAAGTTAATTCAGGATCAAATGAAAAATAAATTAGGGTTAGATATTTATGAAAGTTGGTTAAAAAAAATTGATTTTGTTGAAGAGATTAATAATTATGTATTATTGTCAGTACCAACAAGGTTCATTCGCGATTGGATTGTCTCAAGATATTTAGATCAAATATTAAATATTATTAGATTGTTTAGAAAAGATATTATTCGTGTTGAATTTAAAATTATAGAACCAAAAAGATATATTAAAGAAAATGAAGTAAATTCTAAGAATCCAGACAAAAATGAAAATATTTCATTCATCAAGGATTCATATTTGCAATATAACCGTATAGATCCTAATAAAAAGTTTGAAAACTTTATTATAGGAGCAAGTAATAAACTAGCTTACGAAGCATCATTAAAGGTTTCAGAAAATATTTCTCATTATAACCCACTTTATATTTATGGTGGTGTGGGCATGGGAAAAACGCACCTTTTAAATTCAATAGCTTATGAATTGAAAAAAAATAACAAAGTTATGTTTATTTCAGCTGAACGTTTTATGTATCAATTTGTAAAATCAATTAAAACCAACGATATGGTTAAATTTAAAGATTATTTTAGAAATACAGATATATTGCTAATTGACGACATACAGTTCATGAATGGTAAAGAGGCGATGCAAGAAGAGTTTTTTCATACTTTTAATGCACTTCTTGATAAAGAATCACAAATTATCATTTCCGCTGATAGAGCTCCAAATAAATTATCTAGAATTCAGGAAAGAATAAAATCTAGATTTGCAGGTGGCTTAGTTGTTGATATCCAAAAACCTGATTATGATCTTAGAAAAAAAATTATAGAACAAAAACTACAAGAATTTAACAACTTACATTCTGACCAATTTAAAATATCAACAGATATAAAAGATTTTATCAGCAAAGAGATTACAGCTAGTATAAGGGAATTAGTAGGGGCTATTAACCGAATTATATCGTTTTCGAGAATTTATAACAAAATGCCCAACTTAGCTGAGACAAAAGTTGTTTTGAAAGATTTACTAAATCTTAATGAGAATAAAGTTACCATAGATTTAATCCAGACTATCGTTTGTAAATTTTTTAAAATTAGCAAAAATGAAATGTTGTCGTCTAGAAGATCTAGATATTTAGTAAGACCAAGGCAAACAGCTATATATTTGACAAAAATTTTAACTTCAAAATCATTGCCAGAAATTGGAAGAGAGTTTTCAAATAGAGATCATACGACAATAATACACTCAGTGAAAACTATAGAGAAGTTAAAAGAAATAGATCCAGATATGATAGATAATATTAACAAGCTCAAAAATCAAATACTGTATAATAAAGAAAATGAAATTTAATGTAAATCAACAAGATCTTCAACAAGCGTTAAATTACTGTCAAGGAGTAATAGAAAAGAGAAGCACACTTCCAATATTATCAAATATACTTTTAGATGTTAAAAATACAAAATTAACTATTACTGCGACAGATTTAGATTTAATTTTTATTCATCAATTGAATAACATTGAAGTTGAAGAGCAAGGTAAAACCACAACTACATTATCAACTATTTATGATATAGTTAGAAAACTTTCCTCAGGAAAAAAAATAAATTTAAATTTAACTGATACAAATAAACTGCATTTAGAATCTGAAAAATCTATATTTAATTTAAATTGTATAAGTGCATCAGAATATCCTCTAACTGATGAAAATTTTAATGAAAATGAATTTATAATAAATTCTAAAGATTTGTTAAAATTATTAAATAAGTGCAAATTTTCGATATCAAATGATGAAACAAGACATTATTTAAGTGGTATCTACTTACATCAAACAGAAGTTGAAGATAAACACTATCTTACTGCAGTAGCAACAGATAGTCATCGAATGTCTATCTCTAAATTAAGATTAGACAAAAAAAAAGATTTCGAGCCTGTGATTCTACCAAAAAAAACTATTTTTCAGCTATGTTCGTTATTAGAAAACTATGATGGAGATATAAAAGTTTCAAATATAAAATCAAAAATTAAATTTGAATTAAATAATAGTATTTTGATTTCAAAGTTAATTGATGGAAAATTCCCAAATTATATACAAGTCATACCAAAAAATAATCAAAAAAAATTAGACATTAACCTTAAACTTTTTCAAGACTCAGTAGATCGTGTGGCTTCAGTGTCACTTGATAAAAAAGATGGAGTAAAATTTAATCTGACAAAAGATACTTTAAATTTATCAGTGAATAATGCTAATAGTGGAGATGGAAAAGAGACAATTGTTGTAAAATTTGATCATGATTTAGAGATTAGCTTCAATTCTAAATATTTAATTGATGTAGCCTCTCAAATTGATGGAGAGAGAATCGAATTATTTTTAAATGACACAGGTTCACCTGCATTAATCAAAGATCCAGGAGATTATGATAGTATTTTTGTTGTCATGCCAATGAAGGGTTAGTTTAATAAATTCAATTCAGAATAAATATTATCCTCTAAAATATTGAGAAATTCTTCTTTTGAGTAATTAGCTTTGATCGGTTTTAAAATTGAAATAGTTATAGTTTTATTACTTTGTTTAATACCTTTTTTAGGCCAAACGTAACCAGAATTGATAGCTATTGGCTGACATGAAATTTTTAATTCTTGATAAATTCTAGAAGCCCCTTTTTTAAAAGGAGGTCTTTCAATAGGTAAAACTCTAGTTCCTTGAGGAAAAATTATTAGAGGTCGGTTAGAGTTTAAGACTGATTTTGAAATATCTTCGAAGAAATTTAAGTTTTCTTTTGATATTTTGTTTCTTTTAATTGAGATAGATCCAATTTTTTTTAAATACCACCCAAAAACAGGTATTAAAAGTAATTCTTTTTTAAGTATAAAAACTGGAGAATTAAAAATTGTTTGTAGATAAAATGTTTCAAACATTGATTGATGTGATGAGGCAATGAAAAATTTTTCATCATTAATTATATTTTCTTTACCTTTGACAATAATTTTTGTAGACAAAAAAAATTTTAAACAGAAACTTGCCCAATGTCCCATTAATTTTCCACCAATAAGAGTAATCCTTTGAGGTAAAATTAGTGCTGGTAAAAAAATTATTGAAATAAAAATTATTCCAATAAAAAAGAAAAATGAAAATATGACACTTCTAATCATTAATGTAGAAAGTTAAATTATATCTCTATATTTTTGCCTTTTTTTAATAACTCTAATTTTTGATCCATTAATCAATATTTCTAATGGTTTAGGCCTAAGATTATAGTTTGAACTTAATGACATTCCGTATGCACCAACATCACAAATAGCAATTATGTCACTTTCTTCTAATAACTGAAAATTTTTAATAGATGAAAATTTATCTGTGCTTTCACATATTGGCCCAACAAATTCATAAATTTTTTTTGATTTTTTATTCTTTTTAATTGATGGTAATATTTGATGAACTGCTCCATAAAGTGCTGGTCTTATCAAATCATTCATTGCAGCATCAATTATAATAAAATTTTTTTTATCATTTTTTTTTATATAAATAATTTTTGAAACTAAAATTCCAGTATTTCCTACAATAGCTCTTCCTGGTTCAAATATTATTTTCATTTTTTTATTTTTTAGAAATTTTTTAATGGCTGAACTATATTTACTGTAGTTAAGTTTTTTTGATTCTTCATCATATGCTATACCCATTCCACCGCCTAAATCAATAAAATCAAAGTTATAGTTGGTTTTTGTAATTATTTTATCAATAACTTTAAGCATCTTTTCGTAAGGTTTATGGTTTAAGATTTGGCTTCCTATATGTACGCTTAAGCATTTGAGATTTATATTTTTAGAACTCTTACAAAATTTAACTAGTTCATAAAAGAGTTTGCTATTTACACCAAATTTATTTTCTTTTTTACCAGTAGAGATTTGATTTAAAGTTTTTGCATCTGTATTTGGATTTAATCTAATTCCTATTTGGACTTTTTTTCTTTTTAATTTTGCAATTCTTTCAATTTCATATATTTCACTTTTTGATTCAGCATTAATTAATAAAATATTTTTATCTATTGCATAACTTAATTCTTTAGCTGTTTTACCAACACCTGAAAAAACAATTTTTTTTGGATTTATACCAGCTTTTAATGCTAAAATTAATTCCCCTAATGATACCACATCTGCTCCAAGTCCAAATTTTTTTATTTGCTTTATTAAATTTAGGTTGGTATTTGATTTAATTGCAAAACATATTAATGGTGAAAAAGATTTAAAATTTTTTTTAAATTTTAGAATATTTTCTCTTAGTTGTTTGTAGGAGTAACAATATGTTGGTGTTCCATATTTTCTAGCAATGCTTTGAACTGTTACATTTTCAATTTTAAGTTTATTACTTTTAAATTTCATTAAACTTTGTTTATAAAGAAAATTTGTAATTTAGCATTATTTCCAGGTTCTTTATATTCAGGATCCCCTTTTTTTCCACAGGAAAATATTATTAAACAAACAATTAGACTCAAAATAATTTTTTTAATCATTTTAACTTTTTATATTTCATTATCATTTTTTTAATATTATCAAAAGATGTTCCGCCATATGATTTTTTTGAGTCAACAGAATTGTTTAAATCAAACACTTTTAAAACATCTTTTGTGAGTTTTGGCTCAATTTTCTTTAATTCTTCGATAGTTAATTGATCAAGGGTTTTATTTCTTTTTTCAGCCAAATTTACAATAGCAGCAGTTCTTTTGTACGCTGTCCTAAATGACATAGATAGGTTTTTTACAAAATAATCTGCTAAATCAGTTGCTGTAATATATCCTGAACTTGCCAGTTCTAGCATTTTTTTTTTATTTGGTTTAAAATTTTTGAGAACTTCATCAAATATTTTTAAACAATTAATTAAAGTGTCATTTGATTTAAAAATGATTTCTTTATCATCCTGTAAATCTTTAAAATATGATAAGGGCAAACCTTTTAAAATTGTAAGCATAGAAAATAAGTTTCCATAAGTGATTCCTGATTTTCCTCTCAGGTATTCTAAAAGATCTGGATTCTTTTTCTGGGGCATAATAGAAGATCCCGTAACTATTTTATCTGATAAGTTAATTAGTTTGAAAGCATCGGAATTCCAAATTATTAATTCCTCAGAAATTCTAGAAATATGCATAGAACATACAGAAACACTATAAAGAAAATCTAAAACAAAATCTCTATCTGATACCGTATCAATAGAATTATTTGTAGGTTTTTCAAAACCTAACTTTTTTGTTGTATAATTTCTATCTATATTAAAAGAAGTTCCGCTCAAAGCAGCTACACCTAAAGGGTTTTCATTTAAGCTTTTTAAATTATTGTTAAATCTATTTTTATCTCTTTTAAACATTTCAACATAGGCCATTAAATAATGTGCGAATGAAACTGCTTGAGCATTTTTTAAATGAGTAAAACCTGGCATAATAGTATGAATATTTTTTTCAGCTAATTTAAGAATATTTTTGATTATAGTGTCCAATAAGATATCAATTTCTTTAGTGTTTGTTTTAATCCAAATTTTAAAATCTGTAATTATTTGATCATTTCTTGATCTGGCAGTGTGAACAAAGCCAGCTTCTTCACCAATAATTTGAAAAAGCCTCTTTTCAATATTTATATGAATATCTTCATATTTATTATTAAATTCAAATTTATTATTAGATATTTCGCTTTTAATCTTATTAAGACCAAAAACAATTTTATTTTTGATTTTAAAAGATATAATTTTTTGTTTAAATAACATTTCGACATGAGCAATAGATCCAACAATATCCTCTTTGTATAATCTTTTATCAATTTCAATAGAACTACCTACTTTTTGAAAAAGTAATGAAGTATTTTTCTTTATTCTAGTACTCCATATTGCCTGGTTGTTTTTATTTTTTGTCATGATAATTAAGTATACCTATTTAACATGAGATTTTTAATAATATTTATTTTTTTAATAGCCAACTCTTACGCAGAAGAAGTTTATGATATAAAAAATCTTATAATTAACAAAGAGTTGAAAAAATATGAAAATTTGAGCTTTTTAAATGATCAAAATAAGCAAGTTAATTTGGATGATTTAAAAGGAAATTTGATTTTATTGAATTTTTGGGCAACCTGGTGTGCTCCATGTAAAGAAGAGATGCCATCACTAGATAAATTACTAACAGACAAAAATTTAGATAATTTGAAAATATTTCCAATTAATGTTGGAAAGGATGATTTAAAAAAAGCTTCAAAATTTTTTGAAGATTTGGATATTAAGAATTTAAAGATATATTTTGATAATCCAAAAACCTTGGCAAAAACTTTTCAATTAAGAGGTGTGCCTACAACAATATTAATAAACAAAGATGGACTTGAATTTGCTAGGATTATAGGATCAATTGATTTTAACAACCAAAATTTTATCAATTGGTTATCTGATTATAATTAATTTTTAAAAAAGTAAGCAAAGCCAACTAACGCTAATATAGCTATAAATTGTAGCAAAACTCTGAGCTGCATTAATTTATTTGAATATTTTTTACTTGTCTCTCCACCTTTAAATAAAGTGCCAATACCAAGTATGAGAACTATTCCCACTGCAACTAATAGAACAATTGATAATATTTTTACTACAAATCCTGAAATCATAAATGTATTGTAGAATGTTTTAAAATAAAAAAAACATAAATTATCCAGTATGACATTTTGCCTAGATACGACCTTGATTAAACCAGAAAAAGATAAAGACATTAAAAATGCTATTATTTTACTTCATGGTTACGGAGGGGATGGAAAAGACATAAGCATGTTGTCATTAAATTGGAAAAGACACTTGCCAAATACATTATTTATTTGTCCCAATGGACCTGAACCTTGCTCTATAAACCCAAGCGGTTATCAATGGTTTGACTTAACAAAAGATGATCCTAAATATATCTTAGCTCAATCAATAAAAGCAGAGAAAAAATTATATCAATTTATTGGTGAGATTAAAAAAGAATTTAATTTAAAAAATGATAAAATTTGTTTATCAGGTTTTAGTCAGGGTTGTATGATGTCAATAAATTTAGGTTTGATATCTGATGAACCTTTTAATTGTGTTGTAGGTTTTTCAGGAAAAATAATTAATCAAAACGATTTACTATTAAGAAAAAAAACTACAACTAACATTCTGTTGATTCATGGAGATTCAGACCAAGTTGTCTCACCTAACTTTATGTTAGAAGCTAAAGATTTCTTTATTAGAAATAATTTAGAAATTGAGACACATCTTATAAAAAATTGTGATCATCATATTCCTATTGAAGCATCGAGTATCGCACTAAATTATATTTTAAAAAAATTAAATAATCCTAAATCTTGAAATAAATTTTGATTTAAGCTAAACTTAAATTATGAATAGTACTTTTGAACAAAACATGTCATTAGAAAAATGTCCAGCATTGGTTTTAAATGCAGATTATAGACCTTTAAGCTATTATCCTTTGTCATTGTGGTCATGGCAAGACACAGTAAAATCAGTTTTTTTAGATAGAGTAATTATAGTTAGTAATTATAATAGAGTTGTTAGAAGCCCATCATTTAATATGCAATTACCAAGTGTTATTGCGTTAAAGGATTATATCGTCCCACAATCAAAACCAAGTTTTACAAGGTTTAATGTTTTTTTAAGAGATAAATTTTCTTGTCAATATTGTGGAAGTGGTGAGGAATTAACTTTTGACCATTTATTACCAAGATCAAAAGGTGGGGAAACGCATTGGGATAATGTGGTAACAGCTTGTTCTGCTTGTAATGTAAAAAAGGGTGGAAAATTATTAAAGACTTCAGGCATGAAATTAAATCAGTATCCTTACCAGCCATCAACTGAAGACCTTCATCGTAATGGTAAAAATTTTCCTCCAAATTATTTACATAAAAGTTGGATGGATTATTTATATTGGGATGTAGAGTTAGAGTCTTAAATTAAATTTTTTCTGAAATATTAATTGCTATTTTTGAACCAGTTTTAATTATCTTATCCATAATTGAATAAATACCTTTTTTAGTAGCACCTTTTTCATAGGCTATGTCTTTGTGATGTAATTCATCTTGTCTAAATTTGATTATTTTTTTTTTAAGAGCTTTTTCTTCAGATCCTAGTTGGTTAATCTGATTTTGATAATGTTTATCAATAACTTCTTCCACAGATGCAGTACATAACATTGCTGCTTTTTTTCCAAGAAGGGTTGAGCCAAAACCCAAACTAACACCTAATAAATCCCATAAAGGTAAAAATTTTGTTGGTTTTATTTTTCTTCTTTTAATTTCTTTTTCAAAAAAATCACAATGTTCTTTCTCATGAACTTTCATTTCTTCAATTGTTTTCTTTAAACTCTCATTTTTAACCAAGGTATTTAGGGCTAGCAATTGACCTTCATAAATTTTAACAGCACCCCTCTCTCCAGCGTGATCAACTCTTATAAATTCTTCAGTTCTATTTTTTGAATTTTTCATAGTTAATAAATATTTTACTTAATATAAATATTATAAATAAACTAATTATTATATTAATTGTAGTGAGTGAAAACCCAAAAATTCTAAATGTCACATCTTTACAACTTACATTTTTAACTTGCAATTGTTTTAATAATTCCTCTTTAGATATAATTTCAGATGAATTTTTTAATCCACAAACTGCTGATTCTTCAAAAAAACCTTGTTCTATACCAAGATGATAAAATGATATAATAAAAGAAAATAAAAATGTTAAAATTAGCAGTACAATAAAAAAATACTTATTTTTACTAAAAACATAATTAAAAATTATTAAAATTAAAGCTAATCCATATGGAATCCGCTCTATGAGACACAGATTACAAGGCTGATAACCAAGAATATATTCGATGAAATATGCAACAAGAATTGAGATAAAACTAATTAAAAATATTATTTTTAAATAGGTTATTATTTTAAAATTATACATAATGTTTAAATATCAAATAGATTATTATTGCAAATATAACAATTAATATACCTATGGCTGTAAACCATTTAGACCCGTGATTATCCATAAATTTTGTAAAAATATCTCCAAACTTATACGAAAGATAAGACACAATGAAAAAACGTAGTCCTCTTGAAATTAGGCTAATTAAAATAAAAATTAGAATATTAAATCCAATTAAACCGCTCGCTATTGTAAAGACTTTGTATGGTAGAGGGGTAAACCCTGCTAAAAAAAGAATTCCAAGCCAAGCATAAAAACCCTCACTATTGACTAGATTATCTTTAATAATACTTAATTTATTTTCATAACCATAAAAACTCATTATTTGAGCGCCAAGTTCAAAAAAGAATGCTCCAATAAAATAACCTAATATACCACCCAAAACAGAAAATATTGTTGCAATAAAAAAGATTTTTATGAAATCATTTTTTTTTGAGATTACCATTGGTATTACCATTACATCGGGTGGAATAGGAAAAAATGAACTTTCGATAAAAGAAACTAAAGCTAAGTAGTATTTTGAACTTTTATGCGCTGCTAAATACAAACATTTTTTATAGATAGTATTAAACATTTTTTGGTTTTAATATAATTTTAGTTCTTATACTATTTAATAAAATATAGAACAATTAAGGGCGAATGGCGGAACTGGTAGACGCGCACGACTCAAAATCGTGTTTCGCAAGAAGTGAGAGTTCGATTCTCTCTTCGCCCACCAAATTATGGAATTAAATAGAATAAATAGTTTAGTCGAATTTTTTTTTAAAAAATATGAAGAATTAAGTTCTGTTTCTGATAGGCCATTTCTAAAATCATTAAAAAATAATCAAAAAAATTTTTTAACTTGGGAGCAAGTTAAAGAAAATATTTTAATTTTATCTGATTACTTAAGTAAAAATTTGTCTTCAGGAGATAGATGTGTTTTGTTATCTGAAAATAGACCTGAATGGTTGATAGGGGATCTGGCTATTATGAATTCAGGAGGTGTAACAGTACCTTTGTTTACAACATATTCAGAAAAAGATTATGAATACATAATTAATAATTGCAAACCAAAGATATGTATTGTTTCAAACAATATTCAATTTAAAAAAATTGAAAAATTTGTTTCAAGTGAAGTTAAAGTTATATCATTTGAAAAATTGAATAATAAAATTGAAAATATCCAAAATATTTTAGAAAATTATAATCAAAATCAATCAATTAATTTATCTAAGGATTACAACAAAGATATTAGAAGAAAAGATCTTGCATGTATTATTTATACATCTGGAACAACTGGTAATCCTAAAGGTGTTATGTTAAGCCATGGTGGTATTTTATCAAATTGTGAAGGTGCACAAGAAATTTTATTTTCACTTGTTAAAAAAGATGATCCAGTTTTTTTAACTTGGCTACCGTTGTCTCATTCATATGAACATACAGTTCAATATGTACAAATCTCTCTTGGTGCAAAAATTTTTTATGCAGAAAGTTTAGAAAAACTGTTACCCAATATGATTATAGCTAAGCCTACTATTATGACAGCTGTTCCAAGATTTTATCAAAATTTATATAGTAAAATTTCTCTAAATTTTTCAAAACAAAAAGGATTTAAAAAAAAATTGATAGAAAATACTATTTTTCTTGGAACAAAAAATTTGAATAAAAAGAGACTTAATTTGAATGAAAAAATTATTGATTTTTTTTGTGAAATATTGGTCAGAAGAAAGATTAAAAATCAATTTGGAGGTAAATTAAAAGCTTTTGTTTCTGGCGGAGGCGCATTGGATCAAAAAATTGGTGAATTCTTAAATTCCATAGGTTTACCAACTTTACAAGGTTATGGATTAACAGAAACTTCCCCAGTAGTAAGCTGCAATATCCCTGGAAAAATAAAAATTGAGACTGTTGGTCCACCATTTAAAACTAACCAAGTAAAAATTGCTAACGATGGAGAAATTTTAGTCAAGGGAGAGAATGTTATGCTTGGTTATTGGAATATGAAAAAAGAAACAGATGAAGTTTTAAAAAATGGTTGGCTTCATACAGGCGATATAGGTGAATTTACCAAAGAAGGAAATTTAAAAATAACAGATAGGAAAAAAGAAATAATTGTAAATTTAGGAGGTGATAACATTTCACCATCTAAAGTTGAGAATTTATTATGCTTAAACGAAAAAATTAAGCAAAGTTTTGTATACGGTGACAAAAAAACTTATCTAGTTGCTTTAATCGTAAGTGAAAGTGAAGAAAATAGAAAAGAAATTGAATTTTATTTAGAAAATTTAAATAAAAATTTATCTTTAGTTGAAAAAGTTAAAAAATTTAAATTAATTAAAGAAGAATTTACAATTGAAAATGGAATGTTAACGCCAACATTAAAGTTAAAAAGAAAAAAAATTTTAGAAAGATACAAAGAAGATTTAGAAAAACTTTATTAATTAAATAAAAATATTTGATTATAAAGCGCATAAACATTAACTTTTTTAACTATTAAAATAAAAAAAAATTATTTTTATATAAAAAAAAAATTTGAAAATTTTAACTTTAATTAAAGAATTGACATAACGTGTATAAAAAAATAAAAATAAGTAACAGCGAATCAATTTGATTCGTTTAACTTAAAGGGAGCTAAAGATGGCTAAAAGAAGAAAAAAAGCAAAGAAGGCTAAGAAAAAAGCTAAGAAAAAAGCTAAAAAAAGAAGAAGAAGATAGTAACTTAGTATTCTTTAATAAAAACGCTTCTCATAACGATTTACGTGTGGGAGGCGTTTTTTTTTATATCTTTAAAGTTCATTTTCAGACATGTTTTCTTCCTCTGGCAACTCTCCGGGAGTTTGTTTCTCAGGAGTAATTGCTGCTTGAGGTTGAGAAGCCAAGTTTCTTTTTAAAGCTTTATCTAATTTTTTTTGTGTATCTTCGAGTGACAAATTTAAAATAATTTGAAATTCTGTTAAAATTCTCTCATATGCCTTTTCAAAAAGTTGTCTTTCACTATATGATTGATCAACCATTAAATCATCTCCTTTATTAAGATCTCTTACAACTTCAGCAAGCTCATATATCTTTCCAGATGAAATTTTTGTCTCATATTCTTGTGCTCTTCTACTCCACATAGATCTTTTTATTTTAGGTTTACTTTTAAGTATTGAAATACACTTGTTCACCTGGTTTATAGATGCAAGAGCTCTAAGATGTGATTGTTTATTTACAGGAACCATTCCATTTGCTTTATCTTTTTCAAATTTTATTACATAGGCCTCTACATCAATTCCACCAATATTAATTTTTTTAAATTCAGTTATTTGTCCAACACCATGTTTTGGATAAACCACGTAATCTTTGATTTTATATTCTCGTTTTTCAGTTTCTTGTTTTTTTACTTTTTTAATTTCTGGTTTTGTTTCTGTATTTTTAGAAATTCTTAGATTTTCAGATTTTATTTCTGCTGGTTTTTCAATAGTAGTGTTATTTTTTTTTTTTGAATTTTTTTTTATCTTAATATTTTTGATGATCTTCGATGTTTTTTTAGTTTTTGTAACTTTTTTTGAGGTTACTTTTTTTTTAATTTTTGTTGATTTTTTTTTCTTAAATGTTTTCTTTAAAATATTTTTTAAACTTATCTTGCTCATCTTTATATTTTTCATGATCCGAAGGTGGATCTTTTTTTTCTGTTATATTAGGCCAGAGCTCAGAATATTGTTTATTGATATCTAACCATTTTTCGCTCCCAGGTTCCGTATCTGCTTTAATGGCATCCACAGGACATTCTGGTTCACAAACGCCACAATCTATACACTCATCCGGTTTAATTACAAGCATATTTTTTCCTTCATAAAAGCAATCGACAGGACATACTTCAACACAATCCATTAGTTTACACTTAATACAATTTTCATTAACTATGTAGGTCATTATTGATTTTCTTTTTTAATTTTCTCTTTGATATCGCCCATAATTTTGTTGTCAATATACAATAATCCAGCAAGTCTTCTCATTAAACTTGTTTCGTATATATCGGCATCTTTATTAGAATAAATTATCTTCCATAAGGTTTCTATAATTTCTACTTTCTTTTTTTCCTCCATATTTTTTACTTCTTTAGTGAAATCTAATATTTGATTGGCATTTTCTTCTAATTTTTTTCCTTGTCGGAAAATATCTTCTATATCTTGATTTTTAGCACCTAATTTTAAAAGAGCTTGATTAATTATATTTTTTTCTTCATTTTCAAAATTTTCATCTATCTTTGCAGCATGTATCAATAATGCCGCAACCTTGGCTAAATCTTTATTATCATTTTTATCTTTTTTTTTAAATAACATAAGATTTTAACCTAAATTCAAATTTTTTAAGATACCAAAAGGACTTTCTTTTATAGTCTTATTGTTAGATTTTTTTATATTCTTTCTTGGAATATATCTAAAAAAAATATCCTTTTCTTTTTCAATAATTTTATAATTCATATTTTTAAGAAGTTTTTTAAAATTATCTTTATTACATCCCAATAAATTCAACATTTCAGGAACTAACTTTATTTCTTTTTGTTTTTCTGGATTTGAATTAATGATTTGAACAAATAATCTTTCTAAAATATCTATCCTTACATAAATCGTATCAAATTTTTCAAAACCACAAAGTAGCATAAAGTTTCTATTTTTAATTTTGTTATTATCTAAAAAATTAAGACCAAAAGTAGGTGGCTGTAAATTAAAGTATTTTTGATAATAATTTTTCCAAAGTAAAGTTCTTAGAGACACTGCTTCAGGTTTAATTAGCTTGAACAAAAAAACATGATATCTTCCAAACTTAACCCCAAGATCTCTTAAAATTTTTCTTTCATTTTGACCAAGATTTTTTAGATAGTCAGAAACTTTGTTCCTCTCAAGAACACCATTGTTTTCATAAAGCTGGTAAGCAAGCGCTTTAATAGATGAATTTTTTTCTTTTAAATCTTTTAAATCAATTAAACTTTTAAGGGTAGTATCTATTTTATTTTTTAACCATTTTTCTAAATAATTGATTAATTTCTGCGTTTGATTGTGTTCTAGAATATCATCTACTATAAGTTCGAAATTTGGAGTTAAATAATCTCTACCAGATGATAATTTTGCTATTGGTGATTTTTGCCAGTAAATTTTAAAGTCATCTTTAAGTTCGATTAAACCTGTTTCAATTATATTTTCAATTCTTTTTAAAAGCTCAGGACCGACACTTTGTCTTGCGGCTTTTTTAAGAGATTTGATATCAGTTTCTAATGCTCCTTTTTTTAGGTCAAGCTCTAATTTAAGTCCATTAATTTTTCCAATAAATTGATTGTCAATCATTACTTCATTATTTTCTAATATTTTAGTCTCAAATTCCATGTCTTGTTTTAGACCTCTAGCAAGGACACTTGCTCTTTTATCAATAAAAGTTTTTGTAAGTTCTTCATGCAATCTATCTGAAAGTTTATCTTCTAATAATTTTGTTTTTTCTATCCAGTAATTTTGATTTTCTACCCAATTATTTTTATTAGAAACATATGACCAAGTCCTCACATTTGCAATTCTATTTGACAAAGAATCTACATTTCCGTCTAATTTGTCCAATTTCATTAACTGTAAGCGCATAAAATCTTCAGGTATCCTGCTTTTTACACTATTCAAGTATTTAAAAACACTTTCAATGACCTGATAGTGATTTCCATATGTTTTTTTAACGAAATCAGGTATTTGACAACATTCCCAGAGTAAACTTAATTTCTCTTTTTCAAATTTAATATTTTCTAGATTTTTTTCTCTTAAAAAAAATTTTAGAGCTTTTTCGTCCTCACATTCATATATTTTTCTCAACCAACTGTTCTTTGGTTTTTTTTCTAGTGATCTAAGAAGTGCCCCTGGACTATCAAAATTTAAATCTGAGTTTCTCCAAAATAGAGATTGAATTTCTTCAAATTTATGACTCTCAATTAAATTAACTTCTTCAGCATTTATTTCTTTACACTCTCCAGTTATTCCAAAATTACCATCATTTAAATATCGACCTGCTCTTCCAGCTATTTGTCCAATTTCAGACAAGTTAAGTTTCCTTAATTTTCGACCATCAAATTTTTTTAAGTTTGAGAAATAAACATTATTAATATCCATATTTATTCCCATTCCGATAGCATCTGTGGCGACTAGAAAATCAACATCACCAGATTGATATAATTCTACTTGTGCATTCCTTGTTTTTGGGCTTAAAGATCCCATCACTATTGCAGCGCCACCTTTTTGTCTTCTTATAAGTTCTGCAATAGCGTAAACTTCTTCAGCAGAGAAAGCAATAATTGCTGTTTTTCTATCTATTCTTGATATCTTTTTATGACCCGAGTATGTAAGTTTTGATAATCGATTTCTGTTTATAAATTCTACATCATCACCTAAATTTGAAATGATATTTCTAATTGTATTTGACCCCATAAACATGGTTAATTTATTTCCTCTTATATTTAATAACCGGTCAGTAAAAATATGGCCACGCTCATGATCTGAACACATTTGTATTTCGTCAACTCCTACAAAATCTATTTGTTTATCAATTGGCATAGACTCAACTGTGCAAAGAAAATATTTTGCATTGGGGGGGATAATTTTTTCTTCTCCAGTAATTAGTGCAACTTTATCTATCCCAGTTTGTTTAATAACTTTGTCGTATACTTCTCGAGCTAATAATCTTAAAGGAAATCCAATCATTCCACTGTCAAAAGACAACATGGTTTCAATAGCCAGATGAGTTTTTCCTGTATTCGTTGGTCCAAGAACAGCGGTAATTTTATTTTTAGTCATTTCTATCTTTGGTATACCAAAATTTTTATCTACCAGATGTTGTTAGTGTCAAAGAACAAAAATGGACTAAAACATGACCGAATCGGAGGATAAAAAGTTCTCATTTTAATTTCAATTATCTTAACCACCAGGTCCTAGATTAGATGGTTTAACTTTTAAAATTTTCCAAACTCCTGATGCAGATGTGATTATTTTATTATTACATCTTAATTCACAAAATAAAAATACAAGAGTTTTTGTTTTTTTGAGGATTTTTACATTACCTGTAATTTCATCACCAATTTTTGATGCACCAATAAATTTTAGATCCAAAGATATTGTAACACATGGTGCATTATCAACAGATCTATGTGCTGCTGTGCCCGCTCCAGCATCTACCAACGCTGATAAATATCCTCCATGAGTTATGCCTGCTGCATTTAAATGATTTTCATTTATAGTTGATTTAAATTCGTACTCATTTGCAGAAATGTTTCTAAATAGAACACCTCCATTATGTTTCATAAAACCTGATTTAATACTAATTTGTTCGAACTTTTCAGACATAATTTTTTTATAATATAAAAGTTAAAATTAATAAAATCACAAAAATTATGATGAAAAAATAAATTACGGACATTTGTAAAGAAGTATTAATTAACCATTTAAACATATTATTTCCTATTCATGGTGCGCCTGCTAGGAGTCGAACCCAGAACCTCCTGGTCCGTAGCCAAGCGCTCTATCCAGTTGAGCTACAGGCGCATTTTTAATTTTATTTAATTATAGTATACCATTTTTTAGTGTATTTTAATGATAAGACAAATTTAAAATTTTATGTGTAATAAATTAAAAGAAGTGGTTATTATAAGCGCTATAAGAACACCGATTGGTATTTATAAGGGGTCGTTAAAAAACATAAAATCTGATCAACTTGGATCTATAGTTATAAAAGAAGTTCTAAAGAAATCTAAATTTACAGCAGAAGAAATCGATGAAGTAATTATGGGTCAAGTTTTAACTGCGGGAGCTGGACAGAACCCAGCAAGGCAGGCCGCTGTCAATGCCGGAATTCCAATTTCTAAACCAGCACACATAGTTAATCAAGTTTGTGGATCTGGACTTAGAGCTGTTATATCAGGTTATCAATCGATAAAATTAGGAGAGTCAAATAATGTAATTTCAGGAGGTCAAGAAAATATGTCTTTAGCTCCACATTCAATTTTTTATAGAGATGAAAAAAAAATATCAGAAGATAAATTATTAGATACAATGGTTAATGATGGGTTAATAGATGCATTCAATAATTATCATATGGGTGTAACAGCAGAAAATGTTGCAAAAATGTATAATATAACAAGACAAGAACAAGATAAATTTGCTTTAAAATCTCAAAAAAAAACAGAATTAGCTATTGCTAATAACAAATTTAATGAAGAGTTGGTAAAAATAAATCATGATGGGAACATTTTAAATACTGATGAACATCCAAGGATAGGATTAAAAATGTCAGATTTAGAAAAACTAAAAACTGTTTTTCAAGATAATGGAACTATTACACCAGGTAATTCTTCAGGTATTAACGATGGAGCTGCAGCTTTATTATTAACTTCATTAGAGGAAGCAGAAAAAAGATCCATAAAACCATTAGTAAAAATTGTATCATGGTCTTCAATTGGAGTAGATCCATCCGTAATGGGTTTAGGGCCTATAGAGGCTGTCCGTGTGGCAAGTAAAAAAGCAAAATGGAATTTAGATGAAATCGATTTATTTGAAATTAATGAGGCTTTTGCATCTCAAAGTATTGCAGTAATCCGAGAATTAGGAATTGATGAAAATAAAGTAAATGTTAATGGTGGAGCCATAGCTCTTGGCCATCCTATCGGTGCCTCAGGAGCAAGAATACTTGTAACTTTGATACATGAAATGAAAAGACAAAAAAAAAATAAAGGTTGTGCAACACTCTGTATAGGAGGTGGTATGGGTATAGCTTTGTGTGTGGAGAGAATTTAGGAATTAATTTTTCCGTATTTCTCTTCTAGCAAAATTTTTTGTATCCATATTTTAGCATCTACATAAGTGCTAACTTTGGGTTGAATAAGTGTTTTTAATAACTTTTTAATCATTTTTGAAGCATGTATGTAAAGAGTGTCAAAAAATTGAACAGAATGTGGTAAGATTTGCATTTAACAACTTTTTTATAGTGTATAAGACATAAAAAAATGACTGAAAAATTATTAGTTCCTGACATTGGTGATTTTGAGAATGTTGAAGTAATTGAATTATTGGTTAAAGAAGGTCAAGAAATTAAAAAAAACGATCCTGTTATAACTATAGAAAGTGATAAATCTAGTGTTGAGATACCATCAATTTTTGCAGGTAAGATTGAGTCTATAGTTGTAAAAGTTGGTGATAAAGTTTCAAAAGATGATTTAATTTTAAATATATCAAGTGTTGATCAAAAGCTTTCTTCTTCACAAGATGTTCCAAAAAATACTGAGAATTTAATTCAAGAAGCAGAAAGTTCACTAAAAAAAAATCAAGAACAAAAAAAACCAATTCAAAAAATAAAAAAAGAAAAACCTGAAATAATTCAGGTTGTAAATGAGGGAGATATTGATCCATTAGAGACAAGTGAATGGCTTGAATCTCTTTCAGAAGTTATAGAAAAAGATGGTAATCATAGAGCCCATTATTTAATCAAAGAATTAATTAATAAAGCTTATATGGAAGGTGCTAATATTCCTTATACACAAAACACACCCTATATAAATACTATCCCAGTTAGTGAAGAAAAAAAGTCGAATGGTGATCAGAATATTGAAAGAAGAATTAGATCATTAATAAGATGGAATGCTGCTGCGATGGTAGTAAGAGCAAACAAAAAATTTCCTGAACTTGGAGGCCATATAGGAACTTTTGCATCTGCAGCTACTCTTTATGATGTTGGAATGAATCATTTTTGGAGAGCAAAAAACAATAAATTTGGAGGTGATTTAGTTTACTTTCAAGGTCATAGTGCACCAGGGATGTATGCTAGAGCTTTCCTTGAAGGTCGACTTAATGAAAAGCAATTAGATAGTTTCAGACAAGAGGTTAATCCAGGTGGACTGTCCTCGTATCCACATCCATGGCTGATGCCAAATTTTTGGCAATTTCCAACAGTGTCTATGGGGCTAGGCCCAATGTTAGCAATCTATCAAGCAAGGTACATGAAGTATTTAATTAATAGAGGTTTAATTAAAGATGAAGGTAGAAAAGTTTGGGCATTTTTAGGTGATGGAGAAATGGATGAACCAGAATCCTTGGGCGCTATTGGCTTAGCAGCAAGAGAAAATTTAGATAATTTAATATTTGTAGTGAATTGTAATCTTCAAAGATTAGATGGTCCAGTTAGAGGTAATGGAAAAATTATACAAGAATTAGAGGGAATTTTTAGAGGAGCAGGATGGAATGTGGTTAAGGTGATTTGGGGTTCATACTGGGATCCGCTATTAGCAAATGATAAAACAGGCCATTTAGTTAAAACAATGAATGAAACTGTTGATGGAGAGTATCAAGCAATGAAGGCTAGAGATGGCGCTTATGTGAGAGAAAAATTTTTTGGTAAATATCCAGAAACAAAAAAGTTAGTATCAAGTCTTTCTGATAAAGATATTTGGAGATTAAATAGAGGAGGACATGATCCTCATAAAGTTTTTGCTGCTTACGATAAAGCTTCAAAAAATATTGGAAGCCCCACAGTAGTAATTGCAAAAACTATAAAAGGTTATGGAATGGGGAAAAGTGGAGAGAGTGTCAACACTACACATCAAACAAAAAAACTAGATATAGATGATTTAATGTATTACAGAGACAGGTTCGATGTGCCACTTACGGATCAACAAGTAAAAAACATAGAATATTACAAACCAGATCCAAATTCTTCTGAGATTAGGTACCTTAAAGAAAGAAGACTTCAATTAGGTGGTTTTATTCCAGAGAGAACTACTTATGCAAAACCGATTAAGGCTCCTCCAAAAGATATTTTTGACAACATGAAAGAATCCACAGGAAAGAAAGAAATGTCTACTACTATGGCTTTAGTTCGAATGCTTACAAATCTTTTAAGAGATAAAAATGTTGCTCCGAGATTGGTGCCAATTATTCCCGATGAAGCTAGAACATTTGGTATGGAAGGTTTTTTTCAAAAGATTGGTATTTATGCTCATGAAGGACAAAAATACGAACCTGAAGACTCTGCACAATTAAGTTCTTATAGAGAAGAAAAAAGTGGACAAGTTTTAGAGGAAGGAATTAATGAAGCTGGTGCAATGTCCTCTTGGATTGCAGCAGGAACTTCATACACAAATCATGATATTGAAATGATACCTATTTATCTATTTTACTCGATGTTTGGATTTCAAAGAATTGGGGACCTTGCATGGGCAGGTGCAGATAGTCAGTCTAGAGGATTTTTGATTGGAGCTACAGCTGGAAGAACAACTTTAGCTGGCGAAGGGCTACAACATCAAGATGGTCACAGCCATATTATGGCTTCAACTATTCCTAACTGTGTATCATATGACCCCACATTTCATTATGAATTAGCAGTTATTTTTAGAGATGGATTAAAAAGGATGCATGAAAAAAAGGAGAATATTTTCTACTACATTACAACTATGAACGAAAATTATCCTCATCCAGCTATGCCCAAAGATAAATCTTGTGAAGAAGGAATTATAAAAGGAATGTATAAAATTAAAGAATTTAGTAAATATAAAAAGACTAAAATCCAATTTTTGGGATCTGGCACAATTTTAAGAGAAATGATTGCAGGTGCTGAAATATTACAAAAAGAATATCAAATAGATAGTGAGATTTGGAGTGTAACAAGTTTTAATGAGTTAAGAAGAGATGGTCTAGAGATAGAAAGATATAATCTTTTAAATCCAGACAGGGAACCAAAGAGGTCCTACGTTGAAAAATGTTTGGGTAAAACAGAAGGACCTATTTTAGCTGCTTCGGACTACATGAGAATGAATTCAGATCAAATTAGACCCTATGTTAATAAAAGTTTTTATTCACTAGGAACAGATGGTTTTGGACGAAGTGACACTAGAAAAAATTTAAGAAATTTTTTTGAAGTTGATAAAGAGCATATTGTTACTTATGGATTAAGTGTATTAGCTAAAGAACAGCTTATCGCATCCAAGTATGCTAAAGAGGCAATCAAAAAATACAAAATAGATATTAATAAACCTATGCCAACAAAATTATAATGTCAGTAATTGAAATAAAAGTACCCAATATCGGAGATTTCAAAGACGTAGAAGTGATTGAGGTTTTAGTATCTGAGGGTCAAACTTTAAAAAAGAATGATCCTATAATAACAATAGAGAGTGACAAATCTAGTGTAGAAATTCCCTCAAATTTTGAGGGTAAAATTAAAACTTTAAAAACAAAAGTGGGAGACAAAGTTTCAGAGGGTGACTTGATCTTAATTTTAGAAAAAATTAATGAAGCAGAAGAAAAAATTGAAAAAAAACCAACAATTGAAAAAAATATTAAAAAAACTCAAGAAACAAAACCAGAGATTAAAAAGATATTAACTGATCAAAATAAAGTTTTTAATATATCATCTGCAAGTCCAAAGGTTCGAAAATTTGCAAGAGAACTTGGAGTAGATATTAATCAAGTTGCAGGCAGTGAACGCAAAGGTAGAGTTGTTGAGGAAGATATAAAATTATTTGTAGCTTCAAAATCTAAAAACTTGGTTAATAATGAAAATAAAAGTAATGAAAAGATAAAACAAGAATACTCTCATTCAGAATTTGGAGAAGTAGAAATAAAAGATATACCAAGAGTTAAAAAATTATCATCAAAATACTTGATGAATTCTTGGACAAATATTCCTCATGTAACAAATCATGATGAAGCAGATATCACAGAGCTAGAGGAATTTAGAACATCGCTTACCGATATATACACGGGAGAAAAAAAAAAAATTACACCTTTAGCTTTTATTGTCAAAGCTTTGACCGCTTCATTGAAAAAATTTCCCAATTTTAATAGCTCTATCGATGATATTGATGTTGGAAAAA
The DNA here is from genome assembly GCF_052048135.1 of Candidatus Pelagibacter sp. HIMB1483. Taxonomy (NCBI): domain Bacteria; kingdom Pseudomonadati; phylum Pseudomonadota; class Alphaproteobacteria; order Candidatus Pelagibacterales; family Candidatus Pelagibacteraceae; genus Candidatus Pelagibacter; species Candidatus Pelagibacter sp. HIMB1483. The sequence continues at coordinate 19,377 of NZ_JBNAIM010000002.1, read as the reverse complement.
TGACTGTTAAAAAATATTATCATATTGGAATAGCCGTGGATACTCCACATGGTTTAATGGTTCCTAAGCTAAGAAATGCAGACAATAAAAATATTAATCTTATAAGTTCTGAACTTAAAAATCTTAGTGATCAATGTAGAAATCTTAAAATTGATAAGAAAGAATTATTTGGTGGATCTATGACAATAACAAGTTTAGGTGGAATTGGAGGATCGTTTTTCACACCTATTATAAATTTTCCTGAGGTTGCGATATTAGGAATTGGAAGATCTGAAAAAAAGCAAGTTTTCTTAAATGGAAAATTTATTACAAGAACTATGTTACCTTTATCACTGTCTTATGATCATAGAATTATTGATGGAGCAGAAGCTGCTCGTTTTAACAACGAGTTAAAAGAAAATTTAGGAAAAAACTTTGCTTACAAATTAGCAGTCTAAAATAGATTATGTCAAAAACAGTCTCATTATTTAGTGCATTATTATGTACATTTATTTGGGGAACCACTTTTATTGCCCAGGATACAGGTATGGACAATATAGGTCCTTTCACTTTCAACGCCGTAAGATTTTTTGTAGGGTTTTTAGCAATTGTTCCTCTCGCATTTTTATTTGAGGTAAAAAAATTTAAATCTGAGTTTAAATTAGATTTTAAAACATTTGTTACACTCTCTTTTTTAATTGGATTATCACTTTTTTTAGGTTCAGCATTACAACAAGTTGCTCTTTTGTATACAGATGTAGCTAACGCAGCATTTTTCACTATTTTTTATGTCCCTATGGTACCAATAATAATTTTTCTATTTAGAAGAAAATCAATACATTGGAGTGTGTGGCCTTCTGTAGTTTTATGTTTAATTGGTGGTTATCTACTTACAAATTTCCATGATGCAACAGTAAGACTTGGAGATACTCTTGTTATACTAGGAGCTTTGTTTTGGAGTACACATATTATTTTTACTGGAATTATAGTTACAAAATATAATTTACCATTAACCTTAGGGGCTATTCAAACTTTATTGGTTGCACTTTTTTCTTTTGTCATCGGATTAATTTATGAAGAATTTATATTTGAAAATATTCTAAATGAAATAGACTCCATCTTATATGCGGGAATTTTATCTGGAGGATTTGCTTTTGTTTTACAAATTTATGCACAAAAAAATATTACACCTGCTCCTGCAGCAATAATTTTTTCTTTAGAGGGTGTTTTTGCAACTATAGCAGCATGGTTTTTATTAAATCAAATTTTAGGAATAAATAATTTATTAGGTTGTTTTTTTATTTTATGTGGAGTCTTGTTATCTCAACTTCTACCTTTAATGAAGAGAAGTGTTTAAAAATATATTATCGATAACAAAACTAGAGCAATTATTATTCTGTAAATTACAAAAATATTTAAAGAAAATTTATTTAAATAATTAAGAAAAAATTTTACAGTTAAATAAGAAAATAAAAAAGATAGAATTATTGCAATAATAACTAATAGATTCATTTCTATAGTTTCACTTGATATATCTTTTAAACCAAGAAAACTTGCTCCTGCTAAAGCAGGAATTGAAAGCAAAAAAGAAATCTTACCTGAGTCAACTCTGTTGAAATTCAAAAATCTTGCAGCTGTCATAGTTATTCCAGCCCTACTTACCCCAGGTATCAATGCAAGTATTTGAAATAGTCCAATGAATATAATTGACCTGATATTTAAATTTGTAGAAATATTTTGATCAATTTTTCTTTGATCGGCGAAATATAAAATGACTCCAAAAAATAATGTTGTCCACGCTATAACTTTAACATTTCTTAAAAGATGTATTAATTCTGTTGAATGAAATATATACCCAAAAATAATGAGTGGTATTGAACCTATTATAATTAATTTTAATAATTTTTGATTATGTTTAAGATCAAATAAATCTTTTTTAAAAAAAAAAATTATTGCTAACAAAGAACCTAAATGTAAACTAATATCAATTAACAAAGAGCTTGCTTTAAGATCATATAGGTTAGACACTATAATCAAATGAGCCGAAGAACTTATTGGCAAAAATTCAGATATTCCTTGTACCGCTGATAAAATGATAATTTCTATAAAATCCTGAATCATATTGATGTCGTAACCCAAAAAATATTGATTTTAAACAATTCGATTTAATCATATTAGCTATGCAAATTTTAAATTAACATGGATATACAGTAAATTTAGTAAAAATTAGGTCATAAATACTGACATAAATAATTCTTTTACTAGGTAAAACAATGTATAATTTGCCAAAATAAAAAAATAATATGTCTGATAAAATGTTAAAATTTGTTAAAATAGGTCAACAAACTCCACCTAAAAGAAAAGTTGATAAAAGAAAAGATGATTTTAAAGAGATTTACGATGAATTTATCACTCAAAAAGCTCAGGAACAATCAAGTAGATGCTCTCAATGTGGAGTCCCTTTTTGCCAAGTTCATTGTCCTTTAAGTAATAACATACCCGATTGGTTAAAATTAACTGCTGAAGGGAGAATAAAAGAAGCTTACGAATTATCTCAAAGTACGAATAATATGCCAGAGGTATGTGGAAGAATATGCCCTCAAGACAGATTATGTGAAGGAAATTGTGTAATAGAACAATCAGGTCATGGAACAGTTACAATTGGTTCAGTAGAAAAATATATTACTGATACTGCCTGGGAACAGGGATGGGTTAAGCCGATATCAATAAAAAATGAAAAGAGTCAAAGTGTTGGGATTATAGGAGCTGGTCCTGCGGGTTTAGCAGCTGCTGAAGAGCTTAGAAAAAATGGTTACAAAATTACAGTATATGATCGGTATGATCGTGCAGGTGGATTATTAATTTATGGTATTCCAAATTTTAAATTAGAAAAACATGTTGTTGAAAGAAGAACACAATTACTAAAAGAAGGTGGAATTGAATTTGTTTTAAATTTTGAAGTTGGTAAAGATGAAACTTTAGAACAACTCAGAAGAAAACATGATGCAATATTAATAGCTACAGGAGTTTATAAGCCAAGAGAAGTAGAACTGCCTGGAAATGATTTGGAGAATATTTTTCCTGCTATGGAATTTTTGACAGCTTCAAATAAAAAAGGATTAGGAGATAAAGTTGATTTATTTGACAAAGGAACATTAAATGCAGAAGGTAAAAATGTGGTGGTTATAGGCGGAGGAGATACTGCAATGGATTGTGTAAGAACCTCTGTTAGACAAAAGGCAAAATCAGTTAAATGTCTTTATAGGAGAGATAAAGAAAATATGCCTGGCTCAGCAAGAGAAGTTTTAAATGCTGAAGAGGAAGGGGTGGAATTTGTTTGGTTGTCTAGTCCAAAAGAATTTAAGGGCAAAAATAAAATTGAGCATTTATTAGTCGATCAAATTAAATTAGGGGAACCAGACGAGTCAGGTAGAAGAAGGCCAGAAATTAAAGAGGGTTCTGAATTTGAAATAAAAGCAGATATGGTTATTAAAGCACTTGGATTTGACCCTGAAAACTTACCATTATTATTTGATGCACAAGAATTGCAAGTTACTAAATGGGGAACACTTAAAACAGATTTTGATACTATGGAAACAAATTTAAAAGGCGTTTTTGCTGCAGGAGATATAGTTAGAGGAGCTTCTTTGGTAGTGTGGGCTATTAAAGATGGTAGAGATGCTGCCTCATCAATAAAAAAATACCTTGAAAATATTTATTTAAAAAAATCAAAAGTTGCATGATGAATAATTATAAAAAAAATCTAGAATTACTCTCTAAAAATCATGTTTATTCAAGTGAAATGGAACATGATGCTTGTGGAGTTGGATTGATTGCATCGACTGAGGGCAAGAAATCAAGAGCGGTAGTTGAGTATGGTATTGAAGCATTAAAAGCTGTTTGGCATCGTGGTGCAGTAGATGCCGATGGCAAAACAGGTGATGGAGCTGGAATACATGTTGAGATTCCAAAAGATTTTTTTATAGAAAAAATTGAAGTTACTGGACACAGCTATGATAACTCAGAAATTTGTGTAGGAATGATTTTTTTACCAAGAAATGATTATGCCTCCCAAGAAAGTTGTAAAACAATAGTAGAAAGTGAATTAACAAAAAATAATTTTAGCATTTATGGATGGAGACAAGTTCCAGTAAATCCAAAGGTTTTAGGGGAAAAAGCATTTCAAACTATGCCTGAAATCATACAAGTATTATTTAAGTCAAATGATTATAATTTACTTGAAAAAGATTTAGAAAGAAAAATTTATGAAACAAGAAAAAAAATTGAGAACAAGGCATTTAATTTATCTTTAAATAATTTTTATATTTGCTCAATTAGTTCTAAATCTATTATTTATAAAGGAATGTTTTTGGCTGAAGCAATTTCAGATTTCTTTTTAGATTTAAAAGATAAAAGATTTATTTCAAGATATGCAATTTTTCATCAGAGATTTTCAACTAATACCGCACCAAGTTGGAGTTTGGCCCAACCATTTAGAGCAGTTGCACATAATGGTGAAATAAATACATATAAAGGTAATAAAAATTGGATGAAAGTTCATGAACAAGAAATGAGCAGCCCTCTTTTTGATAATGTAGAAAATTTAAAGCCAGTGATACAAAAAGGAGTTTCAGACTCAGCCGCTCTAGATAATGTTTTTGAATTATTAAATAAATCTGGTCAACCTGCACCTTTAGCAAAATTAATGTTAGTGCCTGATGCATGGTCAAAAAAAAATAAAACATTACCAAAAAGCCATCAACAATTATTTAATTTTCTAAACAGTACAATGGAACCATGGGATGGACCTGCAGCAATTGCAGCAACTGATAATGAATGGGTTATTGCAGCAAATGATCGTAATGGTTTAAGACCTCTTAGATACGCAATAACAAAAGATAAATTTCTTTTTGCTGGATCAGAAACAGGAATGATAGAACTAAATGAAAAAAGAATTTTAACTAAGGGGAGGCTTGGTCCAGGTGAAATTATTGGAGTAAGGATTGAGAAGGGAAAAGTTTTTACTAATGATCAAATTAAAGATTATTTAGCAAAAGAATTTAAACATTTTAATTCTCAAATTATTGATTTGGATGAAAAGCTACCAATTTCAAGTGAGAAACATAATTTTGATGGCGAAGATTTAAGAATAAGACAACATACCTTTGGAATTAGTTTAGAGGATTTAGAATTAATTTTACATCCTATGGCTGAGGATGCAAAAGAGGCAACAGGCTCCATGGGGGATGATACTCCTTTAGCTGTTTTGTCCGATAAATATAGACCACTATATCATTTTTTTAGACAAAATTTTAGCCAGGTAACCAATCCTCCAATTGACTCTTTAAGAGAAAATAAAGTTATGAGTTTAAAAACAAGGTTTGGAAATTTGGGAAATATTTTAGATTTTGATACTCTAACAAAAGAAAATATATATGTTTTAAACAGTCCGATTTTATCAAATTCACAATTTAACAAATTTATAAACTTTTTTGGAAAAAATTCTCTTTCTATTGATTGCACTTTTTCAAGTGAGCAAAATCTATTTGATGCTATCAAAAGAATTCAAAGAGAATCTGAAATTGCTGTAAGACAAGGGGTTACTCAAATTATTCTTAGTGATAAAGAACTTTCATCAAAAAAATTACCAATGCCTATGTTGCTGTGTGTAGGAGCGATAAATACTTTTTTGATAGAAAAAAAATTAAGAGGATATGTTTCAATTAATGTTCAATCGGGTGAAGCTTTAGATACACACTCATTTGCAACATTAATTGGTGTAGGAGCAACAACTGTAAACCCATATCTAGCTTTTGATAGTTTGTATCAAAGACATAAAAAAAAATTATTTGGTCAATACAGTTTTGATGAATGTGTGGAGAGATATATTAAATCTGTAAATGCTGGTCTTTTAAAAATAATGTCAAAAATGGGTATATCTGTTCTAAGCTCTTATAGAGGAGGATGTAATTTTGAGACTGTTGGATTAAGCAGAACTATTGTAGATGATTATTTTCCAGGTATAACATCTAAAATTTCAGGGATTGGTTTAACAGGTATAGAAAAAAAAATAAGACAAATTCACAAAGAAGCTTTTGAAAGCACATACAATGTTTTGCCAATAGGTGGTATATACAGATATAGAAAAAATGGAGAAACTCATCAATATCAAGGTAGACTCATTCATCTTTTACAAAGCGCAGTAGGTTCTAATTCTTATTCGGCATATAAAAAATATGCAGATGGAATTTACAATTTACCACCAATTAATTTGAGAGACTTAATTGATTTTAGAAAAAAGAAATTAGGTCCATCAATCAATATTTCAGAAGTTGAGCCAATAGAAAAAATATTAAAGCGATTTGGTAGTGGAAGCATGTCTCATGGAGCACTGTCAAAAGAAGCTCATGAAACATTAGCTATTGGAATGAATAGAATTAAAGGTGCATCCTGTAGTGGTGAGGGTGGAGAGGATGCAAAAAGATTTAAGGTTATGGATAGTGGTGATAGTGCAAATTCAAGAGTAAAACAAATAGCATCTGCGAGATTTGGTGTAACAATAAACTATTTAAATAATTGTAACGAAATTGAAATTAAAATTGCTCAAGGTGCTAAACCAGGTGAAGGCGGTCAATTACCAGGTTTTAAAGTAACTGATGAAATTGCAAAGTTAAGGCATTCAACTCCAGGAGTAACATTGATTTCTCCACCACCTCATCATGACATATATTCAATAGAAGATTTGGCTCAGTTAATTTATGATTTAAAACAAATTAATCCAAAAGCAAGAATAGGAGTAAAACTAGTTGCATCCTCAGGTGTTGGAACAATTGCAGCTGGAGTTGCAAAAGCAAAAGCTGATATAATTTTAATTTCAGGACATAATGGAGGCACTGGGGCTACTCCACAGACTAGTGTTAAATATGTAGGTATACCATGGGAAATGGGACTTACAGAGGCAAATCAAGTTCTTACATTGAATAATTTAAGGCACAAAGTAACTTTAAGAACTGATGGTGGAATAAAAACTGGAAGAGATGTTGTTATAGCTGCAATGATGGGAGCTGAAGAATATGGTGTAGCAACTACAGCCTTGGTAGCTATGGGCTGCATTATGGTAAGACAGTGTCATTCGAATACTTGTCCTGTAGGTGTTTGTACGCAAGATGAAAAATTAAGAGAAAAGTTTACTGGCACACCAGATAAAGTAGTAAACTTATTTACCTTTATTGCTACTGAAGTAAGAGAAATTTTAGCTGAACTTGGTTTTAAAACATTAAATGAAATAATTGGTAGAACTGATTTATTGATGCAGGTAAGTAAAGCTTCACCAAATTTAGATGATTTAGATTTAAATCCATTATTCGTTCAGGCTGACTCAGGAAATAATAAAAGATATTGTGAAACATCTGAGATTAATCAGGTTCCAGATACATTAGATCAAGAAATTTGGCCTGAAATAGAAAAATGTTTAGATAAATCAGAAAAAATTAATAAAGAATTTTCAATCAAGAATACAAATAGAGCAGTTGGAACAAGGATATCACATCACTTATATAAAAAATACGGATATGAAAAATTAAAAGAAAATTTTTTAAATTTAAATTTTAATGGGTCAGCCGGTCAATCCTTTGGCGCTTTTATTTCAAAGGGGTTAAAATTAAATTTAAAAGGAGATGCAAACGATTATGTAGGAAAAGGATTATCAGGAGGAACTATTTCAATTAAGCTTCCTGATGAAAGTAATTTGGTATCAAACGAAAATACAATCATAGGAAATACTGTACTTTATGGCGCTACATCAGGTAAACTTTTTGCTGCTGGTCAAGCAGGCGACAGATTCGCTGTAAGAAATTCTGGAGCGATAACAGTTGTAGAGGGATGTGACTCTAATGGTTGTGAATATATGACAGGTGGTGTTGCAGTTATACTTGGAAATGTAGGAGATAATTTTGCAGCCGGCATGACTGGTGGTATGGCTTTTATCTACGATAAGTCAAAAGAATTTGAAAAAAAAGTAAATCAAGACTCAGTGATATGGCAAAATGTTGAGACAGAATATTGGTCATCATTTCTAAAAAAGCTTATTTTAGAACACTTTAATGAAACTGGATCGAATTTATCAAAAAAAATACTAGATAATTTTGGTGATGAGCTAATTTATTTTATTCAGGTTTGCCCAAAAGAAATGATAGATAAACTCCAAAATCCTCTTTCGTTAAAACAAAAAATTAAAGAAGTTAGTTAATAATTAATTTTAGCTCTTTTTTTAAAATTTGCAGATTTTTAGTAGATGACAAACTATGATCACCATTTTTAATAATTACTAATCTTTTTTTAGAATTTTTGAAAATTTTTAAAACTTTTTTCGAATAAACTACAGGAACCGAATTATCTTTACTACCATGAACCATTGTGATTTTGATGTTCTTTAAAATTTTTTTTTTTAGTATTTTATTTTTTCGACCGTCTTTTATTAATTGATAAGTAACTGGATATTCATAATCTCCATGATTTAAATTTAATATCCCATCCTTTTTAATTTTATATTTCATTTTTTTGGTAAATTTTTTCCACATTAAACCTTCAAGGAACTCAGGCGCTGAACCTATTCCTAAAAAACCTGTAATTTGTTTTTGAAAAAAACGGAATTGATTCAATGATATCCATGCCCCCATACTAGATCCAATGAGAATTATATTGTTTTTTTTAACAATTTTTCTAATCATTAGAACTGTATCTTTCGTCCATTTTGAGATGTTACCATTTGTAAATTTTCCAGAAGATTTTCCGTGGCCCGAATATTCAAGAGCAAGATAGCCAAGCTTATTTTTTTTAGCAAAATTTAAAAAAGTTTTAGGTTTTTTTCCTTCTAAATCAGACATAAAGCCATGCAGAAAAACTATATAAGGTTTGTCTTTTTGATAGTGTTTTAAATATCTTATTCTTCTAGTTTTGTTGATTTTTAAATATTTGAAATTTGTCATAAAAGTTTATTAGTTCTATCTATTATTATATAAACATATTTAATGTCGTCTAATATAAAAGTTTTACAAGTAATACCAAAATTAGGTTTTGGAGGTGCAGAAACTGGTTGTTATGATATTGCACATTATTTACCAGAAAATAATTGCAAATCTTTTATTGTAACAAGTGGAGGAGAATTAACAAAATTTATAGATAAAAAAAAAGTAAAATTAATCAAGTTACCAGTTCATAGTAAAAATCCATTATTGATGCTATTAAATGCATTTATCTTGATTGGAATAATTTTATTTTTCAATATTACAATAGTTCATGCAAGAAGTAGAGCTCCCGCATGGTCATGTTTGTTAGCAACGAAGCTGACAAATAGAAAGTTTGTTACAACATTTCATGGCACTTATAATTTTAGTGGAAAATTAAAAAAATTTTATAATTCCATTATGGTCAGATCTGATCTTGTTATTGCTGGTTCAAATTTTATTTTTTCTCACATAAAAGATAATTATTCAGAATTCTTAAATTCAAAAAAAAAATTTCTCGTAATCTTTAGAGGAATAAATGTAGATTATTATGACCCATCAACAAAATTAGAAGAAGATGAAACAAAACTTCTTCAAGAGTGGGAAATAAATAAAGAAAAAAAAATAATTTTATTACCTGGAAGACTTACTTCTTGGAAAGGACAAGAATTATTTATTGAAGCGATTAATTTAGTTAAAATTGAGCTGGGATATGAAGCTTTTCATGTGGTAATATTAGGAAGTGAACAAGGAAGAAGTTTATATAAAAAAAAATTAGTTCGTTTAACAGAACAATATCGCCTTACAAACCAAATAAAATTTATAGATCATTGTAAAGACATGGCTTTAGCATATCAAGTTTCAGATATTATAGTTTCATCATCAATAGAGCCAGAAGCTTTTGGTAGAGTTGCAGTTGAGGCACAATCGATGGAAAAACTCATTATTGCTAGCAACATTGGAGGCTCAAATGAAACAATAATAAATGAAAAAACTGGACTTTTGTTTGAGTCTGGAAATGCACACTCACTTAGTCAAATGATTATAAAAGCCCTTACAATGGATGAAAGATCTATTAAATTATTAGGTGCAGAGGGAAGAAAAAACGTAAAAAAAAAATTTAATGTTGAAAAAATGTGTTTTTCTACTTATTCAGAGTATAAAAGATTACTAAAATAAATGCCTACAATTACTCTACCAGATGGAAATAATTTAGATTTTCCTAAAAAAACTACTGGGAAAGAAATAGCTGAAAAAATTAGCAAATCATTAGCTAAAGATGCAATAGTTATAAGTGTTAATGGAGAACTAAAAGATTTAGATCATTTAATAGAAGATGATTGTTCTATAAAAATTTTTACTTCAAAAAATAAAGAAGGCCTTGAAACAATAAGACATGACACAGCTCACATCTTAGCAATGGCAGTTCAAGAATTATTTCCAGGAACTCAAGTTACGATTGGACCTGTTATCGAGAATGGTTTTTATTATGATTTTGCAAGAAAAGAGCCTTTTACTGAAGAAGACTTAAAAAAAATTGAAGATAAAATGAAACAGATTGTGGACCGGGATGAAAAGACAAAAAGAGAAGTTTGGAATAGAGACAAAGCTATTAAGCATTTTAAAAAAAAAGGTGAACTATATAAAGCAGAGCTAATCGAAAGTATCCCCAAGGATGAAGAAGTATCAATCTATTTTCATGGTGAATGGCACGATTTATGTAGAGGGCCACATTTATCTTCAACAGGAAAAATTGGAAAATTTTTTAAACTTACAAAAGTCTCAGGTGCGTATTGGAGGGGCGACTCGAACAATGAAATGCTTCAAAGAATATATGGTACTAGTTGGGCTAATCAGAAAGATCTAGATGCTTATCTTAAAAGAATTGAAGAGGCAGAAAAAAGAGATCATAGAAAATTAGGTAAGGAGATGGACTTATTTCACTTTAGAGAAGAAAGTCCTGGATCAGTTTTTTGGCATGAAAAAGGTTGGGCATTATTTCAAAAACTCATAAATTACATGAGGGCTAGACAAGATGTGGCTGGATATAAAGAGGTGAATACTCCTGAAGTCTTAGATAGATTGTTGTGGGAGAAATCAGGGCATTGGGAAAAATATGGAGAAAATATGTACACTTCAGAAACTCCAGATGAAAAAGTATTTGCAATTAAGCCAATGAATTGCCCAGGACATATACAAGTATTTAATCAAGGATTAAAAAGTTATAGAGATCTTCCATTAAGAATAACTGAGTTTGGAAAAGTTCATCGTTATGAACCGTCTGGAGCTTTGCATGGTCTTCTGAGAGTTAGAGCTTTTACACAAGATGATGCACACATTTTTTGTTCTGAGGATCAAATAACAGAGGAGTGTTTGAACGTAACTAATTTAATTTTAGATATTTATAAAGATCTAGGTTTTGAAAATGTAATTTTAAAATATGCTGACAGGCCAGAAATAAGGGTTGGTGACGATTTAGTCTGGGATAAAGCTGAGGCTTCATTACTAGAAGCCGTTAAAGCTTCTAAACTCGAATATAGTATAAATAAGGGTGAAGGAGCATTTTATGGTCCTAAAATAGAATTTGTTCTTAGAGATGCAATTGGTAGAGATTGGCAATGTGGAACTTTACAAGTTGATCTTAACTTGCCTGGCAGGTTAGAAGCATCATATGTTGACAAAGATGGCTCAAAAAAAGTTCCAGTTATGTTACATAGAGCATTATTTGGTTCTCTTGAAAGATTCATTGGTATTTTAATTGAACACTATGCTGGAAAATTTCCTTTTTGGATTTCACCACTTCAAACAGTTGTTATTCCAATTTCAGAGGATTTTGAAAATTATGCTATAAAAGTTTCTAATAAAATTAAAAGTGCTGGAATTTCTTCAATGGTAGATTTAAAAAATCATAATTTAAATTACAAAATAAGAGATCATTCATTAGCAAAAGTACCTCTTTTATTAATTTGTGGTAAAAAAGAAGTTGACAGTAACTCAGTAACCATTAGAAGGTTGGATTCTAATAAACAAGAAAATATGGAATTAAATTTATTTCTTAAAAAATTCTCAGCTTTAAACAAAGCACCCTCAAAAAACTAAGTGGCCGATTTTAAACAAAATTATTTCCAAAGAAGAACCAAGGATCGTGGTCCTAGATCAAATAATAGAATTTCATCACCAGATGTACAAGTAATTGCAAGTGATGGAGAAAATTTAGGAATTTTAAATACGAATGAGGCAATATCAATGGCAAAGGACCAAGGTCTAGATTTAATAGAAATTGCTCCAAACGCAAAACCTCCAGTGTGCAAAATTATGGACATGGGAAAATATAAATATGATGCACAAAAAAAAGCAAATCTTGCTAAAAAGAAACAAAAGATAATTGCTCTTAAAGAAATTAAAATGAGACCAGTAACTGAAACTCATGATTATGAGTTTAAAGTCAAAAATGCGAAAAAGTTTATCGCTAAAGGCGATAAGGTTAAATTTACTATAAGATTTAAAGGAAGAGAGCTACAACACTCACATCTGGGTAATGAACTTATGGCCAAGATAAAAGAGGACATGAAAGATATTGGTAAAGTAGAATTGCACCCAAAATTTGATGGTAAACAAATGATAATGGTAATTCAACCTTTATAGCCTTTAATATTGGTTGTAAATTTTCAACAATCTTTGTATAACCTCGCTCAATTATGCCAAAATTAAAAACAAAAAGCTCAGCAAAAAAAAGGTTCAAAATATCTGCTAGAGGCAAAGTAATGATGGCCCAAGCTGGTAAGAGGCATGGCATGATTAAAAGAACAAATTCTCAAATTAGAAAATTAAGAGGCACTACTGCGATGTCAAAACAAGATGGAAAAATTGTTAAGTCGTACATGCCATACAGTTTAAGAGGTTAACATGGCAAGAGTAAAAAGAGGTGTAACAAGTAAAGCTAAACATAAAAAAGTTTTAAAAGCTGTTAAAGGTCAGTGGGGAAGAAGAAAAAATACGATTCGAGTTGCAAAGCAGGCTATGGAAAAAGCTATGCAATATGCTTATCGAGATCGTAGAAATAAAAAGAGAGATTTCAAATCTCTTTGGATACAGAGAATAAATGCAGGCGTGAGAGCTGAGGGATTGACATATTCTAAATTTATTAATGGGTTAAATAAATGTGGAATAAAAATTGATAGAAAAATTCTAGCTGAGATAGCGTACGATAGCCCAGAAGCCTTTAAAACTATTGTTCAAAAAGCACAATCTGCTTTAAATTAATCTTCACTATTGTTTTATTTCACTGAAGAAATAATCTGTAAAAATGTCAGATATAAAAAAAATAAAAGAAGAGTTTATATCAAAACTTAAAGAGAAATTAAATCTTGCAGAAATAAATAAGATTAAATCAGATTTATTTGGTAAAAATGGATTAGTTTCATCTCAATTTAAAAAAATAGGAACAATTGCTGAGACAGAAAGAAAACAATTTGCTTCTGATCTTAATATCATCAAAGATGAACTGCAAAATTTAATCAATTCAAAAATAAATGAAATTGAAAATGCAGAAATTAATGAGAGATTGGAAAAAGAAAAAATTGATATTACTTTGCCAGAAAGGCCATTTGTAAGAGGTAAAATACACCCAGTATCACAAACAATTGATGAAATATCTTCTATATTTTCTGAAATAGGTTTTACTGTTGAGGAAGGTCCAGATATTGAAAATGAATATAATAATTTTACAGCATTAAATACTCCTGACAACCACCCAGCAAGAGATATGCATGATACATTTTACCTTGATGAAAAAAAAGAAAAATTATTAAGAACCCATACTTCCCCTGTTCAAATAAGAACCATGTTAAAAGGTAAGCCACCTTTTAAAATAATTGCTCCTGGCAGGACATATAGATCTGATAGCGATCAAACGCACTCTCCAATGTTTCATCAAGTTGAAGGTTTACACATTGATAAAGATATTAATATGGGCCACTTAAAAGGTTGTTTGAATTATTTTATTAAAGAATTTTTTGAGGTAGAGAAAATTAAAATGAGATTTAGACCAAGTCATTTTCCTTTTACAGAACCATCAGCTGAAGTTGATATTGGGTATGAATTAAAAGATGGAAAAATAATTATAGGTGAGGGAAATCAATGGCTTGAGATTTTGGGATGTGGGATGGTACATCCTAATGTTCTAAAAAATGTAAAAGTTGATCCAACAAAGTTTCAGGGATACGCATTTGGAATTGGAATTGATAGACTTGCTATGTTGAAATATGGGATTAACGACTTAAGGGCTTTTTTTGACTGTGATTATAGATGGTTAAATCATTATGGATTTGATCCTTTAGATGTGCCAACAAATTATAGAGGTTTAAGCAGATGAAAATCACATTTGATTGGCTGAAAGATCATTTAGAGACAAATTTACAAGAGAAAAATCTTTTAGAGCAATTAACAAATATTGGATTAGAGGTAGAAAGTGTCGAAAACCCAACTAAAGATAATGAATTGTTTAAAATAGCAAAAATTATCAAAACAGAAAAACACCCAAATGCAGATCGGCTTAAAGTTTGTGATGTAAATGTAGGAGAAAAAGATTTGAAAAAAGTTGTTTGTGGGGCCAAAAATGCGAAAGAAGGACTAATTACGATTTATGCCCCTCCAGGAGCAATTATTCCAAAAACTAATACAAAATTAGTAGTAGCTAATATTAGAGGTATTACCTCTTATGGAATGCTTTGTTCAGAGGCAGAATTAAATTTATCGGATGAAAGTGATGGAATTACTGAATTACCAAAATCTAATGAGAAAAATGTTGGTAAAAGTTATTTTATAAAATCTAAATCAAATATAATTGATTTATCAATTACCCCAAATAGACCTGATTGTCTTGGGGTTAGAGGAATAGCAAGAGATTTGGTTGCATCTGGTTTTGGAAAATTAAAAGAAATAAAAGAAAAAAAAATCAAATCAAAAATAAAACAAACTTTAAATGTAAAAATTAAAAAAGAAAAAAAACAAGGATGTTTGGCTTTTGGAAGTTGTTTAATTACCAATGTAAAAAATACCGAAAGTCCTCAGTGGCTCAAAGATAAATTAGTATCTGTAGGACAAAAACCAATTTCCGCAATAGTTGATATTACTAATTATGTTATGCTTGATATAAATCGTCCATTACATGCATACGATGCTGATAAAATTGAAAAAGGTATAATTGTTAGAAATTCTAAAGTAGGTGAGGAATTTACAGCTTTAGATAATAGGAATTACAAATTAGAAAATGGAATGTGTGTTATAAGTGATCATAAGGGAGTTTTAGGATTAGGTGGAATTATTGGAGGAACAAGGTCAGGCACTGAATTAGATACAAAAAATATTTTATTGGAATCAGCATATTTTGAGCCAAGATCAATAAGAAAAACAGCAAAAAGATTAAATATTGATACAGATGCAAAATTTAGATTTGAAAGAGGCATAGATCCATTATCTATTGAAGTTGGCTTAAATAAAGCAGCATCATTAATTAAAGAGATATGTGGTGGTGAAATTAGTAAGATCGATATCCAAAAAGTCCAAACTTATAAAAACAATACTATTAAATTTGACCCAAATTTATTTGAAAAGGTGTCTGGTTTTAAAATTTCTACCAAAGAAATGTTAAAAATTTTAAATTATCTTGGATTTAAATCTAAAAAAGAAAAAAAATATCTCAAATTATTAGTTCCATCTTGGAGACCAGATATTTCTCAACAAGTAGATATTGTAGAAGAATTAGTTAGAATAAGCGGCTATGATAAGATAAAAACTATAAATCCAATTAAAGAAAGAATTAAATCTACTTTAACACAATCTCAAAAGTTATTTCATTTTATACAAAGGTCAATTGCTTCAAAAGGTTATTTAGAGGCAATCACATGGTCATTCACAGATGGAAAATTTAATAATTATTTTAAAGGTAAAAATAATGAAATTAAAATTATAAATCCTATAAGCTCGGAATTGGGTGTCTTAAGAAATTCAATATTTTCAAATTTAATTATGTATATGAGTAAAAATATTGATAGAGGATTTAAAGATATTTCAATATTTGAAATTGGTCCTATTTTTACTGGTTCCAATCCTGGTGAACAACACTTAATAGCCTGTGGTTTGTTATCAGGTAAAAAATCTAGACTATCTTGGATTGAAAAAGAGAGAACGGTTGATGTATTTGATGTTAAAAGAGATGTAGTTCAAACATTGGTTGAGGCAGGTTATAACTCTGATAAGTTTTTTATAGATAAAGAAACGCCTAATTATTACCATCCTGGAAAATCTGGTAGATTATTTCTAAACAAAGAAAAAGATAAGATAGCAGCATATTTTGGCGAAATTCATCCAAATATTTTAAATAATATAGATATAAAAACAGAATCTTTGGTAGGTTTTGAAATATTTATAGATAATTTAAAATTACCTAAAAAAAAATTAAATGATCAAAAAACAAGATTTGTTATCTCAGACTATCAAAAATCTGAGCGAGATTTTGCATTTATAGTAAATAAAAACGTGAATGCTCAAGATTTGATAAATGCTGTTTCTAGTGTGGATCAAAATCTTGTAAGTAATATTAAAATTTTTGATGTTTATGAAGGAGATAATATTCCTAAAAACCAAAAATCAATAGCAATTAGTTTAACAATACAGTCATCTAAAAAAACATTGAATGATAGTGATTTAGAAAGAATAAATAAATCAATTATTGAAACAGTAGAAAATAAAACTGGCGCAAAAATTCGATCATAAAATTTAAATGAACACGATTGATAATATAAGAAATTTTGCAATCATTGCACATATTGATCATGGAAAATCCACAATAGCTGATAGAATTATTCATAAGTGTGGTGGTCTTACCGAAAGGGAAATGAAAGCTCAGGTTTTGGACTCAATGGATATTGAGAGAGAAAGAGGAATAACGATTAAGGCTCAAACAGTAAAATTAAATTATAAATCTAAAGACGGAAAAAATTATGTTTTAAATATTATTGACACACCAGGGCACGTAGATTTTAGTTATGAAGTTAGTAGATCCTTATATGCTTGTGAAGGATCTATATTAATTGTTGATAGTACGCAAGGAGTTGAGGCTCAAACTTTAGCTAATGTTTATCAAGCTCTAGATATTAATCATGAAATAATTCCTGTTTTAAACAAAATTGACCTACCAGCTTCAGATTTAGATAAAACTAAAAAGCAGATAGAGGATGTCATAGGTATTGATACAGAAAATGCAGTTCCGTGTTCTGGAAAAACTGGTGAAGGTATAGATGAAATTTTAGAAAAAATTATTAATCAACTACCAGGTCCAAAAGGAGATGCTAATCAAGATTTAAAATGTTTACTTGTTGACAGTTGGTACGACACTTATTTGGGTGTTGTAATATTAGTTAGAATAATAAATGGAAAAATAAAAAAAAATATGAAAATTAAAATGCTTTCTTCTAATCAAGATTACGTAGTTGAAAAAGTTGGAGTATTTACTCCAAAAGCAAAAAATATTGATGAATTAAATTCTGGTGAAATAGGTTTTATAACAACAGGAATAAAAGTTCTCTCAGAAACAAAAGTTGGTGATACAATTTGTGATGCTTCTAAACCGCTAGTAGACCCATTACCTGGTTTTAAACCAAGCAAACCTGTGGTATTTTGTGGTTTATTTCCTGTTGATAGCTCTGAATATCAAAAATTAAAAGATGGATTAGCTAAACTACAATTAAATGATGCAAGTTTTTCATTTGAAGCGGAATCATCATCAGCCTTAGGTTTAGGTTTTAGATGTGGTTTTTTGGGTTTATTGCATCTAGAAATTATCACAGAAAGATTAGAAAGAGAATTTGATGTTAATTTATTAACTACTACACCAGGTGTGGTTTATAAAGTAAATTTGAATAGTGGTAAAAGTATAGATTTGCAAAATCCATCTACTCTTCCTGATCCAACTTTAATCAGTTCTATTGAAGAACCTTGGATCAAAGCAACTATAATAACTCCAGATGAATATCTAGGTTCAATAATCAAATTATGTCAGGACAAAAGAGGAATTCAAACCAACTTATCATATTCAGGAAATAGAGCAGTATTGAACTATGAACTCCCTTTAAATGAGGTCGTTTTTGATTTCAATGACAGAATTAAATCTATGACAAGTGGTTATGCAAGTTTTGATTATGAAATATTAGAACATAGAGAAGGTGATTTAGTAAAACTTGGAATTTTAGTAAATAGTGAACCTGTAGATGCTTTAGCCATGATGATACATAAAGACTTTGCTCAAAAAACAGGAAGAGAAGTATGTGAAAAATTGAAGGATCTAATTCCTAGACATAATTTTATGATACCCGTTCAAGCAGCAATAGGGGGAAAAATAATTGCAAGGGAGACAATAAAAGGTTTTAAAAAAGATGTTTTAACTAAAATCCATGGTGGTGGAGCTACAGACAGAAAGAGAAAACTTTTAGAAAAACAAAAAAAAGGAAAAGCAAGATCAAAACAGTTTGGCAGAGTTGAGATACCACAAGAGGCATTTATAGGAGTATTAAAGATTAAAGGTACAAAATGAGGATTTACGATTGTTTTATATTTTTTAATGAGAATTTACTTACAGAAATAAGATTTAATATTTTAAATAAATTTGTGGATTATTTTGTAGTGTGTGAGTCATATTATGATCATAGAGGAAACGTTAAGGGTTATTTATTTGATAAAGAAAAATTTAGGAAATTTAGTGAAAAAATTATTTATATTAAAATTGATGAATTTCCAAAAAATCTTGGAATCTGGGATAGACAAGATTATCAAAGAGATTTTTTGAAAAATGGTCTAAATAATGCCAAACCAGATGATCTCATCATATATTCGGATGCAGACGAGATAATTAATCCAAATATAATTAAAAATTTTGAAAATATTGATAATAACGTAGCAATTTGTGAGCAGTATTGTTTTTACTATAAATTAAATTTGTTGTCTGATCGATATAGAGATGTTTGGGAAGGCAGTCGTGTTACAAAATTTGAAAATTTAAGATCATTTAGTTGGTTGAGATCAATAGCTAAGAAAAATCTTAAATATAATTTTTTTAGATTTGATAAATTTAAAAAGATTAAAATTTTTAAAGATGGTGGTTGGCATTTTTCATATTTAATGTCTGAAGAAGAAATTCAAAAAAAGATTAAAGCGTGGACACATTCTGAACTAGATACAATAGAAAATAATGATTTAGATATAATAAAGAAAAGAGTTGAGGAAAAAAAAGATTTATTTGGTAGAGAGATAAAATATACAAAATTAGAGTTTAGTGAAAAATATTTTCCAGATTATTTGGTTAAAAATAAAAAATTATATCAAAATTGGATTATAT
>NZ_JBNAIM010000001.1:75000-123284 GCF_052048135.1 Candidatus Pelagibacter sp. HIMB1483 | reverse complement strand
TAATTAGAAGTATTTGATTTTTAGTTTAATTAAGAATTTTGGCAAAAAATAAATTAATAATAATTTTAATTTTGAAAGTCCAAAAGGATATTTTAAGATATCAAATAATAGTTTGAACCTTTTATAATTTAATAATAAATTAATTAACTTTAAATATTGTAATTGGTTCATAATATTTGATTTATTCTTTTTAAAATAAAAATCTTTATAATTTTGATTTGATGTCCAGTGTTTAAATTCTTTATAAAATCTTCCTCTATTATTATGTGTATAATTTTGTGAATGAATTCTTATATAGACAAGTTTATCTTGGAAACTCATTCCTTTGAATTTTTCCGCAATTCTTATAATAAAATCATAATCTCCAATTATATTATATCTGGCATTAAATTTAAAAATATCAATTAATCTTTTTTTAACAATGATTGTACTAAGTTTGACTGAATAATATTGCAATAGGTCATCTAATATAAATCCTGAGGGTAATTTTGATTTAAAAAATATTTTTAAATTTTTTTTGTTTTCAAAATAGTGAAAACAGTTAGAAAATGCAAATCCATATTCTTTTGATGAATTATAAAAACTTTTTCTCGAACTTAAAAAGTTTTTATCCCACCAATCATCTGCGTCCAAAAAAGCAACAAATTCACCTTTGCACCTTTTAATAGCAAAATTTCGAGCTTTGTATAAATTAATTTTTTTTTTTGTTTTAAAATATTTAAATCTTTTATCTTTTATACTTTGAAATATCTTTGCGCTTTTGTCAGTAGAACAATTATCTATAAATACAACTTCAAAATTTTTATATTTTTGACTTATTACTGATTGAAGTGTTTGTGATAGAAATTTTTCACCATTAAAACAATTAATAACAATACTAATTAATTTTTTTTTCATTTTTATGCTTAAAATATAAATAAAAACCAATAGGATAAAAATAAATCATTGAAAGCCAATTATTAAAAAAGTTTCCACTAGGTATTAAAGGCCATAAATTAATAAATATAGCAGACACAATAATACTTTCAGAAATAAGATTTTTATCAAATTCTTTTTGATTAATTATTTTTTTTTTACATCTAAATATTTCTTTTATTATGTAAATAAAAGCAAACAACAATAAAGAAAATCCCACAATACCATTAGATGTAAGAATTTGTACATATGTATTATGAGGATGGGTTGAGCATCCATCATCTTTTTCTAAAATGTAAATTTTATTTCTACATAAATATCTGAAACCTTTTGGACCTGTTCCTAAAAAAATATGGTCCTTAAAAATTTTAAAAGAAAGCATATAATGACCATGATGATCATGTGAAAAAATATATACTTTTTTAAATATCTTTTGCTTATATTCCTCATATTGCTCCTCACCTTTTCCAATTATCTGTGCATATGACTTACTAAACATTCTGGTTGCTGGATTTAATTTTTCATTAGCACTAAATTTAGGTAATAGAAAAGCAAGTCCAACAAAAGAGATCATCATAATAATTATAAATTTTCTGAGATATTTTATTGAAAAAAATAAAGTGGAAAAAAATAATATTACTAAAAAAAAAGAAGTTCTCTCACCAGATAAATATATAACTACAATTGCAATCGAAAAAAATAAAGAAAAATAAATAGTGTTTTTTTTTTCATTAAGAAAACCAGACATTATTAAAAATATTAAAAAAATCGGTAATGCCCTCGTTAAAAAACCTCCTAGAATTAATTCATCTCCAAAAAAGCTCGATATACGACTTTTTACAATATTATAACCAATTAAATTTTCTCCGGTAGTAAATTGAATTAAAGAGTCAGTGATTATAATTGTGAACAATAATATATAAAAAACAACCACTTTTTTATTAAAAAGATTACAATTTTGTAAAATAAACCATATCGATAATGCAAAAAGTGGTAAGCGAAAATAAAATAAGCCTGATTTAGTATAATCAAAATTATAAAAATTTATTAAGGTAGAAACTAAAGTAGATAAACAAAAAATTATAAAAAAAATTGAAAATCTATTAAGATAAAAGTATGACTTATTAAGAGTAACGATATAGTAAAATGAAAAAATAATTGATAAAATTAAAATTATTTCAGATATTAATGGACCAATTAATAAAAATAAAGGAAATACACTTAAACAATATCCAATTAAAAATTTAAAAAAACTAGTTTGAGAATTCATTATTTAGTGATGCCAAAAGTTCATTTTGAAAATTTTTTTTTGTATAAAAATAGTTTTTTTGAATTTTTTTTTGAATATATTTATAATTTTTTAAAATATATTTAATGGTTTTTCTTAAGCTTTTCTCATCTCTTTTGCAAATAAAAATTCCATCTCTTCCATTTTTTACATATTTAATATCTTCAAATACTATTATTGGTCTTAGTCTTGCTAAAGATTCAGAAATTACTTTTGGAAAACCTTCTATATATGAAGGCAAAATAAAAATACGGGAAGAGTCATAAATGTTAATAAGATTTTTCAGATTTGATATAGAGTCCATATATATTATATTTTTGGAATAAAAATTTTTTTTTATATTATTTTTATTCGTACCTACAATTGCTAATTTGTAATTTCTAAATTTTTCTTTGAAAATCTCAGAAAGAAATATTGCTCCTTTATCTTTTTTAAACCGTCCTACATAAAGAAAATCAAATTTATAAGTATTTTTTTTTCTTTTTTTCTTAAACCATTCTGATGTTAATTCCGAGGGATGTATAACTTTTTTTATATCGACATATGTAAAATTTTTCGAGCAAGATATAATTTTTAAATGTCTTTTAATTAAAAAAAACATAATAAAATAAATATAAAATCCAATTATACCATACCTATATTTGTATTCTAAAAAACCATCACTTCTTAAATAAACAAATCCTTTTACTTTAACTCTTTTAAAAAATAATAAATAAAACAGAATAAAAAAATTATATGGAGAGATTGAAATTAATAACAAATTTAATTTTTCTTCTGAAATTTTTTTTAAATTACAAAAATTGAACTTACTTTTAATTAAAAAATTAAGTTTGTTTAAACTTTTTCTACAAATTAGTTGAACGTCATAATTTTCAATAAGACAAGAAATTATATTGTCTAGATCATTATTAGAGGTAAAATTTTTTTTGGAAAACCAAACTTTATCATTAGTGACAATATGTAACTTAACCATTTGTTTGGTTTTTATAATAAATAATCATTTTTTGAAAGACTTTGGGGTTACAAATTAACATTGATTAGTCTTTTGTTTTCAATTTTATAAATTTTATCACATATTTTCAAATTTTCAGTTTTATGTGAAATTATAATTATTGTTAATTTGTTTTTTAGATTTTTTAAATTTTCAAATATTTTTCTTTCATTTTTTTCATCTAGAGCATTTGTGGCTTCATCTAAAATTAAAATTTTTCTTTTACCATAATATGATCTTGCAATTGCTATTCTTTGTTTTTGTCCAGATGAAATTCTTTTATGTGCTGAACCAACCTTAGTATTTATACCTTCCGGAAATGATTTAATTGTGTCTTCTAGACTAGCAAATTTTAATGCTTCATTTAAATCATCTTTATTATAATTATCCTTTCTATTGTCTAAAATTATATTTTCCAAGATAGATTCATTTAACAAAAAAGCATCTTGAGTCACAACTGTAAACAAATTTTGATATTTTCTTATATCTATAGGCCCTGATATTTTTTTATCATCCAAAAATAATGATCCATTATTCATTTTAATTAGTTGTATTAAAATATCTAAAAATGAAGATTTGCCTGATCCACTTTCACCAAATATTCCCACTATTTCATTTTTATTTAAATTAAAGCTTAAGTTCTTAAAAATTTCCTTTTGATTATTATATGAAAATGTCAAATTTTCTATTCTAATACTTTTTTCAAATACAAAATTATTTTTTTCTTCTGATGAGTCTAGGTAAATATTTTTTTGTTTAATTGAATAATATTCATGTATTTTACTATACGATGGTTTTCCAAATTTAAGTTGTTGATTTGCAACTGCAATATTGTTTATTGTTGGTAATAATCTATAAGAAACAGCCAAATAAAAGCTCAAAACGATTAATGTGTCATCAAAATTATTATAAGTAGTATTCATAAAAATAATTATAAATATAAAAATGATTATTACAGTTTGTTCAAGCAAAGCTCTTGGGTAAGTGCCAATAGTGTTATTTTTAATATCAATATTTTGTAATGAAAGATAATTTTTTTTAAAATCATCAAGTATTCTTGATATATTTCCATTAATTAAAATTTCTTTTATACCATGAATAAGACTATATTTATATTTTACTAAGTTTTCTTTATTTATAATTCTTATTTTAGACCATTCTTTTATAAATCTATTAATTTTTTTTAAAACAAATGCTATGAAGATAATAAAAGGAATAACAAAAATTAAATTTTTAAAAAATCCTGCATAAAAAATTAATAATAATAAACCAAAACTAATGATAGATTCTCTAAATAAATTTATCATTGGTCTTACACTATTTAAACAATAATTGGCCACCTCCTCAGATAAAATATTATTTATTTTTGAAAATCCTTCCTCAACATAAAACAAATAATCTTGGTGAAGAATATTATTCAATAACTTTAAATGTAATGATGTTTTAAACTTAAAAATAAATTCAAAAAGTTTTTTATTTATATAAATAATAAAAATATTTTTAATTAAAAAAATTAAACAAAATGTCAAACATAACATTATTACTAAATTTTCTTGAAATAGAAATTCAGTATCTTTTAAAAAACTTACAATAAATGGAAAATTATTTAATTCATCAGGTTTTAATAAAATTGTTATGAATGGTATTACTGCAGCTATACTAAGTAATTCCAAAAAAGCTTGTAGAATTGAAAAGAAAACAATTAAAAAAAAATTTAATTTTTCTTTATTAGATAGAAATAACCAAAATCTATTAAAATTTTTCATATTTTAATTTAGATAATTTTTATGTTTATTAATGTTTGACGTTTTTCTGTACCAGTCTAAAGAAGATTTTACCAATTTATTTAGTGATTGATGTTTAGGTTTCCAATTTATAATCTTTTTAATTTTTGAAGGATTTGCTATTGAAATAATAATGTCACCTTTTCTTCTTTCTATAAATTGATAATTTATTTTTTTTTTTGAGATTTTTGAAAATTTTTTTAAAATTTCTAACACTGAAAATCCAAATCCATATCCACAATTTAATTTAAAAAAAACTCTTTTACTCAAAACCAATTTTGAAACCTTGTAATGAATTTCTGCTAAATCACGTACATGTATAAAATCTCTGATAGTTGTACCATCTTTTGTGTTATAATTTTGACCATTTATTTTTAATTTTTTGTTTTTAAAAACAGCTCTACATAAATTTAGTATTAAATTATATCCTTTATTTATATTGAAACCACATCTCAATTTTTTATCTGATCCTGCAACATTAAAGTATCTTAAAATAACACAACTTATTTTTTTTTTATTTTTTTCTAAATACTTTTCCAATTTTAACTTTGAAATAGGATATGGAGACATCGGTTTTAAAGTATCTTTCTCACTAACTTTTTTACTTTTATTTCCATAAACTGCGGCAGTAGATGAATAAATTATTCTATTTATTCCACTCTCCAAACATAAAGAAAAAAAAATTTTTCCATTAGAAAAATTATTATTAAAATATTTTTTTGGGTTTAAGATTGACTCTTCATTGTTAATAAAAGCAGCAAAGTGCATGACAACATCAATTTTGTTATTTTTTAATATTTTTTTAACCCTTTTTTTATTTCTAATATCTACTTTGTAAAACTTACATTTTTTGGGCAAGTTTTTTTTTAAACCTGTGGACAGGTTATCTAAAATAATTACCTGGTGACCTTTATCTATTAAAAACTGTGATACACAACTTCCGATATAGCCAGCACCACCTGTAATAAGATATTTCATTTATTTTAATTTAGTCTTTTTTAAAACGCATTATTTTTTTTTAGCAAATGAATAACTGAATAACTATATATCAAACAATATATAAGTAGTATCAAGTAAGTTTTAACACCACTTAATAGTAAGATAAAAGGAATAATATAAAATAAAGCAATTATTAGATTTACTAAAATAATATTTTTAAATCTATTTTTAATTAAATGATGCAAATGTTTTAGATCACCTCTAAATGGATTAGTTTTTTTATAAATTCGAAAAATAAATAATCTCAACATATCTATACCTGGTACCATCAAAATAATGAATATTTCATCTGATTTAAAAAAACTTGGATTGTTGTTATATTGGTTTATTAATATAAAGCCTAAAATCCCACTGATGATAAACGCACCACTATCTCCTAAAAAAATTTTATTTTTATAATTTAATATTAATAAAGAAAACAAACAAACTAAAATTATAAGTGAAAAATTTAAAAAGATACCTTTAAAAATAAAAATCAAAAAAGTGAAAATTGAAAACAAAATTAATTGTAAATTTATACCATCAAACATATTTAAGGCGTTGGCTAACAATGCAAAGGATAAAATTGTAAATGGAATGGAATATTCATCAAAATTATAATCATGCTCAAAAAAGGTAACCTTTAATATATCTATTTTAGAGTCTGGATATAAATAAGTAATAATCAAAGTAGATAAAATTATCAAAAGTAATTTAAAATTAGGCATAATTCTTTTAATATCGTCATAAATTCCAATTACATAAAAAGAAAATAAAATTAATAAAAAGGTTATTATTTCTTCATTTGTAAGATCAATAATTGAGTCCTTTGAAAAAAAATTAATTAAAAAAAATAAAGATACATTTACAAAAATAAAAGTTCCTCCAAGCAAAGATACCTTAATTTTATGTTTTTTTAATTTATTATCAGGCTCATCAAATATTCTTATTTTTTTTGATATAAATCTCAAATTGAAAAAGAAAATACAATTTAAAATAAAAAAAAATAGAATTGTGTACAACGAAAAAATACTACTATACATTAATCAAATTGGTATAATTTTGCACTTTTAAATACTTCAAATTTTTTTTTATCTTTAAAATTTTTAATCAGATCTTTTTCTTTTAATTTATTATAAAAAACAGTTGATCTATAAAAATATAAAAGATCATTCTCAGACCTAAAAACAAGTTTATTTCTAAATTTAAAAATTTTTTTTTGTCTGTTTTTTCTTATATAAGGTTCTAATTTTTTTGTTCCAAAATCAATATAGTTTTCTGCTTTCTTAGGTAGTGTATCTGTTTTTTTTGCAAATTCAGTCAAAGTGTGTGGATAACATGGAGCAGTAATCAGAAATTTTCCATTTTTCTTTAAATATTTTTTTAATTTTTTAAGTAATTTGATTGGATCTTTTGCATAATAAAAAGCGTAACTTGAAATTATTTTGTCAAATTTTTTTCCTAATTTTCTCAAATAATCAGGTAACTTTTCCATAGCAATTTTTTTTACCATCAAATTTTTTTTTATTTGAATATTATTTAATGATTTTCTTGATATGTCGCTGGCTAAAATAAAGCCTTTTTTTCCAATTATTTTTTCTTCAATTTTAACATGTTGACCCATTCCACATCCAACTTCTAAAATAAAATCATTTTTTTTTATTTTATATCTTTTAAATAACCAAGAAGTAAGATCAACACTTCCAAGCTTCTTGTTCATATCTAGCCTGTTTCTTAATTTAGTGGAAGAAATAGACCTATTTTTTACAGCATTATTTATTTTCATAAAACCAATTGTATATATAGCCTCTTTTGCTAAAAACATAATAATTTATGAAAAATATTTTAATTATTGCTGCTCACCCAGATGATGAGATTCTTGGATGCGGCGGAACAATTTTAAAAAATATTAAATACGGTAATAAAGTAAATATTTTATATATTTCAGATGGAGTTGGTGGAAGGTATGGCGATAAATCAAATAAGAAAATATATAAAGAAATAAGTGATAGAAAAAATATGGCTATCAATGCCTCAAAATTTGCAAAATTTAAGATTGTAGATTTTTTAGGATTAGAAAATTTAGAATTAAATAAATATAAACACAACTATATAAATAATAAGATATTTGATATACTAAAAAAAATAAAACCAAATGTAATTTATACACATCATCCAGGTGACAACAATATAGATCACAGAATTACTTTCGAAAGTACTTATACCGCTTGTAGACCAAATGAATATTTTAAAATTAAAGAATTTTATACTTACGAAGTTCCTTCATCTACAGATTGGGCCAGTCCGTCTAATCAATTTTTTATTCCTAAAAAATTTGTTGATATTACAAATTTTTGTAAAAAAAAAAGAAAACTTTTAAGTTTTTATAATAAAGAGCTAAGAAAACATCCACATCCTAGGTCATTAAAAAATATTGATGCACTTGAAACTTATAGAGGTGGAATGTGTGGTGCTAAAAAAGCAGAAGCATTTGATGTGATTAGAATTTTAGATTGAAGCTAAATTTTAAAAATTTTTCTTATAATAACTAAGTGTTAATTTTAAACCTTTATCCAAACTTATTTTTGGTTTCCAATTTTTCGATTTTGCTAATTTTATAGAGGGATATAAATCAAATATTTCATCTTTTCTCAATTTTATCTTTCCAAATATTGGCTTTCCACCTTTACAAAGTTTGACTATCTTATTTATAACATTTCTGACCATTATTTTTTTACCAGAACCTAAATTAAAAATTTTACCAACTTCTGGTCCAATCATCATTTTATATATAAAATTGACTGCATCTGTAACATATAAAAAGTCTCTTGACTGAAACCCATCTGAACAAGCAAAATTTTTATTTTGCAAACATGAATTAATTGTAATTGGTATTAATCTATCTAGAGATTGAAAAGGTCCATAAATTAAATAAGGTCTAATTATTACCGATGGTAATTTTCTCATCTTATTTTCTTTCATTAAAAAGATTGTCGAAAGTAATTTTGATTGACCATATGTAGAAAATATTTTTTTATTTTTTGGTACACCTTTTTTTTCTACATGTGGGGAATCAATTTTTCCGTATTCAACTGAACTCCCAATTTGAATAAATTTAAACAAATTCGATTTATCTAAACAATTAATTAAATTTTTTACGCCCACATAATGTGAATTAAAAGTTTTAAGTTTTTCTTTATGATTTATATTGCCTGCAAAATTTATTACATAGTTAAAACTAATTTTTGATAATTTATATAAATCTTTTTTATTGGATAAATCCCCAATTAAGTATTTTACTTTTTTTAATTTTTTAAATAATGGCGGTTTCTTCCTTGATAATGAATATAATGAAAAATTTTTTTTTTTGCTTAAATAAGCTAAATAATGATAACCTAAAAATCCAGTTCCACCTGTAACTAAAATTTTTTTTTTCAATTTAAAATTTAATTTTTTTAAGTTTAAAGAGATTATTTATATTATCCCTATCTCGTTTAGTATCCATACAATGCCATATACCTTTATGTTTATAAGCTAACAATTGCTTGTTTTTTGACAATTCCTCGAATGGTTTTCTTTCCAAATAAGTTTTGTCAGATTTTATATAGTTGAATATTTTTGAATTCATTACAAAAAACCCGCCATTTATCCAGCCCTCGTCAATTGAAGACTTTTCCTTAAAATATTTAACAAATTTTGAGGAAATTTTTATTGATCCAAATCTCGCAGGTGGTCTTACTGCTGTAAGAGTGACTACTTTTTTATTTTTTTTGTGAAAATTTATTAACTTTTTAATATTTACATTTGATATACCGTCTCCATAGGTAACTAAAAAATCATCATTATTTAAAAATCTCTTAAGTCTTCTTATTCTTCCTCCAGTCATTGTGTTTTTACCAGTATCAATTACTTTGATCTTCCATTTAAATTTTTTTTTTTTAAAGAAATCCTTAATAATTTTTTGTTTATAACCAGCTGCAATTATAAAATCATCAAAACCATAATTATAATAATGTTTCATTATGTGATAAATTATTGGTTTGCCACCTACAGTTACCATCGGTTTTGGTATTAATTTTGTATATTCTGACAATCTTGTACCCAAGCCACCGGCTAATATCACAACTTTCATATCAAATTCTCGAAAAAATTAATTTGTTTTTTTGTAATTTTTAACAAGTTTTTTTTGTCAAAATAATAAGTTTGATACCATAAAATTACAAATTTAATCACATCCTTAATGCTAATTTTAATTTTCCATTTTAAAATTTTTCTAGCTTTGTTTGAGTTCAAACTTAAAAGTTTTGCTTCTTTAAATTTAAAATTCTGTCTTTTTTTTATGATCCATCTACTGTATTTCCAGTTTTTTTGAGCTAAATTAAGTATAGTTGCTACATCAAATGTTTTTCTTAAATCTGGACCAAAATTAAATGACTCACCTGAAATTTTTTTATTTACATTCAAATTATAACCTAAAAGCAAATAACCTGATAAAGCTTCTAAAACATGTTGCCATGGTCGTGTCGCTTTTGGGTTTCTTATTTCAACTTTTTTATTTATACTCCAAAGTTTAATACAATCTGGAATTAATCGATCTTCAGCCCAGTCTCCTCCACCTATAACATTACCAGCTCTAGCAGTTGCAATTTTGATATGTTTACTCTCTTTAAAAAAACTTTGAAAGTAACTATTAAAAAGAATTTCAGCACTAGCTTTGGATGCGCTATAGGGATCTTGACCACCTAATACATCTTTTTCATTATAAGGTCTATGTGTTTCAATATTTTTATAACATTTATCACTAGTAATAAGAACTACAGAACATTTTTTTTTATAATTTAATAAACTCTCTATAACATTTTTTGTTCCAACTAAATTTGACTCCCACGTTAAGTTTGGATTGTCATATGATTTGCTTACTAAAGATTGTGCAGCAAGATGAAAAATAAAATCAGGTTTTATTTTAAAAATTGTTTTTTTTACTTTTAAATAGTCTTTAATATCAAAATAATAATTTTTTGATATTTTTTCTACACCACAGGCATTAAAAAAAGATGGTTTTGTTGGAATATTGTTTGAAATTCCATAAATTTTTGCACCCAAAGAGTTGAGCCAAAAGCTAAGCCAACTCCCCTTGAAACCAGTATGTCCAGTAATTAATATTTTTTTATTTTTATAAATATTTAATTTTTCCTTAAAATTTTTCATTTTTTTAAACCTAAAACTAAATTTTTATATGTATTAAAATGAACTTTGTTTACTTCTTCTACCGTATTGAAAGCATTGTGACTTGTAAAAATAACATTTTTAAACTTTCTTAATTTTGATTTTAAAGGCAAAGGCTCTTTTTCAAAAACATCCAAACAAGCTCCCGCAATAATCTTTTTTTCTAAAAGTAAAATTAGAGCTTGGTCGTTAATTATTGGACCTCTTGCTATATTTACTAACAAGGGTTTTTTTCTTATTAATTTTAAAGTTTTTTTATTTATTAAATATCTCGTTGAAGTATTTAAATCTGTAGCAATAATTATAATATCACAATTTTTATATATATAATTTTTTGATTTAATGTTTACTTTTAGCTTTTTTAATTTTTTATTATTAATTTTCTTTATATCATTTCCAAAAATTTTGCTTTTAAATGGTAATAATAATTCTGCTATTCTTAAACCTATATTACCTAATCCAATTATTCCTATTTTTTTACCTACTAAAGTGACTCCTTCAAACTTATTCCAAATTCCTTTTTTGATATTATTATCATTTTCTAAAATTTTTCTATTAAAATTTAAAATGAATGCCAAAGCTTGTGTTGCAACACTTTCAGTAAACGCTCCTGGTGTATTAAAAACTTTTATTTTTAATTTTTTACATGTTTCTAAATCTATTGAATCTATTCCAGTGCCCCATTTTGATAGTACTTTAAGTTTATTTGCTTTTTTCAAAACATTTTCATTAATCTCATCATCTCCACATAATATTCCGTCAATGTTCTCGACAACCTTAATAAGATCTTTTTCTTTTAAATATTGAGATGTTTTGATGACTTTTATATTAAAATTATGTTTTTTAAAAAGTTTTCTCAATTTTTTATATTCATTTACAAAAGGAAATGCTGTAATTAAAATATTAAATTTCATATTTTTTATTAATAATAAGTGTATATATTGTTTTTACGTGAGTATTCTACAAAAATTAAACTATTATTTGAAAAAATCAAATGAATATAAATCTTCATTCTGGATAGATAGACTTGATAATGAAAGATATCTTGATACAAAAAAATTCTTAGGTTTTGGATCTTTTACTAAAAATAATTTTATATCAAATTTTTTGCACAAAATTTTACAAAAAAAAATTTATGGAAATGAAATATTTAAAAGTGAAGAATATAGAAAATATAAAAATTTTTTTAAAAAACAGAATAGACTTATTAACATAGATAATATTCAACACATATATTTTTTTAGAAAAATCAACGAAAATATAAAGCATAAAATTAATTCAGCGTGTGTTATCGGAGATGGAAAAATTAACTTTTTATCTGGAATGTTATCTATTTACCCTGAAGCAAAAATTTATTCAATTAATTTAAGTGAGGTTCTAATACATGATTATTTAATATTAAAAAAATATAATATTTTAAAAGATGAAAATATTTCAGTAGTTGAAAAAGTAGAGGATTTAAAAAAAACAAATATAAAATTATTTTTGATACCACCTGACAATGCGCACCTTCTAAAAGACTATAATATAGATTTATTTGTGAATTTTTCTTCTTTTCAAGAAATGAAATTTTCTGATATTAAAAATTACTTTGATATTATAAAAAGTAATAAATCTTACTTATATACATGTAATAGATATCACAAAATATTACCAGCTGGGGAAATTTTAAAATTTGCAGATTATCCTTGGGGTAATGGCTCAAAAATTTTCTTTGAGAAATGTGAATGGATTACAAAATATTATTCGTTCAAATATCCTTTTTTTTATGATTATGATGGTGATCATTGGCATTGTTTAATTTCATATAAATAAATGCTAATAATTTAAAATCATTCTAAAAAAAATGAATTATTAAATAAATAAAAAAATGATATAACGAAATGTATTTTCACATGAAAAAATATATTTTATTAATTGAAAAAATATTTTTATATGTTTGTATATTAATCATTACATTTTCATCACTTGTATTTTTATACGAAAAAAAAGATAAGGTTATTACTAAGCTAAGTAGAGCCGCAACCTACACAAACTATTTAGAAGAAGATAAAAAATGGTTTGAAGAAATTCTAGATAATCCTGGTTATATTTTATTTTTTAGACATGCTGAGAGAGAGAAATGGTTAGACGTAAAGTTTTATGACGCAATTGAATTAGAAAATAATATACTAGCTGAAAACTCTTCCTTTAATAAAGCTGTCTGTTTGTCATCAAGAGGACTTGAGCAGGCAAAAATAATGGGAGAATATTTCAAAAAAATTAATTTAAATATTAATGTAATTGTTTCAAGCCCTAGTTGTAGAGCAAGACAAACTGCAATGTTAGCATTGGGTAGAATAGATATAATTGAAAATGAACTTGTTCATTATGGCCCTTGGAACGAAACAGAGGATTTTCATTACAACAATGTAAGGAATGTTTTACTTAGTGTTCCGTATGAAAAAGGGGAAAATACAATTATAAGTGCTCATAACGGTGTTATAGAGGAACGAGTTGTCGATGAATATCCTGCCGGATTTGTTTTTGATTTAAACGAAGGTGGATTTTATATTATAAGTAAAGATGAAGATAAACTTATTGTAAAACATAAATTTAATAATTTTCATCATTTTAGTAAAAATATCTTGAAGAGAAAAATAAATAATTGAGAAATTGGTACAAATATACTTTAGAGGATAATAACAATGAAAACTTTTCCTCTGTATTAGAATATACCTCACATCAGATAAAAAAAGATTTTTCTGATCTTGATAAACTTTTTGAATTTGACTTTTTTAATAAAGATTTTTCTAAATATATATATGAATATTTATCTGAAAAATTATATGGTAGTAACTTATCGATTGGTAGCGGATGGGGTCATTTAGAATACCATTTGTCAAAAAAATTTAATATCACCGCATCAGATATAAATGAAGAATATTCAAAGTATAATAAAAAAATTAATTATATAATAACAGATATTATTTCAAAAGATTTTCAAACAAATTCAAAATATGACAATGTATTTGCACCTGGGATAATATATTTATTTAATGAAAAAGAATTAAATATTTTTTTTAAAAATATTCAAAAAACGATGATAGATAATGGAAATTTTTACTTATTTTTTAGAAGTAATGATAGTGTATTTATTAATTTTTTAGATAATTGTATTTTACCATTCGAAAATTTAATTAAATATTCCCTAAAAATTACCAATAATAAAAAAATCAAGATTCAAAAAAATCATCATGGATTTAGACGATACCCAAAAGAATTAGAAAAAGTAATATATAACAACGGATTTACAATTGTTTCAAAAAAAAAACTCATGTTTCAAGCAGAATATAATAGGTCGAAAATTCTTAGAGTTATTGGCTTTAGTAAAATTGTACCTTTACTAAAATTACATCCTTACATAACAGTATATCACTTAAAAAAACTATTATAACTCTCAAAATATGTTGCTAAAGATTTTAGTGAGAAAATTAAAAGAAATATAGGTAATAAAAAAATATAAAAGATATTTTTAGAACACCATTTTTTTATAACAAAAAAGGTTTGTAACACAATTAAAATCGGATAAATAAATGGAAATAAAATAATGAATAAAAATTCAATTATTTTTTTTTTATCTAACTTAAACAAATTATAATATTGGTGTCTTCCCCATTTCAAATGATGATTGATAAAACTCAAAAAATTTTTTCTATCATTGTGTTCAACTTTGCAATCCTTGTCAAAAAAAGCCTTTAATTTTTTTTTTCTTATTTGACTAAATAAATCTGCATCTTCCCCTGTCTGGATTATTTCATTAAATAAAATTTTTTTTTGCAACAACTTGCTAATCTGAATACTTAAATTGCATGTAGGTAAATGATATGGCCATCTTACATAATGAGATAAATTATTATCAACAGATGTAAACCAAGATAATCTTCCATCTAAAAATTCCCAAAAGTTAAAATTTTTAATTTTAAATGAGGGTAAAACCGGACCACCAATGATAGATGTTTCGGGATGCCGAATATGAGCTTTTAAATGATTTTCAACTAATCTTTTTTGAGGGATTATATCTGAGTCTAAAAATAATATTAAATCAAATTTTTTTTTTTTTGCATATTTCAAAGCAATATTTCTATTTATTGGAATTGAAAATTTTTTTTTTGGTTCATTAATAAATTTTATTGATCCATATCTTTTATCTTTAAAATGATATTTAATACCATCATTTATTATAAGAACTTCTTGAATAAATTTTAATTGAATTTTATTTAAAAGTTTTTTTAAATTTATTTTTTTATCATGATAAAGAATACATAATAAAATTTTTTTTTTTAAGGTTTTTTTTGATAAATCAAGTTTGGCCATTTTTTTGGATTAAATAAAATTGATGTTATTAAAGCACAATTATGTGTGCAATGGCATTCCTTGTTAACAATGCTTTTTACTTGTTTTTTAAATTTTTCACCATTAACGATTTCATTTAAATCATTCTTAGCTACATTGCCAACTGCAGGTAACATTTCACAAGATGAAACATCTCCATTACCCCAAACAACTAAATGACTTTGACCAGCTAAACAAGGAACAATTTGAGTTTTTTGTTTTAAAGTTTCTATAGAAGACTTCCACATATACCTGTGATAATTTCTTAAAATTTTTGCAGATAAATTGCCAGTTCCATAATTATAATTTTCAAGAATATTAAATATATCTTTTGAAATTTTTTCTAAAACCTCGAAGGACGGTAATTTAATTTTAGGATCTAACGGATCTCCACGCAATAAAATAACAGAGTGAAAATCTGCCCCTCTTTTTTGAACTAACTTCATTAATTCAATTATCTCATGATAATTATCTTGGTGAATTACTGAAATAAATCTTATTTTTATATTTTCAATTTTTTTTAAAGACTCAAATGTATCCCAAACCTTTTCCCAACTTTGATTATTTTTTCGAATTATATTATGATTTTTTTCCAATCCATCAAGACTTAAGTTAATTACTATTTCACAATCTCTATTCATTTGTTCAATTTGATCTAGAATATTTTGTTTAAGCCAACCATTTGTTGGAATAGTAACTATTTGTTTTTTAAATAAATTAACTACTTCAAATAAATTTTTTTTAAGAAACGGCTCTCCACCTGCAATATCTAACCAAAATAAATCATTTACTCTCTTTGAAATTTTTTCATAATCAACTGTTTTCAAATCTTTAGGTGGATTTGTAAAATCAACAAAACAATGTGCACATCTAAAGTTACAATGATTTGTTACGTGTAGAATCAAATGTTTAAAATCTTTTTTAAAAAAATAATTTCCATAATGATATAAAAATTTTTGAAAATTTTGCATTCTATATTGTTATATTAACTTATTTTTTAACTTAAAACATTTAAAAACTTGTAAACATACTTTCATCATGTTCAAAAAATTTAAAAATCTCTTACCCATTTTACTTTCTCCCTGAACACGTTCATAATATCTGACAGGAAGATCTATAATTTTTTCACCAATAAATGATGAAGCAAATATTATATTAAAATCACCCCAAATGTCATTTAATTGATATTTGTTTCTAAAATCTTCATATTTATACCAACTTTTTCTTTTAAAACATTTAGTGCCACACAAAACATCTGAAACATATTTCTCTGATATGTAGCTAACAATAATCGAAAAAAAAATGTTTCCAAAGTAGTTTAAAGTTCTCATTGATTTTTTCTCTACTTTATAAATTAATCTACTTCCATTTATTAGGTCAGCATTATTATTTTTTATCGCATTATAAAATAAATCTAAATCTTCAACTTTAACAGTTATATCAGCATCTAATATCATACAATAATCTCCATTGGAATTCCTTACACCAACATCAACAGCTCTTGATTTTCCTTTTCCCAAACCATTTACAATTTTTATTTGAATATCACTATTATTATTTTTTTCTTCCTGCATTATTAATAAAGTTTTATCTGTGCTATCATCATCAATGAAAATTACTTCATAATTAAAACTCAATTTATTTTTAAAATTATCTTTTATAATGTTTTTTATGTTACCTTCTTCGTTTTTACATGGAATTATTATTGAAATTAAAAGATCTTTTTTGTTAACTTTTTTTTTCCTTAAATAATAAATTTTAGAGAAACTAAACAATGATAGGAATGGCAATAAAGAGAATAAAATATTAATTAAATTAGATAAAATTGGAATTTTGATTGGCATTGATATATTTTTGATCTTCTTAGAAACCTCGAAATTTGAAGCCTCCAAAAAAATTCTAAATATATTTTCTGAAAAAAATAGAGAGTCTTTATAATTTTTTATGAAATCCAACCTAGAAAAAACTTTAAATATGGGAAGCCAAGATTTTGAAAAAAAGTTAACTACTAGAATTATATTATCATTTGTAATCTCATCAATTTTTTTCATTAATTTTATTACATCATAAAAGTTATTTAAAGGTGGGATGATTACAATTTTTTCAAGATTTTCTCTTAATTTCCAATCTTCTTTTAAAAAATTTTCTATTTCTACTTTATTTTTCAAGATAATTTTTTTTTCATCACTTTTAAGTTGATTAGTATCAATATGATCGATTAATACATCTTCCCACTTTTTTCGGAAAAAACTTTTTTTTTCATTTTCAAATAAAATCATTTTTTATTTAATCATTATTTTTGTGCAGCAAGAATATCTTTTATTACTTTTTCTATATTATATTTAATCTTCCAATTTGGATAATGTTTTTTGAATTTTTTAACATTTGAAATCCACCATTTATGATCACCAACTCTATTATCTTTCAAAACAATAAAATTTGCTTTGATGCCACTTAATTTTTCAATAATTTCTATTGCTTCTAGTACTGAGCAGTTTGATTTTCTAGAACCTCCTATATTATAAATTTCACCATATCTAGGTGATTTGTAAAAATTCCAAAAAGCGTTAACCAAATCAAATGAATGAAGATTATCTCTAACTTGTTTTCCTTTATAACCAAAAATTTTGTATTTTTTCTTATTTATAGTTTGTTTAACTAAAAAAGATAAAAATCCGTGTAACTCTGCTCCACTATGCATTGGACCTGTTAAACATCCTGCCCTAAACGACACAGTTTTTAGACCGAAGT
The DNA here is from genome assembly GCF_052048135.1 of Candidatus Pelagibacter sp. HIMB1483. Taxonomy (NCBI): domain Bacteria; kingdom Pseudomonadati; phylum Pseudomonadota; class Alphaproteobacteria; order Candidatus Pelagibacterales; family Candidatus Pelagibacteraceae; genus Candidatus Pelagibacter; species Candidatus Pelagibacter sp. HIMB1483. Next base: position 104,977 of record NZ_JBNAIM010000001.1, on the reverse strand, counting down.
TTTTGCCATATTCTTGAACCATAAGATCAGCTGAAAGTTTAGAAATTCCAAATAAGCTATGAACACAATTTTGAATACTCATTTTTTCATCTATGCCATAAAAATATTCATGATTTTTTGGTAATTCATATCTTAGTTTTTTCTCAATTAGATTTAATTTGTTGGGGTTATCACCATAAACTTTATTAGTTGAAAGATTTATAAATACACTTTTTGGACAATACTTGTGAAAATTTTGTAGTAAATTTAATGTACCATTTGCATTTGTTTCAAAATCTAATTTAGGGTTTTGGTATGCCCAATCATGTGAGGGTTGAGCTGCACAATGAATAATTATCTTAATATCTTTAGAATATTTTTTAAAAATATTTGAAATCTTATTTTTATCTCTAATATCATAACTATAATGACTATAATTTTTTAATTCACTATTAAGTTTTTTTTTTACCCAAGTGGTATCACCATTTTTTCCAAAAAAAAGTTTTCTAAAATTATTATCAATCCCAATAACTTTAAATTTTTTTGATGAAAAAAACCTTACTGACTCTGAACCGACTAAACCGTTAGATCCTGTTACAATACATATTTTCATAAATTTGCTATTTAATTTAAGCCCATTTAAATATATAAAAATCTTTTATGATCAAGAACAAAAAAAACATTATTTTTTCAATTTTTATATTAATAGTGTTGCAGTTTATCTTTATTCGATTTTACGGTGATTTTCATTCCCTATTTATGTATAATGTTAAATATTATTCTTATAATCTTTTTCAAAATGATTTTTATCTTCAAAATTCGTTAAGTCTTAAAACAAGTATTTTATATCCAATACTAAAAACCTTAAAAATTAATTTATCTAATGACTTTATAGCATTTTCAATTCATCTTTTATTTTCGGCTTTTAATGGTTTTTTAATATTTAAAATAATTAAAAATCATTTTCATATTACAGATATTGAAAATATCTTATTAGTCGCGTTAGTTATTATCTCTATTGATAATTTTTTTATAGAAGCTAACAGAGGAAGTTGGATAATATCTCATACAAATTGTCCAACTTATTTTGCAAAAACTTTTGCTCTGTTGAGTGTTTATCTATTGTTAGAAAAAAAAATATTCTATTCAATTTTAAGTTTAAGTTTTACTTTGCTAATGCATATTAAAGTTGGCTGGGTATTGGTGCCAATATTTTTCCTATTCTTAATATCAGAAAAAGATATTAGAAATAAATCTTTTTATATAGTTCTTCCCTTAATATGTGCCTTATTTTTATCAACTAAAGAAGAATTAGTAAGTAGTTATGAAATAAGAAAAAATCTTTTTGAAATAGCTCTAGATAGAGATCAAATTGAGGGTGCCTTTAAATTCCAACCACTCTATAAAAATATTTCTTTATTTGTTTCTTTTATTGTATTTTATTTTTTAAACAAAAATGAAACACACTTAAAAAAATTTAATTTTGTATTATTATTCATTTCTTCAAGTTTATTTATATTTAATATTATATATGTTGAATATTTGAATAAATTTATTCCTGATCCAAGAATAATAATATTGGGCATACCTAGAGCATTAGAATTATATGAAACTTTTTTTTGGTTATTGGTATTAAAGAAAATTTTAAGCCTTAAAACATTAAATAATATAAAAATTTTTTTTATTACAGGATTATTTTTTTTATTAATTTATACAATAAAATCTTTACTAATTAGTTTGCTCATATTTATTTTTTGTATTTTTTTATATTTTTTAAATAATTCAGATAAGCTAAAAAAAATAATTAAAATAAATGTTTTTCAAACATATGTGATTTGTTTGTTAATGATTTTTTTAAGTCAAAGTTACTTATCAATAAAGAAGATCAATAACGAAATAGACACTTATACATTTTCAAAAACTGGTAAATGGACAATCCAAGATTTAATAAAAGATAACACTTTTAGACTTGATAGTGCTTTGGAAATAAAAAAATGTAATGACTTTATTTTAGAAGATATAGATGTTTCGGAGAAAGTAACCAATTATGTTGCAAATAAATCAAGGCTATTTGGTAACGTGCATTATAATTATATCAGTTCAAATTTTTTAAATGAACATTTTAAAAGAAATAAATTAAAAACTGAGCTTTATAGTAATATTAATAATAAAAAGAATTTAAATGAAGAAGTAATACAAAAACTTGAATTTTATAAAGCAGTTTTATTATCAACAAATATTACTGCAGAACTGATAAATTATGATAACAAAATATATCTCAAAAATAATGATGTTCTAACAGTCTTTGATGATCAAAGTTTTATAGAGTTAAAAAAGTGTCTTAAGGTCTCTTAAATAATTTTTTCCAGTTTTTCATATATTTTTTTTCAAAATAAAAATTGTATTTATTTATATTATTGTTTTTAGAATTAAGTAATTTTTGAAGATCTTTATAATTTATAAAATTAAAATTATTTTTAAAATTATTTTTAAGCTTGAATGGTGATAAATCTAAATTAAAAAAATCCAAAAAAATTAATATATTATTTTTTACTAAAGATATTTCTGCAGATGCAGCTGTAGAGTTTGTAGAAATAATTACTTCAAAATTATTTAATATCTCTTTTAAACTTTTTCTAGTTACATAAATTTTTGGACTTAAAAAACTTAAATCATAAAAAGTCGATGGATGTGGTTTATAAGTAATAGAATACTTAAAGTTATTTAAATCTTTCAGAGAAAATTCATTAACAATATTTATTAAATTCAAATTTATATTTTTTTCGTAATCACCAATTACTAAAATTTTTTTTCTTTTTTTGGGAGGATTTACTCTTTTCAAATTTATGGTCCATCTAAACCTCTCTGCAGATACTTTGATTAATTGTTTCGGTTTATAACCTTGATTTAATAAATATTTTCTACAATTTTCAGAGTGACACAAAATTGTTTCAGGTAAATAATTGTTTAAATAATTTTTATTGTCAGTTTTTGTATTAAAATAATTCAAATGCCAATAGTTTATAGTGGTATGTGAATAAGCATAAATTTTTTTTATTTTTAAACTTCTACATCTAAAAATAAGAGATTTTTCCCACGGCTGGTTTTCAAATAAATATAGAATTTTATTATTATTGGTGTTCATTTTTTCTAGAAAATTTTGAATTAAATAATGGTAAGTCAAATTTTGTAATAAATGAAAACAACACAAAGATTTTTTGATATCATCTTTAAGGAAAATCAACTTATCATTGTCATTTTTTTTATTACATTTTAACTTTTTTACAAAAAAATAAAATTTATATAATGATATTGAAAAAGTTTTTAATATTTTAAATAAAATATTTAAATTCAAAAAATTATTTACAAACAAAATATTATTTATCTTTTTATTTTTTATAAATTTATTTATTTGGTGAATATTTTTAAATTCTTTATTGGGTAAAAATATATTTATCCAAAACGTATCATTTGACTCATAAGTTTCATTTGGCCATTGTTTTGGATGAAATTTGCCTTGTTCCAGTTTCTTTTGATCATATTGAGTAAAATAATTAAAAAAAATTGATTGCATTTTTATTTTTTCAATATTTGCAAAACCTCTAAAACTTAAATTCTTCAATATAAACAATGCAAAATAAAGAATGCTTAAAATGATTGAGTTATTTATTTTTGAAAGAATCTGTTCTTTAAATGTTTTCTTATTTTTTTTTATAAAAAATATTTCAAAATTATTATTCTTATATATTTCTGTTTTTTTAAATTTATAAATAAATATTTCATCAAAATTTTTAAGAATAATTTTTTTTGAATTATTTTTTTTTAATATTTTTTTGATTGCTATAAATTTTGTTAAATTAAGTATACTATCTGATTTATATACATTTTTTTCGTTTACCAAACTCAAGTCCCAAATACTAAAATCTTTATCAAACCTTAAAAATTTTTTAAATTTTAAATCATTTATTTTTTGACTTTTAATTGAGGAGATAAATAAAATAATTTCATTTTTTATTTCTTCAGATTTTTTTTCAAAATATTCTTTTAAAGGATAAATTTTAATAGTATTTTTATCGTTAACTATTTCAATAGTTTCGATATTTTTTAACATCACAATTTAAAGTTTATTTTGATACCAGTGAGCTAAAGTATGATTAATAATTAATTGAATATCCTCTACTGGACCATATTCCATTTTTTTTGTTTTTATGTGAATAAATGAATCAGAAATCTTTTTAATTTTTCCTCCATCAAAACCAACGATTGATAAAATTGTTCCTTTATTTTTTTTTACCCATTTAGCTGCCTCAATTAGATTTTTTGAATTTCCTGATGCTGAAAGAATTAAAATCGCATCTTTTTTTGGTCTAAAATGTATCTTTAGTTGATTGAGAAAAATTTTTTCATACCCAACATCATTCCCTATCGCAGTTAACACTGATTGATTTTCATTTAAACAAACAAACTTAAAAGGTCTTTTTTTTGTTTTTTTGTAAATATCAAAACCAAGATCATTAGAGATCGTGATTGCAGTAGATGCTGCACCTCCATTTCCAAAAACAAATATATTAGAATTTTGCTTTCTTAAATTTTGTAATTTTTTTTCGAAATCAATTAATTGTTTTTTATCTAGTTTTTTAAGCACTAGATTCAAATAATCTGCATACTTTTGAAAATAGTCATAATAGTTAATTTTGTTTTTATAGATTTTTTTTAAATAGCTCATTTAATTTAATCAATTATCCGATTTGTAGATTTTTTCAATTACTTCCATTGCATTTAGTGCTTGTAAACTTGAACCTATCTTAACTTTATTGTTGTTTTTTATCAGTTTTGCAAAATCTTTTATTTCATCTCTCCAAGAGTTATCGTTTTTGAATGTAAAATATTTTTTCTTTACACCATTTTTAAGTTTATTTAAAATAATTAGCTGTTCTTTTCCATAACTTTTGGTACTGGATAAAATTCCACTTAATATCAACATTCCTTTTTGACATGTTATTTCTAGGCTAAATTTATGTTCCCATTGTGTTGCAGTTGAATGAATAGAGGCGATAACTCCTTTTTTATCTCTCATAATACTAAAGGCATTATCCTCAACATCATATTTCCAAAATTTATTTGAAATAAAGCTTTTAAATTTATTAAAATTACCATGAAAAAATAGGATTAAGTCTATCAAATGAATTCCTTGATCAAGTAAAATGCCTCCTCCAGCATATTTTTTTTTAGCTCTCCATTCATTTTTATTAAATGTTACTATCTTACTTTTCCCATATACTGCTCTTATATTTATAATTTTTCCTAATTGTTTGCTGTTTAGTATTTCTTTAGCTTTCATCACAGATCCATGATATCTATGATTAAATCCATATTTTAACTTTAATTTTTTAAATTTTTTTTCTAAATTTATAACACTTTTTAAATCTCTAACATTTTTTGCTGGAGGTTTTTCACAAAAGACATGCAATTTTTTTTTTAGGGCATTTTTAGTAACTATTGGTGCTAGGTAATTTGGTAGGGTTATAAAAACAACATCTAAATCTTTTTTATTAAGTAAATCTAAGTAGTTTTGAAAGTAAATAATATCCTTTTTTTGATAATTTTTTTCAAATAAAACATCTGAAATATACTTAACTAAATATTTCTTGTTTTTTTCAAGAAAAAAATGTCTTCGTTTTCCAACAACTCCATAACCAATAATACCGGTTATAATTTTTTTCATATTTAATTTTTATTTATATAAAATTGAACTAACTTATCTTTTAATAATAATCTTTCCACTGTTTTAATATCCTTTTTTGAGTCTACGGAATAAGTTTCTTTATATTTTTCATAACTTATGTATTGACCACCAAATATTTCACAAATTCGATTAGAGTCACATGCCTCTACTTTTTCTAAGGTACTCTCTGGAGTTTTATAAAACTTTTTTAAATAGTGCCATCTGAAAGAAAACATTCCATGAATTCTCTTTGCTATATGAAAATTTTTACTCAATCTAACATTGTAAGGAATTGGTGATCTAGAAGTATATAAAACTTCACCATTTTTTGAATTAACAATTTTAACAATATTTGGATCAAAAAACTGTTTTTTATGAATAATTTGCATAGCTGCAACTGCACCATCCACTTTTCCTTTGATTAGTTTTAACACTAAATTTTTAAGCATTTTTGGATATAAAAGTGGTTCATCTGCCTGAACACATACGACAATATCATTTTTTTTTATATTTTTGATTTTATTAGCTGCTTCGTAAACTCTATCTAAAGCTCTTTTATGTTTTTTAGATGTAAAAATGCAAGGGTAATTTTTATGTTTTGCAAAATTCATAATCTCTTTATCACAAGTAGCAATCATTAATTGATCCCATCCGCTATACATTTTTGCTCTTTCAAAAACATGTTGAATCATTGGAATTCCTTTTATTTTTGCCAAAGGCTTTCCAGGAAATCTACTTGCTTTCATTCTGGCAGGAATGATACCGATTACTTTATTTTTCATAAGTATAAAGATTAGATATAGATTTATTATCCTCTCCCAATCTTGATGATTTTTTTACTTTTGCAACTATAACTTCTTTTTTTTTTTCATTTGAAGAATAAAAACTATGCAAAAGTCTAAGTGTTTTTTCACATTCTTTAAAATCTATAGGAAATTTTTTCTTATTAATTAAACTTTTTACTACATCTTTATAAAAACTGTAGTGACCAAAACCATAAGCGTCAGGTACTTTTTCAGAAAAATTTCTAATGTCTCTTTCTTTCATTGAAAATTGTTCTAATTGATTTACTGCTATACCTCCAATCTGAATTGTGCCTTTTGTTCCCATAATTGAAATTGAAGCTTCATAATCTTTTGGACGAGCTGCTGTAGTCACCTCAATTGTACCAATAGCACCACTTATGAATTCTAGAGAAGCTGTTGCTGTGTCCTCAACTTGAATTTTTGATCCAAAAGTTTTCATTTTACAAAAAACTTTTTTTATCTCTCCCCCAAGATGTCTTAATAAATCTACATGATGAATTCCTTGATTAGTTAAGACACCACCATCATGTGAATAAGTTCCTCTCCATTTTGCACTGTTGTAATATCTTTGAGTCCTACACCATCTAACTCTTACATTAACAATATTAATTTTACCAATTTCTTTATTCTTTATTGATTTATATACTCTTTGTACTGCTTTATTGTATCTATTTTGAAAAACTGGAAAAATTTTACATTTTTTTTTCTTTGCTAAACTATATATTTTTTTTAATTGATCCATTCTAAGAACTGTAGGTTTTTCTATTATAACATTTTTTTTAAAATTTTTTATAATTTGAAAAGCGTGATCAAAATGCATGCCTGATGGCGTCATTATCGCTACACAATTAATTTCTGGGTGCTCTATCAGCATCTGATTATAATTTTTGTAAGTTTTGATTTTTGAATTTGAATATCTTTTAGCTTTTTTAATGTCTAAATCACAAATTGATATTAAATTGATTTTTTTATATTTTTTTATAGCTTTAATATGATGACCAGCAATTCTACCTGATCCAACAATTGCTAAGTTTACTTTATTCATAATTTTTTTTTATTATATTAAATATTTTCTTTAAAAACTTATATCTTGTTATTGTTATTCTTGAATATTTTTTTAAAATTTTACTCTGACTATCCCTTATATACGCAAATTTTTTTATTTCTTTAACAATTTTTTTTCTATTTTTTCCAAGTTGAACATGTATAAAGTTTGATTGTGTATCAATATACTTAACTTTATTGAGTTTATTTAGAAGACTGACAAATTTTTTCTTTGATTCATTTAAATCTTTTACAGATTTTTTGACATCTAAATAGTATTTTTTACTAATCAAATTAGCTAGTATATATGTTTGGAGACCTCCAATTTCATACATTGGTTTTGATGAGGTCATATATTTTATGATTTTTTTATTACTTAAAATAAAACCAATTCTTAATCCAGCTAATGCCCAGGATTTACTTAAACTTCTTACAACAATTAAATTAGTATACTTATTTACTTCATCCTTGAGAGTGATATTACAAAACGGGTAATAAGCCTCATCTATCAAAACTATACACTTTATTTTTTTTGCAGTTTTTATAATTTGTAAAATCTCATTTTTTTTTATTACAGTGCCTGAAGGACTATCTGGATTTGCTAAGCAAATTAACTTGGGTCTCTTTTTTTTTATAACTTGTATAAAATTATTTATATCAAAAATAAATTTGTCATTTTTTAATAAATATTTAAAATTTATTAATCTTGTTTTGAATAATTTTGCATAAACATCATACATCGCAAATGTTGGAGAGGGTATTAACACTTTATCTGATTGTTTAACGAAACAATCAAATGTTGCTCTTATGCCTCCATCAGATCCATTACATATAAGTAAATTTTTTTTTTGGATTTTAAAGATTGAAGATAATTTTTCATAAATAAAATTTAAATTCGGATATCCAAAAATTGAATATGACGGAATTTTTTGAATGATTGATTTGATCTTATTGGATAAGTATATATCTGGGTTTTCATTCTTATCTAACCACAACTTTTTATAGTCTCTGGTCTGATTTTTTTTCCAACTTGGTCTATTTACTATGTTCAACTTTAGCATGTTTTAAAATTCTATTTATTGTTATTTTATTTATTTTTTTTCCATATAAAAAAAATAACTTTTTATTATTTTTTGAAATAATCTTGAAATTATTTTTAATATAAAATTTTTTGGTTTGTGTATTAGATTTTAAAAAAATGTAATAATTATATAATTCTGATAAAATTTTATTATAAAATATCAATAAACTCCCTATTTCTTTATATCTATAATTATTATCAACAATAATAGTATCTAATAAAAAATATTTGATTAAACCTATCTTATTAAATCTCAAACAATTATAACCAATCAATTTATTTTTAACCTCTAATAGAATATGTTGATCATTTTGACCAATATTTTTTATGAACCATTTTTTTTGTTCTGATATATTAAATTTCCATGATTGTTTTTTTAAACTGAAAATTTTTTTTTTTATCTTTGAATTTAAATTTTTGGTTTTTAATATACTAATTTGCATAAAATTTTTTTATTAAAGAGACAATCTTATTTAATTGTCTATTTTTTAAAGAATAAAACATTGGTAATGAAATACATGTTTTGTAATACTCGACCGAATTTGGAAAATCACGAGTATTAAATTTTTTTTCTTTATAATATGAATGAGTATGAATAGGAATATAATGAAGTTGGCATATGATTCCCCTTTTTTTAAGATATTTATAAAGTTTATTTCTTATATTAAAATTTTTTAATAAAATAACAAATAAATGCCAGGAACTATCTTTAGAGTTAATTGGTAATTTAATTGGTAATTTATTTAGATTTTTAAAATAAAAATCAGCAATCTCTTTTCTTCTCTTTAAAAATTTTTTTAATTTTTTAAATTGAGAAATTCCTAGAGCAGCTTCAATGTCGTTCATTCTAAAATTGAAACCCAACTTTACTTGATCGTAATGTGTTTCAATTCTATATTTTTTCTCAAATATTTTTTTATTTCTTAAAATTCCATGACTTCTTAATATAGATAATTTGTTTGAAATTTCTTTTGAATTAGTAGTTACCATTCCTCCTTCACCTGAAGTTATAGATTTAATTGGATGAAAACTAAAAACACTTATATCGCTAAATTTACAGTCTCCTATTTTTGTTTTTCTATAGTTAGCACCCAAAGCATGGGATGAGTCCTCAATGATTTTAAATTTATACTTTTTTGAAAGTTTTTTTATTTTATTCAAATCACAAGGTAAACCGGAAAAATGAACTACAATTATTACTTTTGGTAATTTTTTTTTTTTAGTTTTTTTTAATTTTTTCTCTAATAAATTTGCGCAAATATTATAAGTATCAGGATTTATATCTACAAAATCAACTTTTGCTCCACAGTGGATTATACAATTTGCTGTAGCTACAAACGAATTTGGTGTTGTCCAAACAATATCACCTTTTTTAACTCCTAATGCTAAACAAGATATATGTAAACCACTTGTTGCTGAATTAACTGCAATTGAAAACTTGACATTAAGATATTTTTTTATTTTATCCTCAAATTTTTTTACAGTAGGACCTTGAGTTAAAAAATTAGATTTTAAAACTTTGCTTACTTCAAATACATCTTTTTTATCGATATAATGTTTTGAATAATTGATTATATTTTTCATTTTATATAATTTTGTTTCTATAATTTAACAAAAAAAACTCTGCATTTATTACTTTCCAAATAAAAAATGAATTTGAGACTTTTTCTTCTTTAATATAACTTAAGTATTGAAATTTAAATTCTTTAAAATTTAGTATTTTATTCTTAATAAGTTCTCCATTTTGAAGAAGCTTGATAATGTATTTATAAATCTTTTTTTGTTTAAAAAACTCTCTCTGGGGAGTTGAAACTTCTAGCTTTTTTTTGTAAGTTTTTCTATTTTTTAATTCAAGCCATTTTCTAATTGGTTTTTTACCACCATCTAAATCTATCTTAAATTTATCACTGTTAGAAAAAATAAATTCTACATACTTATGATCCAGCATAGGAACTCTTCCTTCTATCCCATTTAGTGCTGAGGACTTATCATAGAAATACAATAATTTTGGTAATTTTATTCTAAATGTATAATTCATTACAACTTCGTTGATATTTTTATATTTTGTATTTTTATCATTAAATTTAAAATTTTTTAGAATTAATCTTTTATCCCCCATTTCCTTGCCATCAGGAGTAAAAATTTTATCTGTCAAATAGGATTTATCTTTTTCAAAAAAAATTTTTTGTAAATTTTTATATCCAAGTAAAAATTCATCTGTTCCTTCACCTGAAATAGCTACTTTTATTTTATTTTTTTTTATTTTTTTCATTAAATAATATTGCGCTGCTGTTCCAAATCCACCTAGGGGACCCTCATAAAGATAAACTAATTTTTTAAGCTGATAAAAAATTTTTTGAGGGTCTTTTATTAACTTTTTAATATTACTATAATTAGATGATCTTAATTTTTTTAGCCTTAATATTTCATTATAATATTTATTTTTCCAACCATATGTAAAACTTGTAATTTTTTTGTTCAAAACATCTTCTATTATTGATTTGATAAAATTTGAATCCATACCTGAACTTAACAACAAAGAGTATCTTGCATCACTTACCAGATTTAACTTTATAGCATTCGATGTATATTTTATAAAATTTTTAAAAAAATCATTCTCATTTTTACATCTAAGTTTTTTGTTTTTTCTTAATTTCCAGTACTTTTTAATTTTTGTTTTATTTATATTGTTTAAAGAAAACTCTTCAAAAGATGCTGGAGGAAAGATTTCAATATTTTTAAAGAAGGTTTTTGATGTATCAAAATATTTGCCTTCTCCTATATATTTTGTTAACTCATTAAAGTTTATTTCAAATTTTTTAATAATTCTTAAAATTGGTTTAATTTCAGTGGAATAGATCAAAAAATTTTTTTTTTTGTAAAAAAAAAGAGGTTTTACTCCAAATCTATCTCTAGCAACTAATACTTTATTTTTTCTTTTATTAAAAATTATAAAAGAAAAAATACCATTTAAAAGTTCTAAAAAATTAGGACCTTTAAGGTCATATAATTTTAATATAACCTCTGTATCAGATTTGCTTGTAAAATTTTTTAAATTATATTTTTTTTTTAGTTCTAAAAAATTATAAATTTCACCATTAAATATTATAATATTACCCTTATCGTCTTCAAAAGGCTGGTTTCCTTTTGAAGATAAGTCAATTATTTTTAATCTATTGTGTAAAAAAAAATATTTTTTATGTCTTTGATAATTGGAGTAATCTGGACCTCTATGTTTTTGTAAATCTAAAATTGAATCTAATTTTTTTTTTGTAATTTCATTTTTACCATCAGAAAAAAAGACATAACCACACATTAAATTTCCTTTAACAATTTTTTTATTTTTTTGTTTTTATAATCGTAAAACATTATATCTTTGATATCTAAATTCTGTCTTTTTTTTGAAATCTTTTTATTTTTAATAATTTCTACTATCTTTTTTATGACAAATTTTTCATTAAATTTATTAATCCAACAAAATCCATAATTTGGCAATTTTTTCGGATATCCAAATCTTTCAGGTTTTCTTATTCCATGTTTTTTACACCAAGCGAAATTTTCACATCCAATTGGTATAGCGAGTGCTGAGACGCCCATTCCCAATGCTTCGTATCCTAGAGTAGAATTGATAAAAATAACTAATTTATATTTTTGTATATGTCTATAGGATGAAAAAATATTTGTATTTTTTAGAAACATTGATTTTTTTAAATCGGGAAACTTTTCTATAAAATAATTTTCTATATTTTTCTTTAATGAAATTTTAAAATTAATTTTATATTCCTTTTTTATCTTTTGTAGAATGTGGATAATTTTCTCTTCATTAAGTGGAAGGGTTTTGCTTTTATTATGTTGCGATATAAAAAGAATCTCATTTTTTTTTTTCAACCTTCTTTTTTTAAAATAGTTACATTTAATTGATCCTGAAATAATATATTTTGATTTAATATAATTTTTATATTTATTAGCTACAGGTTTAGAAAAAACAAAAAAATAATCTGCTTTTAAATTTTTATAATTCTTTAGATCTTCAAAATCCTCCCTTGTTCTATTACCGTTTTGAATTGAAATAGTTGTTATTTTTGGAAATTTTTTTTTTAAATAATAAAATGAAGGGTTATTATCAATAAAAGTTATGATTATTTTAGGATCTGCACTTTTTATATAATTTAATTTATAATTTTCTTTAAAATTTATAAAATCAAAAGATATAATTGTTTTCATTAAAATCCAAAAATTTATTTTTTCATTTCTATTATAATAAACATTATAACTTTTTTTTTTTAATAACATTTCAATTCCTGGTAATGACATGGCATCATAAACCATGATTTTTTTTTGTTTAATTTTTTTAAAATCAAATTTAATCATTATTTTAAAATTATAATTAAATAATTTTTGAAAGCTTCAAATCTTTTGTGGTGTTGATATCAAATGACTCTTTATTTGAAATTTCCAAACCTATGCATGAATTCAAATCAAAAGTTTTTAAATTAAAATTAGGATCTTTATTTTTTAGGTATTTTAAAAAATATTTTGTTTTCGTAATCTTTAAGGAAGGTGTAGCAATAATTGCATGTGGCCAATCTTGTGTTCTTTCTAAATCAGAATAATAGGAATTTCTAAATTTAAATAAATCAAATTTAATTTTATCATTATTTACATCTACGTACAAAAATGGGTGTTCTGTGGATTTGGTGTATGAAACTATAGAATTGAATTTTTTATTATTACTAATTTTTTTAAAAGCTTTTATTATACTAGTTGCTTTTAAAAAAGGATTTGTTACTGGAATTATTGCTAAATATTCAGGTAACGAAATATTTTTGTCTTTTAAGTATCTTATATGATACAAAATACTTGATATAGTTGATGATTTTGATGTTGAATATTTATTTTCTCTTAAATAATAAATCTTTGCACCTTTTTTTTTACAATAGTTTGCATAACTTTTAGAATCAGTTGAAACAACAACATCACCTAATTTTGTCTTTAAACATTTTTTAATAGAAATTTCTAATAATGTTTTTCCATTTATTTTTTTTAAGTTTTTATTTTTAATTCTAGACGACCCAGATCTTGCTGGAATAAAAAACTCAATTTTCTTTTTTATAGACACTTTTTATTTAAATTTAATTGAATATTTTTCTAAAACTTCTAAAAAATTAATTGACATTGTTTCTCTTCCAGTATGTTCAAAAACTGAGCTCTTGGTAATACAACCTAATCCTTTTATCTCTTTAAAAACATTATTTGTAACATACGAACTTGGCATAGAAGTTTTAAAAATTATATTCATCTCTCCTGAACTGTTTTTTTTCCAAATATTGTGGTCATTTATTTTACATATTGGAACAATAGAATCGTATTTTTCGTCTATCTTATTTATTAAATCTTTAATAAAATTTCTTGGTCTGTTGGGATAAACTTCTTCAAGCACCATTACGTGAGAGGGCTTGAATGATTTTTTTATATATTTTTTATATATTTCTTTAAGAATATAATCAGTGCCTAAATAATCTTTCTGTAAGTATTTTGGCCTATCTATTACTTTAATTTTTCTCAAATTTTTCATTTTCTTTTTTAATTCTTGATTACTACAAATTATAAAAGTTTTAAAAATTAAAGAACTCTTATTTAGCTCATTTAATATTTTTTCAACTAAGAAAGAATCATTTTTTTTAATAGGATTAATAATTGGTATCATGCAAATTATTTTTTGCTCATTTTTATACTTTCTAAGATTGAGATTTTGAATTATTTTTGAAATTCTTGAAACTCTTTTAATATTATCATTATGTCCTACTCCATGATGATGATAGACTATTGAATTTGGTTCATAAATAATCTTATAATTTAAATTTTGAACCTGTTGAGCCCATATCCTATCTTCAATATGATAGGTTTGTTCATTAAAATTAATTTTTTTCCATACACTTCTTCTTATCATACTATTAGCATTATGAAAAAAAGGATCTTTAATTTGAATTTTTTTATCATTTCCAAATAAATAATTTAGTTCTCTTACAATATTAGGGTCCGAGGTATCTAATGGTTCTTGTTTTCCATAAACACCTGCAATCATCTTTGACTTAAAATTTTTTACGAGTTTACCTAACCAAAACTCATTTTTTGGAATACAATGTCCACTAATTATACAAATCAACTCTCCTTTTGAAAATTTAATTCCATAGTTTATTGCCGCACCAGGTTTAAATACCTTCGAATTATAATTTACCAATTTACAATTTGGAAAATTTTTCTTTATTATTTTTTTTGTATTATCTTTACTGTTATTATCAACAACTATAACTTCAAAATTTTTGAATTTTTGATTAAAAATTTCATGCAAACATTTGCTGATCCAATAACTTTCGTTATGTGTTCTTACAATTATAGAAACTTTTTTTTTCAAATTATTTTTTTGTTTAAAATTTTTGTTAATTCTCTACATTTATCAATTAATTTTGAAAACTCTTGGAAACTAATTGGTTGCAAAGGATCTACTGCGGCATTTCTGGGGTCTGGATGAAATTCAATCATTAAACCATTTGCCCCAGAAGCAATTGATGCAAGTGTTAATGGTTCTACCCATTTGTGCCAAAAACAAGCATGACTAGGATCAACAATTAAGGGTAGGTTTGAAACCTCTTTTACCGCAGGTACAATTTGTAAATCTAATAAAAATCTACTTGTAGCCTTATGAGTATGGGGTACAGAAACTCCTCTTTCACATAAAACTACTTTATTATTTTTGTTAACTAATGCATACTCTGCTGCTCCCAACAAATCCCTTAGAGAAGCACCATAGTGCCTTTTTATAATCATTGGTTTAAGTTTTTTTGAAACTTCGGTTATCAGAGGAAAATTTTGCATATTTCTTGATCCAATTTGAAAAACATCAACATAATCATTAATAAAATCTATTTTCTTTTCTTCCATAATTTCAGAAACTATTAACAAATCATAATTCTTTTTTATTTCCTCTAAAATCTTTGCTGCTTTATCTCCAAGTTCGAAATATTTTTTAGATCTATATGGAAAAGTAAGTGGTTTATAAATACCTGCTCTCAACATTCCAATTTTTTTTTTTTCTAATAGATCACAACATCTTAAAATCATGTCTCTATTTTCTAAAGTATTTGGGCCGGCAATTACTGGTATTGTTTTTGAATTAAATTTGATTTTTTTGCTAAATAAAATCTCTTTTTGTTTTTTTTTTGTAGCGAGTGGAAATTTGAACTCGCAATCTTCTAATGTAATATCTTTACCAGGAAATTTATTATCCATAAGATTTCATTATATTTAAAACTTTTTTATAACCTAATCCATTTACTAAAACAAAAGCTTTAGCAGCCTGAACAAGATTCATATATAGTCCATTAAGGTTCTTTATAGAGTTTTTTCTTGCTTTTTTTAATAAAATTGTCTCTACTGGATTATATATTACATCAAAAACTTTGATTTTTTTATTCTTTTTCAAAAATTTTTCGGTAATTTTTTGATTTTCTTTAATAATTAATTTATTTTTTTTCATAAATAAATTAAGATTTTTTGACTTTATTCCATTAATTTTTTTTATTGGTGATAATGGCGAAAAAGGTTTTAAATTTATGTTTAAATTTTTTCTTTTACACCAGTTATCAAAACCAACCGATGTACAATTAATAAGTAAATCAAATTTATCTATTTTAAATATATCATCATATTTCTTAATATGAAAAAAACTATTTTTTTTTTGTGATTTGAATTTATTTAAAATTTTATAAGATTTACCTGCTGTTCTATTCAGTAAATAAATTTTGCTATTTGTTAAAAAACTATTTACTGCATGCATAATTGTTTTACCAGTACCCCCTGAACCGACCACTAATACTTTTTGATTTTTTTTCTTCAATTTAATTTTTTTTAAGCTCTCTAAAGCACCTAAGTAATCAGTATTAAAGGCTTCTAATTTTTTTTTTTTAACTATTGTGTTTATTGAATTTATCCTTGAAATAGATAAAGAAACTTTATCAACATGCTTAAGACTTATTTCTTTAAATGGAATTGTAATTAATAATCCTTTAAAAGTTTCATCTTTTTTAATAATCTTAAAGAAATTTCTTATATTTTTTTTTTCTAAATCTGCTGGATACATTTCTCTTTGAATTTTTAATTTCTTATATACATAATTCCATAATCTTGGTGATCTGGCATTTTTCGATGGTGATGAGCCAATAATAAAACATTTTTCATAATTATTTTTAAAAATAATTTTATTTTTAATTATCCTTGATAATTTCATTTAGAATTTTTATTAAACCAATTAAAAAATAATTTTAGACCACTCTCAATAGAAGTTTGTGGTTTAAAACGAATAAACTTTATTAACTTGTTTGAATTTGAATTTGTAAATACCAAATCAGTTTTAGGTTTTTTTTTAAAAATTTTTTTTGATTTTCTATTTAATTTTTTTTCCATTATCTTAATAAATTTACTCACTTTAACTGGACTATTATTTCCAATATTAAATACTTCAAAGAAAGGTTTTTTTATTTTTAGTGATTTAAAAATTAATTTATCAATTGAAGCTACTACATCGTCTATATAAGTAAAATCTCGTCTAAGATTACCTTTCCCATAAACACTAATTTTCTTAGAGTTTTTAATATTTTTTGCAAAAGTATAAGCTGCCATATCGGGTCGATTCCATGGTCCATAAACAGTAAAAAACCTTAAGCCAATAATGCTTAAGTTATATTGGTGAAAGTATGAATGAGCCATAATCTCATTTGATTTTTTTGTTGCACCATAAAAACTTAAACATTTGTCTGTATTATCACTTTCTTTAAATGATTTTCCCTTACTGTAACCGTATACACTTGAACTACTAGCAAATAAAAATATTTTTGGTTTTGTGATTTTTATAGACTCTAAAATATTAAAAAATCCAATTAAGTTAGATTTTAAATATAATTCTGGGAATTGAATTGAGTTTCGAACTCCAGCTTGGGCAGCTAAATGAATAACTACTTTAGGTTTATTATTTTTAAAAATATTCAGTATCTTTTTTTTATTAGATATATCAACATTAATAAATTTAAAATTCTTATTTTTTTTTAAAATTGATAATCGTTTTTTTTTAAAGCCTTCATTGTAAAACTGGTTCAAATTATCCAAACCAATTACTTTTTTATTTTTTTTTAATAATTGATGAGTAAGACTCATTCCTATAAAACCAGCACAACCTGTTACTAAATACATTTAATTTCTCTTTAAATTTTTTAATTTAATTACATCCCCAGGATTAAAACTTTTATTTGTTCTTTTACCTAAAATCTTTTTATAATATTTAATTGGCATTCCTAAAGAGGGTCGTACAATTTTTATATTATCTTTAGAAATTCTGTCACCTTTATTGATTATGTCACTAACATATATAGATCTTCTATATCTTAAAGAATTTTTTTCATTTTTAGTAGGGCCATATTTAATTTTGCCAAGAGCTTTATGTGTATTTTTAATTGAGTTTACAAAATTTTTAAATTCTTTAATTGGAAGAGCAAATTTGCTATCCAACGCTCCATCTTTATTATTTACTGTAACGTGTTTTTCAATTACTTTGACTCCATAAGGTATGCTCGCTATAGCTACTTCAGAACCTATTGAGTGGTCAGATAAACCAACATCTAATTTAAATCTTTTTTTTAAATCCAGTAAAGTTTTTAAGTTTATATCTTCAGGATTTGCAGGATAACTACTAGAACATTTTAATAGTATTATCTTGTTGTTTCCTACTTTTTTTATTTCAGATATTGCTTTTTTGATTTCAGAAAACTTAGCTAAGCCTGTAGAAATAATAAGTGGTTTTTTTGTTTTGGCACATTCTTTGATTAAATCTAAATAAGTTATTTCAAATGAAGATATCTTATAACATGGAACTTTTAATTTTTTTAGAAACCTAACAGATTCTAAATCAAATGGTGTACTAAAAGCAATTAAGCCAAGTTTTTTTGCTTCATTGAAAATTTTTTTGTGCCAAATTTTAGGTGTTTGACCTTTTCGATATAAATCATATAAATTTTTTTTATACCAAATGCTCTTCTTATCCTTAATTTGAAAATCCTTTTTTTTTGATTTTAAGGTAATCTTATCTGGCTCATAAGTTTGAAGTTTAACAGCATCAAATCCAGCCTTCGCGGCCATTTTTACCAATTTTAAAGCTCGTGATAATGATTTTTTATGATTTGCTGATATTTCGGCAATCAAAAAAGGTGGCTTAGAATCAGTTAAAGCTCTTCCATCAATATTAATCATATTTTACTTGGTAAGTTTTTTAGCTAAATTAGAAATTTGTTTATCTTCTCTGTAAATCTTTGCAAAGACTTTTGAGGTTGCTTTTGGATTATTTTCAAAAGCAATTCTTAAAATGTCCATCCAATTCTTATTATTTTTTTTTCTTACAGACTCTATTTGAGAAATTATTTTCTTATAGTTTTTTTTCATAATTAGTTTATACGCTTTAATTTAATATCAGCAATTTTTAATTTTTTGACATAAAAGTTGTTAATATTATGATGATCTAACCTATTTTTTTTGATTTTATAAAATATATTTTTCAGATTATTTAAATACCTTTTAATTTGTTGATCAGAGTGTGTAACACTTAAATATATAATATTTTTTGCCAATATATTTTTTTTTAGCATTTCAAATAGAATAAAATTTTTCATTATTTCATTATTCTTATTTTTAAATTCAAATTTAGGCAATGCATCTAGACCTGTGATTATTATTGGCAGATCATAAGTTTTTGAAAATTCTCCCCATTTTTTTTTTATAAATTTACCTTTTTTTGAAATTTTCGACCAACTTTTTAAAGTTTTCATTTTTTTTAAAGTTGCTATGGCAGCTGTTGTTCCAGTCCTTTCACTCCAAAAAGTACTACTTATAAATGTTTTATCAGCATTAAGCATAATTTTTTTCCTACCTAGGATTGCAGTAATTGGAAAACCATTTCCTAAAGATTTACCAAAAATAGCAATATCTGGTTTAATATTAAATTTCTCATAAATTCCACCAAAGTTATCTCTAAATCCTGATGTGCACTCATCTACAATCAATTTTACTCCATATTTATTTCTAATATTTTCAATTTCCCCTAAAAACTCTTTAGTTGGTGGATCATTTCTCTGAACCTCGATTTTAATTGCTGCAATTCTTTCCTTATATTTTGATCCCAATAATCTTATTTTTTTAAAATCGTTAAAATTGACTGAAATTGATGAACCTTTCAGTTTTTTTGGAATTCCTGCAACACTTAAATTAGGAAATAAATGGCTGTCTAAATTATTTTTATTTATTAAATTAGCGGATAAATACCAATCGTGCCAACCATGATAACCACAAAAGAGAATTAAATCTCTATTTGTTGATGCTCTTACTATCCTTACAGCAATGGCGTTGGCTTCCCCACCAGTTCGGGCGAGTTTGACCATATCAGCCCATTTATTAATTTTAAGAAGTTCTTTAGATAATTTCAAATCCTCAACTGAGTTGAGAGAAGATGTATTGCCACTGTCAATTATTTTTTTAACTGCATTATTAACATAAGAATTATTATAACCTAAAATATTTGTTCCCACTCCCATTAAATACATATCAAGATATTTTTTATTGTTTATATCCCAGACAAATGAGTCTTTACATTTTTTGAAATAAATTGGATATTTTTTTTCTAAAAACTTTGGAGGTCTTTTTGATATTAACATATTTCCTCCTGGAATAATTTTTTTTGCTTTTTTCCAAATATTATAGTTATTTTTTTTTACCATTTTTGATGAAATAAATGTGGTTTTTGAGAGAATAATTCCATTACATCTTTAAATTTAAAAAATATTTTTGGATAAAAAAATTTATATATCTTTTTAATAAAAAATAAATCTTTTTTAGTATCTAATGTAAGTCTAATAAAATATAAATTTATTTTGTTAGCAAAGTTCTTTTTTTTTATTAATTTTGATCTCTTTAAATAACTTGTTACATGCTCTCTATCAAAAACTTTTTTGGCTTTATGAAAAGCTAAAGATAAAGCTTTAAATGAAAATATTTCTATATCATATCCATCTGGAAAAGTTCTATTCAAACAGTTTGAATAAAAATCTACTTTCAATTTTTTAAAATCTTTTATCATTCTGTCAAGCATTTCCCAGTCAATTAAAGGACAATCAGATGTTATTCTTACTATTATAGAAATGTTATTTTTTTTGGCAGCATAATAATATCTACTTAATACATCTTTTTCATTACCTACAAAAAATTTAATGTGTCGATATCTTTTTTTTATAGACTCAAAATTTTTTGTTAAAGATGGAATTGCAATTATAGTTTTTTTAACTTGTTTGCTTTTTTTTAATCTTTTAATAATTAAAGATAGTGAATTTTCATTCTTAATAATTTTTTTAAAAATTTTTTTTGGAAACCGTGTAGATTTTTCTCTAGCTTGAATAATTACTGCTATCATTTCCAAACTCTTGGGTTAATTATAAGATTATAAATTTTCTTATTTTTTACTACAAAATTAAGTTTTTTTTTTGACAGTTTGCATTTCAAAATCTGTTTAAATTCTTTCAATGATTTAAAACCAATAATTGATTTATCAATCATTTTATTATTAAAAACAAAACTCAAAGCAGCCTGAAGTCTATTTAATCCATTTAAACTTAGCTCTTTCTCATGTTTCTTCCATATATTAGAAAATTTATTAAATTTTTTTGGTAAATTTTTAGAATTACATAACAACAAACCTTGTAAAAATATCGATCTCACATAAATCTTAATTTTATGACTTTTAATTTTTTTTAAATCTTTATTGGTAACTCTATTATCTAGTAAGTTGTATGGAAATTGTAAAATATCTGGTTTAACTTTAAAAATATTTTTTTTATATTTTTTAAGATCATAAATTGAATAACCAAAATATTTAATAATTTTTTTTTTCTTAAACTTTTGAAAAACTTTTTTAATTACTTTAAGTCTTTTAAGATTATCTAGATCTTTTTCATCATGAAGAAAAATGCAAAAGATTTTTTTATTTACTTCCTTTTGTAAGTTTTTAATAAAATTTTGAATATAGTTTTCGATTTTTTTTTCATTTTTTGGAATATTCTTAATTTTTGAAATTATATAAATATTTTTTTTTGACAGACAACTTAGCAATTTTTGACTGTTTCCATAAAAAGGCGAGGTGTCTATATGAATTTTTTTTTTATTTTTAATAAAAAAATTAAAAATCTTAATTGTATCACTTTTGGTTAAATTTTTACCAACTGCGCCATAATTATTTCCAATTTGAGCACCTCCAACTACGATTTTAGATAATCTCATTAAACTTTGATAAGCTTCTTTATCTGACTAAGATTTAATAGATTGTTTCTTAAATCAGAAGAATATTTAAAGCCTTGTTTAATTTTCTTTCCTTTTTCATTGTTTTGTGATTTAAAATAATCAACTCTAGTATGAAATTCAAATGATGGCTTTATAGTATAGTATTTTCGAAACTCAACAACATCTATACTTTCATCTGGCGAAATTAAAACTTCATGTAATTTTTCTGATGGCCTCAATCCTATAATTTCGTATTTATTTTGTGGATCTATTACTTTAGCTAAGTCTGTAATTTTTATTGCTGGAATTTTAGGGATAAAAATTTCTCCACCTTTCATTATTGTAAGACAATCAAATACAAATTGTATACCTTGATCCAATGTGATCCAAAATCTAGTTGCATCTTTATGTGTAATCGTAAGTTTTTTCTTTGCTTTTTTTAATTCCAAAAACAATGGCAAAACTGATCCTCTAGAGCCAGAAACATTTCCATATCTTACTATTGAAAAACATATGTTTTTCTTACCTACTATGTTATTTGCTGCAACAAATAATTTATCAGATACTAATTTACTTGCCCCATACAAGTTTATTGGGTTAACAGCTTTGTCAGTTGATAATGCTATAACCTTTTTAACATTGCAATCTATTGCGGCTTGAATAACATTTTGTGCGCCATGAATGTTTGTTTTTACATATTCACCTGGGTTATATTCTGCTGCTGGAACCTGTTTTAAAGCAGCCGCATGAATTACAACATCCACACCATCAAAAGCTGTTTTGAGTCTTTGTAAGTCTCTTACATCACCTAAAAAAAATCTTACATTCTTTTTTTGATAAATTTTTTCATTTTGCATTTCGGATTGTTTGAGTTCATCTCTTGAAAAAATAATTACTTTTTTTGGGTTAAATTTTTCTAAGATCTTTTCTGTGATTCTTTTTCCAAAAGATCCTGTTCCACCAGTAATTAGTATTGATTTATTGTTCAGCATTTTTTAGAATTTTCTTTTTTTGTAACATTTTTATTAAAGGAATTATATCCCAAACTGAGACTTTACACTTTTCGGCTATGTCTATTATAGAATTATCGCCATCACTATATGTAATAATATTTTTAATTAGCATAGTTTTTTTTGGTAAATTTTGTGAACTTAAAGTTGGATACAAATTGTACTTTGTCAAAAATGGCTCTCCCAGAACGCTTGTTTTTGGACTAGAGTAATTATCTGCTAAGTAGTGAATTTTTTTCAATAATTCAAAACTATTATTAAGACCTACTTTTGAAACCACTTTTCCTAATTTATCTTCTGATGTATGGTATTCTTTATACTTTCCAAATTTTGATCTCATTATTGTACATACTGGTAAATCTATTCCTGGCGCACAATAATTTTTTTCATCACTTCCTCTATCATTCCAAGAATATTCTTTGAATTTATTGGATATGTTTTTGTATACATATCTAGTAATTTTATCAGTATCAGTGTTATTTTTTCTGCTAGAAATGAAAGAATAAGATCTATTATCACCTATACAACTTATATTAAATCCACTTATAATATTTTTTTTCATTTTTTTATAATTCTTACTTAAATAATAAATTGATCCAATACTTTCTGGAATGAATAATATTCTAACTGAATAATTTAATTTTATTTTCTTTAGATAATCTGAAAAATAAATCATAGTACATGGACCTGATAATTCATTATTTGCCATAGATGGGTGACAAACATATGTTGAAAAAAAAATCTCTTTTTTTTTCTTTCCTTTAATAAAAATTTCCCCAAAATTCATATAACCTTTTTTAAGGCTAGTATTTATATTGACTTTATAAATTCCCTTTTTTAATTTTTTTTTTTGATTTAAACTCATACAAAATCCCCAATCTTTTTTGTAATAAGAGGTGTGATAAGGAATAGCTTTTGGAATTTTTTTATAAGTATAAATTTTTTTTTTTATCTGTTCTAAATTGAAAGATTTTTTTTGAGGTATAGAATAACCCACGAGATGTAAATTATTTTTGTGAAAATCACATATTTTTTTTCCTGAAGGATCGGATATATATGCTTCTCTAACATTCCATTCTAGAGGAATTTCCCAATCAAATGCTTTTGTGCCCGATCTAACTTTATTTATTTTAAGATCTTTGTTAATTTTTTTAAATTCATTTAATGTATCTCTTACGCCTTGACCAGTTAAACTTCTATTATAATTCCATACTTTTTTTGCTAAATTAAAAACTTTATTTCCAATCATAATTTTGTATGTTTTATTTTAGTCTATATATTACATGTTTATTAAAAACACCTATAATTTCAAAGTAAAAAAATTTAATTTAAGCATTAAATGTATCTCAGAGAAACATATAAACCGAAAATATTTATCGTCGATAAAAAAGTCTAAATTTATTTTAAGCAAAATTAATAATGGTGAATTATGGCAAAAAAAATACATAAACAAAATTAACCTGTCTAAATCTAAAATAATTCTAGGTTTTTTTTATAATAATCAATTAATTGCTACATCTGGACTACAAAATCTAAACAAAAAATATGTTTCGGTAGGTATTTTTATTTTTGATAAAAATTTTTTGAATAAAAAAGTTTCACATTTTTTTATTGCCCATGCTTGTATCTTTATAAACAAATTTTTTAATAAAAAAAACTTTTTTGCTGGATTTAATAAAAAGAATATCAAATCAATTCTATCTTATGAAAAAATAGGTTTTGAGACATATTTAACAAAAAAAAATACTACTTTTAAAAGAACCACAATTCAGAAAATAAAATTGAGATTAAGAAAAAATTAAATTATTAAAAAAATTATTCCATTGATCAAAATTTCCTCTTTTACAGTAATGATCATGGAACTCTTCTCTAATTTTTAAAATTTTTTGACTATTCCACCATAAATTTGGTTCTTCAGCTATTTCATTTAAGTGTTCATTTAATTTTTTTACATCATTAAAAATAATTTTATTTTCTTTTAATTTTTCATAAATAGTTTTTCCTTTTTCAGATAAATTCCATAAATCATATTTTAATAAAACCAATGAAGGTACGCCAAAACTCATACTTTCAAAAAACGTTGTTTGCATAGCTGTATTAATTACAATTTTTGAATTCTTTAATTCATCTATAAAATTTTTTTTTTGAGATAGTGCATTATGCTGAAATAATTTATCAAGTTTTTCTTTTTGATTCCATCTATCAAAATTGGGAACATGTCTTATAACTATTTTATCTTTAATCTTGTCATTCATTATTGTAAATAAATTTTCCCATAACTTTAAACATTCAATTATTTGTGAGCCAATAATATAATCCTGAATTCTGTATGCATAAAGATTTGTATTAGATGTACAAAATAAAATATTATTTTTTTTGTTTGAATGATCTTTATTACTAGTTTTAAGGCATAATGGAGGTAACTGAACTATTTTTTTTTCATTAGATTTTTCCCAAGATATAAACTTGTCTGAAATATTAATCCAAGAATCAAAATTAATACAATTTTCCACATAACCTCCGTGACTTGAAATAATTAATTTACTATCATTTTTTTCTAAAACTTCAGCTAACCAAACTTTGAAAAGATCATTAACTACATGCCCAAACGCTGTGACTATATATTTTGGTTTTAATTTAATTTTTATTGCTTCTGATTGAATCTTTTTAAAACCTTCAAGATGTGATAATGGAAAAAATAATAATATCTTTTTTGATAACATTTTTTCAAATTCATTTGAAATAGTAAAATCTAATTTAAAGTTTCTATCAATTTTGATATTGTCGATTTTAATTTTTTTTGAAAATTCACTAAATGATCTTGATAATCTTCTTTGAAAAAAAATATACTTAAAAAAATTTGCTTTTCCCAAGTTTAGTTTATATATAAGAATTTCTTTAGGATTTATAAGTTTAGATAATATTTTATCCAAAATTTTAAATCTATGACTTGACTCTAAGTCTTGATTAACAAAAAAACTTTTATTTTTAAAATATTCATTCTTAATTTTAGAAATATTCAATTTAAATGAATCTTTAATTATTTCTGAAAAAACACAATTATTCCAAAAATGGGAATCGAGCTTATTAGTAAAAATATCGTTAAAATCTTGAGATATAAAATCAGATGGCACATACTCTATAATTGGCACATCATTAATATCATAATTTTTTGATACATTTTTAATCAATTCCCATCTATCCCAAAAAACTGATAATAATTGTACAAGTGTTGGACCAATAATGATTTCCCAATATCTTTTTGAAAATTTTGTTTCATGATAGTCATTTAAAAATCTAATTAATGAATTAAGTATTTTAGGATAAAGATTATTCAAATATTGAAAATCAGTTTGCAATTTACCAGGTTTGTTAAAATGATAATTTATTTTTTCGTATTTTAACGTATCAAAATCAGTTTTTTGTTTATTCTCAATACACCATTCACCTAAAAGAATATTGCGCTCATTTAATGAAAATAATGAACTGATATTTGTTGTTATTAATCTATTTTTCATTGCTACAAAAGTTTATTTACAATTAATAAAAATTTTGTTGTCAAATTTATAAAGTTTTTTTAAATCATCATAAAAATTATCATATTTTAAAATTGCTATTTGTGATTTTTTGAATTTATTTATTTTAATGTATTCTTTATTTATCAATTTTTTTAAAACTTTTTTAAAATTTAAAAAATATTTTTTGTCGTTTATATTTTTTTTTAGATAAGCAGAATAATTTTTTCCTATATATTTTTTACCATTATATACTTTTGTGGAAAATTTTTTTTCAAATCTGTAATTAGCTTTAAACATCTGTTCTATATGATGGACAAGAGTATTCCCATCTTTTAGAGGACGGAAAAAATATAAGAAATAACAATTCTTACCATAAAGTCTTGCGTGTAAAGACTTTTTGCCAAAAGCGGATTTGCCAACCTTTTGAACAATTTTAGAATTTTTACCAATTGAAACAAAAGAAAATAATGGATGTTCAGATCTTTCATATTTTAAGTTACTAATTACAAAATTTGCTAAAAATCCGACTTTCGACTTTGTCTTTTCAACAATAAATTTACCAGAAGTGGTATATGAAAATGACGGGATAACACATGTTATTCCTCTATTTGTAAAAAACTCTAAAAATAATTTTACTAACTTTTTTGGATTTTTTTTACAGAATTTAAAGAAGGGTCTAAAATCTGAATAAATGTAAACATAATCTGCTTCGTTGATACCAGACTTTAATAAAATTGATTGAATTTTTTTTAACATTTAAGTGGATACTATAATTGTTTTATTTTTTAATTTTAAAGAATAATTTTTTTTATCAATTTGTAAGATTTTTTTTTCGTTATTTTTTTTTAAAATTTTAAAATTACATATTATTTTTTTTTTTTTATTATAATTGAAATATAATTTCCCCCATTCGCTAGAATAAGGTCCTGAAAATCCAGCATTAAAATATTTTAAAAATTCATCAAAATTCCAATTAAAATTCAGTAATCCATTGTTAGGAATTTTTTTGGGAAAAAGTTTTTTTTTTTTAATATTGTTACTTAGGATTTTAATTTTTTTTCCTTTAGATAGTTTATTTAAAAAATTGATTAAAATTTTTATGGTCAAACTTTCAATTTTTTTTGTACAGCTGAGTAAATTATCTTTCAAACTAATTGAAGTTCTGAACACTTGAATTATTCCACCTGCATCTACATTTGCTGTCATTTTATGTATCGTTACTCCAATTTTTTTTTCTCTATTAAAAATCATTCCTGAAATTGGGTTAATACCTGGATATTGAGGTAAAATTGCAGGATGAACATTAAAACAATCTTTAAACTTATTCAAAACATCTTCTTTTATTATTGTTTTTGATAGAATACTTAGTAAAAAAAAACCTTCTAAGTTTTTTTTTTTTATAAAATTTTTGTCAAATTTCTTAATGAATGATATTTTTTTTTTTTTAGAAATTTTTTTAACTATTTTGATATATCTTCTGTCATCACATGCTACATACTTAAGATCAATATTTTTATCTTCACTAATATGCCGGAAACATTTAAGACCAATTGCCTGACCGATGATAAGGGCAATTTTTAGTCTCATAAATTTAAAATTTTTTTTAATTTTTTTGGCCATTTATTGATATTAATTCCATGTTGACTGTAGAGTGCTAATAATAATCTTTCAAAACCTATTCCGATGCACCCAGAAAAAATAAATTTTCCTTTTCTTTTAATCTTAAAAGCTTTACCAAAGGTATTAAGATGGAAATTAATTGAACCTACTGCTATTTCCTTTTTTAAAAAAGGTATTTCAACAATTATTTCATACTTTAAATCCATTGCATCCTGGAATACTTTTTTATTTACATTAGAAATGAAAAAAGGATCATTTGCTACTTCTATCCTACAATTTAGCATTGTTGTTTGAAAAAATTTCTTTAAGGATTTAACTAACTTGTTTTTAGTCCTCAAAACAAATTGCTCATCTCCAACAAACATTATATCTCTAACAGAAAAACTAATTAGCCTATCCAAGGTTTTAAAATTTGATTTTTCATCTCTAAAAACTTTATTATAAGTTGTATAAATTGAATTTTTATGATTTTTTACATTTTGTAAAGCATAGTAACAGTTGTCACAAACAGCTGGCTGAAGACCATAATTTGAATTTCTAAATTGATTGTTTATTTTAATTGACTTAAAATTTTTTTTGTTACCATATTTGTTTGAAAACTTTTTATAATTATTAAAACTTTTTTTTAAACCGCTAACCATTAATATTTGCTGAGGAAAATCTTTGAAATAATCAATTTTTTTATATAGATCAATTGGCCAAAAAACAGGGTGCTCTTGATCTATTGCATTATATTCTTTTAAAGCCAAATCGTAAAAGTATTTATTTACTGATCTAAAAACTTTTAAAAAATTACCTTGAAATTGAAATAATCCTTCTGAGATTTTTATTATTTCTTTTTTTTTTTTTAATAATGAAATTGGATTTTTTTTATATTTTATTTTTTTATTTTGATAAAAAATTATTTTATTTTTTGATGTTATAGATAATTTCATCAAATTTGGACAGTTTTTTTTGATCTCTAAATAGTTTTTTTTATTTAATAAAAAAATTTTGTTTTTCTTTATAATTAAATTTGATTTAGGAAAACTATCTTTAAGAGAATTTAATATAAAAGATTTTTGTTTATCGTTAATTCTATGGTTATGTTTATAAACAGTTTTCATACTCTTAAAGATTATCTTTTTTTAGCTTTTGATAAAAATTCTATGAATATATTACTATTATAAAAAAAGACAGTCTCCAATAACCCACCAAAACAATTTATTTCTATTTTATAAGAATTAACATATAAAAAATCTGTTTTTTTTTTAAATTCTCTTTTAATCTTATTAATATCTTTCACATAGTAAGCAATGTGATGAATTGCTGAACCTCTAGTTTTAAGAAAATTTTTAACAGTTGATTTAGAATTAAGTGGTATTACAAACTCCATCCATAGATTGTTATATTTATTTTTTCCTATTACTAGTTTATTGTTCTGCTTTTTATCGAAATAGATAAATTTTTTTTCTGGTAAAAAAAAATAATTTTTTAAATCATCTTCCTCACAAACAATTCCTATATGATGTATTTTCATTTAAAATAACTGTGACTTGTCTATAGATTAATTAAGGTTTTGTATTTTTGAAACTTTTTAAAAATTTTACTATCAGCAATATTGATCTTGATTTTAGTCTTTTTTTCAATTTTTGAAGCTAAAGTAAATACATCAAGAGAATCGATAATACCCTCAGAAATTAAATTTTTTTTATCTATTCTTTTTAAGACTGATTTACCTTCTTTTTTTATTAAAAAATCATCAACAATTTTTTTTATAAGCTCATTTTTGGGCATCTTGGTATTTTAATAAACGCTTTAAGATAATTTAATAAATAATATCAGGT
>NZ_JBNAIM010000001.1:0-72500 GCF_052048135.1 Candidatus Pelagibacter sp. HIMB1483 | reverse complement strand
AACTATTCGAATTTTTTTAACAAAACTACTGGCCTATTCCGCTTTCGCTCGCCACTACTAACGGAATCTCAATTGATTTCTTTTCCTCTGGTTACTTAGATGTTTCAGTTCTCCAGGTTGTCTCTTTAAACCTATGTATTCAGTTTAAAGTACCACATAAAGTGGTGGGTTTCCCCATTCGGAAATTTTCGGATCAAAACTTACATACAGCTCCCCGAAACTTATCGCAGTATATCACGTCCTTCATCGGCTTTCAGTGCCAAGGCATCCGCCACACGCCCTTAAACGCTTGATTTATGCACAGAAAAAAATTCTGTGTTGAATCAAATTTTTATTTTGAACATTAGCTAATAACATTACTAATGTTCGGATATAGATATTGATATTAATTATTATTTATATTCACAATTTTTTATAACTAAGTGCTTCTGGTGGAGGATAGCGGGATCGAACCGCTGACCTCCTGAATGCAAATCAGGCGCTCTCCCAGCTGAGCTAATCCCCCATGAACTTAATTGGTGGGCCGAGAAAGACTCGAACTTTCGACCCCACCCTTATCAAGGGTGTGCTCTAACCAACTGAGCTACCGGCCCCCATGCAAGAGAAACACTGTTTTAAGAAGAGAAATGAGGACGGTCAACATTAACCTGTATATTATTTAGAGTAAAAAAAATTTTTACTCATCCTTAGAAAGGAGGTAATCCAGCCGCAGGTTCCCCTACGGCTACCTTGTTACGACTTCACCCCAGTCGCTGACTATACCGTGGTCAAGGGTTTGAAACCTTGCCTTAAGGTAGAACCAACTCCCATGGTGTGACGGGCGGTGTGTACAAGACCCGGGAACGCATTCACCGTGGCACGCTGATCCACGATTACTAGTAATTCCAGCTTCATGCACTCGAGTTGCAGAGTGCAATCCGAACTGAGGTATCTTTTAAGGATTTGCTTAACGTCGCCGTTTTGCTTCCTGTTGTAGATACCATTGTAGCACGTGTGTAGCCCAACACGTAAGGGCCATGAGGACTTGACGTCATCCCCACCTTCCTCCAGCTTATCACTGGCAGTTCTTTCAGAGTGCCCAACTTAATGATGGCAACTAAAAGTGAGGGTTGCGCTCGTTGCGGGACTTAACCCAACATCTCACGACACGAGCTGACGACAGCCATGCAGCACCTGTGTTTCGTCCGGCCGAACCGAAAACTTTAATCTCTTAAAGTCGCGACGAACATGTCAAGTGTTGGTAAGGTTCTGCGCGTATCTTCGAATTAAACCACATGCTCCACTACTTGTGCGGGTCCCCGTCAATTCATTTGAGTTTTAACCTTGCGGTCGTACTCCCCAGGCGGTGTGTTTATCGCTTTCGCTGCGATACTGAAAATAAATTTCCAACATCTAACACACATCGTTTACGGCATGGACTACGAGGGTATCTAATCCTCTTCGCTACCCATGCTTTCGTTCCTCAGTGTCAGTAATGATCCAGAAAGCTGCCTTCGCAATTGGTATTCTTTCTAATATCTACGAATTTCACCTCTACACTAGAAATTCTGCTTTCCTCTATCAAACTCTAGCTGAAAAGTTTTGATGGCAGTTCCAGAGTTAAGCTCTGGGATTTCACCACCAACTTTTTCAACCACCTACGAACTCTTTAAGCCCAGTAATTCCGAACTACGCTAGGTCCCTTCGTATTACCGCGGCTGCTGGCACGAAGTTAGCCGGACCTTCTTATTCGGGTACAGTCATTTTCTTCCCCGACGAAAGAGCTTTACAACCCAAGGGCCTTCTTCACTCACGCGGCATCGCTGCATCAGAGTTTCCTCCATTGTGCAAGATTCCCCACTGCTGCCTCCCGTAGGAGTTTGGGCCGTGTCTCAGTCCCAATGTGGCTGATCATCCTCTCAAATCAGCTATTGATCAAAGTCTTGGTAGGCCATTACCCCACCAACAAACTAATCAAGTGCGGGCTCATCCAATGGTGCATAAAGCTTTCTCCGTAAAGACTTATCCAGTATTAGCACAAGTTTCCTCGTGTTATTCCAGGCCAAAGGGTAGATACCCACATGTTACTCACCCGTCTGCCACTAAGTATTGCTACTTCGTTCGACTTGCATGTGTTAGGCGTGCCGCCAGCGTACGTTCTGAGCCATGATCAAACTCTCAAGTTTAAAAACGGCGCACACTAGCTTCTATATAAATTCTAAGAATAAAATTTATATAATGTTGAAGTGTGTACGACAAATTTTGGTAACCTTAACCGTCCACACTTCTCTTCTTAAATTTTAACTTTTATAATAACTAATTGAGCTAAAAAAGCCCAATAATCCTCACATAATTTATTGTACTTAATAATTTTATTGAGAAAGTTCGATGCTTATAGGCTAAAATTAATGGAAATCAAGCATTTAAGAGTAAAAAATATGACAAAAACCCCTTATTTTAAAGGGTTTTTTTTTGATTTTTTTGAAATCCTTAACTAATAATACTGCTCTCAATAAAATTAGATGCTTAAAAAATTTAAAATAATATTAAGAAAAAACTTAGAAATATCAGTTTTAGCTTTGCTAATTTTAATCACAATAATTTTTACATCTTTTTACAATCTCAACAAAGAAAAAATTTTTAATAATTATGTGAATTTATTAGATAATATATATTTTAAAAAATCATTTAACCAAATACTAAACAATTTAGAACCAAGATTTAAAAAAATTGAACATAAAATAGGTATTGGTGAAACTTTTGATAAAATTCTAGAGCAATATTCGGTAGAAAAAACAGAAATTTCAAAGATTAAAAAAGAATTAAGTAAAAAAGTTAATTTAAACAAACTAGATGTAAACCAAAAATTTCAATTTACAATAGACCAAACAAACTTCTTAATTCAAGAATTTATATTTCAAGTTTCCAATACTGAAAAGATTTACCTTACAAGAAAAAAAAGATCAGATCAATTTAATCAAAAAATTGTAGTCACAAAACTAAATAAAAACATTGTTTATGGTGAAAGTATCATTCTAGAAAGTTTATATAAGTCAGCTAAAAATCAAAAAATTCCTGCAAATATTATAGTTGAATTTGCAAGAATTTATGGTTTTCAAGTAGACTTTCAAAGAGATATAAGAAAAAAAGATAGTTTCCAAATTATGTATGAAATCTTTTTAGATGATAAAAAAAATATAATTGAAACTGGTAATATTCTATATGCTAACTTAAAATTAAGTGGAGAAGATAATTCACTTTATTATTTTGACTCCAAAGAAAGTGAAGGACATTATGATAAAAGTGGAAAAAGTGTTCGGAAAGCTTTAATGAAAACACCAATCAATGGGGCAAAATTATCATCATCATTTGGAATGAGAAAACATCCTATTGATGGTTTCAACAAAATGCATAGAGGTACTGATTTTGCAGCACCGATGGGTACCCCGATTATGGCTTCAGGAGATGGTGTTATAAAAAAAGCAGGATGGTGTGGTGGGGGAGGAAATTGTGTAGTTATTAAACATAATTCAACTTATCAAACAGTTTATGCACACATGTCTAAATTTGCCAAAAATATAAGGAAAGGTATAAGAGTCAAACAAGGACAAATAATTGGATATGTTGGTTCAACAGGAAAATCAACAGGTCCTCATTTACATTATGAGGTAATTGTAAATGGAAAAAGAATAAATTCTCAAACTTTAAAATTGCCTTCTGGAAAAGTGCTTAAAGGTGAAGAAAGAAAAATTTTTGAAACTAAAAGAATAAAACTTGATGTACTTAAATCAGAAAAAATAATTGGTTTAAATTAGATGATCTCTGAATGAGGCTCATCTAGATCATCTTTTTTTTCAGAAATTGACTCAATTTTTTTTTCTTTATTCTCACTCAATTCCTCATTGTCGTTTAAATTTTTATTTTTATAACTCATTCTTTTTTGGATTTCTTTTTCATTTAAAACTCTAGTAAAATGATCTGCATGCTGAAAATAGTTCTCAGATAAAATTTTATCACCACTTGATAAAGCTTCTCTTGCGAGATTATTATACTTTTCAATTAATTTTGGAGCATTGTGATTGTTTCTACCTGGAGCTTTTCTTTGAAAATTTTCTGTATTTGAAAAATTATTATTAAATTTATTTCTTTCACCATTAGATTTATAATTTCTATCATTTCTTCTAAAGGTATTTCTTCTTCCGTTGTTGTTTCTAAAAGTAACCATTTAATTATACTATATTTTAATACCGACTATGCATCGATCATGATTTGCCAAATCTTTCACAATTTTTTTAATATAAAATCCTTTATTCTGTAATAATCTTTTTACACAGTTTCTTTGGTCAAGGCCTATTTCTAATATCAAAAAACCTTTCTTTTTTATCAGTTCAGAAGATCTATTTATCACTTTTCTGATTTCTGATAATCCCTCAACTCCTCCATCTAATGCATGTTTAGGCTCAAAACCTACAACATCTTTATCCAAACATTTTAAATCATATTTTTTTATGTATGGAGGATTTGATACAATTAAATCATATTTGCCATAATGAAAATTGTCAATATTTGATTTAATTAATTTTAATCTTTTATTTAATCCTAATTTTTTACTATTTATTCTACATATTTCTAAAGATTTCTTACATATGTCTATACCTGTACCATAAAAATTTTTCCTTTCCATCAAAATTGACAATAAAATACACCCAGAACCAATTCCTACATCTAAAAGACTTAGTTTGTTTTTATTTTTGGTTAATTCCAAAACTTGCTCTACCAGTGTCTCGGTATCAGGTCTTGGAATTAAAACATTTTTATCAACAACAAATTCATTTTTCCAAAAATTTTTTTTTTTTAACAAATATGCTATTGGTTTGCCATTAGAGCGTTGATTAACTAAATCATAATAATAATCAAGATTTTCGGTAGAAATTTCATTTTTACAATTTAGAATTATAAATTTTTTTTCTTCATTGATTGCTTTGGACATTAAAATTTGAGAATCTAATGTGGCAGTTTTAATTTTATTTTCTTTTAAAATTAATTCTCCTTTTCTAATAGCTGTATGAATATTCATTATTAAAGTTTACTTAAACTTTCTTCTTGCGCTTTTAAAGATAAAGCTTCAATTATTTCATCAAAAGCTTCACCCTCTAAAAACTCATCCAGTTTGTGCAAAGTCAAATTTATTCTATGGTCAGTAACTCTGCCTTGTGGAAAATTATATGTTCTAATTCTCTCAGACCTATCACCAGTTCCAATTTTACTTTTTCTATCTGCAGACCGTTCTTGATCTATTCTAGATCTTTCTAATTCATACAGTCTAGCTCTCAAAATTTTCATTCCTTTTGCTTTATTTTTGTGTTGAGATTTTTCATCTTGTTGTGAAACTGATAAACCAGTAGGAATGTGAGTTATTCTCACAGCACTATCAGTTGTATTTACAGATTGACCTCCAGGTCCCCCTGCTCGAAAAACATCAATTCTTAAATCAGAATCATTTATCTTAAGATCTACCTCTTCTGCTTCAGGTAACACTGCTACTGTAGCTGCAGATGTATGTACTCTTCCCTGGGTTTCTGTATCAGGTACTCTTTGAACCCTGTGGACCCCACTTTCATATTTTAATGTTGAATATATATTTGTGCCTTTTATTGATGCAATGACCTCTTTAAGTCCACCTGCCTCACTCTTTGAAATAGAGATTAATTCTAAAGACCATCTTTTTTTATGACTTACTTTTTCATACATCTTAAAAAGGTCAGCGGCAAATAAACTTGCCTCAAGCCCTCCTGTACCTGCTCTAATTTCAATAATTGCATTTTTCTTATCTGCTTCATCCTTTGGTAATAAAAACAATTTTAGTTTTTTTTCATTTTGTTCATGCTGAGATTTCAGACTTTCAAGCTCGCTATGTGCCATCTTAATTAATTCTTTGTCAGCATTTTGATCATTGAAAATTTTTTCTAACTCAACTTTATCTTTATCATAAGAAATATATTTTTTTGCGCTATCAACAATATCATTTAAATCTGAATATTCTTTTGACTTTTCTGCAAAAAGTTTTTTATCTAATTTACCTGATGATAAATCTTGTTCTAATTTAAAATGTTTGATGATCAATTCTTCAATTGTTTTTTGAGGAATCATTTTTAATTTCTTTCAATTTCAATCACTTTTTTTTCAACTTCACTAACCACTCTATTGATCATGTCTTCAGTCATAATTTTTTCAGTCTGAACACCTGATAAATAAAGCATATTGTTACCATTCCGACCGCCTGTTATACCAATATCAGTCATGGAAGCTTCCCCTGGGCCATTAACAACACACCCGATAATTGATAAAGTGATTGGTGTTTTTATATGAGCTAACTTTTCTTCTAAAACTTTGACAGTTTCTATAACTTGAAAGCCTTGTCTCGCACAGGATGGGCATGATATAATTTTTACTCCTCGATGGCGTAAATTTAATGATTTTAAAATTTCATTTCCAATTTTTACTTCTTGAACTGGATCGTCAGATAATGAAATTCTTATAGTATCACCTATGCCGTCTAAAAGCAGAGTTCCTATTCCTATTGAAGATTTGATGCTACCTGAAACAAATCCTCCTGCCTCTGTTATACCAAGATGGAGAGGGTAATCACTTACTTTTGATAATTGGCGATATGCGGCAATAGACAAAAAAACATCTGATGATTTAACACTCACTTTTAATGAGTAAAAATCCTCATCCTCCAATAATCTAATATTTCTGAGAGCACTTTCAACTAAAGCTTCCGGGCAAGGCTCTTTGAACTTTTCCAAAATATCTTTTTCTAATGATCCTGCATTTACCCCTACCCTGATTGCACAATTATTATCTTTAGCTGCCTTTACTACCTCCTTAATTTTATCTTTATTTCCTATATTGCCAGGATTAATTCTTAAACAACTCGCTCCACTTTCAGCAGCCTCAATTGCTCTTTTATAATGAAAGTGTATATCTGCAATTATTGGGATGTTAACATTCTTTATAATTTCTTTTAAAGATTGTGTTGATGACTGATCGGGACATGAAACCCTTACTAAATCAGCCCCTTCAGTTTGAATTTCATTAATTTGTTTTATTGTTGCTTTAACGTTTGTTGTTAAAGTATTTGTCATTGATTGTACTGAAATAGGATTGTCACCACCCACTTTAACATTTCCTAAATTTACAACTTTTGTTTTTTTTCTATTTATATCCCTAAAAGGCCTAATACTCATTTTATATTCTTAATTATCTAATTTAAACTCTTTATGTAAAACTTCTAAAGCTTTTTTAGTATCATTTTTATTAATCAAAACTGAAATTTTAATCTCAGATGTGGATATAACTTGGATATTGATTTTTTTTTTAGCTAGCGCTTGAAACATTTTATAGGTTACTCCTGGTGTTGTTATCATCCCAACACCAATTATTGATATTTTTGAAACACCTTTTTCAAATAAAATTTTTCTAAAACTAATCTTCTTATTTTCCTGAATTATTTTTTTAGTTTTATTTAAATCTTCAGATTTAATTGTAAATGTTAAATCTGTTTCATTTCCGTTAGCAGAAATATTTTGAACTACCATATCAACATTAATTGAATTAATAGATAATGGTTTAAAAATTGATGCTGCAACTCCTGGTCTATCTTTAACTCCAATTAAAGTAACCTTAGCATCATTATGCGTTGATGAAATGCCGGTAATTATCTTGTTATTAATAATATTTGATCTTTTGGTAATTAATGTTCCTGGTTTTTTTACAAATGAAGATTTTACCTCAACATCAATTCTATTCAATCTTGCATCTTGAATTGAAACAGGTTGCATCACCTTGGCACCTAATGAAGCCATTTCTAACATTTCCTCATAAGATATCACTTTGATTTTTTTTGCTTTTCTTAATTTGTTAGGATCTGTTGTATAAACACCCTCGACATCAGTATAAATAATACATCTGTTAGCTTTAAAAAATTTTGCAAGCATAATAGCACTAGCATCAGAACCTCCTCTTCCAATAGTTGTTACTCTTTCATCGCTACTTATTCCTTGAAAACCAGTTATGACAGGAATTCCACCTTTTTTAATGTAACTAATTATCCTGCTCTTGTTAATGCTGTTAATTCGAGAATATTTGTGTGGACCTTTGGTATATATCGGTATTTGCCAACCTAACCAGGTTCTAGACTTAAATCCATTATGATTTAATCTGCCTGCAATTAGGGAGCAAGATACTTGCTCACCTGATGAAACTAAAACATCATACTCAGACTCTAAAAAATTGTTACTAATTTGTCTTGATTTTTTTATCAAGTCATTTGTAACACCACTCATTGCTGATGAAACTACGATAACATTGTAATTTTTTTTTTTATAATTTCCTATTATATCAGCTATCTTTTTAATTCTCTCGATTGTTCCAACTGAGGTGCCACCAAATTTTAGTACTACAATTTTCATGATAAATTATTATCTTAATTTAAATATATTGATAAAATACATCTTAAATATAAAGTCAACTTAGATATGAAAACTAACACAATAAATAAAGAAGAAATAGAAAAATTTTCTAGAATTGCTGAAGAATGGTGGGACCCATCAGGAAAATTTAAACCCTTGCATAAATTTAATCCTATAAGAATTTCATATATTAAAGAAAACTTAATCAATAGTTTTAAGCTAGAAAATGACGGAAAACCTCTGAAAAAACTAAAGATTTTAGATATTGGATGCGGCGGTGGATTATTATCAGAACCCATGAGCAGACTTGGTGCGGATGTAACAGGAATAGATGCTTCAGAAAAAAATATTCAAGTAGCCAAATTACATGCAAAAAAGAGTAAATTAAACATCAGATATTTTTCTACATCACCAGAAAAATTTAAGACAGATATAAAATTTGATGTTATCTTAAACATGGAAATAATTGAACATGTTGAAGATGTTGATTATTTTTTAAAGTCAAGTGCCTCTCTTCTAAAGAAAGATGGCATTATGTTTATAGCAACAATAAATAAAACACTTAAATCATATATATTTGCAATTATTGGTGCTGAATATATTTTGCGATGGCTTCCGATTGGCACTCATGAATGGGAAAAATTTATAAGGCCTGATGATCTAGTTAATATTTCAAAAAAATTTAATTTAAATTTAGAAAGTTTAGATGGTATGAAATTTAATGTTATTAAGGATAAATGGTCAATTAGTTCTGATAAGTCAATTAATTATATTGGAAAATTTAGAAAAATTTAATTATTTTTATCCTCTATCCAAGGTATCATTTCAGCTTCAACTCCTTCATCTCTCAACTCTTTAATTTCACTTTTCGTAGCAGTTCCATAAATACCCTTACTTTTTCTTTTTTCATTGTAGTGAATAGATCTTGCTTCGTATGCAAAGTTATCTCCAACATAATCAAAATTATTCTTTATAAATTTTTGATATTCTTTAATCTTATTTTTTATTTGCTTATTCTCTTCATTTTCTATTTTAAAATCTTTCAATTTTGATTTATTTATTAATTTCGGCGCCATCAAAGTTTTTTCTACTTTTTTGGAGTTACAATTATGACAATTTAGAAAATTCTTATTCTTAAGTTTTTCATATTCTGTTGAGGTTGAAAACCAGCTATCAAATGAAAAGTTACATTTTTTACAAATTAATTTGTATTTTATCATAAGTTTTTACTTAATAATAAATATCTAAATTTCAATAAAATATTTCAACTTCTGTAGTCCCCATTAATTTCAATATATTTTTTTGTTAAATCCATTGTATAAACTTTAAAACTTTTTGAACCACATGAAATATCAATATTAATATCAATGCTATCACTCATCATGTATTCAGATACTTCGCTTTCATCATAATTCGAATTAATTTTTCCATTATGTACAACACTTAGATTGCCAAATTTTATAGAGAGTTTCTCATAATTTACTTGTATACCAGCTTTACCTATCGCCATCACAACTCTACCCCAATTAGGATCTTCTCCTGAAATGGCTGTTTTCACTAATGGTGAATTAGCAATTGAGAAAGCTATTTTTTTTGCATCATTTTCATTTTTACAACCTTCAACATTTATCGTCACAAATTTTGACGCCCCCTCGCCATCCGCAACAACTCTTTTTGCTAAATTTAATAAAACTTTATTTAATGCAATATCAAAATCATTAATCTTTTCATCATTAATACTTTGAACTTTAGGATGTTTTGATTTTCCAGTTGAGAAAATCGAAACCATATCATTTGTGCTTGTATCACCATCACAACTAATTGCGTTAAAAGTATTTGAAATATTCTTTTTTAAAAGTTTTTTTAAAATATCATTTGATATATCAGCATCAGTAAAAATATAAGCTAAGGTAGTAGCCATGTTAGGCTGTATCATACCTGAGCCTTTTGCAACCCCAAAAATTTTTATTTTACTATTTCCAATTGTGCATTCTTCCATTGCCATTTTAGGTTGAGTGTCAGTTGTCATAATGCCTAAGGCTGCTTTCATCCAAACATATTTATTTTGGGTATACTTAATCTTGTCTATAAGCTCTTGAAGCTTACTAGATATTTTTTCCTCAGGAAAAGTTTCACCTATAGTCCCTGTGCAACCAAAAATTATTTCTTTAGATTTTATTTTTTTTGGCTGATCTTCATCTTCTTTTTGTTTTTCTGTTAATTTTTGAGAGGTGAGTTCTGCAATTTTTTCTAAGCTTTTATAGCCTTGTTTGCCTGTAAAACAATTTGCATTCCTAGTATTAACAATCAATGAGAATATTTTTTTTACTTTTTGATTTAAGTTCCATTTAATGTTTTCTGATATAATTTTTGACTGTGTATAAAGAGAGGCATGATTTGCACCATCTCTAAAATAAAACATAACTAAATCATCTCTCATATTATTATATAAATTAGCGCTTACAGTGGAAATTGACAAACCATCAATATGATCTAAATCTTGAAACTCCATCATTCTCTTGCTTTTTGATTTAGACGACAAGAAATTAGTTAAATTAATA
This sequence comes from Candidatus Pelagibacter sp. HIMB1483, assembly GCF_052048135.1. Taxonomy (NCBI): domain Bacteria; kingdom Pseudomonadati; phylum Pseudomonadota; class Alphaproteobacteria; order Candidatus Pelagibacterales; family Candidatus Pelagibacteraceae; genus Candidatus Pelagibacter; species Candidatus Pelagibacter sp. HIMB1483. The sequence goes on along the minus strand of NZ_JBNAIM010000001.1, from coordinate 61,486 downwards.
CCCATGCTATTTAAAATTATTATTTTATGATTATATTAAAGGTTATAAGTAAATAATAAATCAAAAACTGATGTTAAATCCTCTAAACTTTATCTCAAAATTCATAAAATCTAGTAATCAAAGAGAGCTGGACAGAATAGAAGAAATTATAAAAAAGATTAATTCTTTAGAGGAAGTTACAAAACAATATAATGATTCGGAGTTTCCAAAAAAAACTGAGGAATTTAAAGAAAAAATTAAAAGTGGCATAACCCTTGATCAAATACTTCCAGAAGCTTTTGCGTTAGTAAGGGAGGCCTCTAGAAGAACAAGAAATGAAAGACATTTTGATGTTCAGTTGATTGGAGGTGTAGTTTTACATGAGGGAAAAATCGCTGAAATGAGGACTGGGGAAGGTAAAACTCTTACAATTACACTCGCAGCTTACTTAAATGCTCTAGAAAAAGAGGGAGTACACATAGTAACAGTGAATGATTACTTGGCAAAAAGAGATGCTCAAGAAATGGGAAAAATATATAATTTTTTAGGTCTTTCATCAGGTTTCATAAATAATGATCAAGACGATATAGAAAGAAAGAAAAATTATAATTGTGACATAACATACGCAACCAACAGTGAACTTGGCTTTGATTATTTAAGAGATAACATGAAATTTTCTAAATATGAAATGGTACAAAGAAAATATTTTTTTGCAATAGTTGATGAAATAGATTCTTGCTTAATTGATGAAGCTAGAACTCCATTAATCATTTCTGGTGCAGCTGAAGATAGGACAGCGCAATATCTTTCTATTGATAAATTAATAAATAATTTGAAAGAGAATGATTATGAAATTGATGAAAAAGATAAAAATGTTCTTTTAACTAATGATGGAATAAGTCATGTTGAAAAAATTTTTTCCAATGCAGGAATATTAAAAAATAATAACTTTTATGATCCAGAAAACCTAAGTTTAGTTCATCATGTTAATCAAGCCTTAAGAGCAAATCATCTTTTCCAGAAAGGTAAAGACTACATTGTTCAGAACAATGAATTAAAAATAATTGATGAATTGACTGGAAGAATTCTTGAGGGTAGAAGATTTGGTGATGGGCTCCATCAGGCTCTCGAGGCTAAAGAAAGAATTCATATAAAAGCTGAAAATCAAACCTTAGCATCAGTTACTTATCAAAATTATTTCAAGATGTATAAAAAGCTATCTGGATGTACTGGAACTGCAATAACGGAATCACAAGAATTTTACGAAATTTACAGTTTACCAGTTGTAGTCATTCCAACGAATAAAAAGATGATAAGAAAAGACTTTAATGATCAAATTTTTAGAACTGAGAATGAAAAAAATAATGCAATAATTATTAAAATTAAGGAGTGCCATAAAAAGGGGCAACCTTTGTTAATCTTTACATCTAGTATTAACAAATCAGAAGTTTACTCAAAACTTTTAAAAAAAGAAAATATAAAACATCAAGTTTTAAACGCAAAAAATCATGAAAACGAAGCAGAAATTATATCCAATGCTGGAAAAGAAGGCTCAGTAATAATTACTACCAGTATATCTGGAAGAGGAGTGGACATTCAGCTAGGTGGGAAAAAAGGTTCAATACCAGATGATGAACTTAAACTAAATAAAGAAAAAATTAAATCTCTAGGTGGCTTATTTGTAATTGGTACTGAAAGAATGGAGTCTAGAAGAGTTGATAACCAAGCTAGAGGTAGATCTGGGCGTCAAGGTGATGAGGGAAATTCAATTTTTTTTGTAAGTCTTGAAGATGATTTAATGAGGATCTTTGGATCTGAATCCATGAATAACATTTTAGAGAAACTTGGTCTGAAAGATGGAGAAAGTATTGATCATCCTTGGATTAATAAAGCTTTAGAAAGGGCACAACAAAAAGTCGAGGCTAGAAATTTTGATATAAGAAAAACACTAATTAAATTTGATAATGTTCTAAATGATCAAAGATATGTAATATTCTCTCAAAGAGAAGATGCTATGAATAGTGATAAAATTTTTAGTTACTCAGATAACTTTTTAGATGAAATTATTAATGATTTAATAAAACTAAAAATAAAGAAAAAAAATAATTTACAGAGCTCTGATTTTGAAAATAAATTGAAATCAATCTTGGGTAAAAATTTTATAAATATTAATTTGAAGGAAATAACCGATGCTGATGATGAGAAAATTAAACAGATATTAAGAAAAAAATTTCAGGAAGCTAGGGAAGAAAGAAAAAAATTATTAGGTGAAGATCAATCAAAAGATATAGAAAAAAGAATTTTTTTACAGACAATTGACCTGAACTGGAAGTCTCATATACAATATTTAGAACAATTAAGACAGGTAATTGGATTAAGATCTTATGGACAAAGAGATCCTTTAGTAGAGTATAAAAAGGAGGCTTTCTATTTGTTTGAAAATTTATTGGATAGATTAAAATTAGACTTCATAACAATCTTAATGAATTTAAAACTTGTTCAAAATCCTGCCGAAAGTGAAAATAACTTAATAGAGAAAAAAGCTCAAAAAAAAACTATTAATAAAAAAATAAGTAGAAATGAACCCTGCCCATGTGGTTCAGGAAAAAAATACAAACGTTGTTGTGGGACTTTATAAAAAATAAAATAAAAAAATTATAAAGGCAAAAATAATTCCAATTCCTAAAATCTTTAATTTATTTAACCTTAAAACATCAACTAAATTATTTTGATTTGATCTTAAAGAACTCAAATCCTCTATGTTACTTATAAAACCCTTATTTCTTCCAATTTTTAAATATTTATTTTTTCTATTATTATAAATATCTTCTGATGACATTGATTTAAAAAATTCTAAATTTTTAGTTAATGATTTTTTTATATTTTCAAGCATTAAGTTTTTATCTCTATGAGCTCCACCAAGAGGTTCCGGTATAATTTCATCAATTATTTCTAGATCAAGTAAATCTTTAGCAGAAAGCTTCATGGCCTTTGCTGCATCAAGCATTTTTTTTGGATCTCTCCACAATATAGTTGCACAGCCCTCAGGAGATATTACTGAATAAATTGCATTTTCCAACATAACAACTTTATTTGAAGATGCTAGAGCTATGGCTCCGCCTGATCCACCTTCACCAATAATAATTGCAATTGTTGGAACTTTTAATTTCATACAACACTCTATTGATTTTGCTATTGCCTCAGCTTGCCCTCTTTCTTCCGCTCCAACACCTGGATATGCACCTGGTGTGTCAATAAATGAAATTATTGGTATATTAAATTTATCAGCCAGCTCCATTAACCGTATTGTTTTTCTATAGCCCTCAGGTCTCATCATTCCAAAATTTCTTTTAATTCTTGTTTCTAAATCCTCTCCTTTTTCTTGACCAATTACTAAAACTGACTCTCCATTAAATTTTGCGAACCCACTTACGACCGATTTATCTTCTCCATAATATCTATCTCCTGACAATGGAATAAAATCCTCAAAAAGATTATCTATAAAAAATTTTGATTTGGGTCTATCTTCATGTCTGGCTACCATCGTCGTTTGCCAGGGATCTAGATTTGAATAAATTTGTTTTAATTTTTCATCTAACTCATTTTGAGTTTTTGATATCTTATCTGTATCAACTTGTGATAATCCACTCTGGTTATAGGGATCTTTGAGATTATCTATTTCGGCCTCTAAATCTTTTATTTCAGTTTCAAAGTTGAGATAATTTTTCATTTTTTTTAAAATATAAATATGGAAAATGACAACAAAATGTCAATGCTACGATTAATTATTTGACTTCATTTTACAGGAGTTTTAAGACTTTATAATAAATCATGACTGATAATTACCAAAATATCAATAATTTAAAAATTTCAAAAAATTTACTTGAATTCGTAAATAATGAACTATTGAAAGATCTAAATATTTCAGCCGATAAATTTTGGTCAGGTTTTGATAAAACTGTGCATGAACTAGCACCAAAAAATAAAAAATTATTAAAAATACGTGAAGAATTACAAAAAAAAATAAATGAATGGCACATTAAAAATAAAGGTAAAGAAATAAAAATAAATGAATATAAAAAATTTTTAAAGGAAATAGGTTATCTAAAAGATGAAGGGCTTGATTTTAAAATTGAGACAGAGAATGTAGACGATGAAATAGCAAAAATAGCCGGGCCACAATTAGTAGTTCCTATTATGAATGCAAGATATGCACTTAACGCAGCAAATGCTAGATGGGTTAGTTTGTATGACAGTTTATATGGAACAAATGTAATCGAGTCAGAGGAAGGTGGCAGTGAAAGATATGATCCAAACCGTGGTCAAGAAGTAATAAAATATGTCAGAGAATTTTTTGATAAATTTATTCCAATAGATGGAACAAGCTGGAAAAATATTGCTAGTTTAAAAGTAAAAGATAAAGATCTTATTATTTCAAAAGATGATTATGATTATAAATTAAAAGATACAAATAAATTTGTAGGTCATAGAGGTGACTCGAATAAACCTGAGGCCATAATACTAAAAAATAACAATCTCCATTTCGAAATAATAATTAATCCGAAAGCATTTAGTGCAGCACATGATATAGCGGGTATTAGCGATGTTATTGTGGAGTCAGCTATCTCAACTATCTGTGATAATGAAGATAGTGTTGCTGCAGTTGATGCTGAAGATAAAATTGTTTGTTATAGAAACTGGTTAGGCTTAATGAAAGGTGATCTTAAAATTCAATTTGAAAAAAATGGTAAAAATTTAGAGAGAAAATTAAATCCTGACAGAAGTTATATTTCAAAAGATGGTAAAGGTTTGAAATTACATGGAAGAAGTTTGTTGCTTATTAGAAATGTAGGACATCTTATGACAAATTCATCTATACTATTAAAAGATGGTAGTGAAGTTCCTGAAGGAATTATGGATGCATTTATTACTACTGCTGCTGCACTGCATGATTTAAAAAGAAAAAAAAACTCAAGAACTGGATCTATTTATATTGTAAAACCAAAGATGCATGGTCCAGATGAATGTGTTTTTACTGACTTAATTTTTTCTAAAGTTGAAGAGACACTAAAATTAAAACCTAACACAATTAAAGTAGGTCTGATGGATGAAGAAAGAAGAACTTCTGCAAATCTCAAAGAATGTATTAGAGTTCTTTCCAAACGTATTGTTTTTCAAAATACTGGCTTCCTTGATCGCACAGGTGATGAAATGCATACATCTATGGAAGCTGGACCAATGATTAAAAAGGGAGATATGAAGTCTTCAAAATGGATAGAAGCTTATGAAAACAACAACGTAGATTTAGGTTTAAAATGTGGATTTTCAGGTAAAGCTCAAATTGGTAAAGGGATGTGGGCTGCCCCAGACGAAATGAAAAAAATGATAGAGGAAAAAATAAGCCACCTAAAAGCAGGAGCTAACTGTGCATGGGTCCCATCCCCAACAGCTGCTTCTTTACATGCCCTCCACTATCATCAGGTAGATGTTTTTGATATACAAAAAAAATTAAAATCTAGACCTCAAGCCAAATTAGATGATCTTTTAACCATTCCTATTGCTAATAGACCTAATTGGTCAGTAGAGGAGATAAATAAAGAAATTTCAAATTCTGCACAAACTTTACTAGGCTATGTGGTAAGATGGATTGATCAAGGCGTAGGTTGTTCCAAAGTTCCAGATATTAACAACATAGGATTAATGGAAGACAGAGCAACTCTTAGAATTTCATCTCAACATATTGCAAATTGGATTCATCATGGAATTACAACCAAAATACAGGTCACTGAAATAATGAAAGAAATGGCTAAAATAGTAGATAAACAAAATGAAAATGATCCTGCTCATTATCGAAGTGGGAGAAGTGGATATATAAAAATGTCAGATGATTTTGAAAATTCAATTGCTTTTAAAACTGCTTGTGATTTAATTTTTAAAGGTAAAGAGCAGCCATCTGGATATACTGAGCCCCTCCTTCATTTAAATAGATTGGAAAAAAAGGCTAATCAGAATTAGAATTCAATTTTGATCGATTTTTAAATGCAGAATATAATGTTCCATCATCTAAACTTTCAATTTCTCCACCGACTGGCAACCCTTGCGCAAGTTTCGTAACTTTTGCATTTGTTTTCTTAAGACTATCTTGAATATAATATGCTGTTGTTTGTCCCTCTACAGTCGCACTAGTAGCCAATATTACTTCATCAATTTTATCTCTTTTAACTCTTTCTACTAAAGAATTGATCAACAAATCCTCTTTTCTTTGACCTGATGAAGAAATCGTTCCACCTAAAATATGGAAATAGCCTTGAAAAATACTTGAGTTTTCAATAGACCATTGGTCTGCAATATCCTCAACCACACAAATTTTGTTAAAATTTCCTTTTGTATTTTCGCAATTTATACACTTAGCTACAGAAGATTTTAAAGTTCCACACGAATTACATCTCAAAACATTTTTATAAACTTGAGCTAAAGTATTAGCTAAAGGTTTTACAATTTCATCCTTATTATTAATTAATTTGAGCACTATTCTCTTTGCAGATTTTGGTCCTAAACCAGGAAGTTTAGAAATTAACTTAATTAAATTATCAATCTCGTTTATATTATGCATTATTTCTTATAGTGGCCACTTAAATCCAGGTATTCCAAAACCACCAGTTGCTTTTGAAATTTCTTCATTAGTTTTTGATTTAAGATTTGTTTTTGCATTATTGTGTGCAGCAACAATCAAGTCCTCTAAAATAGATTTATCTTCCTTCAAAATTTCATCTGAGATTTCTATCTTTTGAATATTACCCTCACCATCTAAAATAATTTTTACTGAGTTAGCTCCTGAAACACCTTCTACTCTTATTTTTTTTATATTTTCCTGACTTTCTCTCATTTTAGTTTCAAGTTCTTTAGCCTTATCTATTATTTTTGTAAAATCGGTCATTCAATTCTTTTTTGAAGAGTCAATTTCAATTAAATCGGCATCTGGGAATTTTTCAATCACACTTTTATATAATTGGGTTTTCTTTGCCTTATTTAAAAGTTCAACTTTTTTATTTTTTTCCTTATCTTTTATTGATAAATCACCTTTTAATTTACTAAAAGTGATTATCCATCTCACACCTGTCCATTCAAAAAGTTTCAAAGATAAATCTTTTACAAAATTCTTATCTAAATTATCATTAAAAGATATTTCTATTCTATTATTTTCAAAACGAACAAGATTTACATTATTTTCTAATTCATATTTAAGTTTAATTTCTTTTTTTTTTGTACAAACATCGAGAAGTTGATTAAATGTATTTATCGAGGATTTATCTTCATTTTTAATTTCTTTTTCTATTTCAAGCTTGACTTTTTTTTCTTGAGCAACATTCTTAATTTGATTAATTGTTTCAGATTTAATTTCATTTTCTATATTTTCATCTTCTTTATTATTCTCTAAAGATTTAATCTTGTCTTTATCAACTGAAAGATAATCATTAATTTTTAAAGATTTAAGATACATCAATCTAATTAAGAACATTTCAATTGATAAATTTTGATCACTTACTATATCTAACTCTTCAAGTGTTCTTAAAGTTAATTGCCAAAATAATAGTAAGGTTTCACTTTCTATATTACTAGATATTTTTTTTATCTTGGAAAATTCTTCATCATTAAGAGAAAAATTTGTGCTCTCTAAATTTAAAGAATTAATATTTTTAAAATAATAAACTAATTCTAAAAAATCATTAATAAAAACTTTTGGTTCAACACCTTGGTCATATATTTTTCTATATATCTCGACAACTTTATTTTCTTCACCTTTCAAAATTAACTCAAATAAATCAATTAATTGAGATTTATCAAAATATCCAAAAATTTTCTGAGCAACATTTAAATTTAGTTCTTCATTACTTTCCAAACTCAGCAAAGCTCTATCTAGCAATGACAATGCATCTCTCACTGATCCTTCAGAAATTTTTACTATTAACTTTAATGCATCATCTGAGACGTTGCCTTTTTCTTTATCTTTAATTTTTTTTAAATATTCCAATAATTCTATTGATTTTATTCTTGATAAATCAAATCTTTGGCATCTTGATACAACAGTTATAGGAATTTTTTTTATTTCTGTCGTTGCAAAAATAAACTTAAGATATTCAGGAGGTTCTTCCAAAGTTTTTAACAGAGCATTAAACGCCTGTTTACTTAACATGTGCACTTCATCAATAATAAAAATTTTATATTTTGCTGAAGTCGGTCCATATCTTGAAAACTCAATTAAATCTCTAACGTCATCTACACCTGTTTTGCTAGCAGCATCTATTTCTAAAACATCAATATGACTTGAGTTAGTTATTGCATCACAATTATCACACAAGTTATCCTTGCATATATTCTCTATACCATTTAAGCAATTTAAGGACTTTGCAACAATTCTAGCAACCGTAGTTTTTCCAATACCCCGGATACCTGTAAAAAGATAAGCATTCGGTACTTTGTTTAGTTTAATTGAATTAATAATTGTTTCTGTAATGACTTTTTGACCAATCAACTGATTAAAAGTTTGTGGCCTGTATTTTAATGCGAGTATTTTTGAATTTCTGTTCATTTAAATCCTAAGGAGACTAGACCCGTTCCACTTTTAGTTCGGCTGCTGAGTTTCCTCCCTGACCGGGTTCATGAAGCAAACGCCCTAGCCTCCAAAACTATTATAGCAGTAATGATTTCTAATCTACAAGAAAAGTTTATAATTTATTTTTCTCTCAGTTTGTCAGCTTCAAAAACACCTAGGACGTGAAAATCTTGACAATGTAATCCTAATTCTTCTAAAGATTTTTGTACTTTTTTATCCTCGATGTGACCATCTAAGTCACATAAAAAAAAGAAAGAATCAAATGAGTTTTTTTCTGGATAGCTTTGTAATTTTGTTAAATTCACTCCATTAATAGCAAAACCGCTTAAAGATTGATAAAGGGCAGCTGGTTTGCTTTTTAATTTAAATAAAAATGATGTGATATATTTTTTTTTACCAAATTGTGGTTGAGAAATATTTTTTCCCATTACTAAGAATCTCGTTAAATTACCTTTTTCATTTTCAATATTTTTTTTAATTATTTCTAAATTGTAAGTTTTTGCACTTAACGAAGAAGCTATTGCAGCTTTTGACTTATCTTTATTTTTTGAAATCATTTCTGCTGAACCAGCTGTATCAGCTCTAACATGTTCAACAAGGTTATAAGATTTAATAAATTTAGAACATTGCGATAATGCTTGACCATGAGAATAAACATCTTTGATTTCAGAAATCTTTACTCCAGGTAAACCTAGTAAGTTATGTTCAATTTTTTGAAAATATTCTGCATAAATATTTAATCTGTGTTTAAAAATTAAATATTCAATACCGATATTTCCAGTAATTCTATTTGATTCTGGAATTATAATTTTTGAATTAACGTCTTTAGAAGCTTTTACAAAACACTCATCAAAAGTTTTACAAGGTATAATCTCAGCCTTATTATCAATTGATAAAGCAGCAAGGTGAGAATAAGCACCAAAGGTACCTTGAAAATAAATTTTATTCATTTCTGTTTATATTCCATTATTTTTTTTATAGCTACAAAATCCTCTTCTGTATCTACACCTATTGAAGATTCTTTGGCAAGAGCAACTTTAATTCTTATATTGTTATCTATCGCCCTAAGTTGTTCTAGACTATTTTTAATTTCATTTTGAGATTGACCTAAAGATGCAAATTTTTTTAGTATTTCTTTTTTGTAGCAATAAATGCCTAGATGATGATAAGTATTTTCACTTCGTTGTGATATTTTTCGAGTAAAATTTGTTACCTCTGGAAAATTTGAAACGTTTAAACTTTCTTTTGTAATTACTTTTACAATATTTTGATTTTCAAAAAATCCTTTATCTAAAATTTTACAAGCTAACGTTCCAAGTTCATTGTTATTTTTAATCATTTGATTATTTAAATTTTTAATATCATCTATATTCATCAAAGGCTCATCACCTTGTAAATTCATAACAAAATCAACACTTGAGCTATCAATTTTTTCAAGAGCTTCATTGATTCTATCTGTCCCGGTTTTATGTTTTTTTGTAGTCAATATTATCTGACCACCATTACTTTTTACATCTTCAACAATCTCTTTATCCTCAGTAGCAACAAACACTTCTCCAATATTTGCCTCTTCGGCTTTCTTAAAAACGTGAGAAATTACTGATAAACCATTTATTTTAAGTAGTGGTTTACCTGGTAGCCTTGTAGCTGACAACCTAGATGGAATTATGATTATAGTTTTCATTGATTTTCTTATTTATCAAAACAATATAAACAGAGGCAAAATAGTACATCAAAATATATAAGCAATTTTTTATTTATAATGTTATATGTTCAAAACAATTTTTTATAAAATGGATTCTTTTGAAATAAATAAAATAGTAGCTGCTATATTAATGGTTGCACTCCTAATAATTGGTATCGGTAAGCTATCCAGCGTAATTTTTCATGTTGAAAAACCCAAAACACCTGGGTATTCAGTTGAAGTAGAGCAAGTGGTTGCTACTAGTGCTGAAACAGACACAGGAAAAACTAAAGAAATAATTGATATAGCTGCCTTAATGGCTATGGGAGATCTTACTACTGGAGAAAATGTTTTCAAAAAATGTGCAGCTTGTCATTCAATTACAAAAGATGGAAAAAATAATATTGGACCTGCGCTTTATAATGTAGTTGGAAGAAAGATTGGAGTAGTAAGTGATTATAAATATTCTAAAGCACTTTCTGAATATGGCAAGGAATGGACTTTTGAGGAATTAAATGGTTATTTAATAAAACCTGCAAAGTGGATCAAAGGTACCAAGATGGCATTTGCTGGTTTAAGAAAAGAAAAAGATAGAGCTTCGGTAATTTTATATTTAAATCAAAACTCTGATAATCCATTACCACTACCTTAGTTTTCCAAAACAATATAATAAAATGCTCTTTTGAACATGTACTCTGTTCAAAGCTTGCTGCCATACATGCGAATGTTTTCCTAAAAAAACATCTTCAGAAACCTCATCACCTCTTGGAAGGCAATGAAGAAATATAAAATCCTTCTTTGCAAAACTAATTAATTTTTTATCAATTTTAAAATTTTTAAATGTTTTTATTTTTTTCTTTTTATTGCCTTTGTCATTTAAAGATATAACTTTATCACAAAATATCACATCAGCACCTGTAACAGCTTTTTTTGGATCGTTATAAACATAAATCTTTTTACTTTCTTTTTTTAACCAGTCTCTTACTTTTTTTCCGGGTTCATATTTTTTGGGGCAACCAATACTTAATTTAAATGAAAATTTTACTGAAGCAGCAATTAAACTATCTAAAACATTGTTTGAGTCACCTATCCAGCAAATGTTTAGTTTTGAGATAGATTTTTTTTTTATTTCTTCGACAGTGAAAATATCTGATAATACTTGTGTTGGATGTGACGAAGGACTTAAACCATTAATAATTGGAATTGACAAATGTTTTTTAAAATTTTCAATTTTTTTATCACTATCTGTTCTCAGCATAAAACCATCACCATAAGTAGATAAAATTTTGGCTGTATCTTCTATACTTTCTCCACCTTGTCCAAGATGTAGTTCGTTAGATCTAAGTGTCAAAGTTCCTCCACCCAGCTGTTTGATTGCTAAGTAAAAACTTATTCTTGTTCTTGAGCTTGGCTTTTCAAACATTTGAATTAAAATTTTGCCTTTAAGTGGAGCACCCTTATCTGTTTCAAGCGTATTTAATTTTTTTCTTAAATTTTTTCTTTTTTTTGCATCAGTTATAATTTTTCTTAGATCTTTCGCTGAAATATCTTTTAAATTAATAAAATGTCTCATTTTATTTAAGTTTTTCGCAAACATTAGTAATAATTCTTAAAGATTCATTAATTTCATTTTTTTTAACATTCAGCGGTGGTAAAATTCGAACAACATTTTCTGCAGCACGAATAGTTAAGAGTTTATTTTCCATCAATTTTTTAATGAACTTAGATTGATCTTTATGCAATTGTAATCCAATTAATAGACCTCTCCCCCTGATCTCTTTGATAATTTTAGGATATTTTTCTTTCAATTTATTTAATCTTAAATAAAAATATTTTGATAATGTTTTAACATTATTCAAAAATTTTTTACTTGACACTATATCTATTACTGTATTTCCAACAGCCATGGCCAAAGGGTTTCCTCCAAATGTAGAACCATGGGTTCCTGGCGTCATCCCTGCAGCAACTTTTTTATTCATTAAAACCGCACCAATTGGAAATCCACCACCAATTCCCTTAGCTATTGGAACAATATCTGGTTTCACTTTAGATTTTTCAAAAGCAAGAAAGTCTCCAGATCTTGAAATACCACATTGTACTTCATCCAAAATTAATAGTATTTTTTTCTTATTACATAATTTTCTTAATTCTTTTAAGCACCAATCTGGTATTACTTTTATACCTCCCTCACCCATTATTGTTTCAACCATAATTGCTGCTGTATTCTTGGTAATGCTTCTTTTTAAAGACTTGTGATTTCCAAATATAAAATGATCAAACCCTGGGACTTTAGGGCCAAATCCCTCAATCATTTTATTCGAACCACTAGCAAAAATTGCTGCGATTGTTCTTCCATGAAATGAATTTTTTACACATAAAATTCTATTTTTATGTGGTTTTCCTATAGAGTAAAAGTATCTTCTAGCGACTTTTATAGCTGCTTCGGTTGCTTCGGTACCACTATTTTGAAAAATGACGTAATCAGCAAATGTTTTATGACACAATTTTTTAGCTAATTTTTCTCCTTCTGGAATTTGAAAAGCATTTGAAACATGCCAAAGTTTTTTTGATTGATTTCTAATAGTTTTTATTAATTTTGGGTGTGCATGACCCAAAGAATTTACAGCAATTCCCTGGACAAAATCTAAATATTTTTTTCCATTTGTAGAATAGAGATAAGAACCTTTTCCAAATTTAAAAGAAATTTTTTTTCTATTATAATTTTTAGCTAAGTAGCTCATAATTTATTTTTTAAGCTTTCTATTTATAAAATAGTTAAATACAAGTTATGATTGTAACTTAAGTTTACCGTTTTTTATATCTGTGCATAACTTGAATTAAGTACTTGTTTATTTTTTTATAATATCAGTATATTGTGTATTTTATAAATATTAACACAAAATATAGTTAAAATGAGTTGGACCGACGAAAAAGTATCAAAATTAAAAGAATTGTGGGGTAAAGGCAACACTGCAAGTCAAATTGCAGAAATTATTGGTGGAATTAGTAGAAACGCAGTAATTGGCAAAGCGCATAGACTAAATCTATCTGCAAAAATCAAAACTAGAACAGCTACATCAAATGAAAGTTTTAAAAATTCAGTAGTTGATAAAAATATTACAACAAAAAAAGGACGAAGAAGTAAGTTTAAATCTCTAATAATTGAAAAAGATTTTGAACCAGAAAATCCTAAGTCTCTTGAAGAATTGGATGAAAATTCATGTAAATGGCCAATAGGACATCCAGACGAAAAAGGGTTCTATTTTTGTGGAAGATCATCACTTAAAGATTTTTCATATTGTAAATTGCACTTACTTTATGCTTATCAGCCTAAAGGTAAAAAAGATGATGTTACAGACAAAAATGAAGTTCCTGAATTTATTGAAAAGAAAATAAAATCTGCTTAATTTTAAACCTGTTATGATTTATAAAAAATATTATAGATTAAATATTTTTTTTTGAAAACTGACCACCTTCTCTCCACATATGACTATATTTATAAACCTCTTGTTCAAATAAACATTTTGCAGGATTGCCAATATCAAAATTAGTTTTATAATTTCCACTCACAATATTATCATATTGTAAAAGTTTAAGTTGATCCTCAGTAATTAAGGGTTCTGGAAATAATTGCAATATTTTTGCGGATATTTTTCCAAAAAATAATGGTACAGGTAACAAAAGTCTTTTTTTATCAATTAAGTAAATTAATTTTTGTAAAATTTCTCTTAACGTTATAATTTCAGAGCCCACACATTCTATTATCTGGGAGTAAATATTATTTGAAATAATATTAAAAATTACATCTACTAAATCAGAGCTATGAATAGGCATAAACTTAGTTTTTCCAGAATAATATAGTGGAAATATTGGTAACCTGCTTAATAAGGTCATAAAACTAGTAGTAAAATTATCGTCCACTGAATAAACTACTGATGGTCTTAAAATTGTTGATAATGGAAAATTTTTCAATATTTCTTTTTCACCAGCAAGTTTACTTTTTGCATATTCAGAATCCAGAGCTTGATTAATTCCTAATGCAGATAAATGAATAAAATGTTTTAAATTATATTGTTTGCAAAGTTTAGCTAATATACTGGGAAATAAAGTGTGTATATTCTTAAATGTGCTTCCTCTTTTTTCATACAAAATACCAATTAAATTTATACAAATATCGGCTTTTTCAAAAAGTTTTCTTATTTTTGCTTCTTCAAAAATATTTAACTCAACAATATCAATATAACCAGCATTTCCTTGAGTTTTGATTATGTGACCTTTTTGATGAATATTTCTTGTTACTACAGTAACCTTATAGTTATTTTTAGTTAGCTTTCTTAAAAGATGTCGTCCTATTTGACCACTACCACCAAAAATTAGACAATTTTTTGCTTTCATATATATATGACTTAAAAATGAATATTGATATCAAACTTCACAAAGGTGATTTACCAGATGATTTGGATTTAGGCAATGTAATAGCTATCGATGGAGAATTCATGGGTCTTAACGTGAGACGTGATCCTTTATGTTTAATACAGGTTTCTACAGGTAATTCTGACGCGCATATAATTCAACTAGATAGATCAAATTATAATGCACCAAACTTAGTTAAATTATTGAACAATAATAATATTTCAAAAATTTTTCATTATGGTAGAGCTGATATTGCACATATTAAATATTATCTTAAAACTGATACTAACAATATTCTTGATACTAAGATTGCCTCTAAATTAGCTAGATCATATTCTGATAACCATTCTTTAAAAACATTAATTAAGGAATTTATAAACATAGATATTAATAAACAATTTCAAAGTTCAGATTTTGGAGGTGAATTAACACCCGCTCAAATGAAATATTGTGCAAACGATGTTATTTATCTCCATAAAATTCATGAAGAGTTGAGCAATATTTTAGAAAGAGAAAAAAGAATTGATTTATATAAAGATTGTCTTAAATTTTTAAAAACAAGAGTTGAACTTGATTTGGCATTATTTAAAGACGATATTTGGTCCCATTAAATGAAAAAAAAAAATTTTATAAAAATTGGTAAAAATGTAATTAATTTAGAAATTCAAGCATTAAATATTTTAAAAAAAAATCTAAATAATTCATTTAATTTAGCTGTTGAACAAATTGTAAAATGTCAATCTAAAGTTATTTTGTGTGGAGTTGGAAAAAGTGGTCTTATTGCAAACAAAATATCTGCAACTTTATCATCAGTTGGCACACCTTCTTTTTATTTATCAGCAAGTGATTCATCTCATGGAGATTTAGGAAGTATTTCTAGAAAAGATATACTTATTTTGATCAGTAATTCTGGGGAAACAAATGAATTAAAAAACATAATCCAATACGCTAATAGAAATAAAATTTTGCTAATTGGAATAGTTTCAAAAAAAGATTCAGTTCTTTACAGATCTTCTGATATTAAATTATTAATACCGAAAGTAACGGAAGCAGGTAATATAATTCCAACATCAAGCACAACATCTCAATTAGCTTTAGGTGATGCACTGGCTATTGCAACAATGAAACAAAAAAAATTTAACAAAGTAGATTTTAAAAAGATTCATCCTGCTGGAAGTTTGGGTGCTCAACTCAAAACTGTTGAGGATATTATGTTGAGAAATAAGGCTATTCCATTTGTTAATGAAAATTTAAAAATGAAAGAGGCATTAAAAATTTTAAATAAAAAAAAACTTGGTTTTTTACTTGTTATAGATAAAAAAAAATTAACAAAAGGTATAATAACTGATGGTGAATTAAGAAGAATTAGTCAAAGAAAAGAAAATTTATATAATCTTTCAGCAAAAGAAGTTATGACAAGAAACCCGATTGGGATTGATAAAAATGAACTTGCAGCTAAAGCTCTTTCACTAATGAACAATAAAAAAATCACATCACTATGTGTGTATAATAAGGAAAACAAACTTAAAACAATAGGTGTATTGCATATTCATAATATATTACAATCAAATATATCTTAAATGAAAAAAAATTTTGTTTTAAGAATATTTATTATCGTTATAATTTTTTTTTTCTTATTAATTATTTTTTTTAAAGATAAAAGTGAAAAACCAACAATTAATGATCAAGATACAAAAAATATTGAGGAAGATATAGAAAACTCAAATATAATTAAAGATGTAAGTTATATTTCTAAAGACTCCAGAGGAAATGAATATAGGTTACAGGCAGCAGAAGGTGTAATAGATCAGAAAGAAAATAATTATATTTTTTTAACAGACTTAAAAGGAGTTATAAGTTTAGTAAATTACAATTTAATAGAAATATCTTCAGACTTTGGTAAGTATAATATTAAAAATTATGATACTATTTTTTCAAAAAATGTATTAATTACATATTTAGACAATAAAATAATAGGAGAGTATCTTGATTTTTCATGGGATAATAATTTAATGATTATTTCAAAAAACGTTACTTTAAAAAATGATAACACCTCACTTAAAGCTGATGTAATTGAATTAAATATTAAAACAAAAGAAGTAAAAATTTTTATGTATGAGGAAGACAAAAAAGTAAATATCAAATCTTTAAATTAAAAATGGCAATAATTAAAAAATTTAGAATAAAATCATTTAAAAAAGTAAACACAATTATTGAATTTCAAAATGTTTCTCTTGCTTATGGGAACAGACTAATTTTGGACAATATAAGTTTTAAAATAAATGAAGGGCAAATTTTTGGAATGTTGGGTCCTAATGGTGTAGGAAAATCAACAATTTTTAATCTTATAACGGGGTTGATCACTCCAAAGCATGGAAAAATAAAAATAAACGGAGAAGATGTATCGAAATATCCTGTTTATTTAAGAACACAAAAATTCAAAGTTGGATATGTACCTCAATATGGTGGATTTTTTAATGATTTAACGCTTCATGACAACCTTAAAGCCATAAGTGAAATAGTAATAAAAGATAAAAATTTGAGACAAGAAAGAATAAATTATTTGCTTGCAAAATTTGAAATGGAAAATATCAAAAACATTAAGTCAAAATTTTTATCTGGAGGACAAAAAAAGAAATTGGTTATTTCACTATCCCTTTTAGGAAATCCCAAAGTATTACTTCTAGATGAGTGTTTCGCAGCTTTAGATGTATTGACAATTAAAATGTTGCAAGAGATTATCGTTAATTTGCAGCAAGAAAACCAAATAACCATTTGTATTTGCGATCATCAAGCTAGAGATTTATTAGCATGTGTTGATGTGGCAATGATATTGAGCAATTGTAAAGTAATTGCTCAAGACACACCATCTAACCTTGTTAAAGATATTGATGCAAAAAATGCCTACTTTGGAAATAGTTTTAAATTTAATTAACTTTAAATGCCCAATAAAATTATTATTAGAAAGAAGATAAATAATTTTAATAAAAAAATTTTCATTCCTGGAGATAAAAGCTTGAGTATCAGATGGGTATTAATTTCATCACTCTCTAAAGGTGTTTCAAAAGCCCAAAATCTTTTAATGTCAGAAGATGTTATGGCAGCCTTAAAAGCTATAAAAACACTTGGAGTGAAAGTTGTATATAACAGTAAAAAATGTAAAATTTATGGTGCCGGTGTAAATGGTTACAAATATAAAAAAGGAATTATTATAAATGCAGAAAATTCAGGAACCCTAGGAAGATTAATTCTTGGACTTCTAGTTGATACCCCAGAAAAAATTAAGTTAATAGGTGACAAAAGTTTATCAAAAAGAGATTTTAAAAGAGTTGCAGATCCATTAAGTAAATTTGGTGTTGATTTTGTTCTGAAAAATGGCCATGGTTTACCTTTAACTATAAAAGGTTCACAGAAATTAAAACCAATCAAATTTTTCGAAAAAAAAGGTTCCGCTCAATGTAAAAGTAGTCTCATCTTTGCGGGTATTAAAGCTCAAGGTAAAACAATAATAAAGGCAAAAAAGTCTAGAAATCATACAGAACTTTTATTTAAGTATTTAAAATTACCAATTAAAGTTAAAAAAAATAAAAATTTAGATCTAATTGAAATAAAAAGAGTAAAAGAAATAAAACCGATTAATTATAATATCCCCTCAGATATAAGTTCTTGTGCTTTTTTTATTGCCCTTACAATTCTTTCAAAAAAATCGAAATTAACA
This sequence comes from Candidatus Pelagibacter sp. HIMB1483, assembly GCF_052048135.1. Lineage (NCBI taxonomy): Bacteria > Pseudomonadati > Pseudomonadota > Alphaproteobacteria > Candidatus Pelagibacterales > Candidatus Pelagibacteraceae > Candidatus Pelagibacter > Candidatus Pelagibacter sp. HIMB1483. The sequence continues at coordinate 43,078 of NZ_JBNAIM010000001.1, read as the reverse complement.
ATTAAAAATATAAACGTAAATCCTACACGTATAGGAATACTTACCATTCTAAAAAAAATGGGAGCAATAGTTTCATTAAATAATAAAAAGTTTTATAAAGGAGAGCAGATCGCTGACCTAGTAATTAAAAGTCCAAAATTTTTAAAATCAATAAATTGTCCAGCTAGTTTAAATAGCAGTGCAATTGATGAGTTTTTAGTTATTTTTTTAATTGCAGCAAAAGCGAAAGGAATTTCATATTTTAAAAACTTAGATGAGTTAAATAAAAAAGAAAGTCCAAGGCTTAAATGGGGTTCAAAAATTTTAAAATTAATGGGCGTAAAAGTTATTGCTACAAAAAATACCATTAAAATATTTGGAAATCCAAATCTAGAGGTAAAAAAAAAAATTATAATTAAAAACTATCTCAAAGATCATAGAGTTTTCATGACAAGTGCAATAGCAGCTTTAACTTTTGGTGGTGAATGGCATATTCACGATAAAGATTCTATTAAAACATCATTTCCTACATTTTTAAAAACTATAAATAAATTAAAATATGAAACGTAGAAAAAATATTATAAAAATTGCAATTGACTCACCTGCTGCTGCTGGTGCAGGTACGTTGGCAAAAGCTATTTCAAAACATTATAATCTTTTATATGTAGATACTGGCAAGACTTACAGAGTACTAGCCAGAGAAAAAATTAATAATCCAAAAAAATTTAATCTTACTTTTGTGAAAAAAAAAATAAATAAACTTAGAATTAAAGATCTGAACAAAAAAAATTTACTATCTAATGAAGTTGGAACTGAAGCTTCAATAATTGCCAAAAATAAATCTATTAGAAATTTAGTGCATGAATTTCAATTAAAATTTGCTTACAGTCCACCAAAACGATATTCCGGATCCTGTCTTGATGGAAGAGATATAACTTACAACATTGTGCCAGATGCTGATTTTAAATTTTTTATAAACGCAAATGTTAGGACTAGAGCTCTAAGAAGATATAAGGAGTTAAAAAAGTTAAAAATGAAGATTTCCTTTAAAGAGGTACTAAAAAGTATTAAATTACGTGATAAAAGAGACTATACAAGAAAAATAGCGCCTCTAAAGAAAACTAAAGATTCAGTATTGATTAACACAACAAATTTATCTAAAAGAGCGTGTTTTTTAAAAATAAAAAAAATTATAGACAAAAAAATTAAGAATTAATGGAAATTTATAAAAGTCTTTCAGATCCTGCCACTAAAGAATTCGAAAAATTATTAAATTCTAAACTCTCTAAAACACAAATTGAAGAAGGTAAAATTATTGAAGGTAAAATTAATAAAATTACAGATAAATATGTATTTCTTCACTGTGAAGGACTTAAATCTGAGCCAGTTCTAGATATTAATGAATTAAAAAGTATGGGTTTATCTGAAAAAATAAAAATTGGTGAAACTATTCCAGTTCTATTGGAAAAAATTGAGGATAAAAATGGTGAAGTTTTAGTTTCAGCTAATAAAGCTCAAAAAATTAAAGGATGGGACAAACTTGTTGAAGCCTACGAGAAGAATGAACCCATTATGGGTAAAATTACATCGAAATGTAAAGGTGGATGTATCGTGGAACATATAGAAACAGGTTCTCTGATGTTTTTACCAGGCTCACAAATAAGTGACAAGCCTTTAAAAGATATTAGTCATTTAATGAATGAGCCTCAAAAATTTGCTTTAATCAAACTGGATAAGGTCAGAGGGAACGCTTGTGTTTCTAGAAGAGAAATTATTTCGTCTTTTAAAAAAGAGGATAAAGCAAAAATAATTGAGAAATACAAAGTTGGAGATATTATTAAAGGTGCTGAAGTGAAAGGCTACAGTACGTTTGGATGCTTCTTCAATGTTAATGGTGAATTGGATGTGTTGGTTCATTTACAAGAAATTTCCTATTCAAGAGTGAATCATCCTGATGAAGTATTTAATATTGGTGAGAAACATGACCTTAAAGTCATTTCAGTAGATAAAGAAAAATTACAAGTTGGATGTTCAGTAAAACAATTGTTACCTGATCCATTTGAAAAAATCGACAATTATGAATTAAATAAAACTTACAAGTTTAAAGTAATCAAGCTGATGGAATTTGGTGCATTCTGCGAACTTTCTGAACTGCCCGGACTAACTACTTTGCTACATTCAAGTGAATTGAGTTGGAATAAAAAGAATAACTCAGCGAAAAAAATGTTTAAAGTAAATGATGAAATAGATTGTGTTATTACTGAAATAGATAAAGAAAAGAGAAGAGTCGCAATATCTCATAGATTAACATTTGAAAATCCATTTGAAGTTTTTGAAAAAAAATACCCTGTAGGAACAATTGCTGAGGGTGAAGTTGTAAATAAAAATGAATACTCTTTATTTGTTAAAATTGGAGATTTAGAAATAGACACTTTCTTACACAGTAATGATCTAACTTACACTAATGATGGTGAACAAGAACTAAATAAATATAAAAAAGGTGATAAAATTAAAGTAAAAATTTTAGAGATTAAAACAACAGAACAAAAAGTTAGAGTTGGACTAAAACAGACACAGCCAGATCCATTTGATTGGTTTAGTGACAAAAAAGTAAAACAAATAATTACTGTTAAAATTGTTTCCACAGATAACAAGGGTTTAATTGTAAGACCAGAGGGGTGTGAGATGGATCTGCCTATTAAAAAATCCAATATTGCGATTAACGCTGCAGATACAAGACCTTCAAGATTTACTGGTGGGGAAAGAATTGATTGCGCGATTTTAGATTTAGATCTAGATAAAAGAAAAGTGACTTTGAGTATAAAACTTTTAGAAGAAATAGAAAAAAAAGAAGCTTTGGAAAAATATGGGGCTGAGGGATCAGGCAAAAATCTACCCTTTTCATCTTTATCAGAGGATCTAAAAAATAAAGAAAAAAAGAAAGATTAAATAGATAGTAAATTGGCTATTGTAAAATCAGAGCTTATCAAACAACTTAAGAAATCTTATCCAAATTTTTTAACTCGAGATCTGACTAAAATCATAGATATAGTAATAAAAGAAATAAAAGTCAGTCTTAAAAGAAACGAAGGAGTGGAGCTTAGAGGTTTCGGCACTTTTCGAACAAATATCCAAAAGGCTTCAATAAGAAGAAATCCGAAAACTGGAGAAAAAGTAAGTGTACCAAAAAAACAAACAATCAAATGGAAAATGTCTAAAGACTTGTTTAAAAAGTTAAATAATGAAAAAGAATAAAATTTTTGTTGCTTGTGATACTTCAAATTTAAATGAAATAAAAAAAATAATTAATCAAACTAATTCAAAAAAATTAAAAATAATCCCTAAATTTGGCCTTCAATTCTTTTATTCGAAGAATGGACGAAAATTTTTAGAAAAATTTAAAAAAGATTTTTGGTTAGATTTAAAAATAAATGATATCCCCCAAACTGCATTATCTGCTATTGACAGCTTAAAAGATTTAAAAAAATGCAAATATATAACAGTCCATGCGAATGGTGGTCTGGAAATGCTTGAATCAATAAAAAAAAAGGCAAAGAAAATAAATAAAAATTTAAAAGTTTTAGGAGTTACAATTTTAACAAGTTTAAACAATAAGTCTCTTAAAGAGATAGGTCATACAAAAAATGTAAAACAATTAGTATTAAAACAAGCAGCATTAATTAAAAAAACAGGATGTGATGGTATAGTTTGTTCTGCTCAAGAGGCCATGATGGTTCGTAAAAGATACAAAAATTTACTAATCATAACTCCGGGAATAAGATTGCCTGGTGATAGTTCAAATGATCAAATGAGAATTATGACACCTAAACAAGCTTTCAAAAATAAAGTTTCTGGTATTGTTATTGGAAGATCTCTTACAAAAGGTAATATAAAAAATAATACCAAAAAACTTGCTGATCATTTAAACAAATGATCAAGGGTTGTAAGATTTGTGGAATAAAAGATTCTGATACTTTAAATTATATAATAAATCATCCCTACCCTCCAAAATTTATTGGCTTCATTTGTAATTACCCAAAAAGCTCAAGATATGTGGAGCTTAAATCTCTAAGAAAATTATTAAATGTTAAAAAAAACAAAAGTGAGTTTGTTGCTGTTTTAGTAAAACCTAAAAGTAAGATTTTAGAAGAAATAAAAAGTTTACCTTTTGATTATTACCAATTATATGACTGCTCTCCAGATGAAATTAAAATTATAAAACAAAAATATCAAAAAAAGATTATTTCAGCTTTAACAATAAAAGATAGATCTGATGTTCTTAGGTATAAGTCATTTGCTGACGTAACTGATATTTATTTATTTGATAGTAAAGGTTATGAAAAAAGTCAGGGCTTTGACCATAACTTGATTAAAAATATCAAATTAAACAGGGAATTAATGCTAGCTGGTAATATAAAATTCGATGATAATCTAAAAAATTATGAGAAAATTTCTAATTATTTAGATTTATCTGGAGGCTTGGAAACTTCTGGATTAAAAGATACATCCAAAATAAATATTTTTTTGAACAATTTGAATAAATTAAAAAATGAAACTTAAAAAAAAAATTCCTCTAATTGACCAGCATGATCGTAATGGTTTTTGGGGTGGTAAATTTGGAGGAAGTTTTATTCCTGAAACTTTAAAAAAACCTGTAGAAGATCTAACGCAGGAGTTTTCAAAATTAAGAAATGATAAGAAATTTTTAAAAAAAAGAGATTATTATTTTAAGAATTATATAGGATCGCCCACACCATTTGTAAAATTAGATAATTTATCTAATCATTTGGGTGGTGCTCAAATATGGGCAAAAGTTGTATCAGAGGCTAATGGTGGTGCTCACAAAATATACAATGCAACTGTTCATGCCTTAATTTGCAAAGCTATGGGAAAAAAATATATAGTTGGTGACACTGGTGCTGGTTATGCTGGCAAAATGTTAAGTATGGCCGCAAAAAAATTTGGTCTCAAATGTAAAATCTTCATGGGTGCAAAAGACATCAAGAGGCAAAAACCAAATTGTGATGCTATGAGAAAAAATGGTGCTGAAATAGTTCCTGTATATTCAGGCAGTCAAACCTTAGTAGATGCAGTCAGTGAGTGTATGAGATATTGGGTATCAAATTGTGACACTACACATATGTGCGTTGGAAGTACAGTTGGTCCAAATATATTTGTAAAAATTTGTGGATGGAGTACAGCACAAATTTCAAGAGAATTAAAAATACAAATTAAACAAGAATTCAAAAAAATCCCAAAAAAAATTAAATTAATTAATTGCGTAGGTGGTGGAAGTTCAGCATATGGTTTTTGGAGTGAATTTATAGATTTTAATAAATCACAAATAGAGTTAATTGGTGTAGAAGCTGGAGGTCCAAAAAAATCAAAACTCCATGCTGCTCCTTTAAGTAGAAATGCTAAAATTGGAATTTTACATGGTGCAGCTTCTTATGTTTGTCAAAATAATGAAGGTCAAATTAATGATACTGAGTCAATTAGTGCTGGATTAGATTACCCTGGGGTCAGTCCAATACATTGTTTTTTAAAAGATACAAAACGAGCTAGATACACTTATGCAACTGATGAAGAAGCACTAAAAGCTCATGTGATTGTAACTAAATTTGAAAAACTGAATCCAAGTTTAGAACCTAGTCATGCATTTGCAGAAGCAATTAAAATTGCTCCAAAATTAAGTAAAGATACAATTATAATCGTTAACTCTTGTGGTGATGCTAAAAAAGATAGAGATATCTTAAGAGAAAGGTTGGGTAACAATTAATGAATTCATTAATCAGCAAAACTTTCTCAGCTGTAAAAAAAGAAAATAGACCAGCTTTACTGACATATACTGTTGCTGGAGATAATACTAAAAAAAAATCTTTAAAAATATTAAAATCAATTTCGAATTATGCAGATATTTGTGAATTAGGTTTTCCACATAACACTCCCATAGCTGATGGAGGACAGATACAAACTAGCGCCTATAGAGCAATTAAAAATGGTATCAAAATTAACGATGTATTTTTAATTGTAAAAAATTTCAAAAAAATTAAAAAAGATAAACCAATTATATTGATGGGTTATTACAATATGATTTATCAATATAATGAAAATAAATTTTTAGAAAAATGCAAAAAAACAAAAGTTGATGGTTTAATAGTTGTTGATTTGCCATATCCTGAAAACAAAAATTTCGCATCAAAATGTAAAAAGAAAGGAATTACTTTTATTCAGTTAGTTTCACCAACAACTTCTAATATAAGATTAAAAAAAATCATAAAAGATTCCCACGATATGATTTATTACATAAGTATGTTATCTACCACAGGTGGAAAACTTAAAGTGTCTCCTAAAAAAATATTAGAAAAATACAATGAAATAAAAAAACAAAATAAATCAAAAAATGTTGTAATTGGCTTTGGCATTACAGAAAAAACAATCAAATCTCTTAAAAAAGCTGATGGTTTGGTGGTTGGTAGTTCAATTTGCAAGGAAATAACTAATTCTATAAAAAGAAGACAAAATGCTGTCACAAATGTTACTAATCTGGTTAAAAGATTAAAAAATAAAATTAAATGAACTGGATTACAAAAATAATCAAAGCAGGCGAAAAGATAAAATCAGCTATTCACAAAAGAGCAACAAAGGAAGATATTGCTAATAGTGATTGGACTTCATGTTGTAAAGGTCCAATTTTAAAAAAAGATTTAGAAGAAAATTTATGGGTTTGTCCTGACTGTAATAAACATCATAGAATTAAACCAAAACAAAGATTCGATATATTATTTGGAAAAAATAATTATGAAATTTTTAAAACCCCAATACCAAAAGATGACCCTTTAAATTGGACGGATTCAAAATCATATAAAGATAGATTAAAGGCAGCTAGAAAAAAAACTGGGTTAGAATGTGGAATGATGGTTGTTAGTGGATCAATTAATGATATTAAAATTACTGCAGTAGCATCTGACTTTGATTTTTTAGGGGCCTCGATGGCTGCAGCAGAGGGTGAGGCTTTTTTATATGGTATTCAACATGCAATAGAAAACCAAACCGCTTTTTTATGTATAAGTGCTGGAGGGGGGATGAGAATGATGGAAAGTTTGATTTCATTATCTCAAATGACCAGAACAACTTTAGCTATAAATGAACTTAAAAAGAATAATCTTCCTTATTTAGTTTGCTTAACAGATCCAACAGCTGGGGGTATAACAGCATCCTATGCTATGCTAGGTGATATTCATATAGCTGAACCCGGAGCACTAATTGCATTTGCAGGAGCAAGAGTAATACAGGGAACAGTTAAAGAAGAATTACCTGAAGGCTTCCAAAAAAGCGAATATGTTGAAAAAACTGGTTTTGTTGACTTGATAGTTGAGAGAAAAAATCTTGCTCAAAAAATTGGAACTTTATTATCAATATTGTTAAAGAAAAATTCTGCTATAAGCACTGAAGAAAATGAAATTACAGAAAATACTCAGTCGCTTTCTAAAGTTGCATCCTAAGGAAATCGACCTTAGTTTAGATCGAATAAAAGTTCTTTGTGAAAAATTAGGTAATCCTCAAGATCAAATTAAAGCAATATCTGTAGTAGGCACTAATGGCAAACATTCTACAATAAATGCAATTTTTTCGATTCTAAAAGAAGCAAAAATAAAATGTAATGTTTACACAAGTCCTCATATTCAAAGAATAAATGAAAGATTTGTTTTTAATAATCAAGAATTAAACGATGAAAAATTAGCTAATCTTTTTGAAGAAGTTGAAAAAATTAATGATAATCAAGAAATTACATTTTTTGAGATTTTGTCAGCTTGTTATTTTTATAAAGCAGCTAAATACCCAAACAACATTAATTTAATCGAAGCAGGCTTGTTTCATAGATTTGATGCTACAAATATACTTAAAAATAATTTGGCAAGTATTGTTTGTTCAATAAGTAAAGACCACCTCGATTGGTTGCCAAAAGGTCAGCAAACAATTGAAAAAATTGTATTTGAAAAAACATCATCACTACTAAATTCGAATATAATTATATCTAAACAGAACTCGATAGAAACGACAGATCTTATTAAAAAAACAATTAAGAAAAATTCATCTAAAAAATTATATTTTAATGAAGATTTTAGCTTTTCCGATGGAGAAAATGATTTCTTTTATTATGAAGACAAATTTGGTGGTTTAAAACTTCCAACCCCTAGTATTCTAGGACAGTTTCAGCTTGAAAATATATCAACTGCAATTGCAACGGTTAGACTGTTGGATTTCAATATCAAAGATGATGATATTAAAAATGGATTAACAAAAATTAAAAGCTTAGGTAGACTTCAAGAAATAAAATCTGGAAAATTAAAAACACTGGTAAAAAACAATCAATTAATAATTGACGGGAGTCACAATGAAGACGGGGCAAGAGTTTTGAATGAATATCTCCAAACTTTAGATTGTAGAAAACATGTAATTTTAGGGATGATGGCTAATAAAAATCATGAAAAATATATAAGTCATTTTAAAGATATTTCCTCTTTAACGACAATTGATATACCAAATCAACCTAATGCAATAAATGGAGAAGAATTAAAAGAAAAATTAAAGAACATTCAAAATGTTAAATATAAGAGAAATATTGAACAAGCTGTTAAATCAATACCATTAAAAGAAAATGATCTAATAATTATTACTGGATCTTTGTATTTAGCAGGTGAGATGTTAAATTTGAATTAGATGTTTTTCTCCAAAAACTCTTTCATATTACTCTCTGGAACTCCACCAACTTTTCTATCTACTTCAACACCCTTTTTATAAATAATTACTGTTGGAACACCTCTTATCCCAGCTGCACTTCCAGTATTTATTCCACCATCTTCAATGTCAGCATAATAGAAGCCTGCCTTACCTTTGTACTCATCGGCTAATTTATCCATAATCGGCTTTAAAGCTTTACAAGGGCCACACCAAGCTGCACTAAATTGGATTACTGAAACATCTTCATTTTTGATTTTACTATCAAAATCTTCGTCTTTAAAATCTGTAAGCATATAGTCTATCTATAATTATTATCATTAAAGTCAACTATGCTATTTCGTATTTTTTTTCAATCGACATAATAAATTGGTTAATTTCATCTAGTTTTTTTAATTCTTCTTCATCATCTCTATTTGAAGCTTGGTCTCTTAAGTAATCTATTTCCGTATAAGCCATATTAACTGTTTGCCATTTTTCTTTATTCTTGCTTAAAATTCTTCTAGCAATTTCACTTTTAATGTTTTTATACAAATCTGGTGGTAAAATTTGTGGAGCTTCTTGGTAGATAATTTTTTGACCAAACCAACTACATCTTTTGTCTTGAAACTTATCTAATAATCTCAACTTATCCTCCCATGATGAACTGTGCCATGTTTTAAATAAAGCAGTATCTTTATTAGGTATAAATTTTTCATATAAAGTTTCCTCTGGTAATAAATCTTCTTGGGTTTTAGTTTGTTCTTTTTCCTCTGCTGCTTCTCTGTGAATAGTTTGAATATTTTTACAAAAATTTTCACTATTTCTCACTAAATGTGCTCTCTTTTCAATTGTTTCTAAATCTAGATCTGAATATGGCTTTTGTTTTAATGCGAACTGTTTATCTAAAACTACTGGGGCTTTATTGGTTTTCAAAACTCTTAAAGCTTTTGGACTCATTTTTTTTAAAACATCCCTAAGTTGATTAACAGGTAAATTTAATAAAGGTTCTGGATCTCTACGACAGTCCCACAAATATCCCCAGGAAGCATAGGACGGATGAAAGGAATGCTTGGGGTGTAATGAGCAACCAAGATACATCATATTTCTTCCCTTTACGTTTTCAAAAATAGAGTAAATCCCCTCATTAGTTAAAAGTGTTTCTACACTTGATTTTGTTGATGTCTTTAAAAATTCTTCCCAATTTTCTTTATGTTTATCTTTGATTATCCTTAAAACCTTTAAAGCAGTGTATGCATCATGGTAAGCTGTGTGTTGTTGAGAAGTATCAAATCCTTGCATTCTAGCTAATGCTTCTAAAGCTAGACTTGGATTTCCAGCCTCCGTTAATTCTGTTTTCAAAGTTTCAGGATTTAAAGTTTGAGCTGCTCTTGCAATATGTAAACCATCATGTTCTTTATTTGGTGATGAATGGGTAGCATATGGGTATCGATTTCCTTTGAAAAAATTGAAATGAAACATCCTTCTATCAAAATTCAAATTTGACCAACCCATAAACATGGCCGGAGCACATTTTGTAAAAAAATTCTCAACTGCACCTAAGAAATCATAATGTGAATAATTACCCTTAGTTAACAAATCTATGCTTGTTGAGTTAACAAGTAACGCTTTGGCTGAAGGAACTTCCCCTTCCGGCATACGCCCCCTGATATTTAATTTTCCAATTTCTTTTAAATTCTTGTCTACAACTACTGCCCCAACCTCAATTATAGAACCCCAAATAGTACTATTGGTTGTTTCAGTGTCATAAATTACAATTTTATCCATTTTTTTTAACCCAAGTTATTCATTTCATTAAATTTTTTTAATCTACCTAAAAATAAATTTTGATAAGTAATTAATTCAGGGCCTTGAATTTTAAATTCTTGAAATAAATTATCTACTGTACAAACAAGAATTACACAAGCTGTGATATTTGAATTGTAAACAACATTATGTGCTAAAGAATAAGCTGCAGTTTGTAAAAACCATGAGTCTATGTATTCAGCTTTTTTTGGTTTATTAGATTGTTTGAAATCAATTATTGTTTCTTTCCCCTCATACAATCCAATACAGTCAGCAGTGCCAGCGAATTTATCAGGCATATATACAACGGATTCTACACCAAATATTTCTTCTAACCTATCCTTCAAGCCTTTTTCGATAATTTCTTTAGCCATCATCTTGTATTGTTCATTATCATTAAAGAAACTTAAGTTTTCTCTTCCTAATAAAAATGACTCTAGATAGCTATGCATTTTTGAACCTCTACTGCTTGCAGCTTTTACTATTGCTTCACTTTCTTTAAATCCTGTCCGTTCTCGCCAATTTGCTAAAGCAGCCTTATCCTCTTCAGATTTTGTTGCATCAAGTATTGAAGTTACACTTGGTAATTTTTTTTCTCCTAAAACATATCTTCTTATTCCATCTTCTGTAGCTCTTGATGATGTAGGGTAATTGTATTTCTTATTCCAACGCATTTGATTTCTTATAGTCGGTATTATCTTAAAAAAGAAATTATTTTTTAAGCTGTTTATTTCTTTCAACAAATTTCTCAACGTTCTCTGTCAGTACAGCTTTTTCAACTTGCTCGGGATCTTTTATATTTTCTAAAGTTCTAGTTATTGATCTTGCATCTTTTCCAAAACTATCAACAACCGTCATGGCCTCTTCAAGTTTTTTTCTTAATTTATAAATATTATCAAAATGACTAGAAAATCTCGTACTTATAGTTTTTAAATGATCATAAATCTCTGTTGCGTGTTTTGAAATTTTAAGAGACTGAAAGCCCATGTGTAAAGACTGTAAATAAGCCGACAGAGTATTTGGGCCACAAATTACTATTTTATATTTTTTCATTAATTCTTGGGTTAACAACTCCTTAGTACTTGGGTCTTGATACTCAGTTAATTCTTTATAAAGACTTTCTGTAGGAGCGTACACTATTGCAAAATTTGAGGTTTTAGGTGGAACAATATATTTCTCCATGACACTTTTTGCTTTAGCCTTAAATGCACTTGCTAATTTTGTTCTAGCATCAGCAACAGTTTTTTTATCATCTGCATCATATGCATCAGTGATAGCTTTAAATTTTTCAACTGGAAAATGAGAGTCTACTGGAACCAAGACATCTCCTTGGAGCTTGATTGCAAATTCTACGTTCTCGCTGGTATCCTCTTTCATTTTAACATTGGTCATAAATTGAGATGCTGGTAACAAATCTTTAATTAAAGCATCCAAAGAATATTCAGCCAAAGTTCCATACTTTTTAACCCCAGCTAAAATTTTAGTAATCCCCTCCTGGCTTTGATTTAACAATTTTACTTGTTCATTAAAGTTACCAACCTTCTCATCTACTTTTGTTAAAGCCTCAGTCATATCTTTTGTAACCCCGGTTGATAAAGAGTTAAATGAAGTGGACATCGAGCTTAAGGATGTATTGATTGTAGAATTAAGACTATCTTTTAACCTCACTATTTCAGTATTTAAATTTGCTATTTCGTTATTATCTCTGTCCGCTTCTTTAGTTTTAGATTTAATATTTAGATATAAAATAGCTAATGTTGCTATAAACATTAAAATTAAAATTATTAGTAAAATTGTGTCCATGATTCGTAACTTATATTATAAAGATAAATTAGTTAGAAAGTAGTCCTATCAAGTTTTTTAATCCCTTTTTCTTACTATTTTTCTTTGAAATAAAAATACATGCTTGAGACTTTAAGATTTCTCCATCTTTCAAAATACGTAAATTATTTGCCCTAAGTGTTTCACCAGAAGATGAAATATCTGTAATTAATTCAGATGAACCAGTAAAAGGATATGCTTCAGTCGCTCCCAAACTATCCACTAATCTAAATTGAGTAACACCTTTTGAAAACAAAAATTCTCTAGTTAAATTGGGATACTTCGTTGCAACTCTTAATCTTTTTTTCTTTTTATCTCTAAATTCAAAAGCAATTTCTTCAAGATCAGCTATCGTTTGAACATCGATCCAAGGATCTGGAATAGCCACTACTAGATTAGCATTTCCGAAATTAAGTTTTTTTACGACACTTATCTTATTCTGAATATTAATTTCACTTTCTTTTAATAAATCAAAACCAGAAAAACCGATATCTAAAGAACCGTCCCCTAATCTCTCAATTATTTCTCTTGCATGTAAATATAAAATTTTAATATTTGATTTATTTTGTATTGATCCTATTAAATCCCTCTCTCCACGTTCAGAAATAAGATTTAATTTTTTTTCACTAAAAATTTTTAAAACATCTTTTCTTAATCTCCCTTTGCTAGGTATTCCTATGTTTATAATATTTTTCATAATTAATTATTTAGATTAAGTGCAGCTCCTACTGCTGGGATTTGTTTTTTTGATCCAAGATCAGAAATTAATTTGTCATAACGACCTCCATTACAACAATTAATTATTTTTGACTTTGATTTGATGTCTATCTTAAAAACCATTCCAGTGTAATATTCTAATTGTCTACCAAATGCACTTGAGAAAATTACATTGAGTTTAGAAACTTTATTTTTTGAGATTGGAAAATATTTTTGATCAACAACAAGATTAATTTTATATTTCTTAAAAAATTTATTCAGTTCATTTGCAGCTTTATTTATTGGACATTTAATTCTTAAAAATTCCTTAATAATTTTTGAAACATTTCTACCCTTACTTGTCTTTCTTGGATCTTTAATCTTTTTATCAAATCGTTCTAAAATTTCTTTTATTGTTCTCCCTGCAACGATAGATAATTGATCATCTTTTAACATTTTTAGATAACGTCTTTTATCAACCTCAACAATTGTTGGGTCTACATCAGAATTTGTTTCTAATCTTTTAAGTAAATCATTAAAATAATCTTCTCTCCAAAAATGTCTTGAAAGCCTTAGTTTCCATCTCTTTGGTATATCTAATTTGGAAATTAGAAGATTAAAAATTTCTACATTGCCAACGGTAAGGGTACCTGATGAATATTTAAAATTTTTTAGTGATTTTAAAGAAGTGTTTACTATTTCTTTATCATCATTTTTTTCATCTTGTGACCCTATGATCTCAAAGCCAACTTGATCTCTAATTATAGAGTCTTTTTTATTTTGGGACTTTCTATAAGCTTGACCACTATAAAAAATTTTTTCTTTACCTTTTAAATTATTTTCTAAATATCTTAAACAAGATACAATTGTTAAATCTGGCCTAAGACATAACTCACTTCCATTCTGATCATTGAAAGAGAAGATAAACTTTCTAAAATTTTCTCCTGATCTTTGAACGATATGATTTGCCTCAACTACAGAGGGTAAATCAATATATTTAAAACCATTAGATTTTACGGACCTAAGGATTTTTTCAGATAAGTTTTTTGACTTCATCAATTAAATTTGCTTTTGGAAATGTTTTGTTGTTTTCACCCTTAACACCTTTAAGATTTTTTATAGTAACTGTATTTTCTTTGAATTCATTTTCACCACATATTATTGCTATATCTAACTCACGTTTATTTGCTAAAGTTAATTGCTTGCCTAAATTTTTCTTTGTATCTAAAAAAATTTCAGCATTTATATTGTTATTTCTTAAAAGGTCTAAAATTTCATAATAATTTTTTAGATACTTTTCATCCATTACACAAACTAAAACTGGTTTTTGACTATCCACTTTTATTTGATCCAATTGTATTAAAGCAAATAACAACCGATCAACTCCGAAACTAATTCCGGTACCTGGAATATCTACACCTTTAAATCTCGAGATTAATTTTGCATAAGCTCCTCCAGAACAAACACTGCCTATATCAACTTCTTTACCTTTGTTATTTGTAACTTTAAAATTTAGATTTGTTTCAACAATGAAATCTGAATAATAGGCTAATCCTCTAACAATTGTAAAATTAGATTTGACCTGATTTAAATTTGAACCGTAACCCAATACTTCAAATACTTGCTCTAATTCGTTTATGCCTTCTTGAGATAAAGGATTTTTTAAAGTTTCTTTTAATTCTTTTAAATCTTTAATTTTAAGAAAATTAAGTATTTGAGAAACTTGTTCATCATTTAAATCTGCACCCTTAGTGATTGCACCACTTTTATCTTTTCTCTCTTTTTTAAGAAGATCTTCAACACCTTTTAAACTAAAACCTGGTTTATCTAATTTATCAATTGCCCTAATCACTTTTAATTGTTTATCTTCTGATATTTCTAAATCATCAATTAATCCTTGAACTATTTTTCTATTACTTATGTTAATTGAAAATTGATCTTTTTTTAGACCACAATCTAACAAGGTACTCGATATTAAATTACAAAGCTCTGCGTTTGCTTGAGCAGGATTAACATTTCCCACTATATCAAAATCTGCTTGCATAAATTCTCTATACCTTCCATTACCAGCCTTCTCATTTCTAAAAACATTTTGAATAGCATATCTTTTAAAAATTGATGGAAGTTCTTGATTATTTTGAGCAACAAATCTAGCTAATGGACTTGAAAGATCATACCTAAGAGTGATATTTTTTTCTCCATCTTGAAATGAAAATACATCAGACATAGGATTAGCTTCATCTTCTGCCAAAAAAGAACCTATATTCTCACTGATTTCAAACGAAGGGGTTTCCAGAGCTACTGCTCCGAATTTTATAAAATTTTTCTCAATAGCTTTTAAAAGCTTTTTTTTGAGAAGTAGTTTTTTATCCCAACGATCTTCAAATCCTGAAGGTAATCCAGGAATTAATTTATTTTCTTTATCCATTTTTTGGTACCTTGGGTAGGTTCTGCCCCTACGATTTCGGATCCACAAACCGACGTGATACTATTTCACCACCAAGGCTCCTTATATTGTTATTATCTTATTTTTAGTGGATTTAAAATTATAATATAAAAGATTTAATGCTAGCTTTAGCCAGCATGGAAATGATTATGCACACCTCTGTTTGTTCCTTTAAGAGTAATTCCTAAAGTACACAGGCAAATAAAATAGGTATTTATATTTTTAATCATTGAGTGCTTTTTAGACAAAAAATAATATTATGCAACCCCTAAAACAAAAGGACACATCTCTACTTTTGTAGATATTGTGTCCTTTTAATAATTTTTTAAATTAATCTAATTTTTTTAAATTTACTGCTGAAGGGCCTTTTGGACCATCTTCAAGGGTAAACTCAATTTTATCACCCTCATTTAAAAATCTCATTCCTGCAGCTTTGACAGCACTTGCATGAACAAAGGCATCTTTTTCTTTGTCATCTCTTTCAATGAAACCATAGCCTTTTTTACCATTAAACCACTTTACTTTTCCTTGTATTGTACTCATTTTTTTTTTTAGTCCTTTTGTTATTTATTATAGAACAAAGTTAATTTCTTTTTCATTAATTTCAAGTTGTTTTGATGGTGCCTCGGGAAGGATTCGCACCTCCGACACAAGCCTTTTCAGGGCTCTGCTCTACTCCTGAGCTACCGAGGCAAAATGATCAACCCCTAAAGATTATTCTACCTTTTGTGAGGTCGTATGGTGTCATTTCTACTGTTACATTATCACCTTGTAGTACTCTAATTCTATTTTTTCTTAATTTGCCAGCTGTATGGGCTGTTACAATATGACCATTTTCTAATTGAACTCTAAACATAGCGTTAGGCAATAAGTCTGTAACTTTGCCTTTGAATTCAAGTAAATCTTGTTTTGACAAATTTATTTTCTCCTAATTCTTTTTTTTACAGATTGAGCATGTCCTACTAAACCTTCATAATTTGCAAGAGTTATAACTGATGGCCCGAGACTTTCAATACCCTTTTTTGATAAGTTTATATATGAAATTCTTTTATAAAATTCATTAACACTAATTCCACTCGAATATTTTGCAGAACCATTTGTTGGCAAAACATGGTTTGATCCAACATTGTAATCTGTCATTGCCATCACAGCATATTTACCAAGACAGATGGAGCCAGCGTTATTAATTTTGGGAATAAATGATTTATAATTCTTAATATTTAGCTCCAAATGTTCTGGTGCAATCCTATTAATTAAATCTATAATTTTTTTATCTGAATTTAAGTGAATTAAAATTCCATTATCATTTAAACTTTTTCTTGCAATTGAAGATCTAGGTATTTGATTAAGCTGAATTGAAATTTCTTTTTTAACATTTTCAATGAATTTTTTATCTTTTGAAATAAGTATGCATTGCGCAAGATAATCATGTTCTGCTTGACCAATAAGATCACTTGCAACCCACTCTGGATTTGAAAATTTATCACAAACTATTGTTACTTCAGAAGGGCCTGCTGTCATACTTTCAATACCAACATCTCCAAAAACTTCTTTTTTAGCAGCAGCAACATAAGAATTACCAGGTCCAACAATTTTATTTACTTTTTGAATTTTTTTTGTTCCATAAGCAACAGCTGCAATTGCTGATGGTCCACCAATTGAATAAATTTCATTTATTTTACATTTTTTTGCTGCGTAAAGGACTGCTGGATTTTGTAATCCTTTATAACCTGGATTAATCATAATTATTCTTTTTACACCAGCAATAACTGCCGGGATAGCATTCATTAAAACACTAGATGGATAAGAAGCTGTTGAACCAGGAACATAAATTGCAACCGATTCTAATGGCAGATATCTATATTCTATCTTATTTTTTAATTTATCTGTGTAAGAAATATTCTTAAATTTTTGTAGCGAATGAAATTTATAAATTCTATCATAAGCAATATCAATAGCTTGCTTAACCTTTGGGTTTAATGATTTTATTAACTTTTTAATTTTGCTTGAACTCGGAATAATTGTTTTATTCTTATTAAATTTTTTCTCATACTTTATTATTGCTTTATCACCATTTTTTTTTACATCTTTAATGATATTTGTGACAGAAGCTGAATTTGATCTAATTTTTTTTTTTCTTTCTGAAAGTAAAAAAATTAATCTGTTCTCAAACGTATTTTTTTGACCATCTAATATATTCATAATTACTTTATCTCACTTTGATCTTCTAATCTAATTTCTAATGCCTCTACATTCAAAACGATATGGATGTTATTATTAAAAATAAGATTTATTTCATAATCATCACTATTTTTCAAATAATCTATTCCTATTAACTCTAAAATCTCTTCTTTATTTGATTGATTGATATTCTTAGATTTCACTCTATCAACAAAATCAAACCTACAAATACTATTAACCTTTTTATCCTCCTGATTAGTTTCAATTTTAGTTCTTTCAATTGATAATAAAAAAACTTTATTAGATTTAAGATATTTAATATTAGAAACTTTAACTTTTGCTCCTGAGGTGCAGGCTGAAATCATTTGTAATCCATCTTGATCACTAGCAATTATTTTGGCAAGATATTTGCTCATTATTTTAATCTTTTTATTTTAACACCAATTTTTTTTAACTTATTTTCTATCATCTCATATCCTCTGTCTAAATGATAAATTCTATTAATATAAGATTTACCATGTGAAACAATTGCTGCTAAAACTAAAGCCACAGAAGCTCTTAAATCACTAGACATTAATTCTGCGCCAATAAATTTTGTATTTCCCTCAATTGTAGCTCTATTATTTTTAATTTTTATTTTTGCTCCAAGTCTTTGAAGTTCTGCAACATGCATAAACCTATTTTCAAAAATGCTCTCAGTTATAGAGCTTTTTCCAACAGCTTTGCACATTAAAACCATCAATTGAGCTTGAAGATCTGTGGGAATTCCAGGAAATGCTTTTGTATTTATATTTTTAATAGATTTTATTTTGTCTGGTCCTTTAATAAAAATTTTATTTTTTTCAATTCTAATTTTAGCGCCAACTTTTTTTAATAAATTTAATTCTGTTTTAATTATTTTAGGATTAAGATTTTGAATTTCTAGATTTCCTCTAGCTAATGTTGCAGCTACACAAAAAGTACCAGCTTCTATTCTATCTGGCATCACTGAATATTCAGTTTGATTTAATGAATTTACACCTTTTATTGTACATGTTCTTCCAGACCATTTTATTTTTGCACCAGCAGAATTTAAAAAATTTGAAAGATCTTTGATTTCAGGTTCAATTGCACAATTTTTTAAAATTGTAGTCCCTTTTGCAATACATCCCGCAATAATAGAATTTTCTGTTGCTCCCACACTGATTTTTGGAAATTTTATAATTTTACCGTCAAGTCTCCCTTTTGATTTTGCAATAATGTATCCATCTTTTATCTCATAATTCATACCTAATTTTTTTAAAGCTTCTAAATGATAATTTACTGGTCTCGCACCTATCAAACATCCTCCAGGTAAAGAAGTTTTGGACTTAAAATATTTTGCAACCAAAGGTCCTAAAACCAAAATAGAGCCTCTCATTGTTTTTACTAAGGAGTAACTCGCAAAAGTTTTCATATTCTTACTATTAATAATTTTTGCTGTTTTTTTATCTTTGGATAATATGACTTTCGAACCAAGAGATTTAATCAAATTGAACATGGTATTTATATCTCTTACTCTAGGTAAGTTTTTAATTATTACTGGTTGATCAAATAATAAAGTTGCAGCCAATATTGGCAGTGAAGCATTTTTTGAACCAGAAATTAAAACCTTGCCCTTGACTCGACAAGGACCATCAATCAAAAATTTATCCATAAATCACTTTTTAATTTTGGCAACTTGAATAGTAGTTTGTCCCTGATATTTGCCGTTCTTAGATTTATATGTTGTTTCTGGTTCTACATCAGATTTAAAAAACAAAAATTGCGCTATACCTTCATTTGAATAAACCTTAGCGGGGTTAGGCGTAGTATTACTTAATTCAATAACAATATTACCTTCAAATTCGTTTTCTATTGGAGTTACATTACAAATAATACCTGTTCTTGCATAAGTACTTTTTCCAACACATATGCAGAGAACATCTTTGGGTATTCTAAAATATTCAACAGTTTTCGCTAAGACAAAAGAATTAGGCGGAATTATACAATGAGGACCTTTTCTTTCAATAAAGTTGTCTTCAGAAAAATTTTTTGGATCTACTAAGGAGCTATTAACATTGGTAAATATTCTATACTCATCAGATATTCTGACATCATAGCCCATGCTACTTAATCCATAAGAAATTTTCCCTTCCGATACTTGATGGTCTAAAAATGGATCTATCATTTTATGTTCCTTACACATTTTTTTAATCCAAGAATCAGGTTGAATAGACATAATTTTGTTTATTTATCTTTTTTTTTATTTTTTTTTTGAAAAATTTTTCTTTTCTTTAAATTTTTTCTAAGAGCCAAACTTAAACGCTCATTTTTATCTTTCTTGCTCATTCTTTATTTGGATTTGTAAGAAAATCTAAAGTTATCGGTTTTGACGCATCTAAAACTTTTTCTTTTTTCTCATCTTTTTTATGACCCTCTTTTGCTAATCTTTTTGCTTTTTTTTCAGCAAGCTTTCTTTCTCTCTTGGCCTGCTTTTCCATTAGTTTAGCACTTTTAGTTGACTTATAATCGTAATGAATGCCCATAAAATTTCCTTGGTAAGATATAAATCATATTGACCAAAAAATTAAGGCAATAATTTGAAAAAAATGCTTTATTATCAATAAAAATAGATTTGATCCAATTGCTCCTATAGTTAAATGGTATAACGTGTCCATGGTAAGGATAAATTTCAAGTTCGATTCTTGGTAGGAGCACCATTAATCTTTATAAAATAATCTTCTTAAAAAAATTGTTATTAAAACTAGAGTAAAAAAACCTAAAATTGGAAAATAAACTTCTGGTAAAAAAATTATGTCAGTTATTTTAGGAATTTCAGAATTTTGCTCTATTACTTTTTCTAAACCACTTCCAATAGAAACAGCTAAAAAGATTTGAGGAATAATACCTATAAATGATGCAAAGAAAAAATTAATTACTCTCACATTAAAAATAGTCGGCAAGATACAACTAAGTTGCCATGGTATACCTCCAATAAATCGATAGATTAATAAATAAAAAAACTCTGATTTTTTAAATTTAATTTCAAGATTTTTGTATTTATCTAAAAACTTTGTTCTAATCAAATCTTTCAAAAAATAATTGCCAAACATATATAAAAAAGTTGCACCAATACTTAAACCTAAAACTACAACAAGCGTACCAATCCATTTGCCAAAAATAAATCCACCTATTAATGCTATTGGAGATCCAAATCCAAGAAATGGAAATACCCATAAAATTGTGAAGATTAAGAAAATAATAAAGATTAATAATAAATTAGAATCCTTAAGATCTACAAAATATGATCTATTTTCCTTTATGAAATCATAAGATGTTATTTCTGTAAGACTAAATTTTGAAAAAAATAAAAATAAAAATATACTAATTAATAGTAAGTAAGATAAACCTATGAATAATTTAGTTTTTTTAGCTTTTTCCATAATAGTTTAAAATATTAATAAAATCTTCTATTTGCTATTTATATATTTAATTACTATAAAGAGCGAAATTTTATATAAATTTTACCACATTTATGAAAAGAACATATCAACCATCTAAAATCAAAAGAGCAAGAAAACATGGTTTTAGATCAAAAATGAAAACTAAGGGCGGTAGAAAGCTTTTGGCAAGAAGAAGAGCAAGAGGAAGAAAGTCATTAACTGTTTCTGGTTAAATTAATGAGAAGCAAAATAGTTTCTCTCTCAAAAAATGAAGAATTTAAAAGACTTCTTAAAAAGAAAAAAATATCCAACAAATATGTTACAATTTTTTTTGGCATTTTAGATAATAAAAATAGTGAAAATTTGAATATCTCATTTGTAGTAAAAAGAAAAATTGGGAATGCTGTTAAAAGAAATAAAATTAAAAGACGTCTTAGAAATATTATGAATGATGCCATTAAAAAAATATCAATAAAACTTCAATATTCATATCTTGTTATTGCTAAGCCAACTATGTTAAACAATGAATTTAATAATATAAAAGAAAATCTATTTAAAATATTTGAAAGAATTAAATAATGAATTTTTTTACATATCTTTTGATTAAATTAATTAAAATTTACAAATTTTTTATAAGTCCATTACTTGGTAACTCTTGTCGTTATTTACCAACTTGTTCTGAATATAGTATTGAGGCGTTAAAAACACATGGTTTTTTTAAAGGCTTATTTTACAGTTTAAAAAGAATTGCATCATGTCATCCATGGGGAAGTGGTGGACACGATCCAGTTAAAAAAGTTATGAAAGTTAAAAAATAATGGACTCAAAAAATGTCATAGCAGCCATAGCCTTATCATCAGCAGTTATTGTTTTATATTCTTTATTTTTCATACCAGAGCAAGATCCTAAAAATCAAAATTTAGTTGAGAAAGAAAAAATAGAACGAAATAGTGATACTCCAAGTTTAGAAGAGAAAGCAACTTTGGTTACAATTTCAAGGGAGGAAGCGTTGAGTAAAAGTGAGAGAGTTGAGTTTGAAAATAACAACGTTATTGGATCAATTTCACTCAAAGGAGCTTCAATAGATGATTTAACTTTTAAGAATTATAAAGTTGATTTAAAGAATGAAAAAAAAGTAACTTTACTTGGACCAAGAAATATAAATGAAGGTTATTTGGTAGAGAGTGGATTTGTTACCACTGATAAAAATATTGATATTCCTAACTCAGATACAGTCTGGTCATTAATTGGAAATAATAAATTAACAGACCAAACTCCTATTAAATTATCTTGGACAAATGCTCAGGGAATTACGTTTGAAAAACAAATTTCTTTAGATGATAAATATTTATTTACAATTAAACAAAAAATAATCAATAAAACTAATAAAAGATATGATTTTTATTCTTATGGGCAGATTATTAGAAATCAGATACCAGATATAACTGATTTTTATATTCTTCACGAAGGTTTGGTTGCAACTTTAGATGATGAATTGATTGAAGAGGATTATGATGACATACAAGATAAAAAGTTTACAAAGGTTGCTCAAAAAGGATGGTTAGGAGTTGGAGATAAGTATTGGATAACATCATTAATTCCCCCTAGAAATAAAGAATTCAAAACAACTTTTGATTATAAAAATAAATTTAGAGCAAATTTTATAATGACTGAACCGCTAACATTAAATGAAAATGGTTCAATTGAAGATAAATTGCAAATAATCGTTGCTGCTAAAAGAGTTGATGTAATCGATGGTTATGCAAAAGAATTAAATATTGAAAAATTTGATTTAGTAATCGACTGGGGTTTTTTATACTTTATTACTAAACCACTTTTTTTTGGAATCGATTATTTCTTTAAACTTCTTGGGAATTATGGTTTAGCAATAATAGCTATAACAATTTGTATAAGATTAGCTTTTTTTCCATTAGCAAATTTTTCCTTTAGAAGTATGGCTAAAATGAAAGCTCTTCAACCTGAAATGGTTAGACTAAAAGAACTTCATAAAAACGATAAAATGAAACTACAACAAGAAATGATGGCACTTTACAAAAAAGAAAAAGTAAACCCAATGTCAGGGTGTTTACCAATACTTGTTCAAATTCCAGTTTTCTTTGCATTATATAAAGTTTTATTTGTAACCATTGAAATGAGACAGATGCCATTTTATGGATGGATACATGATTTAAGTGAACGTGACCCAACAAGTTTGTTTAATTTATTTGGTTTACTGCCTTATGACGTACCCTCATTCTTAGTTATAGGTGCTTGGCCGGTAGCAATGGGGGTATCTATGTGGATACAACAAAAACTTAATCCAGCACCGACAGATGCAATGCAGGCTAAAATTTTTGCATTCTTTCCTCTATTTCTAACAGTAATACTTGCACCTTTTCCAAGTGGCTTAGTAATCTATTGGACAGTAAATAATATTTTAACAATGGCACAACAAGTATTCATCATGAAAAGAACGACTATTAAAACTACAACCTAATATTAAGTATAATTTAAAAAATTGATGGATTTAAAAAAAATTTTACCTAAAAACGGGCCACCAATTAATGAAGTTTCAAAATATATTGAAAAATATAGAAATGAATTAATTGTCATAAAATATGGTGGAAATGTCTTTATTGATAGAGAAATATTCAATAATTTTATATCTGATATAAGTTTACTAAATAAACTAGGTTTATCGATTGTAGTTGTTCATGGTGGAGGTCCAAGAATTAAAAAAGAGCTAGAGAAATCAAATATCCAATCAAAGTTTATTAGAGGTCTAAGAGTAACTGATGAAAAAATTATAAATATTGTTGAGACAGTTTTAATTGACTTCAACAATGATATTGTAGACTCATTAAAAAAAAAAGAAACAAAAGCAATTTCAATAAATACAAAAAAAAATAATATTATTAATGTAATTCCAGAAGTTAAAGAACTTGGATTTGTAGGAATACCAAAAAAAATTAACACGGATATTTTAAAAGATATAATAAAACAAAAAAAAATTCCTATCGTCTCACCATTAGGTTTGGATGATAACAATCAAGTATACAACATTAACGGAGATACAGCTGCTGGAGCTATAGCAAAATCTTTAAAATCAAGAAGACTGCTTTTAATGACTAATGTAGAAGGTTTATTGAATAAAGAGAAAAAATTAGTTGAGGAAATTTCATCACAAGAAGTTATAAAGATGATTAAAGATGAGATAATAACTGAAGGCATGATACCTAAAATAAATACTTGCTTAGATGCGGTTAAAAATGGGGTAACCGCAGTTGGAATAATTGATGGAAGAAAACCACATTCAATATTATTTGAAATATTTTCTGATAAAGGATCAGGTACTTTAATAAGAAAATGAGTCTGAAAGACAAAAAATATCTATTATTAGATTTAGATGGAGTGTGTTATGGGTCACATAACGGATATCCTTTGGAAAAAGTGTTTGGAATGGTTTCAAAACGAATGACACTTTTTATTCAAAAAAAACTTAATGTAAGTGAAAAAGAAGCAAAAGAACTTCAAACTAATTATTTTTACAAATACAATACATCTTTGAATGGTCTTATGTTACATCATAATGTCATCGGGGATGAATTTTTAAAATTTGTACATGATATAGATATTTCTTTTATGAAAGAAGACAAAGTTATGAGAGATGAATTAAAAAAATTAGATATGAAAAAATTTATTTTTACTAATGGAAGTGCTGAACATGCAGAGAATATTTTAACACACCTTGGTCTATATGATCTTTTTGGAAGAGATAAAGTTTTTGATATTAAAGATGCTGGATACAAACCCAAACCTGAAGCAGAAACCTTCGATTT
The DNA here is from genome assembly GCF_052048135.1 of Candidatus Pelagibacter sp. HIMB1483. Taxonomy (NCBI): domain Bacteria; kingdom Pseudomonadati; phylum Pseudomonadota; class Alphaproteobacteria; order Candidatus Pelagibacterales; family Candidatus Pelagibacteraceae; genus Candidatus Pelagibacter; species Candidatus Pelagibacter sp. HIMB1483. Next base: position 18,146 of record NZ_JBNAIM010000001.1, on the reverse strand, counting down.
AATGGTCAAAAAATTTAATATTAATCCAAAAGAGACTATTTATATCGAAGATATTGCTAAAAATTTAAGTATTGGCCATAAACGTGGGTGTACAACTGTTTGGTTAAAAAATGATGAACATTTTGGAAAGATGGACTCAAATAAAGATTATATTTCTCACAAAATTGAAAATCTGTCTTTATTTCTAAAAGAAATAAGGCTATTAAAAAGTAAATAAATTATGTCTATAGAAAAAATTATCAATGAAGCTTGGGAAAACAAAAATCAAGTAAATCAAAATTCTGATCAAAGACTCAAAGATGCTATCAATCAAGTAATAAGTGATTTAGATAGCGGTAAGTCAAGAGTTGCTGAAAAAATTAGCGGAGAATGGGTAACACATCAACATCTCAAAAAAGCTATCATGCTAAGTTTTAGAATTTATCCGATGGAAAATTTAAATGGCCCATATAGCAGTTGGTATGACAAAGCTCACTTATTAAAAGGTAAAACCGCAGGATGGAATAAAGAAGATCATGAAAAAGCTGGTTTTAGAATGGTTCCCAATTCACCAGTAAGAAAAGGATCATTTGTTGGAAAAAATGCCGTTTTAATGCCGTGTTATGTAAACATTGGTGCATACATTGATGAAGGAACAATGATAGATACTTTTGCTAGAGCGGGTAGCTGTTGTCAAATAGGAAAAAATTGCCATATTTCTGCAGGATCAGGAGTAGGAGGAGTTTTAGAACCAGCACAAGCTTTACCAACAATAATTGAGGACAATGTTTTTTTAGGAGCTATGTCAGAGGTAGTTGAAGGTGTAATTGTAGGAGAAGGTTCAGTTTTAAGTATGGGTATGTATATTGGCCAATCAACAAAAATAGTAGATCGAAAAACTGGAAAAATTACTTTTGGAAAGATTCCACCCTACTCGGTTGTTGTTCCAGGTTCTTTACCAGATAAGAATAATCCTTCAGCACCATCATTGTATTGTGCGGTAATAATTAAACAAGTTGATGAAAAAACTAGATCTAAAACATCAATAAATGATCTTTTAAGAGATTAAAAATGAAAGATTTAAATGAAATAAAATTAGCTAAGGAGCTAATCAAATTTCCTTCTATTACTCCAGTAGACGCTGGCATAATGAGATTTTTAGAAAAAAAATTAAAGAAGTTAGGTTTCAAAACAAAAATTTTAGAATTTAAAGAAAAAAACTTTAAGCCTGTTAAAAACTTATATGCAAGATTAGGATCAAAAAGCCCTAACTTTTGTTACGCAGGACATTTGGATGTTGTTCCACCTGGAAATCTAAAAGATTGGACTGTGAATCCTTTCAAAGCATCAATTAAAAAAGGTTATTTAATAGGTAGAGGTGCAAATGATATGAAAAGTTCTATTGCAGCTTTTGTTTCTGCAGTTAGCTTTTTTTTATCAAAAAATAAAAAATTTAATGGATCAATCAGTCTATTAATTACAGGAGATGAGGAAGGTGATGCAGTTAATGGGACAAAAAAAGTTGTAGATTATCTAAAAAAGAAGAAGGAAAATATAGATTTTTGCCTAGTTGGTGAACCAACTAATCCTAATAAATTAGGTGAAATGATTAAAATTGGTCGTAGAGGAAGCTTAACTGGAAAATTAAAAATACTAGGTTCACAGGGACATGTGGCATATCCTCAGAGAGCTAATAACCCCTCAACAATAATAGTTAAAATCCTAAAGGAAATAAAAGAAATTAAATTCGATAAAGGTACAGTGAACTTTCAACCTACTAACTTGGAAGTAACAAAAATTAATATTGATAATACAGCAGATAATATTATTCCTGCAATTGCTGAAGCAACTTTTAATATAAGATTCAACAACAAACATTCATCAAATTCTATAAAAAAAAAACTTAATAGAATTTTTAATAGAATATGTAAAAAAAATAAATCTAAATTTAAAATTGATTATAAAGTTTCTGGTGAGGCTTTTTTAACGAAACCAAATCAAACAACTTTTATGATTCAAGATATTATAAAAAAAGTTACAAACATAAAACCAAAACTGTCTACCACAGGTGGAACCTCAGACTTAAGATTCATAAGAAAAATATCACCTGGTTTAGAATTTGGATTAGTTGGAAAAACTATGCACAAAGTTGACGAAGCAGTATCTTTAAAAGATCTAAAAAATTTAACTAAAATTTATCAATATATTTTACAAAATTACTTTAAGTGAAAACTGGTTTAATTACTTCCAATACTTTTCAAAACCATGATACAGGACCTGGTCATCCAGAACAAATAGCGAGGGTATCTGTTATTATTGATAACCTAAAAAAATTTAACAATAAAAATATTTTATGGAAAAATCCATCAATTGTCACCGATGACATTATCAAAGATGTTCATGATGCCCAGTACTTAGAATTAGTTAAAAATTCTTTTCCTACTAAAGGTTTTTCATCATTAGACGGTGACACTATTATCTCACCTGGAAGCAAGCAAGCTACTTTTGATGCAGCAGGATCTATTATTGCTGCAATAGATGGTGTTCAAAAGAAAGAATTTCAAAATGCATTTTGTATTGTCCGACCTCCAGGTCATCATTGTAATCAAAATAAAGCTGCAGGATTTTGCATCCTTAATAATGTAGCAATAGGTGCAAAATACTTAATCAATAAGTACAAATATAAACGTATTGCTATTATAGACTTTGATGTTCATCATGGTAACGGTACCCAAGATATCTTCTACAACAATCAAAATATTTTGTTTATATCTACTCACCAATATCCTTATTATCCTGGAACAGGTTCAGAGAAAGAAAAAGGCAAATTTAATAATATTTTTAATATTCCACTCCCTGCAGGCACAAACTCTGAAGAGTATTTAAATGCTTTCGAGTTTGCCTTAAATAAACTGAAAGAATTTAAACCTGAATTTATTCTTATTAGTGCTGGATTTGATGGACATGTTGCAGACCCTCTTGCACAATTTAAGCTTACTACTGAAGATTATTATGAAATAACAAAAAGAATATTAGAAATCTCAAAAAAATTTTGTAATGGAAAAATTGTTTCTATTCTTGAGGGTGGATATGATTTGCAAGCACTTCAGGATAGCACTAAGAGACATGTTGATGCATTATTAGAATTCAATTGATATATATCTTATTCATTATAAACAAACACCTCACCATGAAACTATATAAAATAAAAAAATCTAGAATTGATAATAAAGGTCGTGGCTTATATGCAGCAAAAGATATAAAGTCTGGCACTAAGATAATTGATTATGTAGGAAAGATTATAACCAACAAAGAAGTAGATGACTCAGATAAATTTGATAATAAAAAACCAATATATTTATTTACATTAAATAAGAAATATACATTAGATGGAGATTTTCCATGGAATACAGCAGGTTTGATAAATCATTCATGTGACAACAATTGTGACTATGAAGGAAAAGGTCTTAAAATTTGGGTTACCGCAATAAAAGATATAAAGAAGGGTGAAGAATTTACATGCGATTACGGTTTTGGATATGATGAGGATTATAAACAATTTCCTTGTAAATGTAGAGCAAAAAATTGTTGTGGCTATATTGTTAGAGCTGAGTCTAGGTGGCGTATCAACAAAAAATACTCAATGGCTAATAAAAAAAAATTAATAAAAAACTCTAGCTAAAAAAAGTCCCTCTGGTGGCGCAGGTGGAGCACATAAAGTTCTTTTTTTGGAATTAATTACACTCTCAAATTTATCTAATGACCATTTCTTTTCTCCAAGATACTTCAAACAACCAACCATTGACCTAACTTGTTGTTGTAAAAAGGATTGAGATCTAAACTCTATTTCTATTTTATTTCTTGAAGATTTGATCTTTACTAGTTTCATAGTTTTAACTGGACTTTTTGCTCTACAACTAGAGGCTCTAAAAGTTGAAAAATCCTTAGTTCCAACTAATTTTTTTGCACCTCTTTTCATTGCAACTAAATCAAGTTCTTTCATAATATGCCAACATTTATTTTTTTCTAGAACTGGCTCACCAAGTCGGTTTAAAATTATATACTTATAAACTCTCATTTTTGCTGAGTATCTCGCATGAAAATTTTTACTTCTTCTTTTTATTTTAAGAATTGTAACACCATCTTTGTTCAAAAAAAAATTCATAGATTTTAAGAATTTATCTGAATGTTTAATTTGATTTTTACTGTCAAAATGTGCAGATTGTTCAATTGCGTGAACACCTGTATCTGTTCTACCTGATCCTAATAAAATTATTTTTTCTCTTAAAAGATTTGATATTTTATCTTGAATAAGACCTTGAATAGTTTTACCTCTTTTTTGTACCTGCCAACCTCTAAAATTAGTACCTATATACTCAATTAGTATTTGATATCTAAACATTAGATAAAATTAAACCTTTTTTAATATGAGAACCAAGCAAAAATTCACTAATTTTTTGTGATTTTTTTCCTTGTCTCTGAATTTCAAGAACTTTGATTGATTGATTGTCATTACAAGCTATTTCTAATTTATCTGACAATATTTCACCTGGTTTACCTAGGCCGTTCCCAATTTCTGCTTTAAGAATTTTATATCTCTCTCCTCTAAAATTGAAAAAAGCTCCAGGAGAAGGAAACAAACCATTTATTTTTCCAATAATTTTTGAAGCATTATCATTCCAGTTAAGTTGTCCTTCTATTTTGTTGATTTTTTTTGCATAGGTGGCTTGGGAATGATCTTGTTCAATAAATTTTATTTTATCCTCTAAAATATCATCAATATCATCTAAAATTTTTTCTGCAGCCAACAAAGATAATTTTTCTGATATCTCTTGAGCATTATTATTACGATCTAATTTTATTTTATAAATATTACTTACAGGTCCACTATCCAACTCTTCAACTATCCTCATGATGCTTATACCTACATTCGGATCTAAATTCATTATAGACCTTTGGATTGGTGCTGCTCCTCTCCATTTTGGAAGTATTGATCCGTGAATATTAATGAAACCTTTTTTTGTTAAAGTTAGATAATTTTTTGGAATAATTTGTCCGTACGCAACAACAATTGCAAGATCAGCATTCAACTCTTTTAAAAATTTATATTCCTCCTCGTTATCTTTCAAAGTTCTTGGACATCTATAATCTATATTAAGAGTTTCAGAAATACCTTGTACTGGAGATTTATTAATTTTTTGACCCCTATTAGATTTTTGTGGAGGTTGAGTATACACTACAGAAATTGGGTATCCATTTTGATATAATGATTTTAAAATAGGTACAGCAAACAAAGGTGTACCCATAAAAATTATTTTTTTTGACATTAATCAAACAACTATCCTGTTGGATTTATTTTTAGATAGTTTTTTAATTATCATTGATTTTTTTAATTTTGATAAATAATCTATAAAAAGTATACCTTCTAAATGATCCATCTCATGTTGAATGCACGTAGCCAAAAGACCTTCTGCTTTTAATAATTTTTTTTCACCATAATAATTGAGATACTCAACATCACAATTTTTTGGTCTATCGATTTCAGCAAATTGATTTGGCACTGATAGACAGCCCTCTTCGTAAGTTGATTTTAATTCATCTTTATTAATTATTATTGGATTTACAAAATATCTTGGTTCTCTTTTATTTTCCTCTTTACTTATATCCATAACAATAATTCTTTTTGGAATACCGATTTGGATTGCAGCTAGTCCTATACCATTTGCAGCATACATAGTTTCCAACATATCATCCATTAATTGCTGCTCTTCTTTACCAACTTTATCAACTGGTTGAGAAATCTGTCTTAGTAATTTATTAGGTTCTGTTAGTATAGTTTTAATTGCCATAAGATAGTTATCTTAATATATTTTTTATACTTTTAAAGGTAGAACTTTTAGTAATATTTTATTTCTTATCCAATCAATATTTAATTTATTGAGGGCGGTAATAATAAAATAAATAGTATCATCGTCAATTCTTTCAATTTTATCTTGTCCAATAACTTCAGCAATTCTTAAAAGAACTAAACCGGTTTCACTATTATTTATCATTATTTGTATGTCAGTTGGAATTTCATCATCATTAGTTTTATACAATTCATTATATTTTTCCGAAATTTCAACACCATCATACTTTAATGACTCTAAAAAAATTATATCTTTTTTTGATAAAAAATATTTCTTATCTTTTTTAATCTTTTTTAATAAATTATTTGTATCTTTGGATATTTTAGATTTTGCATAATCTCCGTTAAAATAATTTATTAATTTAGATTGGTGAATTATATCATTATTAAATTTTATTTTTTTTTCCTCTTCTTTTTGAATTTTAATATTCGTATAATAAAAACTAGTTAAGTTATCAGGTATATCTGTTGGATTGATTTTTTCTAAAAAAGTTTTCAGTTCAACATCAAAAGCCTCATCTAATTCCTCATTTTCAAAGGAAGTTTTTAATATTTTTAATAATTTTAGTTTCTCAACCATTTCAGATTCTAGTAAAATTTTTTGATAAATTAACGCTCTTCCTTCAATATTAGGCAATGTTTTGTATACTTCTTTTGCATTTAAAAGTTGATTAAAATTAAATTGAAATCTTTTGTATAAATTAAATAAATCTTTCTCTGGATAGTTTTTATTATGTACGGCTTTTTCGATAGTTGATATTTTTTCTATTTCAGAAATATCGATTTCTTGAAAGGAATTTAATAAATTTGCCGATGAAAGATATTTCCAAATTATTTTTTTTGTTTTGTCATTTGGCTCAAAATTAAAATTAGGGTTTGTCTGATGGGCTAAGTAAAAATCTAATATAGATTTTTCTGAAACAGTGTCATCTATTTTTGTAGAATATTCCAACAAATAATCTATTTTTTTTTCAAAATATTCATCCTTAAAACCTAACTCTTTTTTTAAATCTAAAATTAGTTGAGCTTCTTCTCTTTTATTATTTTTAATCAAACAATAAATATTAAATTTTGACAGATATTCGTCATCAAGCATCTCTGTGTTTTTAATAAAAATTTCACAAGCTTTATCAATGTTAGTGTTTGAAAGATACTCATCAACAATATATCTAGTTAATTCTGGATGTAAGTTAATAGCTTGATTCTGTATTAAATATTCTTCAATTAAGCTTAGGTTAGAATTTTTAATCAACCAATCTGATTTGAATTTTAAAAATTCTTTTTCTGAAATATTTTTTTGTGGCAAATAAGCATTTGTCAAAAGTGATATATTAACAATTTCGATTGCATCTTTAGAAAGATTCATTTTGTTTAATTTTTTAATTAAAGTTTTTAATTGATCTCCATCTGAATTGGTCCACATATTTATATCAAGATCATAATCTTCAGGATCGTACAGTCCAATAATTTTTATTTCTTGAGCTTCTAAATTATTTTCAAAACTAATAGTAGAAATTTGTTCTTGTGCCTGCAAATTATAAACACTTGAATCAAAGTTTTTTTTAATTTTATTATTATTTTCGGATGTCTCTATTTTTTTTTCTAAGATTTTTTCTTCAATTTTTTTTTTTTCAATATTCCAAATATCAGCAGGTTGTTCTTCTGCATGAACAGATAATCCAATTAATAAAAAAAAAATAATTAAAAAATATTTTTTATTTAACAATTCTAAAATTTTCATTCGAAATTATTTTTTCTATCTCTTTTTTTGGTGCAGGGAAATCAATCTTATTTAATAAGAAGATAATTAAAAAAATAATAACTGAAATAAAAGCTAGTTTCGTTATTATTCCGACAATACTTCTGCTTGAACTTGTTTTTTTAATAAATTGCATATAAATTTAGTTAATTTCAAAATAAGACATAATTGTGTTTTTTCAATAAAGAAAATTTATGGAATCAGGTAAAAATATAGTTTTTTTAGGAATGATGGGATCAGGAAAATCCTCTATTGGTTTTTTAGTTTCTAAAAAACTTAAATTAGATTTTTATGATATTGATGATCATATTGAAAAAAAACTAGATATGAAAATTTCAGAAATATTCAAAAATAAAGGTGAAGTTTTTTTTAGAAAAGAAGAAGAAAAAATAACTTTAAATATTCTTAAAAAACGAAAGGGTGTTATATCGCTAGGAGGTGGTGCTTTTATAAATAAAAATATAAGAAAAGAAGTTTTAGAGAATCACCTATCTTTCTGGTTAAAAGTGGACAGCAATATTTTATTAAATCGAATCAAAAATAGTGTTAAAAGACCACTAACTCTTAATACTTCGGTTAATGATTTAAAAAAAATGAATAAAATTCGCTCTAAATATTACTCAAAAGCATTATTTAAAATTAATTGTGGAAAACAAAAAAAAGAGGAAATAATTAATAAAATTCTTAATATTTATGAAAACTATAAAATTAATAATTAAAACTAAAGAGCAAAAATATCCAATATATATTGGTCACAAGCTAGTTTCAAAAATATCAAAAATAATCAAAAACAATTCTATAAAATTTAAAAAATGTTTACTCGTAGTAGATAAAAATGTTCCCAAAAATTTAATTTTTCAGATCAAAAAATCTTTAAAAAATAAAAAAATTTATCTATATACTTTTAATGCAAGTGAAAAAAATAAAAATCAAAATACTATAAACAAAATATTCAAAATTTTGTTGAATAATAATTTTTCTAGAGAAGATTGTTTATTCGCCGTTGGAGGTGGTATAACTGGTGATGTAAGTGGATATGCAGCGAGCACTTTCAAAAGAGGACTTCAGTTTATTAATATTCCTACAACACTTCTTTCACAAATTGACTCATCTATTGGTGGAAAAACAGGAATTAATACTAGTCATGGCAAAAATCTTATTGGAAGTTTTTATCAACCTAAATTAGTAATTAGTGATATAAATTTTTTAAAAACTCTTAATAAGAGAGAAATTATTTCTGGATATGGAGAAATATTAAAACATGCTATAATTGCAAATGTTAAATTTTGTAAATATTTAAATAAAAATTTCTCAAGAATTATTGAGCTTAAATCTCCATTTATTGAAAAATCTATATTTGAAAGTTGTAAAATAAAAAAAATCGTAGTCGAGAAAGATGAAAAAGAAACCGGTCTAAGAAAAATTTTGAATTTTGGTCATACTTTCGCTCATGCTTTTGAAGCTTCTTTAGGTTATTCAAAAAAACTAAATCATGGCGAAGCAGTTATTTTAGGAATTAAAACAGCGCTTAGATTTAGTTATAATAATAACATTTTAAATTTAAAAGACTTTAATTTTTTAGAAAATCATATTAAAAAATCTGGACTACCCTCCAACTTAAAAAAATATTTTTCATTAAAAGATCTGAACAAGATATTAAGTTTTATGCTTATAGATAAAAAAAATAATTCTAAGAAAATAAACTTAATTTTGTTAAAGAAAATTGGGAAACCAATAATAGATAAAAAATATAAAAAAAATATTTTAAGTTTTTTCTTGAAAAATGAACTAATGAATTAAAATTTGTATAGAGTGTATAAATTTTTTTATTTCTTTATCTAAAATCTTAAAAACTTTCTTATTACTGTCAATTCTTTTCATATTTTTCAATTGATTTGACTTAATCGAGATTTTCAAATGATATTTATCAGGTTGATTGCTAGTATGATTTTTATGAAGAAATGACTTATCTTCAATTTTTATATCTTCAATTAAAATTTGGCTTTGTAATTTTTTTTTTACGATTGCAATTAACTCATTTATATTCATAAATATTATTTACTATATATCATGAAAAATATTTGTGACTGGAATAATTGTAAGGAAATTGGAGAATATAAAGCTCCAGTTGAAAAAGATAACAGTAAAAAATTCAGAATGTTATGTTTGGAACATGTAAAAGAATTTAATAAAAATTGGAATTATTTTTCAGGAATGGATGATAAACAAGTAATTGATTTTTTAAAATCAGACATGATTTGGCATAAGCCAACTCAAAGCTTTAATTCCTCAGATAATTTTTTTAAAGTTTTATGGAGTAACACTTTAAAAGATGAACTAGACAATGATAAATTTAAGAGCGATTTTAATCATATGCGTCAATTTAAATTTGATCATAAGGATATTAAAGCCTTTAGTATTTTAGGTATTTCTGTGGGTCTTAGATGGAAAAAAGTTCAAGAAAAATTCAAAATACTTGTCAAAAAATTTCACCCTGATATGAATTCTGGAAATAAAAAATATGAAGAAAAATTAAAATTAATAACTTTAGCTTACACACAGCTAAAAAACACATATAGGAAAAAAATTGACACCTAATTTAAATATTCAACCAGATATAAAAGTTTCTTTAAAACAGTCTTTTGGGATTGATTCAGATATGGAAGTAAATGCTTTCTCAGAAAAAAGTGAGTATGTGCCAGAAATTGATAAAAATTATAAATTTGATAGAGACACCACACTGGCTATTATTTCAGGGTTTGCATATAACAAAAGAGTTTTGGTGCAAGGCTATCATGGTACGGGTAAATCAACTCACATAGAACAAATTTCTGCAAGATTAAATTGGCCTTGTATTAGAGTAAATTTAGATAGTCATGTTAGTAGAATCGACCTTATTGGTAAAGATGCTATTGTTTTAAAAGAAGGAAAGCAAATAACACAATTTAATGAAGGAATTTTACCATGGTCTATTCAAAATCCAGTTGCTTTAGTTTTTGATGAATATGATGCAGGCAGACCAGATGTAATGTTTGTTATACAAAGAGTTCTGGAAGCTGAGGGAAATTTCACATTATTAGATAAAAACAAAGTAATTAAACAGAATAAATTTTTTAGATTATTTGCTACATCAAATACTGTTGGTTTGGGTGATACAACAGGTCTTTACCATGGAACACAACAAATAAACCAAGGTCAAATGGATAGGTGGAATATTGTAACAACTTTAAATTATCTAAATCTAGATAAAGAAATGGACATTGTTTTGGCGAAAAATAAATCTCTTAATAATCCAAAAGGGAAAGAAAAGGTTTCAAATATGATTAAAGTAGCCTCTTTAACACGTAAAGGTTTTATTGCAGGCGATATTTCAACTGTAATGAGTCCAAGGACGGTTTTGCATTGGGCAGAAAACTCGGAAATCTTTAAAGATGTAGGTTATGCATTTAGAGTTACATTTTTAAACAAATGTGATGAGTTAGAAAAAAATACTATTGCTGAATATTATCAAAGATGTTTTGGGGAAGAACTCCCAGAATCACTTGCAAATATTCAGATTTAGATGAAAAATAATAACAAAATAGAAAATCTCAAAGAAAAACTTAAACAAGCACTAACATCTACTGCTAGAGTAATTTCTGATGATTTAGTTATCAATGAGGAAAAAATTGATAACAAAAGCTCAAAAAAATTTGATTTCTTTAATTTAGAAAATTTAAATTCAAAAAATGATTTTATAAAGGCAAGAGCTGAGTTTGATTCTTCGGCATTAAAAAAAAAATTTTCTAATGATAAGATCTATAAAAAAAATTTACCTTCTAATTCATCTTGTAAAACTCTTTATTCTATTGCTGAAAAAATAAGATATGAATCTTTAGGCTTCCAAATGCTAAAAGGTATAAAAAAAAACCTTTGTGATAATTACAATCAAATGATTGGGTTAAAAAGAAAAGATCAATTAAAAACAAAAGAAGATGTAACTGTGATTGAAGCCTTTGAGCTGTATATGTTAAAAAAATTTCATGGAATTAAACTAAATTTATTAACAAGCAATATGTTGAATTTTTGGGAAAAGGATTTTGATAAAGCTCTTGAAAATCATATTGATTTTTTAAAAGAAAATCTTGAATCTCAAGATAAATATTCTTCAAAGTTTTCTGAAATATTACAAGAAATGGATATTTTTCAAAATGAGGAAAATGAGGAATCAAAAGAGGAAAATCATGACGATGGTCAAAATAATCCCTCGAATGATGATCAAGAGAATGACAATGAGGACAAAAAGGAACAAAATAAGGAAGAAGAAACAGAAGCAAATTTAGATTCTGATTATGATATTGATGAGTATAAACTTGATGAGCAACTTGTAGATACTGACTCAGATCAACAAAGCAAAGAACATGTTATTCAAAAAAAAAATATTAATGAAGTTAATTTAGAATACAAAATTTTCACAAATCAATTTGATGAAATAACAAAAGCTGAAAATATAGAAAATTCAGAAGATGCCATAAAATTAAGAAAAACTTTAGATCAACAGTTAATAGGGTTTCAAGATCTCATTACAAAACTTGCTAACAAACTTCAAAGGCAATTATTAGCAAAGCAAAATAGAGCTTGGGAGTTTGATTTAGAGGAAGGATTATTAGATAGTTCAAAATTACCAAGAATAATAATGGATCCTTACAATTCTTTATCATTTAAAAAAGAAAAAGATTTAGATTTCAAGGATACTGTCGTAACACTTTTAATTGATAATTCTGGATCTATGAGAGGTAGACCTATAACAATTGCAGCAATTTGTGCTGATATTTTATCAAGAACACTAGAAAGATGTTCAGTAAAAGTTGAAATACTTGGTTTTACAACCAAAAATTGGAAAGGTGGCAAAAGCAGAGAATTTTGGAATAAAAATGGTAAACCAAAAACACCTGGAAGATTAAATGATTTAAGACATATAATTTATAAAGGAGCTGATACACATTGGAGACAATGCAAAAATAATCTTGGTTTAATGCTTAAAGAAGGACTTCTAAAAGAAAATATTGATGGAGAAGCAATATCATGGGCATTTAATAGACTCAAAAAAAGAAAAGAAGAAAGAAAAATACTTATGGTTATTTCAGATGGTGCTCCAGTAGATGATTCAACACTATCAGTAAATTCTGGCGATTTTCTTGAAAAACATCTTAAAAAAATGGTCAAATTTATTGAAGAAAAAACTGAAACAGAAATATTAGCTATTGGTATTGGTCATGATGTGTCAAGATATTACAGTAGAGCTATTAAAATTACCGATGTAAATGAATTAGGTGATGTGATGGTTTCACAACTTAGTAAATTATTTGAAAATAAAAAAAGTTTCCATTAAAGATTAAATAAATCTTTATTTTTCCATTTGATAGTAACTTCTGCACCACTTCTAGTTTGAGAATTCCAACAATTTACAACTGCAAAGTTTTTTTCTAACAAAGTTTTACCAATAAATAATCCAAGACCTAATCCTATTTTATCTTTATCGAAAGATTTTACAGATCTCAAATATGGTTCACCTATCTTGGATAATATGTCATTAGGATATCCATCACCATCATCCTCAATTGTAACTTCAGTTGAAACATTATTGCTTTTTAAAATAATATAAACTTTATTTTTACAGAACTTATTTGCATTTCCAATAAAATTTCTTAATCCATAAACAATTTCAATAGATTTTGAAATTTTTTTTGGATTCAAGTCATTATTAAAGTTTAAAATAAAATCCTTTTTACTTGTTTCTTTAAAAGATAAGATAATTTCTTTAAGTAAGTCTTTCATATACAGGTCTTCATCAATAAATTCATCCTCTTCAATAGGGTTTAATGTCAATCTTTTTAATATTTGATTACATCTTTCAACTTGACTTGATAACAGTTCAATGTCCTGACTTACATCTTTTTGATTTTTAAGCTGTTTGGAAAGTTCTTGTGTTATAATTTTTATTGTTGACAATGGAGTGCCTAAAGAATGAGCTGCTGCTGCAGCTTGTCCACCAAGAGATAACATTTCATGTTCTTTAGCCATTATTTCTTCCATTTTATTAAGTGCATCTTTTCTTAATTTGGATTCTACATTGAATATTATCGCAAAATAATTTAGAAAAAATAATGCTATTATTAAAGCTAATGGAATTGAATAAAAATAATATGCATTTACATGAAAATGTTCACCTATTGACCCAGGTAAGTCTTTTGAAAAAAAGGTCAAAAATAAGATTGATAAAGTAGTAGTCAAAACAAGCACTGAATTTGTTCTAAAACCTAAATTTGATGAAGCAAACACACTAGGAATAATTAAGAAAATTATAAATGGATTTTTAATTCCTCCTGTTAAATAAATTAATCCACTTAATTGTATAATATCAATTAGTAAATGAATAAAGGCAGATCTATCTGTTAATTGAGTTTTTTTATAAACAAAAATTAGATAAAAATTACTAACTATCCCAAGTGATATAAAAATATTAGAAAAAATAAAATCAAAATCAAAATTAAAATAAAAATATACTAAATATAAAGAGATTAATTGACCAAAAATGCCTATCCATCTTAGATTAATGTATATTGATTTCTTTAATGAATATTGTTTTGAAGTTTCAAAAAACTTCATTTTTAAACATCTAAGTTTTGAACATTAATTGCATTTGAAACGATAAAATCTTTTCTTAAGCTCACATCACTTCCCATTAAAGTATGAATTAAAATTTGATCTTTTTTGAAATCTTTTGAATATTGTACTTGCAATAGATTTCTTGTCTCTGGATTTAATGTTGTGCTCCATAACTCTTCTGGGTTCATTTCACCTAAGCCTTTAAATCTTTGTATGTTCATTTTTGATTTTTCGGCTTCTAGTAATTTAATATAATCCTTAGATCCCTTTTTAATTTTTCTTAAGTCTTTATTACTCGCTACAATGTGATGCTCTAACTCTTTCTCGTCTTTTATGTAAATTCCCTTTGATCCTTTATTAATTTTAAATAATGGTGGCTGAGCCAAATAAACATGGCCGTTCTCTATGAGCTTATTAAATGGTTTGTTATTAAAAAATGTTAACAATAAAGCTCTAATGTGTGATCCATCAACATCAGCATCTGTCATTATTATTATCTTTCCATATCTTAAATCCTTAAGATCTATTTCTTGTGCCTTAGGATCAAGTCCGAGCGCATTGATAAGAGTTAATATCTCATTTGAAGATATCATTTTAGATAGGGCTTTTGTTCTTTGATCAGAACCATTTCCATTTTTATTTGTATTAACACCATCTACATATGTATTTAGTATTTTACCTCTTAAAGGTAAAACGGCTTGATTTAATCTATTTCTACCTTGTTTTGCAGATCCACCTGCTGAGTCTCCCTCAACTATAAATAATTCAGTTCCTTCTTGTTTTCCAATTTGACAATCGGCAAGCTTTCCTGGTAAGCCACTTAATTCTAATGCGCCCTTTCTTCTTACATTTTCTCTTGCTTTCCTTGCTACATCCCTAGCCAACGCTGCTTGAATTATTTTTGCTAAAACTATTTTTGCTATAGAGGGATTTTGATCAAACCAAATAGATAACTTTTCATTTATTATATTCTCAACTATCATTCTAACTTCTGATGAAACTAATTTATCTTTTGTTTGAGAAGAGAATTTAGGATCTGGAATTTTAGTTGATAATACACAAGTAAGGCCTTCTTTTATATCATCTCCAGAAATTGTAAGTTTATTTTTTTTTAAAAGATTATTTTCATTTGCATATTTATTAATGACTCTTGTTAAAGCACTTCTAAAACCTAATAGATGCGTTCCACCATCTTTTTGATGAATATTATTAGTGTATGGGAAAATATCCTCTGAATAGCCAGCATTCCATATTAAGGAACATTCTAGTTCAATTTGATCTTTTTTTCCCTCAATATAAATTGGTCTTTTAAATAAGTTACCTCCATTTTTGTTGAGCAATTTTTCTCTTTTTTCGTCTAAAAATTCTACAAATTCTAAGACACCACCATCAAATTTAAAAATATTCGTTTTTTCTTTTTTTCCTGTTAAGTCAGTAAATGAAACCTTTATGCCTTTATTCAAAAAGGCTAGTTCTCTCATCCTTTTTATAAGAATACTTGGGTTAAATTTTATTGAGGAAAAAATTTCTTTTGAGGGAAGAAAAGTAATTTGTGTTCCTCTTTCTTTAGATTTACCAATTTTTTTTAATGGAGTTTTTGCATCACCATTCAAAAACTCAATAAAATATTTTTGACCATCTCTAAAAATTTCTAATTTTAACTTTTCTGACAACGCATTAACAACTGACACTCCAACACCATGCAAACCACCTGAAACTTTATATGAGTCATGATCAAACTTACCACCAGCATGTAGTTGAGTCATGATAACTTCAGCTGCAGATTTTTTTTCACCTTTATGGATGTCTGTTGGAATACCTCTACCATCATCTTTGACAGTTACTGTTCCATCGCTGTTCATTTTAACATCAATATTTTTACAATATCCTGCTAATGCCTCATCTATAGAGTTGTCTACAACTTCATAAACCATATGATGTAAACCAGTTCCATCATCTGTATCACCGATATACATTCCAGGTCTTTTTCTTACAGCTTCTAGACCTTTTAGAACTTTAATTGAGTCTGCTTGATATTTATTATTGCTTGTCATTTTTATTTTTTGGAAAAGTTAATTATATCATTTTTAAATAAAATTGCTCTTTTTATAATTAAACAAAGAACTAAATATTGTTAAATACACCGCATAAAACAACAGTTATTTATGGCGGAGAGAATGGGATTCGAACCCATGAAAGAGTTACCTCTTTACACACTTTCCAAGCGTGCGCCTTAAACCACTCGGCCATCTCTCCAATTAAGCTTTACCTTTTTCTTACCACTAAATTATTTTGAAAATATTCAATTTTTAGAAAATTTGAATACAGTGTTAAAAATTTTTCAATTCCTTCATAAGACTGTAAATCTCTGTTTTTATCATATTGTAGAAAATCATCAAAAAAAATCAAACCATCTTTTTTAAGTATCTTAAATGCTTCAATAGCATCAGAAAGGATATCTTCTCCATTATGTGATCCATCAATATAAATAAAATCAAATGACTTATCCTGTTTTAATAATTTTCTCATTGATACCACTGAGTCATCTTTTATTTTAGTAAAAGTATATTCAGATAAATTATCATCAAATGCTTTCTCTACTTTATCAAAATCGTTTGATAGAGTTTTGCTATTCGAGTTAGGCATATCCCATACATCTATAAGAAATGCATTTACAGCATTATATTTAGACAAAACATAAAATGATGATAAACCTTCAAAGCAACCAATTTCTAAATAATCAAATTTAGCATTTTTATCTTTTGGTAAAAAATAATTAAAAATAGAAAAATTATTCAAAAACCATTTGTTAGAAAAGTTTTTTTTATTTATTTTTTGTTCAAATTGAATTTTTTCATCTTTATAGTCTTTTTTGCATTTTTTTTTTAATACTTTAGATTTATAATAATAAAGTAAATATTTAAATTTTAAAAAAAACATAATAATCACTATATTAAAAAAAATTTTAAAAACAAAATGATACTTGTTACTGGATGTACTGGATATATAGGTTTTCATATTTGCGAGATGTTGGAAACAAAAAAAATTCCATATTTTGGTATCGACAACTTATCTAGATCTCGACACAAAAATATTATAAATAAAAAAAAATTCTTAAAAGTTGATATTGAGTCAAATAAAATTCCTATCATACTAAAATCAAAAAAAATCCATACTGTTATTCATGCTGCAGCCTTTTCTTTTCCACCGGAATCTGAAAATAATAGAAAAATTTATTTAAAAAATAATATTTATAAAACAAAAAAATTTATAAAAAATTGTTATATAGCAAAAATTAAAAAATTTATATTTTTATCGAGTTCTAATGTTTATAATTTTAATAAAAAGATAGTTAAGCCAGCGAAAGAAACTCAAAAATTAAAACCTGAAAATTATTATGGAAAAACAAAATTTGTTATTGAAAAGTATTTAAGAAAAAAATTTACAAGTTGTTATATTTTAAGATTATTCAATATAGCAGGCTATACTAATAAAGATAAAAATAATTTTTATGAATTTAAAAATAAATTTAGACGAATTATGCCTATCATAACTGAAGCTTCCAGAAAAAAAATTTCACTAAAAATAAATTTAGTTAAGAAAAAAAATAAATTGATTTACCCTGCAAGAGATTTTGTTCATATTCAAGATTTTTTAAATATTATCTTAAAAATGACTAAGATAAAAATAAGAGGTCTACATGCAATGAATGTTGGAAATAAAAAATTGATCTATTTGGATACAATTATAAAATTATTTGAAAAACTAATGAATAAAAAAATTTTTTATAAAAAAAGATTTTATAAGATTGGAAACTACAATTATACTTTAGCTGACAATAAAAAATTAATT